>CAWGTQ010000011.1:0-74448 GCA_963825395.1 uncultured Acidobacteriota bacterium | reverse complement strand
GGTCTTCCTCGATGCTGTCTTCGGTGGGAAACTCGTGGAGCTGCGCCAGCGCCGCGCGCGCCTCGGTATCGTAAGCTGCCTTGGCCACCTCAAGGTCGGGGATGGCGCCCATTTCGATCAGCTTGGGATCAAAAAAGTTCCATAAGGCCACCAGGTCCGCACGCGCTTCTTCCAGGGTCGAGTAGTACTCCTTCAAATAAAAGGCCGGTTCTTCCGTGAGCTTGGGATTCATCTTCCCGGAACCATGCCCCAGGACCTCGTGCATAGCCACTTCGAGATCGCTGGCAAGGACCTCGTATTTCTCTGCGCGGGCGCGTTCTTCCTCCGTATAGGCAAACTCATTGCTTACCTTCGTGCCGCGCGCCGCTGCCAGCGCGCGCATGGAACCGGAAAAGATAAAACTCTTGCTGCCGTACTTGTCGTGGATCTCCGTTTCGTTGGGCAGGTTCTCACCGATGGTGGTGACATCGTAGTCGCCCGTCATAATCAGTGCCTCGACGGTATTGACGATGGGGGGATGAGGCGCATCGAGCTTGTACCTGTCCTCCCACGGCGCCCGCTGCTCGAAGTACTTGGCGTTGGCAGCGAACTCCTTCATCAGTTTGTTCATTTTCTCGTCTACGACGGTTACGTAAGCCTGCATAGCGCCTTTCAACCCGCGCGGATCTTTGTACACCTCAATGAAGCCGTTGGTAAAATCCACCGGGTTATCGTCATGGACCCAATCGATGTTGAACTGCCTCCAGTCCGCCGGATCGCCGGTTTGATAGTAGCGGATCAAATCCTTTAGGACTGTTTTCGTGGCCGCGTTTGCGTAGGGTAGGGCTAACGTCAGGTAGCGGATCGCCCGGTTCAAATCGCCCGCGTACAGGCCGGCTGGAGCCTTACCAGGCCCGCCCGCGCGGTAGACCTGCTCCACCAGTTTGCCGTCTTTCTTCACCAACCGTGAGTTAAGCGGGTACTTGTCATGGAAGCCCTTCAGGTCGCCCATCGTCACACCTTCGTAAAGGTTGTTGCCGCTGGCGGCGAGCGGGTCTTCACCGTTCTGGGGATTCTTCACGGTGAGCGAAGGCTGATAGTCTGCATCGAAAATCGGCCGGCGCAGGTCTTCCAGTTCCTTCAGGAGCTTCGCCTGCGGGCCCAAAGCGGCGCGATTCTTCAGCGCCTGGAGCGCCGCCGCTTGCAACTCTTCCGGCGTGAAATCCGGCAAAAACTTTTGCGAAGTAAAGGAATTGTGATTCCCGTGGTTCGCCCAGAATAGCTTGGTGTAGTCGGTGATCTTTTTGAGCGCGGTGGGATTAATGCCGCGCGAATGCATAATGATATGCTCGAGCAGGTGCTTCAGTTCGAGCCCGTAGGAGGAATTCTGGTCGTAAACGATGGGATTCACGGCGATGGCCGCCATGGAGAGCCAGAAGGCCAGCGCTTTCTGCTGCGGGGGAAGAGCATTGAAACTTTCCGCTTGCAGTTGCAAAAACCCCGTCTGGCCGACCCGGTCCACGAGCGGTGAAAGGGCGGTGCCTTCCTGCGCCATCAGCGTACCTCCAGCCGGGAGGATTAATATAAGAAGGACCATTCGCTTAAGCAAGGTTAAGACTCCCCGTTTTCAGATGATGCAAAGAACGCTTTATAGCAGATTCTCGCCCGGTCCCCCGCAGGGGCAAAAGAGATCGCGACTAAATGTGAGGCTCATCGTAGGCGATGCGGTTTATCATGAGAAAGGTGACGAATTCCTCCTGAAAGGCCACGCGGTATTGCTTCTTCTCCTCGTCGCGAGAGCATGCTACCAGCTTAACTGAACCAGTGAAACCGCTTGCCGGGGCAAAGAGAACTTGATGGATGCCGTTCCAGCTTCCGTCCACTCCCAGCTTGGTGAGTTCAGGAATTCGAGGTTCCCGGCCGCCTCAAGCCGTGCGTACTGTTCGGGGGAGGGACTCTGGGGAGAGCCCATCTCCTTCCAAACCGCGTAGGCATTGCTGTGGTGGGCGTCAATCCGGAAGTGACGCATCAGAACTCGCTGGTCACCCGCTATTCCGCTGATCGCAAGGGTGACCGGTGCATCAGGGGCAGGCAAGTCATCGTCGTGATAATTCCACACCAGAACGGAGATCTCGCGATCGGTGCGGGTCGCGATTGCATCCACGTCAGGCTGGCTGCGAACGCCGGCCTCCAGGATCGCGTCGAGTCCGACGGCGCCGCTGCTCACTACCTTCAGGCGGTCGCCCCGCATCATGCCGGCCATCCGGAACAGGTTAATCACCGGCTTGTCGATGCCATGGGTGGCCAGTGTCCGGAAACCATCAAAATAAGGCTGCCCCTCGAACTCGAACGCCCAGGTCAGCATGCCTTCGATGTTGGCTCCCTGGCGCTCCGCCAGAGCCAAGATACTGCTGAGGGCAACCGCGGTGTAGCTGGGGTAGAGCGTCCCGTTGCGATATGCATTCTGCGGGTACTGCCGCGCCGAGCAGGCCGCACAGCCTTCGGGATCGGATTCGCTTAGGATAATGGGTAGGTTTCGGAAGCGGGGGAAGGACGTGACGATCTTAAATCCATTCGCGACGTCCTGTAGATTGTGCCCAAGACCCATCTGCACATGACTTTCAATCAGCTTGGGAGCGCCCTTGGCGTGAAAGGTGATGAAATCGAGAGGCGCACCCGTCTTGCCCGTGGCGTAATTCGTTCCGTGGTCACAGTGCTCAAGGAATTGTCGGAGAAAGACCGCCGCCTTGGGATTCGCTGGACCCGTTGACGCCGGTCCGCCAACACGCGCGGCAGGAAGGACGCTCTTCACGGCCATGGCGGCATAGTCGTAGAGCTTATCGTATTCCTCAGGCGTACCTCGCCAATAGGAGATGTCCGGTTCGTTCCACACTTCCCAGTACCAGGATTCGACCTCGCTTCTGCCGTAGCGATCGATGGAGTGCTGCACCCACTGCGACACCAGGTCAGCCCATTTGTGGTAATCGCTGGGTGGATAAGACCAGCCCTTGCCATCGTCGGGCGTCGGCCAGTGGCGGGTATAAGGCTCGGGCTTCGAAGAAAGGGCTTCCGGCATAAAGCCGATCTCCACAAAGGGCTTGGCTTTTACCTGCACGTACGTGTCAAAGGTCTTGTCGACGATCGCCCAGTCGTACACCGGCTTCCCGGACGGGTCTTCCGTGTAGGCATTCGTGGAACCCCACTTCAATGCCGGCGTGCCGTCGCCCGTACACAAAAGGTGGTGGGTGCGAATCCACACCGTCGTGGAGCTTAGTGCTGAGAGTTCGGAGATGAGCTTCCGGCCGTTAGGTTGGTAGGTGTAGTTCGGCTCATCGTAACCAAAGTAAGTCCAAATCGGCTTCCAGGGTCCTTGCCGAGCGGAGGCGTCCACACGGATCGCGACCGGATGCTGAGTCGAAACCTGAGCAATAAGTTCCTGACTGCAAGCCAGCAGCAGCAGGAGATTGACGATTCGATTGCAAGCCAAAAATTGAATCCCCCGCGCGGAATTGTACTACCCCCGAACAATTTGTGGCAACAACGACAGCTTCTCAATTCAGCTTCAGCAAACGCAATGGATCATTGCACGACATAAAAGCGAAAAAACAGACGCGGCCAGGGATCTCTCCAAAAGGACTCCTTTACATGTGCCGCAGTCGTGGCATAGGATGCCTGCGATTGAAATGCATTGTGGAGAGGTGGAGCATATGCGAGTTCGCCGATTGTCGTGCAAGACACTGTTTATCTTCCTCGCCGTTTTCCTGGTAGGCACACTTTCGCCGGCGGCACAGGCGCAATCCGAGCCGTTGGCCGCGACGCCTCCCATGGGCTGGAATGACTACAATCATTTTGACAACAAGATCGACGACGGCGACGTGCGGGCAGCCGCCGACGCCATGGTCACGAGCGGGATGCGCGATGCGGGTTACATTTATGTCAATATTGATGCCTTCTGGGAGGGTCAGCGTGACGCCCAGGGCAATATTACCTCCAACGCCCGGTTTCCTGACATGAAGGCTTTGGCCGACTATGTCCACTCGAAGGGCATGAAGTTTGGACTTTATTCCGTTCCGGGTCCGACGATCACGCATGATACCGAGTTTCCAGGCAGCTACAAGCATGAGCAACAAGATGCGGATACCTATGCCAAGTGGGGCGTTGACTATTTGAAATACGACCTTATGACCTACGGCACCATCATGGAGAATGAATCAGACCATGACCCGCAAAAGGCCGTGGCCCTCATGCAGCAGGCATATGAAAGAATGCATCAAGCTCTCTTGAATACGCACCGGCCCATAGTCTTTAGCCTCTGCCAGTATGGCTTTGCAGCGGTCTGGGAGTGGGGCCCGAAGGTAGGTGGAAACCTCTGGCGAAGTACGGATGACATTGCCGACAATTATGACCGCATGTCGGAGAACGGCTTCTCACAAGCGGGCCTAGCGAAATATGCGGGTCCCGGGCACTGGAACGATCCCGATATGCTGGAGGTGGGAAACGGCGGCATGTCACCGGACGAATACAGGACACACTTTAGTCTTTGGGCGATCTTGGCCGCGCCCCTCATTGCCGGAAATGATGTGACAAAAATGAATGACACCACCAAGAGCATACTCCTGAACAGGGATGTGATCGCGGTTGACCAGGACAAGCTAGGCGTCCAAGGAGACCGCGTCCGTGCCACGGGGCCGTACGAAGTATGGATGAAACCGCTCAGCGGCGGGGCAAAGGCTGTGGCTTTATTTAACCGGAATGGTTACCCCTATCCGATGACCGTGCAGCTCAGCGATGTGGGTTTCGACGGGCCGGTTAACGCACGCGACCTTTGGTTGCACAAGGACCTGGGATCGATGAGTGGCTCCTACACAGCGACGGTGCCAGCGCACGGTGTGGTGATGCTTCGACTTTGGAGGTAGTCTTCAACACCAGACCGCGCTGTGTAGATTTGCCCGGCATAATCGGAAACCGTTGCCTGCTTTAATTTGTCACGCGCGTGATGGTTGACCGCGATCGTTCGGGAACCGCCGCTAGTAGTCCTGCGGGAGCTTTTGCAGTTGCTCCATGGTGAAGACGGGGCCCTCTTTGCAGACGTAGACGGGACCGGCGTTGCAGCGTCCACATTTGCCCACGCCGCATTTCATCCGGTTTTCGAGGCTGGTGTAAACAGACTCCGCGCCGATGCCGAGCTTTTCCAGGATCGGCAGGGTATTCTTAATCATGATGGGCGGGCCGATGACGAGGACGACGGAATTCTCCGCCGCCACTTTCGCGCGTTCAAACACCGTGGGGACAAAACCCACTTCGCCTTTCCATTCCGCGGTTTGCCCACCGGGATCAACACACTGGATCACTCGCACGCAGTCGCGCTTGGCCCACTCCTCCAACTCATTCACGTACACCAAATCGGCCACGGTGCGAGCGCCGTAGACAATCGTGATGTCGCCATACTTCTCTCGGTTCTCCAGGGCATACCAGACGGCACAGCGAATGGGGGGCATGGCGATTCCGCCCCCCAGGAATATCAGGTTCTTCCCTTCCCATTTCTCCATGGGATAGCCATTGCCATAAGGCCCGCGGAATCCCAGGGTATCACCCTCCTCCACTCGCCATAGCGCTTCCGTAACGCGGCCCACCTTACGGAAGCAAAACTCGAGGGAATCTTTCCAGTTCGAGCTAGAACAAATATTGAAAGTCGATTCCCCAAAGCCAAAAGCCGAAAAGATTCCGAACTGCCCTACGCGGAAATCAAATTGGCTGGCGCGCTCCTGGCTCTGAAAGCGGATGCGCACGGATTTTACGTCCGCAGTGTGCCGCCGCACGCCCACCACTTCCATCAGGTCGGGTGTATAGATGTCAGGCATGTTCCATCCCCGTCAACTTGTAGCGCCGACCTTTAGGTCGGCACCTGCCGGGCTGAAGCCCGGCGCTACAACAAGCGGATGCAATTTCACGCATGTTCGATCCTCGTCAACAGCGTCAGCATTCCCTGCCCCTCGGGGCAATTCCGCGTGCAATTCCCGCAGCCGGTACAGAGAATTTCGCCGAACTTGTCAGGGTAAATGGAGAACTTGTGCAAGACGCGTTGCCGCTGGCGCGAACCCTGGTCGGGACGAGGATTGTGCCCGGAAGCGTGTACGGTGAATTGCGCGAACTGGCAGGAGTCCCAATTGCGAACGCGTTCGCCGCGGGAGGCATTACCCTCATCGACGATGTCAAAACAGTGGCACGTTGGGCAAGTGTAAGCGCAGGCTCCACAACCGAGGCACGCGAGTGTCGCCTCCTGCCAGTAAGGATTTGAGAACTGTTCGTCAACATACTTCTTGATGTGCTCGGGACTGAATCGAGGCTCCGGTCCCATGTTGCGTGGCGCGGCGCGTTCAGAGGTCTGCGTTTTCCCGGCAAACAAGACCCGCCCTTTGTCCGTGAGGCAGCGCACCTCAAAATCTTCGCCGAGGTCGAACAGCATCGCGTCGCTGCCCCGCTCCGCCTGGGGGCCGAGGCCCACGGAGGTACAAAAGCATGACTCGTCGTGCGACGCACAGGCCAGCGCAACCACCGTTGTCGCCTCGCGCCGACGGTTATACGCCTCGTCGCGGAAGTCCCAGTTGAAAACATGGTCCAGGATGGGCAACGCCGCCGCATCGCAAGGCCGGACCCCGAGCAGGATTTGCGGAGAAACTTCTGCTCCGCCATTCGTCAACTCCACCTGGTTGCCGTCCATTTGATAACGGCAGAGCAATTCGTGCCGCGGAAACACGAACTCTTTCGCGGAATTTGCGGGGCGCACGAATCCTTCCCAGATGATGTCGTCAGCGGAAGCGAGTGGCGCGTACAAAACCAGACCGGGCTTCGCCTCCACAGGCCCCGCCACCACCTTGCCCTGCGCAATCCACTCCTTCGCGAGTTCCCGCAGCGCAGCCTTGGTAAGAATTTCGCTCATCGGATAAAGTCCTCCTTATCCGTAAGCGCGTAGGAGCCAATCAAGGGCTCGATTTTGGGGTCCATGCCCGCTTGATAGCCAAAGTGTTTCTCGGCGGCGCGGGCCAAGGTGAGATTGAGCAACCCCAGCGGAATGCCCACCGGACATGCTCGCGCGCATTCGCCGCAACCCACGCAGCGGCCCGCCAGGTGGAAAGCCCGCGTGATGTGCCAGGCGAAGTTGCCCTTGGGCGTGGCCGAAGTATCAATGGCCACCGGCCGGTTCTTGTCCGCAATGCAGCGCTCGCAGTAACACAGAGGACAGACCTGGCGGCAGGCATAGCACTTCACACAACGCTCGAATTCCTTTGCCCAAAACGACATGCGTTCGGCGGGAGACTTCTGCATCAGGATATCCAACGGGTGCGTCGCCGGTGCAGGTTGATTCGTAGCGCCGTCCTTTAGGGCGGCACCCGCCGGGCCTATGTCCGGCGTGACCTGCGAAGGTCGAGTTGCGAGGTTGACGGGTGCCGGGCTAAAGCCCGGCGCTACGTCCACTGTCCCAACGGTTTCATCCGCGAAACGCGGCTGGTGCACCGTGCAGGTGTCGCACTTGGGCTCGCCCATGCTGTCGCACGCCATGCCGATCACTCGCAGGGCCTGACGATCGACTTGCGATTCCTTCTCCAGAATCACCAAGCCTCGCTCGTCACACCCTTTCACCACCACCGCGGCTTTGCCCAGGCGCTTAATCTCTTTGCGTTTGAGGTAAGTTGTTAGGTTGGTCTGGCAGTCCGTGTTCCAAACCAAGTTTCCCGCGTCCTCCGCGCGCCGGATGAATACCGGCCCGCCCGCGCCATAACCGATCACCACCTGCACCGTTCCCTCGGCAAGCAGCCGGGTGCAAGTCTCGCGCAGTTGCTGCTCCTGGTTAGCCATATCGGATTTGGCGGGTGCGGGCGACTTCGGCAGCGGCAGTGGCGCGGCGGGTCGCCGGAAACCGTTCTTCTGGTACAACTCGCGATAAGGACCGAGCTTGCGGGTTTCATCGGTGATGCGCGTAATCTCTCCCTGCCACTTTCGCCCCTCCGCGGCGGAAATCCAGGTGAAATGAATGCGTCGCAGATCGAATCCCAGCGTGTCCAGCAATTCCCGGAATAGAATCCAGCGGCGGCGAGCGTGGTAGTTGCCCGCCGTGTAGTGGCAATCGCCGGGATGGCAGCCCGACACCAGCACGGCGTCGGCGCCAATCTCAAAAGCCTTAACCAGCAGGTTGAAATCGATCCGTCCGGTGCAAGGCAACCGGATGATGCGAACGTTGGCGGGGTATTCCAGGCGCGTGGTGCCGGCGAGGTCCGCCCCCAGGTAAGTGCACCAGTTGCACACGTAAGCGACAATCTTCGGTTCGAACTGGTTCGCCTCACTCATGCCAAGCTCTCAACCATCGAGTAGATCTCCTGCTCTGTAAAGCCTTCCAGTTCCGCGCTCTTCGAGGGGCACACCGCCACGCAGGTGCCGCATCCCATGCACAGCCCGGGATTCACGCGGGCTGTCTTCTTGACGAACGCGCCGCGCGAGGTGCGAACTTCGGCCTGCTCGATGGCGTGATAGGGGCACGTCCGGTAGCAGGCGTAACAGGCGGCGCAAGTCTGTTCGTTGATCTGGGCGATCTCCGGCTCGCGCGTCAGCTCCTCGGCGGCGAAAAGGATTTGCGTTTTGGCGGCAGCGGCGGAGGCTTGCGCCACGGATTCCGGAATATCCTTAGGACTGTGGCACGCACCGCAAATGAAAATGCCTGCCGCGTTGGTTTCCACCGGACGCAACTTGGGGTGTGACTCCATCAGAAACCCGTGCTCGTCGTATCCCACGTTCAGCATGCGGGCGAGGTCCGTGACTCCAGACGACGGGCGCATGGCCGCGGCCAGCACCACCAGGTCGGCCTCAATCGTTACGGGCGCGCCCGCCAGCGTATCCGCGCCGCGCACGATGAGCCTGCCGTTCTGCTCGGTGATTTTTGACACCCGGCCGCGATAATACTTGGCGCCGTCCTGCTCGATGGCGCGGCGGACAAATTCCTCGTATCCCTTGCCCCCCGAGCGGATGTCCATGTAGAAAACATGCGCCTGGCCGTCATGCACCTTATGCTTGTAGAGCATCGTGTGCTTGGCGGTATACATGCAGCAAATCTTGGAGCAATAGGACAGACCCTTGGCGTTGTCGCGCGACCCGACGCAACTGATGAACACGACGTTCTTCGGCTCTTTGCCGTCCGACGGCCGTTTGATTACGCCGTTCGTGGGGCCCGAAGCGGAGACCAGCCGCTCAAATTGCAGCGAGTCGATGACATCCTTGTACTTGCCGTAACCGTATTCGCCGTAGCCCGCCAGTTTTCCACTCTGCTGCTTGCCGATGTCGTAGAGTTGATACCCGGTGGCCACCACGATGGCGCCGATCTTTTCTTCCACGACCTTATCGGTATCCTGGAAGTTGATTGCTCCCGCCTGGCATTTCTTCGCGCACAGGCCGCAGCCGTTGCGGATCAGCTTGGCGCAGGTTTTGCTGTCGATGACGGGGCGCGCAGGAACCGCCTGCGGAAAGGGCACGTAAATCGCCGGGCGCATGCCCATCTTGAAATCGAACTCGCTGGGATTGCGCTTCAGCGGGCACACGTTCCAGCATTCGCCGCAGCCCGTACACTTGGTGATATCGACGTAACGCGCTTTCTGCCGGATTTTCGCCGTGAAGTTGCCCACGAAACCGTCAACGGCCTCGACCTCCGAATACGAGTAGAGCTTGATGCGCGGGTGCTGGCCCACTTCCACCATGCGCGGGGTCAGGATGCATTGCGAGCAGTCGAGGGTGGGAAAAGTCTCGGAGAGCCCCGCCATCTTGCCGCCGATCGAGGGTTCGCGCTCCACCATCACCACTTCGTAGCCCGCGTCGGCAATGTCGAGCGCCGCCTGGATTCCCGCCACGCCGCCGCCAATCACCATCGCGCGCCGCGTCACCGGAACGCGGATGGCCTGGAGCGCGTGGTCCTGCCGCACCTTCTCCACCGACATGCGGATGATCTCCGCGGCCTTGGCGGTGGCCTGGCTGCGGTCGTGATGGACCCACGAACAATGCTCGCGGATGTTAGCCATCTCCACCAGGTAGGGATTGAGGCCGGCTCTCTCCGCCGTCTTGCGGAAGGTCTTCAGATGCATGTGCGGCGAGCAGGAGGCCACCACCACCGCGTCCAATTTCTCCGATTCGATCTTCTCGCGGATCATCGCCTGGCCGGGGTCCGAGCACATATACTTGTAGTGCACGGAGCAGCGCACGCCGGGAATCTTGGCCGTGGCGTTTGCCGACTTCCGCCACGTCGACCGTGCGCGCGATGTTCTCACCGCACCAGCAAACGAAAACCCCAATCCTCGACATATGCTTTGCTTTCTTCCGCAGCGCTGAGCTTTAGCTCAGCACGTGCGTTTGTAGCGCCGGACTTTAGCCCGGCACGTGCCTTTGTAGCGCTGAGCTTTAGCTCAGCACCTGCCTTTGTAGCGCTGAGCTTTAGGTCAGCACCTGCCTTTGTAGCGCTGAGCTTTAGCTCAGCACGTGCCTTTGTAGCGTTGAGCTTTAGCTCAGCACGTGCCGACCTCAAGGTCGGCGCTACATTGCAAGCCGCCGGGAGGGCGGCGTTACGTCACAAAGTGCCGGTCAATTCCCAGTTCCTCCGAACCGATCCCCAAGGCCAGCCCCACCAGGTCGGTCAAGTAATAGACGGGCAGGCCAAAATGCTCACCGCAGCGCCGTTCGATGTCCCCCTGCTTCATATCCAGATTCACGTGGCACATGGGGCAGGCTGTCACCAGGCAGTTGGCGCCGTGCTGTTGAGCGTCGGCCAGGATGCGCCGGCTCAGTTCCAGAACCGTCTCTTCCTTCGCCATGGTCATGCCGGCGCCACAACACTCGGTACGATAGTTCCAGTCGACGGCCTTGGCCCCCAACGCCGCCATGATGGATTCCATGGAACTGGGTTGCTCGGGATCGTCGAATTTCACCACGTCCGGCGGGCGCGTAAGCAGGCAGCCGTAATAGCACGCAGGTTTCAAGTCGGTGAGTGGATTTTTCACGGCCGGCTTGATCCGCTCGAGACCGATGCGCTGGAAAACCTGGATGAGGTTCAGCACCTTGACGCGGCCGCTGACTTCCGCTTCGATGACCGTGGAGATTTCCTTGCGCAGGCCGGCATCCTCATCCATCAGCTTGGCGGCCTTCAGCAACTGCATCGAGCACATCGGGCAGGGCGCAAGCAGTTCCTCGAAACCTTGTTGCTCCGCCAGCGCCAGGTTGCGGGCGGGCAGCGCGATTGACAGCTTGTGGTTCAACGCATGGGCGGCGGTGGCGCCACAACAAATCCACTCGTGGATTTCCTGCGGTTCGACCTCCAGTTTCCCGAGACACGCCCGCAGCGACTGCTCGTAGTCATTCGAGGAGCCGTGCAGCGCGCATCCGGGATAATAGGCCAGCTTCATAGATCGCTCGTCGGCTGTAGCGTCGATTTCCGTTCGACGACGGTGGTAGTGGCGTCGATCTCCGATCGACGACGGCCGTACGGGCACGCCATGGCGTGCCCCTACGACCTTATTCTCCTCCCGCGCCCTACGACCTTATTCTCCTTCCGCGCACCGCGCGAAAATCCGGCGCACCAGGGCGCGGTCCTTAACTTTTTCGCCGCGCAGGTGCAACTTCCGGCGCTTCTGCAACTCCGGCGCCAATCCGGCATCCTTGAACAGGAATCGCAGACTGCGTTCGGAGGGCAGGGCTCGAAGCTTGAATTCGGCGATCAACTCAATTTCATCCAAGCGGCCATTGCGCCGGAGGTTATTAAGGAACGCCTGTTGGAAAGCCACCACGGTCTTTTGCGCAGGCGAAGCAAGGCCACTTCGGAGGGAGACTTCGCGCAAGGCATCCATGATGCCGGCGCAATCGACGGATTGGGGGCAGCGCGTTGAGCACGTCTGGCACGACACGCACGCCCAAATGGCGTCCGAGGCTATCGCCTTTTCGAACTTGCCGAGTTGGAGCGCCCGCACCACCTGGTTGGGCGCCATGTCCACGGAGGCGGCCACGGGACAGCCTGCCGTGCATTTCCCACACTGATAGCAATCCGTCCAGTGCGTGAGGGCCAGAATTTCGGTCAGCACACCGCGGGTGGATTTTTCAGGGACCGTCGTTTCCACGGGTTCCGTAGTTTCTGTAGGAGTCACGAAGGCAGGTGGAAAGTGGCGAGCCATGCAGGACACCACGCTCACGCCGATCGGGATCGTCCGTACAGAGGATAGTGACACTAGTCAGGGAGGATGTCGAGAGCCATAACGTCCCAGCGCCATATTGTCGGCACGCCAGCCAAGAGGTCCAGCCAAGAGGTGTTGATGCGGCAAACCTACCACCCCTGTCATCCTGAGGCCCGACGCTCTTCATCGGGGCGAAGGACCCCGGTAGTTCGCTTCGCTCACTGCTCCATAGGAACTACCGGGGTCTTTCGCCCCAAGTACGGGCTCAGGGTGACAGTGAGTATGCCGCGGCACAGCTCAAATAATGGGGAATTGGACAAGCCTGGTGTAAAACCGGCACTTCAACCTCAAAACTTTCATGGGGGCAGGCCGAGTTGCCGAAGTAGAGTAGTGGCGCGCTGAAGGTGGCACGGGCATCCGGCCTGGGTGAAGACATGGCCGGGATGGCCAAGCCACAACAATGAGTCCCCCGCCGGGGGCGCGACATAAAAGTGAAATCCGGGCCCCGCTGGAACGTAGCGGGGGCGTCTCGCCCGCGGTCGCGGGAGCGTCCCGCTCCCGCCAGCAACGCGCGGGCAGGATGCCCACGCGCCAGCGGGCGGGACGCCCGGGCTACAAGTTTCTCGTCCTGGTCCGCAAGAGACCCCCAGTCTTCAACTTTTATGTCGCGCACCCTGCCCCGCCAACGAACTTTCAAAGGCTGGCGTGGTGGTGTATTCTGTAGGGTTGCTGGAGCCGCACTATTAAACCCTGGGACGATGGTGGGAATTCCAGAGCAATAAATCCGTGTTTATCGAAGGAGATTAAATCGTATGCCTCTTGTTTCTATGCGTCAGTTACTGGACGAAGCCGCCAAGGGCGGTTACGGAGTAGGTGCTTTCAATGTGAATAACATGGAGCAGATTCAGGCCATTATGGAAGCTGCTCGGGAAACGAAGTCGCCGGTGATCGTTCAGGCCAGCCGCGGCGCCCGCAGCTATTCACAGGACAAGTATCTTTATCACCTCATGTTGGCGGCAGCGGAACTTTATCCGGAAATTCCTCTTGTGCTTCACCTGGACCACGGCAACAGCGTGGAAACCTGCAAATCCGCCATCGAATTGGGTTTTACCAGCGTCATGATGGATGGGTCGCTGATGCCCGATGGCAAGACGCCCTCCAGCTTTGACTATAACGTCAAGGCCACGCGCGAAGTGGTGGAGATGGCCCATCCCCGGGGAGTCACCGTGGAAGGCGAAATCGGTTGTCTTGGCGGCATCGAAGACGGCCATGGCGCCGGTCTCGACGGCCTGAGCCACCTCACCGATCCCAAGCAAGCTGCCGAGTTCGTAAAGCTCACCGGCTTGGATGCACTGGCCATCGCCATCGGCACCAGCCACGGCGCTTACAAGTTCTCCAAGAAGCCTACCGGCGAAACGCTGAAGATGGACCGCCTGATCGAGATTCACAAGCTCCTGCCGAACACCCACCTGGTGATGCACGGATCGTCCAGCGTCCCCAAAGACCTGCAGGACGTCATCAATCAGTACGGCGGCAAGTTGAAGCCCACCTGGGGAGTGCCGGTGGAAGAAATTCAACTCGGCATCAAGAACGGCGTGCGCAAGATCAACGTGGACACGGACAATCGCCTGGCGATAACCGGCGCCATCCGCAAGGTCTTCGCCGAGAAGCCCGAGGAGTTCGATCCCCGCAGCTACTTGAAGCCCGCCCGCGAAGCCATGAAGAAAGTCGTGGCCTTGCGCATGACGCAATTCGGCCAAGCCGGCCATGCCGGCGACTACGCGCCACTGCCTCTCTCGGAAATGGCCGCGCGGTATACGCAAAAGAAAGCTGCCTAAGGTCCAAGGCGCCTTCATCACCCATGGCAACGCCCGGCAAAGCTGATGGTGCCGCCGGGCGTTGGCCATTGAACGATGGGAACTCCGGTGGGAGAACGCTTCCCCGTCCATCCACGGAGCGAAGCTTTGGGGCCTACGCGGAGCGAGGATTTTCCACCCCTACGACGCGGCCCCGTCAATTCCCGCGGAGCGAAGCTTTGGAGTGCGTGCAGCTCGCTGCCGCTTTCCCCACCGCAAGCTTGCTTGCGGCCGTTTCTTCCCGCAAGCTCTCTTGCGGGAATCTCCACCCCCACCTCGGTCTGTATTCGCATTCCTTCCCGGCAATCGCGAGTCCCAGCCAGCTCTCACGGAGCGGAGCCTGTCCACCCCTACGACCAGGCTCCGTCAATTCCCGCGGAGCGAAGCTTTGGAGTGTGTGCAGCTTGCTGCCGCTTTCCCTTCCGCAAGCTTGCTTGCGGGAATCTCCACCGCCACCTCGGTCTGTATTCGCATTCCTTCCCGGCAATCGCGAGTCCCAGCCAGCGAGCTGGCTGGGGCAAAAGCGGCAGCAAGCTGCACACACTCCAAAGCTTCGCTCCGTACGCCATAAGGGACACCTATTCCAAAGCTTCGCACGTGTAAACAGGCGGCGTGGGGCACGGGGCACGGTAGAAATCCCTTACAGCAGCAAGGCCGGAGCCCGCCCACCGAGCCCCGCCCATCCAAAAGCGGCTGAGAAATCCGGACTTGCACCAGGGTCGGCCATTGGGTAGTGCCTCTGTTTGATGATGTAGCGGCGAGTTTACCTCGCCAATGGCGGCGTAAAGCCGCCTCTACATCAAGCTGAGACACTACCGGCCATTGTGCAAATTTTCCCTCTCGTGGTTTCCCTTTTGAGCCATTTGCCCCATCTAAGGCACTGAATCGGCTTGCCTTCGTCCCATGAGACTCATTTATTGGGGACTACGCGCGTCCTCATCCCGATTGATCTCTGGTCATCAACGTGCGAATCCAGCGAAATTGGCAGGCGGGGTTGCTTGCCACGCGTTTGTGGGGAATGGAAACTCGCAAACCGGGAACTCGTTCGTTGCGGAAACTGGGCTGCCCGTAAGTTATTGTAATTATACCCTTTATACCTCATAAATCGTTTCCGCATGCACCCCTACCCGTGATCTTATCTTAGCCCGGGCGGGGAAGGCGAACGTTACCGGAAGCTAGGTGGAATTCGTCAAAAGCCCTGCGAGGTTTCACTCCTTTGATGTACTGCCACTCCACGCAGCAGGGGCAATCCAGAAACTCGCAAAGGGTCGATTGACAACAAATTGTCGATTGACGATTTTCGATTGACAGCCAAGAAATCATCCTTGGCTGTCAATCCTCAACCCGCTATCGGCAGTTGACAAATAGTCCATTGACGATTGTCGATGGCTGATTGACAACGAAGAAATCATCCTCTGGCGTCAATCGACAATCGTCAACCCAAAATCGGCAATTTAAAAATGATGGGTCAGCAAAAACTACCGCAAGCGTTTCCCGCCCTCGGGCGATACGCCGCGACCGTCCTGGCCGTGGTGTGCACTTTGGCCATCCGCCTGGTTTTTGACCCGATGCTCGGTGACCGGGCGCCCTTCCTGTTCTTTGTCCTCGTGATCGTGGTTGTCAAGCGGCTTTGGGGCCGGGGACCCGGATTGCTCGCCACACTGTTGGGGGGAATTGCCGCCTGGTACTTTATCCTCGCGCCCCGATTCTCCCTCGCCATCGCGAACCGCATTGACGCCCTCAACCTGGCGTGCTATTTCGCCGTTGGAGTTGGCATTAGTTTCCTGGCGGAAGTGTCAGTCCGATTGCCGTCTTCCATGACCGTTGCGGGGAGAACCATAAGGCCGCGCGTCGTCCGCCAAACTGCGGTTCTAGCCGGCGCGGCGGTGGTACTGGTGGGGATGGTCCTGCTCCTCGAGCGCGACTTCAAGCGTACCCAGGACGCCCAAGGGTGGGTGGTACACAGCTACCGGGTGATGAACTCCGCGGAGTCCCTGCTCTCCATGATGAAGGACGGCGAAATCGGAGAGCGCGGTTTTATGCTTTCGGGTGATGAACGCTACCTGGCGCCTTACAACTCGGCGACTGCTGCCCTTCCGAATAGCCTGAAAGAGCTTAAGGCTCTGACCTCGGATAACCCCCATCAGCAGTCGCGTTGGTTTGAGATCAAACGCCTTACTGACGAGAGGATGGCGATACTCAAGCGTGGCATTGAGCTGCGCAGGGCTTCGGGAGTGGACGCGGCGATTGCCGCCGTTCGCTCCCGCCAAGGTGTACAGGTCATGGATGAGCTGCGTTCCGCGCTGAATGCCGCCATGAGCGAGGAACAGCTTTTGTTGGTGGAACGGACAGCTATTGCCAAGGACCAAGCCTCCCGCGAGCGCTGGGTGCTGGGGTTGGGCAGCGTGGCGCTGATCATTCTCCTGGTCTTCGCCAGCGTGGTCATTGAACGGGAAACTGTTCGGCGCGAGGAAATCACCGAAGCTCTACGCCGCCACGCCGACCTGCTCGAACAAGCCCACGACTCCCTGTTAATTTGCCGGCTGGGCGGCGTCATTGGCTACTGGAACCGTGGCGCCGAAACCCTCTTTGGCTACACGCGGGTGGAGGCGCTGGGCCGCTCCAGCCACGCCCTTCTGCAAACCGATCACCCTCTCGGCATGGCCCGGATCGACGCCATGCTGGAACGTGATGGCCAGTGGAAGGGAGAATTAACCCAAACCACAAAGGACGGGCGAAAGCTCGTCGTCGAGGCCCAGTGGACGGTGGCCGTGGGCGCGAAGGGCGAGAAAATGGTGATGGAAGCCAATCGCGACATCACCGAGCGCAAGCGGGCGGAGGCAGAGAATCTCCGTCTGGCTACCGCCATCGAGCAGGCGGCGGAGACCGTCGTCATCACGGATCGAAACGCGAAGATTCAATACGTCAACCCGGCTTTCACCCGCACCACCGGCTATACCCACGACGAAGCCCTCGGCCAAAACCCGCGCGTCCTCAAGTCAGGCCAGCACGACGCCAAGTTCTACCAGGAGCTGTGGGCCACCCTCGCCGCCGGGAAACTCTGGCACGGAGAGTTCACCAACCGGCGCAAGGACGGCACTCTCTACATGGAGGAGGCCACCATCGCCCCGGTGCGCGGCGCCTCCGGCGAAATCACCAATTACATCGCCATCAAATCCGACATTACCGAGCGCAAGCGGGGGGAATTGGCCCTCCGCGAAAGTGAGAGGATGCTGCGTTTGTTCGTTCAGCATGCGCCGGCGGCCATTGCCATGCTCGACCGGGAAATGCGCTATCTGGTGGTCAGCGAACGCTGGCTATCGGACTATCGCCTGGGCAACCGGGACATCCGGGGCCTCAGCCACTACGAGATATTTCCGGAAATATCAGAACGCTGGAAGGAGATTCACCACCGATGCTTGGCTGGGGCGGTGGAGAGGTGCAAGGAAGATCCCTTCCCGCGTGCGGATGGCGGCACCGACTGGTTATCCTGGGAGGTCCGGCCCTGGCGCCGAGCGGACGACAGCATCGGGGGCATCATCATCTTCAGTGAACTTATCACGGAGCGCAAGCAGGCGGAAGAAGCCCTGCGCGCGAGTGAGGCGCGGTTGCGCACACTCGGGGACAACCTGCCCGAAGGCGCAATCTATCGATTCTGCCAGGACGCCAACGGCAATCAATACCTTGACTTCATCAGCGCCGGCATCGAACACCTAACGGGCGTGCCCCAGGCCGAGGTCGCGCAGGATGTTATGGCGGCGTTCCGAACGATCCTGCCAGAGGACTTCGAACGGATGAAGGCCGCCATAGCGGTATCGCGCGAGCGATTGACGCCGTTCGAAATAGAGGTCCGCCACCAACACCACACAACCGGGGAGTTGCGCTGGTCCCTCTTGCGCTCGTCACCCTTCCGTAACCCGGATGGCACCACCGTATGGGACGGCTTCGAATTCGACATTACCCGCATGAAGCAGATTGAGGGATCCCTGCGAGAGAGCGAGAGCCGGGAGCGAGCCCGGGCAGAGGAATTCCAAGCCCTGATGGACGCGGCGCCGGTGGGCATTTTCAGGTCCGACGACACCGAGTGCCGCTGGATGACCGGCAACCGCAGGGCTTACGATCTGTTGCGAACACCGCGCGGCAGCAATCTCTCGAAGACTGGGCCGGAGGGCGAAAAACCGGTGAATTTCCGGGCGATGAACAATGGAAAGGAGATTCCGCTGGCGGAGTTGCCGATGCAGAAGGCGGCCGCCACCGGGCAAGCGGTTCGGGATTCCGAGATGGACTTTGTATTCGAGGACGGCGTCACCGTGAACGTGCTGGGCCATGCGGTGCCATTACTGGACGAGAGCGGACGCCCGCGCGGCGCGATCGGGAGTTTTGTCGATATCACCGAGCACCGGCAGGCGGAAAAAGCCCTGGAAGAAAGCGAACTTCATTACCGTCAACTGTTCGAGCGGTCGGAAAGCGCGCTGGGGTTGTACGAGATGCTTTGCGACGCCCAGGGAAATCCCCGCGACTTTCGCTTTCTCAATGTCAACCCGGCCTTCGAGCGCATCACCGGCCTGACCCGCAATCAAATCGTAGGGCATAGCGCGCTGGAGATAACCCCCGGCCTCGAGGAATACTGGATTAAGCTCTTTGGCCGGGTGGCGGCGACGGGGGAACCGGCCAATTTCGAGCTTTATACCGGCCCCCTGAATAGGTACTACGCCGGAACCGCGTACTCGCCGCGCCCGAATCAAGTGGCCGTCACCTTCATGGATGTGACCGAGCGCCGCCGAGCGGAAGAAGAGGTCCACAAGCTCAATGTGGAACTCGAGGAGCGCGTGCGCACACGCACGGCGGCCTTGGAGTCGGCCAACCGGGAACTGGAAGCCTTTGCGCACTCCGTCTCGCACGACTTGCGTGCTCCCCTGCGCGGCATCGACGGCTGGAGCCAGGCGCTGCTGGAAGATTACCGCGAGCGCCTCGATGCACAAGGACACAAATACCTTGATCGCGTTCGCTCCGAAGCGCAGCGCATGGGAAGGCTGATTGACGACCTTCTGAATCTGTCGCGCGTCAGCCGGGCGGAACTGCTTCCCAGTACCGTTGACCTCACTTCTCTCGCCAAAACCATTGTCGTCCGCCTGATGGAGGCCTACCCCGAGCGCTCCGTCGAATTCATTGTGGCCCCACAGCTAAAGTGCACCGGAGACGCCCGGCTGCTGGAGGTCGCACTGACCAACCTGCTCGAAAACGCCATGAAGTTCACCGGGCCACGCACCCCGGGACGCGTGGAGTTTGGCCAGACCGAGTGCCAAGGCAGCCCTGCCTTTTTTGTTCGCGATAACGGCGTGGGCTTTGATATGGCTTATGCCAAAATGCTTTTTGCCCCCTTCCAGCGCCTGCACAAAGCCAGTGAGTTCCCCGGCACAGGTATTGGCTTGGCCACCGTGCAAAGGGTGATCCACCGGCACAACGGCCGCATTTGGGCCGAGGCGCAGGTGGGCAAAGGGGCGACGCTATTTTTCACGCTTGAAAGGAATAAGTGATGAGCAAAACCATTCTTCTCGTCGAAGATGATCCCAGTGATATCGATCTGACTATGCGCGCGCTGGAGAAGGGCCACATTCTCAATAAGTTGGTTGTGGCCTCCGACGGCCAGGAAGCGCTGGATTACCTCTTGGGCAAGGGCGCCTACGCGGGCCGCGACACCTCCGATTCTCCCACCCTTACCCTGCTGGATTTGAAATTGCCCAAGGTGTCGGGCTTGGACGTGCTGCGGAGGGTTCGCACCGAGGGGGTCACGCGGCGCATGCCTGTGGTCATTCTCACCTCATCCAGCGAGGAACAGGATATGGCCGCCAGCTACGACCTGGGAGTCAATAGCTATATCCGCAAACCGGTTGATTTCGAACAATTTGTGCAGTCGGTCGCGCAATTGGGATTGTATTGGTTGGTCTTAAATGAGGAGCCCCCGAAAGTGAAGTGACAAAATGTCACCAAATACACCCGGGCATCTCCGGCAACCATTCGGGGTAGTGCATCAATTCTTGGGCATTCTTGGTTTATCCACAATGAGTGAGGCGCTATGAGCAAACCGTTGCGACTTTTACAAATCGAGGATTCGGAAAGCGACGCGGACATTATCCTCCGCCTGTTAATGCAGGGCGGGTTCGAAGTCTTTTCCCAGCGGGTGGATGACGCAGAGGGTCTGCGCCATGCGCTGGAGGATCCCAACTGGGACGTCGTCATTGCGGACTACCACCTGCCCGGGTTTGACGCGCCTGGCGCTCTACGTATTCTCCAGGAGTCTGGCCTCGACATTCCCTGCATCGTGGTGTCCGGCAAAATGGGTGAAGACATCGCGGTCGAAATGATGAAGTCCGGGGCGCATGATTACCTCACCAAGAACAACCTGACAAGGTTGGTGCCTGCCGTGGAGCGCGAATTGGCGGAAGCCGAGGCGCGGCGAGAAAGCAAACAAGCGCAGGAAGAATTGCGGGAGAGCGAGGAACGCCTGGCGCTGGCGGTGGATGCCACGCAACTCGGCACGTTCGATTTCTATCCCCAGACCGGCAAGCTCATCTGGTCAAAGTTCGCCCGGCAACACTTCGGGCTCTCATCGGAGGGGGAAGTCACCTACGACACTTTCCTGCGTGCTCTCCACCCTGCCGACCGCGACCACGCAACGCAGGCGTTGCAGGCTGCTCTGCATTTCGAAAATGGCGGGGAATACTCACACGAGTACCGAACGCTGGGCATTGATGATGGCCAGGAACGTTATCTTTTCAGCCGGGGGCGAGTGTTTTTCGATGCGCAATCGCAAGCGGTCCGCGTAGTGGGTGTGATTCAGAATATTACCGAGCGGAAGCGGCTGGAACAGCAACTTCTGCAATCGCAGAAGCTCGAGAGCGTTGGTCGGCTGGCGGGCAGCATCGCGCACGATTTCAACAATCTGCTGACCATCATCAATGGTTATGCCCATTTGGTGTTGGCAGAGATGGGCCCGAATGACACCCTCCGTGACTCGATGGAAGAACTCTCCAAGGCCGCCATGCAGGCTGCGGGCCTGACGCGCCAGTTGGTGTCATTCAGCCGCCGGCAAGTCGCCGAACCCAAGACCATTCTAGTGAACCAGTTCGTGAAAGACTACGAAAACATGCTGAGGCGGCTGCTAGGTGAGAATGTCGAATTGGTTTTGTCATTGGACCCGCAAGCGGGCGCTTTTCGTGCGGACCCCGGGCAGATGGGACAAGTCCTCATGAACCTCGCGGTGAACGCCAAGGATGCCATGCCGAAGGGCGGCAAGCTGGTGGTCGAAACCTCCAGCATGGTGGCTGATGATCACTTTGCGCGGACCCACCTCTATGTCACTCCTGGCCCGTACGCCGTGCTGGCGGTCGCAGACACCGGCACGGGGATGTCGGCAGAGGTGAAGTCCCACCTTTTTGAACCCTTTTATACGACTAAGGAACAGGGAAAAGGTACGGGCCTGGGATTGTCAACGGTCTACGGAATCGTCGTCAACCAAAGTGGCGGGTCCATTTTGGTCTCCAGCGAGCCCGGCCAGGGAACAACCTTCAAATTGTTCTTCCCATCTTTCAGCCTTGAAACCGCACCCGGGTCAGCGGTCAGCATCGAACAAATCGCCTCACGAGGAGAAACCATTCTGCTGGCGGAAGATGAGGCGGGAGTACGAAAATACACGCGGGAGATCCTGCAACGCTACGGCTACATTATCCTGGAAGCGAGCAACGGCGTGGAAGCTCTCTCCGTGGCCCGGGAGCACCCGGGGCAGATTCATTTGTTGCTGACGGATATCATTATGCCGACGATGGGCGGGGTGGAACTAACGGAAAAGTTTAACGCTGAGTTCCCCGGCATACCCGTGCTGTTCATGTCCGGTTATGCCGACCAGATCATGCTGCATTGGAACGCCCTAAGCGCTTACATACAAAAACCCTTCACCCTCTCGGATCTCTTGCGGCAAGTACGTGAGCTGCTGGACCGGACCGCGCCCAATTCCCTGCCGGCCGAAGACCTCCCGGCGGCAGGGTAAGCTTTGTGTCGCCTAACAGTTGTTTTCCACGTTCTTAGCAGGTACAATCCGGGCGTGAACGGCGGGTGGGCAGAAGAGGACCGCGCCGAAGGAAGAGCCTCAGGAGGCGCTCATGAAAAATGTAATCGGGGTGAGTCGGAGAGAATTCCTGGCGGGGTGCGGAGCGGCCGTGGGAGCCGCAGCGCTGGCGGCGGGTGCCCCTCAAGCCCAGCCCGTGGCAGGCACGGTGCGCTTCGGGGTACGCAGCCCTCTGCCTAAGGATATGACCTTGCGCGAACGCGCCCAACTGGTCAAACGGCTGGGCTATGACGGCATTGAACTAGGCAACGAGTGGTCAGACAAGCCGCTGGAATTCATTCAGGAGCAACTCGCCGGCATCGGCATCGCCGTCAGCGCCGTCGTGGGCTCGATCAAACTGTTGGACACGGACCCCCTGGTTCGCGCGCAGGGCGTGGAGACGGACCGCGAGCGCCTGGAGTTGGCTCGCGCCCTCGGAGCCACGGACATGATTGAAGTCCCCGTCTTTGGACCCAATAAGTTCCAGGACCTTTCTCCCATCATGACCGCCCGGGAGGTTGAGGAACGGTTGTTGGTGGCTGAACTGAAGGAGTTGGTGCCCGACGTCCAACACACGGGCATCAACCTGATGCTGGAGCCGTGCAACCGAAAGGAAACCCACTTCATGTATCTGCAGAGCCAGGCCGCCAAGTTCATTGAAGCCGTGGACGCTCCCGGCTTCAGGCTCCTGAGTGACTTCTATCATATGCAGTTGGAGGAGAAAGACATTGCTGCAACCCTGAGAGAGTACGGCAAATACACCGTCTACTGTCACCTTGCAGATGGTAAGGCTCGCACGGAGCCTGGTTCGCTGCCCTTCGATTATCGTCCGGGATTCAGGGCGCTCAAAGAATGGGGATTTTCGGGATGGCTGAACATGGAATGCAACGCCACCGACAACCCTGAAGCGGCTTTAGCGAGAGCGCTTGCCTACATCAAAAAGCAATGGGCTGAGGCGTAAAGGACGGCATTCCTGCATTTCCTCGCGCCGATAACGGTCTGGGCTGCGGAACTCCCACCAACTCCAGCAGTGATCCGAACTCCCGCCCCGCAGACGCCGCCCGCGGAGGTTTCCGCGTTCCCACGCAGCAAACTTGGGCCGGGCAAGGGGTCACCCAAAAACCAAAAGTAAACATTATCGGGGCTAATCGTACTCCCGCGCCAAATTCACAAAAAGCGCGTCATTGGGGTAGAGGCGATTCACATTTTCGGGAGTTATCAACTGGTGGGTGGTGAATGTAGCCGGTACCGCGCTCCTCACCAGCAGGATATCCATGGCGATGCGGACAATTGCGTCTCCGTACCTTTCCGGAAAAAAGGCCACTGAGCCAATTAACCGGGTTCCGGTTTCGCGCATCTCGGCGCGCGCTTCCGGTTCGCCATTCTGTCCCACCACGGCACAACTGGCACTGCGCCCACATTCTTGGAAGGCTCGAAGTGCGCCCAAAGCGCTGGGATCGTTGGCAGCCCCAACCAATGCGCGTCTGGTGCCGCTATCCCGAAGGTATTTCCGTACGCATACTTGAGATGCCCTGAACTCCCCTTTGGCATCCAGTCGGAGGACTCGGCATTTCTCCGCTGCCGGAAAAACCTTCTTGATCCCATCCAGCATTCCGTCCACTCTCGTCCGGATCATCGGGCCCGCTCGTGCAATCTCCAGCAAGAGTATATCGTCCACGCAACCTTGCCATTGGTGCGTGGCGTAATGGCCCAAGCAGCGACCGGCCAGCAGTCCTGCCAAGTGGTTATCAGCCCCGAAATAGGTTGCACCAGGGTGGGGAACAGCGATGGCGATAATGGGTATCCCCGCATTCTGGAGCCTCGAGGCAACCTCCAAAGCTACGCTCTCAAAGATTTGGAACTCGACCACCAAGTCAACACGCTCCCGGATTAACCGCTCGGCATTCCGTATCGCCGCCTTCGGGTCACGGCGGTTGTCTACCATGATCAATTCGATCTGCGCTTTCTCGCACGCTCGAACCAGCCCCTCGAAGACTTGTCGAGAAAACGAGGAAGACCGGTCTTGGTCGGCGTATCCGATGCGGAATCTGCGATGTCCGCCCAGAGGGAACGAAATCCGATATTGGTTCTTTCCCACCTTTTCCAGAAGCCCGCATTCGTGCATGGTGTACAGCAATCGGAAGCACATCACTTTCTTAAGCCCCGAACGGGAAACAATGTCACGCAGGCGGAGGACCTCACCTGGGGAATGAAATGACCCTAAGATGGCGGACGCGTGCACGATGGACTTGACAATATATCGGCTATGAGATGCCGGGGGCTCAGATGACATTAACCACCTCTGAAGGGTAGTGCCTAATATCTACAATTTATGTTTCGCATACCGATACCGAAGCCTTCAACAGATTTTTCAAAACCTACGCCATTTTGTCCGATTTATTTGCGTAATCTCCTTAATTTCAAGCCAGTTACATCCGAGCGAGCTGTTGTGTCTTATATTTCGTACAGCAGAACTTCAGAAGCTAGTCGAGAATCGCTTGACGGACTTCTGGACGTCAGATAAACCAGCAACCTCAGGCTTGGCTTCTCTGGGGCTCGGAGTTTTTCAGATCTCCGCCCCAGACTGACATCTGTTCGGGACAGGTTGTTTGTACGGCTGCTTCTTTTGCCGAATGTCGGCTTCTTAACCGCGTCGGGTCAACATTTTCATGGAGGCGGAAATGAGTGACCGAAACAATCTAGGACGGTATGTATCGCAAGGCAGTCTTAAAGCGGGCTCCTTCCTTCTTTCGTTAATCCTGTTCGCCGCCGTCAGTTCTCGTCAACCTGCGTTCGCACAAACAGACACGGGCGCTATCTCTGGGCTCGTCACTGATTCGAGCGGGGCGGTGGTTCCAGGGGCCACGGTGACGCTGACGAACACCACCACAAGCCAGGAGCGGGTGACAGGAACGGACTCCTCAGGTGTCTACTCTTTTCCCAATATCCCGCCTGGGGTATACGCGCTGGAAGTGAAGAAAGAGGGATTTACGGCCAGTAAGATGTCCGGTATTCCTGTCGAGTTGCAACATCCTGTTAGACAAGATATTACCTTGCAACCCGGGACGACCGTGACCGAGATCACGGTCGCTGCATCTCAGGTCCAACTCCAGACGGAGAGCCACGACGTCACTCAACTGCAAAACCCGGAGCAGTTAGAGCAGCTCCCAACCAACGGGCGAAGTCTATTGTCACTGACGACCCTTGCGCCTACTATGGCTCCCGGCTCAGTGGCAGTAGCTAACCCAGGGGATTCTTCGTTTTATGGCACCGTAAGCAACCAAGTGGCCGTGGCCGGCATGACCGACTCGAGCACCTTGTTCTTACAAGACGGCGTCGAGAACGTCAACCTGATAACCGTAACCATGAACATCGTTCCGTCCGTGGAGTCCCTCCAGGAGGTCAATACGACCATGAACGGCGCGGACGCCAGATATGCAGAGCCGAGTGTGATCAACATCATAACCAAGGGTGGCGTGAACAAGTTCCACGGCACTGCCTACGATTTCCTCCAGAACAACGCACTGGATGCGGAGAATTACAACCTTGCCGGTGGAACTCCACCACCCAAGGCGGCGGTCCGTTACAATCTCTTTGGCGGAAACTTCGGAGGGCCGATCCTCAAAAACAAGGTCTTTGGTTTCTTTGATTACTCGGGGCTCAGGTCGGGAGTGGGGGGGCCAACGGTGGCCGTCGTTCCCACACAAGCGGAGAAGGAGGGGAATTTCTCTGCCGATCCACCCATTTACAACCCCGCTACGTATAATCCACTCACGGGCACCAACCAGCAGTTTTCCGGGAATCTGATTACGACCATCAATCCTTTTGCCACGGCGTGGATGCAACTATACCCCACCGGCCAGCCGACGACCGCTAGTAATCCGTACAATTTTGCTGAAAATCTTACGACCGTCAGCAACTATAACGAGTATCTGGGCAGAGGAGACTGGAATATATCTTCCAAAGATCATCTGTATGGGTCAGGCTTGCACTTGAATGCACCCAATTTCACCCCCACCATCATCTCCGGCTTATTCGGCGCAGCGCACACCAACATCGGAACGAATGTGGCAATCGAGGAGACCCACGTCTTTAATAACCACTTAGTCAATACTGCAAGACTGGGCTACAACCGCACCAACTACTTTTTTACGCAGCAAGGTGCCGGGCTAAAAGACTACGCCCAGGAATATGGTCTCAATGGCGTATCAGCTATACCGTCGCAGAGTACCCCGCCTTATATCGCAATCTCCGATATAACCTCCAACGGCAGTCCTTACACTCCCCAGGGCGCCATCGCGAACCGCTTTCAATACGCCGATGAACTTAACATGACCTTCGGAAAGCACGTATTGTACGTGGGCGGGGAGTACGTTAGAACACAATACTTTGGAGATTGGACCATCAATAATAACGCGCAATACGCCTTCAACGGAGTGATGACCGCCCAATATACAGGGCTGAACTCCTCGGGGGCGCCTATAGAGTCGACAACGAATACGGGCAATGGTTTAGCCGACCTCTTGCTCGGATTGCCGCAATCAGCGTCCCATTCCCTGGGTGTTGTCGCGGCCCATTTCTTTGACTCGACCTTTGCCGGCTATGTACAGGACAACTGGAAACTGACTTCGAAATTCACGCTTACGCTGGGTCTCAGATATGAAGTCTTCACCCCGCCGAACACGAAGAACGGCACTGAGCCCGAAGCAACCAGCTATAATTTTGCAAGCGATGCGAACCAACGCGGTGCTTGGAAAACGAATTACGGAGACCTTGGTCCCCGTTTTGGGTTTGCCTACAGCGTTAGGCCTCACACGGTGGTTCGTGGTGGGTACGGAATCTACTACGCAGAGAACCCCTATAACAACGAGCAATTTATGTTGACCTACCCACCCAACTTTGTAGGACAAGGAGTGGTTCAGACGATCTACAGCAATCCCGTGGGGCCGGGCAGCCCAACGAATCTTCAGGATGTATTCACCTTACCAGGTGAAACCGTGCCGCCAGGTGAGCGCTATTATACGAATAACCCCAATGAAATGAAGGACACATCCTTTCAGGAATGGAATCTCACCGTTGAACAGCAACTAACGAACAACACGACGCTGACGGCAGCCTACATCGGTGACGTAACCCACCATCAGGTCGTCCGCTACGATGGAGATATGCCCGATGCGGCAACCCCCGGAAGCGCGATCTTAAATGTATGGCCAATCGCTTCCTTGGGTGAGTCCATCATGACGGAGGCGACCATTACCAATTCTAATTATAATGCGCTCGTACTGACGCTGAATCGGCATTTCAGTAGTGGGCTCCAGCTCCTGGCCAACTATACATGGTCTAGGGGATTCGGAATCAATACCGGAGACAATGATCTGGTAGAGAATATTTATCATTTGAGATATCAGTACGCACCCTTGGCCTTCGACCAACCGCAGGTATTTAATCTGAGCGGAACGTACCTGTTGCCGGCGGGAAAGGGGAGACGATTCCTGTCGAGTGGCCCCTGGGGGAGTGTCCTGGGAGACTGGCAAGTGGCGGGGATCTGGACGCTGGCAAAGGCGCCGCCCACACCGGTATCTGCCGCTGATGATGCTGATTCAAGCACGGTCACAAGTTTTTATGCCACTAAAGTTTGCAACCCCTACACGGGGAACTTCACCCAAAGCCATGCTGACTGGTTCAACACCAGTTGCTTCGTGCAGCCTGCGCTCGGACAATACGGTATAGGTGGGCACAATGAGCTAACGGGCCCCCATAGTAATAACGCGGACATTTCCCTTTCCAAGATCGTGCGGATTAAGGAGCAGAGCCAACTTCAAATACGGGCTGATTTTTTGAATGCATTTAATCATCCTCAATTCATTTTGGGCGGTCAGAGTGTAAACGGCGGAGCGGCGTACGGCGCTCTCACCAGCGCCTATCCGCAGCGCATTGTTCAGGTTTCGTTACGGTTGAGCTTTTGAGCGTAGTTAGGTGGGAATTGATTTCCGGCTTACCCGGGGGACCGCGTCCCCAGGGCGGAAAAAGATGAACGCGACCCACAGCCGGTGAATCCACCGATGGCGCGGGTGCTCGCGAGCGGCGTGTCCGCCGCGAGCCCCGCGCCGGAACCGGCGCTGTGATGCTTTTCATTGACCGACGGAGTGCTGCCAAGTTACGAAGCTGGCGGTGCGCGGTCCCCTTGAAAATTGAGGGAATTCACCGGCAGTGTGCAACCACGTCCGTGAGCCTCGCTCGCCAACAAGGACTTGCCATGCAGGCCCTCTGTGAGGGTTGTCACGTTGAAAACCCGTAGAATTTCTTCATGGTTGTGCTAAGTTGATTTTGCACAATGGGGAGGGCACAGCGTGGCCAGGCATCCTCAGTTATCACACAACCATAGAGTTTGGTTTCAGTTAGCTCAGTAAACAGGTTTATGGCTCGTCAAACATTTAGGAACGGTTAGGGGGGAACATGGGTCTCACAAGGCGTAAGTTCTTGGAAACTTCGGTAGGCGCGAGCGCGGGAATCGCGGCATCCAACCTTTTGAAAGCAGATGCAGGCATGGGTTCGCCCGCTGATGCTGCCGTTGCTTCACCATCGAATGAACAAGTTGTACCTGCCCCCACCGGCGAGTGGATGACCAACACGCCCGCGAGCGCATACCGCGCTTACCGCTCGATACCCGCGAGGGCCGCGGATGCCACAACCTGGGTGCAGGTTGACCTCGGCGAAAGCCGCTCGATTGATCTCGTCAAGGTTTACCCGGCCAATGAAAAAGGCTTTCCCGGCCGCGATCAGCATTACGCGGGCGAGGGCTTTCCCGTTCGCTTCAAGATCGAAAGCTCCAACGATCCCGACTTTCATAACCCCACGCTGATCGTGGACCACACCGATGCCGACTATCCCAACCCGAAGGGCCACATCGAACAGTATCCATCGCAGGGTGCGACGGGCCGTTACGTGCGCTTGACGGCGACGCGTTTGATGAATGTCGTAGAGGGCAGCTTTTCCGGCGTGAACGGTGGCAGCTACTATCTGGCTTTGGGGAAGATGGATGTGTACTCCGGAGGAAAGGAAATCGCCTCGTTATCCCCTGTCACTGTGGATTCGACATACGGAAATGACGATGACGTTGCCCAGGTGACGCGGCCCGCGCGGCTGGGCGGAGAAACCACGTTCATGGACCATCCCGAAAACGTCACTGATGCGAAGGCTTGGAAGCCTCCGGTCCCCAAGGCCCGCGTGCCACGCACCGGGGTGACGCTGGAGGGCGGAGTTTTCCAGAAGGCCATGGAAGATAATATTCTTTATCTTCTGAACTCCTATTCTGTTGATGACCTCTTGCGCCAGTTCCGCGAGCGAGTGGGCACAGCCAAGCCTCCCGTGCAGCCCACACGCGATGTACAGTTTTGGGAGGAAGACCTTGCCGGTTCGAACGCCGGCCGCTTCCTTATGGCGGCGGGGAACACCCTGCGCTGGATCAATCACCCGGAGCTCAGGCGCCGTCTCGATGCCGTGGTGGAGGGCATTGCGCAATGCCGCCAGCCGAACGGGTACATCATGGCCTATCCCGAGGACACGATTTTCTTTTCGGAGCGAGGCGCTTACACTCGCGCCTGGCTGGTGCACGGTCTGATCGAGGCGGGCTATGCAGGAAACCCCAAGGCTTTCGAATTGCTGCGGGGCTACTCGGACTGGTTTAACCAGTGTTCCTACTTGCCGCAATTGCTGCGATTCGCCGTCCAAGGCGGCCAGGGCATGATCGCCAACACCCGCATGTACTTCACGCCCGTGGGCAAGCCCGCCGACATTCAGGTCATTCAGCGATATTTCCAGGAGAACTTTTGGATGGACCAGTTGGCCGCGCGTGAAGACCGCGCCATCTGGCAGTACCCTTATGATCGTCCCCATTGCTATTTGCTGACGAACCTGGAAGCTTATATGGACCTTTATAGCGCCACGGGTGATGCCCGTTATCTGCACGCGGTGGAAGGCGGCTGGGAGCTTTATCACGACAAGTGGGAGAACCCCGGCGGTTCCATCTCCATCATCGAGTTCGTCGTCAGCCCACCTCAATCCTATTTGCTGGAAGCCAAGCTGGAAGAACTCTGCGGAAATTCTTTTTGGGCCTTTCTGAGCCAGCGCTTCCATCTGCTGGATCCGGAAAACGAGAAGTACGTCGCGGAAATTGAGAAATCCATCTATAACGTGGCAATGGCCAATCAAGGGGGCTCGCAGGGTCTCCGGTACCACGCCTTGCTGGTGCACAGCAAGGAGGAACCCACACACATGAATACTTGCTGCGAAGGGCAAGGAACCCGGCTGATCGGTTCGCTGCCGGAACATATTTACTCGCTCGCATCCGACGGCTTGTACGTCAACCTCTTTGAACCTTCGACGATCCATTGGACGGAGGGAGGAGCGTCCCTGCGGGTGAAGATGGCCACCCGCTTCCCCTTCGACCCCGAGGTGCGCTTGCAGTTCGCGGCGGCGCGGCCCACCCAGGCGAAAATCCGCATCCGCGTGCCCTCCTGGGCCACCCGCAAAATGGCCGTGACCGTCAATGGCCAACCGGCGACCACGGGTCAACCCGGCAGCTATGTGGTCCTCGACCGCGCTTGGGCAGAGGGTGATACTGCCAGCTTTACGTTGCCCGCGGCACTCATGGCATCACGATATACGGGAGTGGATCAAATCCCTGATTACGATCGCTACGTGGTGAGCTTCGGCCCGATCTTGCTTGCCGCCGTCGGCGCGCCCGAAATCCGGTTGCGCCTCGAAGGTGTAAGAAAGCCGGAAGATCTGCTGAAGCATTTGAAACCCAAACCCGGCCAGCCGCTCCACTTTCTGATTGAGAATAATCCGGGGGTCGAATTCATGCCTTACTGGCAGGTGGACAAGCAAGCATTCAACTGCTTTCCCGCCGTACCTACACGGGCCTGAGGGCGGGCATGCAGGCGGCGGATGGCTACGCACCCCGGCGCCCCAACAGTCCTTGAAAAACAGCGAGGTTCTTATTCCATTGCTCGACGGCCCATATCCACAACTGCCTTCGCCGCTCATGCAGTTTCACCGGAGATGCACGAAGGCTCTCTAAACATTCGGCTTCGGCTATAGAAGTATCGTACGTAATGACCGCATGTTCCGGAAACCCATACAATTCCCGCAAACGCTTTGGCATAACCATAATACAGTTCATTTCGACACCGATGATAAGAGCGCCGGTAAACCTGCACACCATGTAATCCGACTTTGGAACCATCGGAAACCAAAGAAAGATCGGTTTTTTTTGTTCGGCAAGAGAAGTCATGAGTTGTGTGCCATTTAGGCCAATATGCTGCGTGTAGAGCCCGTCATGGGCTAAGAAGCAGTGGCACTTATGGCGGTCATAGTGCACCAGCTTACCGCCGGCTTTCATATAACCTAAGGCGCTGGCAATATCTTTGCCTTCCATTGTGCCTATACAAATGAGTGTTGGGAGTTCCGTTGCATCGCGTAGGGACCGTGAAGCGTTTTCGAGCCCTAACTCCACTGGGCCAGGTGGTTTGGAATATAAAGGGAAAATCCACTTTTCTTTGCCCGCCGCCGGGGTCAAATAGACGGAGGCCCCGTACGGGTTCAGCTCGATATCTTCTGGGTGGTGATGCACTACAATAAGGCGTCGGTTGGCGTGCCATTGCTGTAGCAGAGGTCCATAATCCAGCCAAACATAAGAAGTATTTAAAAGGATCACATCAAAGTCCGAATCGGGGTTCGCGATTTGGGACCAATCATGGATATGATCTGCCCCGATGGGTAGGCGAGTTCGGAAGTACTCGACCATATGGAATTGATCGCCGCTATCAAAAAGCAGGTGAGTGTCGTAACCCAGTTCCAGCGCCAAAGAGGCAAAGCCGCCCATCACTTCCGTATGACCGGGAAGTCGTTCCACAATGGCGAGAGTGGGTGTCACCCGGAACCTCCATTTTGGAATCTGATTCAGATTCGCACCGGCACAAGCGGGATTCGAACCTTGCGTGCCGAGCGGGTATATTATACAGCGCGACATAAATTGGAGTGCTGGTCTCCGAGCACCGGCCGAGGTCGGAGACCGCCGCTACAGCCGAATGCGCAAACATTTAGGTCGTTCTGTATAACAAGAAACGTATGCTGATCGGAATCAAAAGCCGCAGGAGATTGTATAAATCCTGGCGGACCCTAGCTGCCATTTTATGGGGTTATTCATGTCATCCACAACATCCAGGGAGGGAAGTCATCCCTTGCCGGGAGGACCTTCAAACGAGAGAAGTGATCTTTTGCGCGGTGCGGATTTGCTTTTGCTGCACGGGAAGATCTGGACGGGAGAGCCCGCATCGCCGCCGGGCGCCGAGCCTCCCCCGGCAAAATTCGCCCAAGCCGTGGCGATCGCGAATGGCCGCATCCTGGCGGTAGGCAGCGACACCGAAATTCAGCCCTACGCCGGCCGCAATACCAAGGTTGTTGACCTGCGGGGCCGCCTGGCTGTGCCGGGGCTGATTGACAGCCACGCCCACTTTATTGTCGGCGGCTTCCAACTTCTCTCCGTTGACCTGAAAGACGCACGCAGCGAGGAAGAGTTCACGCGCCGCATCGGTGAAAAGGCAAAGACCCTGGCGCCCGGACGATGGCTGCTGGGGGGAGATTGGGACGAGCAGGCGTGGGCCTACGCCAAGCTGCCTTCGCGCGGGATGATTGATGCCGTGACGGAAAACAACCCGGTTTTCCTCAGACGCTACGACGAGCACATGGCGCTGGCAAATTCGCTGGCCCTCAAGCGGGCAGGCGTGACGCGCGCCACGCCGGACCCCGTGGGTGGCGTCATCGTGCGCGATGCAGCAGGCGAACCCACCGGAGTCTTCAAGGACGCTGCGCAAGAATTGATCACCAAAGCTATTCCGCCGCCCACGGAAGCCGACATGACGGCAGCCTTGCGCGCCGCGCTCACGGAAGCCGCGCGGGCAGGCCTGACCTCCGTCCACTCCATCACCGTCGATGCGGATTCCTGGAACGGCAGTTTTACTGGTGAGATCCAACTTTTGCGCCGCGCCGAGCTGGAAGGTTGGCTAACTTGCCGCATGTATGAAATCGTCCCCATTACGCGGTGGGATGAGCTGCGCGACGCGGGTTTGGCGCACAACATGGGTGACGATTTCATCAAGCTGGGCAGTGTAAAGGCCTTCGCGGATGGCTCACTGGGCTCGGCGACCGCCTGGATGTACGAGCCTTTCGCCGACGACCCGGCAAATCACGGCATCCCCCTTCCCCTGATGAACCCGCCCGGGAAGATGGAAGCCCTGGCGAGCGGCGCCGACCAAGCGCAAATCCAAATCTGCATTCACGCCATCGGCGATCGCGCCATCGCGGAAATTCTCGACATATACGCGCGTCTGGGTGGCGCCAACCCGGCCGCGCATCGCTTTCGCATCGAGCACGCCCAGCACATGCGGCCGAAGGACTTTGCGCGCTTCGGCAAGTTGGGCGTCATCGCCAGCATGCAGCCTTACCATGCTATCGACGATGGCCGCTGGGCGGAAAAACGCCTGGGACACGAGCGCGCACGCTGGAGTTATGCGTGGCGCTCCATGCTCGCGGCCGGTGTCCCCGTAGCCTTTGGTTCGGACTGGCCGGTGGCCCCACTCAGCCCGCTTCTCGGCATCTATGCGGCGGTCACGCGCGCGACGCTGGACGGCAAACACCCGGACGGATGGTTCCCCGAGCAACGACTCACCGTAGAAGAAGCTTTGCGCGCCTATACGCAGGGTTCCGCCTATGCGGCCTTCCAGGAAAACGAGAAAGGGACCATCGCGCCAGGCAAACTCGGCGATGTTGTGGTGCTCTCCGATGACCTCTTCACTATCCCCCCCGCCATGATAAAAGATGCGCGCGTGGTCATGACCATCGTGGGCGGAAGAATCGTTTATGAACTGAGATAATTAATGCCGGATGGAGTGACTGGAATCGAAGAAATCGAATTTCTTGACAGAGGGAATAACGTGAAAAAGCGCACTCACATACAACTCCTACAAACCTTTCTACTCGTTTTAACCATGATGGGTTTTTGTCATTGCGCCGATGCTGCCTCGACGGTGGTCTGGCAGATTGGCAAATTTGATCAATCATCTTTGGAATTCACCCTGCGCGGCGCGCCGGCGCCAAAGCCCGGGCTTAGCGGAGCCCAAAGCAACTTGGTCTATGTCATCGGCATGAGTAAGGCCGGAACCGACTGGCCTGCCTTCCAGCCGGGCTCGTCAAACGGAAAGGCTGGCTACCGGCGTCATCCTTACGCCATCCAATTCGAGCTGCCATCGAGCCCACAAGGTTTGTACACACTCAAGGTGGCCTTGTTGGTGGAAAGTCCTCGCGTTTCGCGCCTCGAGGTGGAGATCAACGGGCATCGAGCACTGTACTTCCAGCACCCTGTGCTTGATTACACAGGAGGCGATGTCAGTAGCGTCTTCTTGCCGAACTACTCCGCCGACACGATCACTGCCGAGTTACCCACAAGATTCTTGCTGCAGGGGAAGAACGAATTGGTGTTGACAGCGAATGACGATCCTCCTGAACGCGATGACGTCACGGACTCTGGACTTTACTACGATTCCCTTGAGCTCGATCAGGACGCGGGGGCGAAGCTTTCATCCGCAGAACTCGCGGTTCAGGCTACGCCCACGATTTTCTATACGCAGAAGGAAAACGGGCTGGCTGAGTTGGTGGATGTCTTTGTTCGCCACAATTCCCCGTCGCAGGGAGGGCAGGCCGTCTTGACGCTGGGCAAAGCGAAATACACCGCCAAGCTCGTTCCCGGTTGGGACTTCGGCGAGCAAATGGTGGAGTTTGCCATTCCCGAGTTCTCTGCCGGCACGAAGGGCGAGGTGACCATCAGCCTGGGAGGCCACCCGCGACGCTTCCCCGTGACGCTGGACCCCGCCAAAAAGTGGAATTTCTTCCTCGTGCCGCACACACACCTCGATGTGGGTTACACCGATTACCAAGCCAAGGTGGCGGAGGCTCAAAGCCGGAGTCTGGATGAGGCGATGCAGATGATTCGCGACCATCCGGATTTTCGTTTCAGCCCGGACGGTTATTGGTGCGTTCGGCAGTTCCTGGCGGAGCGCACCGAGGAACAGAAGCGGCTTTTATTCCAGGCCGTGAAGGATAAGAAAATCTTCGTGCCGACGGTCGAGGCAAGTTTGCTCACGGGCTTCCCCGCCCTTGAAACACTGATCCGCTCGCTCTATCCGGCTTTCGAATTTAATCAGAAATACGGCGGCGACCCGAACTACGCCGACATCACGGACGTCCCGGCTTACTCCTGGTCGTATGCGTCGGTGATGGCGTCAGCGGGCCTGAAATACTTCGCCGCCGGCAGCGATAACTATCGCGCGCCCATTCTCTTGCAAGGCCGCCTGCATGAGATGGCTCCTTTTTGGTGGGAAGGGCCCGATGGTGGCCGAATCCTGATGTGGTACTCCCGCCACTATCACCAAATGAGAAGTCTGTTTGGATTGCCCCCCACGATTGCGGGTGGGCGCGACTCCCTGCCCCTGTATCTCCAGATTTATTCGCGCCCCGACTACAAATCGGACGCGACGATCATCTACGGGACGCAGGTTGAGAACACGGACCTCTTCCCGCAACAGGCGACCTTGGCAGATGAGTGGAACAAAATTTACGCTTATCCCCGGCTGAAATATTCGGGCTTTGCCGAGGCAATTGGATATATTGCCGGGCAATTCGGCGACTCCCTTCCGGTGGTGCGCGGCGACGGCGGCCCGTACTGGGAGGACGGCATCGCATCCACGGCGCGTTCGGCGGCGCTCGAGCGCGCCACCGAGCAGCGGGCACTGGCCGCAGAGAAGTTCTCGACGCTCAGCAGTCTGGTCAACCCGCGCCTGCGACCCGACGCAGACGTACTCAAACAACTCTGGAACGACATGGTCCTTTATGACGAGCACACGTGGGGCGATAACCGCAGTGTGTCGAATCCCCAGCGCCAGGAAACAGTACAGCAGTTGGCCATCAAAGAAGGCTTTGCGAGCGACGCCAAGAGGCACGTTGATGATTTGCTCTGGCGCAGCCTGGCAGCTTTGGCAGACTCCATTTCCGATCCCCCGGACACTCTGCTGGTCTTCAATCCGCTGAGTTGGCAGCGCTCCAGTCTGGTGGAATTTGACCTGGATAACGGACTGCAACTTGTTGACCTCACTACCCATGAAACTGTTCCTTACGAGATTCTCTCTTCCGGATCCAACTACCTGCACATCCGTTTCATGGCGCAGGACGTACCCTCGGTAGGTTACAAGGCATACGCAATGAAGCCAGCCCGGCAATCGCAGCCGGCTCCGCAGGCAACCCCGGAGGGGACGGTAGAGAATCAGTATTACCGGCTGGTTCTGGACGCCGAAAGCGGAGCGGTAAAAAGCATCTTCGATAAGGAGCTGAATAAAGAACTGGTCAACACCTCCAGCCCGTACCGCTTCAATCAATATCTCTACGTCACCGGGGCAGACCGGCTTCCGAACCGGGCGGTGCAATATAGTTCCGCCGCGCCCGAGCCTGAGTTCTCCATTCACGGCGCCGGCAGTGGGCGCTTGGTATCTGTAACCCAACAGCCTTTTGGCGTCGTTGCGCACCTGGAAAGTCAGGGAGTGAACACCCCCAAAATCGAGACCGAAGTAGTTCTGTTCAACGGCCAGAAAAAAATCGAATTCATTAACCGCGTGCACAAAACGGAGGTGTATACGAAGGAATCTGTTTACTTCTCCTTCCCCTTCGCCATGGAACATCCACAATTCCATTATGAGATTCAGAACGGCTTTGTGGACCCCAGCCGCGACCAACTTCCGGGCGCGGGAAAGGAATGGTTCTCGGTACAGCACTGGGTTGCGGCGGAGGAAGGAGGAGTGTCCGTGGCGTTGGTTCCCGTGGATGCATCGCTCGTTTGCCTGGGGGATATCTTTCGCGCCACCTGGCCGAAACAATTCGGCCAGCGCCGGGGAACGATTTTCTCCTACGTCATGAACAACTACTGGGACACCAACTATGCCGCCGGACAGGGAGGGGATTTCATTTTTCGTTATGTGTTGACGAGCGGCGATCACTTGCAGCCAGCCGGTCTGAGCCGCCTGGGGTGGGAAGAGATGACCCCCGCCGAAGCCGACCAGATCACCTCGCAGGATAAAGCCCTGGATTCTCCACGGCCCCTCGATGCGGCCCAAGGAAGCTTCGCACAGGTGGACCAACCCAACGTGGTTCTGGTGACATGGAAACTGGCCGAAGACGGCGACGGAACAGTTCTGCGCTTTCTGGAAGTCGGTGGCCAGGCCAACACGGTGGAAGTGCAAACTCCCCGCCTGGATGTGAAATCGGCATGGAGCAGCGACGCTCTGGAAAGAAAACAAGCAGCCCTCGAAACCACTGCGCATGGCTTCCGCTTTTCCGTCAAGCCGTTTCAAATCGTCACGGTGCGTCTGGAGGGAGCAGGAAACGTCAAGTAACTTGGAAATGCCCGGGCGAACCGCCGGGTATTAAATGCGGACGCCCGGCGCCAGGGTGCGGTGAGGTCGATACGCACTCCCATATGAGCGATTGAACTCCGCGCGGAGCCGTTGTAAGATTTGAACCGTTGAAGGGTGGCTGCGGCTAAGAAGGTTTGATTCAAGCGGCAGCGCCTCATCGACTCTGCTATGTGGTGGGAGAAAAAAACTCGGCCGGGGGCGGAACGTGCAAGGATCCGTCCAGTAGAGGCCCCGCCGGCGCCTCCGAAAGTGGAAACTTCTATGAGCGAACCGACACCGAAGTCGATGAATCCATCTGCGGCAGGAAGCCCGCACACCCTTTTGGGGCGCACGGTAGTGGCGCAAGGACAGTTATCCGCAGGCGAGGATCTGCTTATCGAGGGGCAATTCGAGGGGAACATCAATCTCGATGACCATTGCTTGACGGTTGGTACGGAAGGCCGCGTCAAAGCGGAAATACGGGCCCGGCAAGTCGTAATCCTGGGGTCAGTCACCGGCAACGTTACGGCAAGCGAAAAGATTGAGATCCGGCGCACCGGACACATGGTGGGCGATCTCGTGACGGCGTCGGTGGCAATTGAAGAGGGTGCCTACTTTAAGGGGAGTATTGATATTGCGCGAGGCGAAGGCTCAGGGGGCTCGAGCGATGTCCCGGCTCAGAACGCCTTAAGGAACAGCGCCTGAGGGCAGCATGTTTGGCCGAATGAAGGCGCGGCGAGTTTACAATGCCGTGATCCTGCTGGGGCGGCGCGGTGACGCCTGGACGCGAACCCGCCACCGAGGGCTCAAGCGATCACAACTGGATTTTCCCTCTGTTGCCCCAGCCTCGCACGCAGCAGGGCTGCCCGAAGCGTACACCTAGAGATGGCGCTAACCAAGAACCAGGAGGAGATGGGCCGGACGGCTGCCGTTTCGCCGGCCACCAGCCGTGGCCTTCAATGGCTCTGGCAACAGCTCTCGCACCTGCGCCACCCCCACTGCTTTGAGTGCGGTCCCATCAACCAATCCACTCTAGATGTCTTGCTATTGCGAGGCGCCAAGCTCTACCACTCGGACCTGATTACTCCGGTCCAGCAAAGCAATTCCGTCTTCTGGTCGCGCCAGGGCAAGACGCCGGTTTTCCTGATCGACGATTTCCTCGCTCAAATCCCCCCGATCCCGCCCGGGTCACTTTCGGCGATTTGCTGCTGGGGTCTGCTGGACTTGCTCCCACGCGAGGCGCTGCCCCCGTTGGTGGAACGCTTCCATTCCTACCTTCAGCCGGGCGGCGTGCTGTTCTCCATCCTGCGCGAACCGCATGCTGCCAGGGGCTCCGAAACCCGCTGGTGGTTCGAAAGCCTCACCGTGCTTGGTTCGAGCGATACCAGCCAGAAACCCTTTCCCTACCCCGCCCTAACCAACCGCGAAATGGAACGGCTCTTCCCCGGAGGCAACGTCAAAACCTTTCTGATGCGCTCCGGCCGCCGCGAAGCGCTGGGAGTGAAATGACGCCTCCAGGACCGCTGCCTGATGATCCTGACACGACCGGAGTTTTTCTTCCATTTCCTCGACAGCACCGCGCACATGACTCGCTAGGTTGTGGATGTTAATCAAAGTGCAGCGCAAATTTCTGGCAATCGGCTTGCTCTCGTTGCGAGCAGATTTTTCTAAAGAGCGAAGGTGATGAAGGCCCCATTTAGTATCGTCGCGCTCATTTTGATGAATGCGTTGGCTGTGGCCGAAACCGCAAAGGACGATGGATGGGAGAATCTCAAGCACGTGACAACAGCGTAGCTATACTTTTCTAGAACGCGATACTCATTGCGTCACCGGCAAGATCGTTGTCCACTTATGGCCGCGAACCCTCGGCATCGGACTCAGGGTGCGCATACACCTGTATGATTCCTCATTGCCTGAGGGCAACCGTCCCGTCACCTGCAAAGGTGATCGCTGAAACAGGTCCACACATTTGGGATCATTGCCCGCCTCGGCTAACGTCCTTGGACATTTTGTCTCTTGACAAAACGAGCCGATGAGTATAGGCTATATTTGCGATGAAGGCCAGGCGCAGCACGGCTCCCACGAAAACCTCCCCATTTCACGAACGCGCCCCTCAAATTACCCTTAGAGATGTTAAAAATGAAGATCGATCCGGCTATGTGCATGAAAACACAGGAGACGATGGCAAAATGACCGATGATTTATCGGGATTTTTGGTCGAAAATGTACGGTTTTCACGAAAAGCAGTGGGAATGTTATCCGTTTTTGCAAAAAGATCGGCGTTGTTATTGTCGAAAGACCCGGGAATTGTTCACCGACTAGAGCGCGAGGGCGAGTTCCTTCGCTGCTGCTCAGGAAGCCAGTGCAGCGGGCGGTGCCGACAACCGAACTTCTGCGGGGCACAATTCAGGGCGGTGACGAGTGGCGGGCGATAAGTAGCGAGTGACGAGCGACGAATGACAAGGCTGGCTGATTTCGAAAATCGCAAATCACCGATCACCCATCACTCAATCACCCGAGGAACCGATGATCCGGCGAGCCGATGGCCCGATGAGCCGATCTTTACAGTTTCTTTATAACGATCATAAGCAATCGGCGGGATACCAGACCGATATCTTTGGGGTTTCCCTAATTCGAAAAACTGATTTAAGATTGATGGGAGACAGACACTCAGCTTTAGGGACTAGGGGCGGCGCTTATTCCCGGCGTGCAAGGGTAAGGGATATAAGTTGTCGTTGGGGGGAAGACTCAGGAGGCAAGCAATGAAATCGTCCAACACCGCAACGGAATCGGCCAACTTCACCGAACTCTTGTGTGGGACAGGCCGGCCAGCGGTAGGGACCATGGAAGAGCGCGCACGGCTGGAAGATCCCGCGCTGCTCAAGACCATGCTGGAGCAAATGGTCCTGGTCCGCCGTTTCGAGGAAAAATCCGCAGAACTCTACACGCTGGGGAAAATCGGAGGCTTCTGCCATCTCTATATCGGACAGGAAGCGGTGGCGGTGGGAGCCCTTTCCGCCACGCAGCCGGACGATTACGTTTTCACGTCCTACCGTGAGCACGGGCATGCACTGGTGCGCGGCATGGACCCCGGCGAAGTGATGGCGGAGCTTTGCGGCAAGCAAAGCGGTGTCTCCAAAGGCAAGGGCGGGTCAATGCACCTGTTTGACAAGCGTCGCGGCTTTCTGGGCGGCCATGGAATTGTCGGTGGCCAGATTCCCCTGGCGGCGGGCGCGGCATTCGCCGCCAAGTATCTGAAGCAGCCGCGCGTGACGCTCTGCTTTTTCGGAGAAGCGGCGGTGAACATCGGATCGTTTCATGAGTCGTTGAACCTCGCCGCCCTGTGGAAGCTTCCCGTGGTCTTTATCTGCGAGAACAACCGCTTCGGCATGGGGACGCCGATTGAACGCGCCTCTTCGCTCTACGAGCTTTCGCAAAAGGCTTGTGCGTATAACATGGCGCGCACCTGGGTGGATGGTATGGATGTTCTTGCTGTGCGCGAAACCCTGAAAGAGGCGGTGGATCGCGCGCGTAAGAATAGCGCCCCCACGCTCATCGAAGCGCGCACCTACCGCTTCATGGGCCATTCCATGTCCGACCCCTCGCACGGCCATTACCGCACCAAGGTGGAAGTGGAGGAGCAGCGCCGGCACGATCCCATCAAACAATACAGCGCCGCTCTGGAAGCGATCGGAGTTGTCAATCAGGAATTCCTGGACGAGCTCGACCAGAGAGTCCGCGACACCGTGGAAGAGGCCGTGGCGTTCGCGGAACGGAGTCCGGAGCCCGATGCCAAGGAAGTGTATACGGATATCTATGTAGATTAGGTGATTTAGTGATGGAGCGATTTAACCGTGGCCTTGGGGCGTATTCTGGATAAACCAAGAATAGCCACGATTACCCAGCAATAAACGATCCAGTTCGGAGTGACTTAATGTCCATATTGACCTATCGTGAGGCCCTCAACCAAGCCATGCGCGAGGAAATGCATCGCGATGAGAACATTGTGCTTATGGGAGAGGAAGTAGGCTTCTATAACGGCGCTTACAAAGTCAGCAAAGGCATGCTGGATGAATTTGGACCCATGCGGGTGCTTGACACCCCCATCACGGAGTTGGGCTTTACAGGGCTCGGGGTGGGCGCCGCCATGGCAGGGCTGCGGCCGATTGTGGAGATGATGACGTTCAATTTCTCCATGTTGGCCCTCGATCAGATTGTGAACAGCGCGGCCAAGATGCTTTACATGTCGGGCGGACAGTTTTCCATTCCCGTGGTGGTTCGCGGGCCAGGGGGAGCCGGCCACCAACTCGGCGCGCAGCACTCGCAATCGCTGGAGTCCTGGTTCTGCCACGTGCCGGGACTAAAAGTCGTCGCCCCCGCGACGCCGGCGGACGCCAAGGGTTTGCTCAAGACTTCCATCCGCGATAACAACCCAGTGATTTTCATCGAGTCGGAAGTGCTCTACGGCACGCGCGGCGACGTTCCCGAAGGTGAGCACCTGATTCCTTTGGGCGTGGCAGACATCAAGCGGCCCGGCCGCGATGTAACCATTATCGCGCACTCCAAGATGGTGCTGGTGGCGCTGGACGCAGCGGCAGAGCTGGCGAGCGAAGGAATCGAGGCCGAGGTGGTGGACCCGCGCACGCTGCGTCCGCTTGACACTGGAGCCATGGTGAACTCGGTGAAGAAAACCAATCGCGTGGTGATTGTCGAAGAAGGTTGGGAATACTGCGGCGTGGGAGCGCAGTTTGTGGACGTCATCCAGCGCGCGGCGTTTGATTATCTCGATGCCCCCATCCTGCGCGTGACGGGTTTGGATGTTCCCATGCCCTACGCCAAAAACCTGGAGCACCTGGTGCAACCCGACAAGCAGAGGGTGAAGGACGCGGTCTACCGCGTGCTCTACCGGCAAGGAAGCGCCAACTGATCGGGTGATCCGATGGTCGGACCAAGTCATTGCCGATTTTCGATTGCCGATTGGCGAGCTAAGTGCCGAGATCATAATCGACAATCGGCAATCCGATGGCTCGATGATCCGATGGCCCGCTCCGAGGAGCTCATCCGCCAAAGGAAATGAGGAACTACTGATGGCCGTTAAGGTAATGATGCCGAAGGGCAGTGATACGATGACGGAGGGCAAGGTTCTGAAGTGGCTCAAGAAGGAAGGCGACGCCATTTCCACCGGCGACACGGTGGTCGAAATCGAAACCGATAAAGTCGACATGGAAGTGGAAGCGATGGGCAGCGGCGTGCTCCGCAAGATCCTGGTGGACGCCGGCAAGGTGGTGCCCGTCGGCGAGTTGCTGGCGGTGATTGGGAAGTCCGACGAGGACATCTCGGCGTTGGTAAAACCCAACGGGGCGGCAAAGGCAGGAGTCCGGAGTCCGGAACCAGGAGTCAGTACCCATGCTCCCACGGTCGCTGTGGGAGGAACCGTCGCGGACCTGAAAATGAGCGCAGCGCAAGCCAGCGCGTCCGCCCCGCCGGAAACTCACCTGCAGCCCAGCCCCCAGTCCCCCGCCCCGAGCCCCGAGCCCGTGGGCGGCCGCGTGTTGGCTTCGCCTCTGGCCAAGCGCATGGCTAAGGAAATGGGCCTGGAGATTGCCGAGATTACCGGGACCGGCCCCAATGGAAGGATCATCCGCCAAGATGTGGAGCGCCGTGCGGCGCTCACGCCGGCCCCCCGGGCGGCGGCTGACGCCGCGGCGGGCATCCCAACGCCTTCCCGCGCACCTGCCCCTCTTTTGCCGTGGCGGCCTGCTGCTCCGTCACCGACGGGTCCCGACTATTCTGACGAGCCGCTCAGTTCCATGCGCAAGGTCATCGCCACACGCCTTGTGCAAAGCAAAGGGCCGGTCCCGCATTTCTATCTGGCCATCGAAGTCAACATGCAACGTGCCAAGGAATTGCGCGAATCCGCCAACCTGCTCGACCCCGAAATGAAGCTCAGCTACAACGACATTATTTTGAAAGCCTGCGCCGCAGCGCTACGGCAGAATCCTGAGGTGAACGCTTCATTCCAAGGCGAGTCGATCCGCTACCACCATCGCGTCCACCTGGGGATGGCGGTGGCGACGGATGGCGGCGGGCTCATCACCCCCGTCCTCCGCAATGCCGACACCAAGAGCCTGGCGGAGATTTCCAGCGAATCCAAAGAACTGGCCGCCCGCGCGCGCACGCGCAAACTTCTTCCCGAGGAGTACGCGGGCTCGACTTTCTCCATTTCCAATCTCGGAATGATGGGAATCGATGAGTTCTCCGCCGTCATCAACCCGCCGGAAGGTGCCATCCTGGCTGTGGGCGCGGTGGCGGAAAAACCCGTGGTAGTGGATGGCCGAGTGGAAGTGGGTCTGCGCTGCCGGCTGACGCTTTCCTGCGATCATCGCGTCGTGGACGGCGCCACCGGAGCGAAGTTCCTGCAAAGCCTCAAGCAGATAGTGGAGAATCCGGTTTATCTCGCCTTTTGAGCTGTTGCCAGTTGTCCGTGGTCAGTGGTCAGTCGTCAGTTGTCAGTAAAACATCCCAATCCTGCCGCCTGAGTGCAGGTGTCTAGCTATTCCCCCCTATTTCAGGCGGTTCGCGTATCGTGAACCCTGAAAACGTACTGCATTCCCACGGGACCTCGGAGCGAAGCTTTGGAGTGCGTGCCCCTTGCTGCCGCTTTTGCCCCAGCCAGCTCGCTGGCTGGGATTCATGCTTGCCGGGAAGGAATGCAAATATAGGTGAAGTGGTGGTCGAAATTCCCGCAAGCAAGCTTGCGGGAAGAAAAGCGGCAGCAAGCTGCACGCACTCCAAAGCTTCGCTCCGCGGGCAATGACAGGGCCGCGTCAGGGGTGGTGCGGGTAGACTCCCTCGCGACGTCGCTAAAAGTCAGCGGCTTCTGCCTTGAAGTCATCCTCAATGCTCACCCGGTCGATCTTCATCGTCATGATTCTCTCGCAGACGGAGAGCGCGTCCCTCGCGCCGTATGCCCATGGGGAAGCATTTTTCTGCAACCTGTGTACCCCCAGACCTGTGGTGAGAAGTCCGGCTTAGGATGACAGCATTGCCGCTAGGCATTAACCACTAGCCACTCCGGACCTTGTATTTAGATTCTGTCAGGTGTACCTTATCTCTGGGCCGATAACCGAAAAATTCTGGTACTGGTGTTCTTTCCAGGAGGGAAGATGGCGACACCTGCGTTTATGTTACTAAGACAGCAGAACTTCCGATTTGAGCGAACCGATCCCATCGTCGCTTATTACCTGGACGATGAGGATTTGAATGCGATTCGCCATTGGCAAACGGAGCAAGGGTATACTTTCGAGTTCCATGAGAGTCACGAGACCGGAAACCCTATCTACATCAGGCCCGATGGCAATACGGCTAACTCGAGCATGACAAAAATCGACACGAAGAACATTGCCGATCCGGCCCAGCATTACAAAAATAACAGAAACCCCAAGCAACCTTGGATCGAGTGTATTCCGAACTACAACGTCATCGGTAGGCTCGGCGCGCCCAAGATAAACGAGATCGTCAGCATCGTGACCCACGAGTGGAAGCACCTTCAAAAGTTGGCCGACCGCAGATGGTCGGGCTGGAGAAGGATCCCCACCCTGATGGAGCGGGCTTTCGCGAGCGGACAATACCCGCCCCCACCGTTTAAATGAAAACGAAGGGGATTTCGTCACGGATCGTGTGCGGGTCCGCTTCCCGGCCGCCTGGGGCGTCGATCCGGAAGTGATCCGGCTGCTGCCCGCCGCGGGTGCCAATTTGAACGCAGCGCCGCCCTTCGGGGCCGCACGTGCCGGGCTAACCTGATTCTCAACCGCTTTTGAATGGGCAGGACTCCATCCCCGCTGCTGCAGGGCATTTCTAATTATTTTCATGCCCGCTGCTCCACACAGCCTGTTTACGCGTGCGCAGCTGGAGTGCGGCAGCTCGCTGCCGCTTTCCTCCCCGCGAGCTTGCTCGCGGGAATTTCAGTCGAAGTCACACTTCCCAGCCAGCGAGCTGGCTGGTGAAAAAGCGGCAGCGAGCTGCCGCACGCTCCAAAGCTTCGCTCCGTATGCCGATGGGGAAGCGTTTTTCCGCACCCATTTTCCCGCAGCCCGTAAAGCCGCGTGCTACAATGATTCGGTGCATTTTGCACAATTGATCCTGTTTACCAAACTCAACGCTGACCACTAGCCACTAACCACTGCACGCCTATGATATTCGAAAAAGAACTGGAAGTTGCACGCCGCATCGCCGAGCAGGCCGGGCGGCTGGCGCTGGAAAACCACGCGCGGGGGTTCGAGTGGGAATCCAAGCCCGACGATTCCCCCGTAACCTCCGCGGATCGTGCCAACGAGCAGTTGATCACGAAGCTTCTGGAGGAAGCATTTCCTGACGACGGCCTTCTGGGCGAAGAGGGGGCAACGCGCGAAGGACGAAGCGGCCGCCGCTGGATCATCGACCCCATTGATGGCACGCGCAGCTTTATGCGCAACATTCCCACCTGGGGCGTCATGCTGGCGCTCGAAGCGGAGGGCAAAGTGGTGGTGGGCGCATGTAACCTGGCGGCGCTGGGGGAACTCTATTCCGCCGCAGCGGGACTGGGCGCTTATTGCAACGGCGCGCGCATCCACTGCTCCCTGGCGAAATCACCGGGCCAGGCGATCCTTTGCTTGTCGGGCTTCGACAAGGTGGCGATGCGCAGTTGGGGTAGGCGCCTGCTTCCCTGGATTACCCAATTCTGGTCCGTGCGGAGCATGGGTGGCTGCATCGACGCGATGTATGTGGCCGCCGGGCGCGCCGAGGTGTGGATTTCGATGGAAGCCAAAGCGTGGGACCTGGCGCCGCTCAAGATCATCGGCGAGGAAGCCGGCGCCACTTTCTTTAACCACGATGGAAAATCCAGCATTTACGGCGGCAATTGCGTGTTGACCGTTCCGTCCCTGGAAGATCATATCCGCCGCTTCTTGGGCATCAATTTGGGGACGGAGGAGGAGCAATGATCATCAAGCGGCGATGGGGTTCAATTCTGGTGCTGGGTGCTTTGGTGACGTGCTTGGCGGGCGCGGCTCTGGCCGCCGGGCAGGCGACATCATCGGGCTACCACGAATTCACCATGACCGCGAACGATCAGGCGTTTGATCCGGGTGTGATCACGGTGAAAAAAGGCGAAAAGGTGCGGCTGATTATCACTGCCACCGATTGTGACCACGAGTTCAGGCTAGCCGCTTTCGACATCAATCAAGTGCTCCAGAAGGGCGACCCCGAAACCATTGAATTCACCGCCGGCAAGACCGGAACGTTTGAATTCAAGTGCTCCGTGTACTGCGGGAAGGGCCACGGGAAAATGAAGGGCAAGCTGGTGGTGGAGGAGTAGTCAGGCCGCATTTCTCATCACAGGCGCGGGGGGCGCGCAGGTTGGGGAAAAACGCTTCCCCATCGGCAGGTCTGAACCCGCCTACAGATGAGACGAGGTGTAAGGTTTGTCTCCGGTCCCGCGCAGCTTTTTCAACGTGACCTGAAACTCCTGTTTGGTAGGTAAGGAGATGGCGCCGGTGTCACAACCTTCGAGGCAGATTTCGCAGCCGGGGAGGCAGCGAAGTGGATGCGACACGATGGGCCGGCGGGTATGGGGATCCCATTCAAAGACGTCGTGCGGGCAGAAGTTGAGGCATTGGAGGTCGGCGCGGCAGGCGTCAGGGTCAATGGTGGGAAACCACGGGAATTTCTCGCGAAGATAGCTCAGCAAGGGCATTTCTCTACCCTTCACGCATCACATGAGTAACCGGACCGGTTATTCCCAGGAGGAGCTCAATGGCGCGGTTTGCTGGGATCGGCAAGCGCTTCCAGCCTCTCGCGGATTCGGTCCAGGATGCCGTCGTTGGTCGTATAACGTACGTCCAAGGGCACAAAATGTTTCTCGTCGAACTCGGCGTTGCGCAAAGCTTTCTTAAAGAGCTTCATCTGCGTTTCTTCCGCGCAGGCGCAAACCATCACGTAAGTGTCGGCATCATCCTCGGCGGCGCGAAGCACTTCTTGGAGGATTTGATTCCCGGTCTCGGCGCAAAGCTGCGGGTGCACAACCGCATAGGAAACGTCAAATTCAGATTCGATTTCGAACGCCAGTGAGTTCATATCGGCGTAACGGAAGGGATCAAGGCCTTTACAGTTGCAAATCAGTGTTTTGACCTTCATCAGAATCCTCCTATGGCCACAGCCGCACAGGCTCAATTAGAGCCTTGAAGTGTTTGGCAAGTTGCTCCACGGACGTCCCAACACATATGCTTGTGCATATGAATGGCCATAGTCGACATTTTCGGACGCCCCCTCTGTTTCACGATAAGTCGCTGAAAAAAAGTCCATTAGCTTATGTTCGAGGGCTTGGACAAGCTCGCGATAGTCATAAAAAGGGACTTTTGCCCCATCCTAAAGTGTCACCAAAACAGAACCTTCAATCGATCCGTCGACGGGACGCATCGGGCCTGAGGCTCTCGGAGGTGGCGCGGGCAGCCTGCCCCGACCCATCGGGGTCCCGCCCGCTGTGGCCGGGAACGCCCCACTCCCACCCTCCAACCAAACCCGCAGCCTGGAGCGGCAGGATACCAAACCGAGGTCACACGGCAGGAACGCACGGGCGGGACGTCCATGCCACAGTCGCCACGCTACGTGTCCGGTCGGCGATCATAGAGCGCGGCTAAAGCCAATTGAGCACCTCTCGCGGAGTTATTGCTTGAAGAGCCCGCAATGTATATAATATATTTAGGGTAGTAGGCTTGGGAATCGAGGCCCAAATCCGGCGCCCCGCCGGTATAGACCTGCGATTGGTAAGCTTTCCGTGTCCGGCCGCCCGAGCGATTACCGACCGCCTTACAGATGGCTGGTCGCCTATGGATTACAACCCGTTCTCTCAAACAGCGAACGCGCAGGAATCTCTGGCCAGCCGGAGGGGGAGCACACGGATTGACTTTATCACCACGGTGCTCCTTTCGGGCAAGGATGCATCGGGAACCTCTTTTCAGGAGTTTACTCAGACCTCGTCCGTAAACCTGCACGGCTGCAAAGTGCGAACCTCGTATCGAATCTTGGTTGGCATGCTTGTCGCAATCGAATGCCCCACGGCCGGGACGGCGGGGAAAGGTGTCTGCGTCAAAGTTTGGGATGCCGCGCCGGGAGTTGCCGGACACGAGATTGCCATACAGCTTATAAAACCTCAGAACCTGTGGGCCGTACCCAACCCGCCCCCTGATTGGGAAATCGTGGCCAAGTCCATGGTGCAAGGGCCAGCGCTTCAAACTGCACGGCCCGCGGTCCCTAGAGAGGTCAGATCTCCCACGCCCGTTGCCTTCCAACGCGCTCCCGCAAACCCGCCGGCAGTTGCGCCCGCGCCGCGTGTGATGGTGGCGCCAGTGCGGCCAACTTCCGTTGGTGGTCTGATGGTCGAGCAGCGGCTCGCCGAGCTCGACCGGCGCTCCACGCAATTGGTGGAATCGGTTTTCGAAATCCTCCGCCGGCAGGCGGAGGAATTTACCGGCAATAGCCTGGAGGAATTCCGTCAGCAGGTGGAAGCCCTCATTCAGGATGCCAAAGCACGGATGCGGCAGGGACTGCAGCAAGCGTATGAAGATTCGGCCGCTTCCTTGATGGATCTGCGGGACGATCTGATGGACCAGATGGCGTTGCGTGGGGCGCAAGTAATCCGGTCCACCGAAGATACCTTGCGCACCCGGCTCAAAAGCCAGTTCGCTATCGAGGATAGGACACCCCCTGTAAAGCCTCCCGCGCAAGTCGCGAAAAAGTGACGAAGCGCTCCGCCCCCCTCCGCCAACATCTCTCCCAACGAGACTCATACCGTTTTGATATAATGGAAGCGTTGAGGGAGAGGGCCATTCGTCATAAGATCGCGAGACTCGGATCGGAGTGGGGTTGCGCTCTGGACGGAATGTTGATCAGCAGTCTGCCTCTCTTCCTGGTAGAACCGCCGCACTGGGGGCGCCATGCGGCCGTGGCCTCGTTGTTCGCCCCAAACTGATGTGGCAAAAAGTAAATTCCAAACTGCTGCGAATCCTTAAAGGGAATCCAAGGGGAATTTGATGGCAACCACTCACATTGAGCCGCAACAAGATGCGTCACCAACTGGACGAGCCCAGATCATCAACGACCTCAGCATCCAGGTGGCCACCGTCAACGGCTCGGGCAGTCAAACCGCCAATCTCGTTTTGCTCCGGGCGATTTTTCAGATGGGCATTCCGGTTTCAGGTAAGAACCTATTTCCCTCCAACATCGCCGGTCTCCCAACTTGGTTTACGATCCGGGCTTCCAAGCATGGTTATATCGCGCGCCGCAGGGATAGCGAATATATGGTGGCGATGAACCCTGAAACCGCCGAAGAAGATGTGCTGAGCCTCAAGCCGGGCGGGGCCTGCGTTTACGACGAGCGGCTGAATTTGAAACGTCTGCGGGATGACGTGATTTTCTACCCCGTGCCGTTCGATCAGTTAGTGGCGCCGGTGTGCCCGGACGCGCGTCTGCGCAAGCTCGTCCGCAACATGATTTACGACGGCGTCCTGGCGAAGCTGCTGGGCATCGAGATGGAGGAAATCCACAAGGCGCTGCAGAAGCAATTCCGCAAGAAAGCCAAAGCCGCGGATTTGAACTGGAACGCCGCCCGCGCCGGTTATGAATTCGCCGAAAAAAATCTGGTCAAGGCGGACCCCCACACCCTGGAGCGCATGAATGCCACCGAGGGCAAGATCCTGATTGAGGGCAACGCCGCCACCGCTCTGGGTGCGATGTTTGCCGGCGTCACGGTGGTGACGTGGTACCCGATCACGCCGTCTTCCTCCGTCTGCGAGACGCTGACTGAGTATATGAAGCGCTATCGCGTCGACAAAGAAACCGGTAAGGCAACCTTTGCCATCGTGCAGGCCGAGGATGAACTCGCGGCGCTGGGCATGGCTCTGGGCGCCGGCTGGGCCGGGGCACGCTCCATGACCGCCACCTCCGGGCCGGGCATATCTCTGATGGCGGAATTTACCGGCTTTGGTTATTACGTGGAAATTCCAGCGGTGATCTTCGATATCCAGCGCGTGGGACCCTCCACGGGGCTTCCAACGCGCACCGCCCAGGGCGACATTCTCTCCACGGCGATCCTTTCCCACGGCGACACCAAGCACCCCATGTTCCTGCCTTGCTCGGTGAGTGAATGCTTCACCATGGCGATTGAGGCGTTTGATCTTGCCGAGCATTTGCAGACGCCCGTATTCGTCATGACCGACCTCGACCTGGGCATGAACACGTGGATGTCCGACCCCTTCGCCTATCCCACCAAGCCCATCGCGCGCGGCAAAATACTGAGTGCCGAGGATGTGCGCCTCATGGGCGGCTTTGAGCGTTACAAAGACGTGGATGGCGACGGCATCGGCTACCGGACCTTGCCCGGAACGCCGGACCGCCTGTGCGGCTGGTTTGCGCGCGGCAGCGGCCACAATGAAAAAGCCATTTACAGCGAGCGGCCCGACGTCTACGTGAACAATGTGGACCGTCTTGCCCACAAGTTTGAAACCGCTCGCCACAAGATGCCGGGCCCCATCATCATGGAATCGGAGAAATCCCCCGTGGGCATCATCGCCTACGGCACCAGCCACTGGGCCATCGAGGAAAGCCTCGACCAGTTGCGGCGCGAGCACGATATCGACGCGGGCTATTGCCGCTTGCGTGCTTTCCCCTTTGCCCCTGAAGTTCATGACTTTATTAATCGTTATGAGCGCGTGTACGTGGTGGATCAAAACCGCGACGCCCAGATGCTTGGCTTGCTCCGGTTGGAATGCAGCGCGGACGAGATCGCAAAGCTGCGCAGCGTCCGCCACTACGACGGCTTGCCCCTTGACGCACGTACCGTAACGGACGAGATCGCTTCCCAGGAGGCTGCAAACTAATATGGCAACTACCGCCGTTCCACCTTCACCCTCTGCCAAGACCAACCGCATCGGCTTGGAGATGGCTCAATACAAGGGCAATAAGAGCACGCTCTGCGCGGGCTGTGGCCACAACGCGATTTCCGAGCGGATTATTGAAGCCTGCTTCGAAATGGGCATTGAACCCCACCGCGTCGCCAAGCTATCCGGCATTGGCTGCTCGTCCAAAAGCCCCGCCTATTTCCTGAATAGCGCCTACGGCGTAAACGCGGTGCACGGACGCATGCCATCCGTGGCCACCGGCGCTTTGCTGGCCAACCGTCACCTCATCGCCCTGGGCGTGAGCGGGGATGGCGACACCGCCTCCATCGGCATCGGACAGTTCGTGCACTTGATGCGGCGCAACCTGCCGCTCCTTTACATCATTGAAGACAACGGCTGCTACGGCCTGACCAAGGGACAATTCTCCGCCACTGCCGACGTGGGTTCGAAGCTCAAGACCGGAGTGGTCAACGATCTGATGCCCATCGATACCTGCGCGCTGGCCATTCAGCTTGGGGCCACCTATGTCGCCAGATCCTTCTCCGGCGACAAGCGGCAATTGCTGACGCTCATCAAGGGGGCGCTCGCCCACAACGGTACCTCCATGCTCGACGTCATCTCTCCCTGCGTCACCTTCAATGACCACGAAGGCTCCACCAAATCTTACAGCTACGTCAAGGACCATGACGAACCGCTCGCGGATATGAGCTTTGTGCCGTTTTTCGAAGATATTTCTGTGGAGTATGACCCTGGAACCACCACCAGCATTACCATGCATGACGGTTCGCAAGTGCTGCTGCGCAAGCTCGCCACGGAATACGACCCCACCGATAAGGGTGGAGCCTTGCATATTCTCACCGAATCCCACGATAAGGGCGATATCCTTACCGGACTTTTCTATGTGGAGCCCAAACGGCCTAACTTTATCGACCTGCTGAATGTGATGGACGAACCGCTGGCAACGCTGCCGGAATCCAAGGTGCGGCCGCCCAAGGAAGTCCTGGATCAGGTGATGCAGTCGCTCATGTGAGGGGTTCGTAAACATATAACCTCGAATGTCACCCCCGCATAGGCGGGGGTCCATGCCAGTCGCGAGACGACTGGATTCCCGCCTTCGCGAGAGTGTTTTGAAAATTACTCGTCACGTCGATTTTCATTAACTCCCTTTGTTTTGATCAACATCTTGGAGAGAAGTCCCTAACTCGTTTGTTTTCATGAATATCATGGAGAGGCTGAAAACAGACATTTTTTCTATATGTGTTTTCAATAACTTAATGCACCTGACCTTCATTTTTCATCCCCCTTTTTCCCCCTGACCCTGGCGATCGAGGATGAACTAACTATTTTAATTTCAGCGATATAGATTTTTGCAAGATTTTCGCTACTCATAACTAACCTCTTTTGTTTCTGGCACATCTTGGAGAGCCGCGCCCTTTATTTCTCCTCCGGCTCCCGTATTTCAACCTAACTACCTTTATTTTAATGAGATAGGACTTTGAGACATGTTGACTCTAAACTATTATCCCCTTTTGTTTCTAGTACATCTTGGAGAGCTACGGTTTTTTCTAGCGTCTGTTTATAGCCTATCATGTGCCGGCCGAACGCGCCACTCAGGGCAGGGGGTTCTAAAGGTAGGCGCTACGCCCGCATGTGCCGTTCTTTGTGGCATGGCCATCCTGGCCATGACGGAAACGGGCGGGACGCCCTTGCCACCTTCCGCTTTTCGCGCCCCTTCGCTACTAAGACGCCCAGACACCAAGTCGGTCTCCTGACCAGGCATACCGGGACGCAGCCCGTCGGCCGTAACCAGCTATCCTCTCGGTATTTTGTCCTCTCGTGGTGGGAGAATCCGAGAGGCGCCAAGCGCCGGCAGGATGCCGGTACTCCCATTAAGGCTAGCTTATTCGATAGCCGATGTCAAGAACTATTTCGAGCCTACTATGAAAAAACTGTAGCCCACGAAGCGTACGAAAAATCGGAGCCCATGGCGCTGTGGGCACCCTGTACTCGACGAGTAGGGCAGGCACGAGGCCCATAAGCGCTAACTTCAATCGTTGGGCTGAAGAAGCCTCGAAGGCTGTCATCCTGAGCCCCGAGGCACTTCCTCGGGGCGAAGGACCCCGGTAGTTCGCGTAGGCGCGAGTCAAGAGAAATGCGGGGGTTCTTCGCCCAAAATACGGGCTCAGAATGACAGCGCTTGGTTGAAGTCCGGAAGCTTTGGGGCCTCGGTATCGGTTGGATCGATGCCCACCTCCTGGCTTCCGCGCTGCTCTCGAACTGCCAGTTATGGACGCTGGATGGAAAACTCGCTCGGGCAGCGGCCGCGGTGGGAGTCGATCTCTATCGCCCCGCATGACAGATCCCGTCTCCCATTCTCCTGGTCCCCGATGTCCACAAGGCCATCCCCAGTAGGTGGGATCCCGCCACGCGGGACCGCCCCCTGGTCCCGCATTCACCCTGCGGAACGCCGGGTAGGGCAAGCCCGGCATCTCGTGATTGCATTCACCCATTCAAACAGCACCTGAGGTTGCGTGACCCGGAGGTGGCCACGGCCAATTCGTTTTGGGAATTGACCGTGGGGTCGTCATCGAAGGGAAAGGCCACGGTCACGAGCGCAGTGGCCGTGGAGGCGCCCGCGGAAGTAAATTAGTGCGGGCAGGGGGAACCAAAATGCTAAAATGATGTTCTGAAGCAAGGTTTGTGAAGCTGAGGAGGTAACCACAGCCTATGCAAATCACTTTAGAGCTGCCCGACGAAATTGCCGGAGAGCTTGAGGACTTGCCGCGTGCCCTCCTGGAGAGCTTCGCGCTGGAAGGCTATCGCTCCGGCAAACTCACCGAGGGGCAAGTCAGGAAAATCCTGGGTTACGGGACGAGAATGCAGGTCGACGAGTTCCTCAAGGAGCACGGCGTGTACCTGAACTCCACGCTTGAGGACTTGGATCGCGACACCGAAACCAGCCGCGAGTTCAGCGGGCGATAATTGTTATCGCGGACACTTCCCCCCTTAATTATCTAATCCTCATTGGCGAAGCGGAGGTGCTGTGGCGGCTTTGCGCCCGAGTCGTCATCCCTGAGGCGGTTTTGCGGGAGTTGCAGAATCCTCAAACGCCGGCAGCAGTGGCAGAGTGGATAGCTCAACCCCCAGCATGGCTTGAAGTTAATAGAAGTGCGGCGCCATCAGATCCTGGTCTGCGTTTGCTGGGGGAAGGCGAGCGCGAAGCCATCACTCTGGCCATGCAACACCGGCCAGGCTCTCGTAAAGGTCGGCGTTTTGGAAGTCAAGCAGCAAGGCCGCGCGATATTCCTGTTCAGCCTCGGCATACTGCTCTTTCTTTGCGAGTTCCGCTCCGCGCGCCACGTGTCGCCGCACTTGAGCCTGCCGAGCCTGCGCCGTCGGATCAACGATTGCGGGCTTCGTCACCTTGGCGCTCTTGAGCGCGCTAATCAGTTCATCCTCGCCACCAGCCAAGCGGACTTCCTGAAGGTAGTCAGCCGTGGGCTCAAAATCGATTCCGCGTTCCTGGACCAGCATGGTGACTCGGTGGCTCGGCACTTGGCCCACCAGCAGGGCGAAAACCTGCACTTGGTTGATCGGCTTCTTGGCGCTCGCAGGTTCGGACGCGGCTGTTGTAGCGCTGACCTTGAGGTCAGCATGTGCCGACCTCAAGGTCGGCGCTACGTTCCCTGCCGGGCTCAAGCCCGACGCTACCGCGGCACGCAGCGCCGTAAGAAATGCCTCGCTCGCGCCTGCGGCCTTGAGGGTTTGGAGAAAGTCTTCCGCCGGGGCGAAATCAATCCCGCGCTGCTCGATCATCTTGGCGCCTGATTCGTCTCCGAATCCGTCCCGCACCATGCTTACGACCTGCTCCTGGGTAAAGGGCTTTGCCGGGCTAATGCCCGGTGTTGTAGCGCTGACCTTGAGGTCAGCACATGCCGACCTCAAGGTCGGCGCTACAAGTTTCTGCTGCGCCCGCATGGGCTGCGTCAGAATTATTGCGGTGAGGAGCATGAGGATAGTTACAACCGGGCGACCGCACATCGACACCTCCCGAACGCGGGAATCACGACGATGACGGGTGGGCATCTTACCACGGGAAGTTCACGCCCTCTGATTCCTGGAGTGGGGGCTGGCGTAGACCCAGGTTCTTGGAGCACTGCGATTTCCCCAAGGGATTTGCGGGTGTAAGCGTAGCGCGGGCGATAACCGCCGGAAGGCCGCCCGCCGATCATTTCTTCACGCAATCAAAGACAAACTTGAAATTGTCGACGCCGACGCCCGGGGCGACGTCCGCGCGCTCCACTTGCTCGGCGCAACCGTGCCGCTTGAGTGACATGGAATTGCGGCCGGGGAGCAACTCCACCGCCGTTATGCCGTCGTCACCGGTAACGGCTTTGACGTCGTCGATCACGTCCCCATTGGAAAAAATGGCATCGAGATCAACCCCGCCGACGGGTTGGCCGCCGGAGTCAAAGACCCTGAGCAGCGCGGGTTTGTGCACCAATTTCTTCGCTTCGTAAATCTCGGGCGGATAAAAAACGAGTTGGGTGTTTGCGCTGGGGTTGGCGCGGGTCAGTTCCTCGTGATGAAAGGTCACGGTGTCTTCCTTGGCACCTTCGAGGCGCCCGGTAACCCAGTAAAGGGCCATGGGCAAGTGGGCAAAGGAAAATCGTCCGTCCGTCCCCGTGACCTGCTGATCAATCAACTTCCCTTGCTCCTCGCTAAGCGAAACCCGGATGCCGTAGCGCGGCTGGAGGTCCGGACCCAGTGTTGATCCGTTCAAAACCCCCACGGAATCGGGAAGGGACGGCCGCAGCTCGACCGTAATCGTATTACTCGTCACTTCCCCCTGCCAAAGTGTGGCGCCGAGATTGCGCTGGAATTCTTCCCCATTGGAGAAACTCGCTCCATAGGCCACCGCTAACCGGTAGGCTCCCCAAATCGGTTTCTCCCCCTCCGCCAACGCCGGCTGCACGTGCACAATCGACGTCTCCTCGTAATCGCCGCCGGCTGTGAGCTTCGCCAGCCGCGGCTTGGGCATGTCCACATACTCGAGTATCGTTCCCACCGCCGGTGTAACCACCGCTGGCGCGGCTTTAGCGTCAACGGGCTGAAGCCTGACTTCCACGGTTGAGCCTCCGGTGGTTTCAACCGGCCGCTTTTCATCGTAAACGCGTTCCTCCGGCGGGCGCTTTCCTTTTGCACGCCGATAAAGCCAAAGGGTTTGCTGCGTGGGGTTGTGGATGTGGAGCACGATGCGTGCCGCTTCCGGTTGGGCCACAAACTGCTGACCCATGGTAATGACCAACTGGAGGGCGGGGGCGTTCGTCTGGCCGCGCGCCGGCGCCACCGGTAGGAACCACAAAACCCAACCCAAGCCAACCATCACCACAAGTCGAGACATACGAAGTTTTCTCATGGCCATCGATTACTGACGCCGTGCCTTCTCAGAGAAAGCCTGCTACACGAGGCGCTTGCCGTGCGTAACGATATACCCCGCAAAGTTAGTGGGACGGGCGTTAGCAAGAGCGTGGGAAGAGTAAAGGTGAAGTTCGACGTCCGGGTGGCATTCTATTGCGAGTTCCGAGCCGAGACGGACCCGCTCCATAAACCTCATGTTCTCAACATCAGGTGAAAAGACGGCCAAATCGATATCGCTATACTCGTGAGTATTTCCGGCCAGTTGAGAACCAAACAGGTAGGCCGCTTCGATGCGGATACGTTGCTGAAGGAAAGCTAGGGCTTTCTCCAGCGCAACATCTAGAACCGCGGTTTCAGCCATGTGAGGAACTCCTTGGTGAGAGTCGTCAGTTGGTCTACCTCTTCTGGCGTTATATCATCCTGCCGCTGTCGCCAAGTTTCAGGGTACCGGGAACCCGTATAAGAGCGGGTGAGATCGTCGAGCAACAGTCGCTGTTCACGAGAAAGGGCGAGTCTACATTCTTCGGCAAGCTTGCGCAGATCATGAAGCCGCGGCGGCATGACTGAGTGTTGCTTGATGAAAAGTGCCTTCAGGGTTTTCTCGACCGCTTGTTGGAGATGAAAAAGTGCGTTGAGGCACTCGCTTCCTCGGCGCAACATCTCGGCTGAGGCCAAGTCAGATTCAGCGTACTGCAGCCAGGGCAGGATGTCCTTATCCATCGCGTCCACGTACTGAATTGTAACAGAAATCCACCCTATCAACGGCGATTCCGAGGCCGGTATCGCAGGCCTGTTCGTTCACAATACCCGCAGGATAAGGCACTTCAGGTAATGGGTCTCCGGAACGGTGAGCAGGATGGGATGGTCGCGCGACTGCGTGCGGCGTTCGACCACGACCGCAGTGCGGTGGGCATCCAGCGCGGCGTTGGCGATCACCGCGAGCAAATCGGCTTCGCTGACGTGGAAGGAGCACGAACAGGTGACGAGATAACCGCCGGCATTCAGGATTTTCATCGCGCGCAAATTCAGTTCTTTGTAGCCGCGCAACGCCGATTCCCGGCTGGTTTTTTGCCGGGCGAAAGCGGGAGGATCGAGCACCACGGTGTCGAAACGCTGCTTTCGCTGGTCGGCGTCCTTAAGAAGATCGAAGCAGTTGGCTTCCTTCCATTCCAGGTTGGTGAATCCGTTCAGACTTTGGCTGCGCTCCGCCTGTCGCAGCGCATCCGCCGAGGAATCCACGCCCAGTACCGAATCACAATGGGGCGCGAGGACCAGGGCAAATCCGCCCGTGTAGGTGAAGCAATCCAATGCTCGCCCGCGCGCATAACTCGCGGCCGCGGCGCGATTTTCGCGCTGGTCGAGAAACCCGCCGGTCTTCTGCCCGTGCAGCAAGTCGATGCACATCTTCACGCCATTTTCTTCCACCACAACTTCGCCGACCTCTTCCCCCGCCAGCACGCCGCTTTGCTCCGGCAAACCCTCGAGAGCGCGCACGGCGGCATCATTGCGCTCAATAATCGCGCGAGGGGTGAATTCCTTTTGCAGGATCTCAACCACCGAGGACTTCAGCCGGTCCATGCCCTGGCTAAGGGTTTGAATGACGAAGCAATCGCCGTATCGGTCGATGATGAGGGAGGGAAGCAAATCGCCTTCGGAAGCGACCAGCCGGTAAGCCTGCGCCCCGGCCGCCACTTGCTGCCGGAAGGCGGCCGCGGCGCGAATCCGCTCGGTGAGGAAGGCGGCGTCAAAGGGACGCTCTTCGCGCGTCAGAAAGCGCAGCGCGATTTGCGATTGGCTGCTGTAAAGAGCTTGCCCCCAGAAGTGACCCCTTTTATCGATGAGGCGTACCACGCCCGGCTCGAGTCCCGCAGCGGGGATGACGTCGGAACGGTAAATCCAGGGATGCCCGGAGGCAAGCCGCTCGACACCCCGTGAAGTGATGGTGACTGTGGGCGCGACCATTTTTTAACTCTAGCACAGAAGGGCAGTGTGAAGTCCGGGGTCCGGAGTCCGAAGTCGGAAGGCCAGTGACAAATGAGAAGGAGCGTGGTCCGAATCCCGCGTCCCGGCAATAACCCAGAGGAATCCAGAAACATATTCATAATTCACCATTCCTAATTCATAATTCCTTCCGGATGCTTCTCGAAGAATTTGACTACACGCTTCCCGCCGAACTTATTGCCCAAAGGCCGCTGGCCGAACGCGATGCTTCGCGCATGATGGTGCTCGACCGTGTGGCAAAGCGGTGGGAAGACAGGGCCTTTCGCGAGATCTCCCAACTCCTCCGGCCGGATGATCTGTTGGTTTTCAATAACACCAAGGTCTTCCCTGCCCGCCTGCTGGGCCGGCGGCGGGGAATTACCGCACAGCCGGTGGGAAAAAATAATCCTGCCCAGCGCGGATTCCTGACCGGCGAAACCGAGTTCCTGCTGACCCGGCAGGAAAGCGAAGACATCTGGCAGGGATTGGTCCATCCCGGGCGCAAGGTGCGAACGGGTGAAGTGCTGGTGTTTGGCGACGACGAATTGGAAGCGGAAATCCTGGGCCGAGGCGAATACGGTGTGCGCCGGGCGCGGCTGCGGGCGCGCACGGGAACGATTGAAGAGGCCGTCGACCGGCTGGGCCACGTACCCTTGCCACCTTATATTCGTCGCCACGACGAAGCTACTGACCACGCCACCTATCAGACTGTCTACGCCAAAGTGCGGGGGGCCGTGGCGGCGCCGACGGCGGGACTGCATTTCACGCCGCGGATTCTGAGTGCGCTGGCCGCGCGCGGCGTGGAAACGTGCGAAATCACGCTACATGTGGGACTAGGAACTTTTCAGCCGGTGCGGGCGAAACAGATCGAGGACCACCACATGGAAGCCGAGCGCTACGAGATTTCTGATGCCGCCGCCGGGGCCATCAACCGCGCCATCAAACAACGCCGGCGCGTCATCGCCGTAGGAACAACGAGTGTCCGCACGCTTGAAAGTGTAGCGAGCGAGCACGGCGGAAGCGTGGCGCCTGGCCGCGGCGAAACGCGCCTGTTCATCATCCCCGGCTTCCCCTTCCGGATTATTCGCGGACTCCTGACCAACTTTCATCTTCCACAATCGACATTACTCATGCTGGTCTCCGCCTTTGCCGAGAAAGACTTCGTGCTGCGCGCGTACCTCCATGCGGTCGAGGCACGCTACCGGTTCTACAGCTATGGAGATTGTATGCTGATTCTGTAGCGGTAATGGGCTTTTAGCCAACCCGTGTAACCCTTCCGCTCGCGCTTGCATCAAACCAATCGAGTAGTAACGTTCAGCCTTTGGCTAACCCAATTTAATACGCCGCGTCAAAACTAATGCGGTGAGCTCTATCTCAATACTTGAGATTTACCAGGGCGTAGACCAAATCCAGTCGAGAGAGAGTTATGAAGAATAAAGGAGTTCTACCCATCCCGTTTCTAATATTAATCCTGGCGGGTGTGGTGTCACTTTTCAGCATTCTCGCGGGCCGTGGTGCCAAAGCCAGTATGGTCAAGGATGATTCCTTGCAAATGCAAACGGTTGAGCAGGAACGCATAGCCGAATTTTATTTTCGAACCCTTTCCTGGCTTTCCGACGTCATCCCCAGGGCAGCGGAACCTGCGAAAGCTACCTCCCAAGCCGCGCCCCAGCGGCAGACCGTAAAATCCACGCGGCGGCCCGACCGCCAATGCAGAATTGACCTCTGCGCGTTCCACTACGTGCAAAATCTTGTTGCCGGCAAATCCCGCGCCCGCAGCTCCAATTAATTCCTCCGCCCTCCGTCCCTACCTTCCGTCCAAGCGGCAAATGGATGCCGCCAGCGCGTGTTCTACCAATGAATCCGCACGCGATATTTGAGTTGCGCTTCGCTATCAGCCGCCACCGGCACGGTGAAGCGCGCCGCAAAGGCCGCGGTCTTTTCGAATTTGAAGGTTGAATTGAGCATCGTCCAATCACCACCGATGGGCTCATTGACAATAACCGTGATCGGATCAGGCTTGTGGTTACGAAGCGAAATTTCGTACTCCACCTCCACGTTGTGCGGGCCCAGCCGCTGGAAATCAGTCTGCTTGCGCTCCGCGACCACGTCGAAGGCGTTGCCGATGTGGAGGCTCACCGTTTCGTCCTTGGGGGTGTGATCGATGCGATCTTCCCCGATGAATTGCACGCGGCCTTTGGAATCCCCCTGATAGACGCGCACGGTTCCCGCCGGCAGCGGAACTCCCAGCGAGTTCGCTTCGGCGTTCTTGAATTTGATCAGAACCTTGACCGGCTCTTTGGCGGGTTGGCCGGGGCTCTGGGCGTTCTGGTAGTAATAGGCTTGGCCATCGACCTCAAAGACCTTTTCCACCGCAGCGCCAGCCGTGGCCAGCAGGCTGATTTGCTTGGTTTCATTATTTTGAATATTGGTGTGGCGTTCAAGTGTGTAAAGATGATACTCGGAAATCGATTCCTGAGCGAATTGCGGCGCCGCCGCGGTGGCCGATTTTGAGGCCATCATCCGCAACATCCCGCCTCCGGATTGCACGACACGATTCAATTCCCCTGCTACCAACTGGAGCTGCGCGTTGCGGAAAGATGCGCCGCTCTGGTTCACCACGGTCACCCAGCCGTTCAAATCCGCAGACTTCTGGTCAGAGTGAACGGTGAGCACGTAATCGGCATTCCAGTTCACCTGGTTCGTCAGGTAGGATGCCTCCACCGTCTGCTCCTCCGCCCGGCGATTGTCCAGCAGCCAGACGAGGGTCGGCTTGCTGTAGAGATTTTCCGGGAGGTCGGGGAAAACGTAACGGTCCGCTCCCATGCCGGTGATAATCTCATTCCCCACTTTCCAAACGGGTCCGTCGTTGTCGGCCAGGAGCACGGCTTTCACCGGGACTTCCTTGGTGGAATTGTTGTCCGTGACGACGCGAATCAACGTCAATTCCTTGCCGACGTATTTTTGCAGAAGCTTCTGCGGGCTCAACAAATCGTACTCGTAGTCCTGTTCGAGCACGCTCAGTTCCTTGGGCGCCGTCAGAGAAACGATGTGGACCGTTGCCGGATTCACCTGGGCAGCAATATCCATATAGCGCAAGTCAATGACCCCGTCGGGCAGTCGCACGCGGCGGACGTCGCGCACCAGGGCGACGTTGGAGTTATAGACGGTGACGGCCAGTTCCTTCTGGTCCTGCTCGGTGGAGGTCACGGTGGTCTGCGCGTGAGCCTCAGCGATCCACCCTGCCAGAACGATTGCCACGATAAGTCGCACTGCGGGTTGTTGTTTCATCATGATTCACCTTTCCGATTCGGGGGATATGTGCACCGTGCTTCGAAAGCCTCCAGCCTACCTCTTGCTGGCCCGGAAAGATAGCCGGGCAACTCTTTCCCTCAGCAAGCTGAATGCTTCCAAGTGTAGAACGGGCGGGGCGTGATTTCTTGCATCAGCCGCAAGCCTATCCAAATGGCGATCGAGTGGACGCATGCGAGTCCCATGGAGCGGGAAACCTGCGGCTATTCATGGTTGGCCCCTGCGGTGCCGCACCGATGCGGAGATGAAATTCACGCTTAAGGAACATCGGAGACGGCCGTTCAGTGAAACAGGGCGCGGATGTCGCGCATGTCCACTTTCGCGAATTCCGAGGCAATCAAATCCGCGTGTTGGAGTTCTGCCGCGGGCCGGCTATGCGTGAGAGCCAAGCATTTAAAGCCGGCAGCTTGTGCGGCGACCACTCCTAAAGGGGCATCCTCGATGGCAAGGCACTCCTCTGATTGGAGCGATTGGTCGCGGAAGTTGGGCAGTGCTCGCAAGCGGAAGAGGGCCGTGAGGTAGACCTCGGGGTCGGGCTTGGATCGCTGACAGTCGTCCGCAGTCGCCAGAACGGAAAACTTTTCGCGTATGCCCAACTTCGTGAGCAAGTGCAGGATTTCCGCGCGCAGACTGCCGCTGGCAATCGCTAGCGGATAATGATCGGCCATTGCGATAACAAACTCCACCGCGCCCGGCAGAGGAGGCAGGCCTTCGCGAATGATTTCCTGATAGCGCTGGCCTTTCCAGGCAACCAACTCATCGCGCCGTGCAGCAGCCACGGGTCGCCCATGGCTGGCGTAAAGGTGTTCGACGATCCCGCGGTCGTCGAACGCGAGGTAGTTCCGGTAATACTCATCTTCACTGATGGTCCAGCCCTCCCGGGCGGCCATTTCCTGGAATGATTTCAAGATGAACGGTTCACTGTCTACAATGATGCCATCAAAGTCGAAGATAAGGGCACGCAACAAGTTGGGAAAGGCTCCTTTTTGTGTGGCCGGTTTTCAGTGGCCGCTTGATAAACGGAAACCATCGAAAATAGTCCAACGGCAACCGTCAATTCACGGCGCTATGGTACACTTGAGATGGAAGTGGGTTCAAGGGTGGAGTGTCGGTTCCCCGCCCCGGTTTGGCGAGCAGTGCCCGGTGAGTGGATCCGGGAGGACGAGAAACGGGAAGAGGAAAACCTGGCGCCTGATGGCCGTACCCCTTCCGTCACCCAAAGGGGTTCCGCTGCGTCTAATGATTATGAGGAGCACGGTCAAAATATGACCCACGAGTTGAGCATTCCCATCGCGTTTTTGGCGGGGATCGCTTCTTTCCTGTCACCGTGCGTGCTGCCCTTGGTCCCGGGTTATATTTCGATGCTCTCCGGGGCCTCGATCGAAGAACTGAAGAAGGAGGCCAGCGGAGAACTCCTGCGCCGAGTGCTGCGTAACTCCTTGGCTTTTGTCGTGGGATTTTCTGTCGTTTTTGTGATTCTAGGCGCCTCAGCAACATGGGTAGGCAGATTCCTGTTGGCGCAGCGCTCGATCTTCAACATTTTCGCTGGCATCATTGTGATTGTTTTTGGATTGCACTTGACTGGCTTGGTGAAAATCCCGCTGCTCTATCGTGAAGCGCGCCTGGATACGGGCGCGCCACGGCGTAGCCTGGGTGGGGCATTTCTGCTGGGATTCGCGTTTGCCTTTGGGTGGACCCCCTGCATCGGGCCGATTCTGGCTGCAATCCTTACCCTTGCCGCCCAACGGCAGACAGTGCTTCAGGGCATGTTTCTGCTGGCAGTTTATTCCGCAGGGCTCGCCATCCCATTCCTGCTCACAAGTCTTGGGCTCAGCACCTTCCTGAAATTTTATGGAGGATTCCGCAAACACTTGCAGGCGGTGGAAGTGGCATCAGGTGTGCTATTGATTGCGCTGGGCGTCCTGATGGCCTTTAACAAACTGACGATTATTTCCGGGTATTTTTCATTCTTGAACCGCTTTGCACTTTGACCGGTTCATGAGGTGTTGTAGCGCTGAACCTTAGCTCAGCACTTGCCGACCTAAAGGTCGGCGCTGCATAGTGCTTCACCAGCCTCATAAATGGTTGGCGGCGGCGCTTCCAAAGGCACAAGAGGAAAACGTTTGCACCCGATTTTGATCAGCATCGGTTCGTTCCACCTTCCGACTTACGGCGTCCTGCTCGTGATGGCAATTCTGGGCGGGATTTATACCGCCATGCGTTTGGGCCGCCGCGTGGGCCTGGATTCCGCGCTGATTTTGGATTTTTGCACCTGGCTGATTCTAGTTGCGTTGGTCGGCGCGAAAGTCTTGATGGTCCTGACGGATTGGAGTTATTACCGCGCTAATCCTGGGGAGATCTTCAGTTTCTCAACCCTCATGGCGGGCGGGGTTTTTTACGGCGGTTTCCTGGCGGCGCTCTTCTTTACCGTCTGGTACGTGCGGGTGCAGAAACTCTCGTTTTGGAAGCTGGCGGATGTGCTGGCCCCCGGGGTCGCGCTGGGCCAAACCGTGGGCCGATTGGGATGTTTCAGTGCTGGTTGCGATTACGGCAAACCCACCACCGCGCCGTGGGGAGTGGTCTTCAGCAGCACCTTTGCACACGAAGTCGCAGGCGTCCCGTTGGGAGTGCGGTTACATCCCGCCCAGCTTTACGAATCCATTACAACTTTCGTAATCTTCGGTTTGCTGCTGTGGTGGTTCCCAAAAAGGAAGCGAAATGGAGATGTTTTCCTTGCCTATGTAGGCCTGTACGCCGTGGCGCGATTCTTCCTGGAATTCCTGCGTGGCGACGAAGACCGGGGGTTTGTGCTTCACCACCTGCTTTCTACGTCCCAGTTTATCGCGCTACTGGCTTTGGCAGGGATTGGTACGGTGTTCATTTGGCAGCACATTCATCGCGGCGAAGAACCGAGCGCAGGTCCGGGAAGCGGAGACGAGTGGCGCGTTCCGCAAACGGGCGAAACGGCACAACAGGTCAGGATCGGCCAGGCACAGAGGTCGGACAAGGGAGTTGCGGCCGGCAAGGTACAGACGGTTGCCGCGCCGCCCGTCCTTAGACGCGCTAAGCGTTGATATGAAATCATAGTGAGGTGTGGGCTGTGGAAGAACAGACACCAATTGAGAATACGTCCCAGGCATCGAAGGCGCCGGAAAGTACTCCTCAGGACAACCCAACGGCCCCAAAATCCAAGTTATTTGCCGGGGCTCTGCTGGCGGTGGTTCTTGTAGTTGGCTTGTACTACCTGAACCGCTATTGGATTGCGCCCGCCGTAAGAGCGCAAACAAAAGGGGATGAGAACCATCCCGTGGCGCCGACGTTTTCGCTGACGGACATCACTGGCAAGCCGCTCAAGCTGAGCGACTACCAGGGAAAAGTCGTGGTGCTCGATTTTTGGGCGACGTGGTGCGGGCCGTGCCGAATTGAGATTCCCGGGTTCATTGAGTTGCAAAAGCGTTACGCCGCCCAGGGTTTTACCATGATCGGCATCTCTATGGACGATAGCCCTGGACCCGTGGTGGATTTCTACAAGGAACTGCAGATGAACTATCCCGTCGCCGTCGGAAATGACCGGCTGGGTGAGCTATATGGCGGCATGGAGGGACTTCCCACCACCTTCCTGATCGGCCGCGATGGCCGCATCTATGCGAAGCATGTGGGTGCCACCGACCCCAATGTCTTTGAGGAGGAGATCAAGGAGCTGCTGGCGACCGGTCCGGAAGCCGAAGCCAAAGGCTTTCATCAGGCGGGACGCGTTTTTGCCGAGGACAAAGTCGAATTGGGCAACCCCGCAGCAATCGATTCGGAAGTGCCCGGCATTGATCTAACCAAACTGACTGCCGATCAAAAAGAAGCCTTTAAAAAAAAATTGGAAAGCCTGCAATGCACCTGTGGATGTAAGTTCACCTTGCTCAAGTGCCGTCAGGTGGACCGCAACTGCTCCGTCAGCCGAAAGCTTGCGCAAGATCAACTGGACGCATTTCTCAAGGAAAAGAGCGCCGCCATTACCACCAAATAGTTGGAGCTGGTGATGACAATCTAAATTACTTGCCCAAGGATAGTGAGTTTAGGATAGGAATTTCAAACTTCGATGGAGCGAGATCTAAGCTATATGCGGATGATTCTGTGGGGCTGGGTTTTGGTGCTGCTGGCAACGAACCTGGGTAGGGCTCAGAACAACAATCCCGTCGTGGAAGCCCACGCGGTAATGGCCACCGACGCGGCGCACGCCAATTCTCCAGTGAAACTAGCCGTGCTGGCAAAGGTGGCTCCCGGCTATCACATCAACGATCACAAGCCGTCGCTGGATTACTTGATCCCCACCGAACTCAAGGTGGACCCCAGCGATCAGTTTACCGTAAGAAATGTGGTGTATCCGAAGGGCACGCTCAAGAAATTTGCCTTCTCCGACCTTCCGCTCTCAGTGTATGAGGATACGGTGGTGGTAGGCGCACTGCTGCAAGCCGGGAAGGTCATGCCACCAGGAACGTACACACTGAAGGCCAAGTTCGCGTACCAGGCTTGCAACGATCACGCCTGCTTGGCACCAACCAGTGTTCCGCTGAACGTGACCATAAAAGTTGTATCTCGTGACACGCCGCTAAAACCGGTGGAATCCGATGTCTTCCAACGAATCAAATTCGAATAGCGCTCCGCCACCTGCGGCCTCCAAGGGGAAACCCCGCAGTTCTGCCGCGCTAGTGGCGCTAAGCCTGATCCTGCTGGCTGGATTGGTATGGGCCATGGCTCCAGCCCGCTCGAAATTTCAGCCAGCACCCCTTCGGCCGGCGCCTGCCGGCTGTCCCCAAACCGCACCCGACTTCGTTCCATCGGACGCCACGGGAATTCCCGGCGTCGATTTGAGTTCGCTCTCAACGGCCCAACAAAATCATGTGCTCTATCGCCTGAACATGGAGCCCTGCCCTTGTGGTTGTAACACCAGCATCGCCGCCTGCCGGATTAACCATCCCACTTGCCCCCTTTGCAAGGACTTGGTGGAGAAAATCATCGCTGAGGAGTCAGGAGCCAGGAGTCAAGCGCCAGAAGTCAGAAGCCAGAAGTGACCAAAACTCGAAATTCGAAACTCGGGCGCGAAGTGTTGAATTGCGAGTTTCGAATTTCGAGTTTTGACTCTGGTTCCTGAACCCTATGAAAATTGGCGTCGTCTCCGACACGCACGGATATTTTGATCCGCATCTCCCGCAACTATTACGCGGCGTTGACAAGATCTTGCACGCCGGTGACGTAGGATCCGAGCTCGTGCTCGATCAACTTCGCGCCATTGCGCCGGTCGAAGCAGTGCGGGGCAATATCGATCCGGACGGTTTGGGGCTCGCGCCCAACCTAACGCGGCGATTTGGCAACGTTAAAGTCCACATGCTGCATGAGCTGCCCAAGCCACAGTCGACATTGCGCGACTGGGCCCAGGCAGACCCCCTGGAAGGGAAACCGGCAGAGCACTGCCAGCGGTTTCTAGAAAGTCTTCCAGAAGAGTGCCGGGTTGTTATTTTTGGTCACACCCATGAGCCCTGCGCCCTGATTCTTTGCGGCAAGGTCTTCTTCAACCCAGGCAGCGCAGGTAAGAAACGGTTCTCATTACCACGCTGCTGTGGCTTGCTGGAAATGTCTGCGCGAGGTGTGCACGCGACATTTCTCGGGTTGGAAAGGTATAATGAAGACTTGCCGGAAGGTGTATGGCTGCCGATCGGAGGAGCGAAAGCATGTGGAAACTGCTGAGATTTTTAAAAAGCGCCACGGAAGTGCTGACGACGGCAGGAGCCGTCCTCGCTGCCGCAATCGTGGTGGTGGAAACCTACCAAGCCCTGCGCAAGAAGATGGACACCGCTAAAGGGTCTTAGCCCGCCAGTGGGGTGGGGCGATTCGCCGGCGAGCGCAAGTGATCCGCGGCGCGGCGTAAGCGTGCTGCCACCCGATCGTGCCCCAGCGTCAGCATGACTTCAAACAAGCTCGGCGCCACGGCTTGACCTGTCAGCGCCACGCGCGCGGCGTTGATCAGCAACCCCGCCTTCACGCCTTTTTCTTCCGCTAAGCTGCGCAGAGCCCTCTCTGTTCCGGCCAAATCGAAGGGCTCGATTGCCGCCAGGCGCTCGGCGAGCGTGTCGAGAAGCGCGGATAGGGTCACCTCTTTCCAAAACTTTTTTGCCGCCTCGGGTTCATATGCGAATTCGTCCGTGAAGAAGGCGCGGAAGGCGCCGGCGAAATCCTTGAGCGTCCTCGCACGCGATTGGAGCAGCAATACGGTCCGTTTGAACCGCTCTTCCTCCCGAGCCCCAAATCCCGCGTCCCGAACCCCCAGTCCCGCTTCCGTCAATTCTCGCTCGACCAATGGCAGCAACCGCTCCGCCGGCAGATGACGCACATACTCGCTATTCATCCACGCCAGCTTTTCGAGATCGAAAACGGCATTCGATTTAGAGACGGCCGCGAGATCAAAATCTCGAATCATCTCCTCGATCGGCACAATTTCTCTTTGGCCGGGAGGCGCCCACCCGAGCAATGCCAGAAAATTGACCAGTGCTTCCGGCAGGACTCCCTGCTCGCGATAGGCGCCCACCGAGGTCGCCCCGTGCCGTTTCGACAGGCGTTGTTTGTCGGGTCCGAGAATCAGCGGCAGGTGCGCAAAGATCGGCACGCGAGCCTCCAGCGCCTGGTACATCAGAATCTGCTTCGGCGTGTTGGAAATGTGGTCGGCGCCGCGAATCACATGGGTAATGCGCAGGTCAAGATCATCGGCCACCACCCCCAGGTGATAGGTCGGATGGCCGTCGGAGCGCAGAAGCACGAAGTCCTCGAGATCACGATGGTCGACTTCAATGTGGCCAAAGACTTGGTCCTCGAAGCTGGTCTGGCCGGAATCCGGCACACGGAAGCGAACCGCCGCGGGGCGGCCCTCCGCGCGGAGCCGCTCCCGGTCCGCTTGCGTAAACGCGCGGCAAGTGCCGTCGTATTTCCACGCGCGGCGCTCTGCTTCCGCCTTGGCGCGCTTGGCTTGGAGTTCCTCCTGGGAACAAAAACAAGGGTAGGCATGCCCCGAGCGTTCGAGATTTAAGGCCATCGCGGAATAGCGATCGAGGCGCTGGGATTGATAGATAGGACCTTCATCCCAATTGAGGCCGAGCCATTCCAGGCTTTCCAGGATGGCCGTGGTGAGTTCGGGCTTGGAGCGGTCCACATCCGTATCTTCGATGCGGAGAATCAAAACCCCACCCATATGGCGGGCGAAAAGCCAGTTGTAAAGCGCCGTGCGCGCCCCCCCACGTGAAGATACCCCGTAGGTGAGGGTGCAAAGCGAACGCGGATGTCACTCATAGTCCGGATTGTGCTCGGGTGCAGCTTGGCGATTCCGCTGCGGTCCGCATGAAAAAACCGAGTTTACCATCCTACGCGATAATGCTTGGGAAGGCAAAAAATCGCCGGCAATCGATATATCGTTGCCATCCTCGACTGCTGAGAGAGCCGCGAGCGGGGCTCCTCCGGGTAAGGGAGTGGCTCTCTGCCGCGTGGCGCGCGGATTAGGCTCGCGTCGGGGTCTTCGGCGGAATCAATGAAAAGGCGGGTAACTCCGAAATATACTTTCCCAGAATCGAACCCACGGTGGCGAGTTGTGCGAGGTCCTCACGCGTGAAGTCAGGACCCACGGGCTCGCCCGGCCACGCCTTGCGGCTGATTTGGATCACGCCAACGACCTTCCCCTCCACCACCATAGGTGAACTCATGATTTTCTGAATGGGCACAGCTTTCTCCTGGTCGGAAAGGTCCACGGCTTCAAAAACCGACTGGTGTCTATAGCTGGCAAAATTGTTCACGATCTCACCGCGTTTGTCCCGGATGGTCTTGGCAGCCAACGAGTGGGTGGTGGTAAGGGGAATTGACCCAACCACTGACAGTTTGATCGGAAAGAGAAAAGTTAGCATCTTTTCGTTGGCGGAAAGACGCAAGATGGCAACCTCTTCCTTCTTAGCCATGAAGCAGTCTGATACTTGCGCTGCCAGCCGGTCCAAATCCTGGGCGGAGGGAGTAGTTCCCGCCTTTCGCATCTTGTCAATTAGCTTGGCTACAGCAAGGGTCAAATCCATTTCCGCCATCACGCTACGCTCCGCCGAGGTTCTGGGTCACTAATAATTGTACTGAAGCTCATAACAGCAAGCAACGACGCGTTGCACCTTGCAGCAAAATTCCCCGCGTCTTTCCTCTCCGTCGTATGACACAATGAGCCTCAGATTAGGTTTGACAAAACCTTCCACGCATCCTGATAATTGCGATTCCTGACCTATGCCGATTAGACGCTGGGAAATACACGCGGTAACCTGTGCACTGATGGTGATTGGCGCGGGGCAGACTGCTCTACCGCGGGCCTTCGCCCAAACGCCCGCAGACGCCCCTCAGGTGGCTGCGCAGGCACTGGATCACGCTATTATCATTGATACGCATGCCGACACGCCTCAAGCCATGCTCGAGGAAGGCTACGACCTCGCCCGTCCCGCCAGCCCGTATATGATAAGTATCCCCAAAATGCGCTCCGGCCATTTGGGCGCCGAGTTTTTTTCCATTTGGGTGGATGTGACCTGGCCCAAGCAGGACCTGATCCATCGCGCCCTGGACCTGATTGACGTAACGGATCAGCAAGTGGCAAGGCACTCGGACGTGTTGGGCGTGGCCTCCACCGCAGACGACATCGAGCGCCTGCACCGCGAAGGGAAAATCGCCGTCCTCATGGGAGTCGAGGGGGGCCACGAGATAGAAGGTGATTTGCATGTGCTTGACATCTTCTATCGCCTGGGCGTCCGCTACATGACGCTGACCCACACCAAGAATGACGAGTTGGGCGATTCCTCCGGCGATAAGCCTGGTTGGAAAGGGCTTTCGCCCCTGGGCCGCCAGGCCATCGACCGTATGAATCAACTCGGCATGATGGTGGATATCTCGCATGTCTCCGACGCCACCTTCTTCGACGCCCTGGCAGTTAGCAAAGCGCCGCTTATTGCTTCCCACTCTTCCTGCCGCGCTCTATGCAGTGCCCCGCGCAATATGACTGACGATATGATTCGCGCCCTCGCCAAAAACGGCGGCGTTATCGACATCAATTTCTATTCCGCCTTCATTAGCCAGGTCTATCATGACGGCTTCGCGAAAATTGAAAGACAGGTCGAGGACGAGCTTGCCGCGGCGCGCGCGCGCTACGCGAAACAAGGTAAACACCTTTCCTACCTCGATGAGGTCCGCATCGAACAGCGATTGACCAAAGACTTGCCTGTGCCTTCTTATACGGCCATTGCGGACCACATTGACCATGCCGTCAAGATGGGGGGAATCGATCACGTCGGCCTGGGTTCCGACTTTGACGGCATCGACTCCGCACCGCGCGGCATGGAAGACGTCTCCAAAATTCCTGACTTGGTCGGTGAACTCGCCCGTCGCGGCTATAGCGAGGAAGACCTGGAGAAAATCCTGGGTGGCAACGTTCTGCGCGTCATGCGCCAGGTGGAGCAGGTGGCGCACCAGATGCAGGCGGCCCGCTGAAAAATGAGATTCGCCCATGAGGTTGTCCAGGCCGGGCCGGCGAGGTATTGCATAATAAATCTGGAGGATTTATGAGGAAGCAGACAATTCCAATTTTGATCGTGGCAGCACTCACTTTAGTACAGATAGCCGCCTTCGCCGGGGTAACTCCCCAAGCTACATCGGCGCCGACGAGAACTACCACCTCCCCGGCGCACCCAACCACGGCCGCGCAAAGGAGCAGCGTATCGCTGCTCAACCCGGCGTCGCTCAAGTTGCAAGCACCCCCCGTCTTCGATGCCAAATTCACCACCACCAAGGGGGATTTCATTGTGGAAGTGACGCGCGCGTGGTCGCCTCGCGGCGCCGATCGCTTCTACAATCTGGTGAAGTATCACTTCTTCGATGGCGCGGCGTTTTTCCGCGTCGTGCAAGGGTTCGTGGTGCAATTCGGCATTAGTGCCCGGCCGGACGTTTCCCGGGTCTGGGAAAACGCCAAGATCACCGATGATCCTGTCACGCAGAGCAACAAGCGCGGAACGCTCACCTTCGCGACCGCCGGGCCTAACACTCGCACCACCCAGGTGTTCATCAGCCTGGGCGAAAACTCGAGTCTCGATGGTATGGGATTCTCTCCCTTCGGCAAGATTACGAGCGGCATGGAGGTGGTTGACAAGCTTTATAGCGATTACGGGGACGGCCCCCCCGACGGTCGCGGTCCCGACCAGAATAGGATTCAAAGAGAGGGGAAAGCGTACCTCGAAAAGGGTTTTCCCTTGCTCGATGTGATCAAAATCGCGGTGATCGTTCCGCCCTCGCCGGTTGTGCAGGGCAAGCCGGCAGCACCTGCGAAGTGAAGGTTTTCTGTATAGAGCGATATAAGTTCCTGAATATGGAGAATTCATGAGCGACCTAAAGCCAGGCCATTATGCAGTATTTGACACGACTCAGGGCGAAATTACCTGCGAGCTGTTCCCCGACAAGGCGCCGGTGACTGTCCAAAACTTCGTGGGGCTCGCGGACGGAACGAAGGAATTTGTCGATCCCAAGACCCGTGAGCGCACCAAGCGTCCATTTTATGATGGATTAACCTTTCATCGGGTAATACCAAAATTCATGATTCAGGGAGGTTGCCCGCTCGCCTCAGGCACCGGGGGGCCCGGTTATAAGTTCCAGGACGAGTTCACGCATGACCTTTCGTTCGACCGCCCCGGCCGCCTCGCCATGGCCAACGCCGGTCCGGGCACGAATGGCTCGCAGTTTTTCATCACCCTAGCGCCCACGGATTGGCTCGATAACCATCACACCATTTTCGGCCAGGTCGTCAAGGGCCAGGATGTGGTGGATAAGATTGTCAATACCCCGCGCGACCGAAACGACCGGCCCAAAACGCCGGTGGTGATGAATTCAGTAAAGATTGTGGAAGTAAAGCCTGAGCGTATCTGACAGGCGGTAAAAGCCGCAGACCTACAAAACAGGTCCGAGCTACGCTCGCTTGCCCGTCGCTACACCCCGATAATCTCCGTCAACTCCTTCACCGCCGCGGCGGATTTTTCGAGAGCGGCCTGCTCTTCCGGCGTCAGGTTGATCTGAACGATCTCCTCGATGCCACGCGCGCCGAGTTTTACCGGCACGCCCACGAACAGCCCTTTGATTCCGTACTCACCCTCGAGATAGGCCGCGCAGGGAAGGATTTTCTTGCGGTCATTGAAGATGGCGTCGATCATCTGCACCACTGCCGCGGACGGCGCATAGAAGGCGCTGCCAGTTTTGAGCAGGGCCACGATTTCGCCGCCCCCTTTGCGCGTGCGGTCGATGATTTTATCAAGCTGCGCCTTGGGCATGAGCTGCGAAACCGGCACTCCTGCCACGGTCGTATAGCTGGGCACTGGAACCATGGAATCGCCGTGGCCACCCAGCACCAGACCCTCCACGTCCTGCACCGAGACATTTAAGGCTTCCGCGAGGAACGTCCGGTAGCGCGCTGAATCGAGTACGCCCGCCATGCCGATCACCCGGTTCTTAGGGAAGCTGCACACCCGGAAGGCCGTCTGCACCATGGCATCGAGCGGGTTCGTCACTACGATCAGAATCGAATCCGGCGAGAGCTTGGCCGCCTGCTCGACGGCGGTTTGCACGACCTCAAAGTTGGCTCTGAGCAGATCGTCGCGGCTCATGCCGGGCTTGCGTGGGAACCCTGCCGTCATCACCACGATATCGGATTTTGCCGTGTCGTTGTAATCGTTCGTTCCTTTGATCTTGACGTCGTAGCCTTCAATCGGGCCCGCCTCCAGCAGATCCAAACATTTGCCCTGCGGAACGCCCTCCAGGATGTCGATCACCACCACGTCTGCCAACTGCTTGTCCACGATGCGGTGTGCAAGCGTCGCACCCACGTTCCCTGCCCCAATCACGGTTACTTTTTTACGCATGAGTTCCTCCCACAAGAAAGATAGGTGTCAGGTGTTAGTAGGAAAACCAAGAACAGGGTGTCAGGTCCGAGTTGCTGGTTTTCGAATGACACCTCACATCCGAATCCTATTCTTCGTTATTATCCTCACACTTTGCGCCCGGCACCTGACACCTTAATTTAAGGGTCCTGACACCTAACCCATGTTCTCAATGATGGCGCTGGCAAATCCGCTG
>CAWGTQ010000010.1:0-55041 GCA_963825395.1 uncultured Acidobacteriota bacterium | reverse complement strand
GTTTTCTTCAAGAACGATGTGGTAGAATGCCGTCATGGGCAGAGTCCGGCGAGTTGATGTTGGGGGAGGAAAAGGTGTCAGGCAGGGCGACCTGACACCTTTTTCCCCCTGTCCCCCTGGTTCGTAGTCCGTCTTGTTAATGAAACGGATTGTAAGAGGCATGTTTTTAGCTGTCCCGAGTACCCTTCAGAGTTTCAACCAGAATTCTCCTCAGCAAAAGCCCCGTATTCTGAATAGTGCCGTTCCAGTGGAAAACTTAGGTCTCTTCTGTGTCGGGTTCGGAAATCGGGATTGGCAACCAATTTTTCAATGAGCTGATGCAATTTGGACACATGGACTGCTGGTGAAATCAGTACGACTCCGCAAAACTCCCTTTTGTCATCCCAGAAAAATATCCGCTCAGCGTGCCGTCTTCCAGAAACATCATGCCACACACGGAAGTTCCATCTTTTTCCGGTTTTATCCCTTTGCGGTTTGTTCAAATTCTGGCGATCCCACCACATTGAAACACTCGATATACGTGCCAAATCTTCGATTCCTTCCAAGTCCCAAGGGCTACCGGAGGGCCTCATTTCTATTGCTAGGATAACTCAAGGGGGCTCGCAAATCCTCCAATATCATAATGCATAACGGGAAAAAGGTGTCAGGCGGCAGGGCGGCCGAAAAAAGGTACCTGACACCTTTTTCCCCCAGGAATTTATCGAGGAGATCGAAGAACACATTCGGAAATTCGGTGGCGGGTTTGGCGAGTGGTGCGTGGGGACGGCCCAAGATTCTCGCGGACCGTTTTTCCGGCGGCATCTGGCGGCTGACTTGGGAGACGGGCTGGCCTATCGCGAAGCCTTTACCACCAACGCCGCGCAAGCCGTGGTGGCCCACTTGGTCAACGATCGCGGCCTCGAACCGGTGCCCGAGGCCGAACACCGTTCGGCCATACCTTACACCGAAGGCAGCTCGGCCCCGCCTGACGCCGTCTCCGAGCCCGGCCGCCTGGTGTTTGTCTACCGCAAGGTCAGGCCCGCCCTCGCCGGGCAACGCAGCCCTCAAGCCGCGTTCCAAAAACGTGCGGCGTAGGGGCGCTCGGCATGGTTGCAAACAACGCGTCTCGCAGGGGGCCTCGTGCCTCCCCTGTCCGCCGGCATGGCCAACTTCCGGGGACTCACGACGCATGCCCCTACGATACGTGCAAACTGTTTACTGAAAAAGCAAGCATCCACGAGCTGGCATTGCCGGGCCCGCGGTTCAGCGCCTTTGCTTTGCTCAGGGCAGGCTCTGCGGCTCTCCCGGAGCCCATCGAAAACCCGCAGGGCTGAAGGTCGAGCCCGGCGCTACCCCGCGCGTTGCCGCACCGCCTCGTAGAGCACTACTCCGGCGGCCACGGACACGTTCAAAGAACTCACGGGACCCCGCAGGGGAATCTGCGCCCGTTCATCACAGGCCTCGCGCACCAGCCGATGCAGTCCCCGCCCTTCGCCGCCCAGCACCAGCACGCACCCTTGCGAATAATCAAGCTCCGTGTAAGACTTCGGGGCCTCCGCTTCAAATCCATACACCCAAAGGTTGTGGCCTTTCAAGTCCATCAAGGCTCGCACCAGATTCGGGACGCGCGCCACCTTGGCGTGTTCCAAAGCGCCTGCCGCCGTCCGCGCCACCGCCGGTGAGAGCCCCGCGGCGCGACGCTCAGGGATGACGACGCCGCTCGCGCCCGTCGCCACCACTGTTCGGATGATCGCTCCCAGATTTGCCGGGTCTTCCACACCGTCCAACGCCACCAGCAGCGGATGCTCGGCCTGGGCAACGAGGTCAGAGATATCGTCATAGGCCTTCGGAGTGCACACGGCCACCACGTTTTGATGCTGGGTCGTGCCGGCCGTGCGCTCCACCGCCGGACGGGGAAAAACGCAGGGAGATGCCCGCGGTGCGGCAGGCGTCCACAATCTCCTGCAGGCGAGGATTGTGGTAGCCCTGCGTGATCATCACGAAGTCCACCGGCCGGGTGCGTACCGCCTCCCGCACCGAGTGGATGCCGTAAACTACCTCCTCGCGTTCGCCACTTTCCCGATGGGACAAGAATTACCTCCCCAAAGCCGTGCTGGCACTGGACCCATTGTGGATAAAGGGCAAATAAGCGAGCAAGAGCGGTCAATCCCACCCCTGGCCAGAGCCCTCAAAAATGACTTTTTGTCTGTCACTTTGTACAATCTAACCCGACTTTCGCAGTTGGGGCAGTAGGCGGCGGGTAAGTGGTTTATTTTCAGCAGAGCGATCTCCAAGGTCTACACTACAATTTGAGCCTGCACCCGCTGATCGATGACGGTCTCCGCGGGCTTGATGCGGGGTGGCGGTTGCGACGGCAGTGCCAGATGGAGTTGGTGGAGCAGGAGCATCTGCTCGGGTTCCGGCTGCGTGTAGCGCGGCATGATGAGCCAGCGCCCGTCGGTGGTGGGCAGGCAGACGTCGAGCATTTGAATCGTGGCCAGTTTCTCCAGCACGGCGCGCGGTGTCAGCCCCGGGGCGCAGGGGGCTAGCCGCTGCCGGAGGGTGACCGACAAAGCGTAAGCGAGGAAAGCCACAAAGATGTGGGCCTCCACGCGCTTCTCGACTTGGTGATAAATCGGACGCAGCCCCAATTCGCTCTTCAAGGTTTTGAAGGCCGCTTCGATCTGGGTGAGGAGGATATAGAGTTCCCAGAGCACTTCCGGCTTCTCTCCCAGCAGGTTCGAGCGCAGCAGATAGTGGCCATCGCGGAGTTCCGCCTTCTGCAACTTCTCTTGGTCCAAGTGAAAGGAGAAAGTCTGGCGGGTGACTTCCTCTCCCTCGCGGGGCAAGTGTAGAGGCACGAAGCCGAAGGCGCGGCCGGCGTCCTTCTTGGCCGCACCGATGCGCAGCAGCAATTGATCGCGCGCCGGAGCACTGCGGCGCAACTTGCGCAAGGTCTTCAGCAAGCGAACCAACTTGCGCCGCCGTATGGCGCGTTCCTTGGCGTACCGGCCTTCACTCTTGGCCAGCACGTACAGTTCGCCGTCTTCCACGAATAACTTCACTTCCACCGATTCGCGCACCTTCTGCCAGGGCAATTCCAGCCAGCGCTTTGCGTACTGCTGAATCTTGCCGCGCGGCGTCCCCACCAGGTAGAAAACTTCCCGTCCCCCGGTGCGCATCTCTGCCAGCACCTCTTCGGTCGGAATCCCCCGATCCATCACCCACACCCGCCGCGCCCGCCCGTACTGCGCTTCGATCTGGTCGAGAAATCCGCGCAGCGTGGTGCGGTCTGAGGTGTTGCCCGCCAGCACTTCGTAAGCCAGGGGAAATCCCTCCGGCGTCACCACCAGCGCGATCACCACCTGCCGGCAATCGCCGCGATGGTCCCGACTGTAGCCGTGCTTCGCCTTGGGAATCTCCTCGCCTTCGCCTTCGATATAGGTGCTCGTCAGGTCGTACAGCAACACGTCGAAGCGCGCCTGAAACAGCTCTTGCCAACGTTGCCGCAGGTGATCGAACAGCACGGTTTTGTGCTCCCCGATCCGGTCCAGACAGCGATACAAGCGATCTTTTTCCGCCACGGCGAAGCCCGTCCCCAACAGATCTCCCATGGCACTCTGATCAAACCCTTGCCGGTGCAAACGGAACTCGCTGCCCGGCGCCACCAACCGGTTCACCACCAGCAACTCCAGCACCTTTGCCCACGGCACTTCCTCCCGTCCCTGGCCCAGACGCTCTTCCCAAAATTCGCTCAACCCCAACTGCCGCCACAGTTCGCACCCCAGCCAGTAGTTGCCAAACGCCCGCGGCCGCCGCAACTCCATCTCCTTCAGCTTCACCTGCACGCCGTCCAACGCATCGACAGGAATGGCGCGATCCTCGGGAAATAAACTCAGGCTCGCGGCCCGCTGCTCGGCTTCATCAAACACCTCCAGCGTCTTGCGCCACGCCGCTTGCTGACTGTCGTTAATCTCGCCCAAATACAGCACCCGCCGCTGCACCACCCGGCCCGAACGCAACCGCCGACTCTCCTCCACGCTCCAATAGCGGTGCTCCTTGCCGTCTTTCTTGCGCTTGTTCGCACGCAGGTACATGGCTGGCGGCCATTGTGCCAAGCTTGATCGCAGATGAAAAGGGGGTAGGTCTACACTACAAGCCTTTGCCTACAACCCACATTGAAGAGTCAGGACTTATCGCCGTGCCCCCGCCGAATCTCGCCCGAAAAAGCTCCGAACTGCGAAAGTCAGGCTAACCTTGCACCAGGTCTAGCGCGACTTGATGTGTAGGTCTGCGGCTCGTTCCCTGCGGGCGAGTAGAAGCCGCGGACCTACAAAACAGCTCCGCGCTACAATTCCTTACAATTCTTATAGTTTTGCCGCCTCGGAAAATTCCTTCAGCCGCTCGGCCACGCTTTTCACATGCTGCGCCAAGGGCAACCTCGCGCCTTGTTCGTAAATGGGAATCAGCTTTTCCAGTTCCGGTCCGGAACTTGCGCCGGTCACCGCCATGCGAATGGGATGATACAAATCCTTTCCTTTCTTGCCGGTCTCTTTCTGGACGGCCTTGGCGGCCTCGCGAAAGCGTTCGTAGGTCAGCATACTCTCAGCCAAGACCTTTGGAATGAATGCCTTGAGCACTTCGCGGGCGGCGGGGTTGGCGAGCAATTCCTGGAATTCCGGCGTAGCCAGAGCCTGCTGCGCGTCAAACTCAAATATGATCCGCGCCGCCTCGGGAATTTGCGACAGCACACTCACGTTCTTGATCACGGCATCGAGCACCCGTTCGATCCATGCCAAGACCTCGGGTCCGGGACTTGCGGCGACTTCCCCGGCGGCCTGCAGGACCGGCGCCGCGAGCTCCGCCAAGCGCCGCGGTGGGCACTCTTTCATATAGTGCCGGTTCAACCAATTGAGCTTGTCATTGTCGAAGACGGCCGGGCTCTTGGTAATGTGGTCGAGGGAGAATTGTTTAACCAGCTCCTCCGGGCTCAGGATTTCCGTTTTTCCATCCGCGGGCGACCACCCCAGCAGCGCCAGGTAGTTCCGCAGCGCCTCCGGCAGGATCCCCATCTCCCGGAGACTTTCTATGGAACTTGCCCCGTGCCGCTTGGAAAGGCGGGTGCGGTCAGGCCCCAGGATGGTGGAGAGGTGCGCGAACTCCGGTGGTTCCCAACCCAACGCGCGATAGAGGGCAAGCTGGCGCGGGGTGTTCGAGATGTGATCGTCGCCGCGAATCACGTGGGTGATTTCCATCAGGTGGTCGTCAATCACCACGCCGTAGTTGTAGGCGGGCAGGCCCTCGGAGCGCACCAGGATCGGATCGCCGATAACGTCGCTGGAAATGCTGGTGGGTCCATGCACACGGTCATTCCAAAAGAAGCTGCTTTCCACGATCTTCAGGCGCACCGCCGCGGGCTCACCCGCAGCCTTGCGGGTCATGGCCTCGTCGGCAGCGAGTTTCTGGCAGCGGCCGGAATAGCGCGGCTGGCGGCCGGCCTCGAGCGCCTCCTGCCGTTCGGCTTCCAGTTGCTCCGCCGAGCAGAAGCAATAGTAGGCTTCGCCCTGCGCGATCAACTTCTCCGCGTAGTGGGCATAAATCTCGCTGCGTTCTGACTGGCGGTACGGTCCAAACGGTCCGCCCTTGTCAGGACCTTCGTCCCAGTCGAGCCCGAACCAGCGCAGGTCCCCGAGCAACTGCCGTTCGTATTCCGGCTTGGAACGCTCCGCGTCCGTGTCTTCAATGCGCAAGACGTAGACCCCACCGTGATGGCGCGCGAACAGCCAGTTGAAAAGGGCCGTCCGGGCGTTTCCCACGTGGACGTAGCCGGTGGGGCTGGGGGCGAAACGAACTCGAACTTTGGACATGAACTTCCGGCCTTTCGCGAATCCTTTAAAGATAACACACTCCGCTTGGGACACGGGATTCGGGACACGGGAAACCGGACGGTAGTGTCCTGATTTGCGAAGAAGCCCCGAAGGGGCGAACTACCTCAGCCGAGGTCAACGGCCTGGGTCTGGAGTTTCTACCTTTTGGGTCCAACGGCATGGTGTACGGAGCGAAGCTTTGGAGTGCGTGCAGCTCGCTGCCGCTTTTGCCCCAGCCAGCTCGCTGGCTGGGACTCGTGCTTGCCGGGAAGGAATGCGAATCGAGATCGAGGTGGGGGTGGAGATTCCCGCAAGAGAGCTTGCGGGAAGAAACTGCCGCAAGCAAGCTTGCGGAAGGGAAAGCGGCAGCAAGCTGCACGCACTCCAAAGCTTCGCTCGGCGGGGAATGATGGGGGCCGCGTTGGGGTGTCGGGCCGAAGGACCCTGGCCGTTGTTCGCGGCGCATCGGGAGGAGCGAACTCCCGGGGTCCTTCTGCCCAAGTGCGCGCTCAGGATGCCAGGAGCGTGCGTTCGCTCCAAATGAAAGTCCTCTCGTTGGAAATGTAGAAACTCCAGGCCCAGGCCAACGGCCGGGTTAACGGATTGTTTCCCGGCCCAAGCCCCGAAGGGGCGAGACAACAAAGCCCGGGCCAACCAAGATGTGAAAGAATCGTGTCGCAGGGGCGGCCCTCGTGGCCGCCCTCGGGCAACCACAAGAGTTGCCCCTACGGCGCGACGGCACAATCTGATTTCTTCACACCTTCAACGGCCTGGCTCGACGGGACCCCAACCGATACCCGAGCCCTGAAAGGGCGGGACAATCCTTTTCAATCCCCCACGTACCGCTCGTCGTAGGCGATTCCGTACGCGTCCAGCAGCGGGTAGCGCAGAGTTGGGCGTAGTTAGCCCTACTCTGCGGTTCGTAAAGCGGTAATTGCATTTTTACAAATGTTGTCATAAGATGAAAGCCGCAGAGTAGTTCCAAAAGGCGGAACAACTCTGCGCTACCCGCTTACCATTACGATTCCTTCAACCGGCTCAGCACCGCTGCGGCCACGGGCACTGTGGCATACAACCAAACGTACACCATTGACCAGTATGGCAACGTGAGCTGCGCTGCGAGCCCGGCTGAGCCCCAGTGCCTGGCTACGATCTACCTGACGAACAATTCCAACCAGATCAACTACATCACCAGCAATGGCGTCAACCTGAATTACCAATACGATCTGGCGGGAAACTTGATCAACGACGGCACGCATAGCTACCAGTGGGACGCGGAGGGGCGGCTGGCGTCGGTGGATGGCGTGGCCGGGCAGGCTTGCCCAGCGGCTTCGGAAACTATGAATAGACTGCCGTAAGCAAACCCTGTCATCAGGCCTTGTGCGGCGTTTCTGCCGGAGATCCGTTAACCTTTCCTATTTTCGCATTCGCACGAAGGCCTTGCTTTTGTCGAATTCTTATGGTATTGATACTATAAGATGAAAGACGAACCGAGAGGTCCGCAAGCTTCGCGACTTCGCCAACGCAAGTTCGATTTGGTGCGTCGTTTCCAGCTTCCCGACGATCTCCTCCCCGGCTCCTTGTCCCAATCGCATCTCCGCTGCGGCAAGCCCACCTGCCACTGCGCCGAAGGCCTCGGCCATCCCGTCTGGTCGCTCACTTTCATGGTGAACGGCAAGAAGCACGTGCAGCACATTCCCAAGGATTGGGTCGAGGAGGTCCGCCGGCGCGTCGAGGCCGGGAGGGAATTCCAAGACGCGGTACGGGAAGTTCTGGCCGCCAATGCCCAACTCCTGGTGCTGGCTCGCCAGCAAAGGCGCAAGCCGCGGTGAAGGGGCCGACGCCGCGTCGCCTCAAAAAGTTCGGGGCGAAGTGTCTGGGCCTGAAGTCCTACTTACGCTTTCCCGGCGATGGTCGTACGCAGGGGCGCATTCCCGCCGCCGCCCTGCTGTGGGGTTTGATGATGGGCGGGTTGCTCCGCCGGGCCGCCTTTGCCGGCATTGAAGCGCTGGTGTGTTCCCGCGCCCGCCGCGCTCTGGAGGTTTCCCAGAGCTTCGGCGATGATGCGCTCGCCTCCTTCACCGCGCGCCTCGATCCGGCGGTGACGCGGCGGGCGGCAGTCACCGCCGTGCGTCAGGCCAAGCGTCACAAAGCTTTCGACGACAGCCGCTTCATCGGACTGGCCTTGGACGGCACGGGGGCCGGACGGTCGCGCAAAAGGATTTGTAAGCTGTGCCGTCCCTACCGGAATCAAAAGCCCGAAATCGTGGGTTTTCACCACAAGCTGGTCATGCTGAGTGTGGTCGGGACGGGCCTGACTTTACCGCTGGATGTCGAACCCTACGGCCCCGGGGATAGTGAGTACAACGCCGCGCGCCGGCTCTTGCGCCGCGCCGTCAAAAACACCGGTCGCCGCTTCGCCGACTATGTGGTGGCCGATGGCGAATTCGCGGGTGCCCCCTTCCTGCACGACGCCGGCGACCTGGGACTCTCCGTGGTCGTGCGCTTGAAGAAGAATCTCCCGGAATTGTTCGCCGCCGCCCAGGAGCGCTTTCGCCACCAGCCTCCCCACCAAGTCTTCCGGCAAGGCAAGGACCGGGTGGAAATCTGGGATGCCGACGACTTCGACCCTTGGGATACGCTGCGTTGGGAGACCGTGCGGGTGATTCGCTATCGCCAGTACAAGCCCAACGGCAAGGTGTACGAAGCGTACTGGCTCACCGACTTTCCTCGCCACTGGGTCGGCAGCCGCACCATCTTCCGCATGGCCAAGAGCCGCTGGGAAATCGAAAACCAAGGCTTCAACGATGCCAAGAACCGTTTCGGCTTCGAGCACATCTGCCACCACCAGTGCCACAGCCTGTTGGTTGTCTGGCTGCTCACCTGCTTGGCTTTGACCATCGAACGACTCTACCGCCTTCGTTACCTGCATCGCGGCACCCACCCCGTACGCGCTGCCATCGACCTGCTCCTGCTTTTCCAATTGAGCCTGGGAAACCCCGTGGACACGCGCCCCGACTCCAGTTGATGGTTCTCTTGCTTGCCTGCTGAGTTGCTCCTTGCCCCTTCTCCGCGGACTCGACCGCACGCAGCGTGAGGGTGTCAGCAAACGGTCCAAAAATGCCTCAAGAAATTAGGCGAGCCTCCGCCGTCCCCCTCCGACAAATCGTTTACCGCCCCCCACGCCCTCGTCCAGCGCTTCCTGTCCCGCGAATTCCGAAGCTGCTGAGGCTTGCCCCACCCCGATGACGTGGACGGCCTGCAACACTTATAATGCCTTGGGACAGAGGGTGAGAGACGTGAACAATGGCTACACCACCGACGAAGCCTATGGCGCGGATGGGACGCTGTTGTGGCGCAACACCGGCGGGGACTCGAACACGCGGGCGTTTGTGCCCTTCCAGGGGCGCATTCTGGCGGAGTACTACTGGGGCTCAACGCCCGGGACACTCTTCGATCATCCCGACGAGATCGGGTCGGCCACGGCAAGCACGGCTTACAATGGGAGTTCATGCCAGGACCGCTTGTATTACCCCTTTGGGGAATTCTGGACAGGCGCCGGAAGCTGCGGCATGCACCAGGAATTCGCCCAACTCCCCGACTACGACGCGGAAACTGACCAGTATAATACCCTGAACCGCCACTACTCACCCAGCGGTCGCTGGATGAGCCCCGACCCGGCGGGCCAGGACGCCGCCGACCCCAGCGACCCGCAGGCCTGGAATCTGTATGCGTATGCCAGAAACAATCCTACCACGCTCACCGACCCTGATGGAGAGGATGCCGACTGCCATTATAGTCCCGATGGTGTCTTACACTGCACGACATATGCACCCCTCCCCGAAGAGGACTTTCCCAAGGTAGTATTGGCCGCAGGATCTATCGCTCTTGGAGGGTCGGAATTGGGGCCGATCGACTTGCTAGTTGCTGGAACCTTCCTCGCTGTACGCTGCTATCAGACCCATTGTACGACTAATCTCTTCAGCAAAGGCAATAACACTCCTCCCTCATCGCCCGCTTCCTCCTCCAGTGTCAGCAACACGGCATCGCCAAACCCAGATCCAAATCGACAACAGAGTAGGCAAAAGGAAAAGCAAGAGGACACCAACTAAAAAACAAGCAGGCGCGGGATGCCAGGAATCAAGCCGCGAGAGAAACTGGAAAGTCGTGGACTAAACCGCTGCAGGACAAATTCCATCAGGAAATAACAAAACAGGGGATTACGGATTATAAGGAGCTCGTTCAAATCGCGAAGGATGTTTTGAATGGATACAGATGAGTCAGGAGAATACCATGATCGGAAAAATTCCAGCGGGTCTCAAAGGAGGGTTCTTGTGAAGGCTCAAATTGAGGCTGCAACCGCGGTCCTGATTGGGAAGGCCCTGTGGACCTGCAGGCGCGCGGCATCTATGGCTAACTTTCAATTCGGAGAACGAAAGAAAACTCTGGACCATTATGGGAGGCCAAGCGAGGTTGGGGAATATGCACTCCACGTTGACTGCGCGTGGCGTATCACGCTGGCAGACCGCGTCGTCATAGGGAGCCGTGATCTCTACTACCCCGCAGACTATGACGACGAGGGCCCGGTTCCTGCGGACTTTGATTGGGGCCACGACCCCACCCGCCGTGACAAACTGTTTGCTTTGTTCTTTGCAAATGGCACACGACAGTTCATGGTGCAAAGGATCGAGGCAGGGCTGGCAGGCAGCCTGCATATTGATTTAAGTGAAGGTTATTCGCTAGAGGTGTTTCCTGATGACTCCCTTGAGGATGAATACTGGCGATTGTTCGCCCCAGATGAGGACACGCCGCACTTTGTCGTGAGGAGCGGGTAGCGATCGGGATAGGGGGAGCGGTTGCCCACTCACCCCTCCCACACCACCGTACGTACGGCGCCGTATACGGCGGTTCGGCGGGTTAAGCTAGAAATCTTGGGCGAGGCGAGGCAAGCCGAGCGCGTCAAAGAAGGCATTAGGCAAGGCTTGGCAGATGGAAGGGTCATGGCTAAGCCGCCACGGACCGAGGTTGGGAGAACGGTGTCAGGAACGTGTGAAAAAATCAAAAAAGATCGGGGAATTTGAATAGCTTAAATATCTGGGCTCTGGTACACTGGAGACATGAACACCGACCCTAAGGTTACTCGTCCCCGTTTAGTGGCTGTGAATCGGCAGCAGATGGTGATGCGGGCGATTGATGTAGAGCGACTGATTGCGGAAGATCACCCTGCGCGCGCGATTTGGGAGTTGGTAGGGCGGCTGGATCTGAGCGGGTATTATGCCGCCATCGCCGCGGTGGAGGGGCGGGCGGGGAGAGATCATACCGATCCGCAGGTTTTGATCAGTCTCTGGCTGTATGCTTACAGCCGGGGAATGAGTTCGGCCCGCGAGGTGGCGCGCCAGTGCGAATATGAACCGGCCTTGCAGTGGCTGTGCGCGCTGGCGCCGGTCAGCCACCGCACGCTTTCGGGTTTTCGTTCCAGTCAAAAGGCGGCGCTGGACGATTTGTTCGTGCAGGTGCTGGGGATGCTGAGCGCCGAGGGTCTGATCACTCTGGAGCGGGTGACGCTGGACGGCACGAAGATCAAGGCGAATGCGGGCGGCAATACGTTCCGCCGCCAGGAGACGCTGGAAGCTCACCTGCAATTGGCGCGCGAGCAAGTTCGGTTAATGGAGGAACAAGCGGCGGAAGAAGAGCAGAGGGCCAAGCGGCAGGTGGCGGCGCGGCGGCGTGCCGCCCGGCAACGCCAGAGCCGTTTGGAGGCGGCGGTGCGCGAGGTGGAGCGCTTGCAGCGCGAGAAAAAAGACGATCGCGACAGTTTTGTGGCCCGCGCCTCCGGCACCGACCCGGAAGCCCACGGGATGAGAAATGGCGAGGGGGGCACGGTTCCCAGCTACAACCTGCAACTGCTGACCGACGCCGCGCAGGGGCTGATCGTGAATGTGGAAGCGACCACCGACGCCGTCGATCACCACCAACTGGCACCGGCCATGGACCGCTGTGAGCAAACGCTGGGACGCCGCCCCGAGCAGGTGGTTGCCGATGGCGACTACACCAATCATGCCTCGGTCGAGGCGGCAGCGAACGGCGGAGTGGATTTTTATGGATCGTGGCAGGAGAGTTGGAAGCCCGGCGAACGCGATGCCCAAGGCCGCAGCGCCGCGTTTCTAGCCAGCGCGTTCCCCTACGATGCCGGGCAGGATTACTTCACTTGCCCGGCGAGAAAAACCCTGACTCACCGGGCGATACAGCATCGCGAGCACGGGGTTCGCATCCATGTCTATCGCGCGCCGCAGGAGGCTTGCCGGACCTGTGCGCTGCGCAGCCAGTGCGCGCCGCCGAAAGCGCGTCCCGCTTGGGTCCGGTCGATTTCACGCCTGGAAGAACCGGCGGCGACCGTGGCTTTCAAGGCCAAGATGGCCACGGAAGAAGCCAAGCAGATTTACGGCCAACGCTCGCGCCTCGCCGAGTTTCCCCATGCCTGGATTAAAGAACGCTGCGGCCTGCGCCAGTTCCGCTGTCGCGGCCGCCTGAAAGCAACCCTCGAGGCAACGTGGGCGGCGCTGAGTTATAACCTGACGCGATGGTTCGCCCTGCGGCGACGACCTACCCTCACCGATGGCGCTCTGGCGCCGGCGTAAGTACACAGCACCAAAGTGCCCAAAGATACTGAGTAAGAAATCCTGCTGCCCTCGGCGCCCACCGAGCAACATTATCCGCACCCGGAATGACCCCCACTCCAAGTGAAATCATCGTGCCTCCCGACTTGCCCCTGCCCCGCGATTCTCATAGCGCATTTCTTCACACGTTCCAGGTACCGTTTTCTTTTTAGGAACGATGCAGTAGGATTCGGTCATGGGTCGGGTGCGGCGAGTGGATGTGGGCGGAATGGTTTACCACGGATGGAACCGCGGGTGGCGCATACACCGTTCTCCAATGTATGTGCCCGTTGGTTGGGGACGAAGACATGAATGGCAATGTCTGCGCCAGCCGCCGAGCCCCGAAGGGGCGAACTACCTCAGCCGAGGTCAACAGCCTGGGTCTGGAGTTTCTACATTTTAGGTCCAACGGCATGGTGTACGGAGCGAAGCTTTGGAGTGCGTGCAGCTCGCTGCCGCTTTTGCCCCAGCCAGCTCGCTGGCTGGGACTCGTGCTTGCCGGGAAGGAATGCGAATCGAGATCGAGGTGGGGGTGGAGATTCCCGCAAGAGAGCTTGCGGGAAGAAACTGCCGCAAGCAAGCTTGCGGTAGGGAAAGCGGCAGCGAGCTGCACGCACTCCAAAGCTTCGCTCCGCGGGGAATGATGGGGCCGCGTTGGGGTGTCGGGCCGAAGGACCCTGGCCGTTGTTCGTGGCGCATCGGGAGGTGCGAACTCCGGGGGTCCTCCCTAATCTCGACGTCACGACGTCAAATTAGGACACGGGGCACGGGATTCGGGACCGGGCGGCTCGGGGCTGGGAACTGATGGGCAAGGATTCGGGAGCGGTTGTAGGGCCGAACGGCGTTCGGCCTCCCGTCAGTTCTGGTAACATGGGTCAATCGAGAAGAGGCGCAGCCGGAACACGACGAGCCCGGATTTCTCCCCACAGGTCTGGGGGCGCACAGGTTGCGGAAATACACCTCCCCATGGGGATACGGAGCGAAGCTTTGGAGTGCGTGCAGCTCGCTGCCGCTTTCTCACCTGCCAGCTTGCTGGCGGGTAGTGTCTCAGTTTGATGTAGAGGCGGCTTTACGCCACCCCTTGGCGAGGTGAACTCGCCGCTACATCATCAAGCTGAGACACTGCCTGCTGGCGGGCAATGGCGCTCTCGGGTGAAATTCCCGCGAGCCAGCTCGCGGGGAGGAGAGCGGCAGCGAGCTGCACGCACTCCAAAGCTTCGCACGCGTAAACAGGCGGTGGGGAGCACGGAGCACCGTCATCATTAGAAATGCCCTGTAGCCGCGGGGCCGGAGCCCCGCCCATCCAAAAGCTGGTGAGAAATCCGGGCCAGGTGTGCCGACGATGAGCGCCAAGGTTTACCACGCGATGGCAGTCGCAGTTCTCACGCTGCATCTCCTCTGGATTCTCTGGGTCATCTGCGGAGTTCTGCTTACCCGCCGCCGGCGCGCGTGGCGCTGGCTACATATTATCTCCTTGGTTTACAGTATCCTGATTGAGGCGCTTCCTTGGCCACCCTGCCCGCTGACTGTTCTGGAAGCATGGCTGGAAGCGCGCGCGGGCGTTACCCCGTATCAAGGCTCATTTCTGGTGCATTACCTGGAGGCCATCGTCTACCCCGATATCCCCGTGTCCTGGCTCATCGCCGGTGCGGTGGTCATTTGTGCGTTCAATCTGGGAATATATGCCTTCCGTTATCGCCACCGCGCCGGCGGCGGCTGGTGACGCATCGAGATCAGCTCCGCGCGCTATGGAGGCGTACGGCGCCTGCGTCCTGGAACACCCGGAGCAGGCGCAGAGTTATCCGGCCGCGGCCGGATAACTCTGCGGTTGTTCCGAACAACCTCCCTTTTCGGCGGGGGCAGGGTTATCGTCGCCCGGAAAATCGCAGACCCCCGAGACCAGGAGTGTTGACTGGGGACGCTGGACACAGCCGTGGTAAGGCCGTTCACCAGAATTTCCACTTCGGTTTCTTTAACTGGGCCGCATCCACATCGAGAGACATCATTCTCTGATGAAAGGCTTGGGCAGTCTCCTGCAACAGTTCTATGGGGGCGATAAACGGAGCCCCTACATTATCGCTGCCCATTTCAGAAATCCATTGTCCTCTAGAGACGAGGCTCCAATGCGTGTAGAGATGCACAGATGCATCCTTTTCTGCTGGATTCAGGAGAAGAATCCACTGTGCGTAGTCGAGTTCACGCCACGACGGAAAGGACGAATGAAATAGCTTGCGGCAACTCGCGAGGTAGTCTTCCACACGGCCCCTTGGACATCGCTTCAGAAAATTCGCATCCTCCGCAGACGGGAAAACAGTGACACAGACATACCAGGATCCGACCGTGCAGACGTCAAATGGATGCGGAGCAGCATTGGACTGCACGCGTGGCAGGCTTGCTTTTGCTATCCGGATTAGCTCTTCGACCGCGGATGGGGCAACCAGTTGCAAGAGCCGTGCCGATACCCACTCCAAGCGCGGAGCATTTCTGGATCGTAAAGACTCAATGGCCTTTGGGACGTGCCCAAGACAAAGGTTCTCTAAATCGTCCCAATAAGTTCTTGGCTCGATACTAAAGGTCCCCGGCACTCGATCAGGCAATATCTGTTTCGGCGGAGTTTCATCGCTCATGATGTTGTTTTCCTTTCCCGGTTAACCCGGATTTCTCACCAGCTTTTGGATGGGCGGGGCACCGGCCCCGCTGCTACAGGGCATTTCTAATTATTATCATGGCCCGTGCTCCACACCGCCTATTTACGCGTGCGAAGCTTTGGAGTACGGAGCGAAGTTCCGGAATAGGCGTCTCCTACGGCATACGGAGCGAAGCTTTGGAGTGCGTGCATCTCGCTGCCGCTTTTTCACCAGCCAGCTTGCTGGCGGGAAATTGTGCCCGGGTTGAAATTCCCGCGACCAAGCTTGCGGTTGGAATTCCCGCGAGCGCGCTCGCGGGAAGGAGTTCCCGCAAGCAAGCTTGCGGGAAGGAAAGCGGCAGCGAGCTGCACGCACTCCAAAGCTTCGCACCGTACGCCAAGGGGGAAGCGTATTTCCGCAACCTATACGTCCCCAGACTCGTGGTGCGAAATCCCGGTTCGTCAGTTCGGATTCCATTTCAGTTTGATCGGCCAGCCACCTTCAGCACACGCTGCTTCCAAAATCCCAATTGCTTCCTGGTTCTTCAGGCCGCACTTCTGTAGCAAGAAATAGTAGTTTTCCAGAGCGATTTTTAAGGAAGCCGGCTGCTGACCGGTGCGCGCGGTCTTTCGGGCGAAAACAACCAGCATTCGATGATAAAGAGGCTTTGCCTCATCGAACCGATTCATTGCTTCAAGCAGGACCGCCAGGTTGTTCAAGGCGGTAGGAAGCTGCGGATCATCGGGTTGCAGACAGCCTTCCAGTATTGCCAGCGAACTTCTGTAATGGTGTTCGGCTTCGGAGAGCCGGTTGGTAGATTTCAGCAAGGAGGCGAAATTGTTGTGCAGTGCAGCCAGGTCAGCCTGCTCCGAACCAGACTTCTCCTCCAAGGCAATCAGTTGGCGGAAATGATTGGCGGCTTCGCCGGGGCTCCCCGCCTCTTGGTGCAATTTGATCAGGGTATGGAGTAAGAGTCTGTGGCTAGGATGTTCAGGGCCGAGGTTGCGAACATCTATCTCCAGTGCGCGGCTCAAGAGTGGGATGGCGTCTGTGGGTCGTCCTGCCAAGTAGAGCATCGCGCCGAGGTTCTTCAGATCGAGCGCCACACTCGGATGCGCCGCCCCCAGACTCTTTTCATCAATCGCCAAAGCCCGCCGTAGCAATCCCTCAGCGTCTGGCAGCCGGCCCGTCTCTTGAAATAAAGACGCAAGCGATGTAAGCATTGGTCCTAATCTCGGATGCTCCAACCCGAGGGTCTTCTCTTGCATGGCGAGCGCCCGGCGAATGAGCGGTTCAGCCTCGGAGAGCCGTTTTGTGTCACGAAGTAACATTCCAAGATTGTTGAGGGCATTGGCAAGTTCTGGACTTTCCTCGCCAAGCGTATGCTCAATAATGGAAATGGCTCTGGTTAGGAGAGGCTCCGCTTCACGCAGACGATTATCTTCCTGGAGCACTGTGGAGAGATTGCAGAGATGCCGGGCGTAGGTGGGGTGTTCGGTGCCGAAGACTTGTTCATCGATCGCGATTGCTTGGCGGATGAGCGTCTCGGCCTCGGACGCTCGACCCGTCGAGCGCAAAAGCAACGCAAGATTGTTAAGACGCACGGCAATGATGGGATGCTCCGGGCCGAGGTTCTTCTTGTCCATTTCCAAAGCCCGGCGGTAGAGATCCTCGGCTTCTGGAAGGCGATTAGTGACTTCCAGCAGCGCAGCCAAGTTGTTTAGGGGTGCGGCCCCAGCCGGGTCATGGGGATCGTGGTATTGCTCAAAACACGCCGCCACCTGGCGCATCAGCGGTTCAGCTTCGGCCAAACGGTTTGTGTAGTGGAGCAAGCTCGCGAGGTTGCTTCGAGTTGCGCTTGCTTCCTGGGTAGAAAACTGAGGAGTGGATTCGACCACGCTCAAGGCCCGGCGGAGGAGGTTTTCCGCGCGCCCCCAAGCGGCATTGTCCATGAGGGAACTGCTGGCGGCATTGGAAACAAACACAGCGTCGAGGGCAAGCGCGGCCTCACCGTGCTCGACGCGACCGAGCCAAGCATCAGCGGTGGCTTCGATAACAGGCACCAGCCACCGATGATCGGGATTTGTGTGCAGATAAAAAGCCGTTGAGCAAGCCTCCTTGATTGCCGGCATGATGGAACTGCGCTGCGCTTCGCCTCGCTCCTTCGTGCGATTCCGGACGATCTCCTGAACAAGCCGGTGCATGCGGACGACTCGCATATCGTTTCCGGATTGGAGGAATCGCAGACTGAGCAGCGAATCGGCAAGACCTTTCCAGGCCGCATCGTTAGCGGCGGCGAAGTCAGACGCAAACCTGGAGAACTTCCGGCTGATACCATATCGCAACCACGGTAGTGCGATTTGGTCTGCCGGTAGGACGGCCGCGATGGTGATGGCATGAATTTGCTCGACATTTAAGGTCTCGAACGTGAAGGCAAGGGTGCGTTCCAAGAGTTTTTCTTTGTGCCGCACCGCCACAGCGTGGTCGGCGGCGGAGCGTTCACTTTCAGCAAGAACGTCGCGCCGGAGGCGTTCGGTGTAAGAGGAGATGGCATCAGCGGCCGGATGGCGGCCGAGGTAGATCGCGGCGGTTTCCACTGCGAGGGTGAAGCCGTCCAGAAGCTCGACCAGTTCGAGCGCGGCAGCTTCATCGCCGGCGTTAGTAAAGCGTTCGTTGGGTTGATGCGCACGGATTAGAGCGAGAGCATCGTCAGCAGGCAATTCGTCGACGGCAACAAATGTGTGGTCGTGCGGCGAGCCGGTAACTTGCGCCGGGCCGAGCCGTGTGGTGGCGAGGAGGTGGATGTGGCCTGGCGGCGGGAGACGCATGAGCACATCGGGGCTGAGAAGTTCGTAGTGGGTGACGTTGTCCAGCAAGAGCAATGAGCGGTCGCGGCGGCGGAGTTCGGCTAGAATGCGTTCGGCGGCGCGGTGGGCATCCTTCTGCTCTTCTTCGGTGAAGGGCACCTGCAAGGGTTCGGCAAGTTGGCGAAGGACGAAGTCAAAGTTATCCAAGCCTTCACAACGTGCAAGCCAGCGTCCGCCGGGGTAATCCCAAGCAAAAGCGTGCGCATAGGCGAGAGCAAGTTCGGTCTTGCCCATGCCGCCGATCCCATACACGGCGGTGGCACCCGCGGCGGTCCGCGCCTTGTGGCCGATAACTCCGACGCGGCCGACGAATTGCGGGTTGTGGCGGTAGATGTTCGTAGGTGATTGCTGGGCGCGGTCGGCGCGGGTGAGCCGCTCGGCCATCTGTTCCTTCAGGACGTTCAGGCGCCGAACAACTTCGGCATCTTCGAGAGCACGTTTGCCGGCGTCGTGCCACGGAATGATATTGACGGGCTTCTGAGTTGCGAGGTCACACCATTGGCGCTTGCGTATTTCCTCTACCGCAGCGGCGATGCTTTGATCCACACCGGGACCGTCGAGTCCGGGCAGTTCGACGAAATAGATCGGCGCGACGCCTTCGCCGAGGCATTGGCGCATGGCTTCGTAACGGACGTATTCTTCCCATTCGCGACGACAGTAGGGACTGGCGAAGTAACTCGGGGAGAGCACGGCGAGGAAAAGGTGCGTTTCGCGGAGTCCTTGGGCAATGCGCCTTTCCCAGTCGGCCATGCTCGGTATGTCGTGGCCGTCGAAGAAGATGCGAACATCGCGTCCAGCGAACTCGTGGAAGTCTTCCAAGATGGCGTCGCGCAGTTCTCGGACTTGGCCACGAGCATTGTCCCGGTGCGCGTAGGAAATGAAAAGGTCGTACGGCATTGAGTCTCCTTCAATTGCTACGGCGTTCGTTGAGGACGGCGTGGCGTACCTCCAGTTCGGTGATGGAGCGCCGCTACGCTTGCTGGCGGGCCGGTTCAGTGGGGTCGCGCAACTCTCGCGGCGCGGGCCGGTGGCCGTAGCATTGGCCGAGGATGCAGACGAAGAACGGCTCGACGCGGTCGATCCATTGCCGGTAGTATTCCCAGGAGTTGGCGGTCTCCCCGTTGGCGTTCTTGTCGGGCACGCCCCAGCAAGCAAGCAAGTAGCGCGGACCTGCGGTCCAAGGTCCGCGGCTTTTCGGCTCTAAATGCGTGTATGCACATCGAAGGGAAGCGGAACGCGATCGATGCGCAGTTCGCAAAACCGTTCCTGGTCTTCACCACTAACCCCCGCGTATTCCCGCACGCTCGACCACTTCCAGTCCCCGGGCGTCATGACCGTCCCCTTCCACACGGGATGCGGACATTCCACCTGAGCCCCGTAGGGAGACCTATTAAAGCCCAGGCCTGGGCTGAGTTAGATCGCCCCCTTGGGGTTCAGGAACAAACCGGCCTAACCCGGTCAATCCCAGCAACTATCCTCGTATGGGCGCCGATTTTCAAGTGGGCGAACGGAATGTGGCGAACGGAGAGTGGAACTCGAATGCCAGCAAACGATGTTTGTCCCGTAGCGGTGTTCCAAAACCTGCGGTCACTTGACGGTTTGTCGCCAATCCGTTCTTGTGACCTCGAGTTTAGCGACGACGAGCCAAAAGCGGGTTGGCCCTTTTAAATCCAAGTGGAGTAGGCGCTTCCACGCGGGGTAAGAAACTCGGGATTGCCTTGGGCGGCGGCCTCTCGCCGCCGCCCTATGAATTTCCGGTTGTGACGTGCCCGGGCTTAACTCTGTATCAAGTTGATGGAGGCCTGCATCACATCGTCGGCCGTCGTGATCGCCTTGGCATTGGCCTCGTAGCCGCGTTCGGCCTGGATGAGCATGGTAAAGGCCGTAGCGATGTCCACGTTGGATGCCTCCAGCGAGCCCCCGTCCAGGGTTCCACAGCCGCCGGTTCCCGGCGCCCCCACACTGGCAGCCCCGGAGGCTAGGCTCGCTCCATAGTCATTTGATCCGAGATTGGTCAGGCCGTCGTAATTCGGAAAGGTGGCAAGGGCAATCTGGCCTAAGGCAACGGTTTGATCGTTCGAGAGAACCCCGTTGACAACTCCGGAAGAGTTGATCGAGTAGCTCTGCAAGGTTCCGGAGCTATAGCCATTTTGAGATGTCCCCGAGGTGGCAGAAGATTCTGCCGTCTGGGTTACGACAGCCGTCCCTGGTGAACTGAAGAGCTGCCAATTGAGGCTCATGGTTTTTGCCCCGTCTGCCAACCCACTGATTGTGATTCCCTGCACATCTGCCGCGGGTGATATCAAATTCCCGTCCGGTCCGAACTGCAACGTGCCAGTTGCCACTACCTGGGGGTTGCCGGTGGCCCCCACGTCCGCGGCCGGAATGGTGATCTCGTAACTCCAATCTCCAGCCGAGGATTTCGTGAAATTAAAGTTCAGAACATGGCTGTTGCCGAGGGAATCATAAACCGTGATCGGGGTGCTGAACGTTCCCGCGTCAGTGCCTCCAGCAAGGTCGCCGCTCCCGAAGGAAGCCGTGGTCCAGTTGGTCGAGGTGCTAACGGCATTGCCCACTGACCCATTTTGAATGGCCTGCAAGTCGAGGGCAGTGGCTGTAGAACCCGTGGCCGTGGCCGAAGTGTTAGCGAGCGTACCGGTGCCGTAGGTAACCCCTTGCCCCTGCCCACCCAAGGTGGAGGCGTTGATGGCGCCCGCCAGGTTGGCAAGGGTATTCTCGACGCTGCCGTTTGGGTCGATCAGAACGGTGTTAGCCGCGGTCAGGCCGGCGGTGGTTCCCACGAAGGTGTAGGTGGTTCCACCCACGGTAACGGTCTGGCCCACTGTCGGCAGCGGTTGCGGTACCGTGAGAGCCCCGGTCGCCAACTGGCCGTCCACGCCTCCAGCCAGGTCGGTGCCCGCGAATAAAGCCCCGCTCCAGTTGGTCGAGACGCCAGTGGAATTGCCCTCTGTTCCACTACTACTCGCTTGCAGGGTGACCGTGGTGGCCGTCGAACCCGTGACCGTGACCGAGGTGTTCTGTTCAGTGCCCGTAGCGTAGGTATTGCCTGCTCCCGCTCCCCCGCTGAGGGCAGCCGCCAAGTTGGCAAGGGCGGATTGAGCGCCGCCTCCAATCAGAACGTCGTCGGCCGCGCTTTGGTCCGTGATGCTGCTCACAAAGGTGTAGGTCGTTCCTCCGATGGTAACGGTATTGCCCGCGCTCGGGGCGGCAGTCCCATCCGGCACGGTGAGAGTCGCGCTCGCCGGCACATCGCTTGCGCCTCCCGTCAGGTTTGCAACTGCGAATGCCCCCCATTCGGCCGAGATGGAGATGGAATTACCTCCTGACCCACTCGTCGGTGCGGTCAGTGTGATGGTGTTGTCCGCTTGATTCAAAACGGCATTGACCGGATTGGTGCCGGCGACAGAGGAGTAGCCTTGCCCTGCCTCGTTCGAGTCATTGGTGATGGCTGCCACCAGGTTGGCAAGGGTATTCGAAACCGAGTTCGTGTCGATCAGAACTTCGTCGGGAGCGCCAGTGAGACTTTGCACGAAGGTGTAAGTCGTTCCATCGATGCTAACGGTCTGGCCCGAACTCGGAGGAGTCGAAGGCGCAGTGAAAGTCGCGCCCGCCGTTTGAACGGTCACACCCCCAGACAGGTCCGTGCCCCCGAACGAACCAGCAGTCCAGTTGGTCGAGGTGACATCAGAGTTGCCCAGTGCCCCAGTATTAATTGCTTGCAGGTTGAGCGCGGTGGCCGTAGAGCCCGTGGCCGTGACCGTGGCGTTGGCGACGGTGCCAGAGCCGTAGGTCGTGCCTGCCGCCTGCCCATCCGTTGTGGACGCGTTGATGGCACCCGCCAGGTTGGCAAGTGTCGATGCGGCGTCGGGTCCAATCAGAACAGTGTTGGCCGCGCTTTGGGGTGTGATGGTCGTTGCGAAGGTGTAGGCCGTTCGCCCAATGGTAACGGTCTCGCCCGCCGCCGGCAGCGGTTGCGGCACCGTGAGGGTACCGGTCGCCGTGGCCAGCGATGAGTCTGTGGCATCCAAATTCATATCCAGTTGCACGTTGGAAGTGGTTTGGGGAGGATAGATCTGGCCGATGGAAACGACGATGGGGGAAAGGGCCTGGCCGGTGTTGATGGTACCGTTCACGGCGGAGTAGCCCATTACGTTGTTTCCGTTGCTGTCCACAAGATCCCCTTGGGTGTTCAAACTGAAATTACCGGCACGGGTGTAAACCTGCGTGCCATTCTGGTCCAAGACAAAGAGTCCGTTTCCTTGGATGGCAACGTCCGTTGGTACTCCTGTGGTGGTAATACTCCCTTGGGTCATCGGTGATGAGACGGAGCTCATCGTGGCGCCAACCCCCACTTGCACTGGGTCGCCGGCCCCGTCTGTGCCCAACATCTGGTAAAACAGGTCGCTGAAAACGGGCGTCCCTGTCTTGAACGCCGTGGTGTTCAGGTTGGACAAACCATTGGAAATAACCGAGAGGGCTTGCTCCTCGGCGTCGAGGCCGGAAAGCGATGTGGAAAAAGATCCCATAATTCTCCTCCTAATTACCGGTGGGTGTGGTACCCGAAGCGGTTGACGAGGGTGCGTACTGCTGCACGACCTGGTTGATATCCGTCACTTGTTCGAGCTGGTTCAACTCGACGAGCTGCGACATGAAAGTTGTCGGATCCATGGGTTGCGTCGGATCCTGGTTTTGGATTTCCGCAACCAGGAGAGTCATGAAATCGTTGGGATCCAGACCATCGGTTGAGGCCGAAGAACTGCTTGACGTAGAACTGCTGTTGTTACTCGTGCCCGACGTTGAGTCGTAGGCGTGAAGACCATTGATCATCATGGGTATTTTTTCTCCTTCGGCCCCAGCTAAGCCCGAATGCTCAGGCCGGCAGCCGGATTTGCTAATTCCTCATCCTCCGAAGAACCATTCCCCGCATTGCTGGTCTGCGGCGGGTTGTCCCACGGTAAAACTTGGCGCTGCGGTGATGGGGAGGAACCGGGGTTAGGATCTTGCTTCCCTCCTCCGCTCATTCCTCCCCCCGTTTGATCCTGGTAAACAGATATATTTTCCACTCGCAGGTTCCGCTCTCCCAGCGCGCGTTCGAGCGAAGGCAAGCCCGCCGCCAGCAGCGTGTGGGCTTCTTGACCCTGGACATGAATCTCTGCGCCCACCGACCCTTCGTGCACCACGGCGTGAACCTCCACGGGGCCCAAGGTGCCGGAGCGAAGCTCTACATGCATTTCCGCGCCGGTGGCAGAGCCATTGAGCGACGCCGACCTCACGAGGTTACCTGCGCCGCCGTCGTAATTCTGCCAGGCGGAAAGCGTCGTTGCCGGCTGGCTGGGGGACGGCAAGGTCTGGGGAGCCGAGGTGTCGGCGTGGCCCGTCGGAACGCTGGGTGCCTGAGCCGTGAGGAGATTCGCGGTCGGGTCGGGAGCTGGGTTGGTAGCGATGCTGGGAGAGAATGTCATGACGCATTTGGGGTCATCCCCTGGTCCCGTCCCACTTTGTTGCCCGAATTTTCCTTGGCCACTCGTCGACGCGTCAGCAAGGTTGGTGTGGGCCCCGCTATCACCGGAGTTGGTGTATGCTGCGCTGCTGAGCTGACTGTCGGCCTCCGGAGCCGGGTCCTTCTGTAATGTCGTTGCCGCGGTGGCAGGATGCGGACTCGTGTCAAGCTGCGGGGATGCGACCGGGCCTGCCGAAGATGAAAGCGGGGCTGGCGTGCTTGCGGCTTCAGACCTATTGCCCGTTTGTCCGGCCACCTCCCCCACTACGCTGCTTGAAATCTGCACGGAGTGAAGGGTTCCCTTCGCCGGAGTGTCCACGGGGTTTTCGGCTTTGGAGGCGGGCGGAATCTGGACTGCATCCAAAGCAGTCTTGCTCAGACTGCCGGTGAGTGTGCCGGCCACCACCGGAGTACTTTTTGTCGTGAACCTATCCGTCGTCGTCGACTGCATTACATTCCCGGAAACCTTAAGGTCAATTTGTCCACTCGCAAGTTTTCCCACCAGGGTCGAAAATTCCGCCATCTCCGGATGATCGGTTGCGGAGACCGGCGTGGAAGAATCGCGTGGCCCCGGCCCGAGCGCTGCGGCGTCTTGGCCAACTTGGCCCGGGGACGGCATGGAATTGGAAACGGCCGGCAAATTCGCTCCGGAAAACTTTCCCAGCAAACTCGAGAACTCAGCGAGCTCTGGATGATCGGCTGCGGAGAATAGGGCGGAGGAATTCCCTGCCTCCGGACTGAAGGCGGGAGAGGCGGGCTCGGTTTGGCCCCCGAGCTGGGTGGGATTGGGAGAGGCCTGCAAATCCTGGCTCGATGCGGGCAGTGGACCGGCTTGCATCTGCGGGGGGTCGAGTTGTTCCAATAGTGGCGATGAATCCATGAGACCGGGCGAATTCTGCGATTCCTGGCGCGATCCGGACTCTTGCATTGACCACGGACTTGAGGTTTGCGCTTGTTTCGATTTCGATAGCGCCCCTCCAACCGGTGGTTCCACAGACGGGCTGAGAAGGGAAGCACTTTGAAGTCCGGGGAACACAGACGGCACGCTTACGGACTGGGGGGCGGGCGTGTCCTGCGATGGGTTTTGCCCTATTGTTGAGACGAGACTGGCGGACTGAATAGCGGCTTCGTCTTGCTCGCGTGCGGTGGGTTTTGGCGCCTCCGCCTTGGGGGTTGCCGTCGTCCCGACGCCGTTCCCCGCCCATGCAAACAATGTCCCGCTAGCCGCAACGCCCACCATCGGTGCCGGGATAGAAAGTGTCCCGGTGTTTACGCTCGTCTCGCCTGCGGAGTTGAGACGCAGAGCGAAATTGGGCGGTGAATCAGACCGTGGTTCTGCCGTGGGGCTCTGAAGGCTGGCGGTGGAATCCAGGGCTTCGATGCTCCGGGCAACCGCTGGGGCAGGTTGGAGGCTATTGGTGACGAAGCAATCGGGGAGGATCCCAGCCATCGAAGAGGGATCGGAGTTGTCCCCGGCGGCCCTTTTTCCCCGCGGAGATGCTTTGGGAGCGATCGAAGCCCCGTCCTGAACCGAATTTGGCATATTCTCAAGAGCACGGCCGAAGGTTAAAGCAAATGTGTTCTCCCCGTTGGATGTGCCACTCACAACGGTCGAGGCAGGTAGCGTTGGTGCTACTGCGCCGGCGGATTGGACCTGAAGCGTTTCCATAAAATCGTTGGCTCCCGACCAAGGAGCATGAGCTACACCAAATGCGACACTAACGCGGAGACTGCATTCAGACCTCGGAAGTCCATGGGAATTAAAGTTTTTGGAGTCAGTGCCGACCATAGAGGAGAGGAAGTTCGGGCAGCGAAGAGTGGCGGAGCGGGAAAGGTTTGCCGACTGACTGGGCAATTACGAGCTGGAAGATTGCCCGGCGTGGGTGATGAGAAACCTATCATCCATCTGCTGTTGCGTTCGCCGGGCTTGGACCAGTTGGTAAGCGGCAAGCTGGCGGTCGCGGAGGTTCTCCAGAATTTTGCGGTCCTGCTGGGCCTTGCGAAAGATCTCGAGTTGACGGCGCCGCAGGTCCTCCAGCTTGGTAGCTTGATCGTTCCACGCGGCGATTCGCCGGACGCGGACCCGGTCGCAGGCCAACTCAAATTGCATTTCCATTGCGGTCATGCCGCGGCGGAGTTTCTTCTGCAACTGGACTAAGGCATTGGCCCGATCCAGTTTCGCTTGCTCCCGCTGTTGTTGCGCCTTAATCACCTCGCGGGTAATGGCCTCAAGGCGTTGGCGTTCGCGCTGCTCGAAACTTTCGCGACAACGGAGCACGGCTCGTAAAGAGAAGCGGAAGGGCATGGAACAACTCTAGCCGGGTAGCCCCCGGAGGGCCGCCAGCGTACTGCTCAAGGGCGCTTTTTCATCTGCCCGCTGCTGAAGAAATGCGCCAAGCGCCGGCATAACCTCAATAGCTTGGTCCAAAACTGGGTCAAGACCCTTTTGATAGGCGCCCACCCGGATCAAATCTTCTGAAGCGGTATAGGCGGCAAGGAGTTTTCGCAGCCGGCGCGCCTTTTCCAGGTGCTCCGCACTACAAACCGCAGGCATCAGCCGGCTCAGGCTATCCAAAATGGAAATGGGAGGGTAGTGGTTTTGGGCGCTGAGGCGGCGATCAAGAACAACATGACCATCAAGTAGGGCTCGGACGGCATCCACGAGGGGGTCCTGCTGGTCATCTCCCTCCATGAGCACGGTGTAGAAGGCGGTGATGCTCCCACCGTTAAAGTGTCCAGCCCGTTCTATAAGTTGTGCCAGCAAGGTGAATACTGAGGGAGTATAGCCTTTTGCCGTAGGCGGTTCACCGGCCGCCAGGCCAATTTCGCGTTGCGCCATGGCGAAGCGAGTTAAAGAATCGACGACCATCAACACGCTTTTGCCCTTCATGGCGAAATATTCGGAGACGGTTGCCGCCACCAGTGCCGCGCGGATTCGCAACAGAGGTGATTGGTCAGACGTTGACACCACAACCACCGAGCGCCGTCTGCCTTCTTCCCCCAGGGTACCCTCCAGGAACTCTCGCACTTCCCGCCCGCGCTCCCCCACTAGCGCCATAACTGTTACGTCGGCGGCGCTCCCGCGGGCCATTAACCCGAGCAGTGTGCTCTTCCCGACACCGCTGCCCCCGAAAACGCCTACCCTCTGCCCGCGACCACAAGTCAGGAAAGCGTCGATAGCACGTACCCCGCAGCCCAAAGGGTCACGTATCGGCTGGCGGTCCAGCGGCAAGGGTCCGAGAGAGTGCAGTGGCCAGTACTCCCGGGCAGTGTAGTCCGGCCGCGAATCCAGGGGCTTGCCCACGCCATCGATCACACGGCCCAGCAACTCATCCCCCACACGCAGGGTGGGCTTCGCGCCCCACGTAGCGATGCGGTCCCCATAGCGAATGCCACTCAGCCTTTCCAAGGGCATCGAGAGAACGGTGCTGCCGCGGAACCCCACGACTTCTCCCGCATGGGCCTCGTCGGCGGCCCCGAAAACCTCACAGCACTCGCCGAGAGAGCAAAATGGTCCCTCCGACTCCACGATATGCCCCACCGCCTTGGTGACCCGGCCATACCAGCGCGCTGTGGAGAGACTCTCCAACCGCTGGAAGTAAGGGGCCAGTAGGGGAAAATTCGTCATGGAACTTCAGTGACCCGCAAAATTGCCACTCTTCACTTGTCACTACTTTTTAGGTCTTTGGGCCAGTAAATCAAAAAAGCCCTGTTCGATTTCCTTGAGTTGGGTTTCCAGGGTCAGGTCAGTCGAACCCAATTCCGTTTCCAACACGCAACGCCCCGGCCCAAGTGCGGCATCACCCATCAATTCCGGAAGCGACTTTAGGTTGGGCTGTTGGGAGAAAAATTCCTGCCAAGCCTGAACTTGGTCAGGGTGAACTCTCAGCCGGACGCGCGTCCCTGCGGCGACGTTGTCGAGCCCGACGCGTACTACTCCCGCCAGCAGCAATGGGTCAAGCTGAGCTTCCCGGTGCAAAATCTTCCGGGCAATCGCCAAGGCCAAACTCACCACTTCAGCTTCTACGCGATGGAAGTAGGTTTCGCGCTCGTGGGCGAAATCTCGGGTCGCCTGAACCAACGCTTGCTGCTCGCCTGCCAACTTTTTCTCAAATTCCGCTCGGCTCTGCGCCAGTCCTTCTTCCCGGCCTTCTTTTCGGGCGCGCGCTTCCCGCGCTCTAATCTGATCCTCGTCAACCGGGGGAGGACCGGACGACTTAGCATCGGGAGTCCAGAGGCGTTCCAGTGTGGATGGATTGCCGCCGGACGAAGACGGCTTTGCCCCTGCGCCAGGAACCAGGGGAGGCGGGTAAATGTAAGCTTGCGCGTGCGCCTCAGTTTCTGTGGTTGGAGAGTCAGGATCAGACAACATACGCGTCATCCCCCATGCTCCTCAGAGTCAATTTCCCTTCCGCTTCGAGCTTGCGAGCCTGTTGAACGATTTCCTGCTGAGCCGCGGCCACTTCCCGGGAGCGCACCGGCCCTAGCGCCTCCATGTCCTCCTTTAGCATCTGTGAAGCACGTGAAGACATGGTTTTGAAAACATGATTCTTCATATCTTCCGAGGAACCCTTGAGGGCCAGCGCCAGCGTTTTTTTGTCCAAATGGCTCAAAAGCTCGCGCATGCTGTTCTCCGGGACGGAAAGGAAGTCTTCGAAGGTGAACATCAGGTTGCGAATGCTGAGGGCCAACTTGGGATCATCCTGCTCAATTGTCTCCAGGATGGATTTGACGGTGCCAGGCTCAACCTGATTCAGCATGTCGGAGACGGCCTTGATGCCGCCATAAGCGCGACGGTTCTGTTCCCCCAAGGCCTTGAGTTTCTTGTTGAGTACCAGCGAGATCTTCTGGACCATCTCGGGTGAGAACTGATGCATTTCGGCGAGCCGTCGCACCACTTCTGCGCGCGTCTTCTCGGGCAGAAGCAGGAGTATATCCGACGCCGGCTTCAAGCCCAGGTGTGCCAGAACCAGCGCAATAGTTTGCGGGTGCTCGCCTTCCACGAACATCACGAGTTGCTGTGGGTCGGCCCTTCGCAGGGAGTCCAGGTTTGTGGCGCGGGCTTCCTGATAGCTCGCCACCTGCTGGAGCAAATGCTTCGCCCCTTCATCCCCGAAGGCTTTCACCAGGAGTGCCCGTGCGTATTCGGACCCGCCTTGCGCGAGATACTCCTCGGTAACGGTCAAGCGATAGTATTCCTGAAGGATTTGGGCGCCGATTTCGGGAGAAATGTATTCGAGTTCGGAGATTTCCTCAGTAAGTATTTGCAAATCTTCTTCCGGGAGGTTTCTATAAACCAAGCTCGCGGCCTCATCGCCTAAAAGGACAAGCAGAATGGCGGCCTTGCGAATCCCGGTCAAGTTTTGAGCAGGTGGGGTCTTCGCAGTTTCCGTAGCTCCCGTCATGATTTACCCTCCTGCCGCATCCAGTTCTGAATCAACCGGCTGGCTGTCGCAGGTTCCTTCTTGACCTTCTCCAATAAGTTCCTCTTGAGCATGACGGCTTGTTTGGTTTCTGTCGGAGAATCCTCCAACTGATGGAGCGACGCCTCAAGGCTGGACGTATCTTCACCCTTCTTGCCGGACACACCGGGCGCACTTGCTGGTAAAGCCTCCCGATGACCTTTGGCCATTCCCACCAGTTGTTTAGGAAGCTCTTGGAAGGTGGTCACGATTTGGCGCTTGATCGGACGCAAGACCAGCATGTAAATCAGCATAAAGAGAAGGATGAGCGCCCCATAGCGGATGACGTTAATCCACTTATCCACTATCGGCACCACACGCTCAGTCAGAGTGGGAGGAGCGGGGGTCTCCAGAGGCAAGGTCTGAAATGAAAGGTTTTCCACTGCCACTTTGTCCCCGCGCGTTGCATCCACCCCGATCGCCGCCGTCACCAGTTCCTCGATCTGTTTCATCTCCTCGGGCGTTCGCTTCCGGCGCGTTTCCGTCTTCTGGCCATTTTCATCCTTGGTATCCGTCGCGTCGTCCACCAGCACGGCGGCGGTAATCCGTTTGAGATTTCCGGAGGGTTGCACCGTGTGACGGACGGTCTTGCTTACGGCGAATGTCTTGCTTTCGGTGTGAAGGCCCTGTGACTCGGAATCGGCCGGGGAAGAGGGCTTCGCGGCCGGGGTGGGCTGCTTTCCCGGGACATTGGACGTGGTTCCGGGAGTACCCTCCGCACCGGTTTCGCCCTCGCGCTCCTCGGAAATTTGGGAAGTCAGGACCACCGCGCCGTTCGGATCGTAGGTTTCCTGCGTACTATCGCTGGTAGCAAGGTCGTACTCCACGGTGACATTGGCGCGTGCTTTTCCCACCCCCACAACGGGTTCGAGGGTGGCCACGACTTTTTGCGCGAGGGTCGTTTCAAATTCCGCCCAAAACCGCGGCCGGCCGGTTTGGCCGCCGCCGTGCGCCAGGATTGGCATCCCCCCTTCGGCGTTTATCAACGTCACATTTTCGGGCTTCAAGTTCTCCACGGCGCTGGCCACCAAGTGAGTGATCGCTTCCTGGGCTTCGTCGCCCAGCCGCCCACCGCGAAGCTTGATGACCACGGAGGCCTTGGCCTCGCGTTCCTGCTCGGTGAAAAGCGATTCCTGGGGCAGCACCAGGTGGACCCGTGCCGCCTCAATTTCCCCCAGGGTTTGAATGGTTCGCTCAAGCTCGCCTTCCAGTGCTCGTTGGTAGTTCACCTTTTCCGCGAAGTCGCTCCCTGCCCAATTCGGCTTGTCGAAGAGCTCAAAACCCAGCCTGCCGCTCTGCGGCATCCCTTGCGCGGCCAAATCGAGACGCACTTTGTCAAGCTGATCGGCGGGGACCAGGATGCTGGTGCCATCGCTCGCCAACTCATAAGGAATATTCTTTTCCGACAACTGGTGCGACAAAGACTGCGCGTCACCCGAGGACAGTCCGGAATAGAGCGTTTTGTAGTCGGCCTTGTCCAGCAAGGTGACGAACACCCAAATTGTTCCCGCCACAGCAGCGGCTCCCAGTATGATCGTGATCTTCTGACGTGTGGTGAGGCCCCGCACGAAGACAACGATCTGTTTGGTTACCTGCTCCGCGTTTACGGCCATTTATAGCTCTCAGCCATCAGCGCCCTGCCATCAGCGCTCTGCAATCAGCTTTCAACTCTCGGCTTTCTGCCCAAACTTGAACCAGGTACCCTTCGCTGGTTGCTAAAAACTGAAAGCTGATAGCTGACAGCTAAATGCTAAAACTGCATCTGGGAGATCGTCTGGTACGCCTGCACGATCTTGTTACGCACTTGCATCATTAACTGAAAAGACAGATCCGCTTTTTCCACTGCTACCATGGCCGAGTGGAGATCCTGCCCGGTGCCTTGCAGCACACTTGCCACCTCCTGGTCCGCGCCGGATTGCATCTCTTGAACCTTGTCCATGGCGCCTTCCAGCGTCTGGAAGAATTCTGACCGGTCGCTGGAAGGCTGGCGAACGTCCAGTTGAACATTTCCCCAGTCGATTTGTGGCAGACCTGAAATCGTGTTGCCCACGGCCATGTCCCTCCTGCCAAATTCCGACGTCAGTAACTGCTACGAGAGAATCTGAATTGTCTCCGAGATCATCGCTTTGGTGGCCTGCACCGCCGACACGTTCAATTGGTATGCCTGGGCGGCGCCCATCAAGTTGACCATTTCTTCCACGGGGTTGATGTTCGGGTAGGAGACGTACCCGTCGGCGTCCGCATCCGGATGGCCGGGTTCGTACCGGCGCACGGCGGGGGCCTTGTCCTGGACCACCTTCTCCACTTTTACCCCCCGCGCGTGCAGATCGCCGAAGCGCGATAAGGTCTGAGCAAACTTGCCCGAGCCGGGCTGCGCCGTCCCAAACACGACCAATTGTTTCTTGTAAGGGCCGCCACTGGGCGTGCTCGTGGTCTCAGCATTCGCCAGGTTGCTGGTCACCACTTCCGCGCGCTCGCGCTCGGCGGTAAGGGCGGATGCATTGATATCAAGGACTCCAAAGAGGTTCATAGTTTTATTTCCCTTCGTTGATCGCCGACTGAAGCATGTGGATTTCGTTGCGCAGCAACTCCACTCCGGCGCGGTACTGAAGCTGAATTTGCGCCAGGGCCAAGGTCTCGCGCTCCAAGCTCACATTGTTGCCGTCCGGGCGCTCGATCAGGCCTCTAACCTCCTGCACATGGGGCGAAACCGGGTCACCCTCCAAGCGCTGCTCGGCGCGCCGCATCTCGCCTTCAAAGTCAATGTCCTGGGTACGATATCCGGGAGTATCGACGTTCGCCAGATTGCTGGAAACCAGCTCATGACGAAACGTCACCAGGTCCAGGAAATGCTCCACACGTTGCATGCTGGGAGTTTCAATCCAATTCATGCCGCCCTCCGGGGAGGCAGACCGAACTCGCGAATCTTGTTGCGCACGGTGCGCAGGCTGACGCCCAGCATCCCTGCGGCGCGCGTGCGATTGCCTCCCGTACGCATCCAGCGTTTTCTCCAGAAGAGTGCGCTCAAGCTCGCGCAAGGTCAGTCCCGGCTCAATTTCCCCCAACGAGGGATCGCCGTTCTGAAAACCGGCTTCCGGAAGAAGTTCCAATCCCACCACGGGGCCGGGATCTAGCACCAAAGCGCGGCGCACAAAGTTTTCGAGTTCGCGCACGTTTCCGGGCCATTCGTAAGCCTGGAGCCGCTCCAGGAGTTCCGGCGAGAACCGCACGACATTTGAGCGGGAGGCCGGCGCGTATTTGCGCACGAAGTGGTTGACCAGATCCGGAATGTCTTCCCGGCGTTCGCGCAGGGGAGGAAGCGAGAGGGGAATCACATTGAGCCGGAAGAACAGGTCGGCACGGAATTTGCCTTCCGCCACCAGGGCTCCCAAGGGGCGGTTGGTGGTGGCGATCACCCGCACATCGACGGGCAGCGGGCGGGTGTCGCCCAACCGGTCGATTTCCCGCTCCTGCAGCACGCGCAGCAGCTTCGGCTGTAGGCTGAGGGGCATCTCGGCAATCTCATCGAGCAGCAGATGTGCCGGTGTGGGCCAGTTCGAATTTCCCCGCCTTGGACGTCATCGCCCCGGTAAAGGCGCCGCGCACGTGCCCGAACAACTCGCTCTCCAGCAGCGTGTCGGGAAATCCCGCGCAGTTTACCGCCACAAAGGGGCGCTGGCTGCGCGGGCTGGAGCGATGCACCAGCCGCGCCAGCAGTTCCTTGCCCGTGCCGCTCTCCGCTTCCAGGAGGATGTCCGCGTCGGTGCGCGCCACTTGCCGGGCGCGCTCGATCAGCCGCTGAGTGACCGCCGAGCTGCCGATAAAATCCCCATTGTTCGGCGCCGGGCTTCTGCTCACGCGCGAGCTCAGGACGCGCGCTGCCGCTTCCTTTAATTGCTCGAAGGAGATCGGCTTCACCAGGTAATCGCAAGCGCCTTCCCGCATGGCATTTACCGCCTCCGGCACATTGGCGAAGGCCGTCAGAAAAATCACCGCGGTCTCCGGCGCCAAGGCGCGCACACCCTGCATAACGCGCAACCCGTCACCATCCGGCATGCGCATGTCGGTAACCACCAGTGGGCATGGCGCCAGGCGGAAGCGCTCCAGCGCCTCGCTGGTTCCGCCGGCCGTTGTCACTTTCCATCCCTGCCGGCGGAAATTCGCCTCCAGCGCTGCGCGCATGGCCGCTTCGTCATCTACAACGAGAACTTGAAACATCCTTTGACTCCCTCCAGAGTCGAAACTCGAATTTCAAAACTCGAAATTTCATGCTCAGCTCGCAAGCTTCGAATTTCGATTTTCGCGTTTCGCCTTCCCCTAACACCTGACACTTGGTATCTAGCACCTGATTGGAAGCGTCAGCGTAAACGTCGTCCCCTCCCGCTCCCGGCTTTCCACACGAATCGTACCGCCATGTTGCTCGATAACCTTTCGAGTCACCGCCAAACCCAGTCCCGGGCTGCCGCATTGGGTGGAAAATCCCGGCTCAAAGATCTTTTCCAGGTTCTCCGCGCGGATGCCCGCTCCCTGGTCCGCAAAGGCGACGGCAACCGTGGGGCGGGAACCTTCTTCGCGCCGACAGACGCTGAGGGACAGCGTTCCGCCGGGTTTCATCGCCCGGAACGCATTGAGCGCCAGATTGAAGAATGCCTGCTGCAATCGCGAGGGGTCAGCGAGGATGGAAACCGGGCCCTCCGGCGCCCGCCACTCGATCTGCATTTCCTTCTGCCGGGCCAGCGGGCGCAGGAATTCCACCGTCTCCCTCACGAGCCGGAGGAGGTCCACGGGAAGAAGTTGCGCCGAGGGCTGACTGTGAAAATGCAAAACGTTGTTCACCGTCGCAGCCAATGATCGCAGGCCTGCCTGGACGTGATTGATCCAGGGTTGCAATTCCGCCTGGTCTGCCAAAGCATCCGCCAGGAGGCCGGCAAAGAGTTCCAGACTCCCCAGGGGGTTTCGAATCTCATGGGCGAGCAGGGTGGCAACCTCCGCCAACGCCTGCGTGCGGCGCGAAACCTCACGTTCGCGTTCAAGTTGCTTGGCCTCCGTCAGGTCGCGCAGGATGAGAATGGAGTCGTCGCCCGACGCATTCGCACGGAAACAGGCGCGCGTCACCCCGACCGTCCGTTCGCCTTGCGAACCCTCCACAACCCACTCCTGTTCGTGGCTGAACTCTTCCTTGGGGAGCGCGGCGAGCAAAGGTCCCAACAGGCGAGGGACGGAGGCTTCCGGCGAGGGAGAGTCTTCGCTGCCGGCATCGAGCAACCGGCTCGCCGCCGGGTTGATCATGCGCAAATTCATTCCACTGTCGAACACCAGCACCCCACAGGGCAAGCCTTCCACGATTCTGGCCAAGTAAGTGCGCATCCGCTGGTTCTCTTCCAAGCTTTGCGCCAAGCTGCGATTCTTGTCCTCGAGTTCGTGCCGAAGCCGGCCGACCTCCGCTTGCAGTTTGGTGTAGGTGGTTTCGAGAGCCCCGGCCGTCTGGGTAAAGGAAGCGAAGGCGGCCGCCAAAGCACGCCGCGCCGAGCGTGTGGAGCCCAAGGATGGAGCGAGCTTTTTTTGCCGATCAACGGGCAAACTCTGCATGGCAATAAGCCTCGAAAGCACGGGCGGTGCCAACTTCAGGCCACGGGTCTAAGATTTCTTCTCAGAAGAAAATCTCTCCCGTCCCCCATGGGAAATGTTCGGGCCGAAGTTCCCGTTGTTCCTCTGCCAGGATGAAAGCCCGCTCGATGACCTGCCGTAACTCGCGGACATTTCCTGGCCATGAATACTGTTCGAGGCCTCGCGCCGCCAGGGGTGAAAAAGTCTTGGCAGGCACGTGCGCTTCCTGGGAGAAGAGATCGAGGAAATGCTGGCTCAGGGGCGCGATATCTTCGCGGCGCAGACGCAAAGGATCGATCTCAATGGGAAACACCGCCAGCCGGTAATAAAGGTCGTCGCGGAAGCGTCCTTCTTTGACCAGCCGAGAAGGTTGGCGTTGGTGGCGGCGATGACGCGGGCGTCGACGCGCAAAGTGTCGGAGCTGCCCAGCCGCTGGACTTCGCCTTCCTGCAAGAAGCGCAGGAACTTGGCTTGCATCGAGAGCGGAAGGTCGCCGACTTCGTCGAGGAGCACGGTGCCGCCTTGCGCCATCTGAATGCGCCCCACGCGGGACTGGAAGGCTCCGGTGAACGCCCCGCGGTTGTAGCCGAACAGCTCGGCCTCCAGCAAAGGCTCGGGGATGGCCGCGCAGTTGATGACCACGAACGGCCGCTCCCGCCGTGGGCTCAACGCGTGCAAAGCGCGCGCCACCAGTTCCTTGCCGGTTCCGGTCTCGCCCGTCAGCAGGACGGTGGTTTGCCGCGGCGCCACCAGCCGGGCCAAGCGATACACCCGGCGCAGGGATAGGCTGTGGCCCGTCATGCCGGGCAGGGCTTCAATGTCGACCTGCGGGACGCCGGCGGAGCGTGGCGCGGGGCGCTCCAGCGGGTCCGGAAGTTCCGTGGGAATGCGCGGCTCGCGGGAGTTCTGGAGCAGGCGGAACAGTTCACTCGAGTCTGAGCTACAAACCCAGGTCGCTGCCGCCAGCTCCCTTTCCCCTCTGGGAGTCCAGCACCAGAATCTCAACCTGCGGGTGGCGAGCGCGGATCATGGCGACCAAGCTCTCCTACCTCCAAGTCAGGCAGGGATTGATCGAGCAGCAGAGTTCGGCAGTCGCCTTCCTCAATCAAGGCAAGAGCCTCCGCGCCGCCGCAGGCTTCCTCAGCGAAGCAATTGCGCGCGGCCAATTGCTGCAAGACGCGCTTGCGGAAGAGGGAGTCGGGGCTGGCAATGATGGTGGAAAGGTGGGTCTTCGCGGGCAGCATTGAGGGCACTGGTGGTCATCATTTCCTCGTTGGGTAAGCTTTATTTTTGCCATGACATTCTTAGATGGGGATTAAACCAGGATTAAATTCCTCTAGGTTGAAGGGCCAGTAAAATTCCACAGATCCGACTACTTGGCGTGAGCTATCCCCATTGGGGCAAGAGAAATTTCATGAAAGATTCCCCACTTCAGCTTGCGGGCGCCAAGGGAAAGCGCACGCGAATGCAGCCGGCATCCGGGCCGTCGGTCAGGATTTCGAGTTTGCCTCCCAGCCCATCCAGAAGGCGCTGATTGATCACCCATCCCAAGGCGCCGTTTTTGGCGGCATGAGAAAAGAGCAAGCCCGGGTTGGTGATATCCTCAAGTACTTTGATCTGGAGGTACTGCAAGTCCAATCGCGGGGGCGACAGGAACAACTCGGGCTTCCCCCTCCGACGCCGAAAGTTCCACGGCGATGACGCCCCCGCCGGCGCTGTTCTGGATGACCCAGGCCAGCAAACTCTGGAGCGCTTCGCGAAGGCGTTCCGGGTTCGCGCAAACCTTCACTGCCCCCTCGGCCTTGAGTTGCAGACGGAGTTCCCGGGACTGCGCCAGACCCTCCATTTCTGCCAGGACTTCCGTGGCCGCCGCTTCCAGGAGGACGCACTGGGGTGTCCCCCGGGTGCGCCCGACTCGCCGAGATCGCGCAGCGAAACGATCAACTGCGCCATGCTATCGGCGAGTTGCAGCGATTGTTCGAGCAAGGAGCGGTAATCCGCCACCGAGTGTTTTCCCATCAGCCCCAACTCGATGCCGCCGCGCAGTGCGGTCATGGGCTGAGCCAGGCGATGAGCCATCGCCGCCAGGCATTCGCGGCAGTCGCTGGAATCGGGTGATCGGGCGATCGGGTGATCGGGGGAACAGATCCGATGATCGGGTGGTCCGGTGATCGGGTGATCGGGTGGGCAAGAAAGGCCTCGTGCTATCCCCTGTTCATTATCCCCTGGCGGTTTTCCGTGACTCAACAATTGATGCTTGTCTTCCATTTTCCCACCCGCAAGCGTTGCCGGTTGAATTCCCACCCGATCGTCCGAGCACCGCATCACCCCATTACTGCCTACTGCCCGCTGCCTACTGCCCACTGCCTACTGCCGTCTTAATCTCGTCAGGCCTCGTCCCCAATTTGATAACCCACGCCCCGAATCGTGTGAATCAGTTTGCGCTCGAAGCCCTGATCCACCTTTTTCCGCAGGTAGTTGATGTAAACGTCCACCACGTTGGTCATGGTGTCGAAGGAAAGATTCCAGACGTGTTCGATAATCATGGCGCGGGTTACACAACGGCCGACATTGCGCATCAGGTACTCGAGCAAGGAGAATTCTTTGGGGGTAAGTTCGATGGTGTTGCCGGCGCGCTTCACGATCCGTTCCACGCGGTTCAATTCCAGGTCACCCACCCGCAGCATGACCTCCGCGGGCAGCGCCGCCCGCCGCAAGAGCGCTCGAACCCGGGCGGAGAGTTCGGTGAAGGAGAACGGTTTGGTCAAGTAGTCGTCGGCTCCCAGGTCCAACCCCTTCACCCGGTCTTCCACGCGGTTGCGACCGGTCAGAATAAGGACGGGCAAAGCCGGCTTGGTTTCGCGGATGTGCTTGAGCACATCCAAGCCATCCACCCGCGGCAAGGTCAAGTCGAGGACGGCCACGTCATATTCAAATTGGCTAACCATGAACTGCGCTTCATCACCGTCCTGCGCAATATCCACGGCGTATTGCTCGGCTTCCAGTCCCTTCTGTACGAAACTGGCCACCGGTTTGTCGTCTTCTGCTATGAGGACTCGCATCTTCTCACCTTTTCCGAGGGCCAAAAGCTGTTCGGCCCTGCCAATGTCACAGGGAGAGGCGAAACTCGGTTCCGGCTCCGGTCTCAACCCTCTCATGAAGGCCTCGCCTTCATTAATCACATCTTAATTCGGCAGGAATTGCCCAGAGGATGAGGAAATCTCAACGAAGGACATGCAGGCGCGGGGAAAATATATCTTCAGTCAAGCAGCTTGCGTCAGGGGAAAGGGTGCACTTCGATACTATCAGGACTTTGACCTAAAGGGCCGAAAAGCTTATATCTGTAAATTGCCGTACCTGACGTGCACATTCCCTGGGGATACACTACGCAGTCCTTGTCGCCGGCGCGATCGGTGGCCGCGATATAGAACATATCAATCCTCCTGGGAGCTGCCGAGGCGTACTTCGCCGTAATACCGCTAACCCGGTGCAGAAACCGGCCGGGCCATTCCAACGGCAACTGGTATACGGTTTCCGTAATATCTATAGTTGAATATGAACTCTGCTGCTTCGTGTGATATTGCTGGACCACTTTCAAATCTGCAATCTTGGCCTCGCAGCCCTGTTCGCAGGGTTTGGGCTGGCTGGGGGGTGAGGCGGGTAAAGCGAGGGGATTGGCCGGCCCCGTTGATCCGGTTACGGAGGGCTGTACAGCTTGTTGAGCCTGAAATAAAGCGATCGGGCCGGCTTTAGGCACGTTGTAATCCAGCGCCTCCAGCGTTTGCAAGGCAAAGTCGATCTTAACGGCCACTGCGTAAGCAGCGCTGTCCCCCGCACTTGCTGAACCGTTAAGAGCGTCGTGCATACCTATTATGTCCATATAGTCGTCAAAGATCGGCCCCCCCGAAAATCCCTTACCGACCGAGACGTCCGTGTATTCGAATTTCTGTACATCAGCGTTGTGGTCGAGACGTGTAATCGTGTTGGGAACGGGAGTCCAATTTCCATCCGCGGTCCAGACGCGTGCCCCGAGTTGCAGGGTGTTGCTGAGCGTAAAGTGATAGGGCGGAATGGAGGGAATTCGGAGGTCCGCCGCGGGCCTGACCTCGAGCACTGCTAAATCGAGGGCATCGCTGTGCCTGGGAAGCTTTTGGGCAGGCACACGGCTTGAACGGTCAGAGTAAAATACTACCTGCACGTTCTTCGCTCCTTTAACGACATGCAGCGCGGTTAGAATCAGTATTCGCTCGGGAGAATACGAAATAACGATGCCGGTACCGACGTCGTTATCGTTGGCGTCTTTCTGCGATTCCACCCTGACGATACCTAGCTTGAGAGTCTCGATGACCTGCGCGTTGGCCTCGCGACTCCGGTTCACAATGTCCTCAGTGCGTTTCCGGATGTCGTCAAGAGACGTTTGTGGGGAAGTTTGTGCGAAAGAGATTCCGCAATAAGCTATCAGCAGGACCACGATAGTGCCTAGGCGCATTCTTCCGACCTCCGTACCGGGTATTCAATTCGTGCCGAGTTACGGCGAGCAACTAAGGTGACGATGGATTTCTTTTTGCGTCTATTCGCCTTCGCATTGTCTTCTTTTTCCGTTTGCGGAGCACCTCGGGCACCTCTTTCCACATATACACGATCAGGTACCCGACGGTGCCGAAGGAACCGAGGGCGGAGAAGATCGCAGCCAAGCTGTTGGGTGTAAGCCGACCCCGACTCGGTATAAGCCGACCCCGAACCGTAGCCAACTCCTGCGATACCCCGCCACTCTTGAGGACAATGTGATCTGATTGGCCACTTAGTGTTACATCCAGCGAGTCTGCCTGTGGGTTGTCTGGCCTTTGCAGATTCAGGCTCAACTTTTGAATCGTCGCGAAGTGCAAACCATGGAGGATTAGCACATCCCGTTCGTTTATATCAGTATGCCAATTTGGGAGTTCAAGCGGATGAAGCCAATTGTTGCTGCCCGCGTCAAGCCAATTGTTGCTGCCTACAATCTGCGAGTAGTCGTTTTGACTAAACGTGACCGGCCCACCTTCGGCGAGTGGTATCCCGGCCTCCTCACGTTGCTCGATCGCCGGCGGTTCGCCTCCAGACTTCCCTTTCAGCACAGGACGAAGGCGGAGAGAGAATTCGAACGAATTGTCTCCTGGCTCTTGATAAACCCGCCACTCCACGGTTTTACGCTTTTCAGTGGAGGCCATGACCGGGATGTCGCTGCCTAACACCTTGCTGGTTTGATCAAGAAGTATGGTTGCCATCTCGTGTTCGGTTGGCGGGTTCGTGAGATCGCTTCTGGCGTTTGGGGTGGAGAGTGTGTAGTAGAGAACAGAGTCCCCATTCGCAGATAGCATCACGTGCAGTCCTTCTTGCGTATCAAGTGACAACAGCTTGACATTCAAAAGGTTAAGTGCGTGCGTAACGTGAAGAGGGTTACGCAATGTGTCTGTCCTGATTTGGCATGGTGTATTGAGCCGCAAATCGACGGGAGATGCGTCCGAATTGAAAATGCCGGCCGAATCTTGCCAGTGGCCAAGATAGAAGGAAATGCACTTCGTCTGAATTCGCGCCGAGAATGGAGTGCGAAACCTATGAAAGAAAAGTATTAAGGTCAAAACCGCAAAACCAAACAGAATCAGAGTCCAGCATGTGTAGGGCCTCTGCTTAATCCATTTGCCCGGCGCAGTTAGCAGTCGATCAGTTATTGGCAGCATACTGGCTCATGGTAGAAGCGGTAAGTGGCAACCAGCCTCTTATCGGTATTCTCGTACTCGCCATTAATATGAACCGTCACGGGACCAGGCAGGTCGTCGAGGTCAATATTTAGAGAAACCGCAGCTCCCACTTCCACCGGGACTTCGCCGTAATGGTGAGTCCGGCTTCGGCCGCCAGCCACGATTTCATACGATAGGTCTGTCAGCGTGTACTGCTGGACTCTCAGAATCAGTTTATAGTGCTTGATTGACCCCGGCGGTGATTCTTGGCTGTAAAAGACGGCAGGTGCGAGGTCCTCCGTGTACTCATTGTCACTTTTTAGTCTGACGACCACACCAAGGTGAGCCGGATTGATTTCCTTTTCCTGGATCACAGCATCGACTGGCCAAGAAAACTCGTTCCATCCCGGTTGTTTGAACGCGCTCCCTTTCTTCGCCACCATTAAATAATTCGGCCAGCCGCTCATCTGTTTCACGCGGATGAACACAAGTTCATCGTGAGGTACCCCCTTTGCCACTTCTTCGGGCACGTAGTACCGCAGATGCAGCATAGCTTTCCAACTTGGGGGGAGATTCTCGCCAGAGCCATTAGGAGCTAAGCCATCATACGCGAAGAAGCCTAGAACATCGTACTCGCGTTTGGCGTTGGGTTCGTCCAAGAGACCCTCGTAGCGATTGCCTCTGTCGTTGTCGTGGAACCAATTGGCATCCTGCGCCTTTGCAAGCTGACAAAAGGCGGTCAGGAGACCAATACATATCGCAAGTCGCGCGAAATGGGCAAATTGTCGGGGGTCCATGAACCGTCATTGTACACCAAGGGAATGGAGGTTTTGAAGCAGTAAAGAATCCCGACCCAAGGCCCCATTACTTATATGAAAACCAGAGAGGGCCGGACAAAATATCTGATAAATCCCCGGCTATCACCCCGAGCGAATGTGGACTCTCGGGCAGTTCCGGGCTATGCCAGGGTATCCACTTTGCGCGTGACAACTCTGCATCGTATAAGAAGAATCGGACCTTACCCGCCGGGACAAGGATTTCGCTAAAGGGATTTGAATACCAGACCGATTCAATCCTTTGAGGGAACTCTCGCTGGGGCAGAGACACGGTGCTCGCCCGGGTAAGGGGAGTTGTGCGCCTTGAAATCCTATGATTAACCGATTGCTTCCGAAAGTCCTGGTGGTGGACGACGAACCTGCCGTACGCATGTTTTTCCGTGAAGCCCTGAGACCCATCACTGCCCGTGTGGCCGAGGCCGGTGATGCCGCGTGCGCCCTGGAAGCGATCGAGAGCGGCGATTTCGACATCATCGTAAGCGATGTCTGGATGCCCGGCGCCTCGGGAGTGGACCTTCTATCCATGGCGCAACAAACCCGGTGGGATGTGGGGTTTATTCTGGTGACGGGAGAGATTCAGATTGAGACGGTCATTACGGCGCTACGCATGCAAGCGTCTGACTTCCTGCTAAAACCCTTGAAAGCAGAAGAAGTGACGCGCTCCGTGACGCGCGCCTTTGAGCGCCTGGTGGCGCTGCGGCAGGCGCGAGCTTACCAGGGCTCGCTTGAAACCAGCATCCAGCGGCGCACGCACGAGCTTGAGGTGGCGCTGAGTGAACTGGAATCCAACTACCAGATGACCTTGGAAGCACTGGTGGCGGCGCTCGATTCGCGCGAGCACGAAACGTTTTCGCATTCCCTTCGCGTGCGCTCCTACACGCGCTACCTGGCGCGGCGGGCAGGTTACCCACCGGCGCTTTTGCCTTCGCTCGAACAAGGCGCCTTGCTGCACGATATCGGCAAGATTGCCGTCGCCGACGCGATTCTCCTGAAGCCCGCCAAGCTCACCGCGGAAGAATGGGTCGAGATGCGCAAGCACCCCATCGCCGGTGACGAAATCCTGAAGCGCGTTCCTTTTTTGCGCCCGGCCAGCGCCATTGTGCGGCATCACCACGAACGCTTTGACGGAACGGGTTACCCTGACGCGCCTGAAAGGCGCCGAAATTCCCCTGGGGGCGCGGCTATTTACGGTGGCCGACACGCTGGACGCCATGACCAGCGACCGCTCCTATCGCAAGGGCCCGGGATTTGAGGCCGCGAGGGCGGAAATCCAACGCCACAGCGGAAAGCAGTTTGACCCTCATATCGTGGAGCTGTTCCTCAAGATTCCCGCCCGCCACTTGGATGCAGGTGCGCTCCGAGGCGGGGAACAACTCCGTCCTGACGAAGTGAGGAATCCCCGCCCTCTTCCTGTCTTATCTGCTGCCCCGGCGAATGCAGCGAGCGTAGAATGAGCGCGGTCGAAAAAGATCCCGACCGTGGATCCCACCTGATGCTCGTCGCTGAGCCGATAGGCGGATGAACCGATGGTCCGATGACCCTGCCTCCCCAGGCACGCCAATCACCGCATCACCTGATTTGCCGGGGCGCCCTATGAAGCTTCGTTTCCTCATATTGATCGTACTTGCCGCCGTGATGGTGCGACCCGTTTTATCCCAGCAAGCCGAGAAACCCCTAACGAAAAACCAAATCATGGATCTGGTGAAGGCCGGGATGGACAATACGCAGTTGGCCTAGATGGTGCGCGAGCGTGGCATCGACTTCGAACCCACCGACGACGATCTCCAAGCCCTGCGCAAGGCGGGAGGGCAGGACGCGCTCATCACGGCTCTGCACGCAGCGAAGCCGCAGCCTTTGACCCAGGACCAAATGTTGCACTTGGTGGCGGGCGGTTTGCCCAGCGAGCGGGTGACGGTGTTGGTGAAGCAGCGTGGCATCGATTTCCTAGCGGAGGAAGATTATCTCGATACTCTGCGGCTAGCGGGTGCGGACGACACGCTGATTGCCGCCGTGCGCGAAGCGAGCGCCGCGCTGACGGCGGAATTGACCGTTACAACTTCCCCCAACGCGGAGGTTTTTCTCGACGGCGAATCACAAGGTCACCATAAAGATGTTAAAAATGAAGGTCGACCCGGCTATGTGCTTGAAAACACAGCCGAGGCAGACAAAATGGCCGTTAATCGAACGGCCTTCTTGGCGGAAAATGCACAGATCGCGCGAAATCCAGCCCATTTTCTGTCCGGTAATGCATGGATTGCGCACAAATCGACGCGAACTCGCACCGGCCAGAGAGTTTGTTGCGCGACGCGAATGGGTCGGCAGGTCGGGCGTTCGCGAAAAATGCCACTCCCTTACCTCAGCGCGTTCCGACGTAGCGCCAACCTTCAAAGTCTGTCGTGAGCGCGGCGAAGGCTCGGCACGTGCCAGTGTAGCGCCGACCTTTAGGTCGGCACGTGCTGAACTGAAGTTCAGCGCTACAAATACCGCGGCTAGCCACGATGTTGCTGAAAATAAAGGAGAAACCCATGGACCGCACGATCGAAAAAGCAGCAGATGACACCCGCAGCCTGCCACGATTCGTCAGAGTCCCGCCCGCGAGAGGAGCCATGGCCGAGACGGCCATGCCGCAAGAGGGGGCACAGCCCCCAGGATCGAGTCCTTCCACATAGGGGAGAAATCCCGGTTAGAATAGGCAGTGCACGGTCGCAGTGTTGCCTGCCAACGCACATGAGTCTTCATGCAAGGAGAGCTACATTGAAACGCGCCGCCGTTTTCTTTCTGGGATTCTTCATCGTCTGCTTACCTTTGCTCGACGCCCAATCCGGCAAGAAGCCCTTGACGCTCGAGGACGTCATCCATCCCACCCGCGTTGCGGCGGCGGGAATCACCGCGCTCAGTTGGCGCCCTGGTGGAAAGCAATTGACCTTCCTTCGCCCGTCTTGGCAAGGGAAAGAAGGCGCTTCTGCGCTTTGCACCTACGATTGGGAGAGTCACACCGAAACCGTCCTCTTTAATCCTTTAGACCGGAAGGAAAAGCTCGACCTCAATTCCTACCAGTGGTCTCCCCGCGGTGACGCGATCCTGTTCGAGGGGGAAAACGATCTGTGGCTGCTCGACCCCCAAACCGGAACACTGCGCCGGCTGACCCAGGATGGCGAGGGGAAAGAGGTCCCGGGGTTTTCTCCGGCGGGTGAGCGAATTGCCTTCGTGAAGAAGCATGATCTGTATGTGGTGGACGTGAAGAGCGGAGCCGTCCGCCAACTCACGCACGATGGGAGCGACACGATCTACAATGGCCGGCTCGATTGGGTTTATGAGGAGGAACTCGCCAACCGCTCCACCGCGCGCGCTTACGAATGGTCGCCGGACGGCAAGCGCATCGCCTACTTGCGGCTCGACGATGGCCCCGTCCCTGACTATCCCATCACCGATTACCTCGCGACACACGTGAGCCTTGTGCACGAGCGGTTTCCGCAAGCGGGCGATCCCAACCCTCGCGCTTCACTGCACGTGGTGGCGGTGGATGATCCCACTGCAAAACCCGCCACGATTGCTCTGGACTCCAAGCAGGTGGAATACTTCGGCCCCTCCTTCACCTGGAACGCCGATAGCGGGGCCGTCTGCTTCCTGGCCATCAATCGCGCGCAAACCGACGTCGCCGTGCATTGCTGGGCGCCTGAGACGGGAACCGACCGCGTGCTGTTCGTGGAGCATGACCCTTACTGGGTGAACTCCCTCGAGCCTCCCCACTTTTTGAAAGGCGGCCGCGAGTTCATATGGGTTTCCGAGCGCGACGGCTGGCAGCACGTCTATCTCTACACGGCAGAGGGAAAGCTCGTGCGGCAGATTACCCGCGGCGGATGGATGCTTGACCGGCCCATCTTTGAGGATGACCCCCTTTTCCAATTGGACTCGCAGGAAAATTGGCTCTATTTTGCCGCCACCAACCCTGATCCTCGCGAGCGGCAACTTTATCGCATTCATCTGGACGGCAGCGGCTTGGAGCGAATTACTTCGGAATCGGGCTCGCACACGCTCAACCTCTCGCCGGACGGGCGCTTCCTGGTCGATCGATTCTCGACGCCCGATGCGCCGCCGGTCGCCCGTCTGCTAAATCCCAATGGAACGCTGGTCGCCACCATCGATGCTCCCGCCAATCACCTGGCCGATTACGCTTTGGGCAAGTGGGAGTATCTGGAATTGAAAGCTTCGGACGGCGCTACGCTCTACGCCCAACTGCTGAAGCCCGCTAGCTTTGACCCCGCGCGGAAATATCCGGTGATCGTTGATGTGCACGGCGGGCCGCACATCCAGCTTGTTCAGAAGCAATGGCAGCCCAACAGCCTCTACGAGCAGCTTCTTGCGCAAAACGGTTTCCTGGTGTGGTCGCTCGACAACCGCGGCTCCTGGGGGCGCGGCCACGCGTGGGAATCCGTCATCTTTGAAAACATGGGGCAGCACGAATTGGAAGATCAACTGACGGGCGTGGAATGCCTGAAGTCGCTCCCCTACGTGGATGGCTCGCGCATCGGCATTCGTGGATGGTCCTACGGCGGGTACATGACGCTCTACGCTCTCACCCACGCCCCCGAGGTCTTTAAGTGCGGCGCAGCCGGAGCGCCGGTCACGGATTGGAAGTTTTACGACAGCATTTACACCGAGCGTTACATGCGCACGCCCAGCGAGAATCCGGCGGGCTACAAGAGCTCCTCACCGCTGGAGGCCGCCGCGAACCTCAAGGCCCAACTGTTGATTATCCATGGAACGTCGGATGACAACGTGCACATGCAAAACACTGTCAACTTCCTGGACGCGCTCATCCGCGCCGGTAAGCCCTACGAGTTCCACTTGCAACCCGGGCAGAAGCATGGCTTTCAGGGTGACGTTCCCCGAACCTACGTTGACCAGCGCATTTTGGATTTCTTTAAGCAAAGCCTGTGAGGGACAGGTTCGAGAGTCGAAGAGTTGAAGAAATGCCGCGGATAGGGTCAGAGCGAAATGACTTTGTCAGCCAGCCACTGGGCCGCGATGATGTCTCCCATGCCGCCGACGATTCCAACGCGAACCTTTTCAAGCAATCCGTAATAGTCGAGGCACGTCTTGCAGACAATCAGGCGAACCCCTTGCGCCTCGAGCGACTGCAAAACTTGGAGAACCGGTGAGCCCTCCACGACCATCTTGACCCCGGAGGTGTAAAAGCAGATCGCGCCCGGCAAGGTATGGTTCTCCTGAAGCAGAAGCAGGTAATTCCGCAGCAAGAGGTGTTGCAAAGCTGGATCGGCCGCACCCATGCCGTCGTGATTAACCTGAATGAGCACCGATTTGCTGTCTTCAACCTTGGTCACAATTTCACCTTCAAATGGGAGTTTAAGAAGTCAAAGAGAAAAAAGGCAAGTTCAAAATATTGAGGTCAGGACACTGAGATCTGAAGTCTTCCACCCCGGTCGTCGCCGCGGCGACCCCTCGAAGGACTACTGGGCGAGGAATCATATGGACGAACTTCGACGCGCATGCTAGAAGTTTATAGGCAGGGAATTTCCCGCAATGGATTTGGCTTTTCCGCCTCGGCAAGAGGAACGCAACGGCCAGAGGCGAAGATGGAGTGGAACGCTCGCATGTCCTCGAAACGCATTCTGATCACGAACGACGACGGGATTAACGCCCCGGGCATCAAAGCGCTTGAGCAGAGCCTGGCCGCAGTGGGTGACGTGACCGTCATTGCTCCCGACCGGGAGATGAGCGCCACCAGTCAATCGATCAGCCTGCATACGCCCTTGCGCATCCACCGGATTGACGAGCGGCATTATGGCATCGGCGGCACCCCGGCCGATTCGGTGATCCTGGCTCTCTACCAGATTCTGCCGCAGCGGCCTGACCTGGTGGTAAGCGGAATCAATCCGGGCGGAAATATGGGTGAAAACGTGGTTTACTCAGGAACCGTGGGCGGGGCGATGGAAGGGGCGGTGCACGGTGTGCCGTCCTTCGCCATTTCCCTCGCAGTCGCGGAAGGATCTGGATTTTTCCGCTGCCGCGGCTTTCGCGGCGCAACTTGCCACCAAGATTCTGGAAGAGGGCATGGAGCCGGGAGTGTGCTTGAACGTGAATGTGCCGCGCGGTGAAGTGCGCGGCGTGCGCATCACCCGCCAGAGCCAGAAGATTTCGCAAAACCTCGTTATGGAACAAAAGGACCCGCGCGGACGTCCGCATTATTGGCTCGACGAGGCGGTTGAGTTAGGTGAAGTCGAGCCGGATTCCGATTACGGAGCAGTCCGCGCACGCGCGATTTCCCTGACGCCTCTCCAGGTTGACCGCACGCACTACCCCAGCCTCAACCATCTCTCCCGTTGGCTGCCGGCGTTGCAGGTGGCGAAGAAGTGAGCGCGGCTTGCCGTTCTTGAGTCCCAAAGGGGCGAACCTAGTCCAGCCCAGGCCATACGGCCTGGTGAACAAGTGATCCCCAGCGCATTGCCCCGGGCTGGGTTGGATCGCCCCCTTGGGGGTGGAGGAATTGAAGTCGGCCCACGGAGCGGCCTGACGCGAACGGCCGCGGACCTCCAAAACAGGTCGCGCTACGCTTGCTACTCAGAACGGGTTCATTTCTTCCTAGTCATAAACCCTTAGTGGCCTTCGTCGGCATTGAATTGTACAGCCGGCAGTACCTGGGTGTGTTCGAGTTGCACGCCCTGGAGCTGGTAGGGGTCCAGGCCCAGCGCGGCCAGAATCGTCGGAGCGATCTGCGCAGTCTGCACCGCGGTGGTGACCGTCTCCGCCCGGAAGCCTGGATTTGACACCAGGAGGATCACGTTCGTGTCATCACGCGAAAAGCCGCCATGCTCGGCGAGCTTCTTGGTGCTGCCGGAGTAGGTTACGCCAATATTGGGCGTAACGATGATATCCGGAGTGCGCGGATCGCCATTCGGCGGGAGTCCGGGGGCGTTGAAGTAGGTGGTGAGGATCGGTCCGGAGAAAATCTCGCCGATACCCGCAATGTTATTCGTGGTCGGAGAAGTTGACCGAAGCGTGCTCACCGCACTCGCCGTCGTGCAACTACTATTGAGCCAAACCAGGGAGACATCGTCTTCCGTCGGGCCAATGCCGGTCGGGTTGGAGGGCGATTCGGAAGTAGGTAGGCAACCAGCGCCATCGAGAATCGTAGCCGGGGAGGTCGTGATCGGGTCACCCGTGGAATTCGATATCCCCAAATAGCGCGCTGAATCGATCGGGCTCTGGCCGTGCTTTGCCGAGATAATGATCAGCGTGCTCTCGTAAATCCCGTTACTCTTGAGCGCCGCCACCATAGCGCCGATGGCTGCGTCCGTGAACTCAATTTCTCCGAGCAGGGACGGGGTGGGAGTGCCGACGGAGTCCTGATATCCCCCGGTGAGGTGGAGCGATTTCTCGATGAGCTTCTGTCCCACGCTCACGGTCTGGAAGTTCATTCCCAGGATGGCTGGCCTTGGAGCGCGGCGCATGCCGTTGTGAGTCCAGCCGTTGATTTCGTTCAGGATCGCTTGAACTTTCAGGCTGTCGTAGCACTGAATGTTTTGGAAGCTATCCGTCCAGGCATTCGATGCAGAGACCTGCGTCTGATCCGGGAGCGGATGGCAGCCCGGCACGCCAGGCAGGCTCACCGGAATCGAATTGATCTCGGGAGCATAGTAGTCGTCTATGTTCGTGCCGTTGCCCGGGCCGGAAACCGCCGAATACGCAGGGTGCTTGTCAGACCATGCGGTGTAGCCGCCGGCGGCGTGGATGACCCCAAAAATCGTGTTGGTGCGGACGAAGTTCCAGGGGTAGACGGGCGCGCAGCCCAAGGCAGGGTTGCGCTCCAGCTTCCGGTAATCAATGGAGGCGATACCACCGTCCACGCCGCTCGGCGCTCCCCCGTTGAGCTGGGTTTGATCGATATCGATGCCCTCGTCGAACTCCGTCGTTGTTCCGGACGGGGCGCCATAGGGCGTGCAGAGACCCGGGGTGCCCGCCACCCCGTTGCCCGTGGTCAGCGCCGGTGGATCGAGTGAACGGTCATAAGCCACGTCGTAAAACGCGCCATAAGTCCGTGGCGAGCCGCCCGTCATCAGCGCCATCAATCCCGGGAACGAATCCGACGGCTTTGACGTGGAAGAGTTAAGGTAATTCACGCCTGTGACGGCAAGGGCCGCCAGGTTGGGGCAGTACCCTCCCTTGGAGCAGTTGAGGAAGTCCACCGCATGCATTCCGTCGATGCTAATGAGCAAGACGTGACGAAGGGGATGGCCGTCGTCATCCCAAAAGCTGTTCTGTTGAGGTCCTGCGTAGATATTGTAAGCTGCCGTTGAGGCCAGCAAGAGAATGCCAGCCGCGGCGCCGACGATGCACTTATTTCTCAGTGATGCGCACATGTTCGTTCATTCCTCCTTTGAATTTTGGATTGAAAAGCCCGCCATTAGGAAATCAGCCGGACGTTACGGGAAGGTTATTCTGGAGTTAACCATCAGAGAACTTATCCGTGGGGCGTCACCTCGCTCTCGACCGTTGCGCCGATTATCTTACGAGTTACTCCAACGATATCGGGCGCGGAAATTCTCGCACGTGTCGCTATGCCAATCGGTTTCTTGCTCATTGGCGTGCGCGAGGGCCGGAATCGTTGACTCCGCGAACGGAGCACGGCTGATCTGGAGACTCCATTTCCAAGCGGCCATGCCAGCAGGCATTTTGCGGATGTGGTCAATTTTGAGCAGACAGGCGCCGTTTGCGGGTTTATACTGTCGGCAAAGTTATGTAAGGAGAGCCGATTCGTGGAGCGCCTAAAGCTCCACATCGGAGACCTCATCAAAGGAGCGTTGGAGATGGGCTTCTCGACGAGCACGGTGAGAAGCGGTGATCCCGCGCTTCCCGCTTTTACCGCGTCTTGCTCATCTTTTTTATTTAGCCTGAGGCCTCAAGCTGATGAAAGTGCAGAGGAGGTTCAATAACATGAACATTTTTGGCCGTGCCGCAGGGTTTGAAAAGCCCCGCTGGGGTGTGCAGATTTTAATTTCCCTGTTGTGGTTGGCTCTCTTGCTCGCTATTTGGCCTCAAAACGTGTCGGCCCAGCAAGATGCGCAAGCCCCGCCGCCCGGTGCGCCGGCGCAGCCCTACACGCAAGAAACTCCCCAGCAGTTGCAGCAGTTGGTAGCGCCGATTGCGCTCTATCCGGATTCTCTGGTAGCGCAGATCCTGGCGGCATCCACGTTCCCCGACCAGGTCGTCGAGGCCGACCGATGGGTGCAAGAGCATCCTGGTTTGCAGGGCGACGCATTGGGTCAAGCTGTGGACCAGCAGCCGTGGGACCCGAGCGTCAAGGCGCTCACAGCATTTCCATCCGTTCTTGGAAATATGGACAAGAACCTTTCCTGGACCTCATCTCTCGGCGACGCCTATTACAACCAGCAACAGGATGTGATGGACGCCATACAGGTGATGCGCCAGCAGGCGCAGGCCGCCGGCAACCTTAGGACCTCGCCGCAGCAAGTCGTAACGGCGCAAGGCGGGACGATCATCATTCAACCTGCTAATCCCGATGTCGTTTACGTCCCTGCGTATGATCCGTGGGTGGTTTACGGAGGTCCCATCATGGCGTGGCCGGGATGGTACCCCTATCCCGGAATTTGGTATAACGGCCCGTATCTCTCGTTCGGAATCGGTTTCGGAATCGGGTTCTTCGGAGGTTTTGGATGGGGCTGGCATCATTGGGGATTCGATTGGCACAGCCATTACGCAACCTTTAACAACGGCAGGTACTACTCGCGGAGCACCACATTTTACAACCGAAACAGCTACTACCGAGGTGGAGGCGCACGCGGTGAAGTTTCAGGCCGTAGCAACTTCAACCGGGGAGGGGGTGCCGGCGGTGGGGCTAACAACGCGGGTGGGGGTGCGCGCGGTGGAGTTTCCAACCGGCCTGGCACAACGGCCACTCCTTTCAATGGAAACAAGCAGGCGGCGCGAGGATACGCCGCACCCAGCGGTCAGAGCGGCGTCCGCACGGGTGCGTTCAGCAGCATCGAGAAGGGTGGACAGGCAAAGAGCTATTCGGCACGTGGAAGCGCCAGCTTGGGTGGAGGAAATGCGCGTGGCGGCGGTGGCGGAGCCGCGCATGGCGGAGGGGGTGGAGCATCGCATGGTGGTGGTGGCGGGCATCATTAATCAAAGCTCCGTGATGTTCTTAATAGTTGTTAAAATTTGGAAATGGAGAGAAGCCATATGCGGCGAACGAAGCTGAACTTCAACAAATTTCAATGGACCAATCTTCCTATATTCATTGCCGTCGCAATCCTGCTGACGGTGTGCTTTCCCGCCCGTTCCCTGGCACAGCAACCGGGGCAGAAAACGTTTTCATCGCCGGAAGAGGCTAGCAACGCCTTCGTTACGGCAGCGCAGAACAACGACGAAAAAGCCATGCTCGATATCCTTGGCGCGGACGGAAAACAAATCGTCTCGTCGGGAGACGACGCCGAGGACGCCCAGAGCCGCGCTAATTTTGTACGGAGATATCAGCAGATGCACCGTCTGGTGAAAGAACCGGATGGAAATACCGTTTTGTACATCGGCGCGGAGAATTGGCCCACACCCATACCGCTTGTGAGCAAGGGCACTTCGTGGTATTTCGACACCGCGGCGGGCAAGAAGGAAATTTTGTACCGGCGAATTGGCCGGAATGAAATATCCACCATTCGCGTTTGCCAGGAGCTCGTGGCGGCACAAAAGGAATATTACTCCGCCCAGCACAACGAGTACGCCCAGAAAATCTACAGTGATGAAGGACAGCACAATGGCCTCTATTGGAAGGCGGCGGAGGGCGAACCTCAGAGCCCCATCGGGCCGCTGGTGGCGGCGGCCGTGGCTGAGGGCTTTGCCCCAAGCCGAGGCGGCACTCCGACTCCTTTCCGCGGATACTATTACCACATGCTGGCGCGTCAGGGCAAAAATGGCCCCGGCGACGCTAAAAGTTACATCGTAAACGGGAAGATGACCGGGGGTTTCGCCTTTGTGGCCTATCCGGCGGAATACCGATCGTCCGGTGTTATGACGTTCATCGTTAACCAGGATGGCGTAGTGTATCAGAAGGACCTCGGCCAGAAGACCGAAGCCCTCGCCAAAGCTATGAAGGAATACAACCCCAACTCCAGTTGGCAAAAGGCCGAAGAGCAACAGGAGGAGACTGCCGGCGAGCAGAAAACCCAGTAACAGGAATTCTGCCGCCGCCCTCACAGCTTGTAGGTCACCACACGCCTCCCTATTGGCGGGGGATCGCCGCCGCAGAATTTCTGTGAAACCCCCCAGGATTTTCCTCAGATTTCACCGAGAGTTAACGCCTCCGCAATATTCGGTGGAGATACTCTGATCCTCAGGGAGGCACCCCATGAAAACGAATAGGCTAGTACTGGCGGGAGCCGTGGCCGCGATGGCGCTGGCGTCGTGGACGCTTCGAATCGGGGCGGATACGGGGGCTCCAGGCTCGGGCAAAATCAAGCACGTGCTGCTTTTGAGCATTGACGGCATGCACGCCGTGGATTTCTACAACTGCGCGCATGGGATTACGGGCGTGAACGACGGGAACCCGTACTGCCCAAACATGGCAGACCTGAGCCACACGGCGATCAACTATGTGAACACCACGTCGTCAAAGCCATCGGACTCCTTCCCCGGACTGACAGCGTTGATTACGGGGGGCTCGCCGAAAACGACCGGCGCTTACTATGACGTGGCGTATGACCGGTCGCTCGATCCACCGGCCATAACGACGGGCACGGGCTTGGCCGGGGGGGGTGCGTGCCCTTCGGGTTACCGACCGGAACAACCACCGATTACGACCAGGGCATCGACTATGACGATACCAAGCTGAACGGTGGCGCACCGGGCGCCGCACTGACCGAAGGCGGCGCTGCTTCGATTGACCCGAGGAAGCTGGTGCGAGACCCGCAGGCCGACTGCGCACCAGTGTATCCGTGGAACTTCCTGCGGACGAATACGATCTTTGGCGTAATCCATGCGGCGGGCGGATACACCGCCTGGATCGACAAGCACCCGTCGTATTCGGCTGCGGCAGGGCCGGGGGGCACCGGCCTGGATGACTACTATTCGCCGGAAGTGGACTCGACCGTGGTGCCGCTGCCCGGCGTGAGGACCTCGGAAGGCGCTTCGTGCGCCACGATCCGCGATACGACGGCGAGTCTATCATCGTGGACGAACAGCTTTGCCAACATCCAGTGCTATGACGCGCTGAAGGTGAAGGCGCTGCTGAACGAGATTGCGGGTAGGACCCACAACGGCGCGCGGGCCGTGACCCCGGCAGTCTTCGGCATGAACTTCCAGGCCGTGTACTTCGGACAAAGCCTGAACGAGCCGAGCGTGGGCATGGGCGGTTACAAGAACGCGGCAGCCGTGCCCAGCGATGAGTTGCTGAAGGAGATCGAGTTTGTGGACGCCTCCATCGGCGACATCGTCAACGCGCTCCACGCTGCGGGCCGATATGAGGACACACTGGTTATCATCACGGCGAAGCATGGAGAGTCCCCAATCGACACCAGCCAGTACGTCGCCGACGGCACTAATACGCCGGCAACGCTGCTGGGGAGCGCCATTCCCTACTCGGAGTCGCCGCTGAACGCCACCGGCATTGGCGCAACGGAAGATGATGTGTCGGTGCTCTGGCTGAAAGAGGGCGCGAGCGTGACCGACGCGGTGGAACTGCTCAACAAGAATGCGACAGCGATCGGGCTCGGGGAGATTTACTATGGGCCGACCCTGGCGCTGAACTACAACGTTGGCGGCCTTGAGCCGGGTGAGGATCCGCGGACGCCGGACATTATCGTGACCCCGAACGTGGGCGTGACTTACTCGGGCAGCACTTCGATGGTGGGAGATCACGGTGGGTTTGCGCATGACGATACCAATGTCATGCTGCTGGTAGCTTATCCAGGCTTTACGGCACGAACAGTCTCGGCCCCCACGGCAACCGCCCAGGTGGCGCCGACGATCGTGATGGCGTTGGGGTTGGAGCCCACGGCGTTGGACTCGGTGAGAGCGGAAGGCACCGCCGTGCTGCCGGAAGTTGAGGCGCAGCTCGGAAAGTAGCGTCGGCAGGGAAGATGGTTATAATCCCCCCCCGATCAACGGATGCGTCCTTGACGCCGGGAGAAAAGCGCTTGGGAATTGCACCGCAAAGCAAAAAAGCTGCAGAGTAATCCTGCCGGGCGCGGGATAACTCTGCGCCCGCTATTTGCGCGCATGTTTCCAGCCCTCCGCATTGCTTCCCATACATCAGGCCCTGCGAAGGCGTGATCGAACCACGCCGATAGAATGGAGACCAGCCGCGTGGCCGGGTTCGCCTATCGATCGCCGTTGCCGGCATCTCCCAGGGCTTAGCACCATCTCACCATATCGCGGACGGCGGCGAGGAAGTGAAGATTGACCGCGACGTCGACTTCGCCTTGATTCCGGACGTAACCCCAGTCCACGAAGCCCCACCCAATATCATCGGTGACCCCATTGGGTGTAAGCCGGCGTTCGAAAGTCGCGATGTTGCGCTCAGCCGCCGGAAACAGCTCAAACTGAACCACCGCCGGAGAGACGGATTGAAAGGACAACATGCTTCCTTCGTGGAACGCCGAGTGCGACGAGGATATAATGCTGCGCTTGCCTTCCGCCCCAATAGCTTGTGATCTGGTCCGGCCTATATGGACGCGAATGGAAAAGCGATGCTAGCTCTCAAGGAGGATCAAACATGCCCCAGTACGTTCTGGCGCTGGATCAGGGAACCACGAGTTCGCGGGCCATTCTGTTTGACCATGATGGCCGTCCCTGCGCTTCCGCCAGCCAGGAATTCAAGCAGTATTATCCACAACCGGGCTGGGTGGAACACGATGCGGCAGAAATAGT
>CAWGTQ010000009.1:0-33441 GCA_963825395.1 uncultured Acidobacteriota bacterium | reverse complement strand
TGCTGCCCACACAGAGCCTACGCACACAGATTTTTCCCCCCGGTGCAGAGTCAAGTCCGGCGCATCCGTCCGGTTCCTGCACCTTGCTCCACTTTGGTTTCAGTGAAGGTGAGGTTCGGATTGCTGGCAAGCATCCCTTGAATCGTCTTGCAAACGTCCGCCGCAAAAGTCCAATCGTTGATTTCTGCCATCGAACCACACCGGGGCATGGGGCTGGTCGAAGATGGTTACCACGAGGGAAGGGGGCGAGCAAGTCTCATGTAAGGAGTCGGGGGCGCAACGTTGGAGGTCCCCTTCGACGTGATACGCTGTCACGCAGTCCTGTTGCCTTCGCTTTCGCCGCTGGCATCGTCGCGTGCGGCCATTGCCTGCCCCCGACCTCGGTGGTACAATCCGCCCATTCCCAGCCGAGGATAATCTGTGGAAGGTAACGCCGTCGTGAGTCGCGTGAAGTTCTTGACCGTTTGCGCTCACGTTAGGAGGTGACTTATCGCTATCTCCAGTCTTGACCAAACACTTCAGCGGCTTGCGTTAACTTTCGCCGTCAGGGACCTTATGATTCATACGGAAGACCTTACGTGTGCGTCGGGCGAACAGGACGCGCGGGCGGTGTCGGCTGAACATCCGGACTTCAACATTATCCCGATCAAACGGGGTAGACAGATTGCAGGTTACTATGAACGTGATACGGCCGAGACCAAACCTGTCACCGTACACGATTTGATTAGCGACGGCACCAGCATTCTTGCTCTCGTAAACATTCTTGCAGAGCGGCCCTTCTATTTTGTCCTGGCTTACGCTCGAATCGCGGGTTATGTCCACTTTTCAGACCTCAATAATCATCTCGTGAAACTCACTTTGTACACAATTATCGAAGCCCTTGAGAGCCGCACGCTAGCCGCAATTGGCGATCATCATGCGCAACGTTGCGATTGACCACGGATGGTGCCGCGCGCTGCGCACGGGCAGCACCGCGCGGCCGGAAATCCGGCGGGATTTGGGGCAAGGATAACCCCAGTTGACTGGCGCGGGCGGAGGGAGAAAAACGGCTCCTCTCGGCCACCAGGGACCCATACGCCGCGATGCAGAAGGTCGCATGATGATGAAACCCGCGCCAACCTCGTCCCTCGAAATGCCCCAGCCCCAATTCCTGCTTCAATTCTTCGTAGTCGCGCTCGATGATCCAACGCAGCTTGGCCAGGAAAACCAAGTCCCGGAGTTTCGTTTCCGCCGGTAAGGTGGACAGCCAATACTTCGTGGGTTCGGCTTCTCCCTTCGGCCACTCAATGAGCAGCCACTCTTCCGGACGAGGTTCGGTGCGCTGCTCATCCCGATGCGCCGGACGAACCCGGAGCGAAGCGCGAACGGAGGGGATGTTTCGTGCCTTCTCGCCAGGTGCCGTTTTCCACATCTTCTTCGGCAACCTCTGCGCCAGTGCCAGGCGATCTGCTGAGGCAGCCGTCGTTGCTTGGCCTCCTCGATCTTCCCGTCCTCGTGAAATGCATACAAAAACTGCCGGGCGGCGGCGGGCGAGGGCAGTTCGTCCCCGACCATCTCCGCCAGACCGGGGTCTCCGCGCAGACGCCTGAAATCCTCCGGGCATTCGCCCGCAGTGGCGTTGAGAACGACGAAGCTCTCGACGAGCGTGGCTTCATCGTAGCCGCGCTCCCGCCCCTTCACGCGCACGTGGTCCTTCACACTCTGGAGCAATCCCAAGGAGCGGAAGGCCTGGACCACCAGCGGGATTCCCCCCAGCGCGGTCAGAGTTTCTTCCAGGGGCCGGGGATCAATTTCGAATAGCAAGGGCGATTCGGTAGGCGAAGGCTTGGTCGGTTTGCGCATAGGAGCGATCACCCAGCAATTGCGCACCCAACGGGTGAAAAATCTCGGCGAGGTCGCTTCTGCTGCCCGGAGCACCGCAGCCCGTGTTTGCAGGCTTCCGTAAGGCTGCATTGCAGTCAAGCGAAGAATTACGCTCAGTTATCAACGGGTCAGGGATGGAACGGAACTATCTTCTTGACATGCCTGAACCGGTTTGACAGAGAGTCCGCAAGTTTCGAGGATCGAAGAGTTTTGAAGCACCAATCTGCCCCGGTACCCGTGATGTCTGTAGGATTATGGTGATCAAATTGCTGTTGGAACTCGTAAAGGTTGCAGGATAGGCTCACGGAGGCAAGCTATGGTATCCGACGCTCAGATCAATTCCCTACGGCGGCAGGCGGGTGAGTTGCGCTCGCGCATCGTGAGTATGATGGGGGCGGGTAAAGCTCACCACTTCGGAGGTTCGCTTTCTGCGACCGATATCGTTACGGCCCTGTATTTCTACAAAATGCGCTTCAACCCCGCTGATCCGAAATGGCCAGATCGGGATCGCTTCATAATGAGCAAGGGCCATTCTGTGCCCGCCCAATATGCTGCTCTAGCCACGCTGGGCGTCTTTCCTTTAGAGGAGTTGGCTACATTGAAGAACCTCGGCAGCCGACTGCAGGGACACCCATCCATGCAGCTCACTCCCGGGATCGAGGCCTGCACGGGTGCTCTGGGGGAAGGACTTTCCTTCGCCAATGGGATGGCGCTGGCTGCCCGGCTGCAGGGGAAGTCTTACCGCGTGTACTGCCTGCTGGGGGACGGTGAACTGCACGAGGGGCAGGTATGGGAAGCGGCGATGACATCAGCCAAGCATTGCCTGGATAACCTGGTTGCCATCGTCGATCGCAACCACTTGAAGGCCATGGACCGGACCGAGTGCGGCAAAGTCTTGGATCCATTGACGCTACGTTTCTCCAGCTTCGGTTGGGCGGTGAAGGAGGTGAATGGACACGACATGGCAGCCCTTTGCCAAGCCCTCGACTGGGCTGACGGGCAGGTCAAACAGCCGTCCATGATCGTCGCCAACACTGTGAAAGGCCAAGGCGTATCTTTCATGGCCGGGCAGCCGGGCTTCCATAACGCCCCCATCACCGAAGATCAGTACCGCCTAGCAGAGTCCGAACTGGCCTTGGCACTTCAGGAGCAGACCCGATGAATGTTTTGACTGAAACACGCTTCGCTTATGGCGATGCCTTGGTAGAGTTAGGGAAAGTCAGGCAGGAGGTAGTCGTGCTGGAGGCGGATCTTTACAAGTCAACCCGCACCATCCTGTTCCGTGACGCCTTTCCGAGCCGGTTCTTCGATGTGGGCATTTCGGAGGCCGACATGGTAAGCACGGCCGCGGGGATGGCGGCGTGCGGTTTAATTCCGTACTGCAACAGCTTCGCCATGTTTATAACCGGCGTCTGCTATATGCCGATCCGCACGCAGATCGCTTATCCGGCACTGCCGGTGAAGCTTATCGGGTCCAGCTACGGCCTGACCCAGGGGCCGGACGGAGCGAGCCATCAATCGCTCGAAGATGTCGCCCTCATGCGTGCCCTGCCCAACATGATCGTGCTTTCTCCCGCTGATGATTACGAGACGCGGCAGGCGACCTTTGCTTTGGCCGATTGGCCTGGACCAGCCTACATGCGAGTGGGGCGCTACCCAGTGCCGCGCCTTTTGGACGCGGATTATCACTTTGAAGTGGGCAAGGCGAAACGGCTGCGCGAGGGCGACGAGGTCGCGATCTTCGCCACAGGCCACATCGTCGCCAAGGCGCTTGACGCCGCGGAAGATCTCGCTCGGGACGGCGTGGAGGTAGGTGTCGTCAATGTATCAACCATAAAGCCACTGGATGAGTCAATGGTCAGGGGAGCAGCCGCCCAGGCTGCACTCATTGTAACGGCCGAGGAACACAGCATCATCGGGGGACTGGGGAGTGCCGTGGCCGAGTGTCTGGCCGAGACCCGGCTCGCGGCTCCGCTCTTGCGTTTGGGCGTACGCGATTGCTTTGGCGAGTCGGGACTCGCAGATGAATTATTGGAAAAGCATGGCCTCCAACCGCAAGGGATTCGGAGAAGCATTCTCCAGCGGTTGGCTCTCTTATCATGAGCGGCTCTCAACTCTGGGGAGGAAGTCCTGAGCCGAATCCCCCATCTACAACCACCACCGAACCCGTCATGAAGGACGCGTCGTCACTGGCTAGAAAAACTGCCACGCGGCCGACCTCCTCGGGTTTCCCGATCCGCCACATGGCATGGAGTTTTCCCGCCGCAGTGCGCGCCGCGGCGGGGTCGGGTTGGGCCTCGAAGTAACCCCAGGCCAGGCCGGCGTCGATATATCCCGGGCAAATGCAATTAACGCGAATGCCCTCCTTGCCGTGGTCAATAGCCATCGCCTTGGTGAGAGCGATGATAGCGCCCTTGGTCGCGCAATAGCCGGCGCACATCGGTTCCACAAAGAATCCGTTCACGGAAGCCATATTGACAATGCATCCCTTGGTGCGCCGTAAGTGAGGCATAAAAAACTTGGCGCAGAGGAAAATGCCACCCACGTTCACCGCCATTTCGCGATTCCATTCTTCCACCGTTGTATCTTCCACGGTCTTGTTCACCTGAATGGCCGCGTTACTGAAGACGACGTGCACCTCCGAATAGGCCTGGAGCGTCGTTTCCACCAGGCGTTGCACCGCGGCGGGGTCGGCAACGTCGGTCGGCGCCGCGAGCGCTTGGCCCCCCCGCGCGGCAATCTGTTTCACGGTTTCCTCGGCGCCGGCCGCATTGATATCGGCCACGACCACGCGGGCGCCCTCGCGGGCGAACTCCAGCGCCGAGGCTCGTCCGATACCCGCGCCTGCCCCCGTGATGACAGCAACGCGATCCTTGAGTTTCATGGTTCCTCCAGAACTTTGGGTTTGCACAGCGCGTGCCCGATAAGCCTTTCCTGAGTCCGCGGTGGCGCCCTGGCGCTTATTGCGCGACTGCCCGCAACGCTCTTTGATAACCTTCCTCATGCCCGTAGCACGTGGCCGCAAGTTCGACGGAGAATCGCTCACCAGGCCGCAGGATGCGATGCGTGTTCTGCTGAACGGCTTCCGCAAGCTTGTTGGGATAGCTCGTCCAGGGTTCGATGACGATGTGATGGTAGCCACGCCATCCACTATAAACAAGCCACATCCACAGGAAGGGACATTGCCCGAGAGGGAATTGCAGCAGAAACCCGTTTCCAGTACGGGTATCTTCAACAGCATACCATCCTGCCTGGAGATCCGTGGCGTAATGCCCACAAGCGATTTTGGCCTCCATACCTTGCACTCGGCTCATGTCCGTAACCCCAGCGGACGATTCGAGCATAGGCCAAGCATATCGTTGCCCGGGCGTTCCCAGGCGTGGGTCCGAGGCTTGACCCACAATTCCTGTCTTCGCAGGAACTCTCAGGATCAGATTCTCGTGGGCTTCCAGCGAAGGATGCGTTCCCCAGATGAATTCCAACGGTAAAACGCCGAGACTGGTGATTTCATATTGCACCCGCAACACCGGAGAATTGGCCATGACCGTCACCGTCTTCTCCGCCCGCACCGGGCTGATAGGGCCGAAGGCAGCCAGCTTAACATAGGCTTTGTGTCCTTCCTCGCCGGCCGCCTGCACTTGCCACTTCACGGACCGCAACTCGCCCAAACTCGGATATTGCTCGCCCCGATATTCGCACGGATCGCAGGTTGGGAAACCATCGTCCCAACCTCCGCACCAGTAGTTGTCAAAGTTTCCGTCGATAGGATAGGTCTGAGGAAGAATGCGGGGGTTGTGCCAAAGGATGTTCTTTCCTGTTGGCTTCCACACGATGTCGTAAATCTTGGCCCCGATGTCGGGAAGAACGCTGACGCGAAGCCAGTCGTTCTCGAGCACTACCGAACGGAGATCGTGACACCTGCCGCCCAAATCCAGCTTGGTTGCCAATTATGAACCTCCCTCAAGTAGCCCTCTGCTTGTACATTGTGTAAAGCTTGGCTCCGCGGCCCCCTCCGGTTCAAGGTGACTAACAAGAGCGCCTTGTGCTGCAACCAAGAGGGGCTGACACAGAGGACACGGCCCCGCGGAGCCGCAAGAGCATGTCAGATGTCGAAACGCAAACTTAAAGCCGCGCGACGGAAGCAACAGCGCACCCGCTGGCCGCAGCGCCGGGTAAAGCTTGTCGTAAGAGCAAGCAATGACCATCTCCTATTGCGGAAAAGCTCCAACCTCTGCTCTGTGACTCTGTGCTTACGCGTTCCGGCAATTCCATGGATAATAATCTTCGTGTAGATTGTACGAAAGATCGCAAGCCGTTTATCGCAAGCTCAACCGCTTCGTGGGACCACATTGCTGCCGGTGTGACGGCCGGAGTGCAATTCTCAATAGGGACAATTCTCCTATTGGCGTGCGATGCGCACCGATTTCGCGGTCGCGTGGCCGGTGAGGACTTTCGTCGTCGCGTCCCACTCGATCGTCCCACCGGTTACCGACTTCGGCGTCCAAAGGCCAAGTTTGAAACGTTCAGTGGAAGCGGGGTCAAACTTGGTGTAAGTGATTGCGTCATCAGCGTAGACGATGTTTTGGATCACCGAGGTTGTTCGTAACAGGTGATTCTGGTCGTCCGGAGCCAACTCCGGGAAGGATGCCATGGCGCGGAGGTAGTGTCGCACGTAATCGCCGTAGCCATCGGTAAGCCAGATATCGTCGTGGGGGTAGCGGTTCTTTCCATCCACGCCGACCATATACGCAGCCCAGTTAAGACGCCGGATCGCCGCGTCCTTGTGCGTCATGTCGCCGGTTTGCTCACAATACAACAGTTCCACGGATGCATGGCGCGAGGTGTGGCTGTTGCCGGGCACTTTGTAAGCCGTTTGCTCGTTGATCGCCGTCACCCCGAACTTATCCCATGTATGGTTGGCAAATGAGCGATAGCTCCAGTCGAGAATGGCCGCCGCGTCCCTTTTCCAATCGGGATCCCAGGAGGGGTGCTCGAGAATATATCGCGCCATCGTGTCCGCGTTTATCTCAGTGTTGGAGAACACTTCAGTGGGAACGTCCTCAAAGAACGGTCCCCACTTGTTCGTCTTCATCGGGAAGTTCTTCAACCACGTACTGACCGTGTCGCGTGCTGCCGCGTACCTGGCGGCGTTGGGCAGGTGGAGGGCGATCAGGTCATCAAACAAGGTTAGTGCCCCGGTGTAATTGCTGGTGTATGAGGCAAGGAAAGTCTTGCCGCCTCTCACCACCCGGTGCACTTCCCCGGTCTGGGCGTGGACGCGAAAAGGCCACGGAGAATTGTCGCCATCCCCCGGTTTCACCTTCGCCGCCAGGGTGTCTGCAATACGGACGGCAGCGCGGAGATATTGCGGGTCCCCGGTCATTTTGTAAAGCACGATCAATTCTGCGCCAAAGCTTGCAGCCTTGTCAGGTTGAAGAAAGCCCTTTCCGGCCCGCATGTCTCCATCGTAAACGCCGGAGTGAAGGACCGTATTGTAGGGGTAAGGGAGACTGCTCCACGCATCGTTCTCTCCGGATAAGCCATGCGCCAGCCAGGAGTTGGCCATGTAGGTCATGTTTGCCCGAACGGCCGGGTCACCAAGGTAGTCGTACAGTAAAGTCCACGATGAGAGGGCCATGTTGAGCTGGTCGCCGCCCAGCCCTCGAGGATCCTCAGTGTCGGGTTTCCATACCTGGTGTTGCATGTACATAGGCACGCCATTCGGACATTTTCGCATGCCTATCCAAAAATGAAAAAGCAGCCGGATATCGTGATCATACGCCTGCGAAGGGCCGGTTCCGTACCAGGCGGCAATCTTGCCTGAGGAATCGGTCTTGATCTCGTGGTAGCCCAGTTGTTCAGCCCGCGCGATGCCCGGAAGCATCGCCGTCCACAGCAGCAAACCGCACCACGCCCAGCTTCGGTAAACTCTGCAGGAGTCTTTCACTGGTCAGCCTCCCAAGGTGATTTTCCCGCGACCCGCGCGCGCCGTCCGCCTCAAGTTCCGCTCCCGGCGAGCGGAGGTTGGTGCCTGTTTCGCTCACGGAGCGTCTCAAGCACGAAGCGCGGAGAGATTCCAGCCCGCCTTTGAAGCCGGCTGAGACACTTGTTCCAGCGCTTCGACTAAGCTTTTCTCGATCAGGCTGCACATTTCGTCGAGCTGGGCTTCCGTCGCGACGAGGGCTGGCGCAACCGCAAACCATAACGGGCTGACACGCAGAATAAGGCCGTTCTTCAGGGCTCTCGCGGAAAATGCCTTGCCCAGCTCTGGAAATGGCTCTAGCATGCCGTTGTCCTTCATAAGTTCGACGCCCAACAAGATGCCCTTCCCTCGCACCTCGCGGATCACCCCGTACTTTTTCAGACCTTCCAGGCGCGCCCGCACGTACTCACCCATCGAGCGAGCCTTGATATCCAACTCGTTCTCGACAATCTCATCAATCACGGCAATGCCCACGGCGCAGGACAGGGGATTGCCGGCGAACGTCTGCCCGTGCGCGAATTGGATGTCCTCCTCCGCCTTTCCCCAGAAGGCTTCCGCCATGTCTTCGCGCGCGATCATCGCACTGATGGGAATCATCCCGCTCGACAGTCCCTTTCCACAGCAGATGATGTCGGGAGTGACGCCATAGGTCTGGGCGGCGAACATCGAGCCGGTCTTGCCGAACCCCGTAATTACTTCGTCAAAGAGCAGTTTCACGTTGTACCGGTCACAGATGTTGCGCAGAATCTCGAAATACTCTCGGGTCGGCGTAATGATGCCGCCGGTGTTGCCAATGGGCTCGACAATGAAGCCCGCCACCGTCTCCGGGTCTTCCTCGATGATGACGTCCTCCACGGTTTTAGCGGCAAAGCGGTTGCACTCCTCCCAGGTAGCAAACACGCTGCGGTAGTGGGGGGGCGGGAAGACCTTCAGGAACCCTGCCATTTGCGGCTCGAATTTGGACTTGCGCGAGCCCGTGCCGCTGGCTGCCATGGCCCCCGCCGTGGCGCCGTGGTAACCCTGGTAGCGGCTGATGAATTTGTACTTTCCCGGATGCCCGGTCTGCTTGAAGTATTGGCGGACAAATTTCATGGCGGCTTCGTTCGCTTCCGAGCCTCCGCTGAAGGCTTTTACATACTTCAGATTGCCGGGCGTGACCGAGCCCAGGCGTTCGACAAAGTCGAGCGTCACATCCGCGATGCCGTGAAGCGGCGGCGCGAAGGTTATCTTCGCCATTTGCTTTTGCATGGCCTCGACCAGGCGCGGGTGTCGGTGCCCCAACGTGGCCACAAAAACCCCCCCGATGGCATCGAAATACCGGTTGCCCTCAGTATCCCAGTAGTACAACCCTTCCGCCCGATCAATGATCAGCGGGTCGCTGATGAATTCCTGCATCGGGCAGAAGTCAATAAACGTACGCTTGAGTAGCTTTTCCTGACGTGGAGTGATCTTCATAATGAAACCTCGATTTGTTTAAGTCACGTAGTGGCATTTCCGGCCCCGATGCAAGCGGCCGGTGTGGTGCCATCCGCCATTGCAGATTCTTTCAACTCAGAGAACATATAGTCCGACTTGTCGGTCCCGACGTAGAGATAAGACGAATACGCAAGGTTGTCAAAACGGAGGGCTGAGAGGTCCTCGGATTCCAGGAAAACCGCCGACGCGCGGTCGAGCCACCCGGTCCTGATCCGTTGAAGTTGGCCGGGCTTGAGCGTGAAACTGACTTCCCGGATCTCGGGCGCCCGAAGCGTGAGCTTCACCGCGCGGGCGAGTGGATTGTACACGTCCAGGCGGATCAATACGCGCGGATAAAAGAACTGGAAGTGCGCCTCTTGCGCGCTCGCCTCCGCAACGCCCAGCGAAAACGTGCTCATGCGCCCGGCCGGCGGGCAAACCTTCCACTGGCCGTCTCCCCAATCGATCACGCCCGAAGGGTATTGGCCTTGCAGCTTGACGTTGGCCCCAACGTGGGGGTTGTCAAAATCGACCACCAGCGGCACGGGATCGGCAGAGGCTCCTTGAATGTCAACGCCCCGTGAGTGGTCGTGCCAGATGCGGAGCACCCGAGTGGCGTCATCGAAGGTGTAGCCCTCTTGCTTCAGATCGTGGCGGCGGGCGAGCTTGCGTCCCCCTGACCACACCGAGTCCGGCACAAAGCTCAAGCGCAGGACGTCGATCGACGACGGGTCGAAGGTCGAGTAAGTGACGGATCCCTTGCCGTAGGCAATCTTGGTGACCACTGAATAGGAACCCAGCAGGTGCGACTCATCGGCAGGTGCCCATTCGGGAACCGCCCAGAAAGCACCCATCAGGCGGCGCGGACCATCGGCAAACTCGTCGGTGAACCACCATTCATGGTCACCCCACGGAGTGTGCGCGTTGGCAGGCATGCCCTGAAAGTACGTCACCAAGTTGTAAGAACGGAAGGCTTCCTCCTTGTAGGCGACATCATGCGTCTTGGCATAGTACAGCGCCTCGACCGCCGCCAGGCGGGAAGTATGGCTGTCGCAGCATTGGTTGGGCTCGTTGCAGCAAAAGCTCTTTCCGTCCCCCTGCTCCGTCGTTACCGTGGCGCCATGAACATTATACTTGGGCCATTTGGGAGTGGTTTTTACCCATGCGATCAACTTACGGGTGTTCTCTCGCCATTCCGGGTCCTTATCCGGATTGAGAAGGACATAGCGGGCATACTCGAGGGGGATAACTTGGTTCATGTTCTGCATACTGGGCGTGACATCCTCGAAGTAGCCGACCCAGACGTTGTTCTTCAGCGGGTATTTGTGCAGCCAATCCCAGGCCCCTTGGCGAACCTGCCGGTAGCGGGCCACATCGCCCAGGTCGAGCCTGATCAGTTCGTCAAAGAGCATGACAGGCTCGACAACGTTTGCCGAGTAGGGCCCCATTCCCGGACCTACCACTTTTCCGTCGCGAGCGTAGCAGCGTACCGGCCACGGCGAGTTCTCGGCATCGCCCGTGTTGTAATTCTTGGCCAGCACATCGGCGAAATGGATGGCGGCTTCAAGGTATTTGGTGTTGCCGGTCATCTCGTAGAATCGGACATAGGCGTAACCATCCTCGCCCACGATGGGCGGTTCAAGGTAATCCTCTCCGTGGTGGTTCCGTCCCGTATATCGGCGGTCGCCCGGATTGGCCGACGTGTAAGGCACCCCGCCCCACACATAATTCTTGGGGGTCAAGCCGTTCGCCATTTCGTAATCGATAAAGTCCTGTAGGTAGGTAATAGTGTTCGGGTCGCCCGTGTACGGGTAGAGCCGTTCGATAAAGCCCTCCGTCATGGCGCGGAGATAAGCCGTCGAGTTCGCCCAGTGCCAGTCCGGCTGCATCTCGAAGGTTGTGCGGTCGAAATCGAAACGGCAGAAAAAGTATTGGTAGCGGTGACGGTTGTAAAGATCCCAGAGGATGCCCCATTGCGTAAGGAAGTGAGAACTGTAGGAATAGCCTATGTTATCGGGCATCGGCCAAGGCAGTAATTTTCCGTTGGCATCGAGCTGAACGGGCCGGCCGGCGATGGTGGTGGCATCCACTGTCGAAATCACCGGGAAGAGCTCTTGCGCCATGGCCAGAGCGGCAGTGAAAAGGAGCGCGACCATAAAAACCTGGTTACTGGCCTCATATTTATTGCACTCCTAAGTCAGCGTATCATATTTAACAATAAGAACAGTAGCGGCAAGGACCACCGCGGACCCGAACATGGCCAGGGCACTCAGCCGTTCGCCCAGCAGCACCGCCGCCAGCAGCACGCCGAAAATCGGCACCAGGTACAGGGAGACAGAGGCAACGGTCACATCCAGGTGCTCCAGCGCCGCAAAGAAAAGCAGCATCGACGCTCCGTACATCAGGACCGCCAAGAAAGCGAACGCCGCCCACGACTTCCAATCGAGAGAGGCGAAAACCTTCCAGTGGAAGGGTTCCACCCAGATCAGCAACGGCAGGCTGGCCACGGATGCCGTGATGTAACTGAAGATCAGAATCTCGATTTCCTGAAAATGGCGCATCAGGCCTTTGCAATACGTGTTGTAAAACGACGAGCCAAAGCAGCCAACCAAAATGAGGCCGTTGCCCCCAAGGTACTTCATCTCCATGAACGAGCTTGCGCGCAGATCCGGAACGGACATCATGAAGACGCCCACCAAGCCGAGGCCCAGCGCCGCAACGCGCAGCACGGTTAGTTTCTCGTGGAGCATAAAAGAAGCCAGCACCGCCGTGATCACTGGGATCATCAAGTTCAATACCGCGCCGTTCGAGGCCAGTGACTTGGAGATGCCCCAGGTCATGCCCAATTGTGCGAGCACCTGTCCCCCGATGCCGGCCAAGGTGAAGCGGCTCCAATCTTTCCATCCGATCGAACCGGCGTTGGGGCGCATACGGCGGTTGCGGATCAGCAGCGGGACGAATAAGACGGTGGTGATGTAAAAAGGGACAAAAGTAATGGCGATGGGCCCCATCTGGCGATTGAGGAACTTCACCGCCGTGCCCTGCGCGGACCAGATCAGCGACGCCATCGCGAGCAGGGTGAAATACCACATCATCCGCTGCTTATCGGTCTGTTTGGCAGTGTCCGTGGCCGTGGCCATCCGTTATCCCTCCGATACATCCACCACGAAGCGGTCGCACCTATCGAACTCGCTTCGAACACGTACGGGGCCGCCCGGCACGCCTCCCCATAGCGCTGCGGGACGCCCGGAGATGCTTCTATCGCTGCCGCCGAGGATCGCCACCGTGCCGCCTGCTCAACCCGCCGTTACCTCATCGCCCTGCAAACCGGTCGCCACGCCCCGCTCCCCCGCCAACTCCACCAGCAGCTCCGTCGCTTCACTTCCTAACTCACAGTCAGCATGTGCCCCCGCGCGGTGTTTTCCCTCTCCGAGGGGGGAGGGTGGCCCGCGCCGCGCGTTCTCACCAGCGGGCGGCGGTCGGGTGAGGGGTCGAGCGCGCGGCGGAATCGTCACCACTCCCAAAAATGTCAAACTCCTACTGCCACTCTGGCAAAGCCGAATAAGCGTTAGCCTAAGAACACCATGCAAATCGTTTACGCTTGCGCGGTGTAGCGGCGAGAAGCTTGCTGATTATCGGCCATTGATTGATCACTGTCGCCAGCCTTTGCGGTAGTAGCAGTGCCGCGCCCACTTGACGATTCATGAAATCAATTTCCCGCCATCGGCTGCGGCGTGGTTGCCAGGGGGTAGCCCCAGGGCAAAAACGAAGCCACAGCATCCACCATGCGTTCAACCAAGAGCCCGACAAAGAGCTTTCCTTCCCGCCAGGCCTGCGCGCTGAGAGGGTCTTTCTTGGTTCCCCAATGCACCCGGGAAACAGGGTGGGCGCTATCAGTCACGGGAAAGGTTTTTCAAGGCGCTGGGGGAGTCTGCCAAGGTTTGGCCTCATCAGCTGTCGCACAGCCTGCCTTATTAGTCTTGCTTCGCACCCAATAAATGCCCGCCGACTTCCAGCACCGTTATCGTATGGGCCGGGAACACATAAGAAAGTGGCATCCGCCCTACCGCTGCTGTCCGGTGTGTGATGCTCACGTTGTTGGTGCTCCCGTAGGGATTAAACGAGTCCCAACTCTTGCCAGCCAACTCATAGACCTGAGCCTGCGTGCCTGCCGTTTTCCAGCCCTTGAGGTTAATCTGCGTGGACACTGCCTCATTCTGTGCCCGGTTGACCACCGCAAGGAAGAGGGTGCGACCGTCAGATGCCCGAGTGGCAATAGCATCCAAAGCGGGAGGCTTGGAGCCGAAGCTTACAGGGGGAACGGTGGTCTCCGTTTTCAAGACTTCACTTCCGATGTGGTTCGCATAAAGAACGTAGGCAAAATACGGTGGCGTCAACTTCATGGCCACGGGATTCACTTCAATGATGCCCTGGACGTTGATGAGCGAACAGTTCTCGGCTAAGAATATGCGATTGGCATGACGGAGCAGTTCATTGAATACACCCCCGAAATAAAGTGCATTGGCGAGACGGTATTCAGGATCGTGTGTCTCCGGGAGCCACCAAGAGTTGAACTCAGTGATGGCAAAGAAAGGATGCGAAGGCAAAAGGCTGCCCGCGGCCTTGATGTTCGCATCCAATTTATCCTTGAACTGCAGCGGCTCCGCGACCACGCCTTGATAGAACTTGTTTTGGTCGCAGATCGCCTCCATGCCGCCGCCCTCGTACCGGCCAGTGTAAATGGAGATGGCGAGCTTTTTCGCCGGCAGTACCTGCAACAGCTCACGGATCCATTGGGGGTTTCCCACGGAGGATGCCATGAACTCGATCGAAGGGTCCACTTTTAGCATCGCATCCTGATACGCACGGAACCGTTCGGCATAATCACTCAATTTAACGCCGCCAGTGTACTCCTCACTGCACAGGTTCGGAGCTTCGTTGCCGATCGCCCAAAGTTTGATGCCATAAGGTTGCGGATGCCCGTTTTGGGCACGCAGGCGTCCCATGGGTGTGTCTGCGGATCCATTGGTGTATTCAACCCACTCCGCCGCCTCCTGGGCTGTGCCGGAAATGTAATTGGTGGTGATGTGTCCATCGTAGCCCAACATGCGGCCGAGCTCCATGTACTCATCCGTGCCGAAATCGTTGGAATTCCACTCGTGCCACACTGTGGACCACTTGTCAGGCCGTTTATCGCGTGGCCCCACACCATTCTTCCAGTTGTAAAAATCCGCGTAACAGCCCCCTGGGTAGCGGAGCACCGAGATATCCATAGGACGCAGGGCCTCGATCACGTCGCGCCGCATGCCGTCCACATTATCCGCCGACATCAAAGAAGCCGAATCCATCCAGAACGTGCCTCTCCCCACAAAGCCGATGCGCATGCGACCCTGAGTTGTATCTTCCGGGGCCGTGAACTCAGCCGTATATTTTCCCCAGTCGTCACTGACGAGGTCGAAGTCTTTGTGCAGATAAGTCGGCCCTTTAAGCCTGTCGATTTCCACGAAGCCTTTCCCTGTTCCGTGTCTCCGCATGTACACGTAAAAGGAATATTTCCGCCCCTTGGAAAACTGCAGCCCGATCTGGTAGACGCTGGCGTGGTTTGAGCCATCCCCCGTGATTTCGATGGCCTGGGCTGCGCCTCCGCCGTAGTAGGTATCGTGATCGACGAAATAGCGGTCGTTCACGCCCTGACCGTTGTGCAATTCCCAGTAATGGGCGGTGACTCGTTCCTCCGGCACCCACCCGGCGGAGACGCCGACACCATCCCGATCGCCTTCCTCAAACTTCCGGTCATGCAAAAGCTCCGCCAGCAAACCGTCATCAATCGTATTGTGTTCGTGCTCGATGAACTGCCCAAACATATAGTGGGGCACCTGGCCGGTCACCTCACTGGCGTCGACTTGAATCGAAGCTTCCAACTGCGCGGCTTGCGCCGCGAGGTCCGGATGCAACTGCAACAAGACACCACCTGCCACTGCCACAAATACGCACAAACACTGCAGAATGGCCTTTCGCATCATCGCAATACCTCCTGCCAATTTGTTAACTGTGGAAGAACAGCAGCGGAGCAGTCGCCCAACGGAGCAGGACTACTCGCGCGCTACGTCATTATTTCATTCATCCGCTAACAACGCTGCGGTAGAGACATCGAATCCTATAGAGATCTGACACCAGGGCGGCTCGTGGCGTGGCCGGTTCGCACTGAATCACGGTGACGGCGGAGGCGAGCCCAGGTGAGGTGGCCCGAACCTTGATCTCGCCGGCCGTTTTCTGCGCTTGAATGATGGCGACGCAGAGGCCATTGAAGGCGTGGCGTTGGTGCGCCTTATCCGGCTCGTGGCTGCTGGGATCGCCATTGCCCACGCCGATCAGCTTACCGCTACCTGTAACCCCAAAGGTTACCAGGTTATCCGCCACGGGGACCACGCGGCCCTGCTCATCCACCACACTCACCGCGACGACGGAAACATCTTCGCCATCACTATGAATTTTCGCGCGGTCCGGCAGGAGCATGATTCTCGCCGGCGTGCAGGTGGTTTCTCTCTTCGCCGTCATTTCCAGCCGACCTTCCTTGTAGCCGCGGGCTTCGAGCGTGCCGGGCGTGTATCGCACTTTCCAGGCCACGTGCGAATCCTTCTCCATAGGTTGGACACCCAGGCTCTTGCCGTTGAGGAAGAGTTCGATTTTCTCCAGGTTGCTGAAGCACCAGACGTCGATTTCCTGTCCTTCCTTGCCCGCCCAGTTCCAATGGGGGAAGAGATGGAGCACCGGCTTGCCGCTCCACCAAGCCTGGTAATAATAAGCAAGGTCTTTGAAAAAGCCGCAGGTATCGATGACCCCGAAATGCGAGCTGATGCACGGCCAGCCGTAAGGAGTGGGCTCGCCGCGGTAGTCGAACCCGGTCCATATAAAGCCGCCGGCGAGAAAGGCGCGCTGATTATACGTTTGCCACCATTCTTCCGCGGTGGAAGCCCATCTGGGGAAATTCACGTCGTAAGCACTGACGTAACCTTTCTGCTTATCGGTGAAATAGATGTCTCGCGTGGAGACCGTACTGGCCGTTTCCGTGCCAACCAAGGGCTGCCGCGGAAATTGCTTGTGAAAGGCGTCGATCTCGGACGCGTGGTGGTAGTTGAACCCCATGACGTCCAGCACGGGTGAGAGCCCTTTTCCCCACTCTTCACTCACCGCCTGCGTGATGAGCCGGGTGGGGTCAAGCCCCCGCTCGAGCCGCTTCATGGAGGCGCAAATCCGCGCGCCGGGATCGGTACCTTGCAGAGGTTCTTCGTTGCCGGTGGACCAAAACACCACGCTGGGATGGTTCCGGTCGCGCCGAATCATCCGCTCCAACTGGCTGAGACCTTCAGGTGAAGATGAAAACATGCGGGTCTCGTCAAGCACCAGCATCCCCAGCCGGTCACAAGCGTCCAGCAGTTCCGGCGTGGGAGGGTTGTGCGAGGTGCGAAAGCCGTTCGAGCCCATTTCCTTGAGCTTCTCGATTCGGTAGTACTGGAGCCGATCGGGCAAGGCGCAGCCCACCCCGGCATGGTCCTGATGATTACACGTTCCCTTGATTTTGACGGGCTCCCCGTTGAGAAGAAAACCCTTTTCCGCATCGAAGCGAACGGTGCGGATGCCGAAGGGAGTTTCGTAGTGATCGATTACACGACCGCCGGATTCGACGGCAGTGAGCAGGCGATAAAGGTTGGGGTGCTCAATCGACCAAAGCTTCGGATCACCAACCTCCAGGTGCTGATTGAAGCTGCGCCGTTCCCAGCCGGGAATCGTAGAGTTGTCCGACCGGCCGCTTGCTACCTCCTTGCCGGTCTGATCCACAATAGTCGAAGTGATCTGACATTCCGCGCCGGCGTGAGCTTCATTGGCTAGCTCCGTGCGCACGGTGACCACGGCTCTGCTCCCCTCGACTTCGGAAGTCACGAACGTTCCCCATTGCGGAACGTGTACGGGATTTGTTTTCACCAGCCACACGTGGCGGTAAATGCCGGCACCCTCGTAAAACCCGTCGCCCACGACAAATCCGCCTTCCGCCTGGGTGGCGTCCACTCGCACCACCAACACATTCTTGCCCCCATAGTTGGCTGCGTCGGTGATGTCGTACCGGAACGGCGCATACCCGCTCATGTTTCGACCCAGAAAAATGCCATTGAGTACCGTGATCGAGTCGCGAAACACGCCGTCGAACTCGATGCTCAGCCGCTTGCCGAAGTCGTCCTGCGAAATGTCGAAGACACGCCGGTACCATCCGATGCTGGTTGCGGGATACTTGCGGCCCAGGGGCTTGGCGCCGTGAAAGATCACTGACTCGTCGTCTTGGACAAACCCCAATTCCACCGCCCAGTCGTGCGGAAGGTCAATGGCATTCCAGCCGGCGTCGTTGAAATTCGGTTGCGAGGGCCGGAAGAATTCGCCTGTTTTCATGTAGCCTCTTGCGAGCCCATAGCCGAAGTCACGCGCGGGGTCGTCGGCATGGCCGAGATGAAAGCGCCAGCAGTGGTCGAGCAAGAGGTGCTCACGCCGGGGTGCGAGCTCCTCTGCGCCTGTGGAGGGGGTCATTCTCAGGGGATCCGCGCCTTGGGCTACCGCTCCGCCAAGGGGGATCCGCGGTGCCCCTGCTGCGGCGGCAACACTGCTCTTCAAGAAATCACGTCGCGTCCACCTGGACATGCCAAGCCTCCTGAGATGTCCCTGGGGCATCGTCGTTGCGGGTTGCAAAACGAACGGGCAATTCTATTCGACAATGATTCTGCTCCACAATACCTGCAAGATTGAAGTCATTTTGGCTTGGAGATGACAAGCTAAGTTAGCTCTCGGGCCCCCGGCCGGTTAGAATCTGGTCGGCTTTGATGTTCCTGAGAGTTTGCTCCGTTCCGCTTGGCCACGGGATCTTACGTTCTTCAATCCTGGTCTGTTCACCGCTGACCCAACAAGCGCCAATGCAAAATCTTAGCTTCGCCAAACGCGGCCTGGGCGGGATCAGGTCCCGCCCAGGCCGCAGAGCTTCACCAGATGAACCTCATCGCAACCTGTCCGATCCGCGGAGCGTTGGCGCTCGTCACGAAGCCGAAACTTGAGCTTAGAAAATTTCCGATCGGAGCCCCGAACTGTGCGTGGTTGAAGATGTTGAAAAACTCGCCTCGGAATTGCAGGCTCTTGGTTTCGGTTAACTTAAGATCTTTGACCAGCGCCATATCCCAGTTGTTCCAACCGGGCCCGTGGAAAAAGCGTCGGCTGGAATTCCCAAGTTGCCCAACTACTTCAGGCGTGAACAACGCCGGATTGAAGTAAGGATTCGTGCCCGTGGTTGGGTCGGCTTTGCGGGGATCGGTGATGTTCAGAGGTCCCGCTAGACGATTGGGTTCGTCTATTGAATTGCCTTGGCCGGAACTGAACGTCCCCAACAGTGAATTATCGTTCGGCTCCAAGATGTAGACAGGGAAGCCCGTAGCGAAGCGGGTAATTCCGCTGATGGTCCAGCCATTGGTTATGCGGTTGGCGTGCCAAAGCTTGTCAAACGGTATTTTATAGTTGTAACTCATAACGAAGTTGTTGGTGACATCGAATGCGGACAGTGACTTCGTGATTTTGGGGTCGATAGGATTAATGTTGTCGCCTTGCCCTAGTCCATTGCCCGAGGCGTTATCGAGTGATTTACTGAAGGTGTAACCGGTGAGAAATTCCAACCTTCCCACCGTGTGGCGCAGGGTCACTTCAAGTGCATTGTAGTTCGAGTTGGCCATTGTAGCCATCCAGCCGTTACTGCCGAACGCAGGACCAAAACGAGTGCGCGTTGTCGTGATCACGCCGCCGGTAACAGGATAATAGGTGTTGTTCTCCCCGTACGGGCCGCAGGTGACGCCGTTGGTCACTTCATCGGGCTGGCTTAGGCTTAGGCACAGAGCTGGGTTGCCGGGATTGTTCTCGACCGTGCCGAGAAGACGATGACCTTGCGTCCCCACGTAGCTTACGCTGAGTAGCGTGGCGGCCCCGAACTGCCTTTGCAGTGATAAATCGTAGTGCTCAGCGTAGGGGACGCGGTTGCCTACGTACCACGTGGGCGAGCTGGTGATAGGTTCGAACTGCGCCCAGTTGATGGAGTTGTCAGGGGCGTTCGGCTGGGGTGTGTTTAGAGGGGGTAGGGTCATGGGGAACCGTTCCCCCTCGTTGTATTGGGTGCTACGGTCAATATAGGGGTTCGCAAACATGGGTGGAGTGGGACTGGACCACCAATATCCGTAGGGAGCGTTGCCCGCCTCCTGGGAGATCATGCGATCTTCCCAAGATGTGTAATAAATACCAAAAGCCGCGCGAATACTGGTCTTGTCGGGCCCGCCCAACAGCTTGCCCAGGAATCCGCCGGCGGCGGAGGGAGCGTAGGCCAGTCCAATCCGCGGCGCAAAGTTCGCGTAGCGCGTGGGCGAAAGCGTGGAGGGAATTCCAGGATCGCCAGGGAAGACCCAGCCTTCCGGCGCACCAGGGAAATCTTTCGATTGTATACCAGGGACCAGCGTACGTTGTTCGTTGTGAGTTTCCCACCAGGGAGTGCTGACCTCCCAACGCAATCCATAGTTCACCGTGAGATTTCGGGTGGCGCGCCAGCTATCCTCGCCGTATAGGGCGTAGCTACGGGCGCGATTATACATCGTCGGGATGAGGCCTTGATTGAACCCTGCGGGCGCTCCAAGCAAAAAATCGGCAAAATCGCTGCCCGTCTCCTCCCCGGTGAACCACAACCCTCCATTGTAGGCTAATGGAAAGGTAAAAGTCACTTGGTCGTAACTGAAATTCCCGCCAAATTTCAGCGTGTGCGTGCCCTTCACTTTGGAAAAGTTGTCCAATACCTGGTAGGTATTGTTATAGCTATAGAGAGGCCCATTGGCGGCACCGATGCTGAAGTTATTGAAGCCTACGGACTCGACGTTCTGCTGCTGGGGATCATTGGGATAGATTCCGGTAAAACCCTGGGAAGCGAGTGAAACATTCAATCCGCCAGACGGAACACCGCCGAAATTCACGTCGCGCATATAAACCAAGCGGAGTTCGTTGACAGAACTTGCGCCGAACGATTTGGTGATGCCTAAGTTCATCATCTGCGCCCGACCGTTGTTATTGGCAGAAAACCCTGGAACGCTTGCTCCGCCGTAAGGATTAACAAGCGCGTAGTCATCCACGAAGTAATACGCTGAAACCATCCCGATGCGGGTATTGGCGTCGATCCGATTACCGCCCTTGTCGTCCCGCAACGTTGACTTGTAGGCCGAAGTTGTAAAGATGTTGGATCCGTAATCGGGAAGTGGAATGTATTTCATCAGGGCGTTCGTGGGCGCGGTGAAAACCGATTGAGGAATAATTGCGTTAGGAAACACGCAACCCTGCGCAGGGCCCGTGCAGAGGGTAGGCTGAGCACCGGGACCTGGCGGAGTATAAGTAAAGTAGGGCTCCCCCGCGGTTACGGGATAGCCTAATTCCTCTGACAACACATTGGCCCAGCCAGCGCCTGCTACCGACGAGTTCGCCGCGACGAGCGCCGCCGCTTGATCGGACAGGTTCCCACTCCGGTCAGCAACCGAGGGGATCGGAATCAAGCCCGTATCCACACCCTGCACCATGCGTGTTCCCTGATAGTCGGTAAAAAAGAACAGCTTGTTGCGGACGATCGGTCCGCCCACCGTGCCCCCGAACTGGTTCTGGTGCAGGACACCCCTCGCCGGGGAGTAGAAATTGCGCGAGTCGAGGTTGGGATTGCGCAGAAACTCGAAGGCGCTTCCGTGGTATATATTCGTGCCGGATTTGGTAATGGCATTAATGAGCCCACCGGAATAGTTTCCATATTCGGCGTCCGCGTCATTAGTCAATATCCGGAATTCGGCGATGGAATCTAGGTTCGGAATGATCCCCGAAGCCATATACAGCTTTTCCTCCGCACTGCCACCGTTGATCATGAATCCGTTGGCGCTTTCTCGCTGCCCGCTAATAGAAACGCCGCCAGGGTTCAGTGTTCCAGAGACCATGATCCCGCCGGACTCCCCAGTAGTCGCTGGAGCGACGCCCGGTTGCAGAGCCAGCAGATCCGTATAGCTTCGGCCATTCAGCGGGAGCTCTGTCATCTTGGTCGTCCCGATGACCTCGCCAATCTGAGTGTTGCTGGTTTCCACGTGGGCGGCTGTAGCTGAGACACTAACTTGCTGTGTTACCGCGCCCACTTGAAGTGCAGCGTCTACCCGCAACGCGCTGTTAACGTCCAACACCAAACCCGTCTCCCGATACTCCCGGAATCCGCTGGCCTTGATTTGAACCTCGTAATGGCCTGTGGGAAGAGACGGAAAAGAATAAAAGCCCGCCCTGTCAGTCCGGGTCGAGGTCTGGATTCCCGTTTCGGTATTGAGAGCAAGCACCGGGGCCCCCGGAACAACTGCCCCTGTCGGGTCGGTCACAGTTCCCGAAATACTTCCTGTAACACTACCCCATACAAGTCCTGTGCTGAGCGCTATCGCCAGCATCAGCCCTGCCGATTTCAGATTCCTTTTCATTTGCGCATCCTCCTCGCCTAACGGTTTTTCTGACCGCGGCCCGACGCAACTTTCAAACCATTAATAGTGACGTGTGGTCGTCATGCGTGTTTCTCGCAACGCATCTTGCGATAGCGACTACGCCACACTCCGGAACGTCATGTCGCACAAGTTACCATTGGGAATGCCAAATTGGTTGTCATAGGGCTGGTTTTGGCTGTTTGAGCAATTTTGCACGTTGGAACGATTGGTGCCGATTCGGAGCTCGTTCATTCATTTGCCTCGACCTAAAGGTATGATCAAAGATCAGCCCTATGTTTTGGCCATAATCTTGGAACTGGCGCCGTCCTGAATAAACTGGTTCACTTTGGAACCCCTCACAACAGGGGCCTTAAAAATCGAATAGCGAAAGAAGACCTTCTAAGGCCAATGAAATCGAGAAAGCACGGTGGGCCGGTTTTTGCAACAGTTCAGTACGAAAACCGCGTATTCTGGCCATGTTGTCCTCTCTAGCCATATAGCCATAACGCCGGCCCGCCTTTTATCATATGTTTCAATGACAAGTCAAGAAGATTTTTTGGTTCCCCAATGCATCTGGGAGGCAGGGATAGCGCGATCAGTTGCGAGAAAGGTCTTTCAAGGCGTTGCGGCAGTCTATCCGAGTTTGTCTCATCAGCCGCCGCACCGCCTGCCGGGCACCGACAGGATTATGCGAGCGGACGCTGACGAGAATGGCGCGATGCAAATCCAGTCCCGCCGCGTAAGTGGTGGTGACCTTAATTTGTTGCAGGACGACTCCCGTCAAGGGATCCAGCACCATCTCGAAATATCGGTTGTGGGCGGCGCGCGTGACGGCCTGATGGAAACGCAGGTCGGCCGCGATGGTTTCATCAAGATCCAAGCCGTCTTCCTTCATCGCGTCCAGCGCCGCCTGGATCTCGCCAACATCCTCTTCGGTAGCCCGCACCGCTGCGAGGCTGGCCGCGGTTTCCTCGAGCACTTGCCGCAGTTCCAACAGGCGCTCCATTTCTTGCACCGTAGGAATGGGCTGGTCTTGGAACAGCCGTACCAGCAGGGCCTTGACCCTGTCTTGGTTGGGGGCCAGAGTCAAAGTGCCACGTCCTGCCCTCACGTCAACCACGCCCCGGTCTTCCAGGATCTTCATCGCCTCGCGGATGACGATGCGGCTGACCTGAAAACGCTCGGCCAGTTCCGACTCGGTGGGGAGCCGGGAGCCCGGCGTGGGGTGTTCCTCGGCGATCATCCGTTCAACTTCGTGGAGCACGAATTCGCTCAGGCGACCGCTGCGGAAGGTCCGATTATGCAACGTGGATCCTGCTGCCATGAGAGTGTGAAAAATCCGAAAACTTCTTGCAGCCCGATTCCAAAGAAGATAGGATGTTGGGCGCAAAGGCCAAAACTGCACGGACTATTATACCATGAGGAAGCAAATTATAAGAAAAAAGGGAAGGGCTAGCCAAAGCCAAGGTATGATCTTTCCTGCGGCGCGGCGGGGTGAGTCCCCCCCGTTGTGGGTGGGTTCCGCTTTTGCGAACTGCATCCTTTAACGAGCAAGACATCCGTGGTGCCGAAGGCGCTGGCGAGTTGTCCGGTCCACTGAAAGGAAAACTTCATGGAACTCTATGAGAATGTCTATCAGGTGCAATCCTTATTTGGAGGGCGCAATTTATTCCAGTACCTGCTCGTGGCTGATAACACGGTCTTGGTTGATACGGGGATTGCCGAGACTCCAGAAAAGGTGATTTTCCCGTACATGAACCGCCTCGGACTGGGGCCCGGAAAGATTAATTTAGCCATAACCACCCACGCCGACCTTGACCACCAGGGGGGAAATGAGTCGATTAAGGCTAGTTCCCCGCACACACTTCTTGCCTGTGGGGAGGCGGATCGCGAGTTGGTTGAGAATCCGCGCAAGCTCTTCGATAAACGCTATAACTTCCTTCAGGACGAACATGGGGTCGGTCTCGACCGCGAACCCTCTCCCGAGGCCGGACGTCTGCGCCGGATGGACCTTACCTTCTCCGGGGGAGAGAAAATTCTTCTGGCCGACGAATGGGTTCTGGACGTGCTGCACGTGCCGGGACACTCGCACGGACATCTTGCCCTGTATGACAGCAAGAACAAGGCAGCCTTCGTCGGCGACGCGATTCATGGTCGCGGGTGTCCGAAGGCAGAAGGTGGAATGGCGATTCCGGTCACCTACTATTACGTGGACGTTTATCTCAGCACGCTACGCTACTTCGAAAGTATCGAGATCAAGACCCTCTATTCAGGGCATTGGCCCATCATGACTGGAGAAGGAATTGGTGATTTCATAAGCCAATCTCGGCAAACCGTGGAATTGTTCGACCGGGTGATTATCTCCCAACTGGAGAAAAGCGTGTCGGGGCTGGCCCTGAAGGAACTTATCGATGCCGTGTCGAACGCGGTGGGAGACTGGCCCCAAGACACTTGGTCACTCGCCATGTTCCCAGTAAGCGGGCACTTGGACCGGCTCGAGCAGTTGCACAAGGTGCGAGCTGTCCGCGGCACGCGGCCCGTGAGGTGGGTTTTGAGTTGAATCCCGGCTGGTTCTGGCAGCGTCGAGGGAGGCTCGATGATGCGACTAAGCTGCATTCCGGTGTCTTATTTCAACGCCATCTCACACGGCCAAATGACGGTGGCCGAGTGGATGGATTTCGCGGTCGAGCTGGGGCTGGATGGGGTTGAGTGCGGACCTCTTCTTGTTGAACCGTTGGGGCCCGTTACGCCCGCTGAATTCCGGCGGCTGGCCGAGTCGCGGGGTCTCGGAATCAGCAACTACACGGGTTATTCGGATTTCTCCCACCCGGATCCCGAGGTGCGCAAACGCGAACTCGCCGGCGTGTTCAAGAACTTGGAGATCGCTGCGGAGATGGGAGCCCCTTCCGTGCGGGCGCTCACCGGTCAACAGTGGCCCGGCGTGGAGCAACATGCCGCTATCCCGTGGGTCATCGACGGAATCAGGCGAGCAGCGGAGCAAGCGGATCGCCTGGGGTTGCGTCTCAACATCGAGAACCATACCAAGGCAGCCACTTGGGAGCACTTCGATTTCGCGATTCGGGGGGAAGTCTTTCTGCGGGTCATGGAAGGGTTGTGGGACGCGCCGGTGGGCGTACAATTCGATATCGCCAACCCCCTGGTGGCTGGCGAGGATACCCTCCAGTTGTTCGAGCGCGTGCGGGCCCGCATCGGCTACGTCCACATTAATGATGTTGGGCGCGTGGGCGCATTCGAGTTCGTACCCATTGGAACAGGTCTTGCGCCCATCCCCGAGGTTCTGCGGCGACTGTGCGCACAAGGCTACGCGGGTTGGTTAGGCATTGAGGAGGCCAGCCGGACCGGGCGGCAGGGATTCTACCAGGCCGTGCAATATACCCGGCAAGCTCTTTCAGATAACGGCATGAAGGGTTGCCCTGCGCCGGATGACCTATGGGGAAGAATCCCGGGAGCAGAATGAATCAGAAACTTAAGGGGATTGATCTCCGTCCTCGAAGGCCAGATGGCCGGGAGCAGGCACGCAAGCCGGACTGTTGAGCGCAGGGCATTCCGCTGGGCCAGGAAGGGAAGGAAGAAACCGTGGCAAACCATACTTATCTCGACTGGGTGATTGGGCAGACTCCCACCAAGTGGTGGCACGATTCGGCTGAAGCGGCGGAGTTGCAAACCGGCTTAGGGCGCGGCGCCGTGGGGGTGACGACGAACCCTTTCCTGGCAAATCTCGCTTTGGTGCGGGATAGGGAATTGTGGTCCGCTGCCATCAAGGAGGTGCTTGCCCGCCATCTGCCCGCCGAGTTGAAGGCCGAAGCGCTGATGCGAATTGCCGTGACGCGCACGGCCGAGAAACTCTTACCGCAATATGAATCGAGCCGTGGGCGAATGGGGCTGGTCTGTGCCCAGGTCAATCCTTCGCTCGCCGGCGACCGCGAGGCAATGGCCGCCATGGCCAGACGTTTCCACGGTTGGGCTGCCAATATCGCCGTCAAACTCCCGGCCACCGGCGCGGGTCTTGATGTGCTGGAAGACTGCGTGGCGGAGGGAATAACGGTTACGGCCACCGTCAGCTTCACGGTTGCGCAAGTCGTGGCCATAGCGGAGCGGCATCGCGCCGGAATGCGGCGGGCGCGCCAGAGGGGCATTGAACCCGGAAGGTGTTTTGCCGTCATCATGATTGGCCGTCTGGATGACTATCTGCGGGAAGTTGCCCATGACCACCAGGCCGCTGTAATCGAGTCGGATATTCGCCAAGCCGGTTTGGCCGTAACGAAGCGCGCTTACACGATCTATAAGCAGTGCGGTTACGACGCCGTACTTTTGGTCGCAGCACTGCGCGGAGATTACCACTTGACGGAGCTGGCGGGCGCGGACTTGGTGATGTCGATCGCTCCTGCTTACCAGGAAAGCTTCGTGACCAAGGACTTTCCGCGCGAAGAGCACATCGAGACGCCGGTCCCCCCGGAGGTCGTCGAACGGCTTTCACAAGTTCCGGAGTTCGTTCGCGCCTATGAGCCCGACGGCATGACACCAGGCGAATTTGTAAGCTTCGGGTCGACCCAACGGACCCTAAGCCAATTTATTGAGGCTGGCTGGAAATTGATGGAAAGTTACCAGTGAGTACGTGCCCGGCAACAACTCATGGGGAACACCCCGGGGCTTGGAGCACCATGCCGGGAATTGCAGAGTCCAATTTCCCTCACTCCCTCGGTGCAGAGGGGGAGGGGTTGACCGCTCTTAACGAAGGAGGATTCATGTCACAGATTGGATTTATTGGTTTAGGCATTATGGGCAGGCCCATGTCCCGAAATCTTCTCAAGGCGGGGTATTCGCTGGTGGTGTATGACCTCCGCCCTGAGCCCGTTGCAGACTTGAAGAGCGCGGGGGCAGTTCCGGCGGCGTCTTGCAGTAATGTCGCAGGCCAGTCGGAGATCATCATCACGATGCTGCCCGATGGACCCGATGTGGAACAGGCAGTCCTGGGGCCTGGGGGCGCGCTCGCCGGTGCGCGTCAAGGGTCGGTCATCGTGGATATGAGTTCCATAAGTCCCCTGGTGTCGCAGAAACTCGCCGCGGCCTGTTCCCAGAGGGGCGTGGACTTTCTGGATGCGCCCGTGAGTGGAGGAGAGCCGAAAGCGATCGAGGGGACGCTGGCGATTATGGTGGGTGGCACGCCTGCTGCCTTTGAGAGAGTGCGGCCAGTGCTGCAAAAAATGGGCTCCGCAGTCACGTTGACGGGCCCCGTCGGGGCCGGCAACACTACCAAGCTGGCGAACCAGATCATCGTCGCGTGCAACATCGCTGCCATGGGGGAAGCGTTAGTCTTGGCGACGCGCGCCGGATTAGACCCCGAAGTCGTCTTTAATGCCGTGAAGGGAGGATTAGCGGGGAGCGTTGTGCTCAATGCCAAGGCGCCGATGGTCATCGCGCGCAATTTCAAACCCGGCTTTCGCATTGCGCTGCACGAAAAAGATCTGCGCAATGCGCTGCTCGCCGCCGAATCCACCAAGGTTTCCCTGCCCCTCACCAGCCTGGTGCAACAAATGCTCATCGCGCTGATCAACGAGGGCAAAGGAGATCTGGATCATTCTGCCCTTGTCCAGTTTGCTGAGCGAATGGCCGGCGTTGAGGTGAAAAAAGGGGCGGCCAAGTGCTAAGGCTCAAGCGAGGCAGAGCGCCAGAATGTAAGGATGTTGCACAGAATTTTGCCGTGGATTTAAGTATCCGTCCGGCGAACCTTTCAATTACCCACAACTTTGGCCGCATAGAACCTAAGCTCGATATCGGTGAGACGGGAGAGCCCACGCCACATGACCCTATTACCCGGTGGAGGGTCACCGCTGCGAGCAAGGTAGCCCCCAAGCCTGGCCAGTTTGGTGATATAGAACGACAGCGACCTCTTTACGGCGCGATCCCCATGGCGATCCGGAATAAGATGATCAAGCAATTGGCGCTCGGCTTCTGAAAACACATGGCCTGCGGGCATTCCCGAAACCGAACGGTTGAGCATGGTCATCCAGAAAAGCCTCCAACTCAGAATGCAGAAGACCGAGATGAGGTTCACGAGCCGATCCGCTGTCCGCAGCCGAGATTCCTCCGCCTTACAGCCAGACTTCAAGATCTTGTGATAGGTTTCGACTTTCCAGCGCGACGCATACCCGACCAGTTTCTGGATGGCCTCCGCCCGAGAACGGACGGGTAGATCGGTGAGGAGCTTCCAATCGATCGGCTCGCGATCCTTGGGCCTCCCCCGCTCTCGCGCGTAGATCACTGTCAGCGTCAGTTCGGGGTACCGTTTCTGCTTTCCGATAGGAGGAAGGGCCCGCATCCGACGGTATCGAATCTCCAAACTGGCTTCCGAGCGATTCCCCCGCTGGTCTCTCACCTCGATTCGATGCAGACCTCTTAAGGGTACCGCCTCCAATTCCTGCGAGACCGTGTGCGTTCCATCTTCGGCCAGACGATCCACACAGGTCCGTACCAGGAAATGGGTTTCCGCTTCCTGTGCGGCGCAAAAGAGTTCAAAGATGTCGCTTTCTCGATCCCCAATGTGAACGCATCGTTCCGGCTTATTGAGGAGCGCCGTTGCCTGCTTCAGGTTCTCCAGCCAGCGGACGCTTTCCTTCTCCTCAATAGGAACCCGTGTCGGATTGATCTTCTTTTTGAGCGCGTTGCATCCCTTGAACTTCTTTCGCGTCCAGAACTTCACCGCCGCGATTCCCAGCGGCAGGCCCTCCGTCGTCACCACGAGGCTGGAATGCATCAGGAGGCCACACACGGTGTGCATCCGCAGGCGGCCTGCCCGGTCCTTGCCGCTGTTCACCTTCTTGGTAATGCCTATCGCTGAAGGCTCTTCTCTCTGGAAGGAAAATTCTGTCGTGTCATGGAGCACGAGGACCCATCCCTCTGTTACGTGGAAGCGATCCCGCGTCGCCTGGAAATGGCCTGAAAGAATCTCCCGCTCGCTCACCCTCTGATTGGAGAGGAATCGGTAAGCGGCCTTGGTGCCCGCCCAGTCCTGGCAGGCCATGGGGATGGTTTCGCCCATTCTCTTGGAAAGCCGTTCCAGCAAGGTCCTGAACCGTTTTCCCAGGCGTGCGTCCGCGAATTGGCACTCCTCCAGTTCACCGTCCAGCCAGGATGTCATTACACGCGCCTCCCTCATTATGATTTGATTCTATTCTAATCCTAATGTAATAATACATTAGGATTCCATTATGAGGAAAACGATTGAACTCGAGTGGCCGATTCTTCCAGGAAGTATCTCCACCGCCAGAAGCCGCTGTGGAAAAGCTGGTTGCGCGTGCAAGCTCAGCCGGCCCCGCCTGCACGGCATCTACTATCGGTGGACAGGGTTTATCGGAGGAAAAAGAACAACGAAGACCGTCAGCAAGGAAGTGGCTCAGGAATGCATACGGCGCATCCGTAGTTACCGGAGATTTCAGAGAGACCTAGCGACACTTCTGCGAAAAGCTCTCGCCGAGGCGCCCTGGACATTCCGTCCTGCATTGCCGCAAAGGAGGTCGAAACGGTCATAAACCCGCAAGCCCAATTTGTGGGTAATTGAAAGGTCCACCGGACGGATACTCAGATTACGGAAGGCGAGTACAAGAACCCCGTCCGGGACTTCACGAAGTTCCTTAATAAGGAGGGGTGGGATACTTTGACGAGGAAGGTCAGCCGGTAGATGCCGTGGGGATTCTCACATCTTGGCGTTTATGCTGCGTCCCCCTCCTACGCACCTGCCGTTTTCTTGAACCAGCTCGCAGTTTTCGTCTTCAACATGTCGAAGTTTAGCTCGAACTGCCGCTTGCGGTGGCCGTTCCCGCCACCGGGATGAGGAAATCCAAGGAGACAACGCTCCCCATTGAGAAGTCCTACCGAAATGAGGGCGGACATGCAGTCTTCTACTGCCTTGCCGAGCGGAATTATCAGCGCACCCGGCACTTCAGCCAACTCTGGGGAGAGCACATGGAAAACCATGCCGTGCAGCAAGGGGTGGCGCAACAGTAGCGTGTCCACACCTTCCGGTTGCTCTTTCCGTTTCCGAATATTCGTTACCGCCACACGACCCACAGGTCGCCGCTGACCATACGTTCCACTAGTCCGAGAATACGGGGACGCTGGACGAGCAGGATATCACCCAGCCTCTCCCACTTGGGCTTAGTTTGGAAGCGGCCAACCCTCGACATTTTTTCGTCTTTCTCTAACCATTCGCGCCCGAAATCACTAAGTGGGTACACCAAGAAAAATGTGCCGTTATCCTCGACTCTCACATCAATCTCAAGTGTGCAGAGCTTCTTTGGTGATAGTCGCATTTCAATCCCCAAGGCTCTCCTCTGCGATTTCCGCAAGTTTGGCGTTGAGGACATGCAGGTCCATCAGTCGCCATACGCGCTCCGGCGTCCAAGCAGCCAGTGCTTTGCTATTACGCACGTGTCACCTCGTCATAGCCTTCCCATCTTAGCGGGTCGCCAGGGTCAGCTCAGTCTTGTGGGATTCTCTCATGCCCGGCACCCCGGCGGCAACCGCAGGTAGTCAATCTGGATGGGGCGTGGCGGTCAACAGCGTTGCTGAGGGATGGGTGTCAGTGCGTGCCTACTGAGAGCTTGCAGCGACGCCTGTCCATTCGGGGTAAAACGGTATTGTGGTCGTATCAGGGCCGTTCGCCTCGGCAACGTTGCGCACGAAACTCGGCGTGCTGCCGCCCTCCGATGCCCGGCGGAACCACTGGCTGAGTTCGGGGTCGGTACTTGCAGAGCACATCATGGGCAGTATACGCCGGGTGAAACGGGAGGTGCCGGATGTATACTCATTCCTGCCCCAGATTCCTCGGTGGCGCACGCCTGCGGACAGAGGAAGCCGGACCGCAAGCCGTGCCGAGGCGAGATGGCTGACGTATTCACTCCCGAGAAGCGCAGCGATATCATGTCCCGCATCAGGAGCACGGGCACGACCCCGGAGGCGAGGCTCTGCGCCTCCGTCCGGGAAGCCCTGGGCGGAAGGTGGCGGATAGACAGGAACGTGCGCACCCTTCCTGGGCAGCCGGACGTGTTCATCCCGAGCCTGCGCCTTACAATCTTTGCTGACGGGTGCTTCTACCACGGCTGCCCCGAGCACGGGCATGTGCCGAAATCGAACGTGGAATATTGGGTCGCAAAACTGACCCGAAACCGCAGGCGTGACCGGGCGAACCGAAGGGGATTGCGGAAGATGGGGTATGAGGTGTTGAGCCTCTGGGAGCACGGACTCAAGGGAAAGCGAATCGCCCGGACGCAACTGGCACTGACCCGCAAGCTGAAAGCCCGGCTCGACGAACACAGGAGCCGGAAGGAGACCCCACATGGCGAAGTACCAGCCCGGCGACTACGTCAAGGCTGAGTTCAAGGACGAGGATACCGGCGAATCCGAGTGGATGTGGGTCGTGGTGGATTCCTGCGACGACGGGGAGGGCGTCCTCTTCGGGAGGCTGGACAACGAGCCGGTGGCGGGCACGGGCCTACGCTTGGGCGACGAGCTTGCGGTGAGCTATGAGAAGGTTGTGGAGCACATGAAGGCGAAGGACTTCGAGAAGCAGTAGGGGTGGGCGGCTTCGGCCACAGGGAGCGGGCAATTGATGGAGCAGGAATCACCGGGAACACTCCGCTGCCCACGTCTCGGCTACAGCGTTGCCCACAGAAAAACGAGAACCAATTGAGTACCACTTAACCGTTCCAAGCGTGATTTTGCGTGTTTTTCGGGTGCCAGCCGTGCCGCAAAATCAATCACTTAGACATCCTGTGCGGGATTTGCAACCATGGGGTCGGGAGTTCGATCCTCCCTAGGTCCACCAATCGAATCACAGAAGTTAATGCCAATCCCGCTTTTCGCAAAAAGCACCAACTCGTACCACTTGCCAACTGCCTCAGCCCCGCAATTAATTCCCCGGGTACCGCTGCTTCATTTCAAGCAGCACTGGCCGCAGCAGGGCGTAATCGGGGAGCAGGTGACGAGCGCACCTTCGCCCAAACGTGGGGACAAACACCGGCGTGCTGCAACTCTCGGATGCCCGTCAGACCACTGGCGGAGTTTGGGGTCGATGGGGGGGAGTCCATCACGGACAATAACCCTAAGAATCAAACTGGGGTGTTGTGGGCGGGTTGCCGGCGTATGGTAGGGTGCAGATTAGAAGGAGACCTACCAACCAGCGGCGTAGTGTTTTCGTCGTTCGGAGCCACTTTCTTCCTACCATTTCCTACCATTTTTCAGCGCAATTGAAAGGTGAAATTTTCCAGTGCTATCGGCAAAATTCAAAATCCCGAAAAATAGGTGTTGCTTTCCCTTGTGTTTCAGAGAGTTAAGTTTTACCATAAAAGCTGGAAAAAAGAGGAGCACCTACGGACGGAGTCCTCTCTTCGGCATATCCCATCTTCTTTTCACAAGCTCACGCCATAAGGTTTTGAAGTTGCTCGACGATTACGACCTGAAGGTGTTCTCGCTGTTTGAATCCGCGGAGAGCTTGAGGGAGACGTTGGCGGTCCGCGCAAGGGAGTTCAGGGCGAAGCTTCCATCACCTCTGGTTTCGTGACCAATAACGGTCACATCGAGTGGATTTCAAAACGCTAGCTATATAATGCTGGTGCAGGAGGTAACAATGCCAAATCCTTTAAACCGACGTGCCTTTCTCGGGCGGACAGGAACGATAGCTGCGTTGGCCGTGGCGAATCCCCCCGTGTGGGGTCGACCGGATACCTCATCTGCCCGGCCCCTGCGGTTGGGCGGTCCCATTTTTCTCAAATCGACTGACCCCACTGACCTTGCGCAGGAACATCGCCGGCTGGGGTACCGTGCCGCTTACGCTCCTCAGGTGGAGATAAGCGATACGGATAGAATAAAAGCCATCATCAAGGAATTCGCCGCCCGCGATGTGGCCCTCGCGGAAGTGGGCGCGTGGCGCAACATGCTCGACGTGGATCTCGAGAAGCGCCGCCAGAACCTTGCCTACGTACAGGAGCGGCTGGCTCTGGCCGAAATGCTGGGCACGCGCTGTTGCGTCGATATTGCCGGCTCCTTCAATCCACATTATTGGTGCGGCCCCGATCCCAAAAACATGACGGACGAGTTTATTGACGCCACCGTGGAGAATTGCCGCCACGTCATCGACGCCGTCAAGCCCACCCGCACCAAATTCTCAATTGAGATGATGCCCTTCAATTTCCCCACGGGACCGGACGACTACCTGAAGTTGATTAAGAAGGTGGATCGCCAAGGGTTCGCGGTTCATCTGGACGCGTGCAACGTCATGAACTGCCCGGAGCGCATGTATAACAACGGCGCCGTCATCGACGAGTGCTTCCGGAAGCTGGGACCGATGGATTGTGTCCTGCCACGCCAAAGATTTGAGCTGGGAGGACTACGTCCAAGTATCCTTGCGGGAAGTCATTCCGGGCCGCGGCCAGATTGATTACCGGGCCTATCTGCGAGGGCTCTCGGGGCTCCCGGTTGACGCTCCCCTGATGCTTGAACACTTGAAAACCGCTGAGGAGTACGACGAGGGGCGGCACTATATTCAGAAGGTGGCGCGCGAAATGGGTCTTT
>CAWGTQ010000008.1:0-107827 GCA_963825395.1 uncultured Acidobacteriota bacterium | reverse complement strand
AGCCTTTTGGCTAAAGTATAACGCCGTAGCCTTTTTCCCCTTCCTGGCGCTGGTACCCTTTGTGGATTTCCGCGACCTTGACTATGGTGCCGCGCGCCTGCACTTCTTGATTCCTTGGAAAGACTGGCTCGGGCGGATGCTGATCGTGGTGGCAGGCTTGGTTTTTGCCGTGGCGGCGGTATTAGCCGGTTTCCTGATTTCGGGCGCATGGCCGGCGATGAAGGAGGTCCAGTTTGAAGTGCTGCCCCGCTACGGCGCCATGGTTTTTCATGGGAGCTTCGCTTTTCTCCTCTTTGCTCTCGGGCACACCCGAGATCATATGGGGTTTTGGTGGGAGATCATGCCCGCCCTCGCCTTGTTTTTTGCCTGGAGGCGTCACGAAATAGCTTCAGTGGCTCCAATATTTTTGTTGGCCCTCGCCGGATACATCTCCACCGCGATGCAAGGGCGTTTCCACCCCTACTATTTCGAAACTTGTTATCCCTTCTTCGCCATGTTCTGGGCTTACGTCAGCCTTAAAACCTACGAAACCTTTGTTTATCTTCAGAAGATACTGGTGCAACGACAATGGACCATAGCTCGCCCCCTGCTTTGGGTTGTGTTCGCGACCCTCGTCCTGTCCTTACTCCCGGAGGAGAGCGTTCGCACCGTGGAGCAGTACCAACTCCTGGCGGCTTGGTGGCGGAACCCGGAGCTTTCCTACAAAATCTACTGGTGGCAACTTCCCCTCGACAAATTCGGGGAACAATTGCGAGTCATTGATTACCTGAAGATGAATTCCACGCCCCAAGACGAGGTCTACGTTTGGGGAACCGCTCCTCTCATCAATTTTCTGCCGCAGCGAAGGACTCCCAGCCGGTTTGTTTCCAACCTGGCCTTGACTGCCAAGTGGGGGCCGGAAAGCTGGCGACGGGAATTGGTCCAATCGTTAGAGGCAAAGCGTCCCCGGTATATCGTGGTGGAGCGCCACGATACCGTCGTAACGGTAACTTTCACACCTATGGATTCGGAAGAATATCTGCGGGTCTATCCTGACTTGGCCGGCCTTCTGCAGCGTCAGTACGAGCCGGCCGCCAATTACACGGACTTTGAGGTTTTCGAGTTGAAAATGTGGCGCCGACCTTTAGCGCCTGCCGTGGGCGGGATGGAGGGTCAGCGCGTGCTGAATTGAAGTTCAGCGCTACAGTCAGATCCATTAGGCAAATCGCGCATTCTTCAGATTTCCCTGCTAGTGAAATAGAGCCCGGCCAAGGTCACGAATGCAAGGAGCGAAATGATCACTCCCAGCCACAAGCCGCGTTGCCGATAGTCAAAGCGGATTTCGTGAAGGCCCGCCCCAGCATAGACGGCGCGAAAAATCTGGTTGGCGCGTAGCACGGGGGCGGGACGGCCGTCGAGGGTAGCTTGCCAATTGACATCGTATCGATCCAGCAAGACGACGTATGCAGGGCGCGCAAGTTGCGTCCGTAGGGTGACGGAGTTAGGGATCGCGATGCACGATTTCCACTTGGCCGGCGGGGGCGCTGCCGCTCACTGCGGGTGATGAGCCCGCCGCAGTGGCGAGGATGACCGTGTTGAGTGCGTCAAAATCCGGTGAGGCAAGTGATCCAATGTTTCGGCGGAATTCGTCGAGAACAGGGAATTGCCCGCCACGTAGGCCCGGGGTACAAAGCACAAATCCTCATACAAGCGGCTGGGCATCGGTGAGCCATTGAAAACGTTGCCGATGGCGCGGGTAGCCGACGAAGCAGCGGGCATGGGGCGAATGATGTACTTCACGTTGGTGCGGCCGAGCAGGCAATCGACGTGCAAGGGGTCGGCGGCGTGTTGATCCTGGTAGATTTCGATGTCGTAGAGGTAGGGCGGCAGCGAGCGCTCCAGGTCCAAGTTAATACTCCCCTCCACTTGGTTGAGCATGGAGCCCGTGGCGAGTTGCAACCGGGCTTGTAGGGCTCCCTGCGCCATGGTCCCGAAGTCAGCCGCTTCCGGAATCGACTCAAAATTGACATAGGTTTGCAGATTTTGGGTATCGGGCGTCTGAATAAGTGGCCAAAAGGAAGCGACGCGATAGGTTCCCGGCTAACCGTTAAATTCCTTCAACACAGGGGGCCGGTAGGTGAAGAAGGTTTTGGGTACCGTGGGGTTCGCGCCGGAATTCACCATCACCAGTTGGCCGACCGCCAGCAGAGCGAAGGCATACAATCCGGGGCGCGCCCAGGATTTCCCCTGTTCCATGCCGTAGGCCAAAACGATTCCGCCCAAGCAGAAACCGGCGAGGCCGGGAAGTTGATAGCGAAGTATGGTGACGAGAAAATCCGGCATCTGTTGAAGATTGAATGGAGTCTCACCGAGCATACTCAGCACCCAGCGCGTGGGCGACATGATGAGCGCGGGCAGTATCCAAGCCACCGCCAGGATGCCAAGGATACAACCGAGGACTATCTTGAGAGGCGCGAGCAGCCGGTGCCCATGAGTCTTCCAAGCTGAATCCGGAAAGCGCAAGGCGTCAAATCCCCATCCCGCCAGAATCGCCACTAGAAACGTTACCAGGACCAGCAGCTTGACAGGGTAGCGCGCCATGGTAAGGGGGGGGAAAAGCAAATAGGCCAGAGCAAAGACCGGCGTAAAGTGGCCGAAGGAGAGTAGCAAGAAAACTCCGGCCGCTCCCGCCACGAAGTTGCGGCGGCGGTCGCGTCCCAGCGCCCATCCGGCCAGCGCGCAGAAGAGGGGTACGAAGCCAAGAAAGATGGAAAGATAATGAGGGCCAAGGTTCGAGTCCGACATCAACCGCTGCCAGCCGGTGGGGGCGGCAATCCCGGAGCCGAAGAAGTCCGGCACGATCATTTCCGCCAAATAAAAGGGATTCACCGACCAGGTGGTGGTCTCGCCAAAGCTCAAGCCCTGCACGCCGCGGCGCGACTGGCTGAGCAGGGTAGAGGCAGGCAGAAGCTGCGCCGCGCAGAGCAGCATTATTCCCGCGCCCATTAGGAAGAATATCGCGAGCAGGCGGAAATTGGGCTTCGACCAGAGTTTGCTCCCAGAGCCGCGGCGATAAAAAGCGTAGGCAAAGGAAAGGGCGAATGTCGCCAACATGGTCAGCGGTTCCCCGGCCAACCACTGGAACGAAAAGATCACGCTGAGCAGGATCCACGGACGCAGCCGGCGGCTTGCCAGCGCGCGATCGGTGACGAGAAGCGCCCATGGAATCCAGGCAGCGCAGGCTGCCAAATTATAAATATTGCCGAGCGAAAGCACCGGTCCGCTCAACATGAAGACGATAGCCGCGAAAAAAGCGCCCAGATATGTCTGCCCCCACGAACGCGCCAGCACATAGACACCGATTCCCGCCAGAGCAAAATGCACCAGGAAGTGCATCGTGAAGGCGATGTTGATGGGAAGGAGAACAATGAGAAGAGTGAAAGGATAGAAGAAAAGCAGGTTGGGGTTTGCCAATACCGCCTGGCCATAATTCAAATAGGGATTCCAGCAAGGTAGAAAACCCTGGCGGCAGAAATCATGGATGAGCCGCGCGCTGGGGAAGGTGTAATTGTAAACGTCGCGATAATAGAACATCGCGGAGGTAAAGACGACCTTCCAGAACATGCCCACCAAGCTCGCGACGAGCACTGCCACCGCCAGCGCGTCGCGGCGTGTAAATGGACCAGGCTCCAGGGTCCTGTCGCTGGCTTCCGGCGAAGTGTCGGGATGGATTAGCGTCATGTCGATATGAACTGAGAGACTTTAATATAGCACCATGAGGCTTGCAACCTTCGGATGGAGGGTGGTGGTACAGATTGAAATTAGGTGGTGGGGCAGCAGGTAGCGCAGAGTCTCCATCTTCCAGAGACTCTGCGGCTCTTCTTCATATTCGCGTTCGCGGCTCGGCGGGCAGGGTGATGCGGTCCACCGGGATGGGACTTCCCGACCCCGAAGGCGCCCGCAAGCTTCCCGTATAGTCGTGCACGCTCGACCATCTCCAATCCTCCGGCCGCTTCACCCAGCCTGCCCTTACGGGATTCCCATGAATGTACTCCACCTTTTCGTTGTACTCTTTCATCGTCCGCAGGGCCGATCGAAAAAGCGGCCCTGGAGAAACACCCCTCGCTCGCCGCGCACGCGATGGATGCGCAATGTCGCCCCGACCTTGATGGATTCCATGACTCGCGAAAGGGTGAGGGGATAGGGCGGATAAAGGATAGCGTGCACCTGAGCGGGCAAGAAGACCCACGCCGTTAACAGGAATCCATGCCGCTTCCGGCGTTCCAACATAACCTGGGCCAGAGTGGCGAACTCCGATTCGCTTGGGGGGCGCCGCGTGGGAAGAACCCGGCACGGCAAGAAGAAAAACCGGTCAGACAAAACCATCCGCCGCAGACGGGACATGCGCGGGATCATAATCCCGCCGCCATTAGAGCATTTCCATAAATAATGTAGCTTGCAAAAAGCTAAGGCTTGTGGCAGAGTGGAGGCATGCGAGCCATACCTGTTCCCCTCCGCAAGCGCATTCTGGAACTATACGAGCAGGGCAAGAGTACGCAGGAGATCGCGCGGTTTGCGGGCTTCTGTGTGGCGGCGGTGCGCCGCGTGCGCCAGCAGTTTCGGCAACGCCGCACGCTGGAGCCCCAGACGCATCGGTGTGGGCGCAAGACGCTGCTCACCGAAGAGCGGAAGCAGTGGTTGCGCGCCGTCTTAGCAGCGCAGCCGGATGCCACCCTGGCCGAGTTGGGTGCCCGTTTGGACCGCCCTTTCCGCACCTCCACGATGGATCTCTGGTTGCGGCGGCTGGGCTGGAGGTTTAAAAAAAACTCTGGCCGCCGCCGAACGCGACCGACCCGACGTGGCGGAAAGAAGGGCCGGCTGGCATGAGCAGTTGGCCGACGAACCGGTGGCCGCTCTGGTATTTGTGGACGAAAGCGGAGCGAACACCAAAATGACTCGGCTGCGGGGCCGTGCCTTGGGCGGCCAAAGACTGCTAGCGCGTGTTCCGCACGGGCACTATCAGACCAGCACGCTGATCTCTGGCATCCGCCTGGGAGGTCCTTGCGCCCCATGGTTGTTTAGTGGCCCGATGAACGGCGAGATGTTTTTGGCCTGGGTCCGGCAAGGATTGGCCCCCACCCTACGTCCCGGCGACGTGGTGATCCTGGACAACCTGAGCACGCATAAGATCCGGGGTGTGCGTGAGGCCCTCGAAGCCACCCGCGCGCGCCTGCTCTATCTGCCGCCGTACTCGCCGGACTTCAACCCCATCGAGCCCATGTGGAGCAAGATCAAACAGGTCCTGCGCACGCACGCTGCGCGCACCGAAAACGAACTACTACGGGCGGCCAAGGCCGCCTTTAACTCGATTTCCACCGCCGATTGCAAAGGCTTCTTTTTTAGCGCCCAATACGATACATAATAAATGGAAACGCTCTAAAAACCGAAAGAAAAGCCGCGGAGTCTCAAACCCCGAGACTCCGCGCTACCTGCTGTAGATAGAAGTGAAGGGTTTTACTTAGCATACGAGCAATAGTCAGCGCGCGCCGTAAGGAAGACTCTCCAACAATTCTTTGTCAGGATTCCTGGACTCGGGACTCTCCGGGTTGGGGGAAAAAGGGATTGTGCCGCTCCGGCTCCCGGGGGAAGGAGCGGTGCCCCGGGTAGCGCGGCAACCGGTTTGATGGCCTCCATATCCGGCGAGAAATCGGGGCCGGAAAGCGCTTGCAAGTAGCCGGTCTCGCGCCAGGGGCGGTAGGACCGCTCAACAATCGAAAGCAGGCTTTCCTTGAGGCGCTCCACCAGAGCTTGGTTGTCCGGCAAACCTGCGAGGTTCTGCTGCTCCAAAGGGTCTGTGGGCCAATGATAAAGCCGGTTGCGTCGATAGCCCGGCCGGTAAATGAGCTGCCATTCCCGCGTGGTGACGCTGATCAAGCCCTGGGGGAAAGGCAAGGGGGTGTTATCCAAAAGTTCCGAGAGGATCGGTTCATCCGGAGTGTTCGGCGCGTAACCTGGCGTCCATAAGCGGGTCAAGCTGGTGCGTCGCAGAACATCCCTCGTCATCCCTGCAAATTCCAGCGCCGTCGCGAAGATCTCCCACGTTCTGGCAATGTCCGTGACCCGGACACCTGCCGGGATTCCCGGACCGGCGATAATCAGCGGCACGTGCAGGACCTCGCGATACAGGTTCCAGCCGTGCGAATAGGTGTCATGCTCGCCAAAACCTTCCCCGTGGTCCGAGGTGATGATGACGTAGGTGTTGGACCACTCGGGAGAACGCCCCAGAAACCGCAGCAAGTCTCCCACCTGGCTGTCGATGTAGTTCAGGCATTGGTCGTAAGCGGCGATCGTCCCTGCGCGCTCGCTGGGGGGAAGATAGAAGCGGGCCGGTTTGGCATTGTGCAGGAGATGTTTGGCGTCGCTGGACTGGCGCCCGTAGAGTTGGTTGTAAGGGGAAGGGTCTTCGTAAGGTTCATGGGCATCGTTGTAATTGAGGAAGAGGAAAAAGGGGCGATCGGAGCGGTGATCGAACCAGCGGTAAACGTGCTCGTTGAGTTGGTGGGCGGTGAACTGGTTAAAGCGGCTGCGGTGGAACCACTCTTCACTATAAGGTTCGATGTACTCGCCTCCGATGCGGGTAGCATCCATGCTGTATCCCATGCTGCTGGTGCTATCAACATAAGTTTCAAAGCCTCGGCCCAGTCCCCAGGCAAGGTCACCGTAATAGGGATTGGCATTGAACCCCGCTGTCTCGTAGCCGCCCGAACGAAGGATTTCCGCCAAGGTGCGGGGCCCGTTTCCGAAAGCCCCTCCCTTGCCGGCGCCGTGCTGGTGGGGCAAGAGGCTGGTAAACATCGAAGCCATTGCGGGCAGCGTCCAAGACGAGGCGGAAATGGCATTATCGAAAAGGACGCCTCGCATGGCGAACTGATCGACATTCGGCGTCGTATTCCGGAAATACCCGTAAGAGGAAAGATGGTCAGCGCGTGTCGTATCCCACACGATGAGGACGATGTTGGGCGGTTGCGATCTGCTCGTGAAATGGGCCTTTGTGCCCGTTAAGTGAACCGACAATAGTGGATAACCCAGCACAGCCCAAGAAATGACGATAATGCCCAGGACTACCCCTGACCAAAGCCGGAGCGGCACATCGGACAAAAAGCCTGAAGGAGAGCGGGGTTTCCGGGTGGCCCACAGTGCGGCCAAGGTCCAGGCGAAAACCACGGCGAAGAAAATATCGGGCTTTATGACACCCTCGAGCGCGGGATACCACACGGTCGTCGATTGAGTGAATTGCAGCACCAGCCCGAGGTAGGCGCCGGCCAAGCCAACATCGGCGGCGATAATCACCATCCGCAGGAAGCGGGTTCTTGGTAAGGCGGCGAGAAAACCCGCAAGCAGGCCCAGCAACCCAAAGGTCACCGAGGCCAGGAGAGGAGCAAAAAACCAGAAAGAGGCTGGGACGTGGGGCTTCATAAGAGGCAAAGGCAAGTCTGTGAACCGCAGAAAAGCGGCCTCGATCAGTCCGACAGCAATCCCAGTGCTTGCTCCCAGCAAGCCAACCCTGGCAATAATTGTCCGCGGGTTTTCGAGTTCGATTGCCATTTTCTGTCGCTTACGAAACCCAGAGACTATGCCCGAAACCCGGTCTGGCTCGGGCGCAAACGGGTTATCGAAGAGTACCAAACGGTTATTAGTCGAACCTCTTCACGTAAACTTTCTGATCTCGAGGGGCTCACATGGAAGGACACCTCTGCCGCGTCCCTATTTTCACCATGAGTATAAACCGCATGTGGGGTGCCAAAGGTTACATTTTGAGTTTCTTGAATAGCGCTTCGGGAATCATGCGTACCATGAACATTATGGGCCGCCAGAACCAGGGAACGTAAACCACATTCTTGCGGCTTTTCACCGCATAGTAAATATCCCGCGCCACGGCCTCGGGGGCAGCCACCAGCGGCAGTTTGGCCCTTCCAAACACCATGCGCGTATCGACGAACCCGGGTTTCACGGTAATGACGTGGACGCCGCTGGGGTAAAGCCGGTTGCGCAGACCTTGGAGATAAGTGGTCAGTCCGCCTTTGGCGGACCCATAGAGGTAATTGCTTTGGCGGCCGCGATCCCCGGCAACGGAAGAGAGAGCGCAGATAAATCCCTTGCGCTTCTGCTCAAAATGGTTGGCCACGACATTGAGGGCAAGCGCCGCGCCGGTAAAGTTTGTGTCCAGAATCCTGCGAGCTTCATTCACATCCTTCCGTGCCGTTTCAGGATCTCCCAGGTAGCCGGTCGAGAGAACCACTCCCTCCAGCGAATCGCCCGCAGGCGCGAGGCACGCCGCGAGCGCCGATTCCAGGGCCGCGAAGTTCAGCACATCGACTCTCTCCGCGCGGGCGCTCACGTTGTGGCGCAGGTGCAGGTCAGCGGCGAGAAATTGCAAATCTTCCAGGTCGCGCCCGGCGAGAATCAGATCGCACTGGTGCGAGGCAAACTCCGCCGCCAGTGCCCGGCCGATGCCGGCATTTGCGCCCAGGATCAGAACAGTCGGCACGAGAACTCCCTCGTTGGCAATTAAACCATCGTCAATCGACAATCATCAATCTCCGGGCCAGCGAGGACGAAAACAATCTCTTTGGGTCCAATTTTCGCTGGATGGCTCGGAAAGATTCGAGCTTCGGGTACATGGCGGCGAAATCCCCGGCGCGGAGCACCGCATCCTTGGCCAAATAGATTCGTCCTCCATAGTCCAGGGTCATCCGGTCGAGTTCGTGGAGAAAGGGAACGAGCCCGCGAGCCGCGGGAATATCCAGGGCCAGAGTGTAGCCGCGCAGCGGGAAGGAAAGCAGACCGGGGCCGGCATCGCCGAAGCGCTTCAGGACGGCCAGGAACGACGCGCGTCCGGAACGCGCCAATCGGTCCAGGATAGTGCGAAGGCCGGCACGGCCGCTCGCCTGCGGAAGCGCAATCTGGTATTGGACAAAACCGCGCTTACCGTACATCCGGTTCCACTGGTTGATGGCATCGAGCGGATAAAAGAACTTCTCAAAGCTCACCCATTGCCGCGGAGAAGTGCGGTGGACGGCGTAGTAGGCGGTGTTGAATGTCTTAACGGTCAGCCGGTTCAATGTCCATGAAGGGAAATCGATGCAGAGGTTCCATTGGGGACGGGTGGGGATGGTTGGAGGATTCCCGATTCCGGAGTGCGGGTTCACGAGCCGCGCGGGCAACTCGGCCGCCGCCGCGTGATTGCCTCGCATCAGGACGCTGCGGCCCATGGTTTTGTCTGTGGCCAGCGCGTCGATCCACGCCACCGAGTAGTCGTACCGCTCATCGGAGGCTTCCATGGTTGCCAGGGCGTCTTCGAGATTTGGAGCTTTGTAAAAGTCCACAAAGACATAGGCCGAATCGACTCGCCGCAGCCGCAACCGCGCGCTCAGTACGACCCCCGTCAGGCCCATGCCGCCCACCGTGGCCCAGAAAATTTCGGGATGGGCGGTGGGGGAGCAGAGCAAAACTTCGCCGGTGGGTGTAAGCAGCCGGAAATCCAAAACGAAGTTGGAAAAAGATCCGTCTTTGTGATGGTTCTTGCCGTGAATGTCTGCGGCGATGGCTCCGCCCACGGTCACAAACTTGGTCCCCGGCGTCACCGGCAGAAACCAACCGCGCGGAAGGAAATATTGGATGATCTCGGCAAGGCTCACGCCGCTTTCGCATTCGAGCACGCCGGAAGCGTTGTCGAAGGAAAGAAAACGGTTCAGCAGGATGGGCCAAATCACGCCGGCATTTTCGTTCAGAGCGGCGTCGCCGTAGCTGCGCCCCAAGCCGCGCGGAATGTAAGAGGATTGCAGGCCCGACGCCAGGGTGGCTGCCACCTCGCTGCGTTTCTCCGGCCGGAAAAGGTGGCACGATTGCACCGGGAAGCGGCCCCAGCCGGAAAGCGATTTGGTGGCGAAGGTAGGATTCATATGGCGGTCAGCAGTCAGCTATCAGCGCTCAGCATTCGGCTTCGATCCGTCAGCATAGACCTTTCCCTAGAGAATGGCGAACATGATTACTAGCCTTTCGATTTACAAAGCCAAAAGCTGATCTCTGAAAGCTGAGCGCTGACTGCTTATTGCTGATAGCTGACCGCTGATAGCCGATGGCTAAAGATAAATAATCAACACCACCGCCACCGCCCACAATAACACCACCGAAAGTAATACGGGGTCTGTAAATAGCGATCTCGTGGGGTTTCCTCCCTGGTCGCGATGGTGGATGAGGTGGAGGTAGCGGAAGATCCCAAACAAGACGAAGGGTATGGTCAATTCCAACCGTTTACCGGGGAATTTGCTCTGGACGTCCGGCGAGAGGGTATAGAGGGCGTAGGAAACCACCGTCGAAGCAGTGACAATGCTGATGAGTTGGTCGAGATAATACGGCGAGTAGTCACTCAGGATAGCCCGGTGGTCAGAGGCTCGCCTGCCCAGTAGAACCAATTCATGCCGTCGTTTGCTGAGGGCAATAAAAAGCGCCAGCAGCGTCGTGCACACAATCAGCCAGGGGGAAACGGGAACGCGAATCACCAACCCGCCGGCTATCACGCGAAACAGGAAGCCCGCCGCCACAATGAACACATCCAGCAGAAAAACGCGCTTCAGGAAGGTGGAATAGAGCACATTGAGCGCGAGGTATGCCACGACGATGCCAAAGAAGCCGGTATCAAGCCTCCAGGCCGCGATCAGCCCGGCGCACCCCAAGATCGCGCCTACGATTCCCGCCGTCGTGGGGCTAAGCCGGCCCGAGGCGATCGGTCTGAGCTTTTTGAGGGGGTGGTTGCGGTCTTCCGAGGCATCGAGTATGTCATTCAGGACGTACGTGGCGCTGGAGACCAGGCAGAACACCAGGGCGGCCAGCAGGACTTGCCGGCAACGGTCCCAGCGCGTGAGGCTCTGGGAAAAGATCAGGGCGGCGAAGATGAATCCATTTTTCACCCACTGCTGCGGGCGCAACGTTTCAACCACCGCCCGGAGCGTGGAACTGCGGTGGCCGGCTGTGGTCTCAACAGAAAGCGAAGTTGCCGGTGAATCCATCCCGACTCCCGGGTAGCGGTTCAGTTTAATGTTGTAGCGGCGAGTTTACCTCGCCATATGGCGGCGTAAAGCCGCCTCTACATCAAACGGCACGACTACCAACTCCCCGACCACCGCTCTTCCGGATTTCTTAGCGAGTGAGGGGAAGTGCAGGGCTTTACAGGCTTCGGAAAAATTCAAAGGCCCTGTCATTCTGAGCCCGCTCTTTGGGCGAAGAACCCCGGTAGTTTACTCTTATCGCCCATCCCAACGAGCTGCCGGAATCCTTCGTGAAGTTTACCCTGAGCGAAGCGAGCAGGCTCAGGATGACAGCATGGAAGGGTTTTTCCGCAGCCTGAAAGACCCCGCCCTTCCAGCGCAACTCAGGTTAGCTGAACGACCTAGGTTTTTCAACGCGTATTGGCGTGACGGCCGTAGAATTCAGCCACGGCGTAAAACGATTTCTTGGGTTCCCACGGCATATCCGGATAGGTGGCGCCACGCCTGTTTCCTTCGTAGCTTTTGACCAACCCGTGGAGTTTCATATCCAATCCTTAGCATTCGCATCGAATTCATGGGCAACTGCGAGGACAGTTCGAAGCGGGGATTTTGCCCACGCCGTTCGAGCTGCAACTAACCCGAATTTCCAATTTGACCTCCCGGCCGACCGACAACGTACCTGCAATCCCGTGGATGTGCAATACCCCAGCAAGCAAGTAGCGCGGACCTGTTTTGTAGGTCCGCGGTTCTTCCGCCCATCACAGCGAAAAGCCGCGGACCTCTAGAACAGATCTGATCTGATCAAGCAGGACTGAATGTCGCGTTCACTGTGTGGCGGCCTCGCGATCTCCGGTACGCTGCTGGTGTTCTCGCGCAGAACTTTGCGCATCGTCGGGCGCGACACGCGCAGCACCAGATCAGGGAACACTTGCCGGCTCCACAGGACTCATTACTGGGCGAGCAGTGGCTCTTTTCGGCGGGCCAGAACGTAGACTGCGACCAGGGCAGCGGTGAAGCACGCTCCGGCCCCCACTGCGAGCGCCCAGCGAGGGCCGAAGTGGTTGGCAACCCAACCGACGATGGGTGCGCCAATCGATAAGCCCCCGAGCCCAATGCCAACCCGCAGGGCCATCACCCTGCCCCGCATGGCTGGTTCTGTCGAGAGCTGCATGAGGCCGTTGGTGCCGTTGGTGAAAGTGAGGCCAGCCGCGCCGATGACCACGAGAGCGGCCGCAAACCACCAGTATCCAGGCGCCAGTGCGGCCAGGGTACATCCGAGTCCCAAGACAGCAGCTCCGACCCAGAGAGAAGCTAAGCCTGGTTTCTGCCGACTGGCAGCAAACAAGGCTCCTGAGAGGGTGCCCACAGACATGATGGAGGAAAGCAGGCCGAAAGCGGGTGCATCGGAGTGGAAGACATTCACGGCCATCGTAGAGATGAAGATGGGAAAGTTCAGAGCAAAGGTGCCGATCAGAAACACCATGATCAGGATCGCCCTGAGGTCCGGTCTTCTCCGCACGTAGCGAAGCCCTTCCAGAAATCCAGATGCGGTGCGATGCGCCCTGGCGCTTGCCTGCAGTTCCGAGCGACGAAAGAAAGACATCGAGACGAGAACCGCCGCGAAGGAGAGCCCGTTCAGAAAAAGAGCCCACCCGATGCCAACCTTTGAAATCAGCACGCCGGCGACGGCGGGACCAATCATCTGCGCAGCATTAAATGAGCCCGAGTTCAATGCCACGGCATTGGGGAGATCGGCATCGCCCACCATCTCCGCCACGAAGGTCTGTCTGACCGGTGCATCCAGCGCAGCGGCGGAACCAGACAGGAAGGCGAACACATATACGTGCCAGAGCTGGATGACTCCTGCGATGGTGAGAACTCCCAGGATGAGCGCAAGCACGCCCATGGTTGCCTGGGTGAGCATCAGGAGCTTGCGCTGATTGAGGCGGTCCGCAGCCGATCCGGTCCAGGGCAGGAGCAGAAGTTGCGGCGCGAACTGCAGGCCCATCACAATACCCAGCGCTGACGCATCGTGATGGGTAAGTTGCGTCAGCACAAGCCAGTCCTGCGCGACGCGCTGCATCCAGGTGCCGACGTTCGAAACCAGAGCGCCCGCCGTCCACAGGCGGAAGTTGAAGCTTCTCAGGGAGCGAAAGGTGCCGGCTACCCGATTCTTCATGGGCGCGCCGGCGTGTTGCCCCCATGGAACTGGCCGAAGTGACGCGCCGAAAAGATGCTGATGAGCAGCGCGCCCAAGCCGAACGCAAGGATGTGGGTTGTCGCCCGCAGATGGAAAGCGCCGACGTGCGCGACGAGCAGATATCCAACCACCGCGTTGAAAAATCCCCAAACAACGTTGACCGTTGCTGAGGAGAGCCCTCGGCCGGGAGGTTTTGCAAAGGGACTTTGAAAAGGGCGTCCCATGGTGCCGGAGACAAAGTGAGGGATGACGTTTGCCGCAAAAACGCCTCCAAAGAAGTACGACACAAGCCAAAGCCAATTCATGATGCAGAGCTCCTTCTTTCCAATAGTGAAATAATTTCCTGTGTAGACCCTGTCTCGCCAAGACGAGGGAAGACGTTTCTGATGCTGTACTCGTGCGCTTCCTCGCGGATATCGATCACGATCAACGCGTTACTAGGATCGAGAGTAGTAAGCGGCATCGGGTTTTCTCCTCGCGTACAAAGTTGAAATCAGTAAGAAGCTCAATCCTCAACAAGCCGCGTAAGCAGTTCGAGTGCCGCCCGAAGCTTCTCCTGCTCCTGAGCAGAAAGCTTCTGCGTGATGGTCGTCGTGAGCCAGTCCTGTCTCGCGGCCCTGCCCTCCTGAAGCCGCTTCAGGCATTTAGGCGTGAGAGACATCAGAGTTTGCCGCCCGTCGCTCGGGTCAGGTGCGCCACGGACCAAGCCCGCCTCCTGCAGCGGTGTAACGATAGCGCTCATGGACTGCGGACGCATGCCTTCCGCTCGCGCCAGACTTGAAACCGTGGCCGAACCATCCTGCTCGAGTCGAAGAAGAACAGAGATCTGTGACGGCCTCAGGTCGTTGCGTCCACCATGCTGACGTAAACGCCGCTTGAGCTTGCCGCCTACCGTACGGATGTCGGCAGCAAGCATCGAAGCGAGCCCGGTCTGAGTAAAAGACTTTCGACTGCTCACCAGATCAATATATCATATCTACAGGTAAACTGTAAAGTTTAACTGTACACATGTCCAGCCGCCGGCTTGTGGAGCCCTCACGAGTATGGCCGGTCGGGGACGCTGTCCTTATAAAGCTCGAGATTGGTCGGTACCCCCCTCGCCCACGGGGTCGAGCCGACGACATACTTGTCCACATGACGATGCATTCGACCATCACCATCTGATTCGGGTCTTCCCAAAGCAGGTTAGGCTTGAATTGCGAGTTGACTTAGCGTAGGAGTATGAAGAAATGTAGTAAAATCGTTCGCGGGGTTTCTCACAATCAATTTCCGGAGGGTTCAATGCGTCGGCTCCACATCAATAGAACTCTGTTGTTTTGCGTCGCCGCGTTCTGCCTCGTTAGCTCGATGGCCTCGAGTCGAAGCCCGTCCAGTTCTGCGAGAGAAGCGAAGAGCCCATCGTGCCCGAGCGATGACACCGGTTTAACGTTACCCGCGGGTTTTTGCGCGACCGTTTTTGCCGACGGCATAGGACACGCTCGCCACATGGTGGTGGGGCCGAGCGGAGTGGTTTACGTCAACACCTGGTCGGGTGATTACTACGGCCATGAGGTTACGCATGCAGGCGGATTTCTAGTCGCCCTGCAGGACAAAACCGGTGCGGGAAAGGCTGATGTCATTGAGCGTTTCGGTGAAACCATTCAGACGGGCGGAGCCGGTGGCACCGGCATCGGCATGTACAAGGGCTCGATTTACGCGGAGATTAACGATCGAATCGTGCGATATGCACTCCCAGCCGGCTCCATCGTGCCGCGCGACGGTCCTGAAACGATCGTCTCGGGTCTGCCTCTGGGTGGCGATCATCCCATGCATCCGTTCATCATCGATGCCGAAGGATCGATGTATGTGGACGTTGCCACCGCGACCAACGCCTGCCAGCTACAAAACCGCCAACCTCAATCGCCCGGCGCAAACCCGTGTACCGAACTCGAGACCCGTGGCGGCATCTGGCGTTATGACGCGAATAAAACGAACCAGACGTTTTCACCGGCGGCGCGTTACGCGACGGGGATCCGCAATGCTGAAGGCTTTGCCATTGATTCCGCCGGCCGGATATTCGTGACCCAACACGGACGAGACCAATTGCATGCGAATTGGCCCGATCTCTATAAGCCCTCCGAGGAAGCTACCTTGCCTGCGGAAGAGCTGCTGCTTTTGAAGCCGGGCGGCGACTATGGCTGGCCCGAATGTTATTACGATGGTGTGGCGCAAAAGCTGGTCCTTGCGCCCGAGTACGGCGGTGACGGCGGCAAGCGGGTGGGTGCGTGCGCCAGCAAGAGCGCTCCGGTTGCTGCATTTCCCGCCCACTGGGCGCCGAACGGCATGACGCGCTACGACAAGAAACAATTTCCCGCCCGCTATCGCAACGGAGTCTTCATCGCCTTCCACGGTTCATGGGATCGCGCGCCATACCCGCAAGGCGGCTATAACGTAGTTTTTCAGCCACTTCTCGGGGACCATGCATCGGGCAATTGCGAGATTTTCGCCGACGGTTTCGCGGGAGCGGTAAAGACTCCGGAGGGTGCGGCACATCGTCCTTCCGGCGTTGCCGTGGGCGCGGACGGGTCGCTCTTTATCTCCGACGACATACGTGGCCGAATCTATCGAGTTGTCTATCAGGGCGGTTCCACGGGCGGCGCCGCGGCGGTCACTCCCTGCCCGAGTGCGTCGGCTCCGGCCGGTGAGGTGGTGCAGGCTCTCGCCAAGCCGCCGGAGGGAACGAATGCCAACGCCGGTGCGGCGGCAACCGGGAACCTTCCCGTTCCCGAGGGAGCGACCGCAGCGATGGTTGCCCTGGGCGATCGCATTTACCACGGTCAAGTAGGCGGAGCGGCCTGTGCGGGTTGCCATGGCGCGCACGGTACGGGCTCGCCCTTGGGTCCGAACCTTGCCGCCCATCAGTGGCTGTGGAGCGATGGCGGCTATGCCGGAATCTTGAAAACGATCAGAGAAGGAGTGATGCACCCCAAAGAATATCGCAGCCCGATGCCGCCCATGGGTGGGGCGCAACTCACTTCCGACCAGCTATCGGCGCTCGCCGCATATGTCTGGGCCCTGAGCCATTAATCAATGGAAGCAGGTAGCAGGTAGCGCGGAGTAGTGCGCTGCGCGGCCAACTCCGCGCCCTAACTGCCTTCGGGGAGGCCCGCGCAGCAGCGTAGCGCCGGGAAATTCGAATCAAGGAATCATCCAGCGCAGCCAGTAAGCTTGCGCCAGGGCGATCAGGCTCAGCAGCAGCGCCAGCAGCAGGCTGTGGCCGATGGTGGACCGCACCACGTCACCCTCATGCCCCACCAGGCCGACGGTTGTAACACCTACAGCAATATTCTGCGGAGAGATCATCTTTCCGGTTACGGCCCCGGAAGAATTGGTGGCAGCCAGCAGGATGGGATTCACACCGATCTGATGAGCGGCGGCTACCTGAAGGTTTCCGAAGAGGAGATTGCTGGCGGTATCGCTGCCGCTCAAGAAACAGGCGATCCAACCCAGAAATCCGCTGACCAGCGGGAAGAGTTTTCCCAACCCCGCCAACGCCGCGCCCAGCGTGTAGGCCATACCGGAGTAGTTGTAAAGATACGCCAGGGCTACAATCAGCACAACGGTCAACCCGGGCGTACGAAGCTGGCGGAGAGTTTTGATTCCGGACTTGGCAACCACCCGCGGCGACGCACGGAAAAGCAGGGCGGTCAGGAGCATCGCCGTCAGGCCCGCCGTTCCCGCCGCCAAGGGTTGAAAGGGGAACACGGCGGCATAGGGTTTGTTGTAGAGGGTGATGAAGACGGCGTTGTGCAGGTGCGGGACCAGCAGGGTCATCTGGCCGACGGCGAAGAGGTGGAAGTAAGACCAGGCCACCATCACTGCTGCCAACAACACCCAGGGCGCCCAGGCGGCAAAAGATTGCCCAACGGTCAGGCCCGCTTCCGGGGGATTCCCCGCTTTCTCCGGGCTTGCCACAACCGGCGATGACGCGGGCTTCCAAACCCGCAGAAGCCAAACCACGCTGGCGGTGGAGCACATCGCGGCGACAATGTCCGCCGCGTAGGGCCCCCAGTAATTCGAACACGCGAATTGAGCCAGCGCGAAGCTTGCGCCGCTTACCAGGGCAATCGGCCATGCCCTCTTTAGTCCCTTGCCGCCGGCGATGACCCAAACCAGGTAGGCCGGAAGGATGAGGGAGAGCAAAGGTAGCTGCCGCCCCACCATGGCGGAAAGTTTCATCAGGTTAAGCCCGGTCACGCCGGCCAACGCCACAATAGGGATTCCGAGGGCGCCGAATGCCACCGGCGTAGTGTTGGCAATCAGGGCCAGGGTAACAGCCTTGCGCGGCGTAAAGCCCAGGCCCAGCAGCAGAAAACCCGCCACGGCCACGGGAGAGCCAAAGCCGGACGTGCCCTCCAGCAAAGCGCCGAAACAAAACGCCACCAGGATGGCTTGAACGCAGGGGTCGCCGGAAGCGTGCTCGCTCATCCAGCGGCGCAGTAGATCAAACTTGCCAATATCGACCGAAAGATTGTAGAGCCACAGCGCGGCAAAGACGATCCAAAGGATCGGCCAGACGGCATAGGCAAACCCATACAACGCGCTCAAAACCGCTAACGGCAGAGGCATGCCCCACACAAAAAGGGCCAGCAGGAATGCCGTCGCCAAGCCCATTGCGGCCGACAGTACTCCGCTTTTGCGCAGGCCACCCATGAAGATCAGAACCACGGCCAGGGGCAGAGTGGCGAAAAGCGCGGAAATTCCGAGATTGTGCATGGGCGCCAGCGGCTGAGGCCACCCAAACGCCAGGTCGACGGAGTGACGGGTGACAAGTGGCGAGTGACGAGAAAGAAGCTGGCTTGCACATTGCATAGCTCTGAGGTCGGGACGAGATAAAGGGGTGGCCAGCATGGATTATCCTTAAGCGGATTTTTTGCCACGAAAGCCCGCGTGGCGGGCTTTCAGGCGCCTACTGATTATGGATTTCGGCCATTTCCTGTTGGGTAAAGCCCACCAACTCCGGCTCAATGGCAAGGGCCATGCCGGTTCGCGCCCGCACCGTTTCCCTCACGTGCCGGGCCAGGGCAATCACGTCTTGCGCCGTCGCGCCGCCCTGGTTCAGCAGCACCAGCGGCTGGGTCTCATTCACCTGCGCCCCGCCGATACGATGCCCCTTGAGGCCGCAGATTTCGATCAGGAAAGCAGTTGGAATCTTGATCCGGTCACCCGGGGGGAATGGCTTCCGTACCTCTTCCAACCGCGCCAGCTCTCGCGGCGGGAAATTGCGCCTCAGCATCTCGCGCAGCGCCCCGTATTCGGATTCGAGGAGCGATAAGTTCTTGAAGAATGAGCCGGCATTCCCCCCTCGCTCCGCCCGCGGGAAAGGAAACTTCCGGTCACGGATGGAGATGATCGCCTGGCGGATTTCCGTGAGTGAAGGCTGCTTGGTGCCGCGCTCGTGGAAGTAAGCCTGCACGTCCGGATAATCAAGCTGGGGGCGCCCGTTCCGGGCAAGGCGGAGCGTCAGCCCCACAATGATGAGTTGGCTGCGGGCGGAAGTGTTAAAGATGCTGCGCCGGTAGCCAAAACCACAATCGGCGGCGCTGAGAACGCGTGGCGCGCCGGTCGCGATCTCCACCACCCGCGCCGACTGCACGACGTCGCTCGCCTGCTGGCCGTATGCGCCGATATTTTGCACGAGCGCCGCTGCCGCCTGCCCGGGAATGTGGGAGAGGTTTTCGATCCCCCACCAGTTGCGCTCCACGGCATATTGGACCAAGTCATCCCAGGTTTCGCCGGCGTTCACCTCCAGGGTCACCGCCTCGGCGTCTTCATGCCGGACTTCGATTCCACGACAAGCCGGATGCACCACCACGCCCTCAAAGCCGCAATCACTCACCAGGATGTTGCTGCCTCCACCGAGGACGAAAAGCGGCAGGGAGTGCTTACCGGCCAGCTCCAACACCTCTCCGAATTCCTCTATCGAACGGGCACAGGCAAAATACCGCGCGGGTCCGCCAATCTTGAAAGTCGTGTACGGCTTCAGCGGTTCCGCCTCTTGAATGAGGGGGCCCACGGCGCGAGGTGGTGAAGGCATAGGGCGTGATTGTAACAGGTCAATGGACGCGCCGCTCATGGCCCGCCCAATATTTTTGGCGCTAAACCTTTCTCAGGGTTTTCCCCGCTTCATCTTTCGACAGGGAGGATTCGGCAGCTTATCAAAAACATGGAGGAAAAGCGCGAGCAAGCCTGTAAGCCGAATTTTCCCGCCCGGCATTGCAAGCACTCAAGTTATTGAAAATCAATCGGCGCTGATTGTCAATGAAGTCAGTTTTGGCACCTTGGGCAGGATTACCGTCACAAATACGTCACAATTTTTTGGACGCCAAAAAACGCGATGCGAGCGACATGCAGATGAGGCGGGCATCCTTGATGATGATTTCCTCCCGCTTTTCGGAATTCTCACGCGAGACAGATTCCAAAGAAAAAGTACTTTGGTACTATTGTCCTCGCTCAGGAGGAGGAAATACAATATGAGCAGAGGCGGAACCCCCAATGATGCTGCTTTCATAACTCGCGACTTGATTCTGCTTCGTCTAATGGCCACGGCTAACAGTAGTGGGTTAGTTTAGCCTTGGGTAGCGACGCTTAATGACTGCTGTCCTTCATATTTTCATACTTTATCGGCTCTCATAGAGCGCCACCACAGCAATCTAGCCCACTACTGGCATAGAATGTGGAAAGATTGCTTAATTGGCTAGGGCAAGGGTAACGCTCGCTAGCTTCGGCGGCACTCCAGCGCGCGAAGGATCGCACCCGTCAGTGCTGAAGAAAAAAGCAGGCCGATAATGGCCACCCCTCATGATATAGAGACTGCAAAGCTCCGAATGCTGGAAGCGCGAAAGGCGCTTGAGGACTATGAAACGCTGAGGGGCATCGCTTCGTCTTGGGAACACAAACAGATGATCCAGGCATTCACCAAAGCCACAGAGACCTACCTAAGGCTTTCAGCGCGCCAGCGATGAACATGGCTATAGTGCAGTTGTGTCCCTTACCAACACACTTTTAGAACATTACTGGAGGTGACTCGTTATGAGCGAACCGGGGCATGAAGTTCTCAGGGGAAAAGGTCGGCTTGTCTCAATCGACCCGCCAAATGAATTCCAAGTCAAATACGACATTCACATTTTTACCACCACAGTGGAGAAGCCTGGATTCCCACGAGTCCCTGCACATGCGACTAATTGTGGCACCATCCGACGCATCGATGGAAGGAACATACCGGCGGGTTGCTATCAGCTCAACACAGAGGATGAAGAGATTATGCAAGTGGAAAACATTGGATTAGGCGAATGGGTAATCCTTGCCGCCTAGCAACGCAAGAATATCACACTACCCGGCACCTCTCCCTCTTGACGGCCTTCCTGCCAAGGTGCTACGGTGGGTCGCGCATGACAAGCCAAATCTAGCGACACGACTATTTCGACAGAGCCAAGGGGGAAGGATTGGAAGCGAAAACGGAACCCAATGGGTTTAGAGAAAAGCGGAATTATTGGTTTCCCGTGAGCAACGGGATTTTTGAGCATCGGAAGAAGATCAAAGATGCGCTATGGCTTTTCCTCTGGTATATCGACAAGACAACTCGGGAAGAAGACGGGGGCGACGGCGGAAAAATCGGGCGCGTTCTTGGGGGTAAGCCGATTCGTGATTCCGAGATTGCGCGAGACTTGCAGTGCAGCAAGCGAACTGTCTGCACTTGGCGAAACCGGCTCGCAGGCGGCGGGTACATTAAGGCCACGCGAGCGTCCTACGGTTTCACCGTTCGAGTCTTAAAGTCGAAGAAATGGCTTCGGAAGAATTCTGCGTCTCTCTCAACGGACGTGGGCAAGATTCTGCCCAAAGACCCGCCGTCCGGTTCCCAGACTGGGAAGCAAACCGGCAATCTAATTAAGACAACACAAGACTCTACAGTGAGTGAAACAAAAACCAACCAACCAACTACAACCGGTGACTTGGTTGGCCGGTTGGCTTTTATCTTTCGGGAAAAGACTGGGAAACACCTCGGCTCCAACAGAGGGCAACGTGCGAACATTGCAGAATTGGCGAGCAGTGATGGTGAAGCCGACATGATCGCCTCATTCAAGCGATGGCTTGGACGCACACAGGGCATGGAGGGCATCGTGTGGCCACTGGCAGTCTTCTCCGCTGAGTACGGCAGTTACTCCGTGCGGCAAGAGAGGGAGCAACGGGACGCCAAGGTGCGGGAGTTTATGGCGAAAGGATGCCCAATGTGCGGGAAGAAAGAAACGCTTGAGACTAACGGCGAGGGCTCGGTGCGGTGCCGCGACTGCATGTACCGCTCCTATGTTGCGGCCTGAGCGGCATAGCAGGTTCGGGAGGGGATAGGGGGTCGTTTTTTGCAGCCGAACTGTTTTGTAGACCGTTCGCATAATCGAGCGCACACGTGGACGTTATTAGGGAAGGGGTATGGGGGGAATCATGACTTTGGCTGGCCCTGTCATTCGCGGACACAAAGGGGGGTAGGAAGGCTTTCCTTGCGGCGAGTCCACTCTGTAGACCGGCGTGCTAATCGCGCACCCACACCCGCCAAATTGGAATCTTGCACAACAAGGGACACGTGAAGGGGAAAAGTCTTTTGGCGTTCGGCGGCCCCCGCTTTCAGATACCCCCTAACCGTTGTCACCTTTTGTGCCGATTTGGTTACCAGACGCGCAAACCGGACCGGCCCCACCTAGAACATTAGGTGTTGCCCCCCGGTTTCCCTTGTGGTAACTATCTTGGCGTAAAAACCCCATGAACCCCGGTTGCCCTTCATGACAGCAAGCCCGATTGAAGTTTACCGCCGACAAATCGAGCGAGAGCTACAGGCTGGCAATGCTACAGAGCACACCCACCGCCCGGCGCTGAAATCCCTTCTTCATTGTCTCGCTCCGAAGATCACCGCCACAAACGAGCCGAAACGCGTTGAATGCGGAGCCCCGGACTTCGCGGTTACGGAGAAGCGAGCTCACGGCCCCGTCACCATTGGCCATCTTGAGGCCAAGGACGTAGGCAAGGACCTTGATGAAGTCGAGAAGTCTGAGCAAATGAAGCGGTATCTCCCCGCTCTGCCCAATCTGATTTTGACTGACTACTTGCAATTCCGCTGGTACGCTAGCGGGGAGCACCGGCAGACGGCCCGACTCGCTCACGTCGGCAAGGGGGGCAGGTTGGCCCCGGAGAAAAACGGTGCCGAAGCCGTTGCAGACCTGCTAACCGGCTTTCTTGCTCATGAAGCCGAACCGATAAATGACCCCAAAACGCTCGCCCTTCGCATGGCCCGGCTAACACATTTCATCCGGGATATGATTGTGACGGCCTTTGATGCGAAGGCGGCGTCTGCCACTCTTCGCGACTTGCACGGAGCTTTTGAGAAGGCGCTGATTCCCGATCTGCCCATTCCGCAGTTTGCGGATATGTTCGCTCAGACGCTCGCCTACGGCCTGTTTGCGGCCCGTTGCAATCACCATGGGCCAAAGGGTTCTTTCAAGCGATTGGGGGCCGCGTCGGAAATTCCCAAAACCAATCCCTTCCTTCGGCAACTCTTTGAAACCATCACCGGCAATGCCCTTGACGAAGAGCCCTTCGTGGGTTTCGTGGATGACCTGGCCCAACTCTTGGCCGATACCGATATTTCGGCTGTGCTCGCAGACTTCGGCAAGCGCACCGCCCGGCAAGACCCGGTTGTGCATTTTTACGAGACCTTCCTGGCGGCCTATGACCCCAAGTTGCGCGAAGCGCGAGGAGTCTATTACACCCCGGAGCCGGTTGTGTCCTACCTTGTGCGGTCGGTGGATTACCTTTTGAAAACTCGCTTCGGATGCGCGAACGGACTTGCAGACACGGCCACGGTGGAATACGAGCGGGAGGAAATGAACGGCGGAAAGCCGAGGAAAGTCAAAGCCACTTCCCCGCGCGTTCTGATTCTTGACCCCGCGTGCGGGACCGCAACTTTTCTTTAAACCGTGATTGACCATATCCGGGCGGAATTCATGCGGCAAGAAAACGCCGCCATGTGGTCGGGGTATGTGCGGAATCATTTGTTGCCTCGCATTTTCGGGTTTGAATTGTTGATGGCTCCCTATGCCGTGGCCCACTTCAAATTGGGAATGCAGCTCGCGGGCCAAGACATGCCCCCCGCGCAGCGGGAAAAATGGGCTTACGACTTTTCCGGGGATGAGCGGTTAGGTGTGTACCTCACAAACACTTTGGAAGAGGCGGAACGAAAGGCCGAAACCCTCTTCGGCCCATTGCGCGTGATTTCCCAAGAGGCGAACGCTGCATTAAAGATCAAAAACGAGTTGCCAATTCTCGCAGTTATCGGCAACCCGCCTTATTCGAATTTTGGCCAAATGAATACCGGGGAGTGGATTTCCGACCTGATAGGAGAGTGGAGGCCCACCGACGAAAAGAAATGGAATCCAGACGACTATATGCGCTTCATGCGCTGGGCCGAGTGGCGCATCGAGCGAACAGGCCAAGGCGTTCTCGCCTTCATTACCAACAACAGCTATCTTGACGGAATCACCCGGCGTGTGATGCGCCACTCATTATTGGACACCTTCAGTGAGATCTACATCTTGGATTTGCATGGCAGTAGTATGAAGAAGGAAAAATGCCCTGACGGCTCAAAAGACGAAAACGTGTTCGACATTCAGCAGGGTGTGGCTCTCGGGGTGTTCGTCAAGGTGCCGGGCCGGGCTGGCCCGGCAAAGGTGTTCCACGGAGACCTTTGGGGGCTCCGAGAAACAAAATATCAGCGACTCCTCGAAACAGACGTGGCGTGCGGCGAATGGACGGCGCTTAACCCGTGTGCTCCGAATTTCTTTTTCGTCCCTTCGCAATTCCATGATGCTCCGGGGACTGGTGTTCCCTCCGAATACCTGAACGCATGTTCCACGACGGGAGTCTTCCCCATTTACTCAAGCGGCTTTCAGACGAAACGGGACAAGGTGGCTGTCTCCGAAACCAAGTCCAATCTGAAGCACATAATAGAAGATTTCGCCAGCATGAGCCCGAGCGAACTTTCCTCCAAGTACGAGCTTCCGCCGGACGGGCGCGATTGGAAAACGGAGTGGGCAGCAAAACATGCGGAGAGTCTTGGCTCAAAGCCGCGTGCGTTTGCTTCCTGCCTATATCGGCCCTTTGACAGTCGATGGACAATACTCGACGATGTCTCAAAAGGATTTGTGGCTTACCCTCGCTTCGACGTTATGAGCCACATGACCAAAGAGAACTTGGGGATAATTACTACTCGCCAACTCTCACAGCAATCGTTCCAGCATGTGTTAGCGACTCGCCAGATTATCGACGGAAACACCATCTCGCTTCAAACAAAGGAATACAGCTATCTCTTTCCTCTCTACCTTTACCCGTCGGAGCACCCAAACCATAAGGTACAAGGAAGCTTCGATGTCCAGACCTCGAATTGGCCCTTCGGTCGAAGCGGACGCAGACCCAACCTCAGCCGAGAGTTCGTTTCAAACTTCGAAGGTCGGCTTGGGCTTTCGTTTGTCTCGGACGGCAAAGGCGATTTGAAAAAGACCTTCGGACCGGAAGACGTTTTCAATTACATTTACGCGGTTTTTCACTCTCCCATGTACCGCACCCGCTACGCGGAATTTCTCAAGAGCGATTTCCCCCGCGTACCGCTCACTTCCGACGTGAAACAATTCCGCACGCTCTGTGGCCTGGGCGCGGAGCTTGTCGCCTTGCACTTGCTCGAATCTCCGAAACTCGGCAGGCCGATTGCCCGCTATCCTGTCACCGGCCCGAACATTGTCGAGAAGGGTTTCCCGAAGTATCTCGCACCGGGAGAGCCGGAGCCCGGCGCGGGCAAGCCACTGACAGCGGGCCGCATCTATATCAGCAAGCCCGAACCGCAGAGCGGAGCCAAGGGCCAATACCTTGAAGGTGTCCCGCCGGAAGTCTGGAATTTCCACATCGGCGGGTATCAGGTTTGCGAAAAGTGGCTCAAAGACCGCCGGGGCCGGACCTTGACCTATGACGATCTGGAGCACTACCGGAAGGTTGTCACGGCCCTGGGCGAAACCATCCGCCTCATGGCGGAGATTGACGCCGCCATCCCCAAGTGGCCGATTGAGTAACGTAAGGAGTGTTCAATGACCCAAGAGGAAAATCCAGAGGGGAGAGAAAGAAAACCCGAAGAAACTCCCGAGGTATCCGAGGACCAAGAGGAATTCGAGGAAGTACCCTACCCACCATTGCTTGAGTACCTCCAGAGCAAGGAGGGCCACGAACTAGCCAGCCGCATTTTGTCCATCATCGAGGACATCAAGAAGGCTACAATTGAAAGCTCGGCAGAATCGCACAAGCGCGACTCTGAGTACAATCACAGGATACAAAGGCTGTGGCTGCGTCTTCAATCTGCGGTTTTCGGTACCACGATTGTTGTGGCTGCGCTCCTGGCATGGCACGGAAAACTTGACGCAACAGTTGCGGCGTTAATGGGAACCCTATTCGGGTACTTCCTCGGAAGGCCATTGAGGTAGAGGTATTGAAGAAACGTGGCCGCCTACGCGGACTTGTGTTGATGGCGGATTTTGACGCGGCCACCCCCTATGGCCGATAAAGTGAGAAGCGAAAGTGTATGTAACGGTACGGTGGAGTGCACTCGACAATGAGGGAATGCACCCTCTCTGGTTTGCCGACTGTGGTCTTTACGCTTACATCGGCCCCAAAAATGAAGTCCTATACATCGGCAAAGTTGACGGCACTACTGTTCGCCAAAGGTGGAGCCGGTCCGGCAAAGAGGCTTTCTGGAGCGACCTTGAAAGAGAGCGCAATATTTTCAAGCACGCTGCAATTTTCGGAGCAATTGAACTGGAATTGGGGCGTCGCCTTACGCAGGAATTGCTTGCCGACATCGAAAGCCTATTGATTAATCGGGTGCAGCCTTGGGGCAACATACAATGCTGCAACATGCGAATAGCACGGCCCGGTCTGCATGTTCGATGCGCGGGAAGCTGGCCTCTAGTTAAGCGGCAGTTTTACGACGCGGGATAGAAATTGGCGACTAATAACACCGTGGCTTCCGTGGCAAGACTTCTAGGCAGTTTGGCCAATCCGCCCGAAGTAGAACGGCACGAAATCCTAAAAGGCCCGCCAGTGGCGCAAGAATGCCATAGAACGTACGATCTCAGGTTTGCCCTTGTTTAGTAATGCCCCAAACTGCGAACTTCGGCCCCTGCACGAAATTTTATTGCCCGCGAAACCAATAAGTTACAGGCCGAAAAAACTTCACTTTGGTCCAATTCGGCAACGGAATTGCCCTCGCGAGACGCAAGCACGGTGCCACACACGGAGCTATAACTGTTTTGTTTACTTTTGTATATAGGTTAACATAATACCTGTTATCAGACGGTAGTTGACGTAAACTTTTGTCTTGACATGACTCGTTTTGGAGAGTAGGCTTCGCGCATGGCGCAAGAATGGACGGCTTCCAAGATGGGACGTAAAGGGGGCAAGACCCGTGCTGAGCGTTTCAGCAAGCGACAAATTGCGGAGTGGGGCAAGCAGGGGGGCCGCCCTACCAAAATAGACGGGAAGGCGCTGGCAAGGTTGCATGGACTACTAGCGGAGGGCAAGAGTCAAGGGGAGTGTGCCGAAGTCTTGGGCGTGTCCACCCGCACTATTGGGCGCATCGTGGCCTGTGAGCGAAAGCAATCCTGAAACACTGGGGGATAGCATGGGTTATGTTCGTTTGTTTCGGCGAGTGCGATTGGCTCCGGGCATATCCTTGAACCTTTCAGGCAGTGGCCCAAGTGTAAGCCTTGGCGTGCGTGGCGCACACGTGACGGTGGGCAGGTCGGGCGTTCGGCAGACGGTAGGAATCCCCGGAACGGGCTTGTTCTACACTAATCGCGAAGGTTGGCACAGCGGCGTCCATTCATCATCTGCTGTCCACGGAAACGCAGGAAAAGATTTTGCGGTTGTGGTGTTGGGTTTCTTCCTTGGTGCTGCGATTGTCGTCTTGCTTGTTTGGGGTATCGGGGCGCACTGACGACACCCGCCGTACAATACCCCGCCATCGCGCTTGCAGCCACGCAGAAGCGTTGTGGGGCGAAAACCGAAGGCCTTGTACTATCTGAGGTGCGAAAGCGATGATTCTCGATGAAGACCCCCTTGTGAACCACATTGTGGCGTTCTTTCAGTTGATAAAAAAAGTCCCAATGACCATCCCCAAGCACCATGAGCACCTCTTAGAAAGAATGCGGGACCACCCTGAATCCGGTACGGTAGGCGAGCGCAGGCTTTGCGGAGAGGTAATCCGAGAAGCTAAGCTTCGCTTTATAAGGGAATTGGCGAATGGGGAACAAAGTACCTCGAAGGGGCGACAGGACAGGCCCGCGAACCGGGACGCGCCTACCGGTCCAGGGGATTACTTTTCCATCGAAGAGCTTGCTCAACGTTGGCGATGTTCGCGGGGGACCGTGTATAACCGCCTACGCTCAGTTAACCTACCAGTGTTAGACTTTGCGCCCCGTGGAAAGCGTGGTAAAAAAACGGTAGAGCTCAAGGCGGTGATCGAAATCGAGAAGCATCATACCAAAAGGCTTCGCTGATTTTTTGGCGCGACCTGTGAGGGAGACGCTGATATGTTCACCATCCGAAAACGCGGACGGGCTTTCCACGTGGATTTTCTCACGGGCGCAACCCGGATTCGCGGGCCATTGGGGACGCGCAACAAAGACGCTGCCCACCGTTTGACTCATCGGCTCGAAACCGCGCTTTCCGAGGGTGCCGACTCTACTCAGTGGCCGGAACTCAAGTCCGCCTTGCCCACCCGCACCTATTCGCGGTTCGCGGACTTTACCGGCGTGAAGGCGCGTGAATTCCCCACGTGGGATGGCTTACGGGAAGCGTTTGAAGCACACATGGCCCAACGGGTGAAGATAGACAAGCTTCGGGAATCGACGGCGGCACGCTACAAGGTGACAGTCCGCGAATTCGGGGAGTTCCTGCAAGAGCGGAAAATCTCTGAGTTGCAAGACATCACGAAGCCACTGACAGAGAGTTTTAAGGTATGGAAAATAGACCGAATAAACCAGAAGAAGCATTCACGTGGGGGGACCGGGCTTGTGTTGGATGCTGCCATCTTGCATCGAATTTTCTCGTTTGCGGTGGAAAACGAATGGATTCTCAAAAATCCTGTGCGCATGGAAGGCAGACCGGGAGAGAATCCACGGCGCGGGGCTGAGCCGTTCACGGCGGAGGAATTATCGCGCTTGCGCAGCCATGCCAAAGATGACTTGCTGGTGTTTCTCGTTCTGCGATGGACAGGGTTACGCGGTGGCGACGTTGTTACTCTGTCTTGGGGGGAAGTCCACTTTGACCGAAAGGAAATCGAACGGGTGACGCTCAAGCGGCGCAAGAAAGTCATCCTACCCCTTCACGGCGAATTGTTTTTCGCTCTAGAAGCGGACCGGGACCGGCGAAACCCTCAACCCAATGACCGCGTTTTGCTGAATCCGTTCACTGGCACCCCGCTTACCCGGCCAAGGCTCTATGAGCGAATGCTCGCCCTGGGGAAGCGAGCCAACGTGCCCAATGCTCACCCGCATAGATTCCGTGACACCCTTGCCGTTGACATGCTGGCGCGTGGGGCAAGCCCATATGACGTGGCAAAAATGCTTGGGGATACCATCGAAACGATAGAGCGGCACTACACCCCGTTCGTCCGGGAGCTTCGGGAGCGCGTTCGTCACATACTCGAATCCGATGCCGGACTCGAAAGCGGGAAGCTTGGCCTAGATTCAGAGGGGGACGGTTTTACCGTCACAAATACGTCACAATCCAAGGAAATTATCCACTAACTTATTGAAATAGCGCGAGCAAGCCTGTAAGCCGAATTCTGTTCCCCGACAAGGCGGGGTGGCGATCATTCCTCTAGCCCCACGATTGCTCGCGGGGTCCAGCGACCTACCCGAGGGTTGTAGCGGGACGGGCCGCCCCTCCCCTCCTATTTGGTCTTGCTCCGTGTGGGGTTTACCATGCCCCCAGTGTCACCACTGGGGCGGTGCGCTCTTACTTTAATTCCCGGCGAACCGGGACCGCACCTTTTCACCCTTACCGCGCCGCTCCGCCCGAAGGCGCCGGCGCGGCGGTATATTTTCTGTGGCACTTTCCGTACCGGAGGCGTACGGTCCGACGTGCCGGACATCCCCCTCTGGCCCTCGCCGTTAGCGAGCACACTGCCCTGCGGAGTTCGGACTTTCCTCTCCCCCGCCCCTGCCAGCCCCGGAAAGCGGGGCGCTAAGGCGAGGCAGCGATCACCCGGCTTGCTCGCGCAGATTTTATGATAGTCTCGTGAGAGGAGCGGGTCAAACGGTTCACGGTTACAGGTTCGGCGACATGCCCCGTTTCGCATAGGGGCGTTTAAAACGATGAAACCCTTCAAGCCGGTCTTACGGTACGGAGTACTCACCTCTCCTCTGGATGATCTCGCTCAGCTTGCTGCTTTTGTCCGCGACGACGGCCCTCGCCCAGCAACCAGGGGCCCAGGACCTCCTTTCGCAGGCCGACGAAGTTCTTCAGCAGATGAGCCAGATTACGGGCCTGCCCATCAAGGCGCCCCTCAAGAAGCAGGTCATCAGCCGGCCGGAAATCGAAAAATACCTGACCGAGAACCTGCACGAAGAGATGACGCCGGCGGAAATCCACGCGCAGGAAGCCCTGGTGCGCGCCTTGGGCCTGGTGTCGCGGGACTTCAACCTGGAGAAGTTTCTGGTCAGCTTCTACACGGAACAGGCCGCGGGCTTCTATGACCCCAAGCGCAAGACCATGTTCATCGCGGACTGGGTTCCGGCGGAAACGCAGACCATGGTGCTTTCTCACGAACTCACCCACGCGCTGCAGGATCAAAGCTGGGACCTGGAAAGCTTCTCCACGGCGCCCGCGACGATGACGATGCCACGAGCGCGCGGCAGGCCGTTGTGGAGGGATATGCCACGGCCGCCATGATTCAACAATCGGCCGGGGGGATGGAACTGGGGCAATTGCCTTCCCTTGCTCCGCTTATCGAAGCGATGATTCCCCAGCAGTTCGAGGAGTTTCCCGCGTTTTCGAGTGCGCCCTACTTTTTCCGCATCCAGGCTCTCTTTCCCTACGTGCAAGGCGTGGGCTTCATCCAAGCCGGCCTGCAAGCAGGCGGATGGAAAGACCTCAATGTGTTGTTCGACCATCCACCCGAGGCCACCAAGCAAATCTTTGACCCCCAGGCTTATTTCAATCATCAGGTCGCTTCCCCAGATTGCGCTGGAGCGCCCGCCGGCGCTGGAGGGTGTGGCAGGCCTCCGGTTCCTGAGGGAAAACACCATGGGCGAACTCGGCTATTACTCGCTCCTCGGGCAACTCATTTCCGAGGACGAAGCCAAAACACTCGGCCCCGCATGGCTCGCAGACCGGTATCTGCTCTACGAGCGTTCCGGTGAGAGTGACTACGCGCTGGTGGCGCGGACGCGCTGGACGAGTCCGGAAACTTCCCTGGCGTTTTTCCGTGACTACCACACGATTCTGGCCCACAAGTATCCGGAACTCTCCGCCGACCAGCGCTCAGGCACGGATGTGTTCATTGGATCCGCCGCAAATGGCGTGACCCTGCTGCTGCGCATGGGGGACGAGTGTGTTTGGGCAGAGGGAGTGCCCGCCTCCAAGGCCGACGCCATGCTTGCGTGGCTGCGCGCGCTTTGAGGCAGGTGTTAACCTTCCGGGATAAAGAATGCGGCCGGTGCGCCGCTTCTGGCGTGCATGCGGCGCCGCCACCAATTATAAAGCCGGTCAAAGTAGAGGTAAACGACAGGTGTGGTGTAGAGGGTCAGCAACTGGCTCACGACCAACCCCCCGATAATGGCGATTCCGAGGGGGCGGAGAAACTCCGATCCTGTTCCCGTGCCCACCGCCAGAGGAACAGCACCCAGGATGGCAGCCATCGTCGTCATCAAGATGGGGCGGAAGCGCAACAAGCACGCCTCATAAATGGAATCCCGCGAATTCTTACGTTCATTCCGCTCGGCGGCAAGGGCGAAGTCCACCATCATGATGGCGTTCTTTTTAACAATTCCAATAAGCAGAATGATACCGATAATGGCGATCACGGAGAGCTCCGTGTGCGTGATCATCAAGGCCAGCAGCGCACCCACGCCGGCGGAGGGCAAGGTGGAAAGAATCGTAACTGGATGGATATAGCTCTCATAAAGCATGCCGAGAACGATATAGACCGAGAAGAGCGCAGTGGCAATGAGCAGGGGTTCGGTGCCGAGGGACTGCTGATAGGCTTGGGCGGTGCCGGCAAAGCCTGTCGTGATCGAAGAGGGAAGACGGATACGGGCTGACGCCGCGTCAATCGCGTCCACGGCGTCACTCAGCGGCACTCCCGCCCGCAGGTTGAAGGAAATCGTGACCGCTGGGAATAGGCCTTGGTGATTCACCGCCAGCGGTGCGGTCTCAGGAGCGTGCTGGGCAATGGCGCTCAAGGGAACCTCCTCTCCTTCCGGCGATTTCACGTACATATCATCCAAGAACTGGGGGTGTTGCCAGAATTCGGGGGCGGCCTCCATGACTACATGATACTGATTCAAGCCGGTGTACATGGTGGATACCTGGCGTTGGCCGAAGGCATCGTAAAGGGTATTATCAATCAATTGGGACGAAATTCCGAAGCGCGCGGCGGTGTCGCGATCGTATTGCACCATGGCTTCCAACCCGCGGTCCTGCTGGTCGCTGCTCACATCGGCAATCAGAGGGACGGTTCGCAGTTCCTGGAGCATCCGGGGTCCAAATCTCGTAAGGTCCCGGAGGTTGTCGCTGACCATGGTGTATTCATACTGGGCGTTGCTCTGCCGTCCGCCCACGTGTACGTCCTGCGCGGACTGCATATAGAGCGATGCCCCGGGAATTCGGGATAGCTTTGGCCGCAAGCGGGCAATGACCAAGTCAGCGTCGATTTTTCGCTCATCGAGGGGCTTGAGCGCAATGTACATTCGGCCGGTATCCATGGTTCCCCCGCCAACGTACCCATTGACATTGTCGACCGCCGGGTCGGAGTTGACGATATTGACCATCTGCAACAGCGTCTTATTCATGGCCTGAAACGAGGTGTCTTGGTCGGCTTGAATAGCGCCGACGATTCTTCCGGTGTCTTGCTGCGGAAAGAACCCCTTGGGCACACGGATATACAGATAAATGGTAAGGGCAATCGTGGCCAACAACACTCCCAGCGTGACCGCGGAATAACGGAGGACCACCGACAGCGATCTTCCATAAGCATTTATAACCCACTGGAAGGCGCGCTCACTCGCCTGGTAAAGCCGGCCATGCGACTCGTGAGGACGGATGAGGTGCGCGCACATGGTGGGCGTTGCGGTAAGGGAAACCACCATGGAAATGAGGATGGCAATGGAGAGGGTTACGGCGAATTCTCGGAACAGGCGGCCGACGATCCCTCCCATCAACAGCAAGGGGATAAAAACCGCGATTAGCGAAATGCTGATCGATAAGACCGTAAAACTGATTTCCTTCGCCCCCTTTAAAGCGGCGTCGAAGGGATGCATGCCCTGTTCCAGGTATCGCGTGATGTTTTCGATCACCACGATGGCGTCATCGACGACAAATCCGGTGGAGATGGTAAGCGCCATGAGGGACAGATCATCCAGGCTGAACCCCAAAAGGTACATAACCCCGAGGGTGCCGATTAATGAAATAGGAACGGCGACGCTAGGAATCATCGTCGTCCGCGGGTTTCGGAGGAAGAGGAAAACTACCAGGATGACCAGAATCACCGAGATGATCAGCGTTTCTCCCACATTGCGCACGGAAGCGCGGATGGTGACCGTGCGGTCCATCGCCACTCCCAGCTTAATGGATTGGGGAATGACGGCCCGCAAATAAGGAAGGAGCGCGCGGATGCGATCCACCGTGTCGATGATGTTGGCGTTAGGCTGGCGCCAGACGATGACCAGCACGGAGGGTTTGCCATTGGCATAACCAGCGTTGCGAAGGTCTTCGACGGAGTCTATCACTCTTCCCACGTCGGAAATGCGCACTGCCGATCCATTGCGATAGGCAACAATCAACGGGCGGTAGTCGATGGCCTTAAATAATTGGTCGTTGGCGCCCACTTCCCACATACGGGCACCGTCAGATAACGCGCCTTTGGGGACGTTGGCATTCGCGTTGGACAAAACCGACCGGACATCTTCGAGTCCAATCCCGTATCTGTTCAGAACCGTCGGGTCAAGCTCAATGCGCACCGCCGGCAACGAACTTCCTCCTACCACGACTTGACCCACACCGCTCACCTGCGAAAGCTTCTGCGAAAGGATGGAGGAAGCAGCATCGTACATTTGCCCCTTCGTCAGCACCGGCGAAGTCAGGGTGAGCATAAAGATGGGAGCATCCGCCGGATTGGATTTCCAGTAGGTAGGATTGGAGGGAAGATTGGTGGGCAGGTAGCTGCGGGCGGCATTGATAGCCGCCTCGACATCACGGGAGGCGGCGTTGATGTCGCGGTTCAAATCGAATTGCAAAGTAATGCGGGTGGAACCGAGGGTACTCGAAGAGGTCATTTCGCTGACGGACGCGATGCGCGAGAATTGACGCTCGAGCGGCGTCGCCACGGCCGAAGCCATGGTCTCAGGGCTTGCCCCCGGCAATGACGCCGACACGTTGATGGTGGGGAAGTCCACCTGAGGTAAGGGTGACACGGGGAGGAGACGGAAAGCCACTACACCCGCGAGGGCAATCGCGAGGGTGAGAAGGGTTGTGGCGATCGGCCTTCGAATAAAAGGTTCCGAAATACTCATGGCCTGCTACGATTCCCGAAAACCCCGTCGCCATTATATCACACTGCGATATAGCTGTAGAAGAGCAAGCGATGAGTACGGGATTAAGCCGGAATTCACACCGCAGGTCGGGGAAGACGGGACTTCACAGGTTGCGAAAACAACGTCCGCCGCTGTCCTCCTGCCCAGCGAAGGACCCCGGCAGTTCGCGGCGGTCGGTGAAAAGAAGCAAATTCCGCGAGGTTCTTCGCCCCAAATGCAGGCTGAGAATGACAGCGCTCATCGGTTCTTTTCGAATACCTATTCAGCACTGGCAAGGCGGGATCTTTCTGATTATGATCGATCGCTCCGCCCATTTTTCACATTAACGAGGTATCAGCGATTACCCCGGCGGGTGTACACTGGCGAGTCTTCCCAATGGATGACTCTCGATTCTCCATGAGGTGCCTTCGATGAACCCGCCGGGCGCGGATAAAGTGCGCGACGCGCTGTCACAGGGACACTGGGACCACGCAGTCGCGTTGCTGCAACAACTCGATCCCGCAATCGCCGCGGATGTGATCATGGGCATCCCGTTTGAAGAGCAGCGGGTTCTCTTCCGCATCATGCCGGATGATTTCGCCGCGGCTTTGGTGAGCCACTTTCCCTACTACCACTCGTACGTCCTCCTGCACACGCGGACGATAGAAAGTTTGCGCGCGATCATCGACAAGATGCAGCCTGACGAGCGGCTAATGTTCTTCGATGAACTGCCGGAGGAAGCCTGGCAACGCCTGATGGACGAACTTTCGGGCGAGTATTCCCCCACGGCGCAAGGGGGGGAGGGCGCGGCCGCGGAGGCCGCGGGCGCAATTTCCAAGCCGATCCCGACGGTCGAGCCCATCGCCGAGGCCGTGCAGGTTGAGAAGTCCTTCCTCCAGCCCGACGGCCGCCAGATCCAAGTGATCGCACCCACGGATTTATCCCTTGAGCCCAATGCCATCACCGCTCTTCTGGGTCCTTCCGGCTCGGGGAAATCCACCCTCTTACGAATCCTCACGGGTTTGATCCAACCCACCAAGGGCATCGTCCTGTGGCACGGCAGGCCGCTGCACGATTGCGCCCCCAACCTGGCGATTGTGTTTCAAAGTTTCGCCCTCTTTCCGTGGCTCACGGTTCTGGACAATGTGGAAACTCCGCTGCTGGCGCGCGGCATGGAACATTTCGAGCGCCATCATCGCGCCCTGCGCGCCCTCCACGCGGTGGGACTGCAAGGGTTTGAGTCGGCGTATCCCAAGGAACTCTCCGGAGGCATGAAGCAGCGCGTGGGCATTGCGCGGGCCCTGGCCCTGGAGCCGGAGATTCTCTTTATGGACGAGCCCTTTTCCGCTCTCGACGTTCTGACCGCGGAAAATCTGCGCGGCGAACTGATGGAGTTGTGGCTGGGGAAAAAAATCCCGACGCGGAGTATTTTCCTGGTCACGCACAACATCGAAGAAGCGGCGCTGCTGGCGGACCGCATCCTGGTGCTGGGACGGAATCCCGCCCGCATCCGCGCGGACTTCCGCATTCCCCTGAAACAACCGCGGGACCGCAACTCCGCCGAATTCCTGGTCTACGTCGATTACATTTACAAGTTGATGACCCAGCCCGAACTCGAGCCGGCGCCGCCCTCCGCCCCGGCGCGAGCGGCGAAAGTTCCCTACCCGATGTTGCCCCACGCCAGGCCGGGCGGCATCGCGGGGATGCTCGAACTGCTTAATGATCGTGGCGGGAAGGACGACTTGTATCACATCGCGGACGAACTGTCGTGGGAAGTGAATGACCTGCTGCCCATCATCGAAGCCGCAACCTTGCTGGATTTTGCGCGGACGGAAAAAGGTGATGTGGAAATCACGGACAAGGGGCGTGAGTTCGTCGAGCGCGGATATCCCCACGCGCAAGGCCCTCTTCCGCGAAGCCGCCCTCGCCCATGCCACGCTTCTTCAGCAGATCAGAAACAGCCTTGCCAGCAAGTCCGACGGCGCGATGCCTTTGGAGTTCTTCCGGGACATCCTGGACGAGCATTTTTCCGAAGATGAGACGCAGCGGCAGATCGAAACCGCTTTGCACTGGGGCCGATACGGCGAGATCTTCTCTTACGATTCGGAGAGCGACAAGCTGTTTTTGCACCGGCTTGAACACACGGGGAGATTCCCAGCGGGATCTGCTGCACCAGGAATAATGCCACCACCGTCTAAATCCTCTTCCGGAGTTCCACCGTGGGGAGTGTTTCCCGCCGGGGTCTCCCTCCCTTTTGCGAGACCTGCCCATCCTGATTGCGGGTCTGCGCGCTCTTCTACGGCTTGCTCACCTTTGCGCGCTATGGAATCGGCCCCGTCAATACCCAGGCGGAAATTCAGCTCTACCCCGGCGCCTTGCCGAAGTATGCCTTTTTCTCGGTGGTGCGGATCGCGATTGCGTATTTTCTCAGCCTGGCTTTCACGTTGGTGTACGGATATGTGGCCGCGTACAACGCCAAAGCGGAGCGATTCATGGTTCCGCTCCTGGATATCCTGCAATCCATTCCCGTCCTCAGCTTCCTCCCTCCCGTCATGCTGGCGATGATCGCATTGTTTCCTCACAGCCAATTGGGAGCGGAGTTGGGGTGCATCGTGCTGATCCTGACGGGGCAAGTCTGGAACATGACCTTCAGTTTCTACTCTTCCTTGAAGAGTATTCCCCGCGAAATGCACGAAGCCGCGGAGATTTACCGCTTGAGTTGGTGGCAGCGGCTTTGGCAAATGGAACTTCCCTATGCGGCCATCGGGCTCATTTGGAATTCCATCATGTCGGTGGCGGGCGCCTGGTTTTTCCTGATGGCGTGCGAAATGTTCGTGTTGGGGAGTCGCGACCTGCGGCTTCCCGGCCTGGGCTCCTTCCTCCAAACGGCGGCCAACGCGGGCGATACCCGCTCCATCGTTTGGGGCTTGGGGGTCATGGTGGCGATCATCGTGCTGATCGATCAGGTGGTTTGGCGTCCGGTTATCGCCTGGGCGGAAAAATTCAAGTTCGAGCAGGTTGAAGCAGCCGAACCTACGCGCTCACCCATCCTGGATCTCTTGCGCCGCTCGAAGATCATCCCGCTGGCCGCGCGCGTGACCATCAGGCCAGCGCGCGAGGCGTTGAACCTCTATTTCGCCAGAGCCCGCGCGACGCCGCATGAGGACGTACGAATGAGTCGATTTATGCCATGGATGTGGCGTGCGCTCATGCTTGCCGGACTGGTAGCCGTTACCTATGCGGCGATCCGCATGGGCCAGATGCTTGTGGCGCTCTCGAGCGCGGAGGTGTGGGGAATCGTTCGGGGAGCCGGGGCAACATTCTTGCGCGTGGAAGTGACTCTGGTGCTGGCCGGGCTTTGGACAATCCCGGTGGGGGTCTATGTAGGATTGCGACCGAGGCTTTCCGCCCTCGTGCAGCCCCTCGCGCAAATTGCCGCCTCCGTGCCCGCCACGGCGTTATTCCCGGTCGTCCTACTGATGCTGATTCGGATTGGCGGCGGGATGGGGATTGGCTCCATGGTCCTGCTGCTTCTCGGCACGCAATGGTACATCCTATTCAATGTCATTGCCGGCGCCAGCGCCATTCCCACGGATTTGAAAGAGGTGTGCGGCGTGTTCCGGTTGGGAAGTTTTGAGCGCTGGCGGATATTAATCCTGCCGGCAATTTTCCCTTACCTGATCACGGGGTTCATCACCGCATCGGGGGGCGCCTGGAACGCGAGCATTGTTGCCGAGTATTTCCATTTTCAAGGGAAAACACTGTCCACCGTAGGGTTGGGGGCAGTGATCAGCCAAGCCACCGACACGGGAAATTTTCGCGTGCTGCTGGGGGCAACCCTCTGCATGGCGGCGATGGTGGTCACCCTGAATCGCCTGGTTTGGCGTCGGCTTTACGGCCTGGCGTCGACGAAATTCAAGCTGGAAACTTGAAGAGAATCACTTTCGTCCAGGCGCTCCCCGATACCGTCACTGCTTAGGCGTGCTGAAATCCACCTTGGGAGCCTGCCGCGCCCCCTCAGATACAGCAAAGTAGTCATTATTCCGTTGGAACCCGGCCCACCCGGCAAAAATGCTATTGGGGAAAAGGCCGATAAAGGTGTTGTAATCCTGAATGGCCTCGTTATACCGGCGGCGTTCGACGGCGATGCGGTTTTCGGTCCCGGCAAGCTCGTCCTGCAAGGCCAGGAAGTTCTGATCGGATTTGAGATTAGGATAGTTCTCGACGATGGCCAGCAGCCTGCCCAGGGCGCCATCCAATTGGCCATTCGCGGCGATCTTGTCGGCAGGTGTCCGTGCATTCAATAAGCCGGCGCGAGCATTGGCGATGTCGCCGAACACTTTCTGCTCCTGCTGCGCATAACCTTTCACGGTTGCCACAAGGTTCGGAATCAGGTCAGCGCGCCGCTCGAGCACCACATCCACCTGTGACCATGCTTGTTTGATGGCTTCATTCTTGCGGACCATTTCGTTTTTGCTGCTGACGTAAGATCCTCCCACGGCGATGGCAATCAACAGCAGTAATGCCACCACGGCTCCCACCACTGCCAGCAGTACCTTCATGACCTTCCTCCTCTAAGTTCCGGGGACAGCGTATTGATAGCAGGTGTAGCGCCTGTTTTGCAGGTCCGCGGCTCGTCCCCTATGGGCAAGGAAAAGTTGCGGACCTACAAAACAGGTCTGATACCCTTCCTTCTATTATCCTTTTGCCGGTGGAACTGCCAGCCGGCGGTCCACTTCTTCCGCAACCTTGGAGACCCTGTCCAGGTATGCGTCGAATGTTGCCTGGACATCCACATCCCGTTCACGTTTGTGCACTTCACGAATTTCGAAGATGGTGTGAAAAGGAGAGGGATCAAACCCCAACACGCATCCCAAGCGGTCCATGGTAGCTCTCTTGGTTGGCGGTGGATCCTCGCCAAGGGCAATCAAGGCATGCCGGAACAGCGCGGCAAACGTGGATATGGATGAGGTCATCAGCTCCAGGGTCCTCCGGGAGTCAGCGGGATGCCTCACGTAGTGCTGCCGCAAACGCAGGGTATTGTTTCGCAGTTCCCTTTCCACTTGCAGGCGGTGAAGATCCATCGGAACGTGGAGCGAGGCCATTACATCTTCACCGTGAAGGACCCGGTGAGCCGTCTTGATGTCTAACAGTTCAATGGCAAAAATATCGGCAGAATGTTGAAGCTCGTTGAGGGTGAAGTATAGCGGCGCAGGATGTCCCTTCTTGACCCACCAGGCGGAAGCCCCGTGCAACTTACTTAATTCGTCCCTTCCAAGTTTCTGCATGAGGCAGAGGATATTCAAGTCGGAATGCCCTTCGTGGAACTCTTCCGTCGCCGCGGAACCGTAAAGTATTACGGACAGCAGATTACTTCCTGCACCATTCTTCAATCGGGTCACCAGGTCTGTCAGATCTTGCTCATTTATCATGGATCCCGCTCCCGGAGTTCTTCCGTTCCGAAATTCTCCTCGCCCCGCCTCTTTTAGGAGCACCCTTGTGGGTGTCCTCGCGAAGGGCACCCACAAGGGGTGCTCCTACATAACGGGTTGGGTTGTGGCCGGCAGCCGCGCAGTGGGCTGATTTGTTACCAACCCCCGCCAGCTCCGCCCCCACCCGATGAACCTCCACCAAACCCCCCGAAGCCTCCGCCGCCTCCGCCAAACCCGCCTCCACCCCAACCGCTGCGGCCTCCGCCTCCGGATAATAGAGAAAACAACAAGAACGGACCCAGGAACCTCAATAGCAAGGGTGCCAAGACGATGAAAATAATCACAAGCAAAATGATCTCACCGGCGGTCAGATGCAATTGCTGCACCTCACCATAGGGCTCAGCGGGAGCGGTCGCTGGGGATCCGGCCAGGGTATCCAGGGAAACGTGGCTGTCCTGCGCAATCACCTCCGCGATCTGGCTCATCATTTGCATGACGGCGGAGTTATAGTTGCCCTGGCGCAACAACGGAACCATGCTGCGTCCGAAACCGCCCACCTTACCGTCAGGAAGAATGGGTTCGAGACCGTAGCCGACCTCGGTCCAGTATTTGTGATCATCCGTGGCCAGCAGGACCATCACGCCACGGTCCGTCCCCATGTACCCCACACCCCACTTCTGGAAAAGGTGATTGGCAAAGTCTTCCACCGTGTCACCTTCCAGAGTCTTGATCGTGACCACCGCAACCTGGGCCTTGGCTTTTTGTTCAACTTCCGTGCTCAGCCGGGTGAGTCCCTCCACCGTCGTCGCATTGAGCACGCCGGCAAAGTCATTGACGTACCCCTGCGGGTTGAGCTTTTGCCACTGTTCCGCGTGGACAGGCGCAACGGGAATGACCGTGAGAAGCAGGATGAATATCGCAAGCGGGCTGCAACGGGAGCACAGATTGAAGTGGTTGGGTAAGGACCGCATCGTTCCTCTGGGAGTCAACCCCCAAAAGCGATCTGCCGAGACCACACCATTGTGTCCGTGGCTCAAGATCGCACGCACAGATTTCTTACAGTTAATCGTACACGGCATTTAAGGCAGGGGCAACTTCCGGGTTGGAGGAGAACCGCGCAATGCCATCGAACTCATCCTTTATTTTCTGCAGAAGGGAGGCTGCGGTTTTCGCTTACACCTCAGATGGGACAACCTGCCAGCCGGCAAACTTACTCCGGCCACGCCCCCAGCAGTCTGCGCAACAACACGAGCTGGCCCAGATGATAGGCGTTATGGTCCGCCACGAGCAACGCCTCGCGCAGAGTCGTCTGACCGTCTCCGTGCGGGATTTTAGCATGCAGGTCCGTCTTGCCGTTGGCGACAAGCTGCTCCATCACCTTCCGGTCTGCACGGAAGGCTGCGGCGCTTCGGTCCCAAGCCTCGGTGCTCGGTGGAGCATCGGTCGCCGGCCAGTAGCCATCGGGCCACGCCGGTGAGGTGTGCTTGGGATCGCGGGAGAACTCGAGAATGTCCCACTGCGCAATCCGCATGTGCTCCAGCAGAGCCCAGGCACTGAAAGGCAGCCCCGAGGGCTTGGCACCCCGCAACTCCGTCGGGAGACCGGCAATCGCCTTCTCGAAATCGAGATGCGCGCCACCGCCTCGCAGCAAGTACAGGAGATGTTCGCGCAGTGATGAGTCCTCAGACCCTATGGCGTGGGCAGTGGCCTGTTGAGGGTGCGGACTACGTTTCTTGGATTTGGCCGAGGGCTTCGGCGGACGCGAACCTGCACGTTTCCGGATGGGCATATTGCTCCTCCTCATTCACGATATCGAGAAATGATGTGGGCGCCCGAAATCATCGTTTGCCTCGTTAGGGACAGTATCGCATAGATGAAGACTTGCGGGGTCCGGGAATTCGATAACCCCGGGATTTAAAGGCTATTCGTACTCAAGTGAGACGCCCACACGCAGGTGACAAATCACAAATTCGGGTTCAACCAAAGCGCGCGACCGCCCGTGGAATCTTGGAACGTTCCGCTGACCTCAACCTTCGCTGAAATCCACGATGACTGGGGTCCTCCGAAATCCGCGAGTCATAATGCCGTTGTAAATAAAGCCTACGACAAACCAGGCGCCACCCACAATTTTCGCCGGGCGGGGCAGGCTCCACCAAATCCAAAGGCAAAAGAGGAAGCCCAAAGCCGGCAGCAGGAGGTCTTTGGCAACCTGCCTTTGGTCTCTTCGGCCAGGACGCAAATAGAAGTGTCTGATGGTGGCGAGGTTCACTCCCATAAAAGCGAGGAATGCGCCGAAGTTTAGGACTTCGGCAGCCCTCTCGAAGTTGAGAAACACCGCTCCCAAGAAGGCAATCAATCCAATCACCCAAATGTTGTAAGTTGGGACCCGGCGTTTCGGGCCGATATGGGCAAAGAGTTTGCGGGGCAAAGCGTTGTCGCGCCCCATACCGAACAGTAGCCTGGCCGCCCCTGCCTGGCCGGCCAAACCGCTACCAATACAGGCCACCACAAGGATGAACGCCATCCCGTCGAAAAGTGCAACTCCGCCCACTCGCTTGGACACATCCATGAAGGCCGTCTCGAGATTGGGAAAAGTCGAGAAATCCGGCCAGACGAGCTGGGCAAGGTATATCTGAATCCCGCTGAAAACTCCCGTCACGAAACACACCAGCACGGTAGCCCGAAGAATGTTGCGTTTGGGGTCGTGCGCCTCTTCCGAGAGGGTGGTTACCCCGTCGAATCCAATGTAGGTCAACGCCGCCAGAGAAGTCGCGGTTGCGATAGAGGAGAAGTCTGTGGTCCGAGGATCATAGAATGGGTGAATCGAGAATAAGGCTTTGATACCGTCCGCATGCACCAGAAAGTGCACAGCGAGTATCACAAAAGCGCCGATCACTAGACACATTACAACCAGCAGGACGGTATTGGTGCGGGCGGTCGACCGAATCCCTCGCAGGTTCAGGTACGTCGTGAGGAGGGCAATTGTCGCGGCCCAGACAATATAAGGCACCGCAGGGAATAGCCGCGCCAGCGTCAGGGCCCCGTAAATCGTATTGATGATCGGAATAACGAGGTAGTCAAGCATCATCGCCCACCCTGTAAGGAAGCCCAGATGCGGGTCTAATTCCCGGCCCACGTAAGTGTAGGCGGAACCCGCTGTCGGGTAGGCAGTTGCCATTCGGCCATAGCTGAAGGCTGTCAGCATCATCGCAATCATGGCGATCATAATTGTGGTGACGACGTGCCCGTGAGAGAGCTTGTCGGCAATTCCGAACAGAGGTACTGCCGCAATCGGTTGAATGAGCACAATCCCGTAGAATACGAGGTCCCACAACGTAAGCACACGCCGAAGTTGTGGTTCAGGCACAGGCAGGGTTGGTTGTCCAGAAGTGGAAGGCGGAGCCACGTATTCTCTCCCTTTTGATCACACGAAGAACGGCTGGGAACTATGGTGCGCTGACCCAGTGGATGATATCGCCAGTCTCCCCTGATGCTGTTACATTCAGCCGGGAATGAGGCCCCGGATCAGAGCCGAACAAATGAGACGTTCGTCTTGAATATTGCGGTCATCCCTTTCGTAACATCAGCTGCAGCGTGTGTCAAGAAAATCTTATTCAGGCGAGAGAGTCGTTCATCGGCTCCAGTTCAAAAACCTTACGCAAAATCCCCTCAGAAAGTATAATCTCCGGTCGGCTGGTTCTGGAAGCCGCGGCCAGGTGGACTATGAAACCCAAACAGCGTCAAGAGCGGATGATTGAGCAGTTGCACGCGTTGCAGTCGGAGTTGAGTGTTGAAGAACTCGCCAAGAAATTCGCTGTATCTTCCCTTACGATTCGCCGTGATCTGGACCAACTTGAGGCCGACGGAGTGATTCTGCGCACCCATGGCGGCTGCGTGTTGAGGGCCACCATAGAGTCCGCGTATCAAAACAGGGTCGCGCTCAACTTCGAGCTCAAGCAGGCCATAGGGCGAGCCGCTGCCAAAGAAGTGAGAAATGGCGATGTCATTCTCATCAACGACGGATCGACAGCATTTCATCTCGCGCCCCATTTGGGCAATCTTGAAAAACTCTCCGTGCACACGAATTCTTTGGCGGTCATTCCGGTTCTCGGCCGCTTTCCCGGCGTGCGCCTTTACATTCTCGGCGGGGAATACAATCCGGAGATGCATTTTATCCGAGGCAGTATAACTGAACAGGCTTTGGAGGGGCTTCAATTTGATATTGTCTTTCTGGGGACAGACGCGGTGGACGCCCGGGGAAACTGCCTGGTTTCAGATCCGGACCTTGCCCGTCTCGCGGAGATCATGCTGCGGCGCGGGACGCGGCGGATTCTGCTGGCCGACCACACCAAGGTTGACGCCAAATCTCATGTGGCTTATGGGCGCCTAAGTGATTTCGACGTCTGGTACACGACACCCGAGATAAGCCCCCTGCAACTTCGCCGGCTCAGCCAGATGACGACCGTCAAGGTCGTCCACCCTTGAGCACGCCTTAGCCTGTGACGACCGCGTGCGTCCGCTTCCGAGGCCAAACACGGCTTTCCCTGGGGACTTTGGCGTCCCCGTGGTGCGTACTGCAGGTGTCAGCTTGGCGGGGTCCGGCCTCTATCGGGTAGTCTGGCCCACTGCACGGGTTGTACTTATTGCTAAATTCAAGGTGTTGGGTTAATCCCCGTGGAGCAGATGGAAAAGAAAACTCTTGTCTTTTTTCTGAAATTGAATATAACGTTCAACACGATAGCTGTATTAGTTCAACCCGGAGGTGCCCTTGATCCGGGGATACCGACCCGGCCTTGCATCGGAACGGGATTCCGGCCGGACAGGAGGTGACCCAGGAGAAGCGGGACTGCGCAAACGTTTGGGGATATGTAGTGAGCATTCTCGAGGTCCGGGCGCCAAACGTTGGTGTGCCTGAGAGTCCGAAAGCTTTCGAAAACTGCAACTCCTACCAGCGATAAGTGGCTTGGGGCTTTCTGGGACCAAAGCTGCCGAGCAGACTAGGAGGAAGGGAACACAAGACGATGGCGACAGCCTATACCGGAGCTTCCATTGAGTGGGCAAAGGTTGATCTGAAGAAGATTCCCCATATGATTAGTGGGGAAGTGCCTGGACCGAGGTCGCAGGAGATGCACGGAGGGCCTCTGCAATTATGAAAGGCTATTCGAGTCAAGTGAGGCTTTTTCCTGTGGTCTTTGAAAAGGGTTTTGGGTGCACGCTCACGGACGTGGATGGAAACGTCTACCTCGATTTCTCTTCCGGGATTTATGTGACAACGCTCGGACACTGTCACCCCAAGGTTACCGCCGCAGTGCAGGAGGCGGCGGGCCAGTTGATGAACTGCCATGACTTCACCACTCCCCGGAAGCTCAAGCTCCTGGAAAAGCTTAAGCAGGTATTGCCGGGCGATTTAGCAGGTGTACAGCTTTATGACAACGGGACTACCGCGGTAGAAGCGGGGTTGCGGGTCTGCCGCGCGGCCACCGGCAAGCACGAGTTCTTGTCTTGCTACGGCGATTTCCACGGCAAGACCGGCCATGCGGTGAGCTTGGCGCGGATGAAGCCCGCCTACGGCGTCACCCGTGCGGCGGGGTTTTACATGTTACCGCGTCCGAATCCTTATCGACCCCTGTTCAAGAATACAGATGGTACGATCGACACGGATGCTTATTTGAGCTTTTACGGTGAATTCGTTGTCGAGGGGACAACGGGGCAAGTGGCAGGGATCGTCCTCGAGCCGATTCAAGGGTGGGCGGGATCGATCTTTCCACCCGATGATTTCTTCCCCAAACTGCGCCGATGGTGTGATGCCCGAGGGATCCTCTTGATGGCGGATGAAGTTCTGACGTCCATGGGCCGGACGGGGAAGTTGTTGGCCATGGAACATTGGAACACTCTGCCGGATGTGGTGACTTTGGGCAAGGGTTTCGGCAACGGATTTCCCGTAACCGCCATGGTCGTACGGGAACCTTATGCCGCCAGCGTGGAGCACATCAGCGCCTCGACGAGTTACGGAGGGAATCCCATGGCTTGCGCGGCCGCTCTGGCTTCGATTGAGGCGATCGAAGAGGAAGGACTCCTGGAAAATGCGGCACGACTGGAGAGGTATTTTCTCAAGCGCTTGGCGCAAATGCTGGATGAGCACCCGATCGTGGGTGATGTGCGCTGCAAAGGCTGTCTGATGGGCGTGGAATTGGTGAAAGACCGGGTCAGCAAGGAACCCTTTGCCAAGGCGGGCGAGTTTATTTACAAGGAAGCCTTCCGCCATGGCCTGGCCTGGATACCCGCCGGTCATATTCTGCGCATGAGCCCGCCGATTGTAATGGATTTGGATGTGGCCGCGAAATGCATGGACATCATTGATGAAGCCATAGGAGAAGCGGAACGCCATTTCGGCTACTCGCATTGAGTTCCGAGGGTTCGAAGGAGGCCCGCTGGTGAAATTATGAGAAGGATACGATTTGGATTGATTGGCTGTGGTCTGATGGGGCGGGAGTTTGCCAGTGCCCTGGCGCGGTGGTGCCACGTGCCTGAAATGCCTGCCCGCCCCGAACTGGTTGCCATTTGCGATCGTTTCGAGTCCGAGGCTGCGGACCTGGCTCGCTGGTATACAGAGAATTTCCCCTCCATCCACCAGGTTACGAGTGACTACAAGGAACTTCTGGCCAATCCCGAGGTGGAAGCGGTCTACTGCGCGGTCCCGCACCACTTACATCAGGAGTTCTACTGCGCGGCCCTGGAAGCGGGCAAGCACCTGATGGGCGAGAAGCCCTTTGGGATAGACCAGCCGGCGAACCGAGCCATCCTTGCGGCCCTCAGCAAGCATCCAGAACTGCTGGTGCGATGTTCGTCGGAATTCCCCTTTTTCCCGGCGGTGCAAAGAATTGGAGACATGATTGAGCGAGAAGCTTTCGGGCGGTTCCTGGAAGTCAATTGTGGTTTTCTTCACTCCAGCGATTTCGACCCCAATAAGCCGATCAACTGGAAACGTCGAGTGGAGTTCAATGGCGAGTACGGCTGCATGGGGGATTTGGGAATGCATGTCTGTCACGTCCCCTTTCGGGCGGGATGGCGGCCCCGAAATGTGCGGGCAATTCTTTCCAAGATCATCACGGAGCGTCCCGACGGCAAAGGAGGCATGGCGCCTTGCCCGACATGGGATAATGCCACGCTGTTCTGCGAGGCCGAGTGCAGTGCGGACGGGGCAGGGTTTCCCATGACGATGAAAACCCAGCGGATGGCTCCGGGTCAGAAAAATACCTGGTATTTGGAAATTCTGGGAACCAAGGCCTCGGCTCACTTTAGCACCAGGAATCCGCGCCGACTGGAACTGTTCGAGTATCGCGGGGGTGAGCAGTCCTGGCAGCAGGTAGATATGGGTCAGGAGACTGCGTTTAAGACGATCACGGGCTCGATCTTTGAATTCGGATTCTCGGACGCGATCCTCCAGATGTGGGCCGCCTTCGTGTATGAGTTGGCAACAGGCCAGCGGCGAAAACCGTTTGCGGGCTGCGTGACTCCGGAGGAAACGGCTCTTAGCCACGAGCTATTGACCGCCGCCTTGGAGTCTCACCGTCGGGCCCAGGTGGTCAAGCTCGAGCCTGGCAGGCTGACTTGGCCAAGCCGGGCCAAATCTTCCGACTTTCGATTTGGCGATTCGCCGCGGTGATGACCTGAAGGCCAGCGCTACACGTGGGTGCGCGATCGGCGCCCGAAAAAGGAATCCCCGATCGGGAACTTGCGGTAGATTGAGCAACGTACGGTATCCAAATACTTCCGTGCGCAACCAGCCTGCGGAAGGAAAGACCTTCGACAAGGAGACTCTGATGTTAAAGCCCAAAGTTGGTTTCGTGGGTTTTGGCGAAGTGAATACCCCACGAGAGATCATTGAAAGAAAGTGCCAGCAAGCCACAGGGTGGCTCGAATCCTCTGGCCTGGAAGTCTTCAGCACTCCACCCGTGAGCGACGATCCGGATGGAAGAGACGTGCGGCGGGCCGTTGCTGAACTTGCGGGGGCGGATTTTGATTTGTTGGTTACTTGCCTGGCAGGCTGGATACCCAGCCACGCGGTAATTAGTGTAGCGAGTGAGTTCCCAGGGCATCCCATCCTGCTTTGGGGCTTGTCCGGGGCTGTGGAGGGCGGGCGGCTGGTCACGACCGCCGACCAAGCGGGAACCACCGCATTGCGCCAAACCATGGAAGATTTGGGTTTGCACATCAAATACATTCCGAGCTTTCAGGGTGCTCCTCCACCACTCAACAAGATCGCCACTTTTGCCCGGGCGGCCTCAGCAGTGAAAGCATTGCACCATTCCAAGATTGGCATGATGGGATGCAGGGATATGAACCTGTATGCCACCTTGTACGACGGTGTCTCTTTGCGCAAGCGCCTGGGCACAGAAGTGGAGTTCTTCGAAATGCTGGAAATGGTCCAGCGCGTGGGGGGCCTTAAACCTGAAGCCGTTGCGCAGGTTCTGGAGACCATCCGGCAGAAGTGGGTCTTTGAGCGGCCCGCCAACCCGGAAGTCCTCGAAAAAGGGGTCAAGTATTACCTAGCCCTTCGCGACAAAGTCCTAGAGCGGAAGTATCAAGCCGTCTCTCTGATCGATGTAGACGGCATGAAGAAGTTGCTGCAATTTCCCCCCGCGATGATCTTTATGCTGTTGGCGGATGAAGTGAATGTTTGTACGATTCCGGAAAACGACGTGCTGGGAGCAGTTACGCAATTGGTAACGCGCGCGCTGACGGGCCAAGCCAGCGCCTACCTGGAGTTCTACGAATTCTTTTCCCATGGTGTCTTGATGGGCGTCCCCGATTTCGTACCTTCCGAAGTGGTTGATGGCCCGGTAAAAGTCACGCCCACGAGTTTTGGCGGATTGGCAGGTGGCCTCCTAAATACGTCGCGCTTGAAGACGGGGAAAGTCACTCTTTCCCGCCTGGCCAGCCGCGGCGACCACTACACCCTGCACGTCGTCACCGGGGATGCGGTGACCCCCCAGCCCTGGGAGGAAGCGGGTTGGGCTCCGCCCGCCCCACAGTTGCCGGGTCTGGAAATCCGGTTACACGGGGATATGGAGGAATTCACCCAGAAAGTCTTTGGACAGCATTACATCCTGTCGTACGGAGACAACGCGGGTTTGTTCAAAGACTTCTGCAAGTTGGCAGGTATCGAAGTTGTGGAGTAAGTCATCAGGTTGTGCTTGGGCACGGTCCCAAAGGAGCACGGTAGAACAGCCATGAACAATGATGTTTTCCTACTGGGTCTCGACCTTGGCATCTCCACGGTGAAGGCGGGGCTGTTTACGCTCGAGGGCGAGATGGTCGGCCTGGAGAGCCAAGAGTACCTGATCATTCCTGAAGGTGACAAGGTGGAAGTGGATCCGGAGCATTACTGGTCTCCGGTTGTCCGGTCGGTCCGGCGCTTGCTCGCAAAGTGGGGCAACGACCCTGCAAGTATCGCCGCAGTCTCAGTATCCAGCCACACAGAGACTGTAATCCCCATGACGCAGGAGGGAAAAGCGGCCAGACATGCGCTGGTGTGGATGGATAACCGATCCCAACCCGAGGCGGAAGAACTTCGCCAGGAATTTGGCCCGCAGCGGGTCCTGGAAATCGGCGGGCAACCGGATATTACTCCCCTTTGGCCGGTAACCAAGTTTCGGTGGTTGAGCAAGCACGAACCCGACACGGTCCAGCGGACGGCCAAATTCCTGCTTCCGGAGGACTACCTTTTGTACCGGCTAAGCGGCCGTTTTGCGGCCGAGCCCAGCATGTGGTCCTCCTCACTGGTTCTCGACATCAGGCGGCGAACGTGGTCCGATGAGCTAGTAACTTTTGGTGGTATCCGCACCGACCAATTGCCCGACTTGTTCCCCTCCGGAACGGCTATCGGCCACGTCTCGAACCCTTGCGCGGAAGAGACGGGCCTGAGCACGAAAACGGCGGTAGTTACAGGTGGGTTGGATCACACTTGCGCCGGCGTTGCGGCCGGTAACATCGAGCCCGGCGTCGTTACGGTAAGCACCGGCTCGGTGCTTGCGCTCCTTACCACTATCCGTGAACCGATCGCTAATCTCTCCACCCCGGTGCCCTGCCACATCCATGCGGTCCCAGAGAGGTATTGTTTGCTGCCCTGGAACCAGACCGGTGGCTTGGCCTTCAAGTGGTTCAAGGACCGGTTTGCGGAGGGATTAGCCGTCCCAAGCGAACCGGGGGCGCCGAGCATCTACGATGTACTCGCCCGAGAGGCGTCAAGCGTCCCGCCGGGCAGCGATGGTCTGGTGATGCTACCGCACCTGGAAGGGGCGCTGTTTCCCGAATTTGATCCCAGCGCGCGGGGAGTCTTTTTTGGGATCACCCTCGCCCACAAGCGAGCGCACTTTGTCCGAGCACTGCTCGAGGCCATGGGCTATCAAGTCCGGCGCGACCTGGAGGGGTTGAATCGGCTGGGCGTTGTGGCGCGCGAACTCCGCGTATTGGGGGGAGGAGCGAAGAGCCGGCTGGGGGCCGAGATCAAGGCCGACATCTGTGGGATTCCGGTTGTGATCCCAGCCCAGCAGGAAGCTGGCGTCCTCGGAGCGGCGATCCTCGCTGCTGTCGGCGTTGGCTTGTATCCCAACATCGCGTCGGCCGTTAAGGTCATGGCTTTCGGGGGCGAGGAAGTGAAACCCAATTCCGCCCACGGCGCTGTCTACGACCGAGTTTATAAGTTGTACGTGGCCTTATACAATTCTGTAAAGGACCTTTATCCGGAGTGCGCGGTTGTTTCAAGCATGACGAAGTGACACCCGCCGTACCTTCGAACGAGGCGAGCGAAGAGGAAGCGGGAGCGTCCGAGAAGGGTGCTTGTGGCCAAACCTTAGTAGTATCGCGTCCAGAATCCGAACCCGAAAGGAGACCTGCAATGATTCGCCGGATTGACACAGTCAGTTCATGGATTCTTCTGATCCTGCTGGCGTTTTGCCTGGGCCCTTTCGGACCAAAAGCCCGGGCGGGCGCCGCGAAGTCGGCTCCGCAGGATGCAGCCAGCATTGACGTCGATGCCGCCAATACCACCGGCAAGGTTTCGCCTTACGTCTTTGGCCAGAACATTGAATACGAGCACGGGACCATCAGCGGGGGAGAACAAAACCAGGACGATGCGCACGGCCTGCACACGGGTGGGCTTTGGGCGGAAATGCTGCGCGATCGCAAATTCGAAGAAGGGGATCTTGACGCCGATGGAGTCGCGAACGCCTGGGTCCCGGAGGAGCTCATCACCAATCACTACTGGGAACTCAACGGCGGACAGGGCAAGTACGACCGCTACTGGATCGACCACCAGGAATTCTATGGCGGCGGAGCCGCCCAAGCGATCGAAGTTTACGGAGATGGCTCCCAGCACGCAAGTATCTACCAAGTCGGGCTGCATTTCACCAAAGGGCATGCCTACCAGTTCTATGTTTACCTCAAGCGCCGAGGTAAAGGCAGCGCTTGGGTGGAATTCGAAAATCTGGGCGGGCCACCGTACGCGCGCCAGGACTTTGGGGAAGCGTCTGAGGATTGGCAAAAGTACACGGCAGGATTCACCGCGCCGGAAGATACCAATAACGGGCGCGTTCGCATCGGCGTCCAGGGAAATGGGATCCTCTGGGTTGACTCGGCCTCGCTGATGCCAGCGGACAATTACCACGGAATGCGCCGCGACGTCATCGACGCGCTGAAGCCTCTTGCCGTCCCCTTGATCCGCTACCCCGGAGGGTGCTTCGCGGACACGTACCACTGGAAGGACGGCATTGGACCACGCGACCGGCGGCCCGAGCGTTGGTCCCCCAAATGGAACGAATGGGAGCCCAACGACTTTGGAATTGACGAGTTCATGGATTTCGCTCAGCATCTCGGGTCGGAAGTCCACATGACGACGGATTACCTCTCGGGCACACCCCAGGAAGCCGGGGAATGGGTGGAGTACACGAATGGTTCGACCGGCACTCCTCTCGGCCAGCGGCGAGCCGAAAACGGGCACCCCGCACCTTATGGAATTAAAATCTGGGCGGTAGGAAACGAAGCCCAGGAGCTCTGTTCCGGTGAGTATATCGGGGCTAATAAGATCGAGGATTACGTTCAGAGATTTCAACAATACAAGGGAGCGATTCAGAAGGCGGACCCCTCCGCCCGGGTCATGGCGGTAGGGGCGCCGCCGGGTCCCCTACAATGGAATAAAGATATGCTCGGGCTCATGCCCGTGGACCTCCTGGCTGCGTCCATCTATACCGGTGAGGGCCAGCGACGCGATAATTTTGACACCAAGATCATGAATCTTGATCATTTCTACCGGCATGTCGTAGCAGAGCCTCTGGATTTTGACCATAATCTGGGCGAGATCATTACCAATCTCGGCGACCGGTTCCCCACGGATCGCCCCCTGATTGCGGTTACGGAATACCAAGCCTGGTGGCTGACGGAAAGAGTCGATGAGGATTTCCGCCTCGCCAACGCCCTGTATCTGGCGGGCATCTTTCATGCTTTGATGAGGAGATCCCCGCAAGTGTTCCTCGGTGAAGTTGAATCGATCATCAATGTTCAAGGCGTCGTGGAGGTCAACCAGACTTCCGTCAAGTTGACCCCGGAGTATTTCGCATTCTTGCTTTATCGTCATCACACGGGAAGCTCTGTCTTGGCTATGTCCGCTGCGAGCCCGATGGCAACGTTTAATCCTCACCTTCCCACGCTGGATAGCCTGGCTACGCTCAGCGCAGATGGGCGTACACTCAACCTTGCCGTCATCAATCGGAGCGAAGACCTGGATTTGAGTGCGGCAATTCGGGTGAGCGGCTATAAAGTGGCCCCTGGCGACCCGGTGCGCGTCTTCGAGTTGAATGGCAAGGACAAGGTCGCCGCGAACCCCTTCGGCAGTTCTGAAAACGTCAACATCCGGGAGAAGGCAGTGCGCGTCGAACGGCTTCCCTTCTCTTACCGGTTTCCCGCGCATTCGGTGACGATCTTGGAGTTGGGCGGTACCCAATGAGATCCGGCATAGGAAGCTTCGCGCGGCACTTCGAAGAAGCGAAAACAGGACATGCGGATTAGGGGTACCTTACCAAGAGGGAAGAAGTTCCGAGTGCTGCGGGAGTCGCTGCCCAGGCGAGCTCACGCCGATCGTACAGATGTTGCATACCCATAAGAATGGCCCTTGTCTGCCGCAAGACGTAAATACTTTTCAGGTGATAGCTCGGTCGGAGGACGCGAGAAAGTTTCTCAATTTTCCAGCGCGTCTGACAGAGCGTGGATCTGCTCACTTCCTGCAAAAAGCCGCTCACGATAGTCATATTCCTGCCTAACTTGCATTTCTCCCTACTCTTGGACGCTCTTGGGGTGCCGACGGAATGGTGGGGCTGAAACTCTGCCCTTCCTGGCCGTAGTGAGAAACTGCGCCCAAATCCGGACAGAAAAAAAGGGGAATATGGTCAGAATTCACTTGACTTGGGCCAAATGCAAATGCTAAAAAGTCCGTGAATTCAAGGTTCAACAACAGAGTTTTATTAGTTCAAAAATATTTACCGATCGTATGGTGGAGGTCGTAATGAGATCAAACCGCTCGGGTGTAAATTGGGCCATTTGGGGGATAGCGATTTGTTTTCTACTCCTGGGACGGCTGCTGTGGGCGGATATAACGGGCACGGTCTTGGGAACGGTTGCTGACCCCTCCGGAGCAACGATTCCCGGTGCGGAGGTCACGCTTCGAAATCCTAACAACGGTTTATCACGCTCGGCGATAGCAGATTCCACGGGAAGCTTCCAGTTTCTCTCAGTTCCTGTGGGTGACGGCTATGTGGTTGAGGTTGCGGCTAAAGGTTTCGAGAAGAGTATTCAGTCGGGAATCAAACTTCTTGTGAACCAGTCGTATCGGGTGGACGTCCATCTTCACGTGGGCTCGGTGACACAGGAAGTTACGGTGTCGGCGGCGCCGGTGCAGGTTGAATCCACAAGTACCCAACTGGGTGATGTGATTGAAGACCGCAAGATGACCAGTCTTCCACTCAACGGGCGCAGCTATATTGATCTCTTGGGGTTGCAGACTGGCGTAGTGCCCATTTCTTCCGGCGCCTCAGGCAATTCGCACGCCGTTTCGGGCAATCTTTCGGATGGCGTCTTGTCGGTAAATGGCAACCGGGAAAGTGCAAATGAGTATCTGGTTAACGGGGGCGATGTCGAGGAATCGACCATGAACGGCGCTTCGGTTGTGCCTTCCTTGGACTCCATTCAAGAATTCCGCCTGCTGACCGGTGCTTTTGATGCTGAGTACGGGCGCTTTTCGGGTGGGGTCGTCAATGTAGTGACCAAAGCAGGTACCAATGCTTTCCATGGCGACGCTTATGAGTTCGTGCGCAACAATTCGCTCGACTCACGAAATTTCTTCGAGTCGGACCAAACCAACCCCGTGACGAATCAGGAATTGCCTGGGACGGCTATTGGTGAATTCCGCCGAAACCAATTTGGGGGCACGATTGGTGGGCCTATACTCAAGGACCGGCTCTTCTTTTTCACAGACTATCAAGGAACACGACAAGTGCTTGGATCCCCAACCGGTGAGATCCATGTCCCATCCTCTACGGAACGAACGGGAGATTTTTCCGACGTAGGCACCACAGGGTATACGGCACTGACCGGGACAGTTAGCGGCTGCGACACGACCGGCGGCCACTGCATGAATGACGTCCTCACTCAGCGGCTGGGCTACGCGGTGAGCAATGGAGAGCCCTATTGGGTAGCAGGCTGCAATACCCTTGCCGACGCGCAGGCCGGAACGTGCGTTTTCCCCGGGCAGGTCATCCCCCAATCCGCCATGTCGCCTGCCGCACTGGGAACCTTACAGTTTATTCCCACGCCGACAGGCTCAGCCGCGGGTACTCCCTTCTATTCGACCTCGGCCTATAAGGGTATCGTTCGGGACGATAAGTTTGCCGAGCGAATTGACTTCGATAACAAGACGACTGGCGCCTGGAGCGCATACTACCACTTCGACGACGCGACCAACGTCAACCCCTATGCCGGCGGGGATTTGCCGGCCCTGGGGGTTGATGAAACCACGAGTCCGACGCGAGCCCAGCAGATCAACCTCAGCAATACGCGCAACTTTGGCGCAACTCTGGTCAACAACTGGCGTCTAAACTTTACGCGCTTTGCGATGAGACTGGGAGAACCCGCAAAATCCTCGGAAAAGGTATCGAGTTACGGATTCGTTGAAGGAGGCCTTGGGTTGCTTCCAACCGCCCCCGCGTTGGAAGGCGTCCCGATTATCAATCTCACTGAGCTGGGAGACTCTTTTGGCTATCCGGGTAACAACTTTCAGTTTAACAATACTTACCAAGTGGGCGAAAACCTAGCGAAGATTACTGGCAAACACACATTAAAATTTGGGGCGGATGGTCGATACTTCCAGATCAATATGCGTTGGCGATACAATCAGAACGGGAATTTCTCTTTTTACGGCAGCGAAACGGGAAACGATTTTGCCGATTACCTCCTTGGCGCACCTAGCGCGTTCGTAATGGCAAGCGAGGGCGACCTTGATGCTCGCTCGAAGTACTTTGGTTTGTATGGTCAGGACAGCTACAAGGTCCGACCGAATTTCACCATCAACTATGGGCTTCGGTGGGAATTCAGCCAGCCCTGGTCTGATACCCGGAACCGGTTGCAGTCTTGGGTGCCTGGCTTGGAGTCGACACGCTTTCCGAATTCCCCTACGGGTTGGGTATTCGACGGAGATCCTGGGGTTGCCCACAGTCTGGCTCCGACACGATACGACAACTTCACCCCCCGTCTCGGGTTCGCCTACTCTCCGGGTTTTAGTGACGCCATTGGGGGGAAACTCTTTGGTGGTCCCGGCAAGACGAGCATCCGGGCTTCCTTCGGGATGTTTTACACTGCTTTCGAGCAGCTCATCAATAACTACGAACTGGGGAACGCCCCGTTTTCGCTCTATTACGTCAGCTCGGACCCAGTCTACCTAGAACAACCGTTCGAAGGCCGGCAAGGATACGATCCAGGCCAACGCTTCCCCTACGTTACCCCTGCACCGGGCGCGACCTTCGCACAATTCCAACCTGTCGCGGGCGAGCCCGGGTTTGCGATCAACAATGTTTTGCCCTACACTGAGAGCTACAATTTTACCCTCCAGCGTCAGATCAAAGGCTCGACAATCGTGACTCTGGGTTACGTTGGAAGCGTCGGGCGTCACCTGATTACCTACTTGCCCGCCAATCCGGGAAATCAGGCATTGTGCTTGCAAGTTCGGCAGGCGCTGGGTCCAACGAATGGTTGTAAGCCGTTAGGTGAAGACAACATTTACAACCTGCCAGACGGACAGACAGTCAATGGCACGCGACAGTACTCTGTGACTTCCGGCCGCTACCTGAATCAGGGTCTGTTGGATATTGGAGACATCCAGTACATCGCCACCTTGGCAAACTCGGAATATAACGCCCTGCAGTTTACGGTGGAGAAAAGGGTGGGCGCCTTGCGAATGCTGGCGGCTTACACCTGGTCGAAATCTATGGACGACAGTTCCGGGTTTACGGATGCTGAGACGAATCCTTATAACCACAACCTCAGCAGGTCGCTTTCGGCCTTTGACATGACGAACAACTTCGTGGTGAGTTACAGCTACGATCTACCCTTTCAAAAGCTCGCCCGGTCGAACGCTGGCCCCGTCCACAAGATTCTCGATGGGTGGCAGATGAGCGGAATCACGCGCTACGCCACTGGCTTACCCGTGCTTCTCGGCGAAAGCGGTGACCATTCATTCGACGGAGATTACTACGATAATGATATCGATATGCCAAACTATAACGCGCAGCCGATTCAATTCTTCGACCCTCGCGCTTCCACCCTTCACCAATATATGTCATCGAGTCAGTTTTCCACGCCGAACCTGGGTTCGCTTGGTACCTCGAACCGCCGGTTCTTTGCCGGGCCCGGTTTGAACAACTGGGATCTGGCGCTTCACAAGATGACCCGCGTAAGCGAGAGAACCTCGGTTGAATTCCGTGCAGAGTATTTCAATGCTTTCAACCACGCACAATTCATGAATCCAGCGGGCGATTTTAACTCGAGCGCTTTCGGCGAGGTGACTGCTGCGCGTGATCCGCGCATTGGTCAACTTGCTTTGAAGGTCAATTTCTAGTCGTTAGCTAGAGAAAGAACTACGGTGGAGCTCTACGGTGTGGTTTTGTTGTAAAGGAGAGAACACTGGCGTTCTCACCTCTTGATGCGGACAAGGGGGACGATGTAGTGGGTGGAGCGACAAGGGGGAGGGGTGCAGCGTGGGCAGCAGCCCTCTGGGTTCCGCTCCTGCTATTCCCGGTGTCCGAACGGTTGGTTGCGAGTGCTTTTCCGGGATGGCCAGTCCAAGCCCCAAAAGAAGTTGACCGTCGGGAGGAGGCACGACAGGACAATGGGCGGGGAATCGCACTAGCACGACAAGGAAAGTACGTGGAGGCCGTGAGGGAATTCAGGGCTGCCATCGAGGTTTCTCCTAAGGACGCGGATGCCTATTACAACCTGGGTGTTTCGCTGAATCAACTGGGAGACCCAGACCAAGCCCTCGAGGCGTTTCGCACTGCAGCTCACCTCCGCCCCTCTTCGGCTCCCATTCGCTATCAACTCGCACTGGCCTTCCTCCGCCAGGGGAGGTTAGAAGACGCGATTGGGGAATTTCGACAAGCAATCGCACTCGGTCCCAATTCGGCAGAGGCACATTACAACCTCGGTTTAGCCTTGGCCGACCAAGGCCAACTCACGGCCGCAGTCCCGGAGTTTCGGCAGGCAATCCATCTGCAACCTGACTTGGCCCAAGCGCACTTACGGTTAGGAGTAGTTCTCCGTCGGATCGGAAAGGTCGCTGAATCGCAAAAAGAATTTCGGTACGCCGTGCGGGCGGCGCCCGACAACCCTGAGGCTCACTATAACCTCGGCTTGGCGTTGAAGGAAGTAAACGATACCGACGCGGCGCTTCAGGAATTCGAAACCGCCCTGCGGCTTAAGCCCGACTATGTGGATGCCCAGTACAACCGCGCGATCATCCTTCGACAAAAGGGTGAAAAAGAGCAGGCCGACCGCGAGCTTGCGCAACTCGCAGGACTAAGCCAGTTTCGAAAGGACCTATCGCAGGCCAAGCTCTTGACCACCTCGTCGCGGGGGCACCTGGAAAAACATGAGCCGGATGCTGCCTTGGCGGATGCGCGCGCAGCCTTGGAACTATGGAAGGATGATCCGATCGCCTACTACTTGATGGGCGCCGCATGGGAGCAGAAAGGCAACACCGTGGAATCCCGGAAGGATTTCGAACAGGCCCTCGCCCTCCAAGCCGATTACCCTCCAGCTCTCAACAGCCTGGGTCTGGTCCTTTGGCAGGAAGGAAACCCGGACAGGGCGATCGAGGAGTGGGATCAGGCGATTGCCTTCGCGCCCGACTATGCCGAGGCTCACTATAACCGGGGTTTGGCTGGTATCCGCGTCGGCGACGCACAGCGCGGCGTACAAGAACTCCGTGAAGCCGTTGCTTTGAAGCCAGACTATTTGGACGCGCGACTGAATCTCGGGCTGGCGCTTCAACATCAAGGTGACGGAGCGCCAGCATTGTATCAGTTTAGACAGGTGGTGAAGCTGCAGCCAGATTTCGCGGAGGCGCATAATGACCTCGGCTTGGCACTGTTCCAGCAAGGCCGGGCACAAGAGGCCATCAAGGAATTTCGCGAAGCCCTTCGGCTAAAGCCGTCCTATGCGGACGCTCACTACAACCTGGCACTGGCTCTCCAGAAGGGTGGAGAAGCGGATGCCGCCGCGGCGGAATTTCAACGGGCGCGAGAGTTGAATCAGGGCCAAGCCCCGAATTAAGGGAAGGGATGGCCCGTACTTATCTCAGGAAACTCGACCATTCGCAGCGAAGAGACGCCACACTTTTTCAAAATGAATGGATCCACTTCGGTTCCGGGACAAGCGGAGGCTCACTTATGAAATCATCCCAAAACCATTTTCGATTCATCGCCATTTGCACAGTCATTGTTGCAACCTTGGCGATGGGTTCCCTTTTTGCTCAAGACTATGTCAACGCCCAGTTGCCATGGCACAATGCCGTGCTGGACTCACAAGGTCGTCTTCTGGCTTGGTATCATCCCGAAAAGAACCTGGGCTACGACCAGTTTCTGAGGCTGGACTGGGACTTCCTGGAGCACAAGGTCCCGAACGAGGGGAACACAGGCCTGAAGGTCTATCTTGTCAACTCCATATATGACCCTGAAACCTTACAGGGTATAAAGTCGAGTTTCGATATTCAGCACAATCCTGCCTGTACCTACGCGCATTTTATCGACATGCTGAGAGGCTGGTACCCGTACTCCGGAGATGAAGACTCGATTCGTGTGGTTCGGGAGATGCTGGACTACCAACTTGCTCACGGCACTACCCCTGGGGATTGGAACTGGGCAGGCGTTCCCTTCGCAACTTCCTGCGATGGTGACCTTGAGTACGGTCGGTGCATCCGCGACATGCCCACGGACTTTTACGGAGGCATCGAAACCGACAAGATCGCTGAACTCGGTTTAGGATATTTGCTTGTCTACCAAATGACGGATGAGCACAAGTATCTGGAGGCAGGCTTGAAGTGCGCCGAGGCGCTAGCGAAGCACATTCGTCCCGGCGATGCCACACACACGCCTTGGCCGTTCCGCATCGATGCCCGCAAGGGCGATGTAATCGCCGGTGAAGAATTCGGTGGGATGGTCGTGGCTTCTGTGCGGTTGTTCGACGAACTCCTGCGCCTCAGGGTGGGAGATACAGAGGGTTTCCGCAAGGCGCGTGATCTCGCCTGGGAATGGATTTTGAACAACCCCCTCAATACATCCAGCCCCGCCTGGGACCGCTGGACGGGCTATTACGAGGATGTGCCGAAAGACACCGAGAATGTCAACGACATGAGCTCGATGATGACCGCCTATTACATTCTTTCCCACGACGATCCCTCGACAGTGGACCCCCAATGGCAAGCTCATGTGGGGTACCTGCTGGATCGGAGCCGCGGACTGCTGGGCCGAGGGCCATTCTATGGGGCTTGGGCCATCGACGAGCAGCAACGCCCACTCGCAAACATTCCCTTCACGAGTGCGCGCGGCTGTTGCTCACGGGCCGGGTTAAGTTGCAGGACGTCAGCGTGGGGGGCGATCAACGCTATGTACTACGAAAAAACCGGCGACGGCGCTGCCCGCGAAAATGCCTTCCGCTCGCTCAACTATGCTACCTACTTTGCCGCCTCGGACGGGAAGATAGCCTGTTGCGGCGTGGGGGGCGTGGCCGCGAACCTCTATTGGTTTGAAGATGGCTATGCGGATGCAGGGCGCAGTTTCACGTGGGCGATGGGTGCGGTGCCGGAATTTGCGCCCATGGGCCAAAACCACCTTCTTCGCTCGTCCACCGTGGTTCAGAAAGTGAGCTACGGGAATCACAGGATCGAGTACCGGACGTTCGACAAAACTGGGACGGAGGTATTGCGGCTGAGCTTTAGGCCGGGTCATGTGACCGCCGGGGGGACACGTTTGGATGAACGCAGTGACTTGAAAGAGCAGACGTATGTAGTACAGCCCCTGGCAGATGGAGATTTCATAGTTCGCGTGCGGCACGTGATGTCGAACGAGATTTCTATCACCAGCGAATAATGAAGGCACAGCTCGGGGTTCAACCCTTGGCAAGATTACAATTCGATTCAGATAAGAGAGAGAGGAGGGCGAAGAAAAATGAAACAGACAAGGAACCATTTCCTACTTCTTCTAGTCTTGCTCGTGGCCGTGGGGGGACTCACAGTGGGTTCCCTGGCTGCCCAGGAAGATTTCTATGTGAACGCCGACATGCCTTGGCACAAAGCTGTGCTGGACGCGCAAGGCCGTTTGCTCGCTTGGTATCACCCTGAAAAAAACTTAGGCTATGACAAATTTATGCGCCTGGATTGGGACTTTTTGGAGCACAAAGTCCCGGTGGAAAAAAATTCCGGCGTCAAGGTCTATCTCGTTGCCCCCACCTATGACCCTGCGACACTGCAAGGCTTGAGTTGGCAACACAATCCCGCCGGAACCTACGCTCACCTGATGGATATGCTGGTCGGCTGGTATCCCTACTCGGGAGACGAAGATTCGATCCCGGTAATGCGGGAAATGCTGGATTACCAACTTGCGCATGGTACGACGCCCGCGGATTGGGAATGGGCCAATGTACCGTTCGCAACCTCCTGTCTCGACGACAAAGAATACGGTCGTTGCATCCAGGATATGCCGAGAGAATTCTATGGCGGAATCGAGACCGACAAGATCGGTGAACTTGGTTTGGGATATGTCCTCTTCTATGAATTGACAGGAGACCATAAGTATCTGGATGCGGGAATCCATTGCGCCGAGCAGTTGGCCAAGCATATCCGTCCCGGCGATGCCCTACACACACCCTGGCCTTTTCGTGTCGACGCCCATACGGGCACTCCCATCGACGAAGAGGAGTACGGCGGCATGATCGTCGGCCCGGTCCGTATGTTTGACGAACTACTCCGCCTGGGTGTGGGCGATGCGGCCAGCTTTAGGAAGGCGAGGGACATGGCCTGGAAATGGGTCTTGGACAATCCCCTTAATAAGGCAAGCGCCGCATGGGATAAATGGAGCGGGTATTACGAAGACGTTCCAAAGGACAATGTGAATGTCAATGACATGACGTCGATAGTGACCGCCTACTACATCCTTTCACATGAGGACCCCTCCGTTGTCGATCCGGAATGGAAACACCATGTAGGGCACCTTATCGATCGCAGCCGAGTGCTGCTGGGACGAGGGCCCTTCTTTGGGGCCTGGGCCATCGATGAGCAACTCCGTCCAGATGGTGGAATTACGGGTGCGTCGTCCGTCGACACCGAGTATCTTCCGCATGGCAGCGTTCTGTTGGGGGTCGACAACCGCGGTTGCTGCTCACGAGCAGGGCTGGTTTGTCGAACGTCTCAGTGGGGAGCCCTCAATGCGATGTACTATGAGAAAACCGGCGACGGCACGTCCCGGGAGAACGCGTTCCGCTCGCTTAACTACGCCACCTACTTCGCGAAGTCGGATGGCGAGATCGCATGCTGTGGAGAAGGTACCGGAGGTATGTTTTGGTTCGAGGACGGGCATGCCGATGCCGGGCGGAGCTTTATATGGGCTTTAGGCGCCATGCCGGAATTAGCGCCAGTGGGACAAGATCATTTGTTGCGCTCTTCGTCAGTCATTCCAAAAGTGCATTATGGAAGTCGAAGTATTGAATACCGGACGTTCGAGAAGAGTGGAACAGAAGTTTTTCGGCTAAGTTTCAAACCCGTTCACGTAATGGCTGGGGGGGCAACTTTGACCGAACGGGAAGACCTGAAAGAAGATGGCTATACCATTAAAAAACTTTCCGACGGCGATTATGTAGTTCGGCTACGTCATCTTCAAGCAAATCAAATTAGCATCAAGGGAGATTGACCACATCGCCTTTCCATGGATTGGATGATGCACTGAACGATTTGGTCAAAACGTGGCCATTTCGTGCTTTGGATCGCTCAGGGCTCAGGATTTCATAGGGTCTATAGGCGGCGCAAGGCAATGCTTCAGTATTAGTAGCCTAGCCAAACTTTCGCAGCTCGGAGGTTTTTCGGGCGAGATGCGGCGTTGAGATCGAGATAACTCCTGAATCTTCAATGTGGGGTATGCGAAAGGGCTTGTAGTGTAGACCTACCCCCTTGGCATGGCAGGCGAAGCTTGGCACAATGCTGCCAGCCATGTACCTGCGTGCGAACAAGCGAATCAAAGATGGCAAGGAGCACCGCTATTGGAGCGTGGAAGAAAGTCGACGACTGCGCTCGGGTCGGGTGGTGCAGCGGCGGGTTCTGTATTTGGGCGAGATCAACGACAGTCAGCAGGCGGCGTGGCGCAAGACGTTGGAGGTGTTTGATGAGGCCGAACAACGGGCCGCGAGCCTGAGCTTATTTCCCGAGGATCGGGCGATTCCGGCCGACGCGCAGGATGGCGTCCGGGTGAAGCTGCAGGAAATGGAGTTGCGGCGGCCGCGGGCGTTTGGCAGCTACTGGCTGGGGTGCGAGCTGTGGCGGCAGTTGGGGCTGGGCGAGTTTTGGGAAGAGGGTTTGGGGAAGGGGCGGGAAGAGGTGTCGTGGGCGAAGGTGCTGGAGTTGCTGGTGGTGAGCCGGTTGGTGGCGCCGGGCAGCGAGTTCCGTTTACATCGGCAAGGATTTGACCAGAGCGCCATGGGAGATCTGCTGGGCACGGGCTTTGCCGTGGCGGAGAAGGATCGGCTGTATCGCTGCCTGGACCGCATCGGCGAACACCAGGCCGCGTTGTTCGCGCACCTGCGGCAACGCTGGCAAGAGCTGTTCCAGGCGCGCTTCGACGTGTTGCTGTACGATCTGACGAGCACCTACATCGAAGGCGAAGGCGAGGGGATTCCCAAGGCGAAGCATGGCTACAGCCGGGATCACCGCGGCGATTGCCGGCAAGTAGTGATCGCGCTGGTGGTGACCCCGGAGGGCTTTCCGCTGGCTTACGAAGTGCTGGCGGGCAACACCTCGGACCGCACCAGGCTGCGAGGATTTCTGGACAAGATCGAAGCCCAGTATGGGCGGGCGCGGCGCGTGTGGATCATGGACCGGGGGATTCCCACGGAAGAGGTGCTGGAAGAGATACGCGGTTCACAGCGGGAAGTCTTCTACTTGGTGGGCACGCCGCGCGGGAAGATTCAGCAGTACGCAAAGCGCTGGCTGGAATTGCCCTGGCAGAAGGTGCGCGAGTCGGTGGAAGTGAAGTTATTCGCGGAGGACGGTGAACTGTATGTGCTGGCCAAGAGCGAAGGAAGGCACGCCAAGGAACGCGCTATGCGGCGGCGCAAGTTAGTCCGCTTGCTGAAGAGCTTGCGCAAGTTGCGCCGCAGTGCTCCGGGGCGCGATCAACTGCTGTTGCGCATCGGCGCGGCCAAGAAGGACGCCGGCCGCGCCTTCGGCTTCGTGCCTCTGCGCTTGCCGAAAGAGGGGGAGGAAGTAACCCGTCAGACGTTTTCCTTTCACCTGGACAGAGAGAAATTGCAGAAGGCAGAGTTGCGCGATGGCCACTATCTGCTGCGCTCCAACCTGCTGGGCGAAAAGCCGGAAGTGCTCTGGGAACTCTACATCCTATTGACCCAGATCGAAGCGGCCTTCAAAACCTTGAAGAGCGAATTGGGACTGCGTCCGATTTATCACCAGGTGGAGAAGCGCGTGGAGGCTCACATCTTCGTGGCTTTCCTCGCTTATGCGCTGTCGGTTACTCTCCGGCAGCGGCTGGCTCCCTGCGCCCCCGGGCTGACCCCGCGTGCCGTGCTGGAAAAACTGGCCACGCTTCAAATGCTCGATGTCTGCCTGCCCACCACCGATGGACGCTGGCTGATCATGCCGCGCTATACCCAACCGGAACCGGAACAGATGCTCCTGCTCCACCAACTCCACCTGGCCTTGCCGTCGCAACCGCCGCCGCGCATCAAGCCGGCAGAGACCGTCACCGATCACCCGGTGCAGATGAAAATGTAGTGTAGACCTCGGAGATCACTTTGCTGAAAATAAACTACTTACCCGCCCCATGCCCCCTCAACTGCGAAAGTTGGGCTAACCATATCACCACATCATGCCTCTCCGCCACCTGCCGCGGGGCCTTTTCTGAACGGTCATTGTGTCATGTGTTTTAAGAGCACCGACTGTGCAGCGTGTTCATGGCGATTGGTCTTTTTGCTCCGCTGGTTGCGCGAGCTCAGGACACGGCCAACATCGTGGGCACCGTGATGGACCCAACCGGTGCGGTGATTCCGGGTGCCAGGATCATGGTCTCCAATCCCGACAAGGGTTACCTGCGAGACTTGTTCTCTGATTCCGCCGGCGCTTACACGGCGCCGAAGGTTCCCATCGGCAGCTACGTGATAACCGGAGAGGCCCCAGGCTTTCGAAAGGTGGTACGGACAGGGATAACTCTGGATGTCGGGCAAACCTTACGCGTGGACTTAGCAATGACCGTCGGCCAAGTCTCGCAGGAGGTCGACGTAACGGGTAATGTCGCCAAGATAGAGACGGAAAGCGAAGCCATATCCGACGTCGTGACGGGAGCCCCGACATCACCTTGGTTTCTCATAGGGTGCCTTATGGAGGCTTTACATGGATAATAGTCGGCCTGATCGCCGGAAGTTTCTTAACTCTCTCGGTCGGGCTGCCGTCGGAGGTATAACTCTCCGCGGTATAAGGGCTGTCGCATCTCCCCCCTATCCCTCTGCGGTGGATAGGACCGTGCCCACAACTCTGAAGGCTTATGGCTCGGGGCACTTTGGTGAGTGGATCGAAGATGTATTTGGTTTGCCTGCCTACAATTATACCTGCAACCAGACTACTTGCCCTCCTGGCTAATTATTCCATGCATTACTTCGGCACAGAACCCCTATCGGCCGACTACTTTGGCAAATTTGCGGACAAGATCACCCAGTTGATCGGGGCCGAGAAGGTTGATCCACCCTTCGTGGGGATCATGTCTCAAGGAACTAGCGGCGATTCAATGTGGCAGGACTTCAGCCAGCCGAAAAAATCGTGGGATATTGAAGCCTATGCCGGAGCAGTCGCACAGAAAGCTTATGAGGGTTACAAAAGGATTGAGTATCAGGACTGGGTACCGTTGGCGATGGCCGAGAAAACGCTCACGCTGGGCGTTCGCTTGCCCAGCAAGGAGCGCTTGACATGGGCAGAAGAAATCGTTGCCCGAATGAAAGGCCCAAAGCCGACCGAACAGGCAGGGGAGAAGGGATACGAGCCGCTCCGGGAAATTTACGCCCGTGAGCAGGTCTTGCTGGTCAAGAGGGGTCCCACGCGAGAGCTCAAGCTACAGGCGATCAGCATCGGAGGGCTGGGGATTACAGGAATCCCGAATGAGGTTTTCGGCATTACCGGGCTAAAGATTAAAGCCTTCAGTCCACTGAAGCCGACCTTTAATATCGAGCTGGCCAACGGGGCGGAGGGTTATATCCCTCCTCCGGAGCAGCACAAACTCGGCGGCTACACGACATGGGCGGCGCGAACCGCGGGCCTGGAAGTCAACGCCGCCCCAAAGATTTTCAACACCGTACTCGAACTGCTAAGCGAAGTCTCAGGCAAGCCCATGCGCCAAGTGAGCGAGACGCCGGGTCCCTATGACGAGGCAGTCCTGGCGTCGAGCCCAGCAGCCTTCCGGCGCCTACATGAATTCAATGGCCCGCAGGCGGTGGACAGCAGTGGCAAAAATAACCCGGGCACATACGAAGACGGTGTTGTCTTCTACCTGGACGGCCCTAGGTTGCAGAATCTTTCAGCCAAAGGTCAGGTCGACCGAGCTGCGCAATTCGGGGGGGTCGCGTTAAAGGAATGATCAAGGGTCTGGGCAGCCGGTACAGCGTAGAAATGTGGTTTTATAACGAGCTGCCCGCTGATATCAGAGGAGTGACAGGCTACCTGTTTTCCCGGGCGCTAGGCAACGCAATGGAAGCTGCCGGTGATCAGCTCGGCATCGGAGGTCAGGACTTCGCGACCGGGAGACTTTTCTTTTCCAGCGGGAAGGGCCCTGGAGAAACCCTTCAGGGGAAAACTGAGATCCTCGCAAGGACTTGGAATCATGTGGTGATGGTCCGCGATAACAAAAACTTGGTCGTCTATCTCAATGGGAAGACGGCGCCTGAGATTTCGGGAGAAACACACGTTGCATCCCCGCCCCGGGTAGACCAAGTGTTTATCGGCGGACGCAATGATAGCGTTGCTGACTTCTACGGCAAAATCTCTGAGGTTAGCATTTGTAACCGAGCGCTGACCCCTCAAGAGATCACTAAACACTATTCGGCCGCATTCTCTTCTGTGCCACAGTGATGGTTTTTGCCACTCTTTATACGGTTGGGTTTTGATTTGCAAACCTGAGGTGTTACGCCGCATTTTGTTTCAAACAGCCAATCGCGCCGGCTCGGGAACAAGCGCGTCCAAATTAGGCTTTCCGTAGCGCGGCATTGTGGATAGCCCAATAATGGCCGAGACTGCTAGCGAGTGCCAGGGTTGTGGCGCGAGGTCAAAATGTCGCTATTCCCAACTTTCGATTGTAGGATGGACTTGTTGTCCGAAACTTCGGCCCTTTGGGATCGTCTCCACCTACAACGGGAACCGGTTCCCCACCCGGAACAGATGACACTGAAAATAAATGACTTAATCGATTACCAGGGGACCGTCCACGGTTAATTTGGACAGCCTTGGCTTGGGACCCACCCTGACGGCGGTTGCCAGCCCCCAATTGCAGCGGTGAACTTGGAAGCTCCCAGGGCATTTAAACCATTTGGTTGACACATGTGAGGGTGCTGGAAAGCGCTGGACTTGTGCAGCGCAGGATCAGGGGTCGGTCGCACGTGTGCCAAATCAAGCCTTCGCCGTTGGCGGCAGCCGACAAATGGTTGCACCTTTACGAACGGCTCTGGACCCGGCGGCTCGATGCGCTCGATGCCTTCCTCAAGTCTGAAGACCCGCCAACTGCGACATCATCAGAGGGTTGGGGCAAGATGTTCGACTGTCTGCCCGTAGCGCTGGGTTAATGTTGCGGACAGGCCGCCGCCATAAGCCCTCGACAATCCCGGGTTAAAGGCCTCTGACCCCGGAGAAACTATTTCTTCGCCAGGCTGCGTGCGCTTTCATCCTTGTCCGATTCCATCCAAGCGACGTCAGTTTGGGAATCGCTAAAGCGTCGCATGCCGGCCTCCTTGATGGCAGTGTCGGGTACCTTTTGGAGCGGGGTATAACGCGGATGGTGGGATTCCTTGTAGGGGTCATTGCGCGCCGCGTTATAACAGCAAATCATCGACCACCGGGGATTGTCAGAATGGTTCTGATCAGACCGGTGCAGAAGGTTGCAATGAAAAAATAAAGTATCACCCGGTTCCATTTCAACGTAGACGAGTTCCAATCTCTTGTTAATCTCGCCCACCCGCTCCATATCCGCGCCCGCCTGTTGGCCCGTCAGAACATGATCAATGCGCCCCAGTTCGTGCGAGCCGCGCAGGACCTGCATGCATCCGTTCTCCCTGGTGGCCGGATCGACGGCGATAAAGGCGCTGCAGAGCAATGGAAACAAAACCCCGTTTTGGTACCAGTACCCATAGTCCTGATGCCACGTCCATGCGCCACCAACCTTGGGATCCTTCATAATCATCTTGGAGTGGTAGTGGTACACCTCGCCGCCTAAGAGCTTCTCGGCGGAGTTGACGATGGTCTCGCAGCGCGCGAACATTCCGTACAGCGTGTCGCCGGGGTGGTTCCACAGGGAGAGGCGCGTGATCCCGCCTTCTCCATCCTTTCTGCCGAACGAATGCTGGTCGAGTTCCCGATCTTCCTTGGCGGCGCGCTGGAGTAGCCCCACCTCCTCTGCGTCGAATAGCCCTTTGGCCAACACATAGCCGTTGCCGTGGTAATCGCGCACTTGCTGATCATTCAGCGGACCTATCGCCATGAAAAATACCCTCTCGTTGGATTTGAAGAATAAGCCTGAATTCAGAGTGTAGGACCGCGATGAAAGGCGTGTCAACGCATTCTTTGGTTACCCGCCAGCAGTTTGGGGATTCAGTCCCGCTGGTACAAGGCATTTCTAATGACTACCGCGACCCCGGGTCCCACACAGCCTGTTCACGCGTGCGAAGCTGGAGTGCGGCAGCTCGCTGCCGCTTTTTCACCCGCCAGCACGCTGGTGGGGAATGGCTGCACGCGCGGGGGGTGTAGTAGCGCTGAGCTTTAGCTCAGCACGTGCCGACCTAAAGGTCGGCGCTACAGAGGATGGGTGCGCTCGTTGCAAATTTCCCCGAGAGCATAATTCCCCGCCTGCAAGCAGGCTGGGGCAAAAGCCGCAGCGAGCTGCACGCACTCCAAAGCTTCGCTCCGCGGGGAATGACAGGGCCGCGTCGGGGTAGTGCGGGTAGGCCCCCTCGCGACATCGCTAAAAGTCAGCGGCTTCTGCCTGGAAGTCATCCTCAATGCTCACCCGGTCCATGATACCGGGCTACGGGCTAGTGGTGTCCCCAAAGTGCGCTGCCGGGGTTTAGGATTCCAATCAGACACTCGAAGGGCGTCATGAAGTGCATTTTCTAAGCCGCCAAAGTGTCTAAGAACTCAAGCCCCGCAAAGGTCCAATGGCTGTACTCATCCTCGCGCACCCAAACCACCCGAGTAGGAATGGCATGCGGGAATTCCCCGTTGGGGACGACTCCCACCCACTCTCCTGGAACCAGCGCGAGCTTGGTCCGCACACTCGCGCCGCGCAGGGAAATGTCAACGGCGATAGCTGAATCATCCGCCTTGAAATGGTCGGCCTTCAACACAAGACTGATTGGGAGTTTTGCTGGTTGGCGCTCCCACCGACGGGGAATGCCAGGGATGTCATTTTGCATCGGCAGCCTCTCCTTCTTTGGTCAGACTACCGGAAATCGGCTTATGTTAGCTCATCGAATGGGGTACGTCAAATTGGCGGTGCCTAAATATACCTCACAATCCATGTTGAGCTATGAAAGACTCCCAAATATCTCAAGGAATAGGGCAAGTCCTGATCCCCTCCCGCTCCCCTTCAACATCTGCCTTTGCATCTCTCCATAGCGATCGACAAAATGCTGAGCTTCCCAGATGGGAGCTGGCGCAAGAACCATCGTGCTCCTCGAATTAGTTTCTTTTCGGCGCGCGAAGCCGCGCTCGATGGTCTGAGGATGAATCGACACACCAAAGCCTTTCGTTATCAGGTTTGCGAGTCCTCCTGGCCGATCGGTCCCGTCCTGGGCTCGACACTGGTCGATGAGTTCCCTTAACTCGGGTCTATGTTTGTGGGCTTTCCGAGGACCGCGCTTTCGCGGTATTAACCCTGCCACGCTGTTGAAGGCAAGCGATGACCTACGAGGTGCGGGCGTGGTGACAGAATTCCTTTACTTGGTTTTCTGTGCCTCAGCCGTCTCCTCTTGTTCCTCTTCCGCCTTTTGCCAACTGGAGTTCGGGCTGTATTCCTTCATGGCTTTGGCAAGAGCAACCGTCTTCTTGCCGAGATCCTTCTGATACACTACCCCATTCTCGTTCACAATAAATGTCATCACGCCGGACGATCGGTATTCCGCTGGATAGGCCACGAAGGCAAACCCTCCCGTCATCTTGCCGTTGACGATGTAACTTTTGGCGCCGCCTGGGGCATTTTTCCCCTCACGTGTCAGGGTGTGGTAATAGTACCCGCGGTAGGGAGTCGGAGCGCCAGCGCCGCTGGGAGCAAAGCCCTCAGCAACGGCCGCCGCCACCAGCGGTGCGACAGGGCTCTCGGGTTCGCCCTCAGTTACTTTCCAATAAAGGCCATTATGTTGTCCTTCATCACTGAAGATTTTCTGGGCGTACTCGTTGTTATGTTGGGCGTAGTATTCCTTCTGCGCCGCCACCAACTCCTGGCAAATGCGAATGGCCGATAATTCATTCCGGCCAACTCGCCTGTACACAATTTCCTCCTCGCCGGCCTCGGTGTCGAAATACCAGGAATTGCCTTTGTTCATGAGCGGTATGGGTGTGGGCCAATTCTCCGCGCCGATATACAATGTGGTGGTTCCATCCGGTTCTTTCACCAGTCGGTGCATTTCCTGATATTTCTGGGCGAAATTCGCGCGACTCTGGGCGTCCTCGGTTTCGTCTCCCGACGAGACAATTCCCTTTCCGTCGGGTCCGAGGATATCGAGCATGGCCTTTTCGTCGTTACTTTGCGCTGCGGTGACGAGTGCGTTGCACGCGTCTTCCGGTGAGGAAAACGTTTTCTGACCCGGTTGCTGGGCCATGGAGGGGGTGGAAAAGCCTCCCGTCAAAAGCATCGCGACCGCAGCTAATATCACAAGGTTGGCCCCATGAAATGTGTCGAGGTTCAGCTTCGTTCGCCGCATATGGCATCTCTCCGTTTCTGAAGTCCACGAGCTACTGGGGACATAACGAACCTTCGATTACCGACGGCCCCCACCGTGAAATCCGCCACCGCCTCCGTGGAACCCACCGCCGCCATGAAATCCTCCACCCCCGAAGCTCGACCTTCCCCGGAACGAAAAACTTCTTGCCTGTCCGCCATGCCCGAAGCCGCTGAAGGCGCTTGAGCGGGTTCCCCGCTGTCCCCGAGGTGACGCGAACCCTCGAGCGGCGCGGTTGTTTCCGTCGAAAGGACCGGGCCTCGCGCCGAAACCACCCCCGCGCATGCCTCCGCCACGGTTGAAAGCTCCACCCCGCAGGGCTCCACCGCGGTTGAAACCTCCGCCCCGGTAGTAGGCGTTCCGGTTATAGAACGTATTGCTCCGCGAGTAGTACCTACCGCCGCCAAAAAGAGGCGAAATGGCCGTCCCAATTGCATCCCCAATGATTCCAGCCCCACCCAAAACCTCCGAAAAAGCCGATTCCAAAACCCATCCCGAACGAAAGATACGGTCCGCCAAACCAAATTCCGGGATACGGGTACCATCCCGGCCACGCCATAAGGGGATCCCCGTAAACATCCCACGGATCATATGCGGGGACATAAACAATGTCGGGATTGGCAGGCTGAACGACGATTGTCGAGCCTTGGTTGGTTACGCTTTGCTGCGAAGTTGTCTTAAGATTACCAGCCGCCTCTGCCCGCTGGCGCATCGTCTGCACGGCATCCATCACGGCATCTTGCTGGTTATAGTATGCATCACCTAGAGATGACGTCCAGGAGAGGTTCTTGTCCATATTTCCCAGGACGGAGGGAAATGCCGTGAGCGCCTTGACGCTCGGGTCCCAGGGTAGCCGGTCCACCGCTTGAGCCAAAGCCTCGCCTTGCAGACCTTGATGCTCTTGCACCCATTGGTCGGCCTCGACGACTTGCTCGGGAAACGTGGACGCCGCCAGGATCTGCGCCACCAGCGAATCCGGGTACAGGGCAATCGGCGCGACCAACTGCTGTAACTGCTCGGGCGACTCTTGCGTGTAGGGTGGCGTCGGCGCGGCCTGAGGCGGGGCTTGCGCGTGTAGCTGGGTTGACAGGTTCTGAGGCCATATCACGAACGACAGAGACAACGACAAGAGAAAAATCAAAATCTGCTTGCCCCCGCGAGGCCTTGAGAAGCCTGTCACCTTCGCGACAATGTTCATGTTCTTGAACCTCCTCTGCGCGTTTAACGCTTGAGGCCTCTGATAAATAGGACCATCAGTCACCGGTCCAAATCCCGCCTCCTCCCAGAAAGACCTTGGTGGCCTACTCCCCCTCTGTTTGGACGCCGGGTTAGGCGGTTTGGTTCGCCGTTCCTGCAAGGAATCTGCCGATGCGGACGCCGATGTCACGTCAATGGCGAGATGCGGCCCGCGCACGGGGTTTGATCGTGGACTTGAGCAGCCGTACCCAATTCATTCCCTTTGATCCTTCTATGAAGCGGTCGGAAGCTGTGATCGCGAAAGACCGCACGACGCTGCGTGTCGTGAAGGGCGCTCCATCGGTTGTTTCCGCATTGGCCGAAGGCGGCAGTGAGGTATCGCAGGACGTCGAGGCCTTGGCAAGCCAGGGCTATCGAGTCTTAGCCGTGGCTTCTGGAACTGAACGCGTGCGGATGGCGGGATTGCTGGCCATGCTTGACCCGCCGCGGCCCGACTGGCCCATCTCCAACCGCCGCAGCGCAAGGGGCTGGTGGGTTGAAACGCTGAATCAGCGTCGGCCCCCAAAGCCACCACCGTGGAACCCGCCCATCATGCCACCACCATGAAAGCCGCCCATGGAACCGCCGCGGAATCCGCCCCCCGCTAATCCCATGCGATTGCTCGCTAGGGTTCGCGGCAGAGCTCGGAAACCTGCGGACCCCGCAGTGGGCTGATGGGCGAGCGGCGGCAAGCTCCCACGATTGCGGGTTCCGGTGGCCGAATAATGGTAGAAGCCGCCATACCCGCCCCCATAGCCAAAACCATAATAGGGCGCATAACCCACCATCCACGGTGAGAAGAATGGATAGCCGAAGGCACCCCAACCCATTCCGAATCCCGGCATGAAAGCAAAGTCGAACCAGAACGGGTCCCAATACCAGCCAGGTCCCCACCATCCACCGTCCATCAAGAGGTCGTTGGCGGCATCAACATTCGATTCCGTCGCGTAATCGCTTCTCAACTTGCTCCAGCGGTAAAGGGGATCTTCTTCGATTTGGTCCTTGTTGTAACTCTGCCGGGCTAGGGGTTGTGCCTCCGCCAGCAGCGCCTCGTGCCCCTTGGTGAGCTTGACCTGCTGATCTCCTTCGAACGTTACAGCTTTGCCCTCCAGGACTTTCACCGAAGAGGGGTTGGCGGTGAAATCGTACAATCCCAGTTTTTCCATCTGGGTCGTGGCGCCGTCCAACACCACGCTGACGTCGTTTTCCTTGAACAATTCATCCACTTCCACCATGGCGGAACCGCGAGTCAGTCGCACCTGAGTATCCGCTAGCCCTGGCGAGATCATCTTTACTTCGCTGTTGTGACCTATCCGCATGAATATACCCGGCGTCAGTAGTATCTCGGCATTGCCGTTACCGGTGTCCAACACTTGATTGGGTTCGAGGTACGTCGTGCCCACTAACTTCGGTGTTTGTTTTTGTCCCTGCACCGTGACTTGGCCTTCGACGTAATTCAAAGTCCCGGGCGGGGGATTGTTGTTCGACGTGTCCGCCATGCCGATTACTGCCGTGACAAGGAGGATCAACGTCGCCTGCCAAAATCGTTTCCATGTTTCCCTCATGGTTTACCTCTCCTCTTACACTTTGTTTGATGCAAGCGGATTGCAACACGCAACCCCGTAACCGATTAGCACACCAACTCATTGAGAGTGCTTGCGTTGTCCATCCTCAAGCGGAGAAGCGAGATAACCCCGACCTTCGCCTTTGATGTCTGCGATCTGACTGCCGCTGTATTATGATGTGTGCGACGTGCTCCCCCACGCTGGCGGAGATCCTCGAGTCTAGGATCGGCATGAGGGGAGCGGTTGCCCGCATAGCCCACACTCGGGGGGAACAATGAGCGCTGTCGACGGACGCGGTTCAGATCGACTCCTGCTGAGTACCCGTTTTGCCCTAGTGGCGGGTTTTGGCGGCCTTCTGGCCATCATGGCGATCGCAGGAATCTACGGCATGGGGGTTCTCCAGAAAATCAGACGAAATGACACCCAGATTCGAAGAAAGTTCCTTGCGAATAATCATGCACTCAATGAAATACAATCCCAGCTTTACCTCTCCGGAACCTACGTTCGTGATTACTTACTGGAGCCCGATGCCGGTCGGGCAGAGACCTATCGGGCCAGCCTCGAAGAAGTGCATCGGCAAATGGACTCCGCACTCCAATCATTCGGCCACCAACTGGAGCCCGACCAGAACCAGTACTATACCGAGCTGTCGGTGGGGCTCTCCCGTTACTGGCAGATCCTTGCCCCGACTTTCGAGTGGGACACCAATCAGCGCCGACGCCAGGGATATGTCTTCCTCAGGGATGAGATATTTCCTCGCCGCGCCGCGATGCTTGCGATCGCAGACCGCATCGCGTACATCAACGAACAGCAGTTGAACGCCGGCAACCACCGGGTGGACTACCTCTTATCGGAATTCCAGACCCGGCTGGCAATAATTCTCCTGGCAACAATGGTGCTGGGGTTGGGGATGGCGGCATTCAGTGCTCGAAAAATTCTGCGATTGGAAGCGCAAGCGCACACTCAGTATCAGGAGGTTGTGGGAGCGCGAAGGGATCTCGAGGCGCTCTCCGCCCGGCTTGTACACGTGCAAGAGAACGAGCGGCGTGTGCTCTCCCGCGAGCTACACGATGAAGTGGGCCAAGCGCTGTCGGCTGCCCTTGTGGAACTGCGTAATTTGTCGGGTGAGAGCGCGGTCCATGCCGACGAACGGTCGCGCGAACATGTGGAAACGGTCAAAGGCTTGGTGGAAAACTCGGTGCGAGTGGTTCGAAATATGGCCCTTCTTCTTCGACCGTCCATGCTGGATGATCTTGGCCTTGTTCCGGCTCTGCAATGGCAGGCCCGTGAAGTATCCAAGCGCACCTCGATGGATGTGAGCGTCGCCACTGAGCTTGGGTCGGAAGATCTCTCCGACGAGTACAAAACCTGCATCTACCGTGTAGTCCAGGAAGCGCTGCACAATTGTTCCCGTCACGCTCGCGCCACAAAGGTCCGGATCAGAGTTCAACAGGAACCGAACCGGTTGTCACTTTCCATCCAGGACGACGGTGAGGGTTTCGATGTAAAGCAGACGAAGGGACTAGGGCTACTCGGAATTGAGGAGCGGGTTGCCAGCTTGGGGGGCAAATGCGAAATACATTCCGCACCGGGAAACGGAACGATTGTCGCGATAGAATTGCCGTTCAGCAATGACGAAGGGAGCCGAGACGCACGTGGAAACGAAAAAGATTCGAATTCTATTAGCGGATGATCACAACATTATGCGCCGGGGTTTGCGGCTCCTGCTGGAGAGGCAGCCGGGATTCGAGGTGGTCGGTGAAGCCGCGGACGGCCGACAGGCGGTGGAGCGGGCGGAGGCGACAAAACCGGATGTCGTCGTTCTGGATATCGCCATGCCCAACATGAGCGGCATCGAGGCCGCCCAACGAATCAGTGCTTCGCTCCCGCATGCGGCGATTGTAATTTTGAGCATGCACTCGGACGAGGGCTACGTCTTGCGGGCGCTCAAGGCAGGAGCCAAGAGGCTATGTCTTGAAGGACTCGGCGGAAAATGACCTCATTGAGGCAATCAAGGCTGTGAGTGAAGGGAAGGCGTTCTTCAGTCCCGAAATCAGCAAGATCCTGGTTGAAGATTATGTGCGGGAAATGAAAAAACGAGGAGCCGAAGATAGCTATGAGCTGCTCACCTCCCGGGAGCGGGAGATCCTGCAAATGTTGGCGGAGGGGCAAGTCGAACAAAGACATTGCGACGGTACTTAACCTCAGCCTTTACACGGTGGAGACGCACCGCAGGAACCTTCAAGACAAGCTCAATCTGCACAGCATTGCCGAGTTGATTTTGTACGCGGTGCGGAAGGGCATCATCTCCTAGGTTTTCACTGACCACGTCTCTTGCCTGGAAGGTCCGCCGTCCTTGTCGCGCTGTTCCAGTACGACCACGCCAGCCTGACGGAACGAACTACATCATCTTCTCGAAGTGGTTTGTATAAGACATCGTACCCGCCCGTGCGCACGACCTCGTCCCATAAGTAGGCGTCAAGCACCCCGGACACGAGAATGATACAAGCACGGTGGGGAGATGACGCCAAGTCTTCCACCGTCTCCCGCCATCCTTTGCCGGGAAGATCGCGGTCGCACAGGATCACCGGCGCTTTCAGTTTATCCAACGCAGCCCGGGCCTCTTCGCACGTGTCTGCGTAACGCAGATACCAGCCGTTTCGGTTGCATATTCCGGCCAGCAATCGACGGTCCTCATCGCTGGTCACAAGTCCAATAATGGCAAGGGGGCCCGTGGATGAACGGCCCGCGGGCGACGATGCTGGCCAAGCGGTACTGCCATTCCTTCTGCGGAGGAAGTCAGCAACCCTAGTGAAAAGTGATTGTATTCCTTGCCGCATGATCAATATACGAGGGCCACTTGCGGCGGAGTGAGTGACAGCGCCCTCTGGAATGGCTCTTTGGTTCGATGAAAGGTACGATGGTTGGCCCTTAAGCACTTGAATTCCCTTCTCCCGAGCAGACTGGCCTTGTCGAGCGTTTCCTCAAAATCGCTCTTCCCTCCGCCGTCCTTCTTGAGCGTAGCAGCAGAGCCTCATGAGTCGTAATACCCGAAAGATGGTATTGCGAGACCCAAAAGCGGGTAGTTTCTCCGACGATCGCCTCAACGTTTTTGGCAACGAGCCCCCCATCAGTGCCCACCGCCGGCCCAAGCTCCACGGGCATACGGAAAGCCCGCACAGGGTAGGACGGTTTGACGATTTCCCCCTAGCAGCAAGGCTGAATAAGCGCTACTAGCGTTTCCGGTTGAAATTAGCAATGAGTTGGTATGGTCTAAGTCCTTCCGTTGCCTTAAGGTCGAAGGGCAGGTTCGTTCTAGTTGGCCCGAAAGCCACTCGCGATCAGCGGACAAACCGAATTATGGGGCCTAAAAGGAGGAACTGAAGAAATGAAAAAAGATGTGCTGAATAAATCGATGGTGGCGGCGGTCGGGGTTCTCATTGCCGCCGGTGTGGCATTTGCGAAGTTTCCGAGCTTCGACTTAGGCCATTCTTCAAAATCGTCAGCTAGCGTCGCGATCGACCAAACGGCGCGAATTCCCGGCGGGCCAACTTTGCAGTCGGGGAAGTACAAGGTGGTTTTGAACAATAACTCCCCGACGCCCGAAATGGGGTTCTACCAGAACGGTAAACTTGTTGCCCAAGTCCCCGCAAAGCTGGTCGACCAAGGTAAGAAGATCAACGAAACCAAAATCTACTATGACACCAGGGGTGCCGATACCCAAGTGATAACGCAGATGGATCTTAGTGGCTGGAGGGAGAAGGTCTTGTTCGGGAAGAATAGCGGCGGGGCTAGCCCAACGAAGTAAGTGACGGCTCTACGATGTCGGAGGAACATGATCGCGGAATTGGATAAAACGTATGAACAAAACGAACATTAGAGATTACAGGCGGATGCTCGAAGCAAAGCGGGCAGAGATCCTGTCAAGTCACCACGATACTGAGGGCATCGCGATTGAGAGAGTCCCGGACTCAACTGAGGAGTTCAGCCTGGAGGTTCAGCGGAGCATGGCAGTGGATGCGCTTGACCGCCAGACAGCCCTCCTTCGCCAGGTGTCAGAAGCGCTGGAACGAATCGCCGGGGGGAAATATGGCGTGTGCCTAGCGTGTGAGGAGACGATCTCCCCGAAGCGTCTGGCCGCCCTGCCCAGGGCAGCTCTGTGTTTTGAGTGCCAACAAGCCACGGAGAACCGACTAGTCGCCGACACAAAACCAAACTCGGGTCTGCGGCTGGGGTACAGCGTCGGTAAGCAGGGAGAACAGCTTGCCGACAGCTCGAGTGGGCACGACTACCGGTTGCGGAGACCGGTGATTCCGAGTGCTTCTACGAACAGGGGAGAGAGCAAGTCAGAGGCGCAGCTTTGAAACGAAATGGCGGGGTGCATGTCAGGCAGCAACTGAACACGCCTCGACTGGCAAGCGCCGGGTGAACCCGGTCACCCCGCCGCCAATTCTGGCAGTTTGGGTTTGGCCTCGCGCAGAGCTCGATAAGAACTGCGCAGAGGCCGAGCAGGAGGAGGTTACGCCTGAGAGACCACTTGCCTAACCCTTCGTTCGGCAGCAGGCCCGGGCCGAGGACCCGGAAAACAAGTCTTAAGAACCTAAAAGTCATGCTCATGGAGGACAATCCTTTGGACACAAATTCGAATGCACAAATTGCAGGGGATGCAATGGAATGCCGCACGGGTGAAGCAATTGTTGGCGCGGGCCTTCTATCCGGCCCACCGACCACTCCGCTGACAGCTCCCAGGCGAGCCGGTGACACGGTCGAGCCAGACTGGCCTAGCAGGTGGGGAGGTTCGACCGGTCCAAACGACTGGCGCTCGGCAGGTGATCCGACCCCACGCAACCGTCGAGCTCCCGCCGTTCCCCCGGCTAGCCCAGCAGAAACGGCAACGGACGTGGCTGAGTTGAAGGGTTCTCCGCAACCGGCAAGGAAGACTGCCTTACAAGTGGACGGATCCACAAAATCATGCCAATTGGGCTCGGCCATTAACTTCGAGCACGCCTACCGATTGTACAACAGGCGCGTATATGCCAAGTGCCTGCGCATGGTGGGAAACGAGGCAGAAGCAGAGGACCTCACCCAAGAGATATTTCTCCAGGTGTTTCGCAAGAAGGATTCCTTCCGCGGTGAGTCTGCTTTTAGCACGTGGCTGTACCGGGTTGCGGTCAACATCGTGCTGGCGAGCCGTCGGAGGAAGTCGCTCATCACGAACTCGCTTGAAGAGGTCACAGAGTTGAAGGAGGGAGTCTCCAACCTGCACCTGGTTTTGGGCGCCCCTGACAGTTTGCTGACCACAGCGATCGACCGGCTGAATTTGGAGTCTGCTTTTTCACGGATGCCCGCAGGGTACAGGCAAGTGTTCCTCATGCATGACGTCGAAGGGTACGAGCACCACGAGATTGCTCGAATACTTGGCTTAACCATAGGCACCTCCAAGTCGCAATTGCACAAGGCCCGAATTTGGCTGCGTGCACCGCTCCTTGCGGGAGAATCCAAACCACTGCGAAGAAGAGTTGGCAGCCGGCCGCGACACGTTCCCAAAGAAGCGGGGCGCAGGAGGGGCGGTTCTCGCCGTTCGAGTTTCGCTGGGCCCTGCAGCTAATCAGACAGGGTGGAACGAAGCCCCCTCAACCGGCTTTCTCGGCGCGGATGGGAAGGCCCGGAGGCTCATCGAAGTCTGAGGAATTGCAATCAGGAAAGACGGGAGGGACTTTTGCAGCGACCAGAGGTCGATGATAGAAAGGCTAAACAACTGTCAGGATTACTCAAGCGGAGGGTGCTGGTAGTGGATGAAGACTTGGACGACCTACTCTACTACTCCGCAGTTCTTCAGCATCATGGCTATGAGGTTCGGTCCATCCCCTCATATTCGGGTGGCGCGACGTGTCTTGAACGCGAGGATTTCGATCTCATTATTGTAAGCCAGGGAAGCCCCAACTTCGAAGGACGTCGCGTGCTGGCGCGAGCGATCGAGAAAGACCGCCACACACCCGTTCTTGTATTTACGAGGTCTGTCGACATGCCCTGCTATATGGAGGCGATCCAATCCGGCGCCCTTGACTACATCGAGAAGCCTTTGCCACCTTCGGAAATAGGGGATCTGGTCGCGAAGCATTTTCGGACTCACCTTAGAAGGGCTTGAGCCTTAGATGTAATGCCTGGTCGAGTGTGAGGACCCTTCGCCATTCACTTTCAAGCGGAGCTGCACCAGCCCCTCTGTTGCGACAGATTTTTTCCTCCCTGGCTGCATTCGCCTTGATTGTGGACACACCACACCCACGCCAATCAGAATCCCGGCTAACCTCTTCTCCTCCTTTAGCTTAAGCGTAATTGCCTCACCTGTTTTTGGATAACTCCTGGCAGACCTTGAACTGTGTCTATCGCTCCCCTTGTGAACGCGCGTGCCGGTGAAAATGCGGACCGCCAGGTGAATCCTCTGGCTCTGCGAACCGCACCGGGCGGCAAATCAGCCACAGGTATTCAGACAGTTGATGTGCAGAATCCGCCCTCCTCTTTATTTGATAATCGCAGTGGCTGCATACTGTAGAGCGGACAGGGCCCGGATGGGGAGGAAGTCACATGTGTATTATGGTCACAGCAGTAACAGTGAGTTCTCTCCCCCAGGCGAGGTATTCAATATTAAGAGCCGGAGGATCAGTATGCCAAACCAAATAAGGATTAGACGAACCAAACAGAGAACGCGTTGTATGGTTTCCAGCTTTCTGTTTATGTTGTGTTGGGTTTGGGCGCCGAAGTTGCAGGGACAGACCATTCAACAGGGTCAGCCTGCCAATCCTTTGCTCCAGCTGAATGCTTCTATTGAAGCAATCGTAAAGCGGGTAGCCCCGAGCGTCGTCCAAGTGGTTGTGACGGGATTCGGTCCTGTAGGCGAAGGAACTGGTAATGAGGCAAGCCTTGAAGTCGGGACGCAGCACAGCATGGCTTCCGGAGTCATTCTCGACCCGGACGGATATATCATCACCAGCGCTCACGTGGTGAGGGGCGCGCAACACATTGAGGTGGTCATTCCTTTCCCGCCTCTGGACAGCTCACCCCTGAGTCCAATTCGTAGGTCCAGAGGTCACACCTTGGAAGCCCGCACACTGGGGCTTTCCAGAGAAATCGATCTCGCGGTACTCAAGGTTGACGCGAAGGGGCTGCCCGCGTTGCCCATCGGAAATTACAGCCAGCTTCGCCAAGGGGAGCTGGTTTTTGCGTTCGGGAGCCCGCAGGGCTTGCGGAACTCGGTGACGATGGGTGTAGTCAGCGCCATCGCCCGTCAGCCTGATCCCGATAACCCCATGGTCTACATTCAAACCGATGCACCCATCAATCCGGGCAATAGCGGCGGACCGCTCGTGAATGTTGATGGTGAACTGGTGGGGATCAATACGTTTATCCTTTCGCAGTCGGGCGGTAATGAGGGCCTGGGGTTCGCCATTCCGAGTGGCATCCTGGCCGTCGCCTGCCCGCAACTGCGCAAGTACGGTCACGTGCATCGCGGGGAGATCGGCGTCAGTGTCCAATCCATTACTCGCAGCATGGCCGCAGGGTTAGGCTTGGCGCGTGACTACGGAGTGATCGTGTCTGACGTACAACCCGGCAGTCCCGCTGACTCGGCAGGTCTCAAGATGCAGGACATCATCATAAGTATGGATGGCCAGCCAGTGGACGACCTGCCAGCATTTAGCCTGCGCGGCTATATGCTGCGCGCGGGAACGCCCACGAAAGTCACGATTCTTCGCGGCACCGAGAAGCTTGACCTGCAAATCCCCGTGGTTCAACATCCGCACGCTGCCGACCGTCTCCTGGATATGGTTGACCGCGAGAAAAACCTGGTGGCGAAGTTAGGGATTCTGGGCATCCAAATCGACAAGACCATCACCCCCATGCTTCCGGATCTCAGGGAAGCTTCGGGAGTGATCGTCGCTGCCAAAACAGTGGGCACGAGTGCCGTGGATAACCCGCTGTCGGTTGGGGATGTAATCCATGCCTTGAACGGAACAACCGTCATCGACCTGGATTATCTCCGCACATCACTGGAGAGCATCAAATTCAACGACCCTGTAGTCTTGCAAATCGAGCGTGAAGGAACAATGAAGTACCTTGCCTTCCGCATGGATTGATCGCAAGTTGGCCGGGGGCGCGGCACCGGTGAGGCAATCCCTGCGGCGCACGAGGAAAAGGCCCAGGTCGAGGTGCATCGACATGTCATGGCCCCTAACCGACTCAGCGGCCATGATTTCATCTGACATGCATATTGCAGAACGTGGCAAAGTGAACCAAATCGCCGCAACTTCGTTGCCGCCAAGCGGACTTACCTCAGATGCTGACGGAAACTTCATTTTACGAGTAGGGGTCACGCCAGTGGATGAATGGGGCTTCCAGTGGCACAGTGGCTCCAGTCTTGTAGGGGACCACCCGTGGAGTGTAATCGCTTGCGGGTCGGGTGGCCGGGACACTGGCGACATAAAGGAAGGCATTTGACGAACCCACCAGTTGGTCGCCACGATTCATCGGCTGCCGTACGGGCTCACCGCCGTTCTGCTCGTCCGCATAAAGCTCCACCCTCACCGCCTCGGGATCAAGCTCATTAAGATACACCTGTACCTGAAAGACGTGATGATCGTTGTGCTGCTCGGTGGTGAGAGAACCGAATCGGACCCCTGACCAGTGCCTTGCCAATTCTTTCTGCCAGTGGAGCAGATCGATTCCCAGTTGACCTCCGCCGGCGGCACGCTCGCAGTAAGCCGCAGCAGCCGGCAGATAATGCTTCTCCGTATACTCGCGGACCGCGCGGTTCGCGGAAAAAATCGGCGTCAAGTGCACCATGCTTTTCCGCATCCGGGCCACCCAGCCGGGAGGAATTCCTCTCTCATCGTGGGCGTAGAAAGCTGGGATAACCTCTCGCTCCAGCAGTTCGTAGAGGCTTTCCGCCTCGGCAGCATCCCAGGAGGCATCGTCGCCATGCTCCTTGCCGTCGCCCAAGGCCCAGCCTACCTCTGGAGAATACGCTTCCGCCCACCAGCCATCGAGCTCGGAGAGATTCAGCCCGCCATTGACGAGCACCTTCATGCCGCTCGTGCCGCTGGCTTCCCAGGGGCGTCGGGGCGTGTTGATCCAGACATCCATCCCCTGCACCAGCCGCTCAGCCACAAGCATGTCGTAGTCACTAAGAAAGACCGCATGCGGCCCTACTTCGGGGCGGCGGACAAATCTGACCCACTGCTGGATCATGGCTTGTCCCGCGAGATCTTGCGGGTGCGCCTTACCGGCGAGAATCAGTTGGACCGGCCGTTGTGGATTGGTAAGGATTCGAACCAGCCGCTCGGGATCGTGCAGGAGCAGGTTGGGGCGCTTGTAGGTTGCGAAACGGCGGGCAAATCCAAGGGTGAGAGCGTTAGGATCGAGTATCTGCTCGGCTCGCGCGATCTGCTCTTGAGATACGCCCTGGCTGGTCAATTGCCGACGCAGCCATTTTCGGACATACGCAATAAGTGACCGCCGCGCTTCGGCGCGTAACTGCCAGAGTTCGGAATCGCTGACACGATAAAAATCTCTTTCGATGTCCGTCATAGGGCCGAGCCACCGCTCGTTCCCACAGGCGCTGTGCCAGAGGCGATCTGCCTCCGCGGAGTCCCATGTAGGCACGTGGACGCCGTTGGTGACGTGGCTTACCGGCACTTCGCGTTCCGGCCATCGCGGAAACAGCCCCTGAAAAATCCGGCGGCTTACCGCACCGTGCAGTCGGCTCACGCCATTCACAGCGCCGCTTCCTCGCATGGCCAGGTAAGCCATGTTAAAAGGTTCGTGAGAGTCATTCCCATCCCGCCGGCCTAAAGCAAGCAGGTCCCGAAACGAGATCGAGAGCCGCTCTTCCGCATACAACTTCAAATACTTTTCTACCAATTCGGGTGCAAAGCGATCGAAACCTGCGTCCACCGGCGTGTGAGTGGTGAACAAGTTTCCCGCCCGGGTAACCGTCAGGGCGATATCGAATGGCTGATTGTTGGCTTTCATGTAGGACCATGCCCGCTCCAGCACAGCGAATGCGGCATGCCCTTCGTTCAGATGACAGACTTGGGGCTCGTGGCCAAGGGTCTGTAGCAATCGAAATCCTCCGATCCCAAGCACCAACTCTTGCTTCAGCCGCAACTCCTGCCCACCTCCGTAAAGCTCGCTGGCAATGCCGCGGTGCGACGGAATATTCGCCGGGTCATTGGTGTCCAACAAGTACAGTTTGATTCGACCAACCTCCACCGCCCAGGCGCGGAGCCACAGCTGGAACCCCGGGAACGCAAGTGGGAAGCGGACCCACTCGCCGTTTGGGTCCCGCACGGGCACTATCGGCAACTGTCCGGGGTCATTGAATGGGTAGAGCGCCTGCTGGTTCCCTTGGGCATCAATCTCTTGCCGGAAATAGCCCTGCTGGTAGAGCAGACCAACGCCGATCACCGGAACGCCCAAATTACTTGCCGCCTTAAGCTGGTCGCCCGCAACATTGCCGAGGCCGCCCGAATAAATCGGCAGCGCTTCACTCAACATAAACTCCATGCTGAAGTAGGCAATTCTCTTGAGAGTGGTGTCAGCATGCGCCTTTTGGAACCATGCGGCGGGCCTCACCGCCGTCCGGTTCTTCTGAAGGATTTCCTGCGCCAGCTTCTGAAAACCAGGATCGCTGGTCACACTCCGTAGTTTTTCCCGCGAGACCGTCTGCAAGACAAGCCAGGGGTTATGGGTCAGATCCCACAGCTCAGGATCGAGCCGCTCCCACAGTTGGTCGGCGGCATGATTCCAGGACCAGCGCAGGTTCAAAGCCACTTCGGTAAGTATGTCAGAAGTCTGGCTTGCAGAAGGCAGATCCATTTCGACAGAGTTGTTCATAATTCGCTCTTCAGATCTATTTCCGGAAGCCCAAACTGCATGGCGACAGCCTCCTCAACGATCAGCGCCCGCGTGCATGCGCTCAGGGGAGCAGGTTAGGCCGCTGATACTTACCTGCTCAGCAACCCTTTGCACGGTGGCAACGCCATCGCCGGTCACCAGGAGGACCTGGCTCCCTAGGCCGTGGAGGTTTTGTACCAAAGCACGGGAGTCATCTCGCGGCGGGTCCAGCAATCCCACAAGACCGACCGCCTGTAGGTAGTCATCTGCACCGGCAGCGACGGCAAGCGCGGGATAGCCCTTAGCGGCGAGGTTCTCGACATCGGCTTCGAAGCCAGTTCCGTTCATTGACAATCCGGCGGTTACAGACGGCGCACTTTTTTGCGCGGTTTGACCCTCGCCCTCATTAGGGATCCAGCATAGCAGTCAACGAGGCAACGAGCTCTGTTGAATCCTCTTTGAAGATCTGGACGACGTTGCGATCTGTTCCACCGTCCTGCCGGCGAAACACATAACGGCCCGGCAAGAGCACCGTTCCAGAGATTTTCGTCGGCTCTCTAAATGTGACTCCCATGCTTTCGGCGAACTGGCGCTGCGCCGGACGCGGAGGCATTGCTGGGTCAATCTGGTGTTGCCAAAGTTTGGTCGAAGTTCGCTTCAAATGATTCATATTCTTTTCCTCCTCTCAAATATCCCCTGGGTAGCCTTGAGAATCGTAAGTGCGCCCAAACTCCGAGCTTACTAGCCGGTAAGACGATATCCTCTGGTTATCTCTCAACAAGACTCACAGTCCCTATTGAGTGGGGCGCCTCCCTCGCGCCACAGCACAACAAATTTTCCAGGTCGGCAGCGGATCGCGGATTGTTTCCTAACCCATTTAACTCCTTCGAGGGCAGCCAAAAACAACGGGGCTCTTGGGTTGGTTTCTGTCAAACCGGCGGCCACTCAAATCACATCGTCCAACGATACCGTCAATCGCAGGTTGTCGGATGGCTCATCGGTCTTCTGGGATCGCGGGAGGGGAGGTGGATTTCGTCAGCAACCCAGGTCGAACTCGTGCTCCCGTCGTGACCCAAGTAAAGAGGACAAAGAGGAATTGGGACTAGTCGATCGGTGGAGAACGTAAAGCGTGGACGCAAAATATCCCGGGAGGATTTCGCAAGACAACCTCCTGAACGCGGAAGGAAGGATTGGTGCGCGGGGGTTCGTCAGGATATGTCGATACCCCGGCAGGGTGCGCCAGCGGCGCGACTTCGATTCGCGCCGCGGTCATCGTGCTCGCCTCGAGAGTGTGCGCAGGTGGACTCGCCCTCTGGATATAAGGACGCCTAGCGCCCATTGAGAGCGTCAGGGCACTCAGGAGCAGGATCCCTAAAAAGCTAAAGGCCTTTCGGGGCAAGTCAGAGATGATACCGTTGGAAGCCTGCCGATGAACCCTCACTGCCAATCCAAGCAAGCGAGATACCCTCCCCTGCAACCTGTCGCAGGAGGCAACAACGTTCATGCGGTCAGTGACCCTCGTGAAGGAAACAGTACCCGTGCCAGCAAGGAAAAGACGAGGGGGGACTAGCCCCACAGCAATTACAACCTACAAATATTTGGACGTCAATCCATTCCATTAGGATGCCTAGTAACGTATGAACTCTGAGCAGTGGGTGCGATAACACTCTCTGCTTGGGTATGAATTGGTGGACCATCGATTGGGTTAGGCAATTCCTTGCAATCTAGGTAAGATTGCCGACATGGGAAATTTCCGGCTCAAAGTATTCCGGGCTGTAGCCAAACACTTGAACTTCCGGAGAGCGGCAGAGGAGCTCTGCCTGACACAGCCGGCGGTCACCCTGCAAATCAAAGCCTTGGAACAACACCTTGGAGTACAGCTATTCGATCGTAGTGGTGCTCACATCACTCTCACTCCTGCCGGCGCCATGCTGCTGAAATATGCCGGCAGAATTGAGAGGTTGGAGACAGCAGCACAGGCAGCCTTGTCACAGTTTGCCGACGGGCAGCGCGGCGAACTGCGGATCGGCGCCTCGTTGACGATTGCGCAGTACATCCTGCCTCATCTCCTAGGAGCGTTTCAGCAGCAGCACCCTCATGTGCGGCCTTACATCACCACGTGCAATACGGAGGAAGTGCTGGAAGCGTTGGTGGCGCGTAAAATATCGGTGGGATTCATCGAGGGCCCCACGCTCCGCCGGGATGTGCGAACCGAGGCTTTCCTGGAAGATGAGATCGTGTTGATGGTGCCCCCCGCTCACGAGTGGAGCGAACGGGGTTTTGTTGAGCCTGAAGAGCTAAAGCAAGAGCGGTTGCTCATGAGGGAACGCGGCTCAGGAACGCGCCGTGTGATCGAAATGGCCCTCCAGAAGCGTGGCATCAAGGTAAAGCACCTCAATTTGGGAATGGAAATCGACTCCACCGAGGGCATCACTACGGCCGTTGAAGCTGGCTTGGGGATCGGATTTGCCTCGCTCTGGTCGATCAGCAAGCAACTGCAGCTTGGCTCTCTTCGTACCGTGCCGATCCGCGGAATTCGAATCACACGGCCGCTTAGTGTGGCGTATCCCCTGGGCCAGGAACCCCAGGGGATTACCCTTGCCTTCTTCAATTTCTTGCGCTCCCGTCACCCGGTGCTGGGTCCAGCACGATCAAAGCCCCGTTCCCCTACCCTATCGTCTGGGGGCTAATCTTCTGCCCCCCGCGACAATTTTGCCAGCCGCACCTGACGGCTCCGCGCATCGGCCCCGTGCTTGCGATAAGCCAGGCGCATGAGGAATAAGAATTACTGCTTGGACACGCAGGCGCGAGTGCGGCCAAACTGAATGCCATATGAATTCCAAGAACATTTTCTTCATTGGCCTTGTGGTGTCTGCCACCGGCCTCATTTCGACTCCTTGGGCGCTATTGGCCGGACTGATCTACGGGTTGTCCTTTTCGCATCCCTACCACCTCGATGCCAAAAGGCTTGCTGCCTTCCTTCTACAAGCATCTATCGTTGGGCTGGGCTTTGGTATGAACCTGCATGAAGTCATGAGGGCGGGGCGTACGGGGTTCATTTACACCGCACTCAGCATAACCTTTGCCATGCTCCTTGGCCTCGGCATTGGACGCTTGTTCAAGGTTAAACACATTCCATCGCTCCTGATCAGCGCCGGCACCGCCATCTGTGGCGGCAGTGCCATTGCCGCCGTCGGCCCCGTTGTGAACGCAGGGGAAGAGGAGATGGCCGTGTCGCTTGGAACCGTGTTCGTGTTGAATTCGGTCGCCCTGTTTCTATTTCCCGTCGTCGGGTATGCTCTTCACCTCACCCAGTCACAATTCGGATTGTGGTCCGCACTCGCCATCCACGACACCAGTTCCGTGGTGGGTGCAACCGCGAAATATGGATCCCAGGCGTTACTGATCGGGACCACCATCAAGCTGGCAAGAGCGCTGTGGATTGTTCCTGTGGCACTTGCGGTGGCAATCTTGAAAGGGAACAAAACCCGGATCAAGTGGCCCTGGTTTATCTTGCTATTCTGCCTTGGCGCGCTTGCCGCCACGTATCTGCCTCTGTTCGGCCCGCTGTACCCGAAGCTGAGCACACTGGGAAAGGCGGGGTTGACGGTTACTCTCTATCTGATCGGTACAGGGATCTCGAGATCAACATTGAAACAAGTAGGCCCGCGTCCACTGCTCCAGGGGATCCTGCTTTGGGCGATTGTGGCGATCGCTTCTCTTACCCTCATCCGCTTGGGGTTTATTACAATCTGATCCCTACGGTCAGGCATTCCGCAATCGATAGATGCTGGCAAGGCGTGTCATCAGCAATGGGGGCGCGCCTAGCCCGATTTTTGTCGTTTCAAACGCTAGCCTGTTGGGGGCCGGGCCGTTGAAAGAAGATGTTTTTTCATGTTTCTAGACAGCCCCAGTTGGCTTGAGGAGGGGCCGTGGAAGCAGTAGTGCGTCGTGATGCCTTGCGCTTGGCAGGTTTTCAAGTGAATTGCCGAACATCAGGAGTTGCATCACCACTTCCAGGATCGACACTGGGGGTGGAACAATTACTTCCGGCAGATTCCCATTCGACGGTTCCGCTTCAATTCCCGGCCGTGAGGTTTCTACATTCCTGACTTCGAACACCTCCGCTATCGGACGATAGCAGGCACTGAAACAAGTCTTGGGTAGGTGGAGTTCAAAATGCACATATAGGTTTGGATGTCTTGGAACAGACCAAGTTGGCTCGACGGGATGATAGCAGCCGTCGCGGAGCCTGAACGACCGACCCAGCGAAGGCTTCTCCTTGGAAGCGGACGGCAAGGGCGACGCCGCCGCGAGTTGGCTCGCCGGGAGGCTCTTCGCCAATTTATCCCGCGATGGCGGCAGAACCCTTACTCCAAACGCCGAGATCAACAATGCCTATCTGCCCTGCGAATGCTTTACGACCAGCGCGGTTTACGGTGCGGATGGGGACCTAGCCGTGCTCTACAGGGAGCGGACCAACAACGAGCGCGATATGTATGTAGTCCTCGCGAATAAAAATAGCCGCTTCATTCTGTTTCAGTAAGTTGCTGCTTAGCACCGTCAGGAAGTCCTGCATCTCCGTCGGAGACGTGAGTTAGAAAAATGAACATAGGCTTAACCTCGGCGAAGCAGCTCGCTCAGAGCGCTGTCGTATGCCTCTTTCACAGAGAGCATGAAACGGCTTCTGTCGGGCTCGCCGAAGGCGCAAAGGACACCGAGAGTCCCTCGCAAGTTGTGCCTTTTTGTGCCCACGACAAAAATCGCGCAAAGTCCGCAAGTTATTGATTTGAAAGTGGCGTTTTCGACGGGATTTGAACCCGTGTTACCGCCGTGAAATCGCACCCGGGAACAGTGGTCAGACAAAGCTACTTTTTCTCGAACCGACTGTCTGCCAATCTGCGCGCGGTAACAGTTCCTTCCAGCCAACCCGAACGGGCAACCCTGAAGATGTCAAATTGAGGGACATAGGGCTTAATGTCCAGCAGGGGCGTGCCATCCAGAATATCTACATCGCGAATGTCCAGTTTGTTACGCTGGATTCTCAACAGGTGCACTGAAGACAGGCCAATGGGATTGGGGCGGGCAGGCGCGCGCGTGGCAAATACTCCCCGGCGCGTATTATCAAGGTACGGCTTGACGATTAAAGCGGGTGCCTCAACTTCGGCGCGGTCAAACCAATAAAGAAGCCAGATTCTCTCGAACCCTGCGAGATCCTTCAAGCCCGCGGCGTACTCCTCAAATACTTCCACAGCACCTTCGACACCTTTGGCGGCACTGGGTTGCACAGGGGTGCCGGTGGCCTGCCGAAAGGGCGAATGAATAATACCGATAGGCGTGAGTTTAATCATGGGTCTACCTTTCGAGCCCTGGCCGGCGGCCGCCAAAATCACAACGAATACACGCCAGGCACAACAAGTTTCATGTTGTGTTCCTCTCGATACTCGGATGATGGTCTCTCTTGAACCTTACTCCCTATATCGCCGGTCGGGGGCAAATTCCACTGGTCTAATCGAAATCGGGCAGGCGGGGCCGCATTCTCCCCATGGTTTGCCCCATCCCACGAGGCATATTGGCTTCGAGCCGGCTGAAAGCCTGGAATTCCTCCGCCGCCTGGACGGTTTCGTGCAACGCGCGCAGCATGATCGCCAACTTATAATGAGCCTCCGGTTGTCGAGGATTTAGCAGGATTGCTTGTCGGTATTGCTCAGCGGCCAACGAATTCTCTTCTTTGCGCTCGTACGATTTGCCAAGTTCGAAATGGTAATAGTAGGTGTTCGGAACCTCTCTGCCCATCTCTGTCAAGACTCCCTCGGCCTCGGCCGTCTTGCCCTCTCTTGCGAGGACCTCCGCGAAGTAATACATGGCGAGAGTTTCCTTGGGATCTAATCTCAATTCCTGCTGCAGTTCTTGTTCCGCACTCGATAGCTCGCCGAGACTCCACTCAATATAGCCCATGGCGAAGTGCGCCCCATGGAGACGGGGATCGATTTTCAGGGCTAGGCCAATTTCGCGTTTGGCGTCGGCGATTTCGTCCCGCGCATCGTGAGCTTTCGCCAACAAAATGTGTGCCTGGGCGGAATTGGCGATGGTCGAGTTTGCCCGGCCCAACAACTCCATGATTTTGTCCGGTTGTTGTTGCTGAATGTAACTTCGGCCCAGCCAGTAGAACAGCTCGGGATTGCTGGGCTGAAGTTCGACGGCCTTCTCAAAGGCTGCCGATGCATTTTCGAACTCACCAGCAGTGAAGTCGTTGCGGCCGATTCCAAGATACGCTCCCCAGCATTCGGGGTCGGACTTCAACGCCTCGCGATAGAGGAGGTTTGACTCCTCTGGTTTGCCGGACTTCGCCAGTTCGTCGGCACGATCGAGACTAGCGTGGACATCGTCTGCACGGCTTGGTATGGATGCAACAATCGCCGTGATCAAGATGAGAAGGACCGTTTGGGCTTTTGGCAACAAGTTACTGGCCCTTTTCAACGGGATATCCCCTCGCGATCCAGTCGCGGCCAAAATTGTTGGGAATATAAAGCACCCTGACTCTGGAGAACCCCATACTGTGGAGAGCTTCGTATGCGGGACTTACGGTCGGGCAATGATCCCAGGGACAACAGCCGCAATATAGAACGATCAACTTCTTGCGGGGCAGTTGTTCCACGCGCTTTCGGAGCTGTTCCAATACGTCCGCCTGAGAAGCCGGGCCAATGTATTCTGAGCCTGGAATATGCCCCTGCGTGTAAAGCACATGAAACCCTACGTGAATTAAGATCGGTTTTTCTCCGCTGGGCGACTTGGAGAAGCTTCGCCAAATCCTCCGGATTGATCGGGACCTCGGCGGGCAAAGAAGCCGCTGCAGATTGGCCGGGGGGCAAAGCACGCGCGGATTGTGCGGACATCGAATAGAACGGTCGTGGTTCAACGACGTGCGAACGATACCGGGGCCTGTAATAGAACGATTGCAACAAGGACTGCTGCTTTAATTAGCTTGCCAACATCCATATTGATCTCCTCCTTATCCTCCCATTTGCCTTCTTCGGGCAGAGGAATTCCGTAACTTTGCTTCGAGATTTGGCAACCTGGTCAGCCGAGGAATTCGCCCGCGAACTCGACAAAGCGGCGAACGTCCTCGAAGTTGCTGACGATTCCAAGAGAAATCCTGACTGCGCCAGTTCCCTTGCTATCGACACAATGTCGAAAATCCTCTTGGGTGAAACGTGAGTTCGGTTCTCCATGCGCGCGGAAGCAGCCAATCAACTCCGATCTGGACAATCGAAGCGCGGTTTCTCCCCCTCCGGGATTGCAGAAGCATCCCGAACGCAAGGAAATCTGACGTTCTGCGGCTGCCTGTTCCACGCGGCGGTGATCGATGATCTTTTCGGTCGGATCGTAGAAATTCATCGCAATGGTCGCCCCGCGTTGCCGGTCATCCAGCGGTCCGTACACCCGTACGAGCGGACGCCCATTGGCGTGGTGGAGTGACAAGAGCTCGTGAATCACCCACGATGAGAGGCACCGGCAACGCGTGTGGACCAAGTCGAGACCAACCTTCTCCAAATGCCGCAGTCCGATCTCCACCGCCGGTATAGCCAAGAAATCAGGCGTGCCGTCCTCAAACGCGGATGCGCCTTCCGCCAGGAAGTAACGGTCGCCTTGTACCGACGCCACCGTGATCGTGCCTCCGGCGAACCAGGGCCTCCGCAGTTTGGCCAGGGCAGACCGAGAGGCGAGCAAGCAGCCGAGACCCGTGGGATAGCCGAACATCTTGTAGAAGGAAACGCAGACGAAGTCCGGATGCCACGCACTTAGATCAAGCCGGTTAGTCGGCACAAACGCCGCAGCGTCGAGGAGCACGTCCCAGCCCATAGTTTGGGCTTGCGAAATCCATTCCAACGGGTGCTGGACACCCGAGAAGTTGGACTGTGCGGGGTAAGCGAATAAGTTGGCGCCGCCTGGCCGCGCCAGTTTGAAGTACTCTCGAAGCACATCTCCGTCAACGCGCATTTCTGGCAAGGTCAAAGGGACATAAGTGATGGCGGAGCCGTGACTGCGCGCGAATTCCCGGATTCCGTTGACCGAATTGTGATTGTCAAAAGTGAGTAGATAGTGGCCGTCAGGTCCAAAGGGGTAGGCTTCGCCGACCAGTTTCAGCGCTCCCGAAGCGTTCGGAGTGAAGATGACGGCATATTCTTTCTCCGAGGCGTGGAAGTAATCGAGGACTTTGCGCCGGCACTGCTCAAGTAACGCTGTTATTGTTGCGGATGTTGGGTTTTGGGAGTGGGGGTTGCCGAAGACGTGTGATTTAAGGAGGTCCAGGTGTTCCCGCACCTGGCAACTGGCATACAAGCCGGCCCCCGTATAATCGAGATAGACATGTCCAAGGTTGTCCAGGCGTGAATACTCAGTGGCGCGAAGGACGTCAAGCTCCGCCGTGGTCTCATAGGCGGGCCACGCCGCTATGAAGCTCCGTTCGGTTTCGTCTTCGTTATGTGTGCGTTCCATATTGCCGGTGCGCGTCCCAGGAAGCAGCCTGCTCCCTCATCGGAGCCTTCAACCACCGCCCGAAGGCGCACAGGCGGCGTCACTTGACTTACCCGTAGCGGCGCTGGTGGCAAATGCTGAGAACTTCTGGTCAACACGCTTGCATCCGCATCGCGGGCACTCCGGCGGGTCCTGATTGCGATTCAAGACCAGCCTTTCGAAAGCATATCCGCAGTGGGGACAAGCGTACTCAAACATGGGCATGGGTGGCTTCCTCGACTCTTGAGTCTGAAGTTGGCGTTTTCTTGTCAATCACGGATAATACGGGGCACAGGGCACTTCGGATCAATAGTTCGGTGGTTGAACCAAGCAAGATCGATCCCAACAGGTTTCGCGGCTGGGCGCCGATTACCACGAGGTCGGCGTGAGACTCTTCGGCCTCCTGGATGATCTGCATTGCAGCGCTTCCTCGTCTAAGCACCTCCTTTACGGCACAATGGGCGCGAATTGTGGAAGGAACCCAGTCGCAGAGTCGGCGCAGGGCGTCTTGGGAATCGCGGTCCGGAGGAGCTTCGTCGATGTGGGCAACCCTCAGTTCCGCCCCTGTTTTTTCCGCCAAGGCTGCGGCGTATCCCAAGGCACGCTGGGCCGAAGGCATGTAGTTCACTGGACAGAGCACGCGCCGTACTGGACTCGGGGTAGAAGTGGTTTTCACCCGCGGTCCCACGGTGAGGATGGGAACCTCCGCCTGATGCAGAACGCTCTCGGCAATTGAGCCCAGCCGAACGCGCGCCAAGCCACCCCGTCCGTGAGTGCCCATGGCAATCAGATCCGCCCCGATTTCATGCTGAATCTTGAGGATCGCAGACACCGGTTCAGATTCGACGACCAGCGTGTGATGCGCGACCTCGGGAGGAAGGTGTTCCTGAGCGAACTCGCTGAGGTGTTTTTTTGCTGAGCGGGCGCTTCGCCGAAGTTGTGTCTGTAGTGCCTGCGTCTGGGCGGCAGTGAAATACACTGGCGCCTCGAGGCGCTGCGCGTGTAGGACGGTCACCTCTGACCCAAATGCCAAGGCCATCACCCCTGCTGCCCGCAACGCCATCGCCGACTGGTCGCTGAAATCGACCGGACATAAAATACGTTTAGATGTGAAGGTCGTCATTGGAATTCCTCAGTTGCAATCCTTCAGGCAGCGGGGATCGAGATTTCAGCACCCATTGCCTACCCTCTTCGGCATAAATGCAATTGGGCGGAAGAGGTGACAGGAAATCTTTGGAGCATTGGAGATGCGCCGCCTCCGCGCTGGCGAATCTGCCACGTGCGAAGGGAAACACTGCTGTCCTGAGCGAAGTCTGTGACGCGGGTATTTAGCGCGTTCATCATCGGCAATCAAGAGAACACCCTTTGCGGAAGGGGCTCTTTGGAGCTAGTGCCCGCATCGGCAAAAGCCAGCTTCCTTTGCGGACAACTTCCCGCCCAGATACGCTGCGACCGTCTCCTCTGCCGGGCCGGGCGCAGCAAAAACGATCTGCATACCGCGACCTTTAAGGGCCTCCGCCGCGCGCGTGACCCATTCCTGCACAGATCACCGTTTCGCAGCCTTCCAAGGTGGTAAGAATTCCGGCATGGTCATGCGAGTGGACATCGGTTGAAGGGTCTTTGCATTCACCCCGGGGGTGCGAATGCTTGCCGACGTTGCTCTTTGAGCTGCGGCTTTTGATCTTCCCGTTCTCTGTTTCGAATATCAGGAACGCAGCACTTCGCCCGAAGTGTTCAGAGATTGAAGTGCCATCATTCGTAGGTACGGCGATTCTCATCGTATTTTCTCCCTTATAATCATGTGCATTTGGCGTTTCCCCGCCACGCTACCGCTAATTCGTGCGGCGCCACCACACTTTGGGTTGCACGCTTGGTTTCGGTCTTGAAATTCCGGATGCCGTTGCTGGCGAGCTTCCCGAACAAACCTGGACATCGATTCGGACATATGGGCGAGGACAGTGACCCATTCCTCCAGGTGTTCTTTTCCGCGCGGTGTCAATCTATACAGCCTTCTGGCCGGCCCGGAGCCTTCGACATCCCACTCGGAGGTTACGCAATGGTTTTGCTCAAGCTGTCGAAGTGTGCGATACAGAGCTGATACCTCAATCTCCGCGTCCGTGAGCGCATACTTGCGGAGTTCATTTGCCAGCTCGTACCCATAAGACCGGTCGTTCCTGCTCAGCAGGAACAGCAGCACGGGCTCGACAAAGCGGTAGAGGTTTCCCATGGCGCAGGTGCAGGGATGCTGGTTTCCGTGACGCGGACAGGTGCGTTTAGGCATGGCCAATTTTCCTCTTGAATCAAGATACCACCTATGTGATTATATGTGCAAGTTACATTTAGATGGCATTTCCTTCAGCTCACGGAGGTGCTCGTGCACGGGGAGAAGGTAACGGACGCATTAAGAAATGGGATGAATGGATCTCCCGTGGAAAGCTAACGTCAATTCTGAGCTGAGGCGGAAAGTCGAAGGAGATGAAATCATGAAGGCACGCGGAGTTCTTGCCTCGATTTTATTCATCGGCTGGTTCGGCATGGCGCCGACGGTCGCACTAGGTTGCTGCCATCATGGCGATCACTGCGACGATTGCGATACTTACCATGGTTCCTACTCGGATGACTGCTGCCAGCATGAACAAGGCAGTGGCCATTGTCATTGGACGGCATCAGGCGCGGTTGCCGATTTGCAGACGGCTGAAGGCAAAATAGCGGAGATCGAGTACCTTCCCGGCGCGACGCCCGATAGCGGAATGGTGGAGGTCCACCTGCAAACTGCCGGACAGTCTCAACTGATCCGCTTGGCTCCTGTCGGGTACCTGAAGCAGAGCGGGTTAGTGTTAAGGGAAGGCGATACGCTGACCGTCAAGGGATTCCGTGTGGCGGGAATGGAGGGAGACCTCTTGGTAGCCACCGAAATCCACAAGGGCGAAAAGACCTTGTCCTTACGCGACTCGCGCGGCCGGCCAGTTTGGTAGGTTGCGACAGCCGCCTAAAGGTCGTTCACCACTTGCTGGGCCGCCGAACTTCCCTGGGAGTTCGCACGCCTGACATTGAGAGACGTCCTCTTTCACTGCGGAATCCGTGTTCATCCACGTACGTCGGCGAGGGGAGCATGAGGAGCAGCATCAGATTCGCGCTGTGCATCGCTTGTTGGCTGACAACTGCTGCGGCCCAATTGCCAGTTGTGCCAGAGAAAGAGATCCGCGACCTCGAAGCGAAGCGTTTTCATGCGATGGAGAAAGCGGATGTTGTAACCCTCGAAGGAATCCTGTCAGATGACCTGATTTACACGCACGCGGATGGGAAGAGTCAGAGCAAATTTGATGTGCTTGGAACCTTGGGTTCGAGCGAAATGAAATACGAGTCCATCATTCCTTATGACACCCGCGTCCACATTTACAATGACACCGCTGTCGTGACCGGACGTGCCTCGATCAAAATCAAGGCTCACGGCCAAGAAGAGAGTTTTGCCATTTGCTATCTGGACGTCTACGCCAAGCAGGACGGCCGCTGGCAGATGGTGGCTTGGCAATCTTCTCGCATACCCACTTAGCACTCGATGGGACTGCGCGCGCGACCAAGCTGCGTGTGATCGCGCTCGGTTAATAACGAAATGGCCGCAACGGCCAACTGTAATACCGGACGCACGACGAACAGGACAGAACTCCGGTTCAAGGCAAGTTGCTGTAGTAACGGTCGGAGTGCCGAGGCGTCGGGGAGGTGCTCTAATGGCCACGCGGATGAAATTGCGATGCCCAAATTGCGTGAGAGTCCTTCCTCCTGGCTTATGTCCTTTGGAAGCTGGGTTGCCTTGGTTACGCAAAGTAGCTGTATTCTTGGGGGAGGGGCAGCTGGTCTATCAATGTCCTCACTGTTCGTTGGTATGGAAGCAGTTAGCCTCAATCGACAAACCCGACATAACGCCGCTTGGCTTTTATCGGCAGGACTTACAGCAACTGCAAGGTCTGCCAACTGGGTTTAAGGCTGCCTCAGTCGATCGCGAACGATCGAAAGTGGATTCTTGAAAGCGCGCCATGAAGTCGCGCTGAGACGAAAGCTACGTCCGATTTGGCTCGTGGCGATCCGGGCTCAATTCCGGCTGCCCGCCCGTTCAAGAGAATTGTCAAAACCATTGGTTCGATCTATCTTGGTTCAGGGCGCAATCAGAGGCTTCATTCCCAAAATCCACAAGCCGGCATCGCCGCTCCAAGACCAGGCGCCCAAACTGTTAGCGCTCAGAAAGGAACGTGTGATGAAGCTCCGTATACGGGGAAATTCTATTCGGCTCCGTCTGGGCAAAAGTGAAGTTGCGCAGTTGGCGAAACACGGTACTGTTCACGCCTCAATTCGGTTTTCGGGCGCACCGCGAGCTCAATTAAGATACTCGCTCGCCACGTCCCCCATCGACAAGGAGATCTCCGCTCACCTGGTTGACAGCGAAATCAAGGTTACAGTACCTGAAAAACTAGCCCGGGAATGGGCGAAGCTCGGACCAGATCGGACTGAAACACGAACAGTCGATTGATCGCGAAGAAAGCCTTACGATACTCATCGAGAAAGACTTCCATTCGCTGGAACCGCGCCTCGATGAAGATCAGTCGGACAGTTTCGCGAACCCCTTCGAGGGGAAGAAGCACTGTAACCACCCCTGAGCAGTTTTCCGGTTTCGTCAATGGATGATGTCACGGTATTTGTGCTCGCAGGCGGACAGAGCACGCGGATGGGGCGAGACAAGGCACTCCTTCCCCTTGGAGGCCAAACGCTGCTCGAACGAGCTCTCGCCTTGGCGCACCGCGATTGCACCGCGAGTGGCGGTCCTGGGGCCGCGCGAGAAATACGCCACAGCCGGGGAGAGGATTATCGAGGATGAATTTTCGGATTGCGGTCCGCTCGCGGGAATCCACGCGGCGCTGGGAGACCAGCGAAACGGATCTGAATTTGATTCTGTCCGTTGACATGCCCTTTGTGCCCTTGAAGTTCTTTACGTATCTTCTCGAACGTGCCCGGTCGCGCCCAACTGCGCAGGTGACCGTGCCGCGCATCGGCGGTATTGTTCAGGGAACCTGCATTGCGTGCCGCCGGTCTTTCCGCATCGTGTGCGAGAACCAGCTGAGGCTTGGCCTGTGCAAGGTGGAAGATTCGATTAGATTAGCAAATCCGCAGTACATCGAAGAACAAGAAATTCTTGGACGTGGGATTAATCCCGGCGTGTTCAGAAACCTTAATACCCCCGAAGACCTCGCCGAAGCCCAGCAGTTGGAAGCGTAACGCGGGCAACTTGCTCACCCTTTCCCACGAGGGAGGTGGCCGCAGTTCGCGTGGCCCGTACTAGGGCAGTCTGCCGCTGCCAACTACCGCGACTTCTTCCGAGACTTGGGAGATATCGGTGACGGGAGCTTCCCGGTGGTCGGGATCGTAAACCTCGTTCATGAAGAACTGGTTGGCCTTGCGATAGCGTAACCGGGCCTCGCACCACCAGTGGGCCGGTCAGGGATTGCGGAACGGGGAACCGGTAGTCAAGCGCTTCTGATTCCCCTGGATTGATGGCTGGGCGGAACTGCGGGCCTACCGGATGCCAAATGTCAGGTGTCAAGATGGGATGGCCGCTCTCCGTTAGCGCGATGGGTCTCAGAACATACGTGCCCGGCTCGACGTGGTTCTCGCGGTCGAGCTCGCCGGAATGAAACACCTTCTTACCTGACCTGTCGTACGCTTCGACTTCGATCCAGACACGCACAATGTTCAAGGGCCCCGTGGGAAAGCTGTGGCCGGCCTTGTTGTTGGTCAGAACCACGCGCACATCGCAAGAGGCGCCTGCTTGCACCGAAGGCGGCGCCTCGATCTTCATCGCGACGATGGGTCCATGGGGCCACACTCTTTGAATCTCCGGAATATCACGTTTCCCGGTGAGCCACAGGTTCACCTCGCGAGTCTGTTCCTCCGCGCCGGGCGACCCGAGGGCTGAAGGCATGTACTGATTGGCTGCGGCAAACCGGTGATTGTGATAACTGGGACCCAGACCCACGGCGAGATCGTACGGGTCAGCCAAGCTTCGACTCACCGCTGTCTCGAGATACATGTGACACTGCTGGCAGCGCAGGCGGCGACTCACATCGCGGTCGGTATTCCACTTGTGTCGTTTCCAGTCATCGTACTGTGTCTCAACTTCCAGCAGGTCCGGGTACTTCCCAACCTTGTCGTATTCCTTGTGACAGGGAGCGCACGAGCCTGCATCGCGCGCGATCTTCAGATCGTAGTCGCGGTCGTGTTGGCGCGGATATACACGAATCAAGAAATGATTGACGAAGGAAGCGAGCCGTGCAGGGTTGTGATCGTACAAGTACCCTTTAGGTATTCCAAGCACGTAGCTGCCAATTCCGCGTTCATCCACCTGCCGAACGGCATGGCAGACGACGCAGGAATCCCCTTCCGCGTAACCGCTGGTCGCACGGCCAAGTGTCGGATCCTTGTATCCGGAGAGCATCGACACGGGGGCATGGCAGCCGCCGCATTTCTCGGTCGCCTTGATCCCCTGCACTTCGGTCGTCGCGATTCGTACGGCCTGAAAGAACTGATCCTCCTCGGACCAACGATGAGCGCTCGCTCGCCATTCGTCGTAGATCACCGCATGGCAACCGGGCGAACCGCAAGCGCGTGAATCGGAAATGATCTCCGGTGGCAACGGCCGGCCATTCACAGTCCGAGCGTTGCTGGGAGCGAAAGGATTTGGGCCTGGCGCCGCCCGAAAGCTGACGGGCGGCGTGTAAACTCCGGCAACAACGGAATGGTAAGTCGCGGCAACAGTGGCGAGCGCCACAGCCAGCAGTCCCGCTGTCCCGAAAGTCCCGATCCACAGCAGCCGGCAGTTCGGCGCACCGCGAGGCTCTCTGGCGGGAGGTTCAGTGATTCTTCGTGGCAGCACGTGGAACACTAGGAAGGGAACCACCAGAATCCCGGTCCAGCGGTGAAGCCCCACCCAGAAGTGGCTGCACCAAACATTGAACATCGCTTGATAAGTGATGACTGCGCCGGAGAGGAGGTTTGCGGCGAGAAGCCAGAATCCTACGTAGGCGCTGACCTTACTGGCCGAGCGCGTCGCCTTGCGCGTGGCACGCCAGTGTCTTAGTTGCCAGTAAGCAATCGGAGTGAGCAACAGCAGGCCTGCTCCAGTGTGAAAGAGCACAGTCACTTGGGAAGCTGTGCTGAAGGAAATAAGCCAGATCGCAAGGCCGGTCAGGGTGACAAATAGTAGTGTTCCCCCCGTGACCACCAATCCGAGGACGGCCCAAATGCCGTGAAATCCGCCACTTACCAATAAATTCCGTTCACACTGCTCGTTCATCGGTCCCCGGTTCCGTAAGGTCCTTTCATCTGCAATGGTCCATCCGAGCGAGTCAACCCGCGCTCTGCGCACCAAAGGAGCAACTGCCTTGCCATGGGTGTCGCCGAGGAATCGCCGCCCCCAAACTCTCTGCCATTCTTCGCGCCATTGTGCCCAGTACTGCGCACTTTGCTCCACCCCCCAGAGATAAACAGTTGCGAAAATTCTAAACTGTTTAAATGTTCATATTCGGCAGGACTCGGCAGGGACATTTCGACCTCGACTTTCGAGGTGTTCTCAAGGTTCCAGAAGAATGAAACGTGTTTCTTTGGCAAGTGCCTTGCGGAGCATGCACCTTATGCATTGGGCTCGGAATTAGGGAAAGCTTATTTCCGAGTGGACGTGACCTATGGGTTCCAAACTCACTCGCCGCGACTTCTTCCGACGCTCGTCGGCCGCCGGCGCCCTGGCCGGGGCCGAAGCGATCGCGGCGAACGGCAGCACGCATCCGCCTGGCTGGGCCGGTACGCGGCGCACGGAGGAAATCGCCACCAATTGCGAGATGTGCTTCTGGCGTTGCGGTGTGCTGGCCGAGGTGGAGGACGGGAAGGTCGTGAAGCTCTCGGGGAATCCCGCCCACCCGCTGACCGCCGGCCGACTTTGCGCAAAGGGATGTGCGGGTACGGCGCTCCTCTACGACCCTGACCGGCTGAAATACCCCATGTTGCGCACCGGCGCACGCGGTGAGGGAAAGTTCAAGCGCATCACGTGGGAGGAGGCGCTGGACTATTTTGCCGCCCGGCTGAATGAGCTGAAAGCAAAATACGGGCCCGACAGCGTGGCTTTTTTTCCACACGGAGTCGCGTCCTCCTGGTTCGTGACCTTGATGAAAGCCTTCGGCACGCCAAATGCGGCCGAGCCGGCCTTCGCGCAATGCCGGGGGCCCCGAGAAGTCGGTTACGCGCTGACGTTCGGTCAAGGCTTGGGCTCGCCCGAACCGGTGGATTTGGCCGAGTCGAAGTTGATCGTTCTGATCGGCACGCATATTGGGGAGAATGTCTTCACCTCGCAAGTTACGGCGTTCGCGGAAGGCCTGGACCGCGGCGCGAAGCTCATCGTGGTCGATCCGCGCTTTTCCACCTCTGCCAGCAAAGCCGATTGGTGGCTTCCCATTCGTCCTGGAACAGACATTGCCCTTCTGCTGGCTTGGATGAATGTTCTGATCAGCGAAGACCTCTACGACAAGGACTACATCGGGCGCTACGCGGAAGGCTTTGCCGAACTCGTCTCACACGTTAAAGAGTTCACCCCAGAATGGGCGGAACCGATCACGGAGATTCCCACCGAAAAGATTCGCGCCACCGCCCGCGCCATGGGCCAGGCGAAACCGGCCGTGGCCCTTCACCCGGGACGGCACGCGACGTGGTACGGCGACGATACGCAGCGCTCCCGCGCGATGGCCATCTTGACAGCCTTGCTGGGAAGTTGGGGACGCAAGGGCGGCATATTCCTACCCACTCCACTAAAAACCGGCAAATTCTCGCTGCCTCCGTTTCCTGAATCGAAACGCGGCCGCGTCGACGGTGCGGGAACCCGTTACCCCCTGGCATCCGAGGAACAGGGTGTCACAAACGGGTTGGTGGATGCCACGGTGAGTGGGAATCCTTACCCCATCAAGGCATGGGTCGTGTACGGACAAAATGTACTGGAAAGTATTCCGCGCCGCGAAAACACGCTCGCGGCCATCAACCAGCTTGAGTTCCTGGCGGTCGTTGACATTCTGCCCATGGAACAAGTGAATTACGCCGACCTGGTGCTTCCCGAGGCAACCTACCTCGAGCGCTACGATGTGCCGCACGTTGCCGAGAGCGCAAAGAAACCTTTCATCGCTCTCCGGCAGCCTGTCGTGGATCCGCTCTATGAGACGAAGCCCGGTTGGTGGATTGCACGTGAGATGGCCCGGCGGTTGGGGCTTGAAGCCTACTTCCCTTGGGCTTCGCCGGAAGAACACCTGCACAAACTGCTCGAGCCCTTGCACGCGAACTTAGGTGAACTGCAGGCCACAGGCGCACTGGCATTTGAGGGACGGCCGTATATCGAGGACCGCTTGCCGGAAGACGGCGCGCTGTTCGCGACGGAGAGCGGGAAAATTCAGCTCTATTCGAAGGTTCTGAAGCAACTGGGGTTCGAACCTGTACCCCGTTATGTGCCTGTCGAGGATCCGCCGCTGGGTTATTTCCGATTGATCTACGGGCGGGCCCCGGTCCACTCCTTTGGACGAACTCAGAACAATGCCATCCTGGACGGTCTGATGCCGGAGAACGAAGCATGGATCAGCATGCAAGCGGCAAAAGTCCTGGGCGTCGCTGACGGCCAAAGGGTGGTTTTGGAGAACCAGGACGGAGTGAAGGGATTGCCCATCAAGTTGCGCATTACCGCTGGCATTCGCTCCGATTGTCTTTATATGGTGCACGGGTTCGGCAACCAGTCGCGTGCGCTTCGCCGCGCATACCGGAAGGGGGCGTCCGACGCGGACCTGATGACGCGGGTGAAGATCGACCCAATCATGGGCGGCACGGGAATGCGCGTGAATTTTGTGCGTGTTTTGACAGATCTGGACGGTCAGGGAGGCTGACGCTCAGCTATGGCTCGCTACGCGATGGTCATTGACCTGAAGAAGTGCGTCGGCTGCCAGGCGTGCACGGTGGCGTGCAACTCCGAGTGGGAAGTGCCGGTTGGTATGGCGCGAACGCATGTGCGGGCGACAGAAGCGGTCGGCACATTCCCCCATCTCCAGTCGACCTTCTATGTGGCGCAATGCAACCATTGCGACCATCCGGCGTGCGTCCCTCCCTGTCCCAGCGGCGCCACTTACCAGGCGGAAAACGGAATCGTGAAGGTTGATCGTGATCTCTGCATTGGCTGCGGATATTGCGTGGATGCTTGTCCGTATGGAGCCCGCTACATCCATCCGGTACTCAAGAAAGTTGACAAGTGCGATTTTTGCGCGGCGCGCCTGGGGCGCGGGCAGTCACCTGCCTGCGTCGAGACCTGCACCGGCCACGCCAAGTTTTTCGGCGACCTTGAAGACCGGTCAAGCAACGTCTTCAAAATGGTTTATGAGCGTGGGGCACGTCGGCTCGAAACCGCGGACGTGTCCATCGGCCCGAACGTCTATTACCTGGGAAAGAAGGAGCATGTAAACCTAGTTCTGGCGCAATTCCCGCCGCACAGGCCACGCCTGCCGATAGCAGGAGACTGGTGGGCAAGGGTGCTGAAGCCCCTCGTCTTGACAGCGGTGGGCGCTACGTTCCTTGGCCAAGCGGTGGCATTCTTTCAGCAGTTAAGGAAAGGCGAAAAGGAGTTTGACGACTAGAGGCAATACCATGGATTTCCTGACCATTCCCGCTGTTCCTGAACCGTTGACCTTCGAACAAACCGAAGCGATGGCGCAACGCCAGATTAAGAAGCATCACGTCGCCATCATTCTGCTGCATTGGTTCAACGCGACGGTCTGGCTGACCGAACTCGCCACGGGAGCGGCTCTCATATCTTCCCCGCACTTTCGGATCGCCCCTGTGTGGTACATCGCCATCGTTCAGGGCTTTTTTGGGTCCCGTGCGCACATGCTCTGGTTCCATATCGCGGTCGGAATCACCTGGATCTGTGTTTTTGCTGTTTACGGCACATTTGGATTTCGCACCTATCTCGCGCGCGAAGTTCTGGAGAGGGAAATTGCTCTCGACTGGGATGATTTCGTCTGGCTTATCACGCGCACACTGCGGATTCTGGGGAAGAGCGACGATCCGCTGCCCCCGCAGGGCATTTACAATGCCGGGCAAAAGCTCTTTGCGCTGATGGTTTACGCCATGATCCCGATCGTAATGCTCACGGGGGTGGTAATGGCGTTTCACCTCGGTGGCACCACGCTGGTGGCGTGGGCCGTCGTGCTGCACTTTGTCGCGGTCGGAATGGTGTTCTCGGGCCTGATGATCCACGTTTACATGGGGGCGGTGTTCCCGGAAGAAAAGCCCGCCTTCTTTTCTATGATCACCGGGATGGTGAACGAACTCTACGCCTATCGCCACCACTTCAAGTGGTGGAAAGAGGTCAAGATGCAAGAGCGTGAATGGAAGCAGGAGATCGAAGGGTCTGGCGGCAAGGTCGGGCCGGATGGCGGCAATGCGCCTACACCGGCGACCGGCGGATCGGCTGTGGACACCACAACCCGCAAGGGTGGAACTGGTGGTATTTTCCGCCGGATTTTCCGTAAACCCGAATACTGGCCACCGTACGTGGCGGGCGTAGGGCTTGGGATCACCCTGCTGATGACTTTCATCTTGATGGGTCAAGGATTGGGGGCTTCGGGCGGCTTCACCCGGTATCTCGTCGCTTTGCTGTCCTGGGTTGCTCCCGATTATGTTGCACGCAACCCCTACTGGAGCGAGTACGCACAACCGGGTCAGTCGCCCCTGATGTCCTTCCTGGTTTTCGAATTGATCGGAGTGGTCGCAGGCGGATTCGTCTCCGGTTGGCTGGCACACCGGTTGCGCATCAGCGTGGATAAGGGTCCGCGCATTTCAGCGCGCAGCCGCTATGTTCTGGCGCTCGTGGGAGGCGTGCTGACCGGTTACGGGGCACGGTTGGCCCGCGGCTGCACGAGCGGCCTGGCGCTCTCGGGCGGAGCCGTTCTTTCCGCCGGCGCCTGGGCGTTTATGATGGCCGTTTTTGCCGCCGGATTTATTGGAGCCTATTTCGTACGGAGGTCATGGATATGAGTGCTCCGTTTTTCCCCATGTTCTCGCAAACGATGTATGTAATTGTCTCGCTGCTGTTGGGGTTCTTCTTCGGGTTCTTCCTGGAAAGGGCTGGGTTCTCCAGTGCGAAAAAGCTGACCGCGCAGTTTTACTTCAAGGACTTTTCCGTTCTGAAGGTCATGTTCACGGCCATTGTGGTGACGATGCTGGGCGTCGCGTACCTGGCGGCAGCCGGTTGGCTCGATATGAGCCAGGTTTACGTCCCCTTGACCTTCCTCTGGCCGCAAATTGCGGGAGGGTTGCTGCTTGGAGCCGGGTTCATCATCGGCGGATATTGACCGGGCACCTCCGCGGTGGCGGTCGCCATCGGAAAGCTTGATGCGCTCTTCTACATCTTTGGAATCTTCGTCGGTATTTTCCTCTTTGGCGTCTCGGCTCCGAGTATTGCGCACTTCAACGTTTCAGGTGCCATGGGCGGCTTGACCCTGCCCGTGTGGCTCAATCTAAACACAGGGATTGTAGTGCTGGCTGTGGTCCTGATGGCCGTCGGAGCCTTTTGGGCGGCGGAGAGGTGCGAGGGCAAGTGGAACACGTTCGCGCGGGTTTATGGGAAGCACGCAGAAGGAGATGATCAGCGATGAAAGTCGAGCTGAAACTGAATGGAAAAACCATCGCAGCCGCCACCCTGGTCTTCCTGGGAATCGTTCTCGCGATGGCCACGACGATCGTGAGGGGAACGGGCGCCGGGCCCGTCAACGCGTCTGCTCTGGTCCAGACGATTGTGAAAGAGGAAGACCATGTTACGCCCGGCCAACTGGCGCAGTGGCTGATCGAGAAGCGCACCGACTTCCAATTGATCGACATTCGCGAGCCGTGGCAATTCGACGATTACCACATCCCGACCGCCGTGAATATTCCGCTGACCGAACTTTTTGAGGACGCCGGCCTGAAGAAACTCTCGCGCGAAAAGAAGATCGTGGTGTATGGACTCGGTGGGACCCGGGCGGCGCAAGCGCAGTTACTGCTCAGCTTGAAGGGCTACAACGCGTTCTCGGTGCCGGATGGCATTACCGCCTGGTGGAATGACATCATCACCCCCACCAGTCTGCGCTCGGAGGATCAGACGCCTGCCGGATACCTGCAAGCAAAACAATTGCGCGAACACTTCCTGGGATCGGCGCCAACGGGAGAAACGACCGCTGCACCTCCACCTGCCACGCCTGCTCTGCCACCTGCTCAGACCACGCCCGCTGGCCCGACACAGGGAAAGAAACTGAAACTGGGAAGGGGCTGTTCATAAACATATGGCTGCTCGCCGTTTTGACATCTACGAACGACAGGCCCAGATCTGCAAGGCTTTTGCTAACGCTACACGCATTCACATTCTCGACCTGCTGGGGAAGAAGGAGCGGGGCGTTTCCGAGTTACAGCAGATTCTGGGCCTTTCGAAGGCAAACCTCTCGCAGCACCTGAGCATATTGCGGGCTACCGGCACGGTGGTCACCTACAGAAAAGGGAAACAGGTTTTCTGCGTCCTGGCATTCGATGAGGTCAAGCAGGCCTGCTCCCTGATGCGCGAAGTTCTGCGTCGTGTGCGGTCCAGGTGATTCGTGGCCAGGTGGGCTCGCTAAACCCGCTTGAGCTCAAGGCATTTACTGGTGAGGAGGATCGGGTTGATGGCATCGAGAAAAGTACTGATTGTGGGCGGGGTGGCGGGTGGAGCTACCTGTGCCGCAAGGCTGCGCCGGCTCGACGAGAAAGCAGAGATCGTGGTGTTCGAAAAAGGGCCATACCCGTCATATGCAAATTGTGGCTTGCCCTACTACGCCGGCGACATTATCACTGACGAAGCGAAACTCCTGGTCGCGACGCCAGACCTCTTCCGCGCGCGTTTCAACATTGACGTCCGCCCGGAACATGAGGTTGTTCGCATAAATCGCAAGGAAAAGAGAATTGAGGTCAGAGATCTCCGCCGGGAAACCACCTATTGGGAGACGTACGACGCGCTCGTTCTGTCTCCGGGCGCCGCGCCTGTTCGTCCGCCTCTTCCCGGAATAGATCTTGGAGGCATCTTTACCCTTCGGACGATCCCTGACAGCCGGGCCATACGAGCATGGATCCAAGACACCGACGCGCATCAGGCGGTCATTATTGGTGGCGGGTTCATCGGGTTGGAAATGGCCGAGAATCTGGCGCGCCGTGGCCTGCAGGTGGCGATCGTAGAGATGTGCGACCAGGTCATGCCTCCGCTCGACCGCGAAATGGCTGAATATGTCTACGTTCGGCTTCTTCGGAACCACGTTTCCGTCCGCCTCGGGGATGCTGTCGCGCGGTTCGACGGAGCGAAGGGCGCGTAAGTTCGGTCGTGGCACGCAGCGGGGCGAGAATTCCGGCCGATATCGTCATCCTTTCTGTGGGTGTTAAACCCGAAACCAAACTTGCCCGGGAGGCAGAACTGGAGCTTGGGGCGCGAGGAGGCATTCGTGTCGACGAGTCCATGCGTACCAGCGACCCTTCGATTTGGGCGGTTGGGGACGCCGTGGAAGTACGGGATGTCGTCACGGGCGAATTCTCCCTCGTGCCGCTGGCGGGACCCGCGAACCGGCAGGGACGGATCGCGGCCGACGCGATCTGCGGAAGGCCGGCGCGTTTCCGCGGTGTTCAAGCGACCGCTGTCTGCGGCGTTTTTGGGTTAACCGCTGCCATCACCGGGGTGAGCGAAAAGCGCCTGTCGCAGGCGAACGACTCCGACTATGAAGTTGTTTACCTTCATCCGCTGGATCACGCTGGTTATTATCCGGGCGCAAAGACCATGCACCTCAAATTGATTTTCCGGCGTTCTGATGGCCTGGTCCTGGGTGCTCAGGGCGTGGGTGAGGCGGGCGTCGAGCGACGTATCGACGTGATATCCATGGCAATCCAAAAGGGCTCTACGGTCTTCGACCTCGAAGAAGCCGAGCTGTGTTACGCGCCCCAGTTCGGTGCGGCGAAGGACGCCGTAAACTTGGCCGGCATG
>CAWGTQ010000007.1:0-43181 GCA_963825395.1 uncultured Acidobacteriota bacterium | reverse complement strand
GTCCTTGCTTTGAGCTTCCCATCGCTTCTCCATGCTGGCTATGCTACTTATATGACCTTTATAGAAGGAGACCACTCGCGAGGCTGCTCAAAAGGGCTCACCATTCTGGTCAGAATTGCTCAAATCGTAAGAAACGCGCAGGGCCTGCGCTCCGGCCTTGCGGCTCTTCCAGCGATGCGAAGTTTTGCCGCTACGCGACGGACAATCCAGATGGAAGTGTTTGGAAAAACCACGGCTCTCCACGATGGTGTTGAAAATAAACGGAGTTATTGAAACTGAAGGGGCGGATGCCATTAGTCAAAAGTTACTTTGTGAGCGCCTTGCCGATGGATTTCAATTCCTGTCGGCGTTTCGATGTGGTTTTGGGATACGCCATCTTAAGGTCATTGAGCGCATCCAGGACAATCTGGGAAACAATCAACCGGGCATTTTCCTTATCATCGGCAGGAACAACATACCAGGGAGCGTGATGGGTGCTGGTCGCATGGAGGCAAGCCTCATAAGCCTTCATGTAATCCTTCCAGTATTTTCTCTCGTGAATATCCGCAAGGCTGAATTTCCAGTTTTTATCCGGCTCATCAATGCGCTCGAGGAATCGCTTTCGTTGTTCCTCTTTCGACAGATGGAGGAACACCTTGATGATCCGCGTGCCGTTTCGGTGGAGGTGTGCTTCCAAGTCCACGATGGAACGAAACCGCTCCTCCCAAATCGTCTTCTCGTCGCGCAACTCTTCTGCCAGCCCCTGGGCACGCAGAATCTCCGGATGCACCCGGACGACCAGCACTTCTTCATAATAGGAACGATTGAAGATGCCGATTCGCCCGCGTTCGGGAAGTCGGCTTGTCGTGCGCCAGAGAAAATCGTGTTCCAGTTCTTCCGCGCTCGGTTGTTGGAAACTCCAAACCTGGCACCCGGCCGGATTGACCCCGGATAAGACGTGCCGCACGGCGCCGTCTTTGCCGGCAGCGTCCATACCCTGAAAAATCAGCAGCAGGGCATAGCGATTGGACGCAAAGTGAAGTTGTTGCAGCGAGTTCAATTCCTCAACGTGTCCTTCCAGAAGTTTTTGATACTGCTTCTTCGACTTGAAGAAGGGCTTCACCCTTGTCGGCCACTCTCTGAGTTCGAACTCTTTTCCGGGCCGTACACGGAAATCCTTGGAATTGATTTTCATCTTCTGTCCCCACCCCTTAGGCAGCATCACACCAGCGGCAGCAACAATCTGTATCCTTTTGCTCACGTTGGGCAGAGGGGTGACAGCCATCGCGGATTTTTCACCACGGATTGGGAAGGGGTATTTCGATAGGGTGTCACGGGCCGGTGTAGGGCCGAACCGCGTTCGGCCTCGGGGCGCGGGGGAAATCGCAGAGCACTGGGGCTGGGCCAGCCCGCAATACAGGAACGTAGGGGCTTCGCTCAACCCTGCGGCAATTATCGCGGGTAGTCGCCGATGACAGATTCTTATACTGCGATCCTGCGCGGGCGTAAGGCACTTCTACGGGTAGGCCGTTATACGACCAAGTGAAGAGGAGTGCAGATCCAGACATCCCAGAACCCCGTTTCTCGGGAGTTTGAATGCGCGAGGCGCTTCTCCAGTTTGACTATACTGCAAAGTGGAAGGCACGCGAACTGGCAGCCCGTTGATCTTTGCAAGAACCTGACGCTGGAGCGCCTCCTTCCCGGCTCCAACTCTGACGAGCTGGGGGTGGAGAATCAAGTACGAAGGGTATGATGTACGAGGGGCACGAAGGCTGGGGCATGAAACGCGCGAAATGAGGCCTCACTGGACCGATGGTGTACTGCGGCAGAAACTCCCATTGGATATCGACTTGATATCCGTATCGAGAGGATATTGGCTTGGCATCAGTATCGAGGATCACTGATCTTTATCCAAATATTCCTCCGGAACGTCGTCTTCAGGGACTTCGTGGGTCCTTGTTTCGCCTTTATCGGCCTCGGGAGCGTCTTCCACGCCCTCCACTACTTCGGCCTCGAAGGCGTTTCCTTCCTCCAGCAATTCGTCCACGCTTTCTGAATCCGCGTCTGCGGTGTTAGACAACCCTTGCAAATTCCCCGCCTGGCCGGCCGAGCGCGCTCCCAGTCCCTCGGGCTCGAACGCTGTCGTTTCCACGCTCTGGCTCTTTCCTCGCACTTTGCTTTTCTTCAATGCTGCATGCTTTTTGGGGGCGGCCTTCTTCGGGAGCGGCTTTTTCTTCGGCGCTGGCTTCTTCCGCGAGACTTTCTTCGACTTGACCCGACTCTTTTTCTTGTTCTTTTTGGGCGGCATAATCAAATTCTACCACGGCCATTTCGGAGATAAGGAAGGAAATTTATCCGATGATTTGCCGTTTTGATATCGTGTACATGATGGCCAAACCCGGACCGCGCCGCTCACGGGCCTTCGGAGAAGCACTCCGACCAGCGGCTTCGTTCAAGTCGCTTTAGCTATCAACCGGCCAGTGCGCTGAAACGGGTTGGATTCGGGTGTAAAAGGGCGTTTCACAGGCACAATCCGGGAGAGGTGGTCGGAAGCGCTATGCTCCCTTGCCGCCATAAATGGCAGTCGATTCCGCAACTGCGTATTTGCGGAACGGAATCGCATCGGAGGCGCACATGAGAAACGGGGGAGCCACAGGCCGCGGAAGACCTTACGGCGGGAAATTCATGCGGCGCAGGAGGTCCTGGAAGTGCGGATCCGAGCGCAGGGGGTCGAATCGCGGGTCCGCCTTCAAAAGGAGCATCCCCCACTCGTGCTGCTTATATGCCTCGTCGATGGACGCGAGGGCTTGCTCTTTATTGCCCAGACCTATGTAAACAAACGCCCGATCGAGTTCCGAGACCGGCCGATGTTGGGGCGTCTCGTTCAATTGCTTCAAGATCTCCAGCGCCTCGGGTCGCCTCCCTTCGAGGGCATACACATAGCCCAGCTCGGGTGACGCCGCGGGCTGCCCTCCGGAAAGCTCGAGGCCCTTCCGATATTCGCTGATCGCCAGGTCATACCGCCCGTGCTGCGCGTATACATCGCCAAGCCCGTAGTGCGGACCAGCCCGCTTCGGGTCCATTTCGAGCGCCTTGCGGTATTGCTTGAGGGCTTGGTCGTATTGCCGCGCCTCGTAATAGCGCCCTCCGCGCGCTCTGCAAAGGTCGGCCGACATCGGATCGTTTTCCACCGCCCGCTCCATTTCGCTCATGGCTTCCCCTACCCGGCCACTCATCACCAAAAGAGTGGAGTAAATGCGGTGTGCCCAAGAATAGCTCGGATTGAGCTGGATGGCCCGTTGTAACTCGCTCTCGGCGCCCTGCCAGTCCCAGTCGCAATACAATCGGATGGCGCCCAGCCATTGGTGAGTTTCGGCCAGCGAATCGTCAAGCTCGACGGCTTTGAGCGCGGCAGCCTCCGCTTCCGGACACCCCTTATTACCAAGAGCGCCAAAGCCGAAGGACATCTCGCCGTAGTAACCCGCCAAGCCGGCATAACCCAGGGCATAGTTTGGGTCCTTTTCGATCGCTTGCTGGAAGAATCCGAGACTCTTCCTCACATCTGGCTCGGTGAGCTGATTAAAGTAAAAGAGGCCCTTGAGGTAGGCTTCGTGCGCCTCCGGGTTGACCGGGTGCGAACCGGCCAGGCGCGCTCCCTCCTGAGGCGTCAGCTCAACTCTGATCCCATTCGCGATATCGCGCGCGACTTCGTCCTGCAAAACCAGCACATCCCGCAAGTCGCGCTCGTAAGCATGCGACCACAGGTGGTGGTCGGTTCGGGCGTCGATCAGTTGGGCGGTGACGCGCACCCGGCTGCCGGAGCGGAAAACCGCGCCCTCCAAGATGGCGTCGGCCCCCAACTCCCGCCCGATTTGCTGCAGCGGCTTGGCGGTTCCCTTGTAAAGCAAGACGGAGGTGCGGGAAATTACCCGCAAGGCGCTCATCTGTCCGAGGTCGGTGATCAGTTCATCGGTCATTCCTTGAGCGAAGTACTCCTGGTCATCACCGCCGGAAAGATTCTGGAGCGGAAGGACGGCCAGCGAGCGGATCGGCGCCGACGCGAGCGTAGCCGACGCGGGATAAACCTGCCGGCGGGTCAATCTATACCAGAGTGCCGAAGCGAGGAGGGCAAGTCCCCCCAGCAAAAGCACCAGGGCGGGCGTCATCCATCCTGCCCTCCGTGGGTTGGCAGTTACAACCGGATCAGGCTGGGCCACCAACACGGCCGGCGGTCCATTGGGTTCCGATAGCGGCTGGGCCCTCATAACCGGAGCGATAAAGCGATAGCCGCGTCGCGGCAGGGTTTCGATATAGCGCGGTCTCTCCTTGTCGTCGCTGAGGGCGTCCCGCAATTTATTGATGGTTTTATTCAGGCCGTGCTCGAAGTCCACGAAGGTGTCTGCGGTCCAGAGCATTTTCCGCAACTCCTCGCGCGTCACCAACTCGCCCGGCCGCGCGAGCAGCAGGCAGAGAACCTGAAACGGCTGTTCCTGAAGCTTGATTCGCAGGCCGTGCTTGCGCAACTCACCCGTGACAGTATCCACCTCAAAGACATGGAACCGGATGACCTCTGCCGAGCTGCTGAATTGATTCACGGAGGGGCGACCACCCATTCGGACTAAATGTAACAGCCCTCAACCTGAGAATCAATACCCAAATCCGGCCGGGGATATCTGGCCCTAACTCACCTATTTAGAGGAAATTGCCCGGGGACTTTCAATTCCGCCACAGAGGACTTGCTGTCCATTGAAGCGACATTTTGACCGGTCCATAGTCCACCTCACGCGGGCGAGCCAGGCGACGGGAGTCCGACCTACCCGATCGAATGATCGCCGCGAATTTGATGGGAGGCGTGGGATGCCAGTCAGTTCCCCGCAGGCCGACCCAAGTTGATTCGGGGAGTCTGACAGGCAGAATCCCAGGCCAACAAAAAAGGAGACGGACATGAAATTGACATTCAAGAAGAGGTACATACGTTTTGTGGCCCTGCTCGCTGTGGGAATTATCGCGGCGATAGGAGCCGCCCGTGCGGGTGGCTGGCGGGACGATCCGGATGGCCGGCGGGACGATGACGATCAACTGGCCCAATGGTCTGAACTGGAACAGCTTCACGCAACCTTCCACGCGGGAGTCAGCGTGCACGATCCAGTGAATGGCGATTCGCCTGAAGTGATAACTCAGCGAATCCGCGACGTACTCGCGATCTGGACTAAAGACGCCGAACTCACGGTTGTCAACACTACTGCCACAGCAGGAAATTATATCGGCAACGGCGATCCGGATGATCCCGCGAGTTGCCCTGAACCCTCGGGCGACACGTCTGCCACCGGTCAACAGGGCACGCTGTGCACGTTCTTCAAGTATGTTTCCGGCGGGTTGCAGCCAACCAATAAGTTCGTGTCGCTTTCCCCGGCGTACAAAACGAAGTTTGTCCCTGTAAGGGATCGTGACGGCCAATGGAAATCGTCGGTGTATTTCGAATGCCATTACTTCGACGTGTCATTGAATCCAGCCACCGGCCAGCCGTTTTGGACAGCCAAAAGCCACGTAGACCTTGACGGTGAAGCCAAAAAGATCGACGGGCGGTGGTTATTGACGCATGTCAGCTCATCCGCCGTTCCAGTTCCGGTTCCGTGAAGCAGAACACCCGATGCACGCGCTCGCCAAGGGCGCAGCGCGGGCATCCGGATTAATTTGCGCTGCTTTGTTCGGGGAGCTGGCAGCCACGGCATGCCTTCTATGCCGTGGGCTATTTCCATCGCAAGGCCGAAAAGGCCCACGGCGCCAAATCCGTGCCGTGGCTACCACTGACAGGTAAAATCTCATGCCAACAAAAAAGGAGAATCCAATGAAAACTAAGGTTCGTAGCGTTGAAGGTGGCCCTCGGAACAGCCCTGCTTGCGGCAGTTTAGGCCTCGTTGGCGAATGCCCAATGCGTGGACCTGGGCGCGTTCAAGCACCGCGCGTTCATGCTGCGTCAGCCGTTCTCCCACAGTCAGTTCACTCCCGTGGCGTTCTCCCTGGCCGTGGAAAATCAGGACGAAAGTCCACTGGCCGAGGTATTCGACCCGATCGTGGGTTTCTGGAAGGTGGACTTCATTTCCGAAGGTAATTCCGGCATACCCGACGGCACGGTGCTGGATGCGGGGTTTGCCCAGTGGCACAGCGACGGAACAGAAATCCTCAATTCATCGTGGCCACCAGCCATCGGAAATCTCTGCCTGGGAGTGCGGGAGAGAACCAGGCCATCCCAGTACAAGCTCAACCATTTTACGATAAGTTGGTACCCCGACGAGACTTTGCAGGGGCCTGGCAATATCCGCGAAGTGATCACCCTGAGCCCTGACCACAATAGCTATGGCGGGACATTTACGCTTGATCAGTACGACGAAGACGGGAACGATCTCGTACACCTGACTGGCCAAGTCAAAGCGAAGCGAATTACCGTGAATACCACTATCACTGACGTGCTTTGAACCCGAATCGAAACTGGCGCGATCTCGCGACGGACAGACCGAAAGAGCAACACGCCGGCAGCGGTCTATTAGCCACTGCCGGCGTGGCGCCAAGTGGATCTCCTTAAGTGTTGACATGGTCTTGGCCGATGGCAGCTTTTCGTCCCCCCCCAATGTGCCCGACGTATCTCCACAATGACCTAACCGTACGAGTGCCGTGCAACCGCGCAGAATCGCAATAAATGAACCGGTTCTCGGCGATTCCCCGCGATCAACGGCGTGTTTACCGATGGCACTGCGCCGAGTCGTTGTGAAAAATCCCCACCCCACCAGTGATTTTGAGGTGATCGATATCGCCTGAAGCGGATTGGGAATGAGAAGTCGTCTTCCCGCTCCGTGACTACATCTGAGGTCGACAACAGAACCATCTGACAGCGTGAGATAATCAAACGAAACGGGGTTTGCGGAGCGGTCGGGAATGATTGTGATAGTCAACATCGCGAGGACTGTACGATCTTTAGGGGGGATGACCAATGGCCGCGGGAGATCCTCAACGAGTTTGGTTTCCGGAGATGCTCGCAAGACTTGGACGCGAGTGGAACTCCCAGATGTCATTCCCGGCGTTAATCGAGTTGCGCGATAGGCTGGACGCGATCCTGCAGGAGATTCGGTCCGAGGGGCATATCGTGCCACCTGTTTTGCGCTGCCCCATGTGCGGGGCGACCGGTCCTTCGGCTGAGCCTCACGTCAGCGTTCGAGCGCTCATCCTCGCGCTCGGCAGATTCGGCATCGCTTCGCAAAAGGACTCGAAGAGAATCGAGAGAGACTGGGCGAAGTACAGGGTTCAGAATCGGCTTGATCTTTACGGGCAAGCTTCCGCCACAGTCATGGAAGGTCACTTGGAACAAGATACAATGGTCGGATGCGCCCACATCAGCTCTACACCGCGTCATGGACACTGAGCCCTTTTCCGGAAGAAGCGCTACTTCGAATCCGTCCAACCAGTTTCAGACCGGCATCAGCAACCTATAGTCGCCCGGTGTGTATTGATCTCAATGATCCATTGACGCCCGGCCACCAGTCCCGAAACAGGGTTCGCGTCCCCGAACCCCGTTTCCGGGGAGTCTGCATGACTGCTGGTGGCAAGGGCTGTTTTCGCCAGTTACCAGTTTCTGGTCGCCACGACTCCCGCGCGGAGTCGACTTTGTTTCAATAATGCATCTTGACATTGCTCAATAAGATATTTTTATAACGCATAGCTGGGACATTATGACCTTGTCTAGAAATAGCGGCGATTGGGCTTGACAAGCCCAGGCAATAGTGCGAGTTTTCGAATGGCCCAGTAATCAAATTCTCACCCAAAGCAGTCCGTTAGGGAGGACATTATGGATATCGAAGAACTCGGATCGATTCACGACCGAATCGGACCGATTATGGATTCCGCCTTTCTCAACTTGCTCAGCCATGAACAGGTCCAGGCCGTTGCACTGACTATCGCCAGGGGTCAACTCAACGTCGCGACGGCGCAGGCCAAGGCCTTTCAAGATATTGTTACTATGATAGAGTCGGTAAAAATCCAGACCAAGAGCACGTAGCTCCGATCCTTCTTGATCACTAGCTTCAGGAGGCTCCTTGTCGCCTGTGCAAAGTACAGACGCGATCCTTGTGGGATGGGAGCGGCAGGAGAACCTTGGCCTTCGCCATATCCTTTCCTATCTCGAGCATGAGGGTTACCGAGTCCGGTTGGTTCCCTATGCGCCTGGGACTGAGGAAAGCGTCGTGCGTGCCGTGTGCGAGGAGGAGCCTCGCCTCGTCGGTTTTTCAATCATTTTCCAATACAGCCTGCGCGATTACGGGGAATTGATGAAGTCCCTCCGGCGGGCAGGGGTGCGGTCGCATTTCACTGCCGGGGGGCATTACCCTAGCCTCCGTCCCGAGAATACGCTGCGCGAGATCCCGGAACTCGACTCGGTGGTGCGCTTTGAGGGGGAGTTGACTTCACGCGAACTGCTGGAGCGACTCGACAGGCCGGAGACTTGGGGCGAAATTCAGGGTCTCAGTTTTCGGCGCGAAGGCGGGGTGATCGTCAATCCGGCCCGTCCCTTGATCGAGGACCTTGACCGGTTGCCTTGGCCGGCCCGGGGGGAGCATTTGCAAACGGCGCGGGGAATTCCGATGGCTCCCCTCCTGGCCAGTCGCGGTTGCCTCTTCGATTGCTCGTTTTGCAGCATTCGGCAGTTTTATGGACAAGCGCCCGGCCCGCTGCGGCGGACGCGGTCGCCGGAGGACGTTGCCCGGGAGATGCGCCACCTCTGCGAGGCGCGGGGTGTCCGGCTCTTTCTGTTCCAGGACGACGACTTCGCGGCGAAGACCGAGAATCAGCGCGACTGGGTGGACCGGTTCCTCCTGGCGCTCGATCGGGAAGGGCTGACCGGCCGAATCGGGTGGAAGATCTCGTGCCGCGTTGACGACATCGAGCCGGAAATCATGACCCGCTGCCGCGACCGTGGTCTGTTGACGGTTTACCTCGGAGTTGAGTCGGGCAGCGCGAGCGGGCTTAAAACCCTGAACAAGCATGCCACCGTTGAGCGAAACCTGCGGGCGATGGAGATCCTGAAAGAGACGGGCGTGGACGCGGATATGGGTTTCATGCTGCTCGATCCCGGTAGTACGCTCGAAAGCGTCCGCGAGAACGTCGTGTTCCTGCGCAGGGTGGCGGATTTTGGCGGCCCGCCCGTCTGCTTCGTCAAAACCCTGCCCCTTGCCGGAACCGCGATTGAAAAACAGTTGGCCGCAGAAGGCCGGCTGACGGGCGACGCCCTGCGGCCCGATTACCGCTATCTCGATCCCCGGCTGGATTTCTACGCGCTGTGGATCACACTCCGCTTCAGCCACCGCAACTCGGCGCCGAACGGGCTGGTGGAGACGCTCCGAATTGCCCACTTTGATCAGCTCGTGGCTCGGGCCTTTGAGACCGCGCAGTGGACCGAAAAATACGCCGCCGAAATCCGGCGCCTGATTGACCGTGCCAACGAGAGTGCGATTTCGACGCTCGAGCGCACGCTTGAGATCGTCGAAGCATGCCCGGACGCGGAGAGCGTCGCCCTGGCTTGGGGGCACCTGAACAAGGTCGGGGAGAAAGATCTCGCTGTACAGGCGAGCGTTTTTCGGGAGCTGGATTGGATTCTCGAACGCTATAGCCCGACACTTCGCGCCGCCCTCCGCAAGTTCTACCCGAGCCCCGCCCTAAACGCGCATAAGTTGCGGGCTGGCTCAGACCTCGCCGTTTGAGGTCTGCGATTTCGCGAAGGGGCCGTATGAGCCGAAATGTTTTAGTCCCCAAAAGAGCAACGCCATCGGCGCGAAATTGCAATCATATCCCACATCTGCGGGAACGGGGGCGCTTCGGACGATCGCAGATCCCACGGGATGGTGGGCTAGCCGGAATTGGTAGCAAATATAACGACCTTCGCCCAGCAAATCGCCCCCACTGACCAGCGTATAAACCCCGAGAATGACAGTTCCACACTCAGCGTTTCCGACCACGGGTCGCTGGCTGGATGAGTGGCATCCATGCGTACCTGTTGGGAAAATCCTCTTCCTACCATCAAACGCCCCGGAAGTCCCCGTCGAGGACCCGAACCCCGTATCTGGGAACTTACCGGACCTGCTTGCGATCACTTGGATGTATAGTCGCCTAACCGGAGATGTAACCCTCACAGTCCCAAATGGGGTTCAAGGAAATAAATCCTCCCTTGTCGTCTATCGGGTAGCCGCGGTCGGTGCAGTCCTGACCGTGGGCTTTTCTCATGCCCGATGCCCCGGCCGCAACCGCACGTCGTCAATCGGGATGGGGCACGGCGCTGAAAATAAGTCGTCAGTTCTCAGTTTTCAGTGGTCAGTAACAACGAGTCCCCGATGGGTAAGGAAACGCCGCGGGCCTACAAAACAGGTCCGCGCTACACTTGCTTTCCGGCAGCGACATTTTGTAGCCTCTAACGCTGGCATATTTATCTTGACTTTAATAATGTACGTTGATATAATAACTCGGTGTTACTGTGGGGTGACAACGTCAGGAGTCAGGAGTCAGGAGTCAGGAGTCAGGAGTCAGGAGTCAGGAGTCAGGAGTCAGGAGCCAGGACGCAGGAGGCAGGAGTTAGAAGATCCGAAAGGAAGGACAGAATGCAGCGCGCGCCTTTTGCCAGTCCCGGCGCCCTATCTTCGAAGGACAACAAAATGCCCCTCATGCGGAGGATGGAAGATTCCAGCCTGCGGCTGATAAAATTCTCGATTGCCGATTGTCATTTTTCGATCTGCAAAGTCCCTCATCGTGGCGGTTCACCAACATGCTGATCAAGGTCCGAAAAATGGGCGCTAACTCTAACAGAATAAATGGATTAAAAGTTGTCCCAATAAGTTATTGAAAATAAAGGGGCAAAACAAAAAGATGTTAAAAATGAAGAGTGCTCCCAATAGTTTATTGAAAACAAAGGGGCAAAAAAAGTGCTCCAAATAAGTTATGGAAAACAAGCAAGTTACGCTAATTTCAGGATAAGTTTATGAAACGACATGAGATAAATTCAAAATATGATCGGCGCATTCGCGAAAAATGCCGTCTTAAAGCGTGTTGTAGCGCCGACCTTTATTATCTGAAGGCGCGCACGCATCTGGCCTTGAGTAAGGACACCACCCGAACCGCGTGCGATTCAAATGCCGGAACTGGGTGTCGTGGTCGAGTTCCCCGAAGTGGGAGGGCTCCATCACCGCTACGAGCGGCGCGCGGCTTGAAGAGGCATTCCCTTCCGATGATTCTGATCCCCCTTTCGTTGGCCTCGAACCTTGGTGCTCGTCAAACACCCGCGTGCGCAATGCTGCGATCTTCTGATGGGCGCACGCGGTCCCCCCACCAAGACAGGAGTCGGACACGCAGGTTGCCGGACCGGAAGCATCAGGTCCCCAGGTCGGATCTTTTTCTTGGCACGATCGAGTTTTTGGTATCGACAACGGTCACATCGGGCAGGCCGCACAAGTGCAGGCAGTCCAAGCGCTCAATGGGAATTTTGAGGGGGTTTCAGGGGTACCCACAAAAGTCCCCACAGCGGAAGCTCAGCTTGAGGGGGAAGGCTCGCAAGATATTGAAAAGATTGGCTCCTCGGCCAGGACTCGAACCTGGAACCCTTCGGTTAACAGCCGAATGCTCTACCATTGAGCTACCGAGGAGTATGCCTACGCATATGATATCGGCATAATCAAACTTTAGGTTTATAGCACAGAGAGAAAAAGCTCGTCAACTGCCGCGCAAGGTCGATAGTGGGTCGGTTTGACGTAGCGGCGGCCTTACGCCGCCATTTGGTCCGCCGGCTGACGGATAGACTCGCCGCTTCAGAATCAAATTGCCCCCTCCCGCAAGGACTTTCCTCCGGCGAGGCCGTCGAAATGCCCACTAAAATCTTGAGTGATTAACACTAGATATTTAGGCTATTAGTTTTCCAGAGGCGGGCTGCGGCTGCCCGATAATCGCGGGCAGCCGCAGGGATGTGGGAAACCAGCGCAACTCGGGGGTTGCGCTGGCGCGCGTGGTAGAGCTTGACTTTATCCAAGGCGCCGCTTCCTTATGGGGACAGCCTCATCGGCGCCCGCCGCTCGGAAACCGGCAGCAAACCGAACCCTTCTGCCCTGCCCTCTTCCGCAGGTATATGTTGATGCATGCGCATTGCCAGAAATCCAGGCACCGAAGCCTTCCGCAAGCCCTGAATTTTCTATAAGATAGAGACGAAGAGCATTCCCGGTCAACGGTCACTGGCAGAGAAAAATTTTCACGGCAGCGCGTCAGAATTCCCTCTCCCCCTGCCCGAGCCTTACGTGCCTCCTGAGTTCGAGCCTTCTCCTTGCCAGCAGAGTGCTACCCGGTTCCTGCGGCCGGTCTCAGAAAATTACTGGCGATGGAGTGCAACATCGGGCCGGAAAGACTTCTAGGGTTTAATGGGCCCGGCGCCAAACCGGGGGAAACAGATGAGGTCGGAGGGATTCTTGCCCACACCGGGGCGAATATTCTCTACGAGGGCATGTGGGCAAACTGGGCGAGGCGTCGCAGGAATTGTGGAACAGCCGAGTCGGGATTGGTGAGCAGTCGCAGCACGCCAAGCTGCGACAGCGCATTGGTGGCCCAGGCGTGCTGGATGTAATGCCGTCCAGAATGGCGGTTGTCTTGCCACCTGCGATTTCGTGGTTTTAGAAGAGTGTTTAATTGACGTACGGCTTTTAACTTTTGCCTTTTGATTTTCTTTTGCGGCTTCGCCGCTCGAGGCCACTATTTCCCCGCCTTCAGCCCCAAGCTTGCCCAGAGGTTGTCGACTTTCTTTTTCACTTCCGGGTCCATGACAATTTCATCGGGCCAGGGTCGGGTGAAGCCTTCGGTGGGCCATTTGCGCGTGGCGTCGATGCCCATCTTGGAGCCGAAGTTGGGCAGGCGCGAGGCGTGTTCAAGTTGGTCCACGGGGCCGAGTGTGAACTGAATATCGCGCTCGGGGTCGATGTGGTTCAGGGCTTTCCAGGCGACTTCGCCTGAGTCGTGCACGTTCACATCGTGATCCACCACTACGATGCACTTCGTAAACATAGCGCCGGGCATACCCCAAATGGCATTCATCACTTTTCGGGCATGGCCGGGGTAGCTCTTCCGGATCGCCACCATCATCAAATTGTGGAACACTCCCTCCGCGGGCATATGCATGTCCACGACTTCCGGCATCTGCTTGCGCATCAAGGGCAGGAACAGTCGTTCCACGGCGTAGCCCATCCAATAATCTTCCATGGGCGGACGGCCGACGATGGTGGAAACGTAGATGGGGTCGCGCCTCCGGGTGATGCAAGTAATATGGAACGCGGGGAACTTGTCTTCGAGCGAGTAGTAGCCCGTGTGGTCACCGAAAGGACCTTCGGGGCGAATATCATCGAGGTCGACGTAGCCTTCCAGCACGATTTCGGCCTGGGCGGGGACTTCCAAGTCCACCGTCTCACACTTCACCAACTCCACCGGCTGCTGGCGCAGGAAGCCGGCGAAAAGGAACTCATCCAAATCTTCCGGGAGGGGCAGCACGCCGGAGAGCATGGTGGCGGGGTCGGCCCCCAGCGCCACGGCCACGTCCATGCGGTGGCCTTTTCCCTGCCGGGCGAGCCAACGGAAGTGTTCGGCGCCGCCCTTGTGAACCTGCCAGTGCATTCCCGTAGTCCGCTCGTCATACACCTGCAGGCGGTAACAACCCACGTTGCGGCGGCCGTTCTTGGGGCTGCGCGTCACTACCATCGGAAACGTGATGAACCGCCCGCCGTCCTGCGGCCAGCACTTCATAATCGGCAGGCTCGCAAGCGAAAGGTTCTCCCGCTCGATGACTTCCTTCACCGGCCCCGAGCGCACGTTCCTGGGAAAAAACGAGCCGAGTTCGGAGAGCTTGGGAAGCAGCTTTACCTTGTCGAAGAATCCTTCCGGCGGCTTCATGTCGAGCAGATCTTCCATACGGCGCGTCACCTCGTCGAGTGAGGCAACGTCAAGCGCCATCTCCAATCGCCGACGCGTGCCCAGCATATTGATGACCAATGGCATCGTGTAGCTCACGCCGTCGCGGGCCGACCGCGGCTTTTCAAACATCAAAGCCGGCCCGCCGGCTTTCGAAACGCGGTCCGTAATTTCGGTGATTTCCAAATCCACGTCGACTTCCACCGAAATGCGCTTCAGTTCGCCGTCGCGTTCGAGACGAGCAAGAAATTCGCGCAGGTCCTGGTAGGACACATTAAAACCTCGGGAAAAAAGCTTGAGGAGCTGTCAGATGTGTGCTATCAGCGGTCAGCAATCAGTTTTCAGCCCCTCTTGATCGCTGTCCTTGATCAGTCACCACGAGCTTGGCTCTCAATCACCATATCTCTTATCCCGGTTAAGAAAGCAGCTCTTATCAGCACTCCTCGGTTGACCTATCATTAGCATTCTAACAGGAGCATAGTTCGGGCAAAAGACATCCGTCCGCGGGGCAGGGTACCCCTGTATGGGCCAACGGACTATGCAGCCGGCTTCTGGAGAAATGGGCGCAAGCCGGCATCGTAGACCGCCCCACCCAACAGGCCGCCCATTGTTGGGGCGAGAATAAAAACCCACCATTCGTTTCCACGAGGGCCGGGCAGTGCGACGTGCCCCCATCCGCTCAAGTATCCAAAAAGCCTGGGGCCAAAATCTCGGGCGGGATTCAAGGCGGTCATCGTCAAAGGTCCGCCGATCGCCACCATGGCCGCTACTACAACTCCAATAAAAAGCGGCGCCAGATTGCTCTTGGGTGCTTCCGGATTACGGTCGTCAATAAGCGCCAGGATCGTGATTAGAAGCAGCATGGTCATTATTGTTTCAGCCGCAAAGGCTGTTCCCGTTGAAACCTTGGCAAGATCCTGAGGTCCGGTCCCCACCGCACCGGGGTTTGGATAGTAGCAACAGAAAACCATCATCAGCCTTTGACTTCCCGGCTGACCTATGGTGACCCCGAACTTATTCGCCGTAGACTGCCAGAATCCTCGCCACCAATAGGAAACGGCCGCCGCGCCCAGAAACGCCCCCGCAACCTGGGCCAAAACGTACGGAACGATCTTCCATTTTGGAAACTGGCGATAGGCACTAAAAGCCAGAGTCACAGCGGGATTTAAGTGTGCGCCGGAAACCCCACCAACTAGATACACGGCGATCATCACAGCCAGCCCCCACACCCAGGCCACCCCTACTGGGTCATAGGTACCGATTAACACCGCAGCCGCAACGACGCCGTCTCCGACAAGGATGAGTGCGAAGGTTCCGACAACCTCAGCCAGACATTCACCAATAAGTTGACTTCGCAAAGTACTCACGCGACTCCTTCACTCCGCGTAGGTCAGGCGCGAGGCAAGTCCCTGGATGTCCTGCAGCGAGCGGGCGTTCTCCAGAGCTGAGATCTGCACTGCCACGTTCCCTATCACCGTGGCCTCGCTCGGTCCCTTGACTAATTCCAGACCGGTGGAGGCGCCAGCCAGGCGGTTGAGCGCCTCATTCTTGACGCCGCCGCCAATAATGCACAGCCGCTCGATTCGCTTGCCGGTGCAAATACGGATGGCACGAATGACCTCGGCATAACGTTTAGCCAGGCTACGAAAGATAATGCCTGACAACGCCGCCGGCCGACTTCCTTCGGAAAAGCCCTGGGCCCTTAGCTGCGCGTTGATCCGCGCGATCATGTTCCCTGGTGCCAGGAAGGCTTTGTCCTCACTGACGTCGAACCAAGGTCCTTCGAGCGGCGTTGCCATGCAGTGTTCTGCCAACTCCGCTGGGCTCACTTCCAGCCCACGATCGTTCCACTCCCGGAGGGCTTCCTGGAGCAGCCACAGACCGATCACATTCCGCAGGAATCGAATCGAATCTCCGACGCCTCCCTCGTTCGTAATATTGAACTCATAGCTCTGCTCCGAGATCACAGGATCTTCGAGCACAGTCCCCACCAGCGACCATGTTCCCGAACTGACAAATGCAAGGTCGTGATGCGAGTGAGGGATAGCAGCAACGGCGGATGCTGTGTCATGACACGCCGGAGCAATAACCTTGACGTTCGAGAGCCCGGTCTCGCGGGCGATCTCCGCTCGAAGGTTCCCCAGGATTGTTCCGGGTAGAACAATGGCAGGAAACTTGTCAAGCGGGAACCCAAAAGCCCCGCAAATCTCGCGCGACCACGACTTTGATGCAGCATCAATAAGCTGTGAGTTGGGGGCATTCGTATACTCAGCGACCGCGACTCCCGTCATCCGGAACAGGAAGTACTCAGGAGTGCCCAACCACACCGCTGCTTTCGCCCACTCTTCCGGCGACTCTTCCTGATGGGCGAGAAGACCATAGAGAGCGCTGATGGGCAAAACCTGGATGCCCGTAATCTCATAAATCCTCTTGCGCGGCAGGATGGAAAATGCCCGCCCCATTGCCCGGACTTGACGCGGATCACGTAAGGTGTAAGCAGGGCCGACGCGGTCTCCCGCCTTGTCTACTAGCACGTATTCCGCGCCCCAACAATCAAGCCCTATACTCGCGACGCGCCCTCCCGATTCCACGGCGGCAATGGAAAGCCCCTTCAGGATCTCGCGCCATATTCGGTCGATATCCCACACAACGTGGCCGGCTTCCTCGTTTGGTTCGTTCGGAAACCGGTAGATCTCGCGCAGAAAGCCCCTGTTGCCATCCCATTGCCCGAGCACCACCCGCCCACTCGAATTGCCAAGGTCGATGGCGACGATATTCTGGGAACTGTGCATATTGTGGTTCTGCTCCACCAACCTCAAATTATCACAAGAGCGTCAAGCCTAATTGCGCACTTCCCTGACGCCCAAGCTTGATGAACGCAAGGAGTATACGCATTCCGGCATGGAGTGCTGGAATTTTTTCTGGTGGATTTACTAAGCAGGGACAATTAACCCGAAATCTACGTTTTGATTTTTCGGCCGACCAGTAAGATAGATGTGACCGCCTCCACATACAACACTCCCTCCCAATTTGCTCCGGTCTGCGGATCGCGTATCCAGATGGCAATGGTATCGCTGCACTCCGACAGACGACCCGACATCCTTGTGCTTGACATTGAACCCCATGCGCCGGACACTAGGTTCATAACTTCGTAAGCATCGACCTGCATTCAGGGGTTGCATGTGTGCTATGAGCGGGAGGGTCCCTGCGTTTGAGTCCACCGGGCCAGGATTTATGTTGTCCTCGCTTACCCTCGCGCGTCGGCCGCGACCCCCATGGGTTCTGCGGTTGTTGGCGCTCATCCTGACTGTCATATCGATTCTTGCACCTTGCACCTTCAAGGCACAGACGGCTAACCCGCAGGAGATTTCCTCGCGCGACGTCGAACCTACCTTCAAGGTGCAATCGGAACGCAATCTGGTTATGGTTCGCGTGGTTGTGCGCGACGCGAAGGGTGCGACGATAAGCAACCTCCGCAAAGAAGATTTTCAACTTTTCGATCACGGCAAATTGCAAACCATTTCGCACTTCTCGATGGAGCAACCCGCCCTAAAGGCCGCCGAGCCTCCAGCGCAGAAGCCGGCCGAAGAAAAATCCGCGGCCGAACCAGAGGAAGCCGATGAAACGGCCCTGCCGGCCTCCGCGGCTCGCCGCTTTGTTGCCCTGTACTTCGACGATGTGAACACTCCTTTTGAGAACCTGACGCGGGCGCGCGACGCGGCGGATCACTTTCTCTCGAGTTCTGTCCAGTCCGGGGATCGCTTGGCGCTGTATACCTCCTCCGGGCAGAAGCAAATCGACTTCACCGACAACCTTGCCCAAGTGCGTCAAGCGCTTTTTGATCTGCGTCCGCGTCCCATCATGGGGGAAAATACCAGTTGCGGAGCGATCCCACCCTACGAAGCGTATCTCATCGTTGATCACCAAGACACTTCCGCCCTCGCCGTGGCCACCGATGAAATCCTGAATTGCGATTTTCAGGGCAATACGCAGCTTCTTGCCCAAGCGCAGGCCGCGGCGCAGGCCCAGGCGATGCAGTCCCTAACCCAATCAGAAACAGAGTCAACTGCGGCCCTGAGGGGGATTGAGTCCGTCGTTCGCCGCTTGACGGCACTCCCCGGACAACGCAGCATGGTTATTGTTTCCGGGGGGTTCCTGACGGACACTCTACGCTTCGAGCTCAGCCAGATTACCGACCGTGCTCTTCGCGCCGGCGTTATCCTGAATGCTGTGGACGCCCGCGGACTCTGGACCGATACCACGTTGACCGACGTCACCCGGCAAGACTTCGCTAACACCGTGAACCCTGCGTCTCGGGGACAGAAGAACATCATGCTCCTTGAAAGCCAAAGGCGGCAGACTGATGGCATGCAATCTCTCGCTCTCGATACCGGGGGCATCTTTTTCAACAACAACAATGATCTGGATGCCGGCTTCCGCAAGGCGGCTGGCCTTCCGTCAGCCTACTATATTTTGGCTTTCTCCCCGCAAAACCTGAAACTCGATGGCGCTTTCCACCCCATTCAGGTCAAGTTGGTTTCGCTCAAGGGCCTTTCAGTTCAAGCGCGCCGCGGGTACTACGCTCCCAAGAAGCCGAACGACCCGAGCGTGCAGGAAAAAGAAGAAATCCAAGAAGCGATCTTCTCCCAAGACGAGACGCATGAGCTTCCCATCAACGTCCACACCCAATTCTTCATGAAGACCGAGACCGAGGCGCGAATTGCTGTCCTGACGCGCATTGACCTGCGCCCATTACATTTCCGCAAGGAAGAGGACCGGAACGTCGACAACCTGACTTTCGTGACCGCGGTCTTTGATCAGGATGGCCACCTGATCACCGGCCAGCAAAAGTCCGTGCAATTGCGTATGCGAGACAGCACGCTCGAGAAATACCTGCAAACGGGGATCACCGCGCGGACCCTCTTCGACGTCAAACCCGGAACCTATCTGGTCCGTGCCGTCGTCCGGGATTCCGAAAGCGGTCAAATATCTGGCCTCAATCGCACGGTGGAAATTCCTTATTAGGAGATCGATATATGTCCCGACATCAATGGATTCTGACGATGGGCCTTCTGATAACTCTAGGGGGGCTGGGTCTCGAATCGGCCACCGCCCCTGCCGCCCCTGCCGGTGCGCAGAATCCTTCTGTACCGGCGGCTGAGAACCCGCAGGCTGTGATCAAGGCGGAAGCCAACCTGGTCATGGTTGACGTGATCGTGACCGACAAGAAGGGGAATTACATCAAGGACCTGGAGAAGAAGGACTTCCGTGTCTATGAAGACGACGCGGAGCAACCTATTTCTGCATTTTCCCGCGAAGCGGATCTCGAACCCAACGCCCCCGCCCATCAGCGCTATATGGTCCTTTTCTTTGACGATTCCACCATGGATCCGGGTCTTCAAGTCTCGGCGCGTCAGGCGGCCGGGAAGTTCGTGGAAAGCACAGCGTCCCCGAATCGGCTGATGGCGGTCGTGGACTTCGACGGGAGCTTGAGGATTGCTCAAAACTTTACGGCCGACGGAGACCTGTTGAAGCGCGCGGTGAGCACTGTCAAGTATGCGTCCGTGAATCCCAACGCGGGAGGCGAAAATCTGCAATTTGCGGCCATGGGTGTGCCATCTCTTGGCCGGGCAGAATCGGACTTCGGCGCACGCAGCGTTCTGCTCTCCATGCGCGATGTCGCCAAATCGCTCCGCTCCGTTCCCGGACGCAAGACACTGATCTTGTTTTCTTCGGGATTTCCTCTCACACCCGAACGCCAGTCGGAACTCACCGCCACCATCGATGCTCTAAATAAGGCGAACATTGCGGTGTACCCTGTGGATGTCCGCGGCCTGGCCGTTACCGCGATGCCTGGAATGAATATTTCCAATCCCTCGACCCCGGGTGAACGCCCGGGGTTCCCACCGAGTTCAGAACTCCGCGAACCTGAATCTCCCTTTGCTCACTTCCCGGGTCTGCGGGCAGCCCTGGCAGCGCCTCCCGATCCCGAACCTCAGCGGGGGGGTGGAGGAGGAGGAAGTGTGGGCGGGGTAGGGACATCCGGAGCAGGTGGGGGAGCTACAGCAGGAAGCGGCGGCACTAGAGGTGGGGGTACCACCGGCTCGGCGGGCGGCACTTCCAGTGGAAGCGCGGGCGGGAGTCACGGCGGGACCACAGTAAGCAACCCCGGTGGGAGTCGCGGCGGCAGCACGAACAGTAATCTTTACAACTCCAACCTTAACTGCATGAACGTCAATACCTTGGGTGGAATGCAGAATCCCAACTGCCCCAATCGCCAGATCATTCCCACAATTCCGGGCAGTGTATCGACAAATCAGCAAGTCCTCTATGCCTTGGCCAAAGGGACCGGCGGTTTTGAAATCTTCAATACCAACGATTTCCTCCAAGGCCTGCAGAAGGTCGCCAGGGAGATGAACGAGTATTACAATCTCGGGTACACGCCACCCAGCCAGACGCACGAGGGTGCCTACCACAAGATTACTGTAAAGGTGGAGCGCCAAGCCGTGACCCTGCGCTACCGCACCGGTTATTTTGACGTGAAGAGCCCTGACCGGCTGAAGGAAAAGCCCGAAGGTAAGGTTCTGGAGGATCGCGTGGCCAGTGCGCAGACTGGCGATATTCCTGTTTCTCTCAGCGCCCCTTATTTCTATGTTGAGCCCGGCGTGGCGCGCGTGAACCTGGCCCTGTCCATACCCGGTTCCTCCATTGACTTTGACAAGCAAAAGGGGAACTTTCATTCGGACGTGAACGTGCTGGGAATCGCCTACCGCACGAACGGCTCCATCGCCGCGCGATTCAGCGATACGGTGAAGTTGGATTACCAAAAGAAAGAGATCAAAGATTTTGCCAAAGGTTCCTTCGATTATCAGAACACCTTCAACATTGCTCCGGGGTCGTACACGCTCAAGCTGGTGCTGAGCGCAGGAGGAGAGAAATTCGGCAAATATGTAACTCCTTTGGTGGTGGAACCCTTCTCCGGGGACGATCTCAGCCTGGGAGGCCCGGCGTTGGGTGACAGATACGCCCCTGTTTCGCAACTTACCGTGAACATGGACGCGGCCCTACTCGAGGAGCGCGTGCCGCTTGTCTTCAAGGATATGGAATTGGTCCCCTCAGCTAGCCACCGTTTTGCCAAGAGCGCGCAACCCATGGTCTACGTGGAGGTTTATGATCCGGCGCTGAAAGGCCCACAAACTCCCCGCGTGGGAGTATTGTTCAGCATTATCGAGCGGAAAACCAACAAAGAAGTCCTGTCCTCCAACACGATTCTGGTCAACGACTACGCGCAGCCCGGCAATCCCCTGGTGCCAACCGGCTTCAGGTTGCCCGTCGACCAACTCCAACCGGGTGATTACCGGTTTGAAGTCAAGGGGCGCGACGAGGTGGGCCACGTTTCCACCGTACGCAGCGCTGATTTCTCCGTCGAATAATCGGCGTGACCACAAAGACTCCAACCAAGGTACGGGGCCGGAGGCTAAATCCTCGGGTTGCGGTGGCTGGGAGGCCCCGCCCGGTCTATGCCGCAATTCGCCGCGCGCTCTTGACTTGGTTTCGCGCGAACGCGCGCGCGCTTCCTTGGCGGGGGAGGGGGGACCCCTATGCCGTCTGGGTCTCGGAAATCATGCTCCAGCAGACGCAGATTGCGACGGTCACCCCTTTCTACCAGCGCTTCCTCGAAGCCTTCCCGACCGTCTCACATTTGGCGCAAGCGCCGCTGGAGCAGGTACTGGAACTCTGGTCAGGCTTGGGGTATTACCGGCGTGCCCGCCACTTGCACCAGGCGGCGCAGGCCTTGGCACAACAGTTTGCCGGGAGATTCCCTGAAGACTATGCCAGCCTGCGCGCCCTCCCCGGCATAGGTGATTACACGGCCAAAGCCTTGTTGAGCATCGCGTTCAATCAACCCTATGCTGTGCTCGACGGAAATGTAGCCCGAGTAGTAGCGCGCTTGTGCAATCTGCGCGGAAACCTACACCAACCCCAATTCCGTAACACCGTGGAAGCAGAACTCGCCGGGCTCCTATCGCGCCGGGAACCGGGAAACTTCAATCAAGCTTTGATGGAGCTTGGCCAGACCATTTGCCTGCCGCGCGGGCCGCGCTGTTCCTCTTGTCCGCTCGCGAAATGGTGTGGCGGGTATCGCTCCGGCAATCCGGAGGCCTTCCCGCTTCCCCGCCCTCGCCGCGCGGCGGAATCGCATCACCTCGCCGTGGCCCTTATCCGCCGTGGAAAACGCGTAGCCATGATGCGTGGTCTCGCCGACGGCCTGCTCGACGATCTCTGGAACTTCCCCGCGGCCTTTGGAGGCTCAGCCGCAAAAGCGCTGGAATCTCTGCACGAGAAGCTCCAGCAGCTCACCCACGCGCGTTTTACCGTCGGCGAACCGATGGTGGAATTCCGTCATGGCATCACTTTTCGCGCCATCCAAGGGCGGGTTTATCCCGTCGAGCCCTCCCGCGCCATTCGCCATGCCTCCCTGCAATGGTTCGAGCTGAATCAATTGCCGCTAGCGGCCATCTCCCAGTTGGCCCGCAAGATCGTTCAAAAGATTGTTTGACCCGGAATCCTCCCAAATGAGGGGAAGAACGGGGTGCTGCGCCTACTGAGCACTTTGCACAAGGTCGCCTACCTTTCCGAATGCGAAACCGGAGAGAAAGGTGATGACCATAATGAGTAAACGGATATGCTGTGTTGCCAGCTGCCAGAAACCTAAGAGTCGGCTCTGCTCGCTGCCAGTTCGCAGCCGTTCATATCGGTGGTAAGTCAATTTGATGTTGTAGCGACGAGTTTTTCTCAAGCTTGTCGAAATTAGGTTTTCCGTACCGCAGCATTGTGGATAGCCCAATAATGGCCGAGACTGCTAGCGAGTGCCCGGGTTGTGGCGCGGGGTCAAAATGTCGCTATTCCAACTTTCGATTGCAGGATGAACTTGTTGTCCCAAACTTCGGCCCTTTGGGATCGTCTCCACCGGCAACGGGAACCGGTTCCCCGCCCTGAACAGTTGACACTGAAAATATAGGAAGTCCGGCTCGGTCTCGCGGGGTGGGGACTGGGGGTTCGGGGCTCGGAATTCGAGCTCTGATAGCATTCGAGGTATTTCGGTCGCTACTGCCATCTGCTACTGATTTTGAACGACGCGTGCACCGAAATGTGCACCGCTTTCTTTGGCCTTGGTTCCGACGCATGCCTACTTACGGTGTAAATCCCTTTTCCACTCTCTCGCCGCTCATCCGGACAAAAAACAAGCGGTCGCCGAGAATAGCACTTCGACATCGTTGGGCGCTGAGGTACAAACTTACCTGCCGGGCTAGGGCGCACGCCATGTGGGCTGGCCTGCCTTCATTTTCTCAAGATGGACCACGAATTCCTTATCGCGCTCTTGGCTAAACTGCAGGGCCTTCTGTTCCCAGTCGATGGCTTCCTGTTTCCTACCCACCTTGTACAGCAGGTTGGCGTAAGTGTCGATTTCCGTCGGGTCGTCGCTCCCGAGCTTGTCCACACTTTGCTTATCGGCTTGAATTGCGGCTTCAAGGATCTGGGGATCGCTGACATGCTCGAACAGCTTGTAGGAGAGGTTGTTCACCGGGTATTTGCTGCGGGTGGCCGCCGTGTCGAAATACAGCACATAGTATTTGCCGTAGTTCGACCAATCCTGCTTATTGAGATAGTACGCCATTTCCGCTCCGTAAACCGCTTCTCCCCCGAGCACGCCATATTTGGCGACGACGGCCTTCTCCATCGCCGGCCAATCCGGAGTCCCGCTCTTATCCGAGAGGTGCGGTGAGACTTCCTCGCCTTCGATGACTTCGCGGATTGTGGTTTCTGCCGCGTTTTTGCCCAGGATCGCATCCACCAGCTCCGTTTGCGTCCGCAGCAGCTCGAATCCCTTGTCCTTCGACGTGCGAGTCACGACCTGAATGAATGCCCAGGCGTCTTGGGAATAGGGCTGCGGCGATCGATCGATGTATTCATTGCTAGCCTCGGTCGCGTGCACCTGATCCTTTTGGCGAATGGCCATCAAGGTGAAATGCCTAAGGAAGGCCGGATCTTTGTTTCCTTGCTCATACTCCCGCAAGAGGCTGGCATAGCGTTGGGCTTCAGCGGTTACGTCCGCATCCGTAACCGACAAGCCTTGCACAGCAACATCGTAGTTCTTCGCCTGGGGAACCAGTTCGCTGTTCATTTTGGCCAGTTCGGCCACCGGAATCTTGGCGATCGCTCGATCGTAGCTCAGCAGGCCGTTTTGCTCTTCCTCGATATCGTACGTCTGGGTGTAAATGGAGCCGCTCAACCCCTGAGCTTGCAGAACTTTGAGCTTCGCCACGAGGTCCGCATAAGTCTTCGCAAATTGGTCCGGCGGGACGCGCATATAGCCCTCACCAACCGGGGCAAGATCGTTCCAAACGTGGCCATCGACGAAGACACCAATCCCCCCGTTCTCGCCCACCACTCGAGCCTTGCCAGGCTCGGCCGGGGGCAGCTTCGGATACGGGTAGGTGTGGAAGTCGGTCATGTCGCCGCCCACCCAATTTGAATATCGGATGTAATCACCCAGTTCGTCGCCAAGCTCCTGATCGCCGTCGCTGAGCCGGGCGAGTTGGGAGAGATCCAGTTGCCTCATAAACTGTTCGTAGCGTACCCAACTGAAAGGTCCCGAATTGCTGTCGAGAAGACGGGAGGAGTCCCATTGTTTGACCCGGTGCGCCAAGCGTTCCTGGTCAAAGGCGTTCCAACACTCGTTGAACAACACCCAGATCGTGATACTGGGGTGATTGTGCAACTGCGCGAGGTTCGCCGGAACTTCCTTTTCAAATTCCGCGCGCGCTTCCGGAGTGCTGTTCGCCGGTTCCACCATGTCCTGCCACACCATGACTCCCAGCTTGTCACAGTAGTAATACCACCGGTCCCGCTCGATCTTGATGTGCCTGCGAATGGTGTTGAAGCCCATGGCCTTGGTCGCTTGGATGTCGAACTTGAGCGCCGCATCCGTGGGGGCGGTGTGGAGTCCGTCTGGCCAAAAGCCCTGATCCAGGACCCCGAGATTGTAGGTGTACCGGCCATTCAAGAATATGCGATCGATTCCCGCTGCATCCTTCTTCACTTCGATCTTGCGCATACCGAAGTAACTCTTCACTTCGTCTGTAACCTTGCCGTCTTTCAGCACGCGCACTTCAACGTCATACAAGAACGGATCATCCGGCGACCACAAACGAGGGTGGTTGATGTGCACGGCAGTAGTACCGTTGACGTTCGCTTTGGCAACGGTGGTAGCGCCGATCTTGGCTATCGCTTGGACGGTATAGCCCTCTTCCGCGCCCTTAAGAGTCACCTGCAGATTCAGTGTGCTCTGGTCCACCTCCGGGGTCATCAAGAGACTCTCAATATAGGTTCGCGGCACCGTCTCCAGCCAAACCGTCTGCCAGATGCCGCTGCTGGCGGTGTATTGCACCCCCTGCTTTCCGTGCGGGTTGGGACCGGCTTCCGTCGGGTCGTAGACTTTAACCACCAGTTCATTTTCTCCAGGCTTCAGCGCGTCGCTGATGTCGACGGTAAAGATCTGGTACCCGCCAGTGTGCGTGCCGACTTCCTGGCCATTCAGATAAACCGTGGCTTGGTAGTCCACCGCTTCGAAGTGCAGCAACGTCCGTGCCCCATGGCTTCCTGGATTCAGCGTGACCGTGCGGCGATACCACAGGAGTTGATCCGGCTTGAGCGGCTTTTGCACGCCAGAAAGGGCTGATTCAAGAGGAAAGGGAACGAGAATATATCCCTGGAAATGCGTGGGCACTGCGGCGTCCCGCGCCGTGATCGTGTATTCCCACAATCCGTTCAAGTTCTGCCAATGCTCGCGTACAAGCTGCGGACGCGGGTATTCTGGTAGCGGATGGGTGGGGTCGACTAAATCCGCCCATCGCGTTCGGGTCTGCAGAGGCTGCAGCTTCCAGGCTTGCGCCCCTATGCTTGCCGGAGCAACCATCGTCGTCGCCAGAACGATAAGCAATGTTTTACCTAGCTTAGCCATGATTTAATGCCTCGCAGCTTTTATTGTGATTCAGGACAGCCCGATACTTAACCGGAATTTCCTTTTTCAATTCTTAACCCACCGTCAGCATAATCCTGCCCGCCCTTGCGTGCAATGGCCAGTCGGGTTTTCGACGCTCGGCTCCCCCAGCCACCACCGCAGGCACACGTTTTCCCTCCCTGGAGAGTCCCGAAACTTCTGGTTGTCGATCCGCTTGGGTATCCGCTCGCAATTGAAGTTCGTTGAAGAACGGTTCTTATCAGCCGTTTCTGCTTACGAGTGCACTGTTGGTGTGTGACAGAGATCTGGTTCAAACGTATTGGTGTGCATCAATGAATCGTGGTATTCTCGCCGTATCGAAGTCGGTCCCACCCGCTGTTAACTTCTAAGTAGGGAGGCGATATGGGCTCCCCATATAATCCCGGCAACCGTGAAGATAATTGTGGGTTCTGCGCGATCGCGTACGCGCTGCATGTGCAGAGGCACGTTGAAACCGATGCCGATCGACTATACCTGCAAACGCTCGAACGTCTGGGTCTTCAACGACAGGGAGGGAGAGATCCGGTTCCTCGTTTGTTGATCTTCCCAGATCCGATGTTAGATTCCGCGCGGGTAAGGGAAGAGTATAGTGCGCTCTTAGGCGGCACGCTGGGACTCTCCAGCTATACGATAACCTCCGTTGCCGAGGCCAATGGATTACGATTCCGAGCCAAGATCACTGACTTAGACCTCCCACGCCAGTTTATGGCGTTCTACCGCACTATGAATGCCAGGATCTGGAACATTAGAGACTTCGAGCAGATGCGACTAAATTACCTAAGATCTCGAAGTCTCAATCCCGCACCTGAAGCCTTGAGAAAACACATCGCAGGAGAATTGGGAGGGCACTCGATATTCGGGTCGAAGGAGAGTAAACACTACATTAATGTGTTCATTGATATGGAGCGGACGGGGCGTATTGAAGCTTATGATGCTCAGGATGGGTTGCGCCTTGCATCAAGGCTGGGATCCGTCGATCTTGTAATGCATTTGTCGTGAGTGGATTCTGTAATTCGCAAGCCTGAGACGTATAGCCGACCTTCTTCGACAACTCGTCGCATTCTTCATTTTGGGTACGAGGAATCCAGTAGAACTTTCACGATCTTGCTGCACCATGGGTTGAAGAAACGAGGCCAAGATGAACTATCGCATTCTTTCTCTTGATGGTGGCGGTACCTGGGCGCTTATCCAGCTCAAAGCATTAATTGCTCTTTACGGTGAAAGCACTTCCGGTCAAGCCGTCTTGGAGGATTTCGACCTCGTTGCGGCGAATTCAGGCGGAAGTATCGTACTGGGAGGATTAGTGGAAGGCCTGAAGCTTGGGGAGATGCTCGCCTTCTTCCAAGACCAAACCAAGCGAAAGTCGGTATTCTCCCCGACGCAGTCCTTCGGGGACCGAGTTCTTCACGATTTAACGGGGATGGGGCCAAAGTACAGTGCGGAAAACAAGCTTTCCGCATTACAAAACGCCCTGCCCAGCAAGTGCACCACCCCGCTTAATCGCGCCGTTGGGGGTGTGCGGCGGCCGGGCTCGAATGAAGACGTGCATCTGCTCATTGTTGCCTTCGACTATGACCGCAGCCGTGCGACCTTCTTCCGTTCGTCCGAGGCCAGTGGGGCGGCATGGGGAACCGGCGAGACGGCGGATGTAACGCTGGCGGAAGCGATTCACGCCTCGACCAATGCGCCCGTGAACTATTTCGATGCACCCGCCACTTTTCCGGACCGTCCCGGCCGCTACTGGGACGGGGCAATCTCCGGTTGCAACAATCCGGTTCTGGCGGCCGTCACGGAAGCGATTGTGAAAGGCCAGGACCCCATGAACCTGGCGGTGCTGAGCATGGGCACGGCCTCGGTGGCGCTCCCCTGGCCACAGCAGGGACAGCAACCTTCCCCGTATGTCCAGCAAGTTGTCGCCCCCGGGTTCGTCACCGATTTACGCAAGCTCGCGACATCGATTGTCGATGACCCGCCGGACATCGCGACGTTCCTGGCTCACGTCATGACCGGAAGCGGCATGGGCCTCAAGAAGCCGCCCGCGGACAGCCGGATAATCCGCATGAACCCGCTGATCAGCCCCGTTATGAACGGCAGTGCCTGGTGCGCGCCGGGTGCCATGAGCGCGGCCCAGTTCACGTACTTGGCCAAGCTCGATATGGATGCGGTCGAGCAACCGCAAGTGGACGCCATATCCAAATACGCTGATCTCTGGGTGCAAGGTGTGGCTCCCAACCAGCCCATACGGATGAACGGCGACACGCTCGATCCGGAACTGGGGCAGAACACGTTCCAAGCTGCGAAGGCAGCATGGGATGCCATCAAATAGGGACCGTCTGCGCCCAAGGCTGCCCAAATTAGCGGAAAACCGTTCTACTCCGTGCGACTCAGCCGCCCCGCTGTCCGGAAAGGCTCCGCCTTTCCGGTCCAGCTTGGCCATTTTTACCCCTCGGTGCCGTCAGGCAGAGGGGCCACCGTGAAGAGCGAAGTGATCCTGCACACAGAGGAGGCTGCTTGACCGATAGCCGGGCTCCCTCGTAGGGGCTCATATCGCGGCTCGGCCGTGGGCTGCCCAGCGCAGTGCCGGGAGCGTGTAGCGCGGACCTGCTCTTTAGGTCCGCGGTTCGTCCCCCAATGACCGCGAAAAGCTCTCAGCCGTCGGGATGCCAGAAAGCGAATTCCGGCTAAAGCCGTTTTCTCTTAACCCACGAAACAGACAAAGGTATTCGGGTGATACGCGTTGCTGCTCGTATTGCAAAACGGAGCATACTGGACGCTGTCATTATTCATGAGGATGTGGAGGCCCGGTACCAGAGCGAAGTTGTAGAGAAGCGCGGTCGCGTCCGGGCCGGTTTCAACGGTTGGTGAGAGACCAACGATGAATACCTCGGTCCCCGTGGCGGGCTTTAAAACCGTCCCAGCTTTCACGGTAAGGTCGGAGCCGGTTGGGAGTACTGCCACGGAGTTACACTTGGAAAACCAGTTGCCCTTCACACCCTTGATCCCAGGCACATCCTGGTCATGGGCGGCGGTCGGATCCGTAGATGCGTAGATATAGGGGAGATGCAGCGTGAAGTCAACCGCATGGGGTTGGTTGTTGTCGATCTCTGTGACGTCATACGCAGCAAAGGAACTGGGCCCCGAAAATCCCACGCCTGTGTAACACTCATTCCAGAGCTGCATGTTGGCCGTCTCGTGATAGTGGACCGTAACCAAACCGCTTGGGATTGTTTGCGGACGAGGACAAGCGGACAATGCCACAAGGCATGCAATTGCCAGCAACGGAACAACAAAGCCACCGGAGCAGAAACGGCGGAGCAATGATCGCATGAACCCTCCAATCGTCGGCAAGATTCGGGCTTAAACCCGACCTCGTATCCTCTAAGACTTATGAGCCGGAATTTCCCTTAGAGGTTCCGGGCCGACGGGCACAGTGCCAGCAGACCGCCCCGAATGCAACTCTACACGACTTTGACCAGTTGCGAGCAATGATTCAAACTTAGATGTCAAAAGGTGACCGTGGTGCTCATCCCAAGCCACGATTACACCTGTAAAGGTGTGGGAACAGCGTGTGGCGCCTGCTCTTTAGGTCCGCGGTTCGTCCCCCAATGACCGCGAAAAGCCGCAGACCTAAAGAGCAGGTCGCGCTACCCTGGCTCCTCCCCGCAGCGAGGCCTTTCCATCACCCCGACGAGCCCCCGTCCTTCCCCGCGGAGCGAAGCTTTGGAGTGCGCGCAGCTTGCTGCCGCTTTCCTTCCGCAAGCTTGCTTGCGGCAGTCTCTTCCCGCAAGCTCTCTTGCGGGAATCTCCACCCCCGCCTCGGTCTGTATTCGCATTCCTTCCCGGCAACCATGAGTGCCCGCCAGCGAGCTGGCTGGCGAAAAAGCGGCAGCAAGCTGCACGCACTCCAAAGCTTCGCTCCGTATGCCCATGGGGAAGCGTTTTTCCGTATCCAACGTGCCCCAGACCTGTGGTGAGAAATCCGGGCTAAGGGCAACACTGTTCACTTAGCGGCTGTCTTCATATGGACATGCGCGAAGCGCCTTGGACTGCGGTGGCTCGACGCCGCCTTGGTCGTCGTCTTCGGCGTTATTTCAAGGCGGCGTCGAGCCACCGCAGTCCACGGCGGGCTTCGCCCGCAATGAGAACGCCCATTTCATGACCATCGCTAACTGAACAGTATTGGGGCTAAGGGGTTACCCTAGCGTTCGCGCAGATCTGCATGATATAGACGCAGTATTTGCGACCATTCGGCGCACAACAGAAGCAAATGCTGTATCCATATGTCGAGAGGGAGGAATCATGGAAGGCGAAGTTACCGCCGGACTTACAAGGGAAGCTCGCCATCACCGCAACCACTCGGGAGAGCAGGCGGTGCGGCGACACTGGTCTTCAAGGTCGGATATGGCTTTTTCATCCGCAGCTATTGACGCTTTCGTTGCGTCAAGTTTCTGATATTGGAAGAGCTTGTCCCTATGAATGGGCACGTAATCACTGAACTTGTCGGCGGGTGTCTCCAGGCCAGTGTAGGATCCTTTGGGATCCCACGTGTCCCTGATCGTTTTCAGTGTGTCCTTAAGCGTCTTCTGATCGGCCTCGAGTTTATTTCGAAGCTGGCGCATCGTGGCGCGAAAATATTCCTCGCCGTCATCACGGGTGGCGTGATTTTTCGTGAGCGCGGCGGGGACTTTCTGGTTCGCAGATTGCTTGTGGGTCGATTCCGGCGTGGATTCCCCGGTACCTGTCACGTGGGATGCAAAAGGGGGGAAGTCGTCGTTGGTGTACACCCGAGTGGGGACTGATATTCTTCTCGCCCGTTCCGCTTGCATTTGACGGGCTACATCACCGAGGGGGATCCCATCGGCCGCGTCTTGCGCTGAACAAAATACTGTGATCAGCAGAATTGCTGACCCGAATCCCAAATGGATGAGAGTGCGACGACGCGCGGTTTTCATCGCCCACTTCCTGCCAGAGACGCTGGTCTACGCGACTTCCATTTTACACCTGCCATGCCGGAACTTCTATTTTGAATTCCCTCCCAGATAGGTCAAATATGCACCCGCACTCCCGGTAGCAACACTCCAATTTGATGACCTGAGCGCGCACCGTACCCGGAAGCCATGAAAGTGGTATGATTCCCCCCCCCTTGATAAGGAGAGGCCCGGGGTGGCTGAACGTTGGGGCCACCACCTCTGCCCCTCCTCCAAAAGAGGAAGGGAATCTTCAGGGCAAAAAGGAACCAGCCATGAAACGGACATATCCCGGAATGCGACTTCTTGGTGTTCTAGGTAATCAGCACCGTGGACGCAAGCTCTCATCCCTCCTTCTATTTCTCTGCCTCGGCGGGCTGCTGCTCTCGCTGATTGCTGCTGCCGCGCAATCCCCGCAGCCGGTCGAAACTGCGGTTTATCTCACCGGCGCAGCCTCCTGGCGGCTGACCACCGATGAACAGCGCGCCCTTTACCTCAAGGCGGGATTTCATCTGATTTACTACGACCGGCAGTACGCCGATTGGGCTGCGGCCAACGACCTGCGCTTCATCGGGACCGTGGCTGGGCAAGGGCTGCCCCCGGAGGCTAACCGCCCCTTCGAGGCGTCGGACGGAGTCAAGTACAGCATCGTGGGCCGATTCACCCCGGTGAACTTCAATGCGCCTTCGGTAGTCGATTGGTGGCGCCTGCATGTTCCGCAAGCCGTCCGGGACATGCCCGCGGCTGATCGGGTTGCGTTCTGGAAGGTGCACAACGAATTCGGGTATCACTCCGACAAGATCTTCGACTATAGCGACGGGACAATCGCGGTTTACCGGAAGTGGCTGCAGGAGCGCTATCGGTCCATCGAAGAACTGAACCGGCGCTGGCAAACCTCCTATGCCGGTTTCGATGCCATTGATCCTCCCCGGACGGACCTGATGAAGCAACTCCCCAACTGGCTGGAATGGAGGCGCTTCACCTCCTGGAACTTCGGCGATTATTTCAAGACCACCGGAGACCTCGTACGATCGGTGGTACCCGGGGCCAGGGTCTCGGATAACTTCTACATCATTTCGCCGCTGCAGGGATGGGACCTGTTCGAGCTGTCCAGACAAACCGAATACCTGGCGCTGGACCTGTACTCCATCGGCCGCTGGATGACACTTTACCAATCTCTCGATATGGGCCGCAGCGCCGGTGCAGCTTACGGCAAGCCTTTCGTGATGATGGAGTACCATGCCGGGCCGAATGATTGGGGGCCCGTTGTCCGTGGCCGGGATCTGGCCATCGAAGCGAACGTGGCTCTGGCCCGCGAGAGCCGCGCCATTATGTGGTATATGTGGCGGCCGGGCCCCGCCGGCATCGAGCAGGGCATTCACGGCATGCTGGACATGGAGGGGAGGCCGACGGAGCGTTATACCGTCGCCGCCGAGGTGTCCGCCCTCACCGCCCGCCTGGCGCCGCTGCTGCTCAATTCGCACACGCAGTCTGACGTCGCCATTGTCACTTCCGCGGACAGCGACTACCTCTCCTATGCGCAGGGCAAGCCCCAGGAGCGGCAAAGGCTGCCCTGGAGCAACCTTGGTCACGTGCTGGATGCGGCGCGTATTCAATGGGACTTCGTGGACGTACCCATGCTGCTCACCGCGGATCTTCGCCACTACAAGGCGATCATCCTCGGCCACATACCCGTCCTGGGCGACGACGTCCTGAATCGGCTCGGCGAGTACGTTGAGGCCGGCGGAACCGTCGTCACCCATCCCGACGTGGCGCTGCTCGACGACCTTGGCCACGCGCGCGGGAACGTCGAGTTTGAGGAGGGAGGGCAGAGCAACGGGCTCTGGACTGTCCGGACACGTAGGGTCAACGGCCCTGAGGTCGTCACCACCGACAGCGGCAAAGGGCGCCGCGTCAGTTGCGCGTGGCAGTTGCCTGATCAGCTTGGCGCTCCCGACGAGGTCGCCAAGCAGGCGGCGTCTTATGCCGGCATGCTGGAAAAGACGGCTGGGGTCGAGCCCGCGCTCGCCGTGGATAATGTCCCTGCCCCAGCCGAACTGGACGCGCGACGACTTGAGTCGGGCAAGGTGACGCTGCTGTTCCTGACTAACAGCGGCAAGGAGGCGATGCGGAACATCACTGTTACCCTGCCCCGGCTCCGCGCTAGGAGCGACGCCATCCTGTTCGACCGCGCCCTGGGTTCGCCGACCCGCATACCTGTCTCCCCCGCGGGTGATGGTGTGCGATTTTCAGTGCCGCAGGTTGACCCCGCCGTGATCGTGCTCCTGGGCGGGCCCTGGCAGCCTATCGTCGGGATCGACGCCCCCAAGTCGCTCCATCCCGGCGACGAGGTGGTGGCAAATGTAACGGTGGATAACTTCGACGCCGTGGCGGTCTCAGGCGAGGCGCGGCTGCGCGGCTCGGCAGGCTGGAAGATCACTCCGGCCGGGCAGACGAATTTCGCCAAGCTCGCGCCGGGGAAGCGCGCAACCGTCGCCTTTCGCGTAACAGTCCCTGCCGATGCGGCGGTCGACCGCTTCGCCCTCGACAATCCCCTGATCGCCGAGGTTTCCTTCAGCTCCGGCCGCACGGGCGTTCTCTCCGTCCGGCACCTGCCGTTTGTGGAGCCGCCTCTGGACGTGATTTTGACCTATCACGATCAGATTCTGAATCCCTGGCAGGAGTTGACGCCGCCCATACTGCGATGGGGATGGGACAGGGAGGTGCACATTCCACCGCCCCCGCCCATTCCGGTCAAGGCAGCGGGCGAAGCGGTGGTGGAGGTAAGTAATTCCCCGGCGCTGGCAGGACGTGAATTGAGCCTTGCGGTGGCGGGGCCGGGCGAGGCGCGGGTGGAAGCGGAGAAGGGCGCAAAGCTCATACTATCGGATAAGCCGCAATCGATTCCGGTGCGCTTTCAGCTCGCGAAGCCGGGGCCCTACCGGCTGACGGTGGTGGCTGGAGACCGGCATGCGAGCGCCAATTTCATCGGGGGAGTTGATGAGGATACGGCGCGTGTTACCTTGGCGGAGCGGCAGATTACCGCGCCGCCGGGTTGGCAGCCGCTGCGGCTGATAGCCGTCGGGGCGCGGGAGGCGCCGGCCTACGGGCAGCCGATCACAGTGAAGATGACACTGCCGGAGCAGCAGGCGGGCCGAGCCGCCGTATTTGCTGCAGGGGAGGGCAACGAAGTGCCCGTTGCTTCGAGCATCTCCGCATCCTCGGTCACCTTTGCGGCTGACGTGCCCAAGGACGGAGTCTCGACCTATGTTTTGGCGGTGGCGCCTGAAGGAACGGAGGTTCCTCAGGCGGCGCGCATCCACGCCGAAAGCGGGGGCGGCAGGGTTATCGTCCGCGGCGACAACTACGCGGTGACCTTCAACCGCGAATTGGCCCGAGTCGAGTCCATAGAAGTTGCGGGGAAATCGGTCTTGTCCCGGCCGAACGATATCGTGGCAATCCCTGCCGGGGGCGAGCGGTGGGAATCCGGTAACTCGACCGGGAGCGCCTCGCTAAAACTGACGAGTTCACCCTTGGAAGCCACGGTCGAACTCGAACGGCTGGTGGGCCCGGCCGGTGAAGGTTTGACGGTTCACGAAAAGTGGGTCCTTCAGGCGCGGCACATTTCCGTTGTGGTGGGCTGCCGCAACCAAACGAAGAAGCCCATTACGATCAGCCACGTTGGATACCGGATCGGAATCGATCCGGCGCAAGTTCCCAATTGGCGCCTGACGACCGGCGATGGCCACAGCGAGAGCGGGGCGCTACCCACCGGCTTCCCGGAGGTGACCGCACAGGTGTCCGGGTCACTCTCGGAACGCGATTATCTCGTGGTATTGAATCGAGTGCGGCGGGAGCAAGTGGTAAAGGCCGAGTGGCTGGATGCGGCCGGCAACGGGCTCGCTCTCACGCTGGGACGCTGCGCTCCCTTTGTCTTGACAGTCCCTCTGGCCACCGTCTGGCACAACTTCGCGCGCACCGAGATCTCGATCACCGACAACTACAGCATAGATCCGCTGCCCGTCGATCCCGTTTTTGCGGAGTTTGAGCTGTGGCCGCATGACCGCGGCGAACCGCTAACAAAGAGCCCGGTGACGGCGGTGTATTTTACGGCCCCCGGGAAATGATTCGACGGGCGAGACGCTCGTCGTGGCGGCAGCCTCGGGGGCAACCGGCTCCATGGTGGGACAGATCGCGAAGATAAAAGGATGCCGCGCCGTCGGTATCGCCGGCGGGGAAAAGAAGTGCCGCTTCGTGTGTGAGAAACTCGGATTCGACGAGTGCCTCGATCACCGCCAGCCCGATCTGGCCGAGCGCCTCCGCACTGCTTGTCCGAGCGGCATCGACATTTGCTTTGAGAATGTCGGCTGAGAAAGCGTCCCTCAGCCATTAAATTTCGCATAGGTTCTGTCGAACTCCGCTTTCAGAATGGGATTGGGCGCGCTGAGAGCGTCCACAACCTGCCGGGCCCACGCGAAGTATTCGCGCTGGCGCTCACGGCTCCAGGTTGCGGGTGGGCTGGCCAGAATGGATCGCAGGTTCGCGATCTTGTCCGCTAGTTTAATGACCTGAGCGCGCACCGACAAATGAGGTGCGTCCTTCACTTGCAATTCCTTTCGGACCTCTTTGGGCAGCGATTTGTCGTCCGTCATCTCGACCACAAGTGCGGTGACGTCACTTCCAAACGCTCGTTCGAGCTCTTCCGCCGTTGTGCCGGTGTCTTCTATCGTGTCGTGAAGGAAGCCCGCCATGACAAGGTTGGTATCCAGCCCCTCGCTGCTGCCGGCGATCAACTGCGCCACCTCGATCAGATGGTTGACATAGGGTTCCGCGGCTGCACCTTTCCGTTTCTGGGCGGCGTGCTTTTCGGCGGCAAACTTCGCCGCCGCGAGAATCCGTTGCACAGGCGCAGCCAGGATCGATTCGTCATGAGATAGGTTCATTGGGTACCCTTTCAGATAAGGTCTTGGCCACGAAAAATTATCCCAGGAATCACCCCGTCCGGCAACCACTGGCTGGGGAAGCACCTGGCACCGCAAATCCGACGGACAAGTGCGTTCGTCGGTGGTCAGGTGTATTTTATCCGCCGCGGAGAAAGCCCATAATCGAAATTCCGGTTGACAAATAAAAGCTGCGGGGGTTAGGGTCCCTACGCCATCCTTCAAGGAGAAAAGCAGAGATGAAACGCAGTCGAATCTATCTGGCATGTGGAGCTTTTCTGATCTGTGTTGTTTGCCTTTTGGTAGCGAGCCGGCAAAGGCCCCTGCGGGCGGCTTCGGGAGTCATGGCGCGGGAAGAGAATGTTGTGACTCCGACGGAAAATCCTTTACAGGGGATCTTTAGTCCTGAAAACCTGAAAAAGGCCAAAACCGCCGGTGTGCAAGTGGCGGCGGGTGAGCGTCCGGATCAGGTGGTACTGAGATTTCCTCCTGTCGAGAAGCCCTGGAATCTGTCCAACTTCGATTGGAGCAACGACTGGACCGGGGGCAATACGTTCACCATTCCGGTGCCCCCCGCTGCGCGCGATTGGACGGGGTACGGAACGTTCACGTTCGAATTCGTTTCGAACTCGACCCTCCGTTGGTTCCTCCAGATCCGGAACCGAAAAGGGGAAAAGTTCAATATTCGAGTGCAGCCTTTCGAAAACATCCGCTCCAAGGCGGCCGTCACGGATTCTTACCTGACGACAGAGTATCTCGCCAACCACCAGTTTAAGGGTCACTGGCTTTCGAGCCGAATGCTGCACATCGACCTGAAAGACGTGGATTCGCTGGTCATTTACATGAATCCAAACCGCGAGGTTACCCTAAGGCTGGGCCCCCTGGCTCTGGTGCACGGGGAGGTGGCCGACGAGCTTTACGTTGACAAGCCGGTCGTCGACCGATTCGGACAGTGGATCCCTTCCGAATGGCCCGGCAAGATTCACTCCGTCGATGAATTGAAAGCGGCGTGGGAGAAGGAGAATGCCGAACTGGCGCGCCCCGAGGAGTTTCCTTTCGACCGCTATGGAGGTTGGACGCAGGGCAAGGAGCGTGCCACCGGTTTCTTCCACGCAGCGCAAGTCGAAGGCCGGTGGTGGCTGGTTGACCCGGACGGCCACCTCTTTTTTTCCACCGGGGTGGACAGCATCCATCACCACGAGCCCACGCTGGTGAAAGGGAGGGAACAGCTTTTTGCATCCCTGCCCCCCGGAACGGGCGACCGGGCGGATTTCTACGACGCCAACGTCAGGCTCCGCTACGGCGAGGAAACCTTCGCGGGGAGCTGGAAAGCCAAGACCGAGCAGCGCCTGAAGTCTTGGGGGTTCAATACCTTGGCGAACTGGGCCGATCCGGCGCTTTTTGAGAAGCCGGCGATCCCGTTCGTGACGACGGTCGGTGTGCGGTTTCCCAAGAACTGGCAGGGCTATCCGGATGCCTATTCCCAGGAGTTCGTCCGCGCGGCCGAGGAAAGCGCCCTTGCGCAGTGCCTCCGGTTTCGCAATGAGACCTATCTGATCGGGTATTTCATCGGCAACGAGCCGCACTGGCACGAGCGGAATCCGATCGAGCTAATTTTAGGGGACCCGGAATCTTCCGCCACCCAGACCTTCGTGCGCAATTTCCTCAAGGAAAAGGGTGACACGCCGGCCTCGCGGGACGAGCTTCTGGAAACTTTGACGCGACATTATTTCCAGGTGGTCTGCGACGCCATCCGCAAGGCGGATGCGAACCACATGATTTTGGGAATCCGCTGGGCCAGCACGCCGACTCTGGATAGCGTGCTCCGAGCCAACGACGTCTTCGACATTTTCAGCATCAACATCTACCGCATGGAGGTGCCGCCGGAGCAGATCCAACATATCTACGACCTTGTGAAAAAGCCCGTGATCATTGGGGAATTTCACTTCGGCGCGGTGGATCGCGGCTATGCTCCCTCCCTGGTCGCGGTGAAGGACCAACACGAGCGGGGAGTGGCTTACCAGTATTACGTCGAGCATGCGGCGGCGCTGCCTGCTCTGGTGGGCACGGCCTATTTCCAGATGACGGAGCAGCCGGTAACCGGGCGCAGCGACGGCGAGAATTATAATTTCGGTATAGTAAACCAACTCGACATCCCCTATGCCGATATGGTGTCTTTCGTGAGAGCAACGAGCAGGCGAGTTTATGCCGTACATGCAGGCAAAGAGCCGCCGGTGACCCAAAAAGCGAAAGTGTTGCAGTGATCCGCGCCACCCACCCAATAAGCGGTAGGCACGACCAACGCCTTTTGCCGACCGTGGGTTTTCGACGCATGCGCCGGAAAGGCCCACGGTTCGAACAGCACGGATCGTGCCCACCACTTCCTACCCCATAAGGAGAAGAAGATATGGAACTCATTACGCGGCGAACCACCATCGGACTCATAGGAAAAACCGCAATCGGACTGCTGGCGGCGGGAACTGCCAGTCTCAAATGCGCGGACGCACAGCAACGCACGGGCGAGCGCGCCGCCAACTCTCTCGCGGGAGAGTGGCGCTTTCGTGCCGATCCGGAACCCATCACGGGTCTGGTGGAAAAATGGTACCAGCAGAGGCTTCAGGGCCGCCTCACCCTGCCCGGCTCCCTGGAAACGAATGGCAAGGGCGTGCTCAATACCGAGTATTCCACCGACAGTCTCAATCCCAAGTACCTTCCCCTGCGCGGCAAGGTTTGGTATCAGCGTGAAATCGAGGTACCGGAGTCCTGGGCGGGGCGCCGGGTGGCGCTTTTTCTGGAGCGCAGCGCCACTTCGCGAGTATGGCTGAATGGCCGTGAGACAGGCGAGCAACAGACGAGCCGGCTTACCCCACATGTGCATGAGCTGGGCGAATCGATCTCGCCCGGCCGGCATACGCTCACCCTGCTGGCCGGCTCCGCGCTGCCCGGCCGAATCGAGTTGGTGGCCACCGACCGCGTCTGGGTGCGGCACCTCAGGGTGGTCCCCAATGTGGCGGGCAAGACCGCCCGCGTCAGCGTCGAGGTTGTCAACGCTACCGGCGACACCGTGAAGGGCGCCGTCCGGCTCGATTCGCGGAGCTTCAACAGCGCCCGCAAGCACGAGCTTGCCCCCGTCGATCTGCAATTCGAAGCCGGTCCCGGACGGAAGAAATTCGAGGCCGAACTGGCGATGGGCGACGGGATGCTGCTCTGGGACGAGTTTCAGCCCGCCTTGTACCGTCTCACCTCCACGTTGCAGGCCTCCGGAGCAGGCGGTTCGTATGCGGACCAGGCGGAAACCAGTTTCGGCATGTGGGAGATCTCGGGACGCAGCGGCAAGATGCAGTTCAATGGCCGAACGGTGTTTCTCCGGGGCAGGTGCGGCGGCCGCAGATCGCCCATCACCGGCCAGCAATCCTACCAGGTAGAGGATTGGAGGGGGTATTTCCGCAACGATAAGGACTATGGCTTGAACCACCTGCGCAGCGGCTTCCTGCCTGAGGCCGGCTTCGAAGCGGCGGATCTGGAAGGCGTCTACGTCCAGGCGGAATTGGGCCTCCGCAGTCCTATTTCCGCAGACCAGGTTGATGCCATCGTCGAGGAAGCGTCCACGCTTTTCGATACCTACGGCAACCATCCATCCTTCTGCCTCTTTACCCTGGGCAACGAACTGTTTGGCGAGCGCGCTGCCATGGCGCAAATCATCGGCCGCCTGGGCGCACAAGACCACCGTCGTCTGCTGGCCAGCGGCACTAATAATTTCTGGGGGGCCCAGGAATACCAGAAGGGGGATGACTACTGGGTGACGTGGCGTACGCGCCGAGGTTCGGAGGGCGACGTGCGGGCTTCCTACAGCTGCTCGGACCTGCCCCTCGGGCACATCGAAACCGGGCCGCCGGACACGGAGCGAGACTACCGCAAGTGTTTGGAAGGTGTCCCCGTCCCTGTCGTCGCGCACGAAATGGGCCAGTTCCAGGTCTATCCCAACTTCGATGAGATTCCCAAGTTCACGGGAGTTTTGCTGCCGCGCAACCTCGAGGTGTTCCGCAACCGTCTCATCCAGGCTGGCATGCTCGACCAGTGGCAGGATTTCTTCCACGCCTCCGGCGCGCTGGCAGTCCTGTGCTACAAGGAGGACATGGAAGCGGCGCACCGCACGCCGGGGTTCGCCGGCTTTCAACTTCTGGAGTTGGCCGACTGCCACGACCAGGGGACCGCGCTGGTGGGGATTCTGGACGTCTTCAACGATTCCAAGGGCCTGGTTGCGCCGCCGGACTGGCGCCAGTACTGCAATTCCACTGTTCCGCTCTTGCGCTTCCCCAAATACACATGGAGCACGGCTGAGACGTTTGCGGCGGATGTCCAGGTGGCGCACTATGGGCCGGCTGATCTTCGCAACGCTGTTTTGGCCTGGAGCCTCAAAGACCAGGCCGACGGGGTGGTGCGGAGCGGGGAAATCCAGGTGCCCTCCATACCCCAGGGAAACGCGGCGAGGATGGGAACTATCAGCTTCTCGCTGCATAGCCTGAAAACGCCGGCACGCTATGACCTGGAATTGCTGGTTCGTGGCACCTCGTTCCGGAACCGTTGGCCGATCTGGGTTTTCGACCCCTCCATCGACACGCAGACGCCGGCTGGAATCAGTTTTGCGCGCAAATTGGACGCCGCCGCCCAGCAAAAGCTGGTCGAGGGGGACACGGTCCTGCTCGTGCCCAACTTCGAAGACCTGGTGTCGACCACAGAACTTGCGGGCAAGTTTTTCGACGGCCAGTTTGGCACCGATTTCTGGAGCTACAGCATGTTTCAGCAGATGTGCCAGAACCTCGAGTTGAAACCCTCCCCGGGGACGATGGGCCTGCTTATGGATCCCGGGCACCCGGCGCTGGCGCAGTTCCCAACCGAGTCCCACACCAACTGGCAGTGGTGGCACCTCGTCAAGAACAGCCGCGCGGTGGTGCTGGATGCAACTTCGACGGGCTACCGGCCCGTCGTACAGGTTATTGACAACATCGTTCGCAACCATAAGCTGGGCATCGTGTTCGAGTTCCGCATCGGAAAAGGGAGGTTGCTGGTGTGCACTGCGGACCTGCTGAAGATTAAGGATCGCCCCGAAGCCGCCCAGTTGCTGCGCAGTCTGCTGGCCTATGCCGCCTCCGAGGCCTTCCATCCAGCCACGGCGATCGACTTGGCGACCTTGAAACAGATCATGGGCATGGACATAGTTTTTGCCTGATCAGCAGGTTCTTGATATCCCGCCGGAAAACGGCGGGATATCAAGGTGCGTAGCCCCTTGTCCTTTTCGTGAGCGGGGGTCATTTCTTTGCCGGCATTCGGGGCTCATCCGGGTCTATCTCAAACTAATAGAGCAGAGGAAGGTATTCGACCGGCTCGTTGAACGCCGGGACCTTGCCGGCGACGACCTGGTAGAGCCGCTCGTGGCTGGTGATAGCTCCTGAGCACAGCTCGTCGTACGGCCGGTTGCACACGTCGAAAAAGCCGATTAATCTCAAGGGGGCTGGGTTTCCAAATTGAAGACGCAGGTAAAGGGGTGAGGAATGAGGCGAGGCGTTCGAGGGTTGGCCTTATCGGTCGTGGTCTTGGCGGCAGCCATGCGGTGCAGTGCGGCTTCGGCAACCAGCGGAAGCGTGAAACTCTATGTGAGCAACAGCCTGGGTGACGACATCACGGTGATTGATCTCGGGACACTGCAAGTGACCGGCGACATCCGAGTCGGGGAGCAGGTTCATGGCGTGTGCGCGCCGGCAAACAGACGCCAGTTGTTCACCACCATCGAGTCTGAGAAAAACCTCAAGGTGATTGACACGGCCACGAACAAGGTTACGGACACGATCCCCCTCACCGGCACGCCAAACCAGTGTGCCGCTACGCCCGACGGAAGATTCGTAGGAGTTCCCATCCGCGATGGCAACAGTGTGGATATCGTCGACATGGCCGAAAAACGGGTGGTGAAAGTCCTGCCGATCAAGGTTCCGCACAACTGCTACAACGCCGGCAGCAATGAAAACCTGTTCGTCTCGTCCATGGGCGGTCATGAAATTGACGTGATTGATTTGAAGAAGTTGGAATATAGCGGCAAGATTCCGGTGGGCGGCATCCCGCGCCCTTACGCGGTCACGAGAGACGGAAAAACCATATACGTGGCCTTGACCGATTTGCACGGATTCGTGGTGGCAAGCATCCCGGAGCGGAAGGTCATCGCGCGGGTCAATCTTCCCCCCGCACCGCCGTCAACCTGCGCGCTCGAGCCGCACACGCCCACGCACGGGCTTGAGCTTTCTCCGGATGGCAAAGAACTCTGGGTCACCAGTCTCGGCGATGGCGGCGTCTATGTTTACGACATTGCCACCCGGAAGCTCTCACCGGAGATCCACACCGGTGCCTGCCCAAACTGGATCACTTTCTCACCTGATGGCCGATACTGCTGCGTTAGTAATAGCGGCAGCGACGATTGCTCGGTCATCGATACACGGAGCCGTCATGAGGTCGCGCGCATTAAAGTCGGCAAAGGACCCAAACGGTTGCTGGCAATTAATGTGCAATGAGCCGCGGACCTACAGAACAGGTCGCTACCCTTCCTTTCTGCCTTCTGTCCATTGTCTACTTGCAGCAGAGATCGACCGCCTGTGGTATTCTCCCTCGCTGCTCATTTTTGCCCAAGGCCCCGCCGGCGGGAGGATACTCGCTTCTGCCAGGCCTTCGCGCGAAGGGGTACCGGTTCGGTCCCACGGGGCTTCGGCCATTTCCCATCGAGGAGGAGTCAAAACCTGCCATGAAATTGCATCACGTCATCGAAGCTCAACAATTCAATCCGGCCTCACTTCTTCATCTCTTCGATACAGCCCAGTATATGGAACAAGTCGTGGCCCACGGAGGGACAACGGAATTTCAGAAGCGCATTATGGCGGCGCTCTTCTACGAACCCTCCACCCGCACGCGCTTCTCCTTTGAGACCGCCATGCACCGGCTGGGAGGGCGAGTCATTTCCACGGAGAACGCCGCCGAATTCTCCTCCGTGGCCAAGGGTGAAACCCTGGAAGACACCGTCCAGATTCTCAATGGCTACGCGGACGTGATTGTGATCCGCCATTACGAGGTGGGGGCGGCGAAGCGCGCTGCCGCCGTCTCACAAGCCCCCATCATCAACGCTGGTGACGGCGCCGGCCAGCATCCCACCCAGGCCCTGCTTGACCTTTACACGATCCGCAAAGAAATTGGCAATACGTCGTCGAAGTGTACGACAGA
>CAWGTQ010000006.1:0-64663 GCA_963825395.1 uncultured Acidobacteriota bacterium | reverse complement strand
CAATCTCTCCGGGCTTAGGGGCGGAGAACCCCGCAGGCGTTTATCAGCAGGCCGTACTGTGCTATGGTGCAAGGCTGTCGGGTTGCGTAAAATACGTACTTCCGTTTCGAGTTTCTAGTTTCGAGTTTCCAGTTTCTAGTTTCGAATTTCAAGTTTCGCTTGGCTCAGGATGCGAGTTCATTCCTCTGGAAAACGTAAATGCAGAACCGTTCTTTCGGCGTGTAGCGATTGTGGGCTTGGGCCTGTTGGGCGGATCGTGGGGGCTGGCTTTGAAAAAGGCGGGCTTCACGGGCCGCATCGTGGGTTACGCGCGGCGCGCCGAGACGCGCGAGCAGGCTCTCCGCGCGGGCGCGGTTGACGAGGTATGCGCCGATGCAACCGAGGCCGTTCACGGGGCCGATTTGGTGATCCTGGCGACGCCGGTGGCGGTGATCCTCGACCACCTCGCGCGCCTGCAAGCGCACTTGCCGCCTCGGGCACTCATTACCGATGTCGGGAGCACCAAGCGGCGGATCTGCGAGTGCGCGTCAGAACACTATACCCAGCGACCGCTCTTTCTGGGCGGGCACCCCATGGCGGGCAAGGAGCGCTCGGGACTTGAGAACGCTGACGCCCGGCTTTTTGCCAACGCCCGATACGTCCTGACACCCATTAAGCCGGAAGATCTCCAAGACAACCGCGTGCAGGCGTTTCGCGCGCTCGTGGAGGCCGTCGGGGCGCGCCCACTCACAAGCGATCCGGCCGCCCACGACCTGGCGGTCGCGTATCTTTCCCATCTCCCCCAATTGCTCTCTTCCGGCCTAGCCAGCCTGATGGAGGAGAAGCACGCGGCCGAGGACCTGATTCTGGAACTGGCGGCCTCGGGTTTCCGCGATGTGACGCGCCTGGCTGACAGCCCCTACTCGGTCTGGCGCGACATTTGCCTGACGAACACCGAGAATATCCAAAGGGCGTTGGACGCGCTGATCCAGAAATTGGAGTCCATCCGCGTACACTTGGGTGACCGCGAGCTGGAGCGCGAGTTTCTTGCCGCCCGCCGCCTCCGCGATAAGCTGCGCGAGATGAGCTGACCTGGCAGGAGAGGAGGAATGCATGCTGAAATCGGTTTGGGAGATACTGGGCACCACTCCGCGGAAAATCGAAGCGTGGAGATTTCCACCTTATCGCGGCGGGAGATGCTCGCCCGGCCTGCCCCCGACAAGTGGTCCGTGCAGGAAGTGTTGGCGCATTTGGCGGATATGGAAGAAGTCGGCATGCGCGCGCGGGTGGCGGCAATGATCGAGCAAGAAAGCCCCACGTTGCTGCCCGTCGATCAGGAGGCCCGCGCGGTCGAGCTGAAATACAACACGATCGACCCGCGACGGAGCCTCGCTCGCTTCGAGCGGCAGCGTCGCGCCAATGTGAAGTGGCTTCGGAAACTTCGTCCCGCGCAATTGAAACGCGGAGGGATTCATCAGCAAGTGGGCAAGATTACAGCGGAGGAACTGATCACGGAGTGGGCCTTTCACGATTTGGGCCATTTGAAGCAGATTCTGGAAATCAAGCGCTATGCCCTTTACCCGCGAATGGGCAACATGCGGGCCTTCTACGAACTGAAGTGAGCGCGGCGCGCGTCCCTCACGCGCAAACGGGTTGGGAGGCAGGCACGCATGGAAATCAACAACATCGTCATTGTCAGCCTCATCTCACCGAAAGAAAAAATGTGGGGGCAGCTTCTTCTCCTGGAGTCGAAGGGCGTGACCGTGCGGGGAATCGAGCTCGACGCCTTCGACGACTTTATCCGCCAGATCATTCGGCAGGAGGAAACCGCCGTCGGCTTGAACACCGTTTTCTTCCCCATGCATCGCGTGGAGCGCGTCATTGTCGACGAGCCCAGCGGTTCAATCCCATCACTTTCCCAGCGATTCCAGGCCAAAGTCGGACTGACCATTCAGGAGTATCTCGGAATCGACGTCCCGCGGATATGACGTGAAGTGCGCAGAAATTACCGGCTTGCGATGCAGGTCGATTGGCCCGAAGCCCCGCCCTTGATTGACAGTCTTCAACCGGAACCGCTAAATTAACTGACAGCTTATGGCCACTCGACTCTTAACGCCCTCGAATCAGATTACGCTTCTGCGGTTAGTATTTGTGCCGGTTTTCGCGATCATGGTCATGGACCAGCACTATCGCGCCGCGCTCGCGGTACTGATGGCGGCAGCCCTCTCCGATGCCCTCGATGGGACTGTCGCTCGCCTGCTGAAGCAGGAGAGCCCGCTGGGTGTGGCGCTCGACCCCATTGCCGACAAGATTCTCATGACCACTGGGTATCTCACCCTGGCGTTTCGCGGCGCGTTGCCCTGGTGGCTGACGATCATTGTGCTGAGCCGGGATGTAGCCATTATCATGGCCGCGCTCGTGATTTCCCTGGTAGCCGGGTACCGGCCATTCCACCCCTCGCTGCTGGGGAAAGCTTCCACCGCGGCACAGATGGCGACCATCTTTGTGGCGGTGTGCCGCCGGGCTCGCGTCCCTTACATTACGCCTGAGGTGGTCACCTTTTGCATTTACCTTACCGCGACTCTGACCCTGGCCTCGGGAGTCCATTATGTGTTTCTGCTGCGCCAGCGGCACGGGCGCCACGAGCTCGAAGATCCCGCTGAATCCTAACTCGGAAGAGCGGTCGAAGAGCCGAAAATTGCTGTTAACTCCTTTAATATCAAAAAGTCATAAGAAAAAACATGTAAGAGGAGTAAAATGCTGCGGTCGGAATCAAAACGATAATCCAAATTCCAAGAAGAAGGAGGCACGCAATGGCAGGGACCTACAAAATCATTGAACTGGTGGGGACATCACCGACGAGCTTTGCGGAGGCCGTGCGCGCGGCAGTCACGGAGGCGGCGAAGACGGTGCGGAACATGGCGTGGTTCGAAGTAGTCGACGAGCGCGGGCGCATCGACGAGGGCAAGGTAACGGAATTTCAAGTGACCGTCAAAGTGGGGTTCAAGCTGGAGAGATAAATGTTCTGTTGTGACCTGCTGGGAGATGCCGTTGAGCGCGGGGCGTTTTATTTTGGCGCCAAGCATCGCATCGATGATGGGCGAATCGTAAATGACTTGAACACGGAGTATTTTATCCGGGCCGCGTCGCCGCATGGCTACGATTATTGGGGCGTCAACTATTGCCCCTTTTGCGGCCGCGCCCTGTCGCTCGGACTGTGGCAGGCGGAAAAAAAGAAATAGAGGCGGAGCGCAAATCGCCCCACCGGACCTTGGGGCCTTCCTCCGTGGCCGGCCTATTCAAATGAAATCATTTTCAATTGGGAAAGGGGCACGGAAAAATCAAAAACCTGTTCACTGGCCGGGTCATATTTCTCCGTAATGCCTAGAACGCGGACCTCGGCGGGCTGAGTCGTTGGCATCAGGAATTTCCCCGTGGCGGTCTTCCCTTCGCGCAGAATGATGCTGAGCCGGTCTCCCATGATCTCCGCGCGATCGACCTTTTCGAATTCGAATTGATCGGCCCCCCCATTGTCGATCTGCAAGGGGAAATACGTGCAGGGGGCAACCGACTCGAGCAGGGATCCGTGGCCACCCGGCGGATAAAAGTCGAGGTAGAGATCAAAGACGTGAGTGATTTTGCCCGCCTGGTCGGTGATGGTCGCCTTGTACCCGAAGTGTTTCCAGTTCTCCACAATCTGCGCGCGCGCACTGGCATTGGTGAGCTGGACGCGAAGGGGTAAGCTGCCCCGGTTCAGCCGCACCACCGTGACGCGGCGCTCCTTGAGGTCGAAGTGTTTGTAGACAACGAAGGACGAATCTTGCTGGATGACAATGGCGTCGTGCTGCAAGACAATTTCCTTACCCTGTGAATTGGTTTGGTAGACGGTGTCACCGAGGAGCGGCGGTGCCAGAAGCGCCAAGCATGCAGCCATCAGCCAGGATGCTTTCATCCGGAATCCTTATCAACGAAAAAGCCCCGCAGCGGGGTTGCGGACGCAACTGCGGGGCCCGGGGTTTTGAAAAGGAACTATTTCTTCGGCTTCTTGTACTCCAAACTTTCCTTGCCCTGGAGTGAGTCGATGCTGGCTTGCGCCTGGGCGGCCCAGTTCCCTGTGGGCGCCAGCTTCAGGTAAGTCTGGAAGGCTTCGAGCGTGCCTTGCGCTGGAACCAGCGTCCCATCAGGCTTCACCTCCGCCTTGCCCATCAGAGCCATACCGTACCAGTACCAAGCGTTGGCGTTCGTGGGGTCAATATCCGTAGCCTTTTTCAGGGCGGTCGCGGCTTCATCCATCTGCCCCTTGTTCACCATGATGGCACCCAAGTTATAGTAGTAATTCGAGGCATGAGGGGGGTCCAAATCCGCCGCCTTCTTGAACTCCTCTGCGGCATCGGTTGGCCTACCCATCTGGGCATACAGATTGCCCAAGTTGTTGTGCAGAGTGGCATCGTTGGGGTCAATCTGCAGGGCCTTATTGAAATACTCCAACGATTTGCCCTGGTCGGTCTTGCGCGTATCAGGATTGTCTTCGACACTGGCGGCCTTGGACCACGTGTCAGCCAATTGGGCTGTGACGATCGAAATATTTTTGCTACTCGTGGCGAGAGGCAGAGCCTTTTCGAACATGGCGGCCGCTTCAGGGTAGTGCTTCTGCATATAGAGGTCGTGCGCCTGGTCGAACACCTGCTTCAAATTCGCGCTTTGCTTTTGTTCTTGCACCTGCTTCTGAAACTCCGGATTTGTCTCCTGCTGCTTCTTGGCTTCCTGCATTATCTGGCCCATGTCAAAGTTGGCTTCCGTAGGGTCGCCCATCCCCACTTTTTTCTCAATGAAATACATCGCCTTGCCGTCTGGGCCCAGGAGGGTGAGTTTGTACACCCCCAACGCCAAACCAATGTAGGTGTATTCCCCCTTTTTGTTGGTCTTGACCTTTGAATTCCATCTGATATCGGTGCGCTCAATGGTGATGGTATAGCCCGCGAGTGGCGCGCCACCTTGCCCTATACACTTTCCCGTCAAGCCTCCGGTCTGTGCGGACGCCGGAATGCAAGTCAAAAACGTCGCGAAGACGATGGCAACCCCCATCACCCTCCGCGTCCAAGAACTAGACATAAGTGCCTCCTCCATTTAGGTTAGTCAGCCCCATTCTATCCGTTTGGAGTCTGAGACTCAACAGGTATGCAGATTTTCTTAGGGGGCTCGGGACTCCTGCTTCCGCGGGTAGCGGGGGCGCTGGAAATAGGGGAGGGGATCCTCCACGCCCGCCTCCTCGAAGGCTCGCAGGCGCAAAGCGCAACTGTCGCACACGCCGCACGCCACGTCCTGCCCTTGGTAGCACGACCAAGTGAGCTCGAAGGGCGCGCCCAGTTCGCGGCCGCGACGAACAATCTCACTCTTCCGCATATGAATCACCGGGGTCACGATTTCCAATTGTGTTTCCGGTTTGGTTCCAACGGCAATAACGCGATTGAACGCGGCATAGTAATCCGGGCGGCAGTCGGGATAACCCGAGCTGTCTTCTGCTACGGCCCCCACGAAAATCTTGCGCGCCCCCAAAACCTCACCCCAGGAAACAGCGATGGATATGAAATGGGCGTTGCGAAAGGGAACGTAGCTCGAGGGGATATCCTGCCTCTCCAGATTGGCCAGTTCCACCGCGATCTTGCCGTCGGTCAAGCTCGACCCGCCGATTTGTTTCAGGTGATCAAGCCGGCACACCAGGCGATGCTCTGCTTGATAGAAGTCCGCCAGGGCGTTGAAAGCGCGGAGCTCGCGCGCCTCCGTACGCTGGCCGTATCCTACATGGAGCATGGCCAGACGATAATCAACATTCGCAATCGCCGTCGTTACGCAGCTATCCATGCCGCCGCTGGCGAGGATGACGGCTAAAGGCTTGTCCGATGTCCGTTGTCCGTTGTCCGTTGCTCGTTGAACGTCTTTCGTCATCAGTTGTCTGTCGTCAGCACTCAGCCATCCGCTCTCGGAGGTGCATCATTCATAATTCAGAATTGCTCTTTCCGTGTCCCGAACCCCGTATCCCGGCGCTTATACTCCATGCGCTTCCGGGTCCCAAATGAACTTGTGAATCTGCAGGCCCAGGCGGACGTCCAACCCGTCGCGTAGAATCCATTCAGCAAGTTGGCGCGGGTGCAACTGCCCGAACACCGGCGAGAGGATAAGCTCGTCAACCCGGCCGCGCAGATCATGCTGGAGCATAAAATCGCGCGCATAGCGATAATCATTCTCGTCGACAATCACGAATTTGATCTGGTCTTTCTTTTCCAGGACGCCCAAGTTATCAGCACAGAAGGTTCCGCTTTCGCCGCTGCCGGGGCACTTGACGTCGAGCACTTTAACGACCGCCCGCGGTAATCGGCCGATGTAGCGTTCGCCGCTTGTTTCCACCAACACCCGAAACCCTTTGTCTAACAGTCGCTCCGTTAGGGGGTAGACATCGTCTTGAAGCAGCGGTTCGCCGCCGGTCACTTCCACCAGTTTGCCCCCTAACTGATGAACGCGGGTCATGACCTCATCCACCGTCATCCTCTGACCGCCATGAAAAGCGTAAGCCGTGTCGCACCAATGGCATCGCAAGTTGCAGCCGGTCAGCCGGACGAAAACGCAGGGCAACCCCGCGAAAGTTGACTCACCTTGAATCGACTTGAAGATTTCCGTTATAACCATTCGTTTGTGGGGGCCTAACGGCGTCCAGTAAATCCCCCCAGCATCTTATCCTACTTTTTTCGTGGCCTGTTGACAACGGACTGAGAGGAACCGCATTGCAAAACGGGAATTTATTTCCCAAATTGGGCCAAATCACGTGCAAAAAGTCATTTATCGCCTACTGATTACTTGATGCGCGTCAATTTTTGTTGGGTCCTAATTATCTGAATCTAGGGAGGTTTCTTATTCAGCCGATATTAAATATATGAGGAGCCAAATGATGGCCCCCAGCTTGCATCCGACTTAAACAGAAGCGAGGGAGCAGGTTATGCTGAGACACGACGAACTCGAAAAGATTCGGGAAGAACGTGAAGTCATGGAAACATGGCGAAGTTACTCCCGGCACGTGGTTGCGGACATGCTGGAAGCCTGCGCCATCTGTGGGACCATCCGGGAAAAGGTCCTGTTGACCCGCTGCCGCTGGTGCGAAGACACCTACATCTGCAAGGAAGGTGTCTGCGCCCAACAGCATCAGGCGGATTTGCATCCCGCTGTGGCTTTCTGGACCTGGTAAAACAGCCGGAGCCGGAAGCTAGACGCCAGAACCTACGCCTGGCCACGATCGTTTTGCCATCCATAAAGAGCGATTTAAGTGATTGCGCATTCGGCTGCAGCGCTGGACGCCCGCTGCCGGTCGGCGCTCAGCAAAAGCCGTAAGAGTATATTCGTTAGGGAGATCGCCTAACCTCCAGCTTCTAAACTCTAACTGCTCATTTCGGGCGATAGGTGGCTGAGGTGGTATCTGTTTCCCAAATCGTTACGGCCTGAACTTGCTGGCCCCGATTCCGGACTTGCGGTTCCAGCTCATCATAAAAATACTTGGCGATGTTTTCCGCCGAAGGATTCAGCTTATCGAAGGGCGCCAGGTCATTCAGAAAACGGTGATCCAAGCGCTCCACCAGCCCTTTGATGGTCTTGCGCACCTCCACGAAATCCATCAACAACCCTGTTGAATCAAGCTGCTCGCCGCCCACAACCAATTGGACTTTGTAATTGTGCCCGTGGACGTTTTCACACTTACCTTTGTATCCGCGCAGGGCATGACCTGCCGCGAACGTGTACTCTACGGAAATTTCAAACATGGAAGACCTCAAAGGGGTGTCAGGTATCAGCTGCCAGGTGCCAGGAGTTAGAAGCCGGGAATCGGGGTCACGCTATATTTATTCATTGCACAGTTCCTTCTAACTTCTAGCTTCTAACTCCTGTCTTCTGTCCCCTGGCACCTAACTTTCTCATTCTCGCATGAAGGCCTTCACGTCTTCCAGCCGATTCGTCTTGTGGTAAGGGGGGAGGCTTTCCAGGAAGACCCGCCCATAGGGCATGCGCATCAGGCGGTGGTCCAGCATCACCAGGATGCCGCGGTCGTTTTCACTGCGGATGAGCCTGCCGAAACCCTGTTTCAAGGTGATGACCGCTTGCGGCACCTGGTAATCGGTAAAAGCGTTGCCGCCCTCTTCGTTAATTTGCCGGATGCGGGCGGCAGTAACAGGGTCGGAAGGCACGGCGAAGGGTAGGCGGTCGATCAGCACAGCGCTCAATTGCTCACCCTGCACATCCACGCCCTGCCAGAACGAACTGGTGCCGAAAAGCACGGCGTGGGGGGTTGAGCGGAAGCTGTCCAGCAATTCCGTGCGCGGCATCGAGCCTTGAATCAGCAGCGGATATCGCAAATGAGGCCGCACGCGCTCGTAAACGTCGCGCATTTGCGCGTGGGAAGTGAAGAGCACAAAGGCGCGTCCGCGTGTGGTCTTCAGCAATTGCACGACTTCTTCCGCCGCCAGGCGGGAAAAATCCGGCTGGCGCGGGTCAGGTAAATGCAGGGGGGTATAGAGCAGAGATTGGTGGGCGTAATCGAAGTGGGAGTCCAGAATTCGTTCTTTGGCGTTTTGGACTCCCAGGCGGCGCTTGAGGAAATCGAACGTTCCGCCCACTGCCAGCGTCGCCGAGGTCAGGATAACGGTCTCCACCTGCTCAAACAGCCGCTCACGCAGCAGCGCAGACACGTCGATAGGCGTGGCCTGCATGAACACGCCGCGTCCGCGCCGTTCCCACCAATAAACCATATTCCGTTCGTGGCTTTCCAGGACCACTTCAAAACTGGCGCGAAGTTCCTGGGCGCGCCTCATAAGATTGTTGATTTCTTCCGGTCGCTCGGGCACGCGGCTTATTTCCGTCTGGAGAAGCATGAGCGCATTGGTCAATGCCGAGTAGGCGCCGCGATTGACTTCCAGGAAGCTCCCGCGGTTGTCGAAATTCGCGCGCCCTTCCGTTCGTGGGAAGAGCTCAAAGAACAAATCGGAGCGGCGCCGCAATTCACCGACCGCAGCCAGAACCTCATTGCTTTTCATCCCCTTTATCCGCAATGTCGCTTCCGTGTCGCGGGCCAGTTCTTCCACGCGGTAGCTGCTGACTTCCACGCCGAAGTACTGCGTGGCCACGTCTTCCATCTCATGAGCTTCATCGAACACCAGCGCCGCGTAGTCCGGCAGCAGTGCGGCGTAATCATTCTGCCGCAGCGCGAGGTCGGCGAAGAACAAGTGGTGGTTTACGATGAGCAAGTCGGACTCTGCCGCGCGCTGGTGCATCCGGGTGATGAAGCAGCGCTCGAACTCGCGGCACTTTTGACCTGTGCAGGCCTCGCGGCGGGCATCCACCTTTTTCCACAGCTCACTTGCGTCCGGCAGCCAGCGCAATTCCGCGCGGTCGCCGGTTTCGGTGCGTTCCTCCCATTGGCGCAACTTCGGGTATTGCTCCACCTGCTCCATGCCGTCGAGGACGGGCTGTTTCTCGATGTCGTAGAGCTTCTGCCGGCAGAGATAGTTCTGGCGCCCCTTCATCAACGTGACGCGCATCTGCGGGAACAATTTCTTGAGAAAAGGAATGTCTTTGTAGAAGAGCTGCTCCTGGAGGTTCTTGGTTCCCGTGGAAATTACTGTTCGCAAACCGCTGCGCAACAGTGGCACAAGATACGCCAGCGTCTTGCCGGTTCCGGTGCCCGCTTCCACAATCAGGTGCTGGCGGTTTTCCAGCGCCGCCTCCACACTCTCCGCCATCTCGAGCTGACCCGGCCGGTATTCGTAATTCGGATGGTGCCGCGCCAACCATCCTCCGGGAGCAAAGACTTTCTCAAGGGGGAGTTTGTCTGTCGTCTTTGGGTTCGTAGAAGCCATAGGATGCAATCAGCACTCAACTATCTTAGTTCAGAAGTCGGGCGTTTACGGCCATGCGCCCGTGGGACCTCGCGGGCGCGACCCACCTTGCGGTCCCCCGGGAGAGGGTTGGGATTTTTTGTGTTCCCGTGTCCAAAATCCCGTATCCCGCCCTTATCACTCCCTCCCAACGACTTTTGCCAGCCACTTTTTCACGTCATGAGTTGCGCTCCGGGGTGCACCCTTCCACAACCAATCCACCGCCGGGGGCTGCGCAAGTTGGCGGAAGATTTTGGCCCGCTGTGTTTCATCGGGCACCGTCTCCATGACCTGCTTGCGAGCTTCGCGCAGAAACTGCAAGTAGGCGCGGTATTCGCGTCCCAGCGTGAGCTGAAGCTGGCGTCGCAGCCGGCGGGCCAGTGCCGGGCTCGCGCCCGAAGTTGAAATGGCGACCAGCAAATCACCTTGCGCAAATGAGGCAGGCACAATGAAATCGGATTCCTCCGCATCGTCGGCGGCGTTCACCAGTGCCCCAATCTCTTCCGCATCCTTTTTGACAGCCCTCTGCGTCTCGGGGCTGTCCGTGGCGGCGAAGACCAGGAGAACTCGGCGCGGGCTTTTGACCCGTCGCCGCCGTCGGGCCTTCCAAATCGCCGGGGTGGTAAGCGCGCCGGGTGAGGTCGATCTTTTTGCGCGCGGCCAACAGCGCCAAGCGCGGCGTCACCGCCGGGCTGATCACGTGTACGCTTGCGCCGGCGCGCAGGAGCGATCGCACCTTGCGCTCCGCCACGCGCCCCCCTCCCACCACGACGCAACGCCGCCCCCGCAGGTCCAGAAAGATGGGATAATAGCGCATCAGCTTGACACGTCCCCCGCAGGAAGCCTAAGTTGGTTCATCGAGCAACGCTCTTTACACGTGCCGGCGTGAGGGAGCACAAACGACAGGATACCATACCGGTGATTGGCGATTGATGATTGCTGAGTGCTGAGAGCTTTAGCTGAATGCTGATAGCTGACAGCTAAAAACGATTTTACACTTTAACCTTTTCGACTTCCCATGCCCAACCTTCCTCGCATCGTGATTCTCGGCCGGCCCAACGTGGGCAAGTCCACGTTATTCAATCGGCTTTGCAAACAACGCCGGGCGCTGGTGGGTAACGAACCCGGCATGACCCGTGACCGCCTTTACGCTCGCGCCGAGTGGCTGGGCAAACCTTTCGAAGTCATCGACACCGGGGGGATTATTCCTTCGGACAAGGAACTGATCCCCATCGAGATTTATCGCCAGGCGCAAAAGGCCATCGAGGAAGCTGCGCACCTGATTCTGGTGGTGGACGGCCGCGAAGGCGTGGTGCCGCTCGATGAAGAGTTGGCGCAACTCCTGCGCCGCACGGGAAAACCGCTGGCTGTGGTTGTGAACAAGATTGACGCGGAGCAGCACAAACCGCTGGCAGGGGAGTTTCATCGTCTGGGGATCAACCACATCTTTCCCATTTCCGCCGAGCACGGCCTTGGGACTGGATGATTTGCTGGACCATGTGACGGCGGGATTTACCCATGACGCTATCGTGGAGGAGGAATCTCTCGAGTCCCACAAAAAGGACCGGTCCGTTCCCCCAGGCCCGCCGGAATCCGAGGCGGAAGATCTGCCACCCGAAGGCCAGACGTCTGATCACCCGATCATCCGATCACCCGATCGCCCGATCCCCGGCTCCCCCGATAACCCGATTCACGTGGCCATCATCGGCCGGCCCAACGTGGGGAAGTCCACCCTGCTTAACAAACTCCTGAACGAAGAGCGCTCGATTGTCTCGGCCGTACCGGGGACGACGCGTGACGCCGTGGACGCGGAAGTGGAGGTTGACGGCCGGCAATTTCGCTTTGTGGATACAGCGGGAATCCGCCGCAAGGGCAAAACCAAATTATTGGCGGAAAAGCTCAGCGTTATCCAGGCGCGCAAGCACCTGGAGCGCGCGGACGTGGCGCTGCTGATTTTGGATGCACAAGAAGGCGTGAATGCACTTGACACCCACATTGGCGGATACGCCCATGAAAGCCGGCGCTCGGTTGTCATCGTGGTGAACAAGTGGGACGCCATCGCGAAGGGTCCTACCAGTACCCAGGATTTCACCGAGGAAATTCGGGATCGTATGAAGTACCTGGACTACGCGCCCATCGTATTTATTTCCGCGCTGCGCGGGCAGCGGTTAGGAAAGTTGTTGCAAGCCATCGCGCAAGTTGCCGAAGCCCGCCAGCTTCGCATCAGCACAGCGGAGATGAACCGATTTCTGCAGGAGGTGGATTTCGAACGCGCTTCATCCCCGTCGGGTAAGCCCACCCGGCTTTACTACTTGACCCAAGCGGGGGTGGCCCCGCCCATCTTCATCGCTTTCACCAATCGTTCCGGCAAACTGCATTTCTCCTTCGAGCGCTTTCTCGAAAACCGCATCCGGGAGAGATTCGGTTTCACCGGCACACCCATTGTGATCAAGTCCAAAGCCCGGCGTTAATTCCCCTCAGGTCTTGGCGGCGGGAACGGTTTAGTTCTAAGTAGAATGCTTATCATTCAGTAAACATCCGCTTTCTTAACTTGCTTTCGCCCCACCCAAGGGAATGGTATACTCGCTTTTTTATACCGTAGGCAAATAGGGGGCCGGTAAAATCATGTTGGGACCGGTAAACTGGTTCCAGAAGGAGGTTAGGCCTCATGTTATGGGAAATGGGAGTAGTCCGCTTCATTTTTGTTGTCATCATAACCGCTGCTGCAACGCATCTTCATCCTTTTGGCTTGTCCGAGATCAGGTCGGCAGTTTTAGGGCTGGTCCTAGGGATTTTCTTCATTTTCTTCGAAATACGACTGGAGAAGGCGAGTCTGAAGCGCCTGATGGGGGCGGCTTTCGGTTCAATCCTGGGCATTCTCGGCGCGCTCATGATCAGCCATCTGCTGAGCCTGACGGCGATCGACGATAGCGCAAAGTCATTCTTTCAGGTGACCTTATTGCTGTTGATGGCCTATGTAGGATTAGTGCTGGGCGCCAATAAGGGTGACTTGCTCAATCTCGGCGCGCTCGGTGGTCTTTTCACCACCGAAAAGGTGCCTCGCAAGAATTACAAAGTGCTTGACACGAGCGTCATTATCGACGGCCGCATCGCCGACGTTTGTGAAACGAGCTTCATTGATGGAACGCTTATCATCCCCCAGTTTGTGCTGCGCGAACTACAGTTGGTGGCTGACTCTTCCGATCCCATGAAGCGCAACCGCGGGCGAAGAGGGTTAGACATCCTTCAGCGCATGCAGAAAATGAGCAACATCTCGGTGCAGATTGTGGAGGAGGATTATCCCCAGGTCCGCGAAGTCGATTTGAAGCTCATTGAGCTAGCGCGGGCTTATGAAGGGAAAATCGTCACCAATGATTTCAACCTGAACAAAGTTGCCCAACTCCAGGGCGTCCCGGTGCTCAATATCAACGAACTGGCCAACGCCTTGAAGCCTGTCGTCCTGCCCGGTGAGATTATGCGGGTGTATATTCTGAAGGAAGGCAAGGAATATAACCAGGGCGTGGCCTACTTGGATGACGGCACCATGGTGGTGGTAGACAACGCCAAGAAAATGATCTCCAAGACCATCGACATTTCCGTGACGAGCGTATTGCAGACCACTGCCGGAAAAATGATTTTTGGCAAGTATGATGAGCGGAGAGCTCTGGTCGAGACGGTTCACCAGTAAGAGTGGATTCTTAATGTACGTAAGGCGACGGAGGCCCGGTGCGCTCCGTCGCTTTTCTTTTCCCGCGCGCGCCCGGCGTTCGTGGTGATTTATAGGAACGCCCAATGCATGGCGCGTGGCCACGGAGACTGCATGAGCGTTTTAGCCATCATTCCTGCGGCAGGTACAGGCTTAAGGATGGGTGGAGCTACGCCCAAACAATTTCTCTCTCTCGAGGGCATACCTATTTTCGTTCACACCCTCAGGAAGTTTGCTGCTTCCGAAGCCATCGACGATATTTTCTTGGGATTACGGCCGGAAGAAATGGATCGGGCCTCCAATGAGATTGCCACGGAGCATTTTGCCAAAGCCGTGCGGCTGCTCGCGGGAGGCGCGTCGCGGCAGGAAACCGTGGCCCGGTGCCTGGATCAGGCCCCGCCGGATACGGAAGTAGTGGTGGTCCACGATGCGGTGCGCCCCTTCATTGAACTCGCCATGATTCGCCAGGTCGTTGACGCCGCGCGCAAAGACGGAGCGGCTATTCTGGGCATTCCCAGCGTGGATACGGTAAAAAAAGTGGAGCGGCAAACGATTTTGGGGACCATCCCGCGCGAACGCATTGTGCTGGCCCAGACGCCGCAAGCCTTTCGATACACCATTCTGCGCCAGGCCTTTGACCGCGCCTTGGCGGAGGGCTATTACGGCACCGACGAGTCCAGCTTGGTGGAACACGAAGGCCACAACGTGACGGTCCTAATGGGATCTGACCGGAACATCAAAATCACCAAACCCTCGGATCTGCCCTTGGCCCGCCTATTCATTGCTCAAGAGCGTGAACACGTCCGGGATGGAGCCTGAATTGGGGCATATGGATCCTTCACGCGGGACTAGGAAACGGGCTGGCAAGGACAACTTGTCCATGCGCATAACACGGACCGGCACCGCGCAGAGCGTTGACCAACTTTCACCCCCGCTGTTGCGGGTGGGAATCGGCAACGACCTCCACCGGCTGGCGGACGGACGCAAGCTGATTCTGGGTGGGGTGTGCATTCCCTTCGACAAAGGCCCGGTGGGCCATTCCGACGGCGACGTGTTGGCCCACGCCATTTGCGATGCCTTGCTGGGCGCGGCGTGCCTCGGCGACATCGGGCGCCACTTCCCCAACACCTCTCCCCGGTGGAAAAACGCTTCCAGCTTGCTTTTCCTACGCCACGTCCACCAATTGCTCGACGCCGCCGGGTATAGCATTGTCAATATCGACGCAACGGTAGGTCTGGAGCGGCCCAAGCTGGCGCCACACATCCCCCCCATGGAAAGGAAACTGGCCACGGCACTGGCCCTCAAGCCGGGCCAGGTGAGCGTCAAAGCCAAAAGCGGTGAAGGCCTGGACGCCGTCGGCCGCGGCGAGGCCATACGTGCTGACGCCGTGGCACTGATTCAAACCTGCTCCTGAGCGCATTTCCCAGCACTTGAACCCACATGCTTTTAATGGGATACTGTGACGGACTTCAGAAAGTTAAAATGCATTTACACTTAAACCCAATCGCCGAATTTGGCATCATAGATTAGGCTTATCCGGCGGTTCCGGTGAATCCGCCCACTGCATTTGGATACAGAGGAGAACGTATGGCAGACAAAGACCCTAACCCCGGCCACTCGATGTTTGGCCTGAACGATGAGCCCACGAGGCGCGTGACAGGCCCGGTAGAGGCGCCCGCGTCGCCTCAACCCGACCCCGCAGCCCCTCAGTATGTTTATGTTCAGCAAGCCCCACAAGCGGTTCCCGCCGCGGGTGGAGGGAAAGCGCTGCCCTGGCTGGTGGCGGCGCTGGCCGTCCTGGCCGTTGCGAACCTGGTATTGGTGCTTCTTGCTCGCTCGCAGTTCAGCGACTACGCAACGAAACAGGCTGACGCTATGAATCTGATGACCCGGCGCATGGACTCCAGCGACGAGCGCTACGCGCAACTGCGCGGGCAATTCCAGGTGACCTCAGAGAAGCTCGGTCTGACGCAGCAGGAACTGGCGCGCGCGCATGCCCTTGCCGCGGAGGTCCAAAAACAACAGCAGACAGCGGTGGCCCAGTTGAACCGAGCCATCGCTCAGAAGGCCAGCGCCGAAGAGGTGAACAAGCTTCAGTCTGACTCTAACGCCAAGATCGGCGGCCTGAGCACGGATTTGGCGGGAACCAAGCAGGATCTGGCCAACACCAAATCCGAGTTTACCAATGCCCTCACCGGCACCAAGGGTGAGTTGAACGGCGCCATCGCCCGCACTCACGACGAACTGGTTGCCCTGGCGCACAAGAGCGATCGCGACTATTTTGAATTTACTTTGCCCCGAAAAAAGGCTCAGCAGAAGCTGGGAACGGTAACCGTGGAATTGGAAAAGACCGACCCGAAGAGAAACGTCTTCAGCGTTTTCCTCTATTTTGACGATAAGAAGACCGAGCGCAGCAACAAGGCCATGAATGAACCCGTGTTCTTCTACGTGCAGGGAGCTTCGAGCGCCTTGGAGTTGGTGGTCAATAAACTGGGTAAGGATACCGTATCCGGTTATATGAGCACGCCGAAGGGATTCTTCCCCAACACCACGAACGTGCTAGGCCAACGGCCAGGGGCTTAGACACGAGTTGAATGACGCCGCAAGGCCGTCTGCGGCAAGACTTCGGGGTGCCCTTCCATCAAGGGGCACCCTTGCTTTTTGTGAAGGCACCGTTTCCTCCCTCCAGGAGCTGGAGGGGTCTGGGGTAAGAGGGCCTTTTATCTCAGATCACTTGCTGCCGTTGGCGTAACGGCTGAGCACCTGCGCCAATTCCTGTTCCGATCGCAGCCCCATCACCTTCTCCACGACGTTGCCGTGTTGCAATAAGACGAGAGTGGGAATGGAGCGGATCGCGAACTTGTTGGCGATATCGGGCAGCTCGTCCACGTTGACCTTCGCGAAAGTAACTTGTTCGCCAAACTTCTCCGCCAGCCGGTCGAACGTTGGCGCGAGCATTTTGCAGGGACCGCACCAGTCCGCCCAGAAGTCCAGAAATACCGGCTTGGCGCTCGACTCGATCCCCTGCCAATCGGCAGGTTGAACATGTAGAACCTTTTCCATAATCTTCTCCTTTTACCTCCCGCATCGTTAGATGCAAGCGGGGACAATTCGATACAGGAGATCTTGGCCTAGGGACGACCTGCCCCACGATGGGTAGTGGGTCAATTTCAATTTCTAACCAGTTTGGAGCAGGAAATGCTGAGGCTGAACAACCCTGGGGTGTATCATGAGCCGAAGAAAGGGGACAGCGTACATTCTCATGATTGTTCTGATTCTCAAGCATATATTTTGGGGTGAATACGGTGCGTTTGATCGAATCGTGGAATTCTTAGTATTCGTCCTTATCCTTTACGAAGTGATCGCGGGTATTGCGCATCGCCGCTCAGAAAGGAAAAGGGAAAAATTCTTAGAAACAATCGTGAATTCTTTAACCAGCTTCCTGGGAAAAGGGAACGATATTAGATGCTCTGTTCCTGACCCACAGAAAGACTGGGCAAAATTTGAAGCTTGGAGGAAGTCCGAAGAAGCTTGGTCACTTGAGACCGAGAAATACTTGTTGAAGTTTTCAAAGAGGGCTTACCACGTATTCGCTTTAGTCGCAGAAGCACATCAAGCTGACTCGTTCATTAACCGTCCTGATGGATATTCATTCCCGCTTGCGGGATCTGAACGAGAATGCTATCAAGCGCTTCTGGTAAAACTCTCAAATCTTGGAAAGATTATTGAAAATCCAGAATCTTATTTCTAGGCCGCTTCTTGCTTCAACTGATTTATGCGGCCTTCCTGTAGGGACCGCGCGGACCAAACACCGGTTCCGGTATAAGCCCAACGATTTCCTCAATGCTCCAAGCGTGGTTACTGATTCCGGCTTCCATAGCGGGCGTAACGCGGAGGGTTTGATGGATTCGGCAGAAGTTGTAATGAACGGCATACAAGGCGACCGCATAGCGAAGGTTATCAACCTTTTTGCTAAATCCGTTTGTCAGTCGGGTAAATCTCCGCATCGACATTCGCATGGTCAAATTGGTGCGTTCCACATAGCTGGTGGAGATATGCCGAGCATCCGGCCTTCCTGTGATCGTTGCTGCTTTTGCTCCGAGGCATATAGCTGGGCTGTATCTCACTTCCTCTTGAGAGGCCCCATAAATCTTTACCAGTGTAGCGTAGTCAATATCACATCCGAAGGCATCTTCCACAGCTTCCAAATAAACTTTGAGTCCATCGGTTGTCAATTGCACGCGATTGGCGAGACGATCCGCCAAGTCTTGCATGAACTCATACGCGCATCCGGCATCGCGTTTTCCGACAAGATAGGCAAGTGTCAGCTTTGTATCTGCATCAACTGCGGTCCACGTCCACACGTCACCGTACCCGAACTCGCCTTTCTTTTCGGCGGGGACGTTCTTTTCCTTAGCATAGCAAAATTGCCAGATTTCATCGCATTGAATCCGGCGCGATTTCACGCCGCGCACAGTATGGTTATGGAATTCGATACACGCGGTCCCCAACTCTTCCAAGAGAGCGAGGATTGTGCCCTTGGCTACATTAGTCATCCGGCTTGTAGCCCTAATAGAATTTCCTTCAACCAGGGCGCTTACTACAGCAACTTGCTTGGAGAAAGGTAGTCTGTTCATGTCCAGTATTATGCTTGAACGCTCACGCATTGTCAAGAACTATTTTGGGGTCCGCGATAATATTTTTCATTTCCTCCATCCCATTGACATTACTAAGCCTAGTCCATACTCTTTACCCCCTAAACCTAAATGGATACCGGGGGAAAAAGCTATGACGCTCATTGGAGGCTTTCGTTGCACAGATGGGGTAGTTTTATGCGCCGATACAGAAATGACGATCCCTGGCTGGCTTAAATATCCTGGCTCCAAGCTGCAATTGTTTAACAGGCCAAAGTGTAGTCCTGCCTTTGCTTTTGCTGGCGATGCTCAATTCTGCAAGATGTTCATACAAAAGTTGGTCGCTAGAATTTCTCTGGCGGAACGCACCGGAAAAGATATCTATGAGGCCATTGAGGAAGAATCATGGAAGATTCACGAAAAATTCCGAGATGAAGCATACGAACGAGAATCATCCTTGATCGCCTCCATGTTCAATGCGTCAGCCCATGAAAGAAATTTGCTGGATATATATGGCGGGAAAGTTGCGTGGGTATCGCAGAGTTGCCAAGGAACGGGAACAGCCTCTACCCGCGCTCTTGTAACCGAACTTTTTTCAGACAGCCTGACTATGAGCCAAACCGCATTACTTGCAGTCTATCTATTAGCAGAAGGAAAGGCATATGGTGATGGAGTAGGAAAAGACTCGCAGATACTCATGTTGTCGGATGAAGGCTGGTATTCTCCATTTCCTATTAGCGCCAGTGAAAGGAATTTGCAGGAAATAGAGAATGACTATATCCGACTAAAACAATTACTTAAGCCTGTCATTCTAGCATATTCCAATTATGAGATTGGTAACCAAGACTTCTCCAAAATCCTGGAAACATTCAAAGTCCAGGCCCAATCCCACAGGGAAAAGCAATTGGGTCTGTATGCTGACTTACTAAAGCAGGAGTGGGATCGTCAGATGGAAGAAGATAAACAACTCATCGAGGAAGACGAGGAAAGTGAAAGTTAGATTTTATTTTTCCACCGTGCGACCGCAGCCGCCCGCGCGATTTCCGAGCGGCGCCTCGGCGTTAATGCAGCAGCCCTAGCTGGTCCACCTTTCGGCCCTCCAAGCTTCCCGAGGGCCACGGCAGCCGGATTCTTCGGTGGATTGTCGCGGGCTTCAATATGATCGAATACACGCTTGGCAAGTAAAATCGGGTCGGTTCTTGAACGTTTAGGCATGGACACATTTTGAGTTGGAGCGAAGATGGCGTCAAGGGAAATCGAATGGAATTTCAAATTGACCCACTACCCCACGATGAGACTCTGTGCAGAGCCCAATGATTTCCCGTACAATGGCTCCTGGGATTTCGGGCGGGTTACCATGCAACAGAGAGGATAACATGGCGGCAAAGTGGTTGTTGAAATCTGATCCAGAGCACTATTCCTTTTCCGACCTCGAGCGCGACGGCAAGACCGTCTGGGACGGGATCTCCAACAACCTGGCGCTAAAGCACCTGCGCAATGTGCGTCGCGGAGACCCGGTCATGATCTATCACACCGGCGATGAGCGAGCGGTGGTGGGTCTGGCGGAGGCTGTTAGTGACCCTTATCCCGATCCCCAGCAAAAAGACGTGCGCCTGGTAGTGATCGATTTAAGGGCGAAGGAGAAACTTAGCCGGCCGGTGACCCTCGACGAAATCAAGAAGCCCAGTGCCCTTTCGACTTTCGAATTGGTGCGGCTGCCGCGCCTTTCCGTGATGCCTGTTTCCGAAGTCCAGTGGAACACCATCCTGGCGATGGCGGCGAAAACGCCCTCACCGCAGAGCCGCTGAGACGCAGAGTTCGGAAAAGGAAGGCTTCAGGGTCGAGCATTGAGGATTCAAACCTTAGATCCTAGATCCTGAATTCTGAATCTTCTGCTGATGCTCTGCGCCTCCGCGCCTCTGCAGTGAGGAAGAGCGGGAATTCATGCCCAACGCAGCTCGCGAACTCGCCGAACTCCAACGACAGGTGATCGCCTGCACTCGCTGCGCAAACCTCATTGCGTATTGCCGCGGAGTGGCCAAAGAAAAGCGCCGCATGTATCGCGATTGTGATTACTGGGGAAAACCCGTGCCGAGCTTCGGCGACCCCCGCGCCGAGCTCTTGATACTCGGTTTGGCGCCCGGAGCTCATGGCGCCAACCGCACGGGGCGGATGTTTACGGGTGACCGCTCGGGCGATTTCCTCTATCGCGGCCTTTATGAAGCCGGATTCGCGAATCAGCCCACTTCCCGCGATCGGAGCGACGGGCTGAAGCTTCACAACTGCTACATTACGGCACCGCTCCGTTGCGCGCCGCCCAAGAATAAACCGAGCCCGGAAGAACTGCGCAATTGCCAGCCGTACCTGGAGAAGGAACTCGAGATAATGACGCGCCTGCGCGCTGTCCTGGTACTGGGACGCATCGCGTTTGAAGCTTACTTGCGCGTTCTCGGTAAGCGCCATGCCTTCCCGCGCCGGTCGGCCTTGCTTTTTTCCCACGGCGGAAGTTTCACGCTGCCGGAAGGCCTGCCCCGCCTGTTTTGCTCCTACCACCCCAGCCAGCAAAACACCCAGACATGCCGCCTGACCCCGGAGATGTTTCAGCAGGTGCTGCGCGACATTTGTGAATTTCTCGGTTCGAATACTAAAATATGATCCCATCAAACCTTCCCATTGTACTCGGTATCGATGTCGGAACCAGTGGGGTTCGCTCCCTGGCCTCAACCGCTGAAGGGGACGTTCTCGCGGAAGCTCACTCGGCGCTTTCCGACCTGCCCGCCGCAGGGCCGGCCCACGAGCAAGACCCCAAGGCGTGGTGGCGCGCGGTCTGCCAAACAATCCAGGAACTGCGTAAGAGCCTGGAAACCAACCAGCGCTGCGCTCGCACCGCAGGTGTTGCGGTCACCTCGACCTCGGGCTCCTTGGTCCTGGCGGATTCACAGGGCGATCCGGTTCGGCCGGCGATGCTTTACGATGATGGGCGCGCAGGAGCAGTCGCCAACGAACTTAGTCGGCGCGGGCAAGCCCAAGTCAACGCATCTTTCTCTCTCGCCAAGGCTGTTTGGGTGCGACAGCAGGAACCGTCCGTCTGGGAGCGCGCGTCATACATTTTGCATCCCGCCGATTGGCTGACCGCAAAGCTTACGGGCCAATGGGGAGTTTGCGATTACTCCAATGCGCTCAAGCTCGGCTACGACCAAGAAAAAACCGGGTGGAACGCGGCGGCAGACTTTGCCGATCTCCCCGCCTCCATGCTCCCTCGGATTGTCGCTCCGGGGGATCAGGTCGGAGCGGTTTCCGCGCGAGCTAGCGAAGAAACAGGATTGACCGCCGGCGTGCCTGTGCTTGCCGGGGCCTCAGACGGCATGGCGAGTCTCATCGGTTCCGGTGCGAGCGAAGCCGGCCATGCCAATACGACCCTGGGAACCACCCTCGTTTGGAAAGTCCTGACCGTCACGAAGCCTCGGTTAGGACCGGGAATGTACTGCCACCATCTCCCCAGCAATCTGTGGGCTCCCGGTGCGGCCAGCAACACGGGGCCCGGCAGCCTTCAGCTCGATGATCCGGGCGTCACTCCTGCGGAAATGGATCGGCGCGCGGCCCCGCACCTGCCGACCTCGATTCAGTGCTACGTCCTTGGGGCGCGCGGCGAACGCTTTCCCTTCCATAATCCCCAGGCCAATTCTTTCTGCGAGGGGAACCCGGCGTCCCCGAGTGAGAGATACGCCGCGCAACTGCAATCTCTCGCGTGCGTCGAGCGATGGGGCTACGAGCGGCTAGAAGCCTGCGGAGTGACCTTGGGGAAGGAAGTTTATTCCGCCGGAAGCGCCGCCGCCAGCCCGGTGCTGTCGCAACTTCGCGCCAATATTCTTAACCGCACTGTGGTGCTTTCCGCGCATCCCACAGCATCGTTCGGGGCAGCCATCCTGGCCGCGGGCACGGTCCTTTTTGGGGGGGATTTGACCGCGGCAATCCGTAGCATGACCCGCATCCTGGAGTCCCACCCGCCGGAGCTTGAAGCCGTGGAAAGGTTCGAGAAGGCTTATCAGCTTTTCCGCGCCGCATGCTCCCGCCACGGGTTTGAGTGATCCCACGAATGGCTTGCGCATCACGGCAGGCTCTTCACCTTGATATTGCGGAACTCGATGCGATAACCTTCCGCTTCCAGGCCTAAATAGCCCTTGGGAACCTCGGGCGCGTCGAATCCACCGGCCACTTCGCCGTTGACCCAGAGGGTGATTTTCGGGCCATCGCAGCGGATTTCGTACGTATTCCATTCGCCGATGGGGTGGAGGGGATTAACTTCCGGCGGAAAATTTTTCCACATCTTATCGATTATCGGCGACAGCTCCCCGTGGAATAGAGTTTGGCCAAATATAAACGCGTTGGCTCCCACCTGTGCTTGGTGCCAAACTCGCCCTTCCAAGTCATTCCGCACGAAAACTCCGCTGTTATACCCTTTCAGTCCCTCACGCTTTTCAAAACGCCATTCCACGTGGAGAAGAAAATTGGTGAGTTCGTGATCGTAGCGCAGCCATTCGTGCCCGTGATTGCCTTCGCAGAGGATGGTTCCTTGATCTTTCGCGAGCTGCCATTGGCTCGCGGGATCCAAAGGTTTGTCGGGCGGGATGGCTACGCGTGTCCATCCCTGGAGGGATTCGTGCGGCATGATATCAACCCATCCTGAGGGATCGGAGCCTAGGAAGTCACCCGTCTGCGTCCGCGGCATTCCAGAAACCAAAGTGAACCTGACCGCCCCTGGATGGCCGGGAGTCAGTAAGAGGGCGTTGTGAGGCGCTATCCCCGGGGTTTGCCCATAACTCCGTGACGCCAGCCAGACTGCCATGATCGCGAGCAAAATCGCTACCGCGGCGCGAATGCGATGCCATGTCTCCATTCCTGGGACCTCCTTTTTGAACCTATGGCAAGTTTAACACGCCCATTGGACGCGTAAAACCGCCTCTAAATCAAATTTACCCACTATCAAGCCGGGATAATAAGTTCTTCTAACCCCCACTTAGGCCCCTCTCTTGGACGCTATCCCTCAAAAATCCTGCTGATTTCGCCTAATTATTGCGTACTCCATGCATTTTATGCCAAAAAACCGGATTTATTTTCGGCTATTTTGTCCACCTCGCCATTGTTCTCATGCACATAGCCGGATCGATCTTCATTTTTAACATCTCTAAGGGTATTCGGGTTCTGCCAAAGATTTTGACTCTATAAGTCCGTAAGTCCTTGGATTGCCTTCGAGAAACGCGGTTTCTGCTTTCTCCCCCCCTGGAAGCGGGTACAGCAGGGCGTTCGGGGGTGAGCCGAAGGCGGGTTGGCACTTGGCTGAGTGTCGATGGCGGCTTCGTCGTGGGACTTGACGGCAAAGAAAAAAGGCGGTGAAGTCTCTCTTTCCCAATTCACCGAGCAGGGAACCGGCCAGGTTCCCGAGAGACTCACCGCCATGGGCAACATACCACGATTGGTGCTTTGGCTCTGCAGAAAATTTACCCGCCAGGATTTGCAGGAACTCGTCCAGCAATTGCAAGAGATCCTCGCCGGCCGTCAGCCCGAGCCGCAACCGCGCGATGATTTTCGCCAGCAGCATCCGCACTACCGCGATTTCTACGTCGATCCTCTGGCCCCCTTGACCCAGCCACCCCCGCCTCCCTCCCGCACCTTGCACTGGCGGCAGTTGTTGGCTCAGTACCAGCGCCAGCACCGCCGACCGCTGTCTCCGATTCAGCGTTCCGGCGCTCACCCCTTGCCTGCCACCTGTCGTTGTGCCCACTGCGGCGCACCCCGCGACTTCCTCTACGCCAACGATGGCCGGAAAGCCTGCCAACTGCGCTGCAAAGTCTGTGGCCGTGTCTCGCAGATCGCTCGCCGTCATCGCCCGACGAAAACTCCTTACTGGTGCCCCTACTGCGGCAACTCCCTCTTCGCCTGGAAGCAGCGTGCCGACTGCACCATCTACAAATGCCCGGGCGAGCACTGCCCTCACTACCGGCAGAAGCAACAAGCGCTGAACTGGAATGAGAAGCTGCTGCAGAAGTTGCGCCGCACGCAATTCAAGCTGCGCTACCAATATCGCCAATACCACTTCCAGCCCGCCCAACTGACCCCTTCCGCTCCCCATCCGCCTCACGTCGACGTCACCCGTCTGCATCGTTCTTCCGACGTGTTGGGCTTGGTGCTGGCCTTCCACATCTCCTTTGCCCTCTCCGCCCGCAAGACTGCGCAAGTCCTCGGGCGAGTCTTCGGCGTGCCCCTCAGCTACCAGTCCGTCCTCAACTATGCCCAGGCCGCCGCTTATTACTGCCACGCCTTCAACCTCCGCCACAAAGCCCCCCTCAGCGACACCGCTACCGGCGACGAAACCTATATTCGCGTCGCCGGCAAGCACCAATTCACTTTCTTTTTTCTCGACCCCCAAGGGCATCACATCACGTCCTATCACGTCGCTCCGGAGCGCGATGCCTTGGCCGCCACGGTGGCTCTGGGCGAGGCCTCGCGCACCCTGCCCGAGGGTCAGGCCCTGCGCTTCATCACCGATGGCAACCCCGCTTATCAGGCCGGCGTGCACTTCCTCAACGCCCACCGCACCGCTGCCCAACCCTCCCACACCTTGCGTCAGGTCATCGGTCTGGAAAACCTCGACGCGGTCTCCAAGGAATTTCGCCCCTTCAAGCAACTCATCGAACGCCTCAATCGCACCTACAAATACCACGTCCGTCCCGCTGGTGGCTTTGCCACTCGCAACGGCGCCGTGGCCCTCACCACCCTCTTTGTCACCCACTACAACTTCCTGCGCCCGCATCTGGCCCTGGGCTACCGAGTACCGGTCCCCTTGCCGGAGTTGAGTTCCCTCACCACCTTGCAAGGCCAGTGGAATAAGATCCTCGCTCTCGCCCTGGCGGCCTGAGCAAGGTGGGAGTAAACTTCCCAGTGGCCGGGGCGGAGGATAGGGCTCCGCAGGGATGCGACCTGAGCGCCGACTCCGGGGCCGAGATCGGTCGGGAGCGAGCCTCACTCGCTCCCCCAGCCCAGACCCATCTTGGCACCAAAGCGATAAGTCCTGGGGGTCTGGGGGCAAAGCCCCCAGCTCTATCCACCTCCCCACCCTTCATTACCTTTCATTAAACTTTTGACAGAACCGGTATTCGGACTTTGATCAGCGTGTTAATGAGGTGCCACAATTGGCGCAGGCTGAAAGTTTCCATCTTTTGCATAAGCGCCGCGAGGCCTTCTATCTCCAGTCTCCTGCTGTTCGTTCCTTTGCGCGGGCCCGTTATGTGTGCCCCCGGCCCGGCAGGCCAGCCCCTGGGCTCTGGCCTCAAAAACTAGTGTACATGCGGTGATCATCTTTGTCAACGAAATAATTAGCCTAGAGCCTACAGATGGCGGATTAAGACAAAATGTCATGGCAAGAGCCAGTTTTACTTTGGACCCAAGGCGCGGCAAGTACCGGCCCTTTCCTTTGAAATCAGATTGATTGGCAACTCGTCCGCCGCAATTTTTGTGCTAAGATCATGCGGTGAACTCCGGAGCAAGAGGTCCCAGGTTGGAATCCTGCCAAGCTCACCAGCTACGTCACTCGGATTCGAGGCGAAATGATTTTGCTCGCCCACTTTCCCCAAGAAACCCCCAGCGCGGGTTGCGCAATGTCAAGACGGGGATGTTGGCGATGGCCGGCGTCACCGGATTCACGATGGGTAAGACCCTTTTCGCCTCGATCCGGTCGTCGATATTATGGACGCAAAGCGCGCCTTCGGCAAATTCCCTGGGCAGCGGAGGAATGCACCGAGTCTTCAAAACTATGCGCCGCTCTGAGCGACCAGCCGCGATGATGGATTGAGTCCTCGAACGGGCGGCGGAAAAGCCCGCTATGGAACCCAAGAACACGACGATTCGGAATGTTGCTAGGGCCGCCGGGGTGTCAACGGCAACCGTATCGAACGCCTTCAACTCTACCGGCCGCATCACCGCCCAGACGCGCGAGCGGGTCTTGGCCTTTGCCCGCCAGTTGAAATACTACCCCAACCGGCACGCCCGTAGCCTCGCTTCCGGCAGCAGCCGAACCTTGGGGGTGATCGTTTCCGACATCCAGAATCCTTTTTTCGCGGTAGCCATTCGGAGCTTTGAGGAGCGAGCGCGCAAATGGGAGTACGAAGTGATCGTGACCGAGACCAACTACGACGTGGCGCTCATGACCCGGGCGGCGGAGCGCATGATCGAGCAGAAGGTACGCGGGGTAGCCATCTTGACTTCGGAGATGAGTCCCGCCTGGTTGGAGGAGATCGTGCGGCGCGATATCCCGGTGGCTTGCTTCGATCTCGACTTTACCAGTGAGAAGGCCATCAACATCAAGGTGGACTACGCCCGGGGGATGCGCCAGGTCATCGAGCACCTCCACCATCACGGTCACCGCCGCATCGCGTTTGTCGGGGGCCGCCGGGCCTTCAAGAATATTCTCTCTCGCCAAGAGGCCTTCGTCGCCTCCATGCGGGCTCTGAAACTTGAACCGGGACCGGTTCTCATCGGTAATCAGCGCCTGGACGGAGGGCGCGCCGCAGGATTGTCCATTTTGGAGATGTCCCTGCGCCCGACCGCCGTAGTAGCCATGAATGATCTCACGGCCGTGGGTCTGATCACCGCTTTTAGCCAGGGCGGACTTCGCGTCCCCGAGGACATCTCCGTGACCGGTTTCGACAACACCTATTTGGCGGAATACTTTGTGCCAAGACTCACCACCGTCGATATGCACCCCGACATCCTGGGGGGGACGGCCGCCGATGCACTTCACGAAGCTTCGGTGTCTTCGAATGCCTCGGCAGTGGAACATACGATCAGGCTCAGCTTGGTGGTAGGAAAATCAACGGGTCCTAATCCTGAGCTGGGCCCGTCCGCAAACCGCAGAATCGGTGAGAGCCCTTCGTTGCGGGCGGGGCCGTCCGAATTGATGCCGCGCGGCGAGGACCTCGGGCCGTCTTGATATAGAGGCTCTGGTAATCTGGGGTAAACGGTTGAGAGCGTACGGAAGATTTTCGAGCCCCGCAGACGCGACAGGTAGCCACTGCAAATTGGCTCCGGCAACGGTTCTGCTGGCTCACTCCGCCAGAAATCTCATACTAAATCCGAAAAGAACCCGCTTGACACAAACCATGGAGGAGAGTATAGGGATATTCTTCTGAGGAGGCTTAAGCGATTAAGCAAAAGTGGCAGCCTCATCGGCGGAATACCTTCAGGCCGGGAGGATTTACGTCGAGTCATTGGCGCCTCGCCAGCGATCTTCCTATCAGTTCCGTGCCACGCGACCGTTGCAAAAAAGTAGGGGGAAGAAGATGTCCAAATTTGCCCGAAGAGAGTTTCTGACTCAGGCCGCCGTGGGCGCGGCCGCCTTCGCCACCATGCCCTGGATCGGCCGCGCCCAGGGTAACACCCTCGCCCCCACGCGCGTTGTGATCGACCCCACTCGCACGCTGACACCGTTGGACCGCCGCCTTTTCGGCTCCTTCCTGGAGCATCTTGGCCGCGCGATTTATCAGGGCATCTACGAGCCCGGATCGAAACTCGCCGACGCCAACGGTTTCCGCACCGATGTGAAGCAGGAAATCCGAGAGTTGGGCGTGCCGATTATTCGCTATCCCGGCGGCAACTTCGTATCCGGTTACCACTGGCTGGACGGCGTGGGACCAAAAAAGGATCGGCCTCGCGTCCTGGATCGGGCTTGGAATACCCTCGAGACCAACCAATTCGGCACCAACGATTTCATCACCTGGTGCCACGAGGTGGGGACCGAGCCGTTGTTCGGACTCAACTTTGGCACGGGCTCGGTGGAAATGGCCGTGGCCCTGGTGGAATACTGCAACGTGGACGGAGGCACACGCTGGAGCGACCTGCGCCAGCAGCACGGCTACAAGGCTCCTCACAATGTGAAGTATTGGTGCCTTGGAAACGAAATGGACGGCCCCTGGCAAATCGGGCACATGTCGGCCGTTGACTACGGACGTAAGGCCGCCGACGCCGCCCGGCAGATGCGGGTAATCGATCCGTCGCTGAAGCTCATCGCCTGCGGATCGAGCGGGCCGTTCATGCCCACATACCTTCAGTGGGACCGTGAGGTACTGGAGGAGTGCTACAACGAGGTGGACGGGATTTCGCTGCATCGATATTTTGGCAACGCCGAAGAGACGGGGGGCGACAGTTCCAGGTATCTTGCCTTAAACCTCGCCATGGACCGGCAGATCCAGGACATCGTGGATGTGAGCGATATGGTGCGGGGCCAAAAGCGGTCGCGCAAGCAGCTCTGGCTTTCCTTCGATGAGTGGAATGTCTGGTACCGCGCGCGCGACGGAGACGCGGTAGATGGCCATCGGAAGGAAGCGCCTCACCTGCTGGAGGAAGTCTATAACCTGGAGGATGCGCTGCTCGTGGGCGGGTTGATCAATTCCATGCTGCGGCACTCGGATCGTGTCCGCCTGGCATGCCTGGCCCAATTGGTCAACGTGATCGCACCCCTCATGACCAACGAAACGTCGGTGTTGCGCCAGACGATCTACTATCCGTACGCCTGGGCGCTGGCGCACGCGAACGGCGCCGCCTTGAGCCTGGCCCCCGAGGGACCCACTTACCCGGTTCCCCATCTCGGACGGCCCATCGAAGCGGGTGGGGTCCCCATGACAGGACTGGGGGACGTCGGTTACCTGGACATCGCGGGCACCTTAGATGCTACCAACAAGACCGCCGCCTTATTTATCCTGAACCGGGACCTGGAGAAACCGCGCGACCTGGAAGTCGTCTGGAACGGGATCGCGCCCACCAAGGTCACGACCTGTGCGGTCTTGACCGGCTCCGATCTAAAGGCTACCAACACCTTCGAAGCACCACAACGCGTGACGCCGCAAACCCTGGAACCACCGAAGGCCGCGGCCCGAATGAGTCTGCAAGTCCCGGCACGATCCTATACCGTGCTCGGCGTAACGATAAGTTAACGACGCTGGGCTTGAAGCAATGCCAGCGATATAGAGATTTGGAGGATTCATTATGGCTACAGCATGTTTTGGAGTAATTATCGGTAACCGTGGTTTTTTTCCCGCCGTCCTGGCGCGCGACGGCCGCGTTGAAATCCTGCGCCAACTGGAACAGCAAGGCTACCGGGCAGTGTGCCTTACCCCCGAGGAGACCAAGTTCGGCGCGGTGGTAACCCTGCAGGACGCGCACCGCTGCGCCGACCTTTTCAAGCAGCACCGCGACGAGATCGACGGCATTCTGGTCAGCCTGCCCAACTTCGGCGAGGAGCGTGGTGTGGCCGACACCATCCGCCTAGCGGGCCTGGATGTACCGGTGCTCGTACAAGCCTATCCCGACGAGCCCGACAAGATGTTGATGGGGGGGCGGCGCGACAGCTTCTGCGGCAAGCTTTCGCTCTGCAACAACCTGTGGCAATACGGCATTCGTTACTCGCTCACCCGGAACCACACGGTGGCGCCCTCCTCCGAGGAATTCAAGACGGACCTGCAGTCGTTTGCCGCCACCTGCCGCGTGGTGAAGGGACTGCGGCGCCTGCGGGTGGGGGTGATGGGGGCGCGGCCCACCAACTTCAACACCGTGCGCTTCAGCGAGAAGCTGATGGAGCGGCACGGGATCTCGGTCGAGACCCTGGACCTCTCGGAGGCGTTCGGGCGCATCGCCCGGTTGGCCGACGATGACCCGAAGGTGAAAGAGAAACTGGATCATATCGGCTCTTATGTATCCACGGGAGGTGTGCCTCCGGCGTCGCTCACTAAGATGGCCAAGTTCGGTGTGGTAATGGACGAGTGGATGCAGGCCAACGAGCTCGCGGGCTCATCGGTTCAGTGCTGGACGGCTATGGAAGAGTTTTTTGGAGTGGTGCCCTGCACACTGATGAGCATGATGTCGAACGCGCTGCTGCCCAGCGCCTGCGAGACGGACATGACCGGGATGATCGGGATGTACATTCTGCAACTGGCTTCGGGAACCCCAAGCGCCATCGTGGACTGGAACAACAACTACGGCGACGATCCGGACAAGGCGGTCATTTTCCACTGCTCGAACTTGCCCAAGGAGTTCTTCGAAGACTTCAAGATGGACTTTCAGGAGATCATCGCCGGATCGGTGGGCAAGCTGAACACGTTCGGCACAGTGGTAGGCAAGCTGAAAAGCGGGCCCATCACCTACTGCCGCATTTCCACCGACGACTTCCACGGGCAGATGCGGGCCTACGTGGGCGAGGGCGAGACAACCGACGACCGGCCGAAAAGCTTCGGCGGCTACGGCGTGGTGAAGATCGGCGGGCTGCAGAAATTGCTGCAGTACATGTGCAAAAACGGCTTCGAACACCACGTGGCCGTCAACCGCAGCCACTACGGTGGCGCGATCAACGAAGCGCTAAGTAACTACAAGGGGTGGGAGATCTATCACCACCAGGGTTAGTTACGGCGGGGTTGGGGGCCCGCGGAGTAGCTATATATTGCCAGGCTGATGTGGTGGGGGATTGTCGCCCCCAATCCCAGGGCCACCCCTCGGACCTACGGAGTTACGCGGATCGCCAGCTCCCAAGAGAGTTAAACGGCGTCACCGACGCGGCCGATAAAGCGATTAATCACGGGGCTTCGTCAATCCACACCTTCATTTTCTTCTGACCGCGATTGCCCCAAACGCAGTAAGGAATCGCTTTGATACCAATGGCTTCGCCCGTCACTGCGCGCACCGGCTGGTAGAGTTGGTTCTCCCAACGGTTCGGATCCTGAAGTCGGCCCTCCCCCGTAATTACGGTTACGCCTCCGAGCAATGCCGGTTCGAAGTGCGCCTCAAGCTTGCCGCCGCGCGATAGGGCGATCCGGTCCAGGTCCGTCTGGTTGTCGGGCTGTTCCAGGCAGTAGATGAGGGGCCCGCGGCGCAGCGCGATCTCGCCCCGCGACTGTAGCACCTTGGGATTGGCCTCCAGCTTCACCACCTCCATCGGGAAAGTGAGTTCCACCATATCGCCCCTGGCCCACTTCCGACGAAAATGCGCGTAGCCTTTGGAGATCTCAGGCCGGATGGGCTTGCCGTTCACCGTGAAGGACGACGCCGATGCCCAACCCGGCACGCGCAAGTGCAGAGTCGTCTCCTTCGGCTGGTCGACGTCCACTTGCAGTCTGGTGCTGCCGTTCCAGGGATAACGCGTGGTTTGGTGTAACACCATCCGGGAGCCGTCCGCGAAAATCGCGGTTGCCGAGCCCCCGAGGTAGAGGTTAACCCAAACACCATCCGCGGACTGATTGTAAGCGTACCGTCCGATTGACGGGAAGAAGCGCGCCGCCGTGGTCGGGCAGCAGGGCACCTCAAACCACGGCTTCCGCATGAACTTAGTGTCACAGGCGAGTGGGGTAGCATAGCAGAAGGTGTTGCCCTCGAGCGACACGCCGGCGAGCACCGCGTTATAGAGGGACCGTTCCAACAGGTCGATATATTGCCCGTCGCCGGTCAGCTTGAACATACGATAGTTCCAAAGGACCATTCCCGCCGAGGCACAAGTCTCCTGATAGGCATTGTCGTTAGGCAGGTCGTAGTCGTCGGTAAATCCTTCGTTCTTGGCCGACGGGCCGATGCCCCCGGTCACATACATTCGCCGCAGAGTGACGCTGTCGTGCAACCGGCCGAGCGCGTCGAGCAGCCCCTGGTCGCCGGTTTCGTAGGCGACGTCTGCCATCCCCGAGTAGAGAAACATCGCGCGCACGGCGTGGCCGACGGCAACGCTCTGCTCGCGCACGGGCAGGTTGTCCTGGCTGTAGCTCGTATCGAACCCAGTGGGATGGGTCAGGAAGCGACGGTCCGCCAGGGGCTTGATGTAGAGATAGTCTTGAAGGGCACGGAGGTTGATCGTCTGACCCTCGCGCCACTGCACCATCCGGTCCGCCGGCAGGTTCTCATATTCGCGCTGGAAAATGGAGGGCTTCTTCCCGCGCTCGTTCAAATAGAATTCCGCCAGCTTCAAATAGCGCTCGTCTCCCGTGGCGCGGAAGAGGCGTACCCACGCCAACTCAATCCCTTCGTGGCCGGAAATTCCATCGCGTTTGCCCGGGCCGAACGTGGCGTCGAAACAATCGGCGAGCTTGATGGCCACGTCGAGGAGCGTGCGTTTCCCGGTGGCTTCGTAATGCGCCACTGCCGCCTCGAAGAGGTGGCCGGAACTGAAGTCCTCGTGGAAGAAGGCCAGGTCTTTGAAGCGAAGGTCGGGCTCTTCGATCTGCACATGAGTATTGAGGTAGCCGTCCGGCTCCTGGGCGGCGGCGATTTTGGCAATGAGATCATCCACCTTCCTATCGAGGGCCGGGTCGGGATGCGTCGCGAGCACATAGGAAGCGCCCTCAATCCACTTGTAGACGTCTGAATCCGCCCACCACGGCCCGCCGAAGGTTCCAGTCGCTTTCTTGGCGGCGATATCGAAGTTGCGGATGCAGCCCATCGTCTCCAGTTCTTGGTAAACGTGATCCAGCGTCTTGGTGCGATTCACTTCCAGTCGGGGCGACCAGAACTTGTCCTCAATCGTGATCCGCTGGAGAGGAATCTCGCGCAGCCGGACCACGCCCGGCGGATTCATAGTCTGGGCAGAAGCGGTCGCTCGCCCCAGGCACATCAATGAGAGCGTTAGAACTGCAAGGCTGGCAGCCCGTACTGGGCCGGCCAACGCCCGACCGGCGATATCGGTGAACATGGCGCCTCCTCACAAGGTATGGTTCCCTCACTTGCCTCGACGGAACGACGGTACAGTCCGATTCCCGCAGTAAACTTGGCCGTTGTTCCGAGCAAGGCTGCCGGAACGCGGATCCGAATAGGTGGATATTATCGGTTAGGATTTATGCCCGCGCCACCAGGAAATTACCACAGAAGCATGGGGTTGAAATCTCAGCAGTTTTGCTTCGGACAGGACGATGGTGGCGGCCACCTACTGCCTATCGGCGCCCTATCCAAGGCTTAATCGAGGTGCTTTGCGTGCAGGAACGCGCGGACGACATCGGCGAGGTCCCGGTGCTCCCCGTCCACGGCAAAGTTCAGTCGGCGCATCTCCTCATCGGAAATCTTCCCGCCAAGCTGATCGAGCGCTTCACGAACTGCCGGATGGCGCTTCAGCGTCTCGCTTCGAACGATGGGCACGGCTTGATAAGGAGGGAAATAGTGCTTGTCATCCTCCAGGACGGCCAGGTCGCGGGCGGCGATAAGGCCATCGGTGGAGTTACCCGCCACCAAGTCCACCTGCTTCTCCAGCAATGCCCGGTAAAGTAAGCCGAGGTCCATAATCCGCGGCGGCTGGCCGAACGTCAGGTTGTAAGCCCGCACCAGCCCCTGATAGCCGTCGGGGCGCTCCATGAATTCGTAGCCGAACCCGGGCCGCCACTGGGCCGCATAAGGCGCGGCTTCGGAGAGCGTGTGGAGATTCAGCCGGCGCGCGGTTTCGCCCCGGATCACGATGGCGAATGTGTTGTTGAAGCCCAACGGGTCCATAACCTCGAGGTCGAAGCGCGAGGCGTACTCGCGTTTGACCTTGGCGTACACGTTTCCCGGGTTGCTTTCCACCGGCTGTTTCAGGATGGCGGTAAGTGCCGTGCCGGTGTACTCCACATAGGCGTCGATGCGCCCGGCCAGCAGCGCCTGATGACTGATGTAGGTGCCGGCAAGATAAAACCTTCGCTCCACGTGCAGCCCCGTCTTCGCTTCCAGGTGCTGCGCCAGCATCTCGCCCAGGATGACCTGTTCGGTAAAGTTCTTCGACCCGATCACCAGCGTTCGCTGCCTCCCTGGTCCACAGGCCGGGAAGGAAATGGCGGCAAGAAACATAAAGCTCAAGGCAGTTGTGAGGAGAAGCCAAGTCGGGAGGATGCGTTGGCTCATGCGAATACCCGGTGCCAATGGCGAGTCATTTTCAGTGTACGTAGGTGAGCTTGCGCTCCAGAAGCCCCAGGAGCAGGTCCATAAGCAGCGCCAGTAAGGCGGCGGGGATGGCGCCCGCGAGAATCACGCGGTTATCGACCATCGCGACACCGCGAAAGATGAATTCCCCCAAACCCCCGGCGCCGATGGCGGCGGCGATGGTGGCCACGCCTACAGTGATGACCGTGGCCACGCGCACGCCCGCCAGAATAACGCCCATGGCCAAAGGCAATTCGACCTGAAGGAGCACTTGCCGGTCCGTCATACCCATGCCGCGCGCGGCCTCCCGAACGCCGGGGTCAACGCTCATGATTCCCGTGTACGTGTTGCGAATCACGGGCAACAATGCGTAGAGGGTCAACGCCGTAATGGCCAGCCGGTCAGCGCGTTCGCCCAGCCAGGGGACCGGCAGCATGAAACCGAAGAGCGCCAGACTGGGGATGGTCTGCACAATGTTCGCTCCGCCGATCACCGGTTTGCTGAACGCCCGCCGGCGCGTCAGCAGAATCCCCAGGGGCAGTCCGGTGGCCACGGCCAGCAACATGGAGATTCCCACCAGCCACAAGTGCTCGAGGGTGAGCTGAAGGATTTGGCCTTGGTTTTTGACGAAGAAGTTAACGGTATCCATTCGCGGCCTCGATTCACAGACTCGAATTCCCATCGCCCGTACGGAATGCCGCAACGTAAGCGGCTACCATGGGGTCAGGAGCATGCAGGAATTCCTCGGGCGTGAAGACGCCGACCAGCTTCCCCGCTTCCAGAAGCGCGATGCGAGTGCCGAGCAGCAAGGCCTCGCGCATGTCGTGCGTCACAAAAACGATGGTTTTCTTGAGGCGCTCCTGGAGTGCTTGAAACTCGAGCTGGATTTCCGCCCGGGTCAAAGGGTCGAGCGCTCCGAAAGGCTCGTCCATCAGCAGGAGCGGCGGGTCGCCGGCCAAGGCTCGCGCCACTCCTACGCGCTGCCGCTGCCCGCCGGAAAGCTCCCGTGGGTAGCGTGAAAGAAACTGTTCGGGTGGCAAGCCAACCAAGTCAAGCATCTCACGCACCCGCGCGCAGATTCTCTCGGGCTCCCAACGCTCCAGTTTTGGCACCAAGCCAACGTTGCGTCCCACCGTGAAGTGGGGGAAGAGTCCTGCTTCCTGGATGACATAACCAATGCTCCTGCGCAGGCGAGTGGGATCCCATTCGAGGGTCGAGCGCCCTTCCACCTGGACTTCGCCGCCGCTCGGTTCAAGCATGCGGTTGATGAGTTTAAGTGTGGTGGTCTTCCCGGACCCGCTGCGTCCGAGGAGCACCAGGGTTTCGCCGCGGTGCACACTCAGGCTCACGTCCGAGAGGAGCAGGTGCCCACTTGCCGCACGGAAGGACGCGCGGCGGAACTCAATGACGGTTTCTCGCGCTTCGATCATCGGAGCAAGTGTAGTCCTGTTTTTTAGGTCTGCGGCTTTTCTTTGTCTATTGGGGACGAGCCGCGGACCTACAAAAGAGGTCCGCGAAACGCGTGCTAATAGATGCGATCTGGATGCATTGCCAGCGCTAAACAGCGATCAACAGGTTCTCAGCGAACCCCCATTCATCGTCCACCCATTGCGCCACGCAATCGAAACCGGTCCGTTCGGCCATCTCGGGGGGCTCGTGTTGCCGGTATTTATGACAGCTCTCGGTCCAGATGGTTTCATCGCGTTGGAAGGTGAAATTCGCCCCTCCGATGGAGACGGTCTGGGTTTCAACCGAGCGGAGGTGCATCTCGATGCGCCGCTCCCGGGTGTTATAGAGCGCGACGTGCTCAAATCGGGACAGGTCGAAATTACCTCCCAGTTCCCGGTTGATGCGGGCCAGCAGGTTACTGTTAAACACGGCCGTCACGCCGAGGGCGTCGTCATAGGCGGGAATGAGTTGGGCCAGGGGTTTTTCCAGATCCGTGGCTAGCAATAGCGCATCGCCAGGCTCAAGCGTCTGGCGAATCTTGCTTAGAAAGTCCTCTCCCGGCCCACGATCAAAGTTACCGATCGAGCTGCCCAGAAAAAGCACCATGACTCCCTCACCGAGGCTGCGGCGAGCCACCGCTCGGCTCAGACCATCCAGGTACTCGGTCTCGAATCCCAGAATGCTGACATTGGGCAAATCATCGAGTTCGCGCTCACAACTCTCCAGCGCCGTCGAGGAGATCTCAATAGGACAGTACGTTGTCGATTGATGATGCGCGAGAGCTTCCAGTATCCGGCGCGTCTTCCTACCGCTGCCGCTGCCCAGCTCAACCACAATCCCATGCGAAGCGAGCCGCTCGGCAATGGCTCCGGAATGCCGCCGCAGAATTCTCTCTTCCGCCCTCGTTAGCCCGTATTCAGGAAGCTTGGTGATTACTTCAAACAAGGCGGAACCGACGTCGTCATACAGGTACTTCGAGGGCAATTCCTTCTGCCCCGATCGGCCGAGCCCGTCCCGCACGTCTTCAGCGAACGAGTTGCCGGCGTGGGTTGCGCCGCCACGGATCAGCATATCGGCTCCCTTCAGTTGCTCACACAGCGGAAGGATGCATAAACGAACGGATAGTGCGCCTGGAACCAGTTGCGGAACGAACGCCGGAGCATGCAGGCTCCCGTGCGCGGCGAGGCCCCCTTCATCACATAATGCTTTCCGTCGAAGAAGTTTGCCGAGTAGCCGCGGTAAAAGGGAAAAGGCTCAAAGCCAGGGAAGGGCGCAAAGAGGGAGGAGGTCCATTCCCAACCGTTGCCGAGAGTGTCTTCCACCCCGAAAGCGCTACGCCCGCCGGGATAGTTCCCCACCGCGACCGGATCCCAACGCTGGAAGTCGAAGTTGCCGCGTCCGACATCTGGGGCCGCGTCACCCCAGGGGTACGCTCGCTCCACGCCGTCAGGCGTCCCGTAAGCGGCACGATGGAACTGCGCCTCGGTGGGAAGAGACTTGCTCACAAAACGCGCGTAAGCTGAGGCCTCTGCGTGGCTGACGTACACTGGCCAAGCCAGCGGCAATGGCGACTCTTCAAACATGGCCTGATAGAACCAGCGGCCTTCGCGCTCGAGCCAAAAACGTGGATGGCGGATGTTCTGCTCTTTAATCCAGCCCCAATCCGCGTCGCTCCAAAAGCTCTGATCGTCGTATCCGCCCGCGCGCACGAACTGGAGAAACTCTCCGTTCGTGACTTTATAGGCGTCGATCGCGAAGGCTGCTGCCTGCACCGAATGAACCTGAAACTCATTGTCCCAACCAAACGATTCGCATCCCCGGGGAATCCCGAGAGTCGCCGGTCCAGCCGGGATGTCGATCATCCTCGCAATGATCCCCGGGTCGGATTCGGAGGACGTCAGGGGACGATAGCCCGGCGGCACAATCTTCCGCTCAAAAGGCAACTGGTGAAACATGTATGCCAGGGTTTCTGCATGCATAAGCCGATGCTCGATCGCAACGTTCAGGATGGTTTCGCGCGGATATTTCCAGCGGCTCGCCGATGTCTTTGACCTGTCACTGAGAATCCGATCAAGATCCTGGCGGACGCGAAGGTCGTAGGCGTTGACTTCCGAAAGGCGAGGCCAGTCAGAGGGTTGGTCCGTCGGAAGCCCGCCGCCCACGGGATCGATGCCGAAGGCAAATAGATGATCGAATTCCTGGTGAGAGGGTCCTAGGCCCAGAGCCTGGTCCGCGATCAGATTCCAGTCGAATGCCTCGAGGTGGCCAATGTAGAAGACAATCCGATGTCTTTCAGGAATCGGCCGGTCATACAAGGCGTCTGTGCGTACGGTTCGGAACAAGTCATCGGTCATCGCCCGCGATTCAGCCAAGCGGACCAAAAGCTGATCCCGATTGTCCAGTTGGGTCGCCGCCGCTTTCATTTCTCGATTTCCCCCTTTCGATTCCTCGTCAGTAAGTATCCCCCGGCAAAGCCGGGGGCTTTAGTTTGTGAGCCGCTCAAAGCGGCTAGGCGGGGACGCTAACGCGGCCCCGCAGGTTATCGCGCCACCATCCGGGTGGCGCTCCTTACCACAAGCCCATTTGGTCCAATCGCTTGTCCTCTTCTTCCTGTTCCCGAATGTACTTTCGCACCGCTTCTTCATCGCGTCCCACCGTGGACACGTAAAACCCCCGCGCCCAAAAGTGTTGGCCCACGAAATTCTTCTTCCGCCCTCCGTACACCCGCGCCAGATGGATCGCGCTTTTCCCCTTGATATACCCGATCACCTGCGACACCGCGTGCTTCGGCGGAATCGCAATCATCATGTGCACGTGATCCGGCATCAAATGCCCTTCCTCGATCCGACTCTCTTTCTGCTTCGCCAATTGCCGGAACACTTCTCCCAAATGCCGCCGCAGTTCCTTATACAAAACTTTCCGGCGGCACTTCGGAATAAACACCACATGATATTTGCACTCCCACTTCGTATGGTTTAGGCTTCTTCTCTCGTCCATCGCGGATCTCCTCCTCGTGTGCTTGGCGGCTCACGTTGTGGAGTTTCCGCGATGGACTCCCGGATCTGTCAAACTTTTTCTGCCTCCCCGGCAAAGCCGGGGGGTCTCCTTTAGGCGCTAGACATAAATAGTGGAACGGCCCCCCTCTTCAATACTTGTGACGTCGCGTGAAGGGAGGAAAGGCGTTTAGCCGCGGCGCCGTTGTGCCAATCCAGGCCTTGGCAATCACGGGAACGGTTCGATCATGACGTCGTCGATGTAACACCATCCCCAATTTTCGCCCGGCTCAAGGGATCGCATGATCGGGTGCTTGGTCTTTCGGAAGTGCTTCGTGGCGTGTCTATTTTTCGAGGAGTCGCAGCAGCCGACGTGGCCACAAATTTCGCAGAGGCGCAAATGAACCCACGAATCGCCCATCTGCAAGCACTCCTCACATCCGTCGCTGTTGGGTGAGGGGTCGCGCACCTGGTCAAGGTGTGAACATCCTTTCTCCATTGTGTCCCTCCTCTATGCAGAAGATGCTTGGGCTTGGGGCTGAGTTACAGGCAAATAAACCTGGAATCGAGTGTCGCCCGGGCGCGAAGAAACACGGATCTCACCATGGTGGTTCCTGATGATCCGGCAAACAGTATCCAGTCCCAGGCCCGTCCCCTCGCCGACTCCCTTGGTGGTGAAAAAGGGTTCATAGATGTGGGGCAGAACATCGGGGGGGATTCCCGGCCCGTTGTCCCCAATTTCGACAAGCACGCGGTCAAGTTCACGCGCGGTCCGCACCCGCAACTCGCCCTTCCCTTGCATGGCCTCGATGGCATTGGAAATCAGGTTCGTCCAAATCTGATTGAGCTCACCGCCGTAGGCGCAAATTCGCGGAAGGTTTTCGTCGTATTCGCGGACTACCTTTATTCCGCCTTTGAGGCGGTGGTGGAGAATCGTCAACGTATTCTCCAGCCCCTGATGCAGGTCGATGACCTGCATCGCAGCCTGGTCCATATACGAGTACTCCTTGATCGCTTGGACCAGATGCGAGATGCGTTTGGTGCTGATCTCAATCTCGCCGATCAGCCTGGCGATGGTGAGTATCGAAGCGATGCGGATGAGCGCATCGCACAACACCGTTTCCCCCACCTGGGCCGCCAAGTTTTCCAACTTGGGTACATCCACGCCCGCGTCGGCGAGGGCCGGCGCGATCTTCCAGGCATCCGGCATGTGGCGTCCTTCCAGCCACGTGGTGATGCGCTCTTCGCGATCGCTTTGGGCCAGCGGATCCGCGGGAATCGGGGCGGTATATTGCCCGGCCTCCCGCTCGAAGCGGGTAATCATCTCGCGTTGCTCGGCGGAGAGGGCGTGGCGGGCCAGCCGGATGCTGGCGTCGCGCACGGTCTCGAGCGTCTCGCGGAGGCTTGCGGTGGCCCGTTGCGCCGCGGCGGCAGGGTTGTTCAGTTCATGCGCCAAACCCGCGGACAGCTTACCGAGCGCCATCAACTTGTCGCGCTGCGTCTCGATCCTGGTGGTCTCGCGGATGCGGTCGGCCATGAGGGAGACCAAACGCTGGCCGAGCAGGGGCATTCGCTGCAACATTTCAGGAAAAAGGCTTCGGTGGAGACCCACGATACGAGTGGGAAGCACGGCCCGGCTGGTGCCGCCGTAATGCGTCAGCCGCGAGTACGGGAGCAGGCCGGTAACCTGGCCGGCAATCGCCGTGAAGATAGTCGCGTCCGGGCCACTTCCCCGTTGTATCCGAATCTCCCCCTCGAGGATCACGGTGAGATGGTCCAGAGGTTCACCCTCCCGCGCCATGATCTCTCCCGGCTGGAAACGCCTTTCCTCAAACTTTTCCGCCAACCAGGCGAGGTGTTCCTGGGGCAGGTCCGCGAAGACCTCGATCTTGCGCAGATCGTCGATCAAACTCTTGCTCGTTTCACTTGTCAGGTTTTCCGCCAAGTCACACCTCACTGAGGTATTGATGAACGAACTGCACGGCAATCGAGCCTTCGCCCACGCCCGACGCCACCCTTTTCACCGAACCGTGCCGGACGTCACCCGCGGCGAAGATGCCGGGAACGCTGGTTTCCGTCCAGTACGGGTCACGGGCCAGCGGCCATCCCTGGGGCCGCTTTCCGTCGCGCACAAGCTCCGCTCCGGTGAGAATGAATCCGCGCTCGTCCCGCTCCACCACGCCTGCCAGCCAATCCGTGTTGGGCTCTGCGCCAATGAAAACGGAGAGCAAGTTCGCAGGCACCGTTTCAGTTTTCCCGCTCTCTCCGCATTGTATGGAAAGGGCTTCGAGGTGATTTTCTCCGAGGACTTCCACCACCCGGGAGTGCGTTTCCACCTGGATGTTCGGCGTTTTCTTGATCTGGTCGATCAAGTACTGCGACATCGAGGAGGAGAGGGACGCGCCACGGACCAGCATGACCACTCGTCGCGCATATTTGGAGAAATACATCGCCGCCTGCCCGGCGGAGTTGGCGCCTCCGACGATGTACACGTCTTCATCCTTGCTCGACGTTCCCTCGGTCATGGCCGAGCCATAGTAAACACCGCACCCTTGCAGGCGCTCGGCGCCGGGTACGTCCAGCTTGCGGTATGAAACACCCGTGGCGATCAGCAACACTTTGCAACCGATATCGGTTCCCTCCGCCAGCTTAACGATCCTCGAGGGGCCTTCCACGCGGACGCCGGTGACCTGCTGGGGGGTGAGAATTTCAACTCCGAAGCGCCGCGCCTGAGCCACGGCGCGCCGCGCCAAGTCACCGCCGCTCAACCCGGAAGGGAAACCGAGGTAGTTCTCAATCCGCGAGCTCATTCCCGCCTGACCGCCGGGCGCTTCCATTTCGATCAGCACCGTACTGAGGCCCTCCGATGCGCCGTAAACGGCCGCCGCCAAGCCTGCCGGACCGCCGCCGACGATCACCAAATCGTAGAACGCCATTTCCGGCCGCACGCGCAGCCCAAGTTTGTCGGCCAATTGCGCCGTGCTGGGGGCAGCCAAGGATGTGCCATCGGGGAAAAGCACCATCGGCAAGCTGGAGGTATTCGCTCCTGCCGCCTCCACCAGACGGCGCACCTCGGCGACTTGTCCCGCCGTCTCCACATCGATCCATTGATAAGGCGCCTGGTTGCGCGCTAGAAAATCTCTGATAGCGTAACAATGCGGAGACCAGCGCGTGCCGAGAACTCGCACGCCTTCAAAAGGAGGCCGGAACGACCCCATCCAATCCTCCAAGAGGTCATCGAGCACGGGGTAGAGGTGTTCCTCCGGAGGGTCCCAAGGCTTCAGCAGGTAGTGATGGATTCTGGCGCTGTTGATCGCCTGAATCGCTGCATCGGTGTCAGCGTAGGCCGTAAGCAGGACGCGCTTGGCATTGGGGAAAAGCTCCATCGCCTGCCCGAGGAATTCCACCCCGGTCATCTGCGGCATCCGCTGATCCACCAGAAGTAGGGCCACGGAATCGCTTCGCCTCTTGAGCCCTTTCAGCGCCTCCAGGGCGGCCGCGCCGGAGTCCGCGCGCAACACCCGGTAGCGTTCGCCATACCGCCGCCTCAGGTCGCGCTCCACGGCATGTAGGACTTCGGCATCGTCATCCACGGTGATAATTACCGGTTTCGCCATTAGCTCCCCCGCGCGAACCGTAGCCCGCTGCGCTGAACTCCCTTAAGATAGTTTTGGTCGCCCTATTTGATTCTACAGCGTAATCAAAAAAAAGTCCCTATGTTGAAGAGTCACATCCAGCAATTGTCTTCACGCTCACAATAAATCAACAAAACACTCCTGCGATGACAAGTGCCTCGCCAACAGTACTCACGAGCGGCAAACACTTCGAGCGCGCCGGCACGTCCTTCAAAACCCTTTTCCAAACAGAGCCACACAAATTGTTGCGGCGCTCGCGCGCCAGTCCATATTGGAAACGGCCCAGGAAAATCCGCGAGGCTCCGACCCTCATGACAGAAGCAGATTTGTTATTGACAGAGCATCTTGGCAGTGCTAAATCAAGCATGTTCAAATTAGCTTTGTTTGCAACTGCCAATCTTGACTGCCGCTGGCAAGGCGCCACGCCGCGGTGGGGGCTGAGGTTCCGTTCGGGTCAACGAATCCGCGATGTTTTCACGAATTGGCGTGTGACGCGATTGCCACCGGCTGCACCAGCCTGATTCGGACAGCACCTTGCCAAGATGGGAATCTGAGTTCAAGCAGGACAAAAGTCCCCACCGAAAGGATGGGGCTTAGACGCTTCAATAGCCTTCAGGGCAGCTAATTTGGACAGCTGTGGTACTATACCCGCGCCAGAATTCATAGGAGTACCCAGAGGAGATCCATATGCGTGTTCCTAGTCCCTTCACTCTGAGTTCTACCCCACGCCTCGGGACTCTGCTCTTGCTTGTTCTTGCCCTCCTGATGACATGCAGCTTAACGCGGGGACAGGGCCCTGCACCACTGTCCAACGCCGACATCATCAAAATGGTGCACCTCAAGTTCGGCGACAACGTCATCGTCGCGAAGATCAAGTCCTCAGCGTGCAATTTCGACACCTCGATGGATGCCCTAGTCAAACTGAAGCAGGCAGGGGTCAGCGATGCCGTTCTGGCAGCTATGGTGGAGGCTGGAACCACGGCGACCCCGGCAGCCCCGTCGCCAGCAACTCCACCAACAACCATTGGCACGGAGGTTTCCGGGACGAACTCGTACCCCACTGAAACCGGCGTGTATTTCAAAAAACAGGATGCGTGGGTGGAAGATCAGCCTGAAGTGGTGAATTGGAAGACCGCCGGAGTTGCAAAAACTATCGCAACTGTGGGAATAGTTAAAGGTGATGTCAACGGCCTCATCAATGGCGCTCACAGTCCGAATAGCGTCAACACGCCGTTGGAATTCCTGGTTTTGGCGCCGGAAGGCGTAGCCATTACAGAGTACCAGTTGCTCCACCTGCACGATGAGGGTGAGTCACGCGAGTTCCGCACCGTGACGGGAGGCGTACTGCACACTTCGGGGGGATCAACCCGGGACCTCGTCTCCTTTGACAGCAAGAAACTCTCCCCCCGGACGTTCTCGATCAGCCTGCCCAAGTTGGCACCTGGAGAGTACGGGTTTCTTCCCCCTGGCGCCGTGGAGTCCGGCCACGCCACAGCAGCGTCGGCAAAGATTTACTCGTTTCGAGTGATCGAGTAATCCGCTTCCCCTCGCGCCCCTGTGGACTCAGTCCGAGTCTACCGCCTCCGGTGGCATGAAACCGACAAGCCCTCACATGCCGGTTACCACTCTTTCAGGGAAAGACCTTCCCGCTGTAGGTAGTGATTCATATTGAAGTGGCATGGCCATCTTGGCCATGACTGCGCACGGGCAGGATACGCGTGCTATTTCAAAATGAGTCATTACCCCGTTGTATGTAACCTTGAGGCGAGTATGCGTATCGAAATATGCTCTTCCCGAATCGTGACTTTTGCTGTAAAATCGCGTTCGCGAACCCAGAGAGTACAAAAGGCCTAAATTTCATCTGGTCCAGTGGGCGAGTGCGCGATCATTTCTTCGCGCTTCTCCGCCAGGAGGGCAAAGAGCCCTATGCCGCCGAAACAACTCCTTATTATTGGCGCCGGACCGTATGGTCTGGCCGCCGCGGCCTACGCCAAACACCTCGGGATCGATTTCACCATCCTCGGCAAGCCCATGGAGTTCTGGCGCGAACGCATGCCCAAAGGGATGCTTCTGCGGACGGGTGCCACATGGCATCTTGATCCCCTCGAAACCAATACCCTGGAACGGTTTCTCGAGTTTAAAGGCATCGACCCGGAACGAGTCTCTCCCCTGCCGGTCAACCTGTTCGTTGAATATGCGGACTGGTTTGTGGAAAAAGCAGGAATCAAGACCCTCCCCTCCTACGTTCGCCAATTGGAGCATCGTGACGGGGGCTTCGAAGCCTTTATCGAAAACGGTGAAACCTTGACGGCCGAGAATGTGCTCACGGCTCCCGGCGTCGGCTTCTTTCGCCACCTTCCATCTGACCTTGCCGGCAAACTCCCCAAGGGCCGCTACACTCACACCTGCGCGATGGTGAATTTCGAACCGCTGGCAGGCCGGCGCTGCCTCGTCATCGGAGGACGCCAAAGCGCTTTCGAATGGGCGGCGCTCATGGTGGAAGCGGGCGTGGCGCATGTGCATGTGGCTTTTCGCCACGATACGCCGCAGTTTGCGCCTTCGGATTGGACCTGGGTCGATCCCCTCATGCAACAAACCCTGGAGGTCCGAGGCTGGTTCCGAAACTTGCCGCAGCCAGAAAGAGAAAGCATCCAAAGGCGCTTCTGGGAGGAGGGCCGCCTGAAATTGGAGCCCGGGCTCGCACCTCGTATCAGCAAGCCGAACGTCACGCTCATGCCCCACACGAGTGTCGAGTCCTGCAAAGTCCTTGCCGATGGAACTCTGCACGTGCGTCTTTCCGGGGGGGCTCACGCAGACGTGGACCACATCATCCTCGCCATCGGTTATCAGGTGGATATGGGGCAGGTCGCGTATTTTTCCAAGACCACAATCCTGCCGCGACTCAAAACAGTGAGCGGCTTCCCCGCTCTCGATGAGGATTTCCAAACCAGCGTGCCGGGCCTGTACATAACGGGGCTTGCATCCACCCGCGACTTCGGACCCTTCTTCGAATATGTCCGCGGATGTCCCATCTCGGCGAAGATCATTGGTGATCGTATCCAATCACACTCCTCTCAGGGGTTGAGAAGCCTGTTCCAAGAGATGGAGAATTCGTCTGCGTAGTAGTAACGGCGCACCTTTGCGAGTCGATCTCCCCGACGTACTCGCACCGGGAGGTGACGCACCGTTTTGGGGTTGTCATTGGCCACGAACGGTGCTAGCTTTTATCGCGATGGGGGCTTCCATCTTTCTTATCCTTGCGCTCCAGACGGTTGGGCCAGCGGCCCAACTTCCCACTGGCGTGGTTGTGCGCATTAGTGGGGCGGTATCCCAGCCCTTGGCTTTATCACTTCAAGACCTAGCCGCCATGCCGCGGACAAAGGTCACAGCGAAAGAGCACGATGCCACTGCGACTTATGAGGGCGTGACACTGACAGAAATCTTGGAAAATGCCGGCGCCCCCCTGGGAAAGCAATTGCACGGCAAAGCACTGGCAGGCTACGTCCTGGTGACGGCTCGCGACGGGTACCGAGTGGTCTTTGCTCTACCCGAACTTGATCCGGACTTCACGGACGCGTCGCAGCAGATCATCCTCGCTGATAATGTCGACGGCAAGCCTCTGCCGGAAAAGCAAGGTCCCGTGCGCATCGTAGTTCCGCAGGAGAAAAGGGCAGCGCGGTGGATTCGCATGGTCGAAAGCATCGAGGTGGTCAAGCTACCCTGAGGGTGCGCCTTGCGGTTTATGGCCGTCGTTTCGAGGATGAGCCACTTTGGCGCTCCCCGCCAGGGCGGGGCAGGATGCGAGCCCCGCTACAGCGCGCCCTGGAATCTAAACCCGTAATCCCGGGCGGAAAGGTTTTGACCAGGTGCAAAGGGTTTGGGTCCTGCAACACACCCCCAGCGAAACTTTGGGGACCATGGAAGACGTGCTGCGGGACCACCGGATCGGGATTAATTACATCCAAACTCATGTCGGCAAATCAGTGCCGGCCGAGATGGCGGACAAAGCGGGCCTGATTGTAATGGGCGGGCCGATGGGAGTCTACGAACAGGCCCAGTATCCTTTCCTACGTGATGAGATGCACCTGATTGAATCCGCCCTCACGGTGGGAAGGCCGGTGTTGGGAGTTTGCCTGGGGAGCCAGTTGCTTGCGTCGGTATTGGGTGCAGAGGTGAAGAAGGGAGAGAGGAAAGAACTGGGTTGGCACGCAGTGACGCTGTCGGAGGTCGCCGCCCAAGATGCGCTCTTTGCCGGAGTTAGAACTGAGTTCTGGCCATTTCACTGGCATGGCGATGTTTTTTCGCTTCCGAAGCAAGCCGTAAACTTGGCTTCTTCACGGCAAACTGGGTGCCAAGCATTCCGTTACGGCAAGAACGCTTACGGAATGTTGTTTCATCTGGAAGTGACGCAAGCGCAGATTTCACAAATGCTTTGGGACTTTGCGGAGGAGCTCCGCGAGGCAGGCGGTGGGGCCGCCGAGATTACGGAACAAATTCCCCGGCATCTGCCGGTCTTACAGGAAATTGCCGGCGATGTATTGGGTCGTTGGGCTTCGATGCTTTGAAGGGGCTAAGAGGTAGAAGGTAGAAGCTAGAATTTCGGAGACACGATGGCCGAGCCGGCCGCGTTCTTCTAACTTCTAGCTTCTAACTCCTATATTCTTATTTTCATCCGGGCTTTTTTCAATTCAAGACTCAAGGAGGAATCTATGGCGACCACTACTGCTGCCTTAGAAGCGCAAGTCGCCGTTCGGGCGACGAAACTTCTCATCAATAACCAATGGGTGGAGAGTACTTCGGGGAAGTCCTTTCCCACCATCAACCCCGCGACCGGGCAGGAAATCTGCCCCGTGGCGGAAGCCGATGCGGCGGATGTGGACAAGGCTGTCCACGCCGCGCGGGCGGCTTTTGAAAAGGGGCCATGGCGCCGGATGGCGGCCGCGGAACGCGGACAGTTACTCCACCGGCTCGCCGATCTGATTGAGAAACACGCCGACGAGTTGGCCCGGCTCGAATCCCTCGACAATGGCAAGCCCTATCATGTTGCCAAGGCGGCCGACCTGCCGCTGACCATCGGCTGCTATCGCTACTACGCGGGTTGGGCTGACAAGATCCAAGGCAAAACCATTCCCATTGCGGGAGATTATTTCTGCTACACCCGGCACGAGCCCGTCGGCGTGGTGGGCCAGATCATTCCCTGGAATTTCCCTCTCCTGATGCAAGCCTGGAAACTGGGGCCGGCGCTCGCCGCAGGCAATACCGTGGTGCTGAAACCCGCGGAGCAGACGCCCCTCACCGCCCTGCGCGTGGGCGAACTGATTCTGGAAGCGGGATTTCCGGCGGGGGTGGTCAATATTTTGCCGGGATACGGACCCACGGCCGGCGCCGCCATCGCCTGGCACCACGGCATCGACAAGGTCGCTTTCACCGGCTCCACGGAAGTCGGCCATCTGATTATGGAAGCGGCGGCGAAAGTCCAACCTGAAACGCGTTACGCTGGAACTGGGCGGCAAGAGCCCCAACATTGTTTTTGCCGACGCGGACATGGACCAGGCCATTGAAGGCGCCCACTTCGCCCTGTTCTTCAACCAAGGTCAGTGCTGCTGCGCGGGCTCGCGCCTGTTTGTGGAAGCCAAAGCCTATGACGAGTTCGTGGAAAAGAGCGTGGCGCGCGCCAAAACGCGCAAGGTGGGCGACCCCTTCGACCCCGACAGCGAACAAGGCCCTCAGGTGGACGACGTCCAGTTCGAGAAAGTGATGAGCTACATCGAAGCGGGAAAGAAGGATGGAGCGTCTCTGCTCGCCGGCGGCAACCGCGTGGGCAATCGCGGCTTCTTCATTGAGCCCACCGTCTTCGCCAACGTCAAGGACAACATGAAGATCGCGCAGGAAGAGATCTTCGGACCCGTCATGAGCATCCTGAAGTTCAAAGACATCGAGGAAGTTGTGGAGCGCTCGAATCGCACCGAGTACGGTTTGGCGGCTGCCGTCTGGACCCGCGATATCGGCAAGGCTTACGCCATTGCCAACAGCGTGCGGGCCGGAACGGTGTGGGTCAACTGCTATGACGTTTTTGACGCCGCGGCGCCCTTCGGAGGCTTCAAGCAATCGGGCATCGGGCGGGAACTCGGCGAATACGGCCTCCAGCAGTATACCGAGGTCAAAACCGTTACGGTAAAGCTGCCGAATTAAAAAATGGGCCGGAGTTTGGGGTCCGACATCTGAAGGCTCGGTTGGAATTGACGGGGCCAGGCGTTCCCATACGCTTGGCCCCGGTCTTGTTTTTCGCGATTCGAAGCCCGCACATCGGGCCTGAGGCTAGCCCGCCTTCGGGGGAGCGGAGGCCGCCATCCGCTGCCGCAAGGATTCCAACGCTTCCGGAGCCCGCTTCGCCATCCACTGCTCGTACTTCTCCGCCAGCGTTTCCAGGTTTTTCCAAACCATGGGGTTCTTGTTTTTCTCCCTCAGCGTTGGCGCCACGTTCTTGACCTTGTCCCAAATGATCCAAAACTCACCCGTGTTTTCGAAGAAAAGGTCCTCATTGATGAGCCCGTGGTTCACCAGCGATGCGGCCATCTCCCAATAGGTGACCGTCATGCGGAATAACGCATTCTTCTCCGAGCCCGGCGGGGCTTGCGCTAAATAGTCGTCAAAGGATTTTGCCTGGAACTCGCGAATAAACCACTCGCGCCCCTGCCGCAACTTGGCTTCGCGGCGCAAATCGTAAAGACGCAGTAACAGTTCTGCGTCGTAATTATCTGGATGCTCTTCTTTCACAAGTTCCTCCCTGAGGCTTCCCCATCGATAAGTTTCCCTTCCCTGCGGAAGGGCCGTTCGATGCTCCTCGCCATTACTTTTGCATCGTCTGCAACGAGCCATCTTATCACGGAATACCAAACGCCCTGAGCACGCCCGCATCCAGATGCTGTCCTAAATTCGGGTGTAGCGCCGGGATTCAGCCCGGCACGTGCCGCCCTAAAGGGCGGCGCTACGTTCAAATTAGACAGCACCCGCATCCCCTACGGGCAAGCATCAGGAGGAATAAGGCCAGCGAGCAACTCCAGTACTTGCCGCTCGATCATGTCACGAACGTTCCGGAAGTAGTCAACGCCCCGGCCGAAGGGGTCAGGGATTTCCCAATCCACCACGCATCCTTTGAAGCCCGCGGGCACAGGGCAGTAGACTTCACATCCCATGCCGACCACCACGTCCATCTCCGCCACCGCAACCTCACCCAAGCCCTTTGACCGCTGCCCGTCAAGGGAAATCCCCTTTTCGTGCATTACGGTGTAAGTGTCCTCCACAATCGAGCCGAAAGGATGCGAGCCGGCGCTCGAAGCCTGCACCCTTCCCTTGCCAAAGTGGTTCGCCCACGCCTCTGCCATCTGGCTTCGGCAGGCATTGCCAACGCAAACAAACAGAATCTTGATGGGAGGGTCAGGTGATGGGGTCATCTGCCGAATTTGTGATTTATGATTTTGTGATTTAGCGATTGAGTGATTGCGCGGTTTGGAGATTCCACCTCCCCCGATCGGCCGTGTTGGGAACCGCATTCAATCATTTGTCGGGTCAATGACCAAACGGCAAAAATCGCTAAATCACTTAATCACTCAATTTCTTTAAGAAGTATTGATGCACCGTTGGGTCATCCGTCAATTCCGGGTGAAACGTCCCCGCCAGAATATTTCCCTGCTCCACCAGGACGGGCAAGTTCCCACACCGGCCCAGCACTCGCACGCCCTCTCCCACGCGGCGGATGATGGGCGCGCGGATAAAAATCATCTCCACGGGGTGGTCGGCGAGATCGGGACACTCTCCCGCCTGCACAGAACTGTCGATCTGGCGTCCGTACGCGTTGCGCTCAATGGCGATGTCGATCAGACCCAGCCTCTCCTGCGGCGGGTTCAATACTTCCTTCGCCAATAATATCGCGCCCGCGCAAGTGCCGTAAATCGGCTTTCCCTTGGGCGGCGAATTCCTTGATGGCCGCGCCCATCCCCTCAAGGGCAAAGAGTTTCAGCATCGTCGTGCTCTCGCCCCCTGGCATGATGAGTCCACTTACCGCCTCAAGGTCGGCAGCGTGCTTCACCAGCTTCCAGGGCGCCGCCATGGCGTCCAGCATCTTGGCGTGCATGGCAAAGTCGCCCTGAATAGCGAGAATCCCTACGGGTTTGTGGCCGTTGTTCATTGGAAAAAAGTTGTCAGTCGTCAGTTGTCAGTCGCCCGTTGTCCGTCGCGAGTTGCTGGTGGTCAAGGACATCCTGCTATACCCCCACTTCCGCAAAAAAAGATATCAGTAATTCATGCTACCGCATTTGTTGTAGAATCCTTGCATGGCTCAAACTCGCCAATTTCTTGTGAACTTGATCTTTGACCCGGAATATCACGGCTATGTCGCCGACGTGCCTCAACTCCCCGGCTGCATGTCGCAAGGCAAAACCGTTGAGACAGCACTGAAGAACGTGCGGAAGGCCATCGCCGCCTACCTAAAGGTTGCGCGCCAAGAAGAGATTGCTGCACTCCCCGAAGTTCTTACCAGCCAAGTTGAGGTCCGTGTGTGACGCGCCTGGCGCGCCTGGCTGGAATTCCTGGACGCAAGGCGGTTCGTGCCTTTGAAAGAGCCGGATTCGTTGCTGGCAAGCCCGAAGGCAGCCACGTCACCCTCAGAAAACCCGGTCTTCCCATCCTCGTTATCCCTTTGCATCGTGAAGTCTCGCCATTTCTTCTTCGGTCCCAAATCAAGCGTGCCGGGCTCACCGAGCAGGAATTTATTGCGCTGCTCTATCTAGTCCGATATGCAACCCATGAGCTCGGGCGTAGTCGTCGAGAAGTCTTTCAAGGCCGTTAGAACTTTCCGAGCCGGCACCTATGACAAAAAACGCGAGCTCGCCCAATCCTTTACTGGTTTTCTCGGCTATCCAATGAATCGATCCTCGATTCTCCATAGTCAAACGGAGAATCTCATTAAGCCTTTGACTCCTCTCTTTCATGTCGCCTTCGCGCAGTTCCGCCTTTTTTTGGAGGAATTGAAAAACCATGACAACAGAGTTTCCAGAGCACCTTCTTAAGACGTCCGCAATGTTGTGATGGGTTATGTGCTTTGAGGGATGCTCTTTTCCAATAATCTGTTTTCGTCTCAATTCCGGTATCCGGGTCAATCAAGATAGCGGCGTCGCATAACCACTCGCGTGGCACGGCGTTGAAATAAGCGTTCCACGAACCATCCTGAAAACCCTTGTCATCATCATCGCGGTAAGGATCATACTCGAACGGTTCGTCACACAGGAATTCTCGAAGGCGAGTGATCGACCTGCGCTTCGGCACCAGGCAGAATTGAAGAAAACCGTACAAACGCTTTCGACGCTTCCCCTCTTGGTACGAGACTTTGCGTCCTTCTTTCGTTGCGTCGTTTGGGGTGAGCATAGGAACGAAAGTCAGACTCTTTATTCTCCTCGCTTCCGCAACCTGAAGCCAGAGATCGTACTTAAAGTAATCGTGCTTGTCGGCAAAGAATTGGTTCTTCACAATTGAGCCTCAACAACATCGACGGGCCATACCCTTTTGCTTTCAACTGTTAACTGTCAACTGTTGACTGCCCTTCTCACCACCCCCGCGTCTGCAACAACTCCTTGGGGTCCATCTTCTGCACGTCCAGGCCTTTCATCGCTTCGCCGACTTCGGCGGAGCACTCGGCCACGACTTGCGGCTCATTGTAGTGAGTGGTGGCGCGGACGATGGCCTTGGCGCGTTGCGCCGGGTCTGACGACTTGAAGATGCCCGAGCCCACGAACACCGCCTCCGCCCCGAGCTGCATCACCAGTGACGCATCCGCCGGCGTGGCAATCCCACCCGCAGAGAAATTTGGCACGGGCAGCTTGCCATTCTGGCCGACCCACTTCACCAGGTCGTAAGGAGCGCCGAGTTCCTTGGCCTTTGCCATCAATTCCTCTTCCCGCAAAGTGGTAAGTTGGCGAATCTCGCTGGTGATGGCGCGAATGTGGCGCACGGCCTCGACGATATTCCCCGAACCTGCTTCTCCCTTGGTGCGGATCATCGCCGCGCCTTCGCCAATGCGCCGCAGCGCTTCGCCCAGATTGCGCGCGCCGCACACAAACGGCACTTTGTAACCCCACTTGAGGATGTGATTTTCCTCGTCGGCCGGGGTCAGCACTTCACTCTCATCGATATAGTCAACCCCCACGGCTTCCAGCACCTGGGCCTCGGCAAAGTGGCCGATGCGCGCCTTAGCCATCACCGGGACCGTCACCGCGCCCATGATCTCCTTGATAATTTTGATGGACGCCATGCGGGCAACGCCGCCTTCCTTGCGAATGTCCGCCGGAACCCGCTCCAGCGCCATGACGGCCGTTGCTCCCGCATCCTCGGCGATCTTGGCCTGCTCGGCCGTAGTAACGTCCATGATGACGCCACCCTTTAGCATTTCCGCCAAGCCTACTTTCAATTTCATTTGCTGATCATATTCCCACATGACGTGACTCCTTCTTAGATTGAAGATTCCTTGGCCACAAGTCGTGGTGCAGGTGGTTGTCGTAGCGGCGAGTTTACCTCGCCCTGTGGCGGCGTAAAGCCGCCCCTACATCAAAGCGCTCCACTACGTGGCCCGGACCCGCTTTTCTTGTAAGGCCGTTGGCCGCAGCTCCGAGTCGAGTTCGGCTCCCAGATGCGTAATGATACCGGGCAGCGCCCGAATATCCGCCAATGAAGTCCGGAAATTCACAATACAGGCACGCAGCACAAACGCTCCATCGATCACCGCGTTGGTCAGAAAAGCCTTTCCGCTCTTCTGCAAGCGCTCCAACAATTCGCTATTGAGCCGGTTAAGGTACTCCTCCACCTTTTCGTCACCCGGCTTGAGGTCGCGCGGCACGTAACGAAACGTTGCGATGCTCAAGCCCTGCCGGAAGGCCTGCAACTCGGCATGGGCCGCAGCGAGTTCAAACAGGGTTTCCGACAAACGAATGTCGTCGCCAATCATCTGCGCGTAGCCCTCGCGCCCGACTTGGCGAATGGCCAGCCAGATTTTCAGCGCGCGAAAGCCCCGGGAGTTTTCCGGGCCATATTCAAAGTAATTAACCGCTTCTTCCGCGTCTTGCAGCAACTTGTAGTACGAAGGACGATATTGCGTAAAAGCATCGCGCAGAGCGTTGCGGTCGCGCACCAGCGTGCACCCGGCCTCGAGCGGCGCATAGAGCCACTTGTGCGGATCCACGGCCACCGAGTCTGCTTCACCGATGCCCCGCAAATCCGCCGGCGCGTTCGGCGCGACCGCCGCAAAGCCACCGTAGGCGCCATCCACATGGAACCATAGACCGTGCTCACGCGCGATGGACGCGATCTCCGGCAACGGATCAACCGCGCCGGTGCTTACGGTACCGGCCGTGCCGATCACCATCAATGGCAACTCACCCTTGGCCTTGTCCGAGCAAATTCTCTCGCGCAACTCGGTGGTGTTGATCTGCTGGTGGGAATTCGCAGAAATCCAGGCGATAGAATCCAGCCCCATACCGAACAGGTCCACCGCCTTGTGAATCCAGGTGTGAGTTTCGGTGGAGGCATAAACGCGCAGCCGCCGGGCGCCCTCGCCGGCAAGGCCGTGGGTGCGCGCATCCCAGGTGAGCTTGGCTTTGCGCCCGGCCAAGAACCCCAGAAAGTTGGCCATCGTGCCGCCCGTCACCAGTATTCCGCCGGCCTCGCGCGGGTAGCCAATCATTTCGGCAATCCAGCGGATGGTCTGCGCCTCGATCTCGCTTGCCATCGGCGACAGCACCCAGCCTCCGACATTGGGATTAACGGCCGCTGCCAACAACTCTCCCAGCGCACCCAAGGGAGCGGCGGGCGAAGTAATGAATCCCATAAAGCGCGGATGGCCATTGAAAAGTGAATGCTCCACCAGCAACCGCGCCGCATCATCCAGCAAAGGCTCAGCGGCGGTGCCTCGCTCGGGCAGGTGGGAGTCTCCCAAAATGGCCCGAATTTCACGCGGCGATTCACCAGGACTCACCGGCCGGCTGGGCAGTGAACTCAAGAATTCCGCCACACAATCGACCAGCCGATAACCCAGCGCGCGAAATTCCTCCGGGCTCATCTCCAGAGGTGCATTCCGCGGTTCCGCGACTTGATTGGACCCGGTTTCCTCCATACGCTTTTACCTTGTTCTCCTTGACCAGCGCTCAAAAGCCATCAAAACCCACTACTACCCTGCGGAAACCTCACACCAGCGCGACGCTTGCACCCACCGAGGGACTGGGACTTCCCTTCCTCGCCCGGCGCATCTCCACCTTCAGCAAATCGCCCAGGATGCCTGCGCCCTTCTCAATCTTATCATCAGGCAAGGCGGTGAAACACAAACGCAGCGCGTTGTGCCTGGGATTTTGAAAATAGAAGTAGCGCGCCGGAGCAAAGATCATGTGCCGCTCGCGTGCCTTCACCAGCAGCTCCGCGGCGTCCAAAAACGCCGGCAGTTCCACCCAAACCGACATGCCGCCGTCGGGATAGATGGCGCGAACCTCGGGCGGAAAATGCCGCTGGATGGCGAGTTGCAGCACATTTTGCTTGTGGGCATAAATCTTGCAAGTCTTGCGGATCCATTTATCCAGCCAACCGCGGACGCCCAATTCCTGGAGTACCGCCTGCCCTAGCAAGTTAGTATGCAAGTCGGCCCGTTGTTTTGCCCATCGAAGGCGCTCGATCACCGGACGCGAAGCCACAAGCCAGCCCACGCGCAGTCCTGGGAACCCCACCTTGGAAAAGCTGTTCAGATAGATCACCAGCCCCGCCGAGTCGAGGGCTTTTAGTGGAGGAATCTGCCGGCCGCGGTACCGCAACGCACCGTATACGTCGTCCTCGACAATGGGAACCTGGAAGCGCAGGGCGAGTTCCAGCAGCCGCTGCCGGGCCGCCAGCGGCATGGTGAAGCCGGTGGGATTCTGGAAAGTCGGGCTACAAAATATCAGTTTGACGCGCGTCTGCTCCAGTACGGATTCGAGCGCGTCGAGATCCATGCCCTCCGGTGTAACCGGGACCCCAATCAGCCGCACTCCGGGCGACTCGAAAACATTCCAGAGGCCGGTGTAGGTGGGATTTTCACACACCACCGTCTCGCCGGGAGAGATCAGCGCCGCGGCGCAGCAGGTCCAGCGACTGCTGGCAACCGTGAGTCACCAGAATTTCGTCGAGCTCCACCGGAATGCCGTCGCGCCGCAGACGAGTTTGCAGATAAGCCTTGAGGGGCTGGTACCCGCTGGTGGAACCGTACTGCACCAAGCGTCCGCCCTCACGGCGCAGGACGGCGTCGGCGGCCCGGCGTACAAGGTCAGGAGACGTCAACTCTTCCGCCCCGTGGGCGGCGGCAAATGAAATGACCCCTTCTTCCACGGAGCTCGCCATCAAGCGCCCCAAAGAATCGTCGCGCGGCTCTTCCGGGAAGAAACTCTCCCAGAAAAGGTCGTGCGAGGGGCGGCGCGCCCGGCCGCGGGGAGCACGCAGCGTCTCTCCCAGCGGCGTCACGAAAGTTCCCCGCCCCACCGTCCCTTGGATCAGGCCTTCGGATTCAAGGTCAGCGTAGGCGTTGCCCACGGTGGTCCGATGCACTCCCAGTTGATGGGCGAGTTCGCGGCTGGGCTCCAATCGGTCGCCGGGTTTCAATCCGCCGTTCAGGATGCGATCGCGAAGTTGATCGCGAATCTGCACATAGAGCGGTTTCCGTAAGTTCGAATCCAGCGTGACGAGCATGGTCGCTCTGATTCCTCTGGTCTGATGACCAGTCCAATTTAGAACGGGAATGAGGTATTGTAAAGAGCCAAGTAGGCCAAGCTGGGGATGGGCCAATTCCGCGGCCAGGCCGCGGGAAAACTTGCAGTCGCTGTCATTCCCGCCGCCTTACAAATCCTGAAGGAACGGATTCCTCTCGCGCTCCTCACCGATCGTCGTGGGCGAGCCGTGCCCGGGGAACACCGGCGTCTGATCGGGAAAGATAAGCAAGCGGTCGCGAATTGACCGCAGGATTTCATCCATTGAGCCGCCCCAGAGGTCGGTGCGGCCGATGCTCCCTTGAAACAGCGTATCACCACTCAGAATCCGTTGGTTCTCACCAGGCAGGTGGAGGGAAAGGCTGCCCGGAGAGTGCCCGGGCGTATGCAGAATCTCCAAACTCAGCGGACCGCAGCGGAGCGTGTCGCCCTCTTTCAAAAACTGGTCCACCTCCGTCACCCCCGGCGACGGGACGCCCAACCACTCTGCCTGCACCGCCAGATTTTGATAGAGGGGCAAATCACTTTGGTGCATCAGCACCGCGGCGCCGGTGGCCTGCTTGAGCTTCTCGATTCCCCCCACGTGATCGATATGCGCGTGCGTGGCGACGATGTACTTCACCCGCAGGCGATGCTTGGCCAGGATCTGTTGGACTTGCTCAATGTCGTCACCCGGATCGATCACTATCGCTTCACCCGTGGACTCATCCCCCAGGACCGAACAATTACAGGCCAGCATTCCCACCGGAAGAATTTCGTGAATCATGGACGCCCGCTCACCTTTCACGACAGAATTCGCTGCGCGCTCTGACGTTCCATAGTACTACTGAAATTCAAATACCGCGAAGTGATGTGCCGAATAATCGCATCCCAGGCGCCGGCGCTGGAACGGAAGGCAAATGGACCATTCCGCGGCGGCTGTCCGGTTGACTTGAGCAGCGCGGATTTTTATACTCGATGTAAGGTTCTTCCGGGGCGAATTCAAAAAAAGGAGCCACCATGGCGGCACTCAGCAACGAAGCGATTCAACAGGGATTGGCGAAAATGCAAGGGTGGTCCTATCAGGGGAAAGAGCTTCACAAGAAATTTACCTTTAAATCGTTCTTGCCGGGCATCGAGTTTGTCAATGAGATCGCCCACGCAGCCGAAAGCGCCGGGCATCATCCCGATATCACTATCAATTACAACGTGGTGGGAATCACTCTTTCGACTCACAGCGAAGGTGGGGTAACCGAGAAGGACTTTGACCTGGCGGGCAAAATCGATCAGATCCATTCGGCGCTTGCTTGATTCCTTCCTTCGCCCATGCCAGCATACCGCGGAAGGATAAGAAGTAATGGCCAGTATTCACTTCGCCATCCTCGTTCGCGGGAAGTTTACATTTCGTCATTGTGTGGAACTTCAGCCTTGTCCTCGTGTGCAGAAAGCGCATAGAATCCAGCCACATTTGGAACTGGAATTATGACGACGTTCATGCAGTGGGTTCACTTGATGGCGGCGGTGGTGGGCCTGGGAGGGATGGGGTTCCTGCTCCTCATCTTGATTCCTTCATTGGGGGTCCTCAGCGCGGAGCAACGCGAAGCGCTCTCCAAGGCCGTGGCGGGGCGATTCCGATGGGCAAGCTGGAGCGCCATAGCGCTGCTGCTGATCTCAGGTCTATACAACGTTCGCCGCTACTATTGGGAAGAACCGTGGGACCGGGCGTGGAAGTTTCTGGCCCTTAAGGTGCTGCTTTCATTCGCCCTCTTCGGTATTGTCCTGGGGCTCACCATCCCCTTCAAATTATTTGAGCCTTTGCGGGCCCGCCGGCGGATGTGGCTCCTCGTGGCCTTCATCCTCGGGATCGTTGTCGTCCTGATTTCGGCCTACCTGCGGCGCGGTTGATCGCCACGAATCTACTTACTGTGGAGAACCGCTTCTTTGAATGAACCGTGCTGGTTTTCGATTTTCTTTTGCAGCATGGTAATGGCGTAGATAAGCTGCTCGGGCCGAGGCGGGCACCCCGGCACGTAAACATCGACGGGAATAAACTGGTTGATGCCTTGCACAATGGCGTAGTTATTGAAGACGCCGCCGGACGTGGCGCAGGCACCCATGGAAATGACCCACTTGGGCTCGGGCATCTGCGCATAGAGCTTTTGGATCACCGGAACCATCTTCTGGGCGACGCGGCCCGCGACAATCATCAAATCCGCTTGGCGGGGGGAAGCCCGGAAAACCTCCGCGCCAAACCGCGCCAAGTCAAAGCGCGAAGCGCCCGCTGACATCATCTCAATGGCACAGCACGCCAGGCCGAAACTGAAGGGCCAAATCGAAGACTCGGCGCGCCCAGTTCACCGCCTGGTCAAGCTTGGCGAAGATGAGACCTTCAAATCCGGATTGGTCTGTCACGACGGGAACGCCCATTCCATCTCAATTATGCCACGCGACGGTTTGCTCTTCAACCCCCCTACATGGTTTGGTAGTGTCCTAACTTGAAAAGCCACGCTAGATTAAATTCTGCAGGGGGTCGAAGCGGCACAGCGGTTGTTCAGATTAGTGAACGCTTCGAGCCGTCAATGCACGCTTACGGGTGCAGCAGAATCTTGCCGAAGAATTCGCGTCCCTCCATCTTTTTCTGTGCGGCTGCCGCTTCTTGCAGGGGGAATTCAGAATCGATCACCGCTTTCAATTTGCGTGGGACGAGGAACTTGAGGGCGTCCACAAGTTCCGCCTTGCCTCCCATAAACGAACCCAGAATCGTGCGCTGGCGGCCGAAAAGGCCCTGGCCGTTCAGCTTGAGGTCGGCGCCGGTGGTCATACCGCAGGTCACGAGCCGGCCATAAGTTGCGAGCGAATCAAAGCAAGCCTCCCAAACCGCCGCTCCCACGTGATCGACGACCACGTCCACGCCGCGCTTGTGGGTGAGGCGCTTCACTTCTTCGCCGATCGACTGCCGCGTGTGGTTGATCACTTCATCCGCGCCCAGCGCGCGCGCCTTCTCCAGCTTCCAATCCGCGCCCGCCGTGGCGATCACTCGCGCGTTCACGAGTTTCGCCATTTGAATCGCCGCGCTCCCCACGCCTGAGCCCGCGCCGATTACCAGCACGTCCTCGCCAGGCTTCAATCCCGCGCGCGTAAAAAGCATGTGCCAGGCGGTGAGAAAAACCAGCGGCACGGCGGCGGCTTCGTCGAAGCTGAGGTCACCGGGAATGGGAAGCACGTTCATCTCCGGAGACTTCACGTACTCCGCGTAACCGCCGTCGATAAACACGCCAAAGACCGTAAACTGGCGGCAGGCGCTGTCCAGCCCCTTAAAGCACATCTCGCACTGGCCGCAACTGACTCCCGGGCTCAGCAGCACGCGGTCGCCAGGTTTTACGCGCGTGACCAGCGCCCCCACCTCCGCCACCTCGCCGGAAATATCGCTGCCCACGATGTGCGGCACACGAATGCGCCATCCCGGCACGCCGCCACGCACCCAGACGTCGAGATGATTCAACGCGCAGGCCTTTACCTTCACCAGAACTTCGTTTGCCAGAATCTTCGGGTCCGGCGCATCCTCGTACTTAAGGACCTCCGGGCCGCCGTGCTCGTGAAATCGAATGGCCTTCATGGTGGGTTTCCTCGTCTCCTCACCCCTCGGGGTCAGGACGGGTAGCGCGAACCTGTTCTGTAAGTCCGCGGCTTGTTGCATACGCGAAAGAAAATCCGCGAACCCACAGAACAGGTCGGCGCTAGCGGTCTCGTTGCGTCTCGCATTCAAGTTCCAAGATGGGATTTTACCCTTTACCCGTCAAAGCCGGTAGGGCCTTCCGGTTTTGCGCCCTGCCACCGTCCTATTTGGCCAGTGCGTTGACATTGCGCCCACGCGGCGCATAATCTAGGATTCGGGCATGGACATTTTTGAAGAGATCGTTCGGCTGCGGAAGGCAGGGCGCAAGGGCGCGCTGGCCACTATTGTCGAGGTGCAGGGATCGATTCCCAGCCACGAGAGTTCCAAGATTTTGATTCGCGATGATGGTTCGTTTGCCGGCACGGTGGGCGGCGGCTGCGTGGAAGCGGAGGTGTGGTCGGTGGCGCAGGAGGTGATGCGCGAGGAGAAGCCTCGGCGCCTGCACTTCAATCTGAACGCCAACCCCGAGTACGACAACGGCCTGATCTGCGGCGGCTCGCTCGACATTTTCGTTGAGCCCATTCTGGCCACACCCACGGCGTTCATTTTCGGCGGCGGGCACGTGGGTCTGCACGTGGCAAAAGTGGCGAAAATTGCGGGTTTTGACGTGGTGGTGGCCGACGACCGCGAAGCCTTTGCCAATAAAGAGCGCTTTCCCGAAGCCTCGGAAACTTTCGCAGGGCCGTGGGAAGAGTTATTCCCGAAGATCAATGTTAACGACCACTCCTACCTGGTGCTGGTGACGCGCGGCCACAAAGGCGACCTCGATTGTCTGCGCTGGGCCGTCACCACGCCGGCGCGCTACATCGGCATGATCGGAAGCAAGCGCAAGTTCATCGAGATTTGCAAAGTCCTGGAGCGCGAAGGCGTGCCGGCGGAGCGCATTGAGCGCGTGCACTCGCCCATCGGGCTCGATATCGGCGCGCTCACGCCGGAAGAAATCGCCGTGGCCATCGTCGCGGAGATGATCGCGGTGCGGCGCAACGCCACGCCCAGCGCTCCCTCACTGGCATACAAACCGAAAGCCCAGCACACCACATGATTGCCGGCCTGATTCTCGCCGCCGGAGAATCCCGGCGCATGGGACGCGACAAGGCCCTGCTGACCTACCGAGGGACGAACCTTCCTTGAAACCATCATCGGTAATCTTGGCGCCGCCGGGATCGAGAAGGTCACCGTGGTGTTGGGCCATCACGCGGAAACAATCCAGCGGGCGGTGGACCTGGCGGCTGTGCGAGTGGTGGTCAACCACGATTACCAGCGGGGACAAACATCTTCACTGCAACTGGGGCTTGCGGCGGCGGCAGCGGACTTGCCGGAAGCCGTCATCCTCTGCCTTGTCGATCATCCGGCCATCTCCACCGAGGTCATCGTTAAACTCAGAGAGCGCTTCGAATCCACTCACCCGCCGTCCTCATCCCGACCCACAACGGCCAACGCGGCCACCCCGTCGTCATCAGCCAGAGCGTTGTTTCCGGAATTGCTGGCGCTCCCACCCGAAGAAGCCCGCCAACACCGTCATCCGCAAATACCGCGACGCAACGCAATTTGTGGAAGTCGCCGACCCCGGCATTCTCCTCGATGTGGACGAGCCGGCAACCTACGAACAGTTGGAAAAAGGAAGTAGGCAGTAGGCAGTAGGCAGTAGCCGGTAGGAGGTGTAGCGCCTGTTTTCTAGGCCCACGGCTCGTCTCCGATGGGCATAGAAAAGCCGCGGACCTACAAACCAGGTCGCGCTACCCTTCTTAGGCCGAATTACGAATTTGCTCCAGCAGGCGCTTCAGGGCGTCCACGGCGAGCACGGCCGCGTGACGTGAGGCGGGTGGCAAGACCGCCAAGCCCTGTTCGATCTGGTCCGGAGTAAGGGCGGAGAGTTCCTCGAGCGATCTGCTCAGAATCGCTTCCGTCAACCACGAGCCGCAGGCAACGGAGGGCACACAGCCAGCGGCTTTGAACTTCACCGCCTGAATTCTGCCCTCGCGGACAATCGCCCACAGCTTCATCAGATCGCCACAGACAGGATTCGAGGCTTCCACCACCACCGACGCCTCGGCGATTTCACCCACGTTGCGGGGGTGGTGAAAGTGATCGAGAAGGGTGGCAGAATACATGGGGTTTCCCGGTTGTCAGTCGCCAGTAATTAGTTATCAGTTTTCAGTTCCTGGCTACGGGTTTTGGTTCATGACACGATAAGGAGATATTGCTGACAACTGATGACTGATAACTTTCTTCAGAGCGCGAAGAACAGGTACCGCATCACTAACACGAGTGCCACGCCCAGCGCCACGGTTAGGGCATATTTCGGGCTCTTCATTTTGTTGACCTCGGGGATCAAGTCCGATGCTGCCACGTAAAGCGTGACCCCTGCCGACATCGCCAAGCCGTAATTCACCCAGCGGTGAGCGAGCGCCATTCCCAAGACTCCCAGGATGCGCGAGACCGCCAAGACGCCGACCGCCAGCATGCCTGCGCTGCGGCTCCGCCGGGCTGCGACCATGATCGAGGCCATGGTGAACCCCTCGGGGACATTATGGAGAATGGTGGCGCCAAAGATGACAGTGCCCAGCCAAGGCGAGATCAGGAACCCCGAGGTAATCGAAACTCCGTCGAAAAACGTGTGGATCGTCAAGCCCGCCAATGCGGTGTACGCCACCGATGGGTTTACAAACTCGTGGGTATGCGTCTCTTCACCAAAGTGAAAATGCGCGGGCCAGGCATGCTCAAAGTAGTGAACAATGAAGTACCCCAACAAGATCAGCGCGGGGCCGGAGCTGGGCGCGAGGCGCAGGCTTTCCGGCACCATCTCCGTTAGCGCCGTCGCCAGCATGAAACCTGAGCCCAGCGCGATGAAAAGCGCCAGAAAGGTACGGCTCCACGGACGCGCGGAAACAATAGCGCCGCCAAACAAGTTGGCGAGCCCCGCCACAAAACCCAGCGCCAGGCTGATCCAAAGGTAGGTCATTGATAGCAGTCAGCGGTCAGCAATCAGCTTTCAGCTCTTGCCTTGGCTGACAGCTCACAGCCGACGCCTCACAGAAGGCTTTTTGCTTGCCCATTGGGGACGACCCGCGGACCTACAGAACAGGTCGCGCTACACCCGGTTCATTGGTCGATCGCAGCACGAGCTGAACGCTGATCGCTGATAGCTGCCAGCTTCTTTCACCCCGCATGCCGGAAGTGTACGATCTCTCCGTCGTGCACAACGTACTCTTTGCCTTCCAAGCGCAGGAGGGCGCGGTTGCGGGCTTCGGCAAAGCTACCCGTCGCCATCAGGTCATCGTACTTGATCACTTCGGCGCGGATGAACCCGCGCTGGATGTCGGAGTGGATCTCACCCGCGGCCTCCAGCGCTGTTGTGCCAGCACGGATCGTCCACGCGCGGCACTCGTCCTCTCCCACCGTAAAGAAAGAGATCAAGCCCAGGAGTTGATAACTGGCATTAATCAGGCGCGAGGTAGCCGATTCCTTCAATCCGTAGCTGGAAAGAAATTCGGCCGCGTCCGCTTCGCTCAATTGCGCCAGTTCGGCTTCCACCTTGCCACAAATCGCACTGACGGCCGTGCGCAACCGCTGCTTCAGCCCCGCCTGGACAGCGAATTGGTCGGCCAGATTGGCCCGCGCCGCGTCGCCTTCTCCCAAGTTCAAAACGTAGAGCATGGGCTTGAGGGAAAGAAAAGTGAAACCGCGAATCACCTTGGATTCCTCCGCTCCCAGCTCGACCTCGCGGAGGGGCGTCTGCTTTTCCAGCGCCGCCTTGCAGACATTCAGCACTTGAAATTCCTTCTCCAGTGCAGGGCTCTTTTGCTTCTTGATGTCCTTCTCCAGCCGCTCCAGCCGCTTTTCCACCACGGCGAGGTCGGACAGAATCAGTTCGAGCTCCACATTCTCGATATCGCGCTTGGCGTCGACGGAACCCCCTTCCAGGGGAATGGCCTCATCCTCGAATGCCCGCACGACATGCACCAGAGCATCGAGCTCGCGCAGGGCTTGCGATTGCACGCCGGTGCGTGCCAATTCGATGACGCTGCCCGGCATGTCCATGTACTCAATGGTGGCGTGTACAGTCTTCTGCGGCTTATAAAGTTCGGCCAGCCGGTCCAACCGCGCGTCGGGAACGCGCACGACACCCACGTGGGCCTCCTGTCTGCCGGAGCCGATACCGCTGCCATGCGCGTGGGTTAGAATCTGAAACAGGGTTGTTTTGCCGGTCTGGGGTAAGCCGACGATTCCGATGCGGAGCACACTTGCCTCTTTACAACCTAAGATTAAGATACGACAAAACGTGAAATTGTAAGAACCTTGATACTAACATACCTGTTGGCGTGGCTGGAGCAGGCGCCCGGCGTGGAGGCGTTGTTATGCCAAAATGTCCATCCTGTGACCGCCAACGGCAGGTTGCAGACTCCTGGCCAACTTATGTGGAAGAAAATCCGAGATGATTATACCGAAGATTAAAAATGCACCTCGCCCAATCGCGATCTTTGCCTCGGCATATTGCGACCCAGTTCGATTTTGGGCTCAAGATTGCCCGCGCGCTGCCGATTAAAGAGGCGACCTCTGTTTACATAGGGGTTGGCCCGGTGCCGCACTGGGAGGTTCAGTGCCCGCTGCCACTGCGGCGCCGGAGAGGCTCTTGGTCATGTACAGGTTTATTTCCCGGCAGCCGATCCTGGACCGCTATGAAAGGGTCTTCGGCTATGAGCTTCTCTCCCGCCGCGGGGAGGAAGAAATCTGGCCACCGATGAACGGCGGCCAAGGCGGGGATAACGCTTCCCCCGACACTCCAACCATCGAGGGGATCGACGATATCACCGACGGCGCGCGTGCCTTCATCAAATGTACGCGGCAAGCGTTGATCAGTGGGCACGCCGCAGGGTTGCCGCGCGACCAGGTGGTGCTGGAAATGCTTGCGACCATGGAGCCCGATGATGAGATTGTGGCCGCCTGCCGCGGGTTGAAAGATGCCGGGTTTCTAATCGCCTTGGAGAATTTCCTGGGTGGGCGGCAGGAACCGTTGGCGGATGTT
>CAWGTQ010000005.1:0-91555 GCA_963825395.1 uncultured Acidobacteriota bacterium | reverse complement strand
GACATTCCGAATACCAATGAATCGCGTCAGCTCCAACTCGCCACGTGGGTTTCTCTGGCGGTCGGCTTCCTCATGCTCGGAACAAAAGTGTTTGCCTACGGGATGACTGGGTCCGCAGCGATCCTCTCCGACGCTGCCGAATCGGTTGTCCACGTGGTGGCTGTTTCCTTTGCCGCATACAGCCTCTGGTTGAGCCGAAAACCCCCTGATCCCAGCCATCTTTACGGTCATGACAAGATCGCATTCTTTTCGGCGGGGTTCGAGGGCGCCATGATTGTGCTGGCGGCGGTTTATATCGTCTATGAGTCAATTCACAGATTGATTGCGGGGCCCAAACTGGAGAACTTGGGCGCAGGTGCTTTGCTGGTTCTGGGTGCTGGACTTATCAATGGAGCCCTGGGCGGCTATCTCGTATGGATCGGAAAAAAGCATGGGTCTTTGATCCTGGAGGCCGATGGTAAACACGTACTTACTGACTGCTGGACCAGTCTCGGTGTCATCGTAGGACTTGGTTTGACCATGCTCACGGGCTGGCGGCGTTTTGACCCTGTTGTCGCGATTCTTGTCGCCCTTAACATCCTTTGGATGGGCAGCAAGTTGATTCGCCAATCGATCGGTGGGTTGATGGATGAAGTCGATCCGATTGTCGAGAGCCAAATCCTGGACTGCTCGTCGAGATGACTTCCGAAGCCGGGGTTGAGTTCCATGGTTTGCGGCAGCGCAATGCAGGCAACACGAATTGGGTGGAATTCCATCTGCTGTTTCCCAAAGATATTTCGTTAGAGTCTGCGCACGCCCTGGCCACCAAAATTGAAGAGCGGATCCAGCATGATTCGACGATGCGGACCGAAGTGATCAGCCACTTGGAAACTCTGGAAGACCACCATGAGGTCCACAGTCGTGGTCACTTTGAAAAGTTCGACGGGTAAGGCGCGCCGAAATCCGGTCTCCCCGCCCGAACCCGTAGAGTCAATTCTCATTCCCATCGCTGCTGGAGTTAGTGGGCCGCGGACATCTTGATTTGGCCGACCGCGTGGATGGCAATATCAACGGTATCGTTGACGCGAAGGAACAGTGTGCTGGGATTCTTTAAGCCCCAGCTCACATAGGGAATGGTGAAATGCGTGTCCGCGATCAACTGTTCTCCCGTCGCATGCGCTTGAACAACGAGGGCGAGCGGATGACCTGCCCCATGTATCGTGAAGGTTCCCAGAACCTGGACTTTGAAATCCCCCTGGGGCAGAACTTGCCCTTGAAGTTTTTCCGGCGCGAAGGTGATCTCAGGATATTGGGCGCTTTCCAAAATGTCCTTATGCATTTTGTGATCGCGCGCATGGCTGCCGCTGTCGCCGCTGGTGGCGTCAACCACCACCAGTCCGCTGGCATGTCCCGTGTTGGGATCGAATTCTACCGTCCCACGCTTGAGTTTGAACGTGCCGTGGACGGTGTGGAGAACGTCGCCCAGAGTAAAGCTCACTTGGGTCTGATTGGGATCAAGTTCCAGTACCGCTTCTTGCGCGACTGCCGGCGCTGGCAGCGAGAGGACGAGCAGTGCAAACGCCACGGTGAAAAGATTTTTCCGCAGGGGATTGAGTTTGGTCATAGGTAATTGGAGTCCCTGAATTGGAATCTTCAACTGGGGTTGGCGAGCAGCCTCCAGCCTAACCTGAAGAAATTGCCGAAACCGAAAGTCCAGAGGAGAAAAGGTTCCGGCATGAACAGCCAGGAGCCGCTCAAATAAGTGAGGCTCCTTGGCGAGCGCGTCGAGAGTCCGGCGCCGGAGCCAGCCGCGGTTCTCCATGGCGAGCAGTAACCGGGACATCACCTCCGGCGGGCGATTGATGCGCCGGTGCGCCACCTCGTAGCGCGGAAGGTCACCGTTGGCCAGCGCCTCGGCCAAAGCATTTGCCTGCTGGAAGGCCAACCCCAGCCCCTCGCCGGTGAGCGAGTCCACAGAGCCGGACGCGTCTCCCACCAGGGCGAAGTGATCTCGACAAACCCTTCGAATTATTCGCAGGGCTGAAATCGCCCCAAGGTCTTTGGTGACGGCCGGGCGCCCTTCCAATCGCCGAGTAATTTCCGGGAACTGAGTGAGAGCTTCTTTCAGTCGGAGTTGCGGCGTCCGCGAGGTCACCACCAGGCATATTTCATCCCGGGTTACGGGAGTGATAACGATCTGGCAATTGCAACCCCAATGAACCTCCACGAAATCTGTCCACGGCGCGACGCGAAAATGTTGCCGGAATCCGAAACGTGTCTCCTGCGGGCGCCCGCGATCCAAACCGGCCCACTTCCGCACGAGGGAGTTTTGCCCATCGGCGCCGATGATCCAGCGACACAGAACTTTGCCCGAGTCCAACGAAACCTCACCTTCGTCGATGCCCCTCACGCGGGTTCCCCAAAGGGTTTGCACGCCCACTGCCGCCGCTCTCTCTACCAGCGCCTGGTGCAAGGTGGTCCGGCGAATCCCCAGTCCATAACCCTGGGGAAAGGCGCCTTCCGCCACCCTCCCTTCACCGATGAAGCGAATGCCGCGAAAGGGAATGGCCTGCGAGGGACCCAGCGTCACGCCCAAGCCTTTCAGCTCTGCCACGGTCTGGGGCATCAGCCCTTCGCCGCAGGCCTTATCGATCGGTGGCCGCGCGATATCGGCCACCACCACGCTCAGGCGGCGCTGTCGGAGTGCTATCCCCGTCGCCAGCCCCGCAGGCCCGCCACCCACGATGAAAACATCGGTCTTCAAAACATCAGAGCCCATCAATTCCACCTGAGAAGAACTAATTCCGAACAAAACCCCGGTCCCATGGCAGCAAGCAGCGAGTACGTCCCTGCTTCCGGGCGCCGCCGTTTGAAAACTTCCTCCAGCACCAGGAGTACGGAGGCAGAGGAGAGATTACCCACCCTGCGGAGGCACTCCCACGAAACCCCCATTTCCTCTTTTGACAGCCCGAGCGCCGTGCCTGTGGCCTCGAGGATTTTGGGCCCGCCTGTATGCAGGATCCATCGGCCGATGTCCTTGCGGGTGAGGCCATGGTCCGCCAGGAAGGCGTCCACGTCATGCCCGAATGGTCCACAATCAGTTGTGGCAGACTGGGTGAGAGCACAATTTGGAAGCCGTTTTCAGAAACGCCCCAGCCCATAACGTGTTCCGTCCGCGGATAGAAGACGGAACGCGTTCCTCCACGTATACCTGCTGTTCGGTCAGCCTGTCAGACTTAAGGTAGTTTTTGAGGATCTTTGCAATCTGACCGGAACCCAGCCAGACGCGGTCGACGTATTCGCGATAGGTCTCCATCCACAAGTGGTCCCTGTTTTCATTGAAGTGCTCGATCGCGCTCTCGGTGTTGGCGGCAGTCGCCTGAAGCAGCGGCAGCACCTCGTCAAGGGCGTGCTGTTCCCACGGCGACAGCGAGTCGCGCTGCGCCCGCAAGTTGCTTATCTCCCGGCTCATCCCGTTGACTTCGCCTTTCAAGGCCGTCAGTTTCTCGACATGCCAGTCCGGACTAAGCATCGAGTTGCTGACCCTTCTCAACTCGTCGGCCTCACCCGCTACAACAGCGGCGGATGACCTGGGCCCGCTTGAGAGTCTTCTTGGCCAGAGTCTCTTTAGCCAAGTCGGCAACCGTGATCGTGCCGGGCATCCCGACACCTGCGTGCGCCAGCGGCAACGACAAGGTGATCAGCATCGCGGAGGTGATGGAAATACTCTTGTTGGTCATGGCTTGTTTGCTCTCCTCTTCAGACTGTTGGCCGAGAATTCTGTTACCAGTCTGGCCGCGAGTAGCGAGAGCCCGATTTCTCCCCCCACGAGGTATAAGTTGATCGCTTTGGCAATGTTTAGCTTCACGGTTAGCACTGCTGCATCAAAAAAAGGTTTCATCGGCTCTCTCCTGGTATCTGCTGGTTTACATACTTGCCATATCGTGTCTCGGTTGTATTCATGATTGGTATGCCCCTCTCAATTAATAACGTGAGACAGAACCCAGCTCGAAGCTCCTGCTACGTTTCGTGAGATGCGAGCCTTTCCCTCGCGGTTGGAATCGGCAGCGCAAATGACGAAAAGTTCATTTGACTGGCCTCGGAGAGTGACTTTTTGTCTTAGCAGTGGCGTTTGGGCGTAGAGGTTGAAAACTGTTTTCATTTGGCTCAACAGTTACTCGCAGGCGCGGCCTCGCGTTGGGCGCACCGAGTGTAAGCGTATTTCAGGGTTTCGCTCAGGCGAACTGCGGTCAACTTTCTTGCGTCGCAGCGCATCGTACACCCAGGGGCTTAACACCTAAGCCGTGAGTTGACAGAACCTATGCGACTGCTGCTTGTGGAAGACGATTTGCCTATACAGCACTTTGTGGAGAGGGCGCTGGTCGAAGCGGGGTACCAGGTAGATGCTGCCGCTGACGCAAAGAGTGCCGAGGCCCTCGCTTTAGATGGCATTCATGACGCGTTCATCATTGATTTAGGCCTGCCGGACATGGATGGACTCGATTTGATTGCGCGCTGCCGAGCTCAGGGCAGCGCCGCCCCAGTCTTGATCCTGTCGGCCCGGCGCTCGGTCGATGAGCGCGTGAAGGGTCTCGAACAAGGGGGCGATGATTATCTCACCAAGCCGTTTGCGCTTGCGGAACTCTTGGCGAGGTTACGAAATTTACTGCGCAGATCCTCCACTTCACAAAAGGAACCGTTGCGGCTGGAAGTTGCCGATCTCCAGCTTGATCTTATTGGGCGCGAAGCAAAGCGGGGTGATCGCGTCCTCCAACTTACCCCCCAAGAGTTCACTCTGCTGGAGTACCTTTGCCGGAACGCGGGCCGTGTAGTTACTCGGACCATGATCCTCGACCATGTATGGCATATGCGTTTTGATCCGGCAACCAATGTGGTAGACGTTCACATTTATCGATTGCGCAGCAAAGTTGACCACGACGATCGCAAACCCCTGATTCACACCATCCGCGGTGTGGGCTACGTTTTGAAGCATGCCTGAAAATCGACGCACAACCGCCGCCTGGCGCATCGCCTTGTGGACCACGCTGGCGTTCTCCGTAGGAACGTTCGTGGCGTTCTTCATCGTCTATCTGGTAATGGCGAAGGAGATCTGGGCTCGCTCTGACGCATGGCTCACCGGAGAGGCCCAGGTGCTTGCGGAAGTGGCGGAGGGTACGCCACGAGACCGCCTGTACAACAAGATTGTGAAGGAAGTTGCCGAACTGGCGATGCACGAAGTCCCGGACGAGCGCAGTCCGCAGGGAGAGCGGCTGAACAACGTCTTTTTCCTCAAGGTCAACCCGGCGCCTGGCGGGGACATTCTTTTCGTGGGGCCGGGATCGAAAGACGCGTTTTGGCGTGCGATCCAGCAAGCGCATTTTGCCGTAGGGATTCCGGAATCGATAAGAGTGGGTGGATGGCAACCCGCCTTTAGAGTTGTCATGCAGGATCACGACGGAGGAAGCCCCATTTACTTGGGGCTATCGGAGCGCGGCGCCCGGCATATTCTGCACACACTCACGAGGCGCTTCCTGATGGTGTGGACCGGAACGGTCTTTCTTGGGTTCCTGATTTCCTATCTCAGCACGCGACGGACTCTGCGGCGAGTGGAGCGCATTACCGAGACCGTCGCACGAATCGGCAGCGAGGGACTCGACGAGCGCTTGCCGGAACCCGCCGGTTCAGACGAAATCTCCCGGCTGGCGAAGACGTTCAACCATATGCTGGAAAGGATTCAGGCCTCGGTGAAACAATTGCGGTCGGTGACCGATGGGATCGCTCACGACCTGAAAAGTCCCGTGACCTCGGTCCGAGGAACGCTTGAATCGGCACTCTCGGCTGAAAACGGCGAAGCAATGGCGAGATTCGGTGGCGCAGGCCATCGAAGGATTGGACCGCATCTCCGCTCTACTCAACACGACGCTGGATGTCGCCGAAGCCAAAGCGGGAGCCCTTCCGATGGAGCGGGTGGCGATGGACCTTTCCGATGTTGTGACTCAATTGGTCCATCTGTACCTGCCGGCGATGGCCGACAGGCATCATGAGGTAAGAACTGACCTGCAAGACGGCGTCGTAGTCGAGGCCGACCTTGGGCTTATCAATCGCACGCTGAGCAATCTGCTGGAAAATGAACTCGTACACCTCCCTCCCGGCTGCCAGATCGATATTCGGCTCCGGTCGCACCAGGGCTATGCCGAGCTGGTCATCGAGGATAATGGGCCGGGTTTCCCTCCCGAAATTGGCAGCCGCGTATTTGAGCGTTTTGTGAAAGGAAAGCACTCGCCCGGAAACGGGCTCGGATTGGCGTTTGTTGACGCCGTGGCCCAGGCCCATGGCGGGACCGTGAAGATTTCCGGTCGCCCGAGCGGGGGTGCCACGGTTACGCTGTCATTGCCGGTTAGTGAGATGGCCCCTGCCTGAACGATTAGTGACAACCCCCATTTGACGTGTGATCAATAGCCGCAAACACCGATCGCAACTCACGACGGTAACGTACAGTTTCCCTCTGAGTCAAGACACCTCGACATCATCCGGATGCCACGGTGCTTCGGGATAGTGGTAGGCGGAGCCGAGCCTTTGGGCCGTGATTCCCCGCGCGCGATTTGCATCCTTGCCTGATTTCGCTTTCGCACCACTTCGGCCTGCTCCCGTCGTCGTGCACTCACCGCGACTCGCGGAGCATGAACACGAAATGTCCGGGGAATTACATTTTGTTCATGTTCGCAAATGCCCGCAAAAGTTGGGAAAAGCTGCGCTATCCTGATTCTTACGAACACGCGGCGAGAGCCCGACGGAGGTTCGAGCGATGAGCACGCGAATGAAGTTTTTCCGTTTACTCCCTTTCGGCGGGCACACAATCTCGGGGGCGGAGCGCGAGGTTTACCGGGTACTCGCCTGAGTGGGTTCAATGAAGTGAATAAACGGAGGTGCGGATGCTAGCGAATATCCCACACCGCAGGCGCGCTTGTGTCGCCGGCTCTCGCTGGCGTTTTTCTATTCGCTGATATTGGCCCCGTCGCTGATGGCGCAGGGGACTGGGAGAATTGATAGGCACGGTGACCGATCCGACCTGGCGCCCCGGTGGCGTTTGCCATGGTCACGGCGACCAGCGTAGACACTGGCCAAGTGCTACCTGCGGCCACGGGGACGGACGGCACTTATAGGTTTAGTCTGCCGCCGGGCAACTACCGTTTGACGTTCGAGTCTCCCGGTTACAAGGTCGTCGAAATCCCTGCCGCAAAGATCAGCGGACCATGGACGGTCGTCCAGAATTGCGAGCTCGAGGCGGACGCGCAAACCCAAAGCAATACAACCGCCGAGCCGGCTCAGAAGCCGGCGCCGAGCCCTTCCAATAACCCGCCGGAGCCTTCGCTGGAGGATCTCGGCATCACTCCGGCTCAGGCCAAGGGCAATGCCCAGGCCCAGGCACTGCTTGACAGACGGACGCACATGCTCAAGGTCCATCAACGGCTCGGTTTGATAACGATTGATCCCTTCGCCGCCACGCTCATCACTTCCGCGTTCGCCGGCGGAAAGCAGACCAGCAGCACCAGCCGTGACCTGCATGCCGCTCTGGGTACGGCGACGGTGGGATTGTATTTCACGACTGCTTACTTTGCCATCCGGGCGCCCAAGATACCCGGCACCAAACCCGCGGGCCCATCCGCCTGCACAAGACCCTGGCCTGGATTCATGGTCCGGGGATGGTCCTGACGCCCATCCTGGGGGAGATGGCTTTCGCTCAAAAGAGACCGGGGGGAAAAGGTTCACGGGATCGCCTCGTTGCACGGGCCGGTGGCCATCGTGACGGGAGCGGCGTTTGGATTGGCGGTAGCATCCGTATCTTTTAAATTCTAAAGAGGGCTTATGCTTGGAAAACTACTGATAGGGCTTCTGGCTGCTATCACCTCCCGCCCTTGCCGGAGCGGATAGCCAATGGGTGCTTGATCAAAGCACTCTCACCTATCATGTGTCTCACCCGCTGCACCAGTTCGAGGGCGTCAGCCATGCGGCGCGAGGGCAAGGGCGTTTGCCACGACGGACAATGTGATTTTCTGATTGCGGTGCCCGTGAAGTCATTCGATTCGGGTGACAGCAACCGTGATCTTCACATGCTGCAAGTGACGCGCGGCGCGGAATTTCCCCTCGTGACCGTGCGCACCCGCATGCCCGAATCGGCTTCCACATCAGCGACGATCAATCTTGATCTGGAGATCCAGTTCGCCGGCCAAACCGTCCAGTACAAGCAGGTTCCATTCCAACGGGTGGTGCAAGGAAACGAGACCCGGATCACGGGAACAATTCCGGCAAAGCTAAGCGACTTCAAGATCGACCCACCGTCGCTCCTGACGATGCCCATCAAGAACGAGATTCCAGTGCGCGTTGACCTGACCTGGCATCCGATGTAAAGGGCTGGCACGCGTGTTCTTCCGTTCTGGTTGGCACATGCTAACAACGGCGATAGAAGAATTACGAGCCGCTCGTACCTGTTGAGAAGCATTCGGGCAGTGTTCTGAGTCTCAAGCGGCGGACGCAGGTTTTTTCGCAAGTCCAAAACAAGAGGCCAGAGATGAGAAAATTCGTGGCAGGTGTAATCGTAACCCTTGTTTGTATCATCGGGGGAGGGTACGCATACTTCGCAGGAGGCTTTGCGCCCGTGGCCACCGCCTCGAGCCCCATGCCATTTGAAAAAAAGCTGGCGAAAATGGCACTGCATGCGAAATTGCAAAAGGAAATGCCGAAGACGGTCCCGATTGAGGCCAATGAAGCCAATTACCTTGCCGGCGCGCGTGAGTATGTAACCAATTGCGCTGTGTGCCATGGGGTTCCGGGGAAAGAGAAAACTGCGATCGCGCGCGGAGAGTTTCCCATACCGCCGGAGTTATTCCATGGGAAGGGCGTCACCGACGATCCGCCCGGCGAAACATTCTGGAAAGTGGCGAATGGAATTCGGCTGACGGGAATGCCGAGTTTCAAGCAGAGCCTGTCCGAAACCCAGATGTGGCAGATCTCGCTGATGCTGGCGAATGCGGACAAGCTTCCCAATTCGGTCACGGCGGTACTGGCTGGACAGCCTACTCTGCCGCAGCCGAAGTAGCTGTTAAAAATTCTCGAAGGCGGCCCTCCGTTATTTCCCGGTCGCGACGCTTCTCGCGGATCAGACCGTTTCCACCACAGGCTGCTAACCCCTAACCCGCAAACTTAGGGTCGCCAGGCGTGCGCATTCAGGTTGCGTGACAGCATCAACTTGAGCGTTATTTTGTCGGAGCCTGGAGTCAAACCAAACCCAATGCCGGCTTCGACCGCGAGGCCGAGAAACTTGCTGCTGGAGTGATCCATGACGGCCCAGATTTCGTGAAACTGCTGGCTGTAGGGTACAAAGCGGCGGAGTGGGCCGAAGCTGTCGTACTCTTCCGCGGCGACAGCCCACCGGTCATTCAGGTTGTAGGCGATTCGCCCGGCGGGGTTGTACTGGAGGTTGCCGAAACCTCCCGTAAAGTCGGTGTCGACAATCGGGTTGTAAATGAAATCCCAGGGATGCAAGTGCAGCCCGATAATCGGCCTGATCTCGGAGCTGATGCGTCGGTCCTCCCAGTAAAGGGCGTTGACGCTGAACTCATAATTGAGCCCGTAAAAGAATGTGTGGTCGTGAGCGTGGGGCCGGACAAACAGCTCGCGGATTTTAAAGCCGTTGATGGTTGTGGCGTGGTTCATCGAATAAATCGTGTACACGGGAAGATAGAGTCCCTGCTCCATCCAGGGCGTCACGCCGTAGGCCCATTCGGCAGTTCCGTTGAACGAGTGATCAGCGATGATGGCTCCAGGGAAGACGGGGACAGTCCGTCCAGCGGGCGTGAAGTTGCTGTGGACCATGAGATTGAATATACCCGGCGGCTCGATCTCCGCATCATAGACCTGGATCTCGTCGGTTTGCGCGAGAGCGGCCGATGGCAGTACCGTTAGGCCGATAATGATCCACAAGACAGCGCGCATATTCACCCCACAACATTCCGCCAAAGCGAAGACAGCGCAAAACAGTAAATGGTCAGGAGGTCTTGTCGGGTTTCACAACCTGCGAAACAAAGTTGTTGCCGGAATGAGCCGGTGCTGAGCCATCGTGCGTACCGAAGCGAATCTCCATCGGAGTGTTCTTGGGGAAGACCACGTCCACGCCACGCGCCACAAAGTGAGTATAGACCGCCCAACCCGCGCCATAGAAGGCGAATCCAGCGCTGACCGGACGGGAATGAGCCAGCAGGCTGGCCACGGCGCCCACGAATCCCAGACTTGCTCCACCCCTTACGGTTGCTCCGCCATAGTCCGCGCCTTGGCCCACAGCGCCCCCGTGGATTCCGCGCCCTTCGTCGAGATCCAGAGAAGTGGCCGCCAGGAAGACGTCGATGGCGGGCATGACGTAGTTTGTCTTGGGCGTTACGGCATGGGCGCCGCCTTCGGCATCGAGCTGCAAGTGACCCGCTGAATCAGCCTCGATTCCTTGCAGGCTGGCTTCTACCTTGCGGGTTGCGCCGGGAGTAAGCTCTAACTGCCGAAACGTAAAGCGGAGTTGTCCATTCCGGCCGAATAGACGGGCAGGAACGGCTTCCGTGATGGTCCCGTTTAGCCGCGCGCCTTCCGGGAGGATCAGGGTATGGTCAGAGGAAAAGAGAGGTTGTGATACCACCGCGCGAACCGGAGTGTCCCGATGGTCGGTCGCTGAACTCAGGGGCGAAACCAAGCGGACGTGAACGAGGCTTCCAGGTGGTATAGACCCTCCCATTTTCTCCAATTGTTGGGCGGGGGGAATTTCGGTACCAAAGGTCAAAGGCGTTTTGAGTTCAGCGGTGAAGTTTGTGCCCACCGGCAAAGACGGCCGATGGTAGGGCAATCTTGCTGACAGCGCCGCCTTCAGCCGCTGCACCTTGCCCGGCGCGGTCACATTGTTGATCGCTGCCTCTTCTTGATTCAAGACCTGCTGATGAACCTCTTCCACTTTGCTCGCCACGCGTCCTTTTTTCTTCTTTTCGTTTCCGCCCGCGACCATATGAACCATGCTGGGCGCACCCTGCAACACGTTAGTCTGCAAGGGGATGCGCTTCCCGTCAGCCTCCACCAGGGTGTTGAAATCTACGTGCGCGTGCCGCAAGGGCGTGAAGTTGCCGTTGGCGATGGCAAGGGCTCGCTGTTTACGCGGAGCGCTGTCCACCTTAGTTACCTGCCCCATCACCCGGCTACCCGCAGGAATCACCAGGTGGTCAAACACGTAGACATTCTCGACCACCTTTCCCTCGACGGGAACACCGGCATGTTTGACGGGAACTTTCTTGGTCAAAGCGATTTGAAGGGGCGTTCCTACTTGGACGGTCAGAGGTAGCAAATCTGGAGCCGTGGGTGGGTTTTGAGCAAAACCGCCCTGCACGTAGCAACAAAGGAGGGCCAAGGATACTGACGGGGCGAACGTACACGTCCGCTTTTCCATATATGAAGACCTCCGGAATTAACCCTGTTCTGGCAGGAACATTATGATGCTCTTCAGGAGAAGAAGGATGGCCCCAACACAGATTGCAGGCCCGTGTCGAATGCACAAGGGCTAGCACGAATTCGATTCGCCAACCTCAATACACCAAATCCAGGAACGGTTCGAAGGTCCTGTGCTGGGGGCCGGCGAAGTGCCCAAAATAAGGCGAGGTGACGTTGTTGTAGACGTCGCGCGGGTTCAAGTGGTTGGTGACGTTATAAATGCCGATGGCTCCGCGTAGGGTGTGGTTCCTCACCCAGGGCAGGAAGGGAATGCGAAAGTCCTTGGAGAGTTTAAGGTCAATGGACATGAAGGTGGGAAGTCGCAGGCTGTTGGGCTGGCCCACGTAGTTTTGCAGCACATCGACCGCCGAATACGGAAACCCGGTATGAACGTCCAGCACCGGGCTGGCGGTAATCTTCCACGGAAGCTGGAATTGTCCCCAAGTTACAAATCGATCCGGAACATCGGAGTTCAAAGCCGAAAAAAAGTTGGGCCGGATGACCGGTTGTTCGAACGGTACATACACCTGAGAGAGAACGTTCAGGTCCCCACGCGCGGAGCTGTGAACGTAAGAAAAATTGAGGTCGGCAAACTTGCTGGTACGATAGCGCACGGTGGATTCGAATTCCTGGTAGCGCGAGCCCCCGGTGTTGGTCATCAGGAGAAGTGGATTGGTCCCGGGCAACTGCTGCGGCCCTGCGACGAACAGATTATAGGTGCGGCTGGCGAGATAGCTGAGCCGAAGGGTGACGCGCGACCCAATCTCGCGGTCGAGTTCTAGCATTCCAGGTCACGTCGTAGGGTGTGCTGTCCAGGTCCTGGCCCGGAGGTAGAATCTGGAATCCCTTATCCTCTACAAGCGCGTAAACATTCTGTAGAGTCACGGGCGGTCCCAGCGGATTTCCCTGCGGATCAAAAAGGGTGATGATGCGGTTAGGGTTGCCGGTAAAGCTGCCGCCCAGGAGAGGCATGCCGGCGTAGAACACACCGGCTCCCGCCGCGCAAAATCGTCCGGTTGTTTTTGCCCGGGGCATATTCAAATCCCAATCGAGGCGCGATGGCCGCTGCCGTTCCCAGGGTTTGCCCGGAAAAGCGCAAGCCAGCGTCGAGTGCAAACCGCTCACCGAACGCCCAGTGATCCTGGGCAAAAACACCGACTTCCGTATCATGCGCGTCCAGCGTTCCCGGCCCGCTAAAAGCAATTTGCTCCGCCAGCGAGCCGTCCGCCCTCAGAACATTGACCGGCATCGAGCGGCTTGCGCCGCGGAAAGTCCGATAGACGGCGTCGCCCCCGACTTTCAACTCGTGCTTTCCGTGCCAATTAAATTGCGGGAATTGATAGGTCTCCCGCGCCTCACCCTTGTCGGCGGTGCGGGTGTAAGCGTTGAAGAAGTCGCCTCCCCAGCCGTTGGGCGTGACCTGCATGTCAGCGATTCCCTGCCCGTGGCCGTAGCTGGAAAATCGAGTGTACTGGAACGTGGTACTGAGAAGCCCTCCTGAGGCGAACACGCGCCGGTCTTTCAGGCCAAGGGAAAAGCCGCGCTGGCCGTAGTTCGAGGAGGCGCTTTGCGGTACCAGTGAGTTGATGTCCGCGAATTCCTGACGGGCAGGAAATACGTGCACATTGAACGTCAGAAGGTGTTGCGAGGAAACGACGTACTGGAAATTGGTGAAGGAGTTGAAGCCCTGGTGAATGGTTTGATCTTTTGGCCAAGGCAGTCCGCGCACAACTTGCTTGGTCATGAAGTAGGAGAAGGATTCCGACATGGTCAGGCGGTCACCGTCCAGCGGCCCGGTAAACCTGACGCGAGGGGTGTTGCCATCGACGCCCTCGATGTGCCCATTTACACCCCGGAACGAGGGCACGACATCGTACAATTGAAAATCCCACTTGCTGGAAGGAGGTTTGGTCACAACGGTGGTCAGACCTCCGGAAAAGTGTCCGTATTCGGCATTGTAAGGCGCCTTGGACACGTCCACCGACTCGATGGCATCGAGAGGAAGGTCGATCGAGTAGCTGCCGGTAATGGGATCCACCATTTCGGTGTTATCAACCAGCAGCATGCTCTGGCCTTCCGTCGAGCCCTTGATGTTGATCTTTCCATCGGGGGAGCGCACAACTCCCGGTACCAGAGGCAAAGCCGCCAGGAATTGTTCTTGCACCAAGGGCAAAGTATAGAGTTGCTGCGAGCTCACATGACCGGTGGAAGGAGTACTTTCCGTGGCGAGAGGGCTTGCCGTTTCATGAACCTCGATGCTCTGCCGAAGCTTTTCCGGTTCCGGCAAGACGACTTGCAAAGGCGTCGGGGCCTCCGAAGTCACTTTGAGGGCATTCTGGCTTGCCGCCAGGTGCCCCACCGCTACGCACACCAAGTCGTACTGACCGGGTTCCAGGCCGGGAAAATCAAATTCCCCCCGCTCGTTGGTGGTCACACCGATTCCCTCCGCTGGCAAGCCAACCCCCTTGAGTGTGCAGAGGGCGGCGGCGATGGGCAAACCTTTCGCGCTCACCACCGACGCCTTTCAAATCCTGCGTCGGGGGAAGTGACCAAGCGGCCGCCACGGAAACCACCAAGGCGACGACCATACCAAGGGGTTGATTGAACCAAACTCCACTTTGCCGGGTCATATTCAGTACAGTGATTTGTGCATTTCTCACCAGGCGCCGCATAGCCGCCAAGTCCCATTGCGGGATCAGGATCTGGCGGAGGCTATCTCTTGAACATTTTGTGGTGAATATCCGGCCAGTATTCCTTGAGCAGATTGAAAAACGTGTCTTCTCCCACCATAACCCCCCACTGGCTAAGGTTGTTGGACAGGGTCCGGTTTTCTTTCGGGTAGTAGAAATTGGAGATTCCGGCTGAGGCCCCGGCGCCCAGGATTTCAGAGAAGTTAAAGGTTCTGTGACCCGCATCGGTCTGCGTCACCCAGATGCGACTTACCGCATACCCGGTGCGCTTGAAAAAGCCGCCCGTTCCCAGACGAAAATAGCGAGGGTCTTCCTTTAGCAACCAGGGAACCACGGCTTCGGTCATGATATTTTCACTGGTCTGATCGGCGAATGAGGCCGCATAGCGTTTAGTGAAGGGGCCCCAACTTTCTTCTCCCCAGGATTTCGGGTCGTTCTTCGTCTGTCCAAATCCCGCAAAGGCTCCCGCGATCACATATGCGTACGGATCAAAGGAATCCTCGATTGCCAGCTTGAATTTTCCTTTTGCCGACAGCGGCGCCATGCGGATATTGGGATTCTCCACCGTCCGGTAATTGGGAAGAACTCCAAAAATGCGGTCATTCTTAGGCTGGACAGAATCCGCGGCGGCAGGCTCACTATTTGTTGAAGGCTGGGACCCGGAGGTTGCAGGTTGTTGCGCCTCCGCAATGCTACCCCCACAAGATAAGGACGAGAAGCATCGGGATGCACAGCGCGAACGAATCGATAACTCCTGAGACGACCACGTGCTTGCTTCTGTCGTCACATATTTATCGTACCCGAAGAGCATGAACGTCGAATGTCCAGGGAATTACATTTCGTTCATGTTCGCAATCGCCCGTAAAAGCTAAGAACCTGGCCGGCTGAGCTAAGAGCCGACTCCCGCTGATAGTAGAATTGTTGTCGTGAAGCGTGCAGGAACGTGTAGTGTGGGAAATCCCGACCCTACCGGGCGTAGTCGTGCTTCCGCTCGACCTCTTCCTTGATAGTGCACAGGGCATGGTTCCACACGACGTCGTGTACGAACTCGGGGAACAATATTCTGGCACTCTTCCACATCATCCGACTCGCCAAGCCCTTGCCCCTCTTGTAGTCGAACGCCGTGTAAATGGAGAGCCGACGGTTTCCGTCCTTGGTGGGCGTCACGTTGAAGATGAGTTTCGCATGGTCCACAAGCCGCTCGTCGGCCTGATAGAGCAAAGTTTCGAGCCCGACTCTTTTGGTTAGCCGCAGTTTCGCGCCCAATCTGACGAAAGGTATTCGATATCCAATCACCGATCCGGCCTCGTTGGGCTCCCCGTGGACTTGTCGAATGTTGATGAACCGCAGCTTGACGAACCTCGCATGGGGCTGGCCAAACTTGGCCAACTCCTCCATGATCTCTTCCTCCGAACCTCGGATCTTGATCGCGTACATCCGCTCGAAGTCAGGCGAGTTGGCCAGCTCCATTCCCAGGCCTGACGCAAGCTGGTCCTTGAGGACCTCGCGCTTCTCCTTCAGCACCACGGTCGGGTACCGTCCGTACTCCCCCCATTTCAGGCCGAAGAGCAGCTCGAACGCCACGTTCCTGAGCGTTACCACCGTACCGCTGAGAAAGGATCGCAGCACGGCGTAGCCGCACATCTCCCGGAGCACTTCCCCATAGTCGGCCGTGCCACTTGCAATCTTCCACAGCACACCGGTCAGAGGCCGGCTCCGCTCGTCTCGAACCTTGTACTCCGTGGCAAACGCCTGGTACACAATGCGGCTCACCACAGGCATGGTGAATGCCACCCGGCTCGCGGCAAACACCATCCGTCCGAAGCGATTATCTGCCGCCAGCCATTTGACGGTCTTCCGGTATCCCCGGGCGAGAGCCTGCTGGTCGATTCCCTCATGGAGCACGGTCTCGGCCAGTTGGCTGGCAGTCACTTGGGTGGAGTACAGACCATCTTTGTTTAACCGCGACCCGACCGCGTCGCCGATGATGGCAAACCGGTCGCCGAAGGGAAATGTTGCCGTGGTCACGGCCATTCGGGGAGCGCACGCGCAGGCGAGTGGAGCTGCCGCGATGCCGGGCAAGATGCGGTCAACCTGCGGCAGCGTAAGAAAATCGCGGACGATCTGGTGAGTGTCGTGCGGCAGCACCGCCTCGTCAATGCACTTGCCGATCATGGCGACGGTTAAGAATCTGCCCTTGGGAATGAGGGCCGTATGTTCAAGCGCCAGGTGTTTTGAGCCACTCTCGATGAAGTAGATCTCCCGGTTCATATTGCGCTGGAGATAATCCTCACCCACGTCGAGTTCGAAGATGAGGGTCTTTCGGGACTTGCCGGGGACGAACGCCGGGTTCAAGCGCCGGATAGAGGCAACAAGCCCATCGTCGCGATACTCTAAGCCACAGTGCGCATTGATTCCGGTCGCGATACTCACGAAGCTGGCATCGAGTGCGACTGTCTCTCCAGACGGCGCCCGAACCGTCAGGTTGGGCATCCCTGACTTGGCATAGGTAATTGCCTGAACCTCGCCATACTGGATGCGCGCGCCCTCCTTCACCGCCTCGCCGAGCAGGAACCCGTCGAATCCCGCTGGCCGGCCCAATCTTCTGCCCGGTAACGAGCCCCTGAATACCGAGTACATCTGCGCGTGTTCCGGAACTCGCAGCCGAAAGTTCTTCCACTGCCCGTGAATCCACACGTAGTCGATGTGCCCCTGAACGATTTCATCGGGAACGACGAGACCTTGCGCGCTAAGTATCTGATTCAATCTCGGAGAGATAAGGCCCGCGCAAAAGTTGCATCCCTTGCATTGAAAGTCATCCGAGCCCTGGTCGGCTGGGCCACGTTTCTCGACGATGACCACGTCCAGGTGTCGATTGAGGCGTCGGGCTTCCCGAAGCAGAGTGATGGCGAAGAACGAACCGGCAGGCCCACCGCCGACGATGGCAACGCGATCGCCGTTCTGGAGGCTCGTGGATGGAAATGACATCTCAGTCGGCGCATTCTCCGGCCGGAGGGGGCGCACGTAGGGGCCCCTCGTGGGCGCCCCACCTCGGCCTGGCCGATCGAAGGGGGCGGGCACAAGACCCAGGCTTGTCCAAATTAGCGAGCGATCATGGCGTTTGAGGGGGCTTCGCCCCCTGCTCTGCGGAAAGGCTCTGCCTTTCCGGCTCATCGGACCCATTCCCTCCTCCTCCGCGCCGCCTGGAAGGCATAGCCTTCCCGGCGGCGCGGAGGAGGTTCATTAGTGGACTCCCGCAACGGAAAGGCGCAGCCTTTCCGCACAGCAAGCGGCGCAGCCGCACGTCGCTCCTCGGCAACGGGGGCGTAATTTGGACAAGCCTACCACAAGACCCGCCCCTACTAGCCGCGATTCAGAAAATGAATCGCCCAAGCAAATACACGGCATTATTGCCGCTCGCGTTGCGACCTGCACCATCATAGTCGGTCGCGGCGCCGTTGAAACGGGTGTATCCGGTGTATTGGACGCCAAGCTGAATATTCTGCATCGGAAAAACTGAGAAATTGGCGATATACCCGGCGCCTCGAGGGTCGCCATTGGCGCTGCCGGTCGCCACACTATACAGTAAGGGGTCCACGGTCCCCCCGGTATCGAACCAACCGAAGGTTCCAGAAAGGCGATTGCCGAAATGGTATTCGGCATTGGTGAAGATTGTGTCCAGGTGGTGGTTGCTCACTTGGGCTCCCATCGCAGCGTAGGTTGCGGCCAAAGTTGAATTTTCGCGGATATACGTGCCGCGCAGGGAGAGCACATCTTTCCTGAATAACGTTCGATCGATCTGGAAGTCCACGGCATAGTCCGTGTACCCATCTTCGAGACCGACGACCGCGCCGGGGGTCGACTCCATGTGCATTCCATAGCCGCCGATTTCATACTGTGTCTTGGGTGTCAATTGCTGCCAGGCGACACGCCAATAGGGCGCAACCCCTCGGATGTTGTAACCGAGACCGCTTCCGGAATTCGGTTGAGGATTGCCCACATGGTCGGAGCGATAGATAGCTCCGTCCACATACAGATGATCGTCCCACATGGCGTAGCCGCCGATTCCGGCGACGTCCTGCGCCAGAGGGCCGGCAATGATGGGAGCGGCAGTAGGAGTGGGTGCGGAATCGCTCGCGATCCACGGAAAACCCCATGCCGGCGTAGAATTCCAAAGGTCCTCGACGCCGGGATTATTATTGAGGTTCACACCGTAAACCAGGTCCTTGCCGCCCACCTTCCTCTTGTTCGCGTAGCGGATATCGGTATTATCGATGCTGAAATGATCATCCTGGGCATCATAGGTTACTTGCAGAAAACTGCCGACGTGGTCTGCCCATGCCCCCGCAAGAAACACCGACACGTCCTGGGGAAATTCAAAACTGCCATTCTGGGTCCCCGGCTGAGGGGTTTTAGTTGAGGTCAAGGAGGTTTCAAACATCGCGGAAAGTGGCAGTGAGGAGAGAAGATCAAGCCCGGCATGATGTGATTTTGAATCGTCCTTGATTTCCGTTCCGGGCTTCTCTTTATCTTTATCAACGTAACCGAGCAACTTGAACTTTCGTCCCGCCGGGTTGAGCTCCGGAGGTGTATAGTGGCAGCCACTGCACGGCAACCCTGTCTGGCGCGCATAGCTCGGAACAGCCCGCACGCTGGTCGGATTCAGTGTGGCAAGAAAGGCGACAGAAAGCGCGGGAACCATCGCCAGCAAATAAATCATCCCTTTTTTCATAACCATCTCCTCGTTTGGGCAATCACCCCAAAACCGAAAATGTAGCGCGGACCCCCGTTTTTGGGGTCCGCGGTTCGTCCCCGCTGCACCAGGGAAAGCCGCGGACCTCTAGAACAGGTCCGCGCTACCAATCTCCACTCTCCTCGTTTGGGTGGTAGGGGCGGTTCGCGAACCGCCCCTACGCGTCATAGCGTCGATACGTTCTACCTCACCGAATACTTGGGCCCGGGCCGCGCCGGAACTTGGTAAGGAGGTTGAGCGATGGCGCGGTAAAAAGAGATGACCGCGTCGATGTCGTCTTGACTGAGCGTCTTTCCCCAAGGGGGCATGGCAGCTGACTTCCCCGCAGCGGCTCCGCCCAACGTGATGACGTTGCGCAGGAAGTCGTCGCTCGCAGTGTTCAGCGTGGCGCCATCGTTGGCCAATGGCGGATTGGGAGTCAGGTTCGAGCGGTTCGAGGGGCCGGCGGGCGTGGAATCTGCGTGGCACCAAACGCAGTATTGGTAGAACACCCGCTTGCCTTGAGCCTGCTGATAATTGAGCGGAATCACCTTGGAAGCATCGTTCCAATCCGCCTCGCTGTCGTAAGCTCGCGCCAGGGGGTCGGGCGCGACCGCGGCGCGGTTCTGCCGACAAGAAGTGGCCAAACCGGTAAACAGGATGACCGCCAGGAGGAGCGCCCTTGTAGCGCCGGGCTTTAGCCCGGCACGTGCCGACCTAAAGGTCGGCGCTACGGTCGCACCTGCCGGGCTAAAGCCCGGCGCTACAAACGCCCGGAGGAAGGCGGAGCCGAGTTGACCACTGAAAGACTTCGCGAATTTGGACAGCGGAGTTTTCATTGTCCCTTCCCCGATCCGCCGCCACCATGAGCTGGGCTGCTTTGTTTAAGGGTCATCAGATAGGCGGTCAAGGCGGTGCGCTCCTCGTCAGTGAATTCCCGGTGGGGCTCAATCGCCTCAGGCTGTAAAGCCTGAGGATTCTTGAGCCATTCCTCCGCCCACGCAGCGTTGATCCAGTTGCCGGCGTTCGTCAGGTTGGGGCCGACGTAGCCACCCGCCGACCCGATGGTGTGGCAAGACTGGCACTGATACTTCACCTCGTAGAGTTGCTTACCCAGGCTTGCCATTTGCGGAGTGAATTGTTTGGAATCGACGCCGGCCAGATTCACCGTGGGTGTCTGCATGACCATGCCGAGGTAATCCGCGAGAACTGAAACCTCCTCATCGGTCATGTTGAACTGCGGCATGCGGAAAGTAAGAGTGGGGCGGAGGGTTTGCGGATTCTTCAGGAAATCGGCAATCCAGTTCTTCCGCGCGCGGCTGCCTTCGTTGGTCAGATCGGGCGCCAGCGTTCCGCCGTAACCGTTAAACCGATGGCAGACGTAGCATTTGTAGCGCTCGAAGAGGTTGCCGAACTCTCCGGCGGGGCGAAACTGTGGCTGGGGCGCAGGGAGAATCAGGCTCTCCAAGCCTGCCGTGGAGGATTTTCCCGTCATGCTCAACAGCGCCGTGGTGAGTGCGTCCAGATCGCCGGGGGCGAGCGAGTACTGCGGCATGCGTGCCGCCACATTCACCGAAACGGGATTGGTGATCTTGGCTTCGATATAGGCGACCGGTGTGCGTGCGATCTTGGAGTTGCCGAATTCCAGTTGCGATACGGTTTTGCCGCCCAGGCTGGCAAGGTCGGGGCCGAAGTCGGTCTGTGGCGCCACACCCTTAATGGCATGGCAACTGGAGCAACCTTTTTCTGCGAATAAACGCCGGCCAAGTTGGACTTCATCAGGAGCAGGCGCGGGGAACTGCGGTAGGTCGCTGAGCAGAGCAGGATCGGTGAGCTTGGCGGCAATGTATTGCGAGACGAGATAGAGATCCTGGTCGGACCACTGGTAACGCGGCATCTGGGAATGGGGCAAATACGATTGCGGATTGCGCAACCAGGCAGTCAGCCAACCGGGATTCACCTTGCTTCCCACTTTGGTGAGTTCCGGCCCAATGTCGCCGCCGATCAACTTGGTTTCCCCCGCACGGGTGACCGCCAACGAATGGCAGGTGGTGCAGAACATCTGGCGGAAGCGCGTTTCGCCTTGATCGACAAGGTCAGGCCGCTTCTCCCACGCGGCCACGGTCTTCGCATCAAACTTGTAGGCAGGAATCGGTTCGCCGGCCAGCGTGCTCAAATAGCCGGAAAGAGCCTGAAGTTCCTTATCGTTCAGCCGGAACTTGGGCATGCGCGGCTCGTCTTCACTGACGTAGCCATTCACCAGCACGCTGCCGTCGCTCGCGGTGAGAGTGCGGGGATCCTTCAGCCACTTATAAATCCATGCGCGGCTGACCTTAGTTCCGATGTTCGTGAGGTCAGGAGCCAGCATGGGCGGCCGCTCCACACCCTGCAGATGGTGGCAGCCCACGCAACTGAGCGTGGCAAGAAGCTTGCGGCCCCGGTCGAGGCGCGGTGTCTGGGGCAGTTCAGCGCGATGGCAAACCCCGCAAGAAGCCTGGATGTAGCGGACCGACAGGATCGGCTGCTCCCACGCGAGTGTGGTCTCATGGGCGTCGCGCACTTCCGTGGCGAGGCCCTGGCCGCGATGGCAAACCACGCATCCCCAGTCCCGCACACGATGGGGAATGGCCGGATGCGCGCGGAAGGGTTGCGGCACGGCAGCGTCCGCGAGGCTGGCTCGCGAAATGCCTTGATGGCACGTCGTGCAGCGGTCAACCACCTGCATCTGCGGAATCCAGATCTGGTCGATCTCCGGACGAAAGTCCGCCAGCAGGCGCTTGGTGTCGGGACGCGACTCGGCGAAGCGGACGTAATCCCTTTCGTAGCGTCTCCAGGCAGTCAGATGGTCGCGAACCGGCGAGATGGCGAGGACGATAACGAATACCACGCTCGAAACCGCGAAGATCAAGCGCAGGCGTTTTGTGACTTTTCCCATCTCTTCAGCAGGCATTTCATCTCCAAGGCCAGACCCATGACCAACCCGGCCCCCGGAAAAAAGTCCCGACGGTCGTGAGCGTCAGGGCAACGACGATGAACCAGGTCATTACCCACCACGGCAGCGGCCGCGACCCCAGGAATTTCTGCACCCGCGAGTCGCTGGTAGGATTGAAATAAGGAACGAGGCCGAGTGCTCCCATTACCGCCGTGGGAACCAGCACGGTCCACGCGTCGTAGAGGGCGAGCAAAACAAACAGTGCGGTGAAAATTCCTACATAGATCTGCAACCGCCGGGGGCCGCGATGCGTCCAGAGCGGCTCGCCTTCGATATTCACGTCAAAGTAAGGGATGACGACGAGCGCCAGCACCACCAGCGTGGGAAGCAGAACTCCGGCGACGAGCGGCGGGAAGTAGTGGAGCAATTCCTGAAGGCCCAGAAAATACCACGGGGCCTTGGCAGGGTTGGGAGTCAGCAGCGGGTTGGCGAGTTGCTCCAGCGGCGCATCCCAGAAAAGGGCCAAAGCTACCAAGACTATGGCAAGTAATTGAAACGCAATGGCTTCCCGCAGAATGACGTGGGGGAAAGACATGAGCTGCGGGCCTGTCTCCTCCTTGACCTTGGCGGAGGTTTTGCGTGTGATGAAGACAATGCGCCGAGGCTGCCGCAGGGCATCGGAGCTTAAGCCAACTTCGTAGGTATTCTTTTCACTCATGATCGTCTCGCACCGTCAGTCCGCCATCTTTTTGAATTCTCCAGAAATGCATCCCGATCAGGCCCACTGCAGCCAAAGGAAGGATCACGCAGTGAAGAACATAGAAACGCAACAGCGCGTTTTGCCCAATGATGTGGCCGCCAAGCAACAGGAAACGAATGGGCCGCCCCAGCACGGGAACGTAGCTGATGATGTTCGTCCCCACCGTGATCGCCCAGAAGGCCAGTTGATCCCAGGGAAGCAGGTAGCCGGTGTAGCTAAGGAAAAGAGTGACCATCAACAAGCCCACGCCAATCACCCAGTTGAACTCGTGCGGAGGCTTGTACCCACCCCGATAGAAAACGTGGAACATGTGCCAGAACACCGCCACTACCATCGCCTGAGCCGCGAGGCGGTGAAGATTGCGCAGAAACACTCCATTCGAGACCACGTAAATCAGGTCTTTCATGTCGCGATAGGCGTCCGGAACGGCGGGATGGTAATAGAACATCAGCAATACGCCGGTGATTGCCAGCACGACGAAGAGGAAGAACGAAATCGACCCGAGGTAATAGGTGGCCCTGACGCTCAGGGATTTTTGGCGCACCTTGACGGGCATCATGTGCAGCCCAAGGTTCCCGAATATCGCCAGGCTGCGGGTGCGATTGGTGCGCGCCGGCCCACGCCGAAAGATGGAGCGCCAGACGCGGGTTTGCCGAAGCTGTTCGAGCCGTTGATGGGTCCAGGCGGTTGTGGCCATGCGTCCTCAGACTTTCAAAATCTCTGTTTCCTTCACAACTTCGAGCTTGTCGACCACCAGAGAACCGTCCTCACTCAGCAGCAGCGAAAAATGAGGAAGCGGCCGCGGAGCTGGACCGGCCTGCACGGTTCCCGTTCTCTGGAATTTGCTCCCGTGGCACGGGCAGGCGATCTGGTCGGATTCCGGCTTCCATTGCGTGATGCAGCCCAGGTGCGTGCACACAGCGGATAGCGCCCACATTCCTTTATCCGTGCGTACGATGTAGACCTGCTGGTCCTGAAGGTAGGCCACGGAATTCACCGGGTAGTCGTCCGGCGAGCCGGCGCGAAAAGTGGTGGGCGGCTCAAACAGAACATTCGGCGACGCATACTTCACGGTGACCACGGCGGCCCCTAGCCCAGCAATGGTCAGGGCCCCACCGGCGATTTCATTGAAGAAATCGCGCCGGCTTACCGCCTTGTTTTCTTCCGGCTTTCCCGGAGCCTTGGGCTCATCGGACATATTGACTCTCCGTGGTCTCTTCCTGTGCGCCTTCAGGGTCGTGGTCAAAGACCTCAAAACTCTCCATGGTGATGGTGTGTGCCGGGCAGCGCTCCGCGCACAGTCCACAGCGGATACAGATGGTTTCGTCTTTCACCATCATGGAGCCTTCCGCGGCGGGAAGTTCGTCGAGCGTCAGGTGCTGGAATGTGATTGGGTCTGTTCGGACATGCTCGGGGATTTGTGGAATATCCACAATGGGTTTGCTCAGTTGGCTGAGAGGCACCAGTTGCAGGCAATTTTCCGGGCAGACATCCACGCAGCCGCCGCAAAGAATGCACTCCGAGCCTTTGGTTTCGTTGCCGTCGAAAATCGTATTGATCCAGCACTTGAGGCAGCGGGAAGCTTCCTCGCGAGCCTGCTCCTCGGTGTAACCGATTTCCACTTCCGCCACGCCCGTGCGGCGTTCCAGCGGAATCGTGGGGACGGTGAGCCGCGAGTATTCGTCGTAGCCCGCCGGCATCTGATGATGGTCGAGCACCGTAATCTGCACATAGCGCGGTTGGGGCTTCCACTCGGCGCCCCGCAGGTATCGGTCGATTTCCTCCGCGGCCTTCTTGCCGTCAGCCACAGCGCTGATGATCAGGCGCGGGCCAAAGGCGATGTCGCCCGCTGCGAAAACGCCTGGCGCCGTGGTCTTGAGCGTGTCGGGATCGATCTTCACTGTTCCCTGCCGCGTGGTTTCCACTCCATCCTGCGGCTTCAGAAAAGAGAGGTCGGAGGTCTGCCCGATGGCCAGGATCGCGGTATCGACATCGAGAACGCTCTCAGTTCCGGGTTCGAAAGCAGGATTGAAGCGATGCTGGGAGTCGAATACCGAAGTGCAGTGAATTGTCTCGAGCCCGGTCAGCTTCCCGTTCTTACCGACAAACCCCCGGGGGCCGCGCGAAGGATGAATTTTCAGGCCTTCGTCGAGCGCCTCGTCAATCTCTTCCTCGAAGGCCGGCATTTCGGCGCGCGATTCCAGGCACACCATGTGAACTTCCCGCGCGCCCAAACGGAGGGCGGTGCGGGTAACATCCATCAACTCCTTCATGGCTACATCGCGCTCCGAGTCAGAGAGCCGGTCAGGAAGCAGGGATTTGCTGAGTGCGTCGAGGGTTTGGGATTGCTGTTGGCGCAGGGCCGTGCGAGCTACGTCGATCGCCACGTTGCCGCCGCCGATCACCACCACGCTGCTCCCAATGGAAAAGCGATAGCCGAGGTTGGCGTTGAGCAGGAAATCTGTACCGGTGATGACGCCGTCGAGGTCGCGGCCCGGAAGCATCAGTTCTCGGCTGCGGTGCAGTCCGATGGCCAACAGAATGGCCTTGAAGCCTTCTGCGCGCAGGTCGTCGAGGGAGAAGTCGCCCAGGCGGCTGTTGAGGCGCAAGTCCGGCCCCAGCGCAAGAATCTCCCGAACCTGCGCCTGCACCACGTCGCGCGGCAGGCGGTATTCCGGAATCCCCAGGTGCAACATGCCACCGGGAACTGGGGCAACTTCAAAAATGGTGACGGGATAACCCCGCAGGGCGAGGTCGTGGGCGGCCGCAAGGCCCGCCGGCCCGGAACCAATCACTGCCACGCGCTCCGAGTGAGTCACGCGGGGCTTCTCGGTGTGGAGATCCACGGGGTTGCGCGATTCGGGCCCGTGGCGCTCCGTAACAAACCGTTTAAGCGCCCGGATGGAAATGGGTGTGTCAAACTTGCCGCGGCGGCAGGCGGTTTCGCAAGGGTGGCCGCAAACCCGGCCGCAGATCGAGGCGAGCGGGTTCGGACCACGCGCGTAACGGTAGGCTTCCTCGTACCGGCCCTCCGCGATCAGCGCCACGTAGCGGCCGGCTTGCGTGTGAACCGGACAGGCCTGCATGCAGGGGAAGTTCGACTCAAGCCAGTCCAAGTCAACGAGTTTTGTCCGCTGCTCACTCAAATTGCTGCTCCACTCGATTCGCAGTTCAAAATCTTGTTCCGACCGCGCGTTCGCCAGGTCTTCTCAGTGAATCATTTCGTCACGGTGATGTTGACGGTGGCCGATCCACCCGCGACCGACACGGTTTGCGATGTCGGCTTACCCGCCTCGCTCCACGTCTTCAGCGTGTAACTGCCGTCGGGAACATCCTTGATGTCAAAACTTCCATCTTTGTCGGTCACGGCGAAATAAGGGGTGGGAACGACCACCACATATCCGGACATCTCCGGGTGCACGTTGCAGAGCAGCGGGGCGACCCCGAGGTCGTTAAACGTGAACGACTTCTGCTGACCCTGCGGCCAGGTGCCCATGTTGTGAGCAAGCTTTTTGTTGCGGTCTATCGAGGGCCAGTAAACGTTGTGCCCCACCGGATCGCTGTTCAAGAATTGCACCGTTGTGCCTTTTATGACGACGAGCACGTGCGGCACAAACGTCATGTGCTTCTGGTCCTCGACCGGGGCGCTCGCTGGAGGAGTGAACGTCTTGCCGGAAATGGCGTCAACATAGACGGCGATGTCTTGGGCCGACCGAATACCATGGACCTCGACTTTGCCTTTGATTTCCCCGGCAAGCGCCACTGCACCGAAGCTAAGCAACAGAAAGCTGAGTGCAATAATCTGGTGGAAATTCTTCTTCATCTTTTCACCTCGAATTCGAGATACCTGCGGTTTTGCAATTACCCCGATCAACAGGTGACATCGGGAGCCTTTTGCCTCGAACAGTAACTGCACCATGGGTGGAGGATAAGTTGAAGCAAGGGGTGGGGTCAGTGATGGGCAACCACACGCGTTGTGATGCGCGTCACAAAGAAGTCGCGATAATGGACATTAAGACCGATTGACGACGGCTTTCTGACTTAATTACCGCCAATAATCGCTATTTGTTGATTTTTTCGCTAGGTTGGACGTTGCGTCTTGCAACATAATAGCGTCAGCCAAGGTGACCACATGTCTGATGCTGCACCACGCGGCCCCTACAATTTGAAGGTCATCGACAACTGCTTTGGATGTGTCACAAAGGACGCTGGATTATTCTGCCAACTCCCCCACGCCGCGCTGACCACGCTTAATACTCTTCGCCAAACCACTTTTTATCCCAAGGGAGCCCTATTGTTTGTTGAGGGACAACCGACTCGCGGGCTCTTCCTCATCTGCGCTGGCCAGGCAAAGCTCTACGTGAACTCTGCGGAGGGACAGAGCCTCACGCTGCGAATCGTGGAGCCGGGGGAAGTGCTCTGCCTAAGCTCTCTGATTGCCGATGAAGCTTACCCGGTCACGGCTGAAACGTTGTGTCCCAGTCAGGTGGGTTTCCTGCCTCGGTTGTCGTTTCTTCAGTTGATGCGTGCTCATCCCGATGTTTCGCTGCGTGTGGCCAAGCATCTCAGCATGGAAATCAATAAGGCGTGGCAGCAGACGCGGATGCTGGCGCTCGCGCCGGATACGCATGCCAAACTCACGCAATTCCTTCTCGGATGGGCGGACAAGCACGGACAGGCGACCGCGGACGGTCTGCGGATCACCTTGCACATGACGCATGAAGAAATCGCTCGCAACATTGGCTCGTCACGCGAAAGCGTTAGCCGCATCCTCAGCGATTGGAAGCAACGGGGTGTAATCCTTGTCGGCGGCGGAAGCATCACCATCCCCCGCCCTAAAGAATTTCGCGAAACCATGGCTCCGCTACGCTCAAGATAGAGGTTCTTGTCGCACTCTGTAGCACAGCGAAAAGACGCTTCCGGTTCAGATACCACCTTCCAACCTGTCCCTCCAGCAGAAAGCCGACTGCGAGACAGGCACCAGATCACCGGTTTGTAAGTACTGGCCTGCCGACAGATCCGCCAGGTGTGGATTTGGCCCCCCATCCACCGCGCGCCTGTGTCCACCGTGTCAGGGCCTTGGTTCTCGCACCTTTCCCACAAAATTGGCAAGTCCGATTCGAGAGCTGCCCATAATCCCGTCAGATTTGCATCATTAACGGGCAGTTGCATGGAGTTTATCGTCGAATTCGCAACGGCAGTCCGAACCAAACCCAATTGCCCGGACATCGTCGTCATCGCGAGCGCCAAGGTAGATTGGCGCGCGGTTACGGCCTAACAACGGTGATGGCCGCGCAGCCTTTCGAGGACTTGACGAGAAGGCGCTTACCGTCTGGCGCGATTTCAGCGGGGCACTCCGGCCACAGCGCTTTGACCCGGCGCAGCCACTGGCCAATAAGTTGTCGAAAGCGCCGCGCGGGGTACTCTCTGGTGCCCAACTTCGAACAAAGCCCCTGGGCCGTAAATAGTGGTACGTAGGCCGGGCATCCATTCACTGTCCAACTCCTCCAAACGAGCCAGATGCAGAAGTCCAGTATCCCCGGTGCGTGCGCAAGGGCGGCTACGACCTCTCGCTCCACAGGGATCCGATGGGCGTCGATCTCGTTGTAGAATGCCTCGCTGAGCGTGATTGTGTTCTCGGCAGCGTCGTGCACGGGCGCAGGCTGATCACGGTCGTGGAACCAAAGATGAACCTCGTCAAAAAAGTGCAAACGCGCCCAGTCGGCCAGGCGACTGCCTTCGGAGTGATCGTCGGTTCCGAAGAAGATGGTGGCTGCGAAGATTCGCTGAAATGCTTGGACGATTCGCCGATAGTGACGGCCGTCCTTCGACAAGTGAAAAAAGTCGAGCATCTGCGCGGCGCTCTCGAAATTAACGGTCCGCCTCTTCTGTTGGACGGCGAGCGTGGCTACCCATATGGGGATGAGGCGATCCTGGCCGAAGGGGATGGGCGTTTCATAATGCACCTTCCGCAGTATCGTTTGGGGATACTTTGCCTTTTTGGAGTCTACTTGAGTTGCGCACCCGGTTTTGGAGTTTCTGTTCGTCTGGCCCATTCAGTGTAATCCAGTATGGCATTCGCTGGTTCAGCCGCCGTGCCTGGATCAGGTTACGCTCGATCCAATAGTAGACTACGTAAGCGTTGACTCCAAAGTGTTGGGCCACCTGTTGCACGGTCAGCTCCTCCGGCCTCCGGAGCGTCGCAGGAGGAATCTGATAGCGCCAACGGATCCACCGCACAATCTGGGTGGTATACGGTTTACCTTTGGCGCTGGCATGTCCGTCTCGATTGAGCCGGTTCGCGATCTCCGCGTCGTAGTAAAAGCCCACCGGAAGGGGGAAACGCAACTCGCCTTTCTGCGCTTTGTGCAACTTGCCCCCCTGGAGGCGGGCGCGCAAGAAATGCAGTTCGGCCGACGCCATGACGCCCTTCAATCCTAAAAGCAGGCCGTCGTTGAAGTCCGCCGGGTCGTAGCAACCATCCTCGTCGATCACCAGAGTAGAGGTGAGCGCGCAGAGCTCCAGGAGCCGCTGCCAATCCAGGTTCGAGCGCGCCAGGCGCGAGACTTCCAGGGCGAACACCGCCCCCACCTGGCCCATCGAGACATCCGCCACTAAGGTCTTGAAGTCCTCCCGCCGCGTCATCTCCGTTCCCGTCTTTCCCAAATCCTGGTCGAGGGTGCGGATCAGGGATTCGCTCCAGCCCAGTTCCCGCGCCTTCTCGCGCAAGGCGTACTGGCGCTCGGTACTCTCCCGATGGTGGAGAACTTGGCCCGGCGTCGACTGGCGTAGGTAGATGTAAGCCGGCTTGCTGCGGTGCTGCTCTTGAATCTTGGGATTCATCCCTGGCCTCCGCGGTGGCCGTCAAACTGCGGTCCTGGTCGAGCCAGCTGGCGAGCATATTGGCGAGGAGCACGCCGCCCCGTTCCGGATCGATCGGCACGCGGAGGGCTGAGAGCGCTTCGCTCATGGCGGTCTTTTAAAGCTTCTCGCGACGTCGTAGAAGCTCGCGGTTGATCTCGCAGATCTCCTCTAAGATCTGGCGGGCGTGGTGGTAATTGGCCAGGAACGCGCTCGCCTGCGCGTAAGACTCTTGCGGGACGTAGTCCATTTGCGGGCGCCGGCCGGGAAAGCTTACCGACAGATAGTACTTGGGGCCATGACCGGGGCCGTCGGCGCATTTGCAGCCGGGCTTGCCACAGCGTTTGTAGCGCTCGATGAGGGAACCGCGAAGGACCGCTTTGAGCGGGGGCAATTGGCGCAGGAGCGCTTGGCGGCGCTTTCGCAAGGCGGCGGTGGTCTGTTTCGATATTTTCATCGGACCACGTTAACAACTGGTCTGAAACTAGCATCAGGCATCTCCTTTGTCAATTCTTTTTTGCAGGTCTTTTCCGGGGGAGGAGGGACGGGACGCGGCCAGGGCATCCAATAAGGCGACGAGTTCGAAAAGGCAATCGGCGGCGAGACGGCGCGGCGGCAGGGTTAACGCGTCATACGGGGTGGGATCAGCCCAGTCGGTCCACTCGCGCGGAATGCTGAGGGTACCACGCTCCAGCTCGCGGAGAATGAGCGTGTCGACGCCAGCTATACGCCGTTTCTTGAGAACTTCAAATCGCCGACCCCGCAGCGGGTGGAAGGGATGAACTATTTCTGCCCATCCCCAAGCCGAACTGTGAACGAGTGCAGTCTGCTCTGACCGTGGGGAGACCGAAAGTTGGATGACCGGTGATTTCCAGGAAGAAATTTCCATTGCATCGGTTGTGGATGAGTCGATCCTTTGGCGGGCGGCGAAGGGGGATGCCACAAAGAACGAAGGGCCGGGCATGGTAAGCGAGTTTCTGCTTCCCGTTGTCTCGCTGTTCTCGAATAAGGGTGATCGCCTCAAGATGGCGGAGCCTGAACTTCGTAATGCCAAGGGAAGGAAGCACGGATTGTACTGGTGAAAGAGACGCAAAGCTGCGGCCAGCGGCCCGTGAAGGCCGACTCCTCGGATGAAGCCCGGTGGTGTTCCAGAAGTGTTCCAAAAGTATATGAAATTGGTGGTAAAGGGGATGCCTTTTGAGCGAAAGCAGAGGCCCCGAATTGATCGAAGGCTATGAAAAATAAAGGGCAGGACCAAAGGAGTGAGCTGGGTGAACGTGTCTGTCACGCATGAGGTCGCGGGTCGAGTCCCGTCGTCCCCGCCAGCTCGCTCCTATAATTTGAGGCGGTTCACTTTTGAGGACCATCAAGGTTAGGGCTTATAGTGGCAGTTCGACGCCTATCTTCATCTCCCGTGCCCTTCGATAAACGAGCGCGGCCGTCGCTATGTCCTCCGAGCCGATGCCAAGGTTAATGGCCATCGTCCGCTCATTTTGTGACTCCCGTCCGGGTTTCTTTCCCGCCACAATTTCACCCAAATCAGCGTAAGGTGTGGGAGTGGTCCGGAAGTAACCTTCCCGCCGGTAGTAGGCCATTTGCGCGATATCATCAGTTGCGAGTTTATGGGCTTCCCGAAGCGCGTCATCTTGCCAGGAAGAATCGAAATCCACGAGACTCGCAAAGCCTCCCTCGGAAAGCCAGCCCGCTTCAATGGCGGGCGCGGGGTCTTTGAGAATTGGACCGCTCGTCACTACGATGTCCATCTGTTTGACGGCGCCGGCAAGTTCTGCCACCGGTTCGATTTCCAACTGCAGCTTATTCTCCATCTCCCGCGCGAACTGTTTTGCAATCTCCGGGTGGAGGTCATACGCTTTCACGGTCCGGATACGGAACAGGCAAGCGAGCGCCTCGAGATTGCTTCTACCCTGAACTCCACAGGCGACGATTCCCACTGACCTGCTATCTTTTCGCGCCAAGTACTTTGCGGCAACGGCTGTAGCCGCCCCGGTTCTTTTGGCAGTGATCCAAGTGCAGTCCATGACGGCCAGAGGTAGGCCGGTCTCGGGATCATTCAGGATCAGCAAACCGCTGATATAGGGCAGCCCTTTGTTCTGATTGCCCGGATAACCTGAGACCCACTTCATGCCCGCAGCCCCCAGGCTTGGAATGCTAGCGGGCATGGCGTGAATGAAGGCGTTCGGCCGGGTATGGATTCCCGGCTTGGGGGGCATCTCAACCCTGCCTTCTGCCTTCTCTCGGAACATTCTCTCCAGGCTCTCAATGATCTCTTGCATAGCAGGCCCTACCTCTTCGACATGTGCCCTGGAAAGATACAACAAGCTGGGTAGCTCTTGCATATTCACCTGCCCCCTGCGGCTGCGTTTGAGATAAAGCAACAGAACGGTCCGATTACAGGCGGAAATAGGTTCAACTGGATGCACAAATCGGACGTCGGCAACTGATCGTTGAAACATGATGATCGTGCAGCTTTCAAGCCCTCGAAAGCAACATTTTTTGAATCGGTCGAACATGCCAGCCCGGTTTTCTCATCGGAATCCGAGATTCTTAAGAAGTGGCTGGACGGCCTCTTGAAGCACGCTTCATTTTCTTCTTGACAGGGCCTACAATTTAGGCTACCATAGGGAGCTGCATGGGAACCGGTTCTCCGCTGGGCTACAAGTGCACGTTGGCCGCGCGTCTGCTGGCGAAGGGCGAGGCAGGCGACAAATTGGACCAATGGGATCGCGTCGTTATGTCCCTCAGCGGGCAAAGTGCCCTAAGCTGAGAACTTATTGAAAATAAAGGTTAGAAAAAGCGATTTTTCTTGTCCGAAAGCTGACAAGTTACTGAAACTGAATCCACTTATAATCAATCGCACAAAAGCTGAAAATGGGGTGCAAAGTGTCCGACGGAAAGGGCGCCAAATTGTCGTCGGCACACGGTAGAAAGGGCCCGGAATTGGGAGAAATTCTGGCTAGGCACACCGTAAATAGCCCCCGGCAGAATAGCCGGAGGCTCTGCGGTTGCTGGCCCCTCAAGGAGGCCGGATCGCAACCGGTCAAAAGCAAAACCGATACCTTGTGAGGCGCAGAGTGACCCTTGGCAACCCCGGCGGCCCGAGTGAAGCACACTCCCGGATCTGTCAAACTTCTACTGCCACCCCGGCAGAGCCGGGGATCTCGCAACGGATTAGCGTGGCATCCGGTCCCACGTATCGTAATCTGGAAAGATCAATTAAATTGGCCTCGAGCCCAGTTTTGGCGACAGACGGCTACGCCATCGGTGTGGGCGGGGCGTCGTGGTCGAGCCTCGCGGAGAACCGCTCGGAGCTCGACAGCCCTATAGTCATCGGGCAGGCAGAAGTGCTGAGAGGTGAGAAAGGTGAACTCGCCGCTACATGCCCAAATTAACCCATTACCAAACCCTGGACAAACCAGGCATAGAGAGAGAATATGCATGATCAGTACCTTATAATTGGAGTCCGTCTGTACCGCGGTAATTGGCGTTTGTAGATTTGGGCCGCACCATGGTGGCAATTAGGGGGGGCGGTTCTAATTATCTCCTATTTGGCGCTATAAAGAATGAATTCTGAAACGTCTGAGCACAAGATGAAAATCGTGGGTTTGAAGCAGCAATCCCTACTTCGTGCGTGTAAGGAGCCGAATGCCACTAAGAGTCGCAATTGACATTGGCGGAGGTTTTGCAGACCTTCTCGCCGTGGACGAGGAAACCGGGCAAATGTCCTGGTCCAAGACCCGAACCACACCGGATGATCTGGGCCGATGCGTCAAAGAGGTCTTCAAGCTGAGCGGAATTGATCCCGCCAAGGTTGGCCAGCTCCTTCACGGTCAAACGCTCGTCATCAACACGATCCTTCAGAGAAAGGGCGCCAGAGTCGGACTGATCACCACCAAAGGCTTCCGCGACATCCTCGCTCTGCAAAGGTCGAATCGCCGCGACGTTTTCAACCTTCGATATTTGAAGCCGGAGCCGTTCGTTCCCCGGACCAGGAGGCTGGAAGTCAACGAGCGCACGTTGGCGGACGGCGGGGTTCTTCAACCGATTAATGAAGAAGAGCTGTCGAATGTATACTGTGCCCTGCTCAAAGAGCAGGTGGAAGGAATTGCGATCTGTTTTATCAACAGCTACAGCAATCCCGCCAACGAAGTCCGGGCAGCGGAGATCATCCAGGGACTCTGCCCGGGGCAGGGGTCCGACGGAACCCCCTTTGTGTCGATCTCGAGCGAAATCTCCAGGGAATGGCGGGAATACGAGCGAACCAACACTTGTGTCTTGAATGCTTACGTGAGGCCCTTGGTTGACAAATACCTGCGCAACCTCACGCGCGATTTTCACGGCCTGGGGATGAATGCCACCCTTTACATGATGCTTTCGGGCGGCGGAGTTGCCTCTTTCGATTATGCCGCTCAGCGTCCCATTGAAACGGTGGAATCGGGGCCGGTGGCAGGTGTGGTGGGAGCGCTCGCGGTTGCCGGGCGTCTTGGAACGCGAAATATTTTGGCCCTCGACGGGGGAAGCACAACGACAAAAGCCAGTCTTGTTGAGGGTCTTCAGATGAGGTTCACGGCCGACTACGCCGTGGAGAGAACAGAATACCGGCCGGGCTATCCCATCAAGGTTCCCGTGGTAGACATCAATGAGATTGGGATCGGTGGCGGGAGCATCGCGTGGCTCGACGAGGTCGGCAGCCTCCGCGTAGGTCCCTTGAATGCCGCTGCGGACCCGGGGCCAGCCTGCTATGGATTGGGGGGGACGCAGCCCACGCTGACAGATGCGTACGTCGTAGCGGAGTTCCTGAATCCGGACTACTTCCTGGGAGGCGCCCTGAAAATCTATCGTGATGCGGCGGAGAGAGCCGTTTCCACGATTGCGGACCATTTCCAGATTTCGCTTGAGGAAGCGGCATTCGCCATCCTGCGAATCGCGAACGACAATGCCGCGCAACTCCTCCGGCTTGTCTCGGTGCAGCGCGGTTACGATCCGCGTGATTTCGCTTTGGTGGCTTACGGTGGATCTGGTCCCATGATCGCCCCCTTCATTGCAGATGAACTGGAAATCCCCAAAATTGTCATTCCCGTCATTCCCCCGGGTAACTTTTCGGCTTGGGGATTGTTGATGAGCGATATCAAGCACACGGTGGTGCAAACTCTGGTTAGACGCTTGGATTCGGCAGACACGGGGAGCCTCCTTAGTAGCACCTACGAAGCATTAGAGCGCCAGATCACGGCCTTGTACGCGCAGGAGGGAGTCACCACGAGTGTTCAGTTGGAGAGAACCGCCGACCTCCGCTACTACGGCCAGGAGCATACCCTCACCGTGCCTGTCGAGATAGGGCCGCTCAGCACAAAAGAGGTCCACACGATCGGGTCCACTTTCAATCAGCTTCACGAAAGGGAATATGGATTCCACCTCGAAAGCCCCGTGGAATTGGTAAACCTGCGCGTGTGTGGGGTAGCGGTCGTAAGGAAGCCAGGGCCGGAGCCGGCCAAATCCGCGGCCCCGGGAATCCGAGAGTTGCAGGGGACGGATCGAATGGTCTTCTGGGGAAACGCGGGCCGCGTGCGCACGACGGTATACCGCCGGGATCTCTTGCCGGCCGGGGCTCATCTCCGCGGCCCCGCCATTATTGAGGAACCCACCACCACCATCGTTATCCCCAGCTCGTTCACGGCAGTCGTCCACGAAACTGGAGACCTTATTCTGGAGCGAACCTAAAATGGCCTTGCCCGGCGGCGGTGACGCTTTCACGCTCGAAATTATCCATAACGCGCTGGTTTCCGCCAGCGATGAGATGTTCACGGTAACAGCGCGGACCGCTAAAAGCCCCATCATCTATGACGTTCTGGACTTCTCCGCGGGGCTAACGGACCCCGAGGGAAATGTCACGGCACAGGCCGTGTCTTGCCCCGTCTTCGTGGGAGTGCTTGACTTTACGGTCAAGGGAGTCCTGAAGAAATACGGCAGGGAGGGACTGCGGCCGGGAGACGTCATCATTCTCAACGACCCCTACATTTCGGGGACACATCTGAACGACGTCGCGATCGTCATGCCCATCTTCTATCGCGACACCCTTGTGGCCTTCGCCGCCAGCAAAGGTCACTGGAACGACGTCGGGGGGATTACGTTTGGGAGCTGGGGCCCGGGAAGAACCGAAATTTTTCAGGAAGGGTTGCAGATTCCACTCTGCAAGGTTTACGCGGAGGGGAAGCCCAGCGTTGACATCTTGGAAATCATCAAAGCCAATTGCCGAATCCCGGAGATGTCCATCGGTGACCTGGAAGCTCAGGTGGCCGGGGTCAGAATCGCCGGCAAACGCGTGGGGAAAATCATCGACAAATACGGGCTCGAGACCTACTTCGCCGCGGTGGAGAACATCCTTAGGACGGGGGAGCAGACGGCCAGTAACCGCCTCCGATCCTTGCCCCAGGGCCGGTTTCGTGCCGAGGATTTCCTGGATGAGGGTGGTGCCGGCGATCAGCCACTGCCGGTGCATGCAGAGATCGAAATCAACGACCATGAATTCAAGGTCGACTTCAGCGGCAATGCGGCGCAACTTCCCTTCTCGCTCAATACGACTTATCCGGGAACGGTGGCGGCCGTGAGAATCGTATACATGTGCCTTATCGATCCCCACGCCCGCTACAATCAAGGCCTCGTTTCCCGGTTGAAGGTCATCGCGCCGGAGGGGAGTGTCTTCAATGCGGTCAGGCCGGCTCCCGTTTCTGTTTACTGGGAGGCGCTGACCTATGCCGCCGACCTGGTGTGGAAGGCGCTTGCGCCCCACGCAAAAGACAGACTTACTGCCGGGCATTTCTTGAGCGTCGTCGGGTTGATCCTCGCCGGAGTCAACGACAAAACGGGAGAGCCGTTTGCCTTGGTTGAACCCAACGCCGGCGGTTGGGGCGCCGGATATGATCGGGACGGTGAGAGCGGGTTGGTGAGCTTTGCCGACGGGGAAACCTTCGCCTCGAGTGTTGAGATCCTGGAAAACAGGTATCCTCTGATAGTCGACAGGTACGAGTTCAACACGGAGGACGGCGTCGGCCACGGCAAGTATCGAGGCGGTTTCGGTATTGTCAAGGATTACCGAATCCTGAACAGTGCGGCCGAACTAACGACCGACATCAATCGGGCCGTCGTCCGTCCCTGGAGCATGGAGGGCGGACGACGCGGCACGCTCAACTGCATCCATGTGCGGAGAGAAGGAAAAACGCTGCACCGCATCAGGAAGATCGTGGCGTGCAAACTGCAAGAGAACGATGTGGTGAGCATAAGGACAGGGGCGGGAGGAGGATGGGGAGAACCCTTAGACCGGGACTCGGCGCTCGTGATCGAAGATGTTAGAGCCGGCCTGATCTCGGCTCAGGAGGCCGGGAGCGTATACGGAGTTGTGGTCGACCCGGAAAAACTGGAAGTGGATGAACCTGCAACCATCGCTTTGAGAGAGCGCTTGCGGCAGAAAAGCCCAAAGGCTGGAGACTAGGCGGCAAACGCGAGAATCCTGTTCCGCCGCAACGCTTCCGCTCCCCCGCCAGCGCCGCGATGGCCATTTGTGATCGCAACTCCCTCTCCTTGGGGCCGAGGGAATTCTCGCTTGAAACGTCGCCCTTACGGTGAACCTAAACGCACGTCGGTTTGAGGCGAAACCTCTCTCGAGGTGGTTCCCCAGCCGATCCACCCATTCGAGCCTATCCGCTATGACTTCGTTTCCGGCCTCCTCAGGAACCCGCCAGGTTAGTGTGGGTGAGATCTTCACGCAAATGCCGCTCACCCGGGAACACTGGAAAGCGGGCATAGCCATCTTTTTCTCCTTTGTCATTGAAGCTTGGGAAATGATGATCATCATCATGGCAAGCGACGTGATTGCCGCTGACTTTAAACTCGCGCCCACCAAACTCGGTTCCCTGATTGGATCCATCTTCCTGGGAATGATCCCTGGTTGCCTGATGTGGGGCAAGCTCAATGATTACGTGGGTCGAAAGAAATCGATGATGGCGAGTCTGGCTTCCTACGGCGTGCTGTCCCTTGTGAGTTCAATTTCGTTTAACTATGGGATGCTGTGGTGGACGCGTTTTGTCTCCGGGGTGGCGCTGTCAGGAGTCCTGGTTTCTTCCTTCATCTATTTTGAGGAGCTGCTGCCCGTTAAAAGCCGTGGCCGGGCAACTGTTTACTTGGCCTCCGGTTGGCCGATTGGGATGCTCATTGCCATTGGCGTAACACATGCCCTCCGGTCCACAAGCTGGCACTGGATTCTGGCGGTGAGTTCGTTGGCTGGCCTTTGGGCGTTCGTGGTCTGGGCAGCCGCTCCTGAATCCCCCTACTGGGCGGTGGGCGAAGGAAAAGAAGAACTCGCCAAGCAGTCGCTGCGACGGCTATCACAAGGCCGGTTGACGATTGACCTGGACCGAATTGAACTTACGGTGGACGAATACAAGCGGGGCTCCTTCCGCGAGTTGTTTCATCGCCAGCTCTTACCGGTGACGGCCCTTCAGTCAACCGTCAACTTTTGTTTTTGCTGGGGCTACTGGGCGTTGGCTTCGTGGATGCCAATCCTCTTGAGCAAGAAAGGCTTGTCCACTCCCCAGGGTGACGAGTTCATTGCGTTGACGGCCCTGGTCATGTTCCCCGGCTATATGACAGCGTCGTGGCTGACGGCTCGCTACGGCCGCAAGAAAATCATGGTCATTTACATCAGCCTGGCAGCCATCTTCGGGTTTGCGTTCGCACAATCCCTAACTTTGGGGGAGCTGTACCTGTGGAGCTTTGGACTCTATTTCTTCAATCAGGGCGCCTGGGGGGTGTGGGATACCTGGATGGGAGAATTGTATCCCACCGATGTTCGGGGTGTGGGATACAGTGTAGGATTAACTGTGCAACGGATATCGAACTCGCTGGCCCCGCTGGTAATAGGGTTTTTGCTGGCCAGGAATACCAGCTTCTCCTTAACGGTATCATTCATATCAACCTTCCTGGTGGGCGCCGTGATCTTCACGTTGTTTCTGAAGGAAACCGAAGGAGAAGTTTTGCACTAGCGGCGTCTGGTGCTGACCTTATCCGTTGGAGGAAAGTCGAATCTATTGTGGTCATCTCCCCTTCGATGACGATTCTGACCGAAGGACACTGCCTACCACAGCGATGCTTCGCTACACTTTGACAATCAACACTTCGTGAATGGCAGAAGTTGTCAGATGAATCTGCTTCCCACTGCTTCGAACCTCTGATCCGCTGTTGGCGGCAGCCACTTCTGAATATGAACGGTTCAAAGTTAGTTGCGCTTCGTAGCGCATGGGTGTCTCCATGGGTGGGGGAAGAACCTGCTTTGCCTTACCCAATGGGGCGGCAGCGAAGGTGGCAGGTGAGGAAAAGCATTGCAAGTGCACGAGGAGCCGCTGATGGGCGTCATCGGATTGAAGGACAATCTCCACATTGGGCGGAGCTTCAAGCGAGATCAGGGGTTCGGGATGGAGATAGCGAATCAGGTTACGGATCAAAAACCGATGCTCCGGAAGTCTGTGGTAGCCGGCAAAGGCGTGGTCAGGTGCGCAAGCAACATAAACTACCGTTCCTTTCCCCACCTTGTTTGCGAAGATTGCCGGTGCAACAACTTTTTCCGGAGAGAGCAAGCGTCCAATAGGGCTTTCCACATGACCGAGCACTAGCAATTCGCCCAAAGGACGCGCCCCTATCGCCTCAAATCTGCTGAGGGGACCCTCGACCATCATCGGCCAATCCGCGGGGATGTCCCGCAGCAGAACCCGATCGTCCCCATTCAGCGATTCAGGCAAACGCAGGAAATTGTTTTCGGGCGCCGGGATCGCTTCGACAAATCGCGCTCCGATGAGATCCGTAAGGGCGCTTTTATCCTGTTGCTTGCCATAACGGTCGCAGAGGCCGCTCGAGCCGGTGAAGAGCAGCTTTCCACCGGTATTCGCGTAATCCCGAAACAGGCGCACCTCTTCGGCCGAAAGGATCGCGGCATTGGGGACGTAGACTACGTCAAATTCCTGCAGCCTCTCGGCAGAAACGTTTTCGTCCATGATCATTCCCATCGTCAAGTGGGAATCCATGAGTGCTTTGTGCGCTCCCCAAAACGCTTGCATGTATTTGAGGGGTTCTTCCTGCCCGAACCAGTCGCAACTGCGGGCCGAGTAATAGAGCCCCACTTCGTGCAAAGGCCGGTGGCCAATATACTGCTGCTTGCTCTTCGACTCCCCAAACACCTTGCCAATCCGCTCGTACACAAGCGGGTCGAGAGTCCCGTCGTACCTGATTTTGTCCACGATGGTCACCTGAGCCCCGTGCGCGTGGCAGGTGGAGACCTCCCAAGTCATATCCGCAACGGGGCGAACCGTCGGGTCATAGTAATCGTACATGGAGCGCGAAGTGGCCACCTGGGTGGGACCTCCCAGGCGCGCCCCCGCCAGGAAAAGCGAGAGGAGGCTGGGATTGTTGTATCCATAGGCCCAGGGAAGGCTCTCTGCCGTCACAAAATCGCCATTCAATGCGTGGCGCACGGGAAGCTCACCCACCACCCAGGAGAATGGTGGGTAGCCATGGTAGTTGTAATCAACTGCCACTTCTGGCCGTGTCGCTTTGACGAACGCCTGCAAATCCCGGCAGAACCGGGCATTGGAATTGGCGCGGAACTCGAGGAACTTCTCCCAATCGGCGTCCCATGTGGGCTTGGCAGGCCGCGGCATTTCCATTTTGTATTCGTCGCGGAAACGGGGCTGGCAATTGTTCTCACAGAAGCAGCCATAGGGGGGGCTGAAACCAAAATCCAGCATGTCGAAGTGAAATCCCACGATTTCATATTCCATTAACTCCGCTGCGATCTTCTTCGTATACTCCAGATAACCGGAGTTGTAGCAGAGGCGGGAGCCAATGCTGTCCCCATTCCAGTCCTCCATCCGCCACTCAGGGTGGGCCCACCACGCGGAAGTGTCGTATTGGATTTGGCAGTATGCGACGATCGGCAACGAGTGTTTCCGAGCCGCATCCGTGATTTCGCCAAGCAGATCGCGCCCGCCGAGCCCCGGGCACTTGCGAGCAAGCTTCGAATCGTAATAGGCAAAGTCCTGATCCTTCATGAAGATCACAGCGTAATCGACGTTTGCCTTCAATAGGCCTTCGACAATGGCTTGGCCGCTGGCTCGCGAATAAAAAATGGGATCTGTCTGGTTAGCTCCGCTCGGACCCACTTCCATCCCGACCCACAGTCGCCGGTACCAAGGAAGGTCCGTGGCACCACTTCCGCTAAACGATGTTTCAGCGTTAAGTTTGGGGTCCGCCTTGATGAAGCGGCTCAACCCGACTTCGGCAATGGCGGTCGTGCTGACGGCAGCTTTGAGCAGTTCGCGGCGTGAGATGTGACTGGTCATGGTTTCCTCGTTTGAGATTTGAGGAGGATGTTCCCCTCCTGAACTACAGTCAAGCCCTGCTCTTGGGGGACAGGGAAGTTGGTAGCCGAAAACAAAGCTGCCGCGCAGGATTCATTACCCACACCCCTTTAATGAAACCCTCGTATAGGGAACCGTTGCGTATTTCGCCAACGGACGAGAGATATTCGCTGAGTGAACCGGCAACTTTGATACCCACATGGCGCAGAGTACCACGTCCCCTGTGGATATCCCCAGAAGATTTGACCATCCGGAGGACCCCATGGGTTCGAGTCGCTTCGTTGGCGCAACGCCGCGGAGCTCCAGTGCCCGCTGCCGATACCCTTCATCAACCCAGGGGTATCGCTCTTCCCGCGGTATTTGGAGGCCCAATCTTCGTCGGCATCGGCTGGGCCACGCCCCACCAAATGGTCATTGATTCCGTCACCAAGTTTGACGGCTTGCATGATTACGATCCGGCCATCGAATGACGACATGCCGCTTCGCCTGTCCGTTACCGAAGGCCACCAACCAATCTCCTCCACGCCCCCTTTCGAATCGACAAGTTGCCCCAAGTCACCTATCACCGAAACCAGTTCCATGTGAGCGGGCGGAAAATGGATCTTTGGGTGACTCTTTATGCCCACAACTTGATGTTCGATCTGTCAGAGTGGTTGAATGAAGTTGACGTTGTGACATACTGGACGTGGAAAGCTGAAGGCTTGGCGAACCTTGAAGCGGGCTTCGCTAAGGCCGAAGCGTCGACACCACGCGCGCGCCAGGTGCTGGGATGCTATATGTACGATTACGGAACACAAAACCTGATGCCGCTCGACCTGATGCAGTAACAGTGCGAAATCGGACTGGAGTGGCTAAAGAAGGAGCGCATTGCGGGAATGATATTCCTGGCAAGCTGCATTTGTGATATGAATCTCGAAGCCGCGGAATCGACGAGGGACTGGATTCGCCAGGTTGAAGATCAGAAGCTGTAACGGGAATGGCTGGGTGTAAGCGGGTGCTCCAGACGTTCGGGGCGGGTTTGGGTGGGTGGCCCTCCCGGCAGTGACTCACATTGAAGCGGAGGTATTCAGCAAATGAAGGCGGCTTATTATGAGGGGAATCGAAGGATCCAAATAGGCGATTGTGTGCCTTCCCTGCCCGGACCGGGCCAGGTCCAACTGCGTGTGGCATACTGCGGGATTTGCGGAACGGACCTTCACTTGTTCAAAGGTCACATGGATCATCGTATGCGACCGCCTCAAGTCTTTGGCCATGAAATGTCGGGAACGGTTGCCGCGGTGGGCACCGGCGTCAGGAACTATAAGCCTGGCGATCACGTTACCGTCCGGCCGCTCGATCCTTGCGGAAGTTGTCCGGCCTGCCGGGCAGGACACTCTCACGTTTGCCAAAAGCTCAAGTTTATCGGCATTGACGTACCAGGTGCTTTGCAGGGTCTTTGGACCGTCCCGGCCCACACCCTGCATCGTCTCCCCGAATCGTTACCTCTGGACCTTGCAGCATTGGTGGAGCCCCTTGCCGTGGCTTGCCATGACGTGCGTCTTGCCGAAGTGAAGAAGGATGATTACGTTGTCGTCCAAGGTGGAGGTCCCATCGGCACACTCATCGCCTTGGTGGCCCGGGCGGCCGGCGCTGAAGTAGTGATTTCGGAAGTAAACCCCTTCCGCTTGAATCTGGCTCACGAATTCGGATTCCAGGCCCTAAACCCGAAAGAGGCGGATATCGTTAAACACGTAACAGACCAGACGGGAACTGCCGGCGCCGACGTGGTTTTCGAGGTGTCCGGGTCACCCTCAGGCGCAGAGAGCATGACGAAGCTCGCCCGGGTGCGCGGACGTATCGTGATCGTCGCCGTTTTCAGCGAAGTCCCTAAAGTCGACCTCTTTCAATTCTTTTGGAGAGAATTACGTCTACTCGGAACGCGGGTTTATGAACCCGAGGATTTCGAGGCGGCGATTACCCTAGCCACATCGGGCAAACTTCCCCTGCGGCGGCTGATCAGTAAGGTCTGCTCGCTTGAACAGTTAGAGCCGGCAATGGCCCTGCTGGAGTCGGGGGGAGAAGTCATGAAGGTGGTGATTCAATGCTCGTGAGAGTGAGGCAGCTCAGCACACCGAGCATTATCGCACCCACGAGGGAATGTACAAGGGTGCGTACAACACACTGGCGGATCGCGGCGATCTGGCGAAGTTCAGAAGTAAAGTGCCGGTGATTGCGGGACGCGCGGCCACGATGGCATCCTTCAAAAAGCTGCCGAGTCGCGATTGAAGTGGGTGAGGTGGATCAGAGTTGGCGTCAAGACTTTCGAGGTCATAACGGAGTACCTCGAGCAATCACGCGAACGGGCGGCTGTGCTTCGCTCGGGTCGCAAGTTCAAACCCCAAAGAGCCGAAGCATTTTGTCGCGGGAGAGGTCGATGTGTCTCGCCATTGCTTCGCGTGCTGCATCCGGCTGATGCGCCCGCAGTGCGCTGATAATTTCATGATGCCCAATCCAGCCGGGGACACTTTGCGTGCAGATGGTGTCAAGCCGTCTCACGTAACAGAGCACCAGCGAGACTTGGCTGGCGACGCGCTCGTTCGACGAAAGTTCGGCCAGGCGAAGGTGGAAAGCGCCATTCGCCGTTAGAATCTGGGTGAGCGCCGCCTCGCCGTTTCCTTCCACGCAGACGATCGCTTCCAATTCCTTGATGACCTCCGGGCGGGCGGAATGGGCGACACGTTCAGCCGCAAAGCACTCCAAAATCTTTCGGTACTCGTAGAGCTCCACGATGTCACGAATCGAAATGGGCGCGACCAAATAGCCCTTCCGGGGAATCCGTTTCAACCAACCATCCTGAGATAGACGGCTGAAAGATTCACGAACCGGGGTGCGGCTGGTTCGGCACCGGAATGCAACATCGACCTCCGAGAGAATTTCGCCTGGAGCCAACTGCGCCTCGACGAGCCAGGATTTCAACAACCGGTAGACCCTCTCTACCTCACCCGGTAGGTCTGCTTTGGAATTAGAACGCGGGCTGGTGAGTGCTGTCATGGATTGCTTGCCCCCCTGCTTTTCAAATCAAGCGAAAACGACGGTCTTATCTTATGCTCGCTACAGAATGCGGTTTGTGTATCTGCTCCAGCCTGCGGCACCCGATATAGGTGGATAAACCCCTAATGCCCACAAAAACCCGCGAAAGATCCCCCCTAAAAAGCCCTTGCAACTGATCGTGTATACTGCTAGTATACAATACTTCACAGGGAAATCACATGTGTGGAATAGCGGGCTTCTTCGATAAAACCCGGGATAACCGGAATTCGAACATCGGGCGGACCCTCATAACCATGCTGGAGGGGCTGGCCTGCCGGGGGCCGGACTCCACAGGGGTCGCATTGTTTGGGCCCGGCGCCGATCGCCAGGCCGTGCTCCGGATTAAGCTGGGTAACAAAGAGGACTGTTCTGCCCTGATTCAGACTCTGACCAAATTTCTCGATTCGCACTATGGCGGAAGCTATGATTTTTGGAATTGCGGTAATTCCGCCCGTTTGGTGGTCAGGGGAGTGGTAGACCTGCCCGCTCTTGCCGCCTGCATTGAAGCGCTCGACAAAGAAATCGAAGTGGTCAGCATGGGTTCAAGCCTGGAAATCATCAAGCAAGTCGGGTCCCCGTCCAACCTGGAGGGGACCTACGGCGTTTCGCGGCTCCGTGGCACTCATGGTCTTGGCCACACGCGACTTTCCACTGAGTCGAAAGTAGACCTGAGCCACTCGCAACCCTTTGGCAGCCATCAACTTGCGGACTTGGCCATTGTCCACAACGGCCACATTACGAATTATCACCAACTCCGCCGTGGTTACGAACAACACAAGGTCCGTTTTTACACTGAAAACGATTCGGAAGTTGTGGCGATTTATCTTGCTGACCAGATCCAAAAAGGCTCGACGTTGAAGGAATCCCTGCAGGCCATGCTGCGCGATCTGGACGGTTCTTACAGTTGCCTGGTCGCAACCGCCGGCCAATTCGGATTCGTTAAAGATCCATTTGCGCTAAAGCCGCTACTTTGGGCGGAGACGGAGAGCTTCGTGGCCCTCGCCAATGAGGAGATCGCCATTCGATCAGCCTTACCAGGAGCCTACGACGTTCGGGAGGCCCAAGCCAGAGAGGTACGGATATGGGAGAGGTAAACTGCGAGGGCCGGACCCCGAGGGAGATCAACGCTGAAATCAAGAAGCAGGTTCAGCAGGGCGAGAACCATATTGTAGTGCATAACCCCGGCGCCCGGCACAACCTGGGAGTTGCCATCCTCGAACCAGTCACCATCCAATTGGAGGGAAGCGTCGGCTATTACTGTGCCGGACTGATTGACGGCCCGACCTTCGAAATTGCCGGCAGCGCCGGCTGGGGACTCGCCGAATCCATGATGAATGGCCAGGTTGTGGTACACGGCAGCGCGGGAAACGGAGCGGCGGCCGCTATTCGCGGAGGAACAGTGGTCATTTATGGGGATGCTGCCGCGCGCCTCGGCATCTCCATGAAAGGTGGAACGGTGGTGGTGGCGGGTAACTGCGGGTATATGGCCGGCTTTATGGCGCAGAAGGGAACCCTTATTGTTTGCGGCGACGCGGGTGAAGCCTTTGCCGATTCCATGTACGAAACGGTTTGTTACGTCGGCGGGAAGATTGCTGAACTGGGCACTGACGCGGTCATTGAAACGCTGAGTCCGGATGATGCCAAATCTGTTGATTCGTTGCTGACGCAATTTCTCCCCCCGGAAGTGCGCAAAGGCCTTCCGGCCGGCAGGGAATTTAAGAAGGTTGTAGCCGGAAGAAAGCTGTGGAATTTTGATAAACGGGAGTGGAAGACCTGGCAGGAGGCCCTCTGATCGATGCCTGATGATCCCCATGGTTCAAACCGCCTGCTACGACCGAGCGGAACATTCCAGCCCGAGGTCATCGAGAACATCCAGGCCAAAGCGGAATCCGGCCTGTATCGCATGCGCGGGTATGGCACCTTGCGTCCACGAACCTGGGCGACCTTCGACGATCTCACTTTCCTTCCCTGCTCTCTGACGCGGATTCCCCTGGAGGGCTACCGGGAGAAGTGCTCAACCAAGACGGTGCTGGGAAAGCGCCATGCGCGCAAACCCATCGTCCTGGACATCCCGGTGATGATAACCGGGATGAGCTGGGGTGCGCTTTCCTACAACGCCAAAGTGGCACTCGCTCGCGGCGCTGCCACCGTGGGCTCCTCCAACACCACCGGTGACGGCGGCATGCTAATGGCGGAACGGGAAAATAGCAAGACGCTGATTTACGAAGTGCTGCCTTCGCGCTATGGAATTAACATTCACGATATGCGCAGGGCGGACGCCATTGAACTCACCGTCGGGCAAGGCGCCAAACCGGGGACGGGCGGCCTGCTGCTGGGTTCGAAAGTGTCGGATACCATCGCCAAGCAGCGCGATCTTCCGGTCGGAGTGGACCAGCGCAGCCCCGCACGGCATCCGGATTTCCTGGGCCCGGACGACATGATCGTTAAAATCGAAGAACTGCGTGAGGCGACGGACTGGGAAGTCCCTATCTTTGTAAAGATGGGCGCCAGCCGGGTCTTTGATGACGTGAAACTCGCGGCCAAAGCCGGCGCGGATGTCATTGTGGTGGACGGCATGGAGGGCGGTACCGGAGCCTCGCCGGAGATTTTTCAGGAGCACTCCGGCATCCCGACTCTCGCCGCTGTCTGCGAAGCGCGAGCGGCGCTCGAGGATTGCGGGCAATATGGGGAGATTCAACTCATCATCGCCGGCGGCATTCGTGACGGCGCGGACGCAGCCAAGGCCATGGCGCTGGGAGCGGATGCCGTGTATATCGGCACCGCCGCGCTGATTGCCCTGAACTGCAACAAACCGCTCTACGTGGACGACTATCACCATCTGGGTACGGAACCCGGGTATTGCCACCATTGCCACACAGGACTGTGTCCGGTGGGCGTCACTACCCAAGACCCGAAATTGATGGAACGCCTGGAAATTGATCACGCTGCGGAACGCGTTGCGAACCTCCTGCGGGTGATGACGGCGGAGATTCAAATGTTGGCCCGGGCTTGTGGGAAGTCGGACGTGCACCACCTTGAGCCGGAGGACATGGCGGCTCTTACGCTGGAAGCCTCGGCGATTTGCGGGATTCCTTTGGCCGGGACGCGGCGCGTGGCAAGGATCTAACACGAGTTTCAGGGAAATGGGCAGAAGGCAGTGGGCGGCGTCGCTCGAATTGTAGTACCAACGCCCCTCACTGCCATCCAGATCATTGACAGCGGGGTGTGCGACACAAAAGTGAAAGGTTTTGGACTTTCCTGGAAATGGGCAGAAGACCCTGTACCGCGGGCGTCTCGCCCGCTGTCGCGGGAGCGTCCCGCTCGCGCGAATGGCGCGGGCAGGATGCCCACGCCCCAGCGGGCGGGACGCCCGCGCTACGTCCGCGGAGTTATTGCTTTCACTTTCACGTCGCACACCCTTGGCTGCCTTGCGGCTGCCCATAAGCAGCAGAAACCTGAGAGGATCCGGAAAGGAGCAGGGTGTCGTTTCTAGTCCGTTGTCCTCAATGCGGCAATCGTAGCGTCTACGAATTCCGGTTCGGTGGCGAGGTTAAGCAACGCCCTGCCCCAGGCGCTCCGGAAGCAGACTGGGTGCAATATACCTACACCAAGACTAACGAGGCCGGAGTGCAAAAAGAGTGGTGGTACCACCGCTCGGGTTGCCGCCAGTGGTTTCAAGTGCAGAGAGATACCCTGACCAACGAAGTTCAAAATTCCTTTTTCCCTGAAGAATCAACGTGAGCGAACCTTCGGACGCAGTAACTTTTGAATTTAACGGCAAGCCAGTCAAAACCTTGGTGGGCGATACGGTGGCCTCCGCTCTGTTTCGCGCCGGACAGCGGATCTTTACCCGAAGCTTCAAGTACCACCGTCCGCGAGGGTTGCTCTGCCTTTCGGGCAAATGTCCAAATTGCCTGATGAATGTGGATGGAACGCCCAACGTCCGCGCGTGCATAGCGCCCGTCCGAGCTGGAATGCGAGTGACGCACCAGAACGCCTATCCATCCCTCGACCATGATTGGCTGGCGATGGTGCAGCGCTTCGACTGGTTGATGCCGGTGGGGTGGTACTACAAGACCATGACCAACCCCCGGATGTGGCATGCTGCCGAGCCCTTTGTTCGGAAGGTCGCCGGCCTCGGTACACCGCCTTCTCTGGACAATGTTAGCGGGAATTATGAACAGAGCTACCGGCATACGGAAGTGGCGATCATCGGAGGCGGCCCGGCGGGCCTGAAATCCGCCATCGAGCTGGCCACCAAGGGCGAGCAGGTCATGCTGATCGATGACCAGCCTGGACTGGGCGGCCATCTTCGCTTCTCGAAAAATGCGGACCCTTCACTCGCGGAACTTATCGCACAAGTTCAAGCGCTTCCCAGCATACAGGTGATGCAGGGGTGCTACTGCTTTGGCCTTTACGAAGGCAATTTGCTGGGCATCGTGCAGCCTCGCCAAGCCCCCGAAGATGCGGAACGGTTGATTCACCTGCGGGCACAGCGCGTGGTGGTGGCCACGGGCGCCTATGAGTCTCCGCTGCTTTTTCCCAACAATGACCTGGTGGGGATCATGCTCTCAACCGCTGTCCAACGGTTGATCCGTCTTCACGGCATCGTGCCGGGCAAAGTGGCCGTGATTATTGGGCGGAGTCCGATGGGCGATGGCGTGGCCGCAGACTTGCGCGAGGTTGGGGTTCAAGTCGCCGCGACCGTGGCGCCGGAATCTGTGGTAAGCGCCCTTGGCAAAGAGAGCGTCAAGGGTATTCAGACCCGCGATGCCCGGTATAGCTGCGACCTGGTGGTCATCTGCGGCCACCGCATTCCCGACGCCGGCCTACTCAATCAAGCCGGTGCGCATTTGCAATGGGATGGCAAGAAAGGCGCCTTCATTCCCACGGATTTTCCCGCCAACATCAGCGCGGTGGGTGAGGTAACGGGCCAATCTCTCGTCGCCCCGTGCACGCTACCTCCGGAGCCCGACCCTGCGAGCAAGCGGGCGTTCGTCTGCCTGTGCTCCGATGTGAGCTCGCAGGATCTTGTGGACGCGATCGACGAGGGGTTCGATCACATTGAAACTCTGAAGCGGTACACGACCACCACCATGGGGCCTTGTCAGGGCCGGATGTGCCAATTACCCGCCATCGCTGTGTGTGCTCGGCAAACGAGCCGAAGTATGGCGCAGACAGGCGTCACTACGGCGCGGCCCCCCAACCCCGGGGTCACGCTGGGAGCGCTGGCGGGAGCCCGGCATCATCCCACGCGCCGCACTCCCATGCATTATGAGCATGATGAGTTGCGCGCCGTGTGGCTCGATATGGGAGAGTGGAAGCGGCCTCGTTACTACCAGGCGCAAAAAGACGCGAATGAGAAGTCTTGCGTGGAAGAGGAGTATCGGGCGGTTCGGGAGCGTGTGGGACTGATCGATGTGAGCACGTTAGGCAAGCTCGACCTCAAGGGCCGGGACGTGGGGAAGCTGCTCGACAAGATTTATGCGGGGCGCTTGTCGGACCTCCGGCCAGGGAGAGTGCGCTACGGGGTCCTTTGCGATGAAGCGGGAATTATGCTGGATGATGGCACGGTTTCCCGGCTGGCCGACGATCACTACTTCCTAACCACAACCACCGGAAACTTAGACTTCGTCGATCAGTGGATGAAATGGTGGCTGGTGGGAACTGACTGGGACGTTCACATTACGAACCTCACAGGGGGGCTGGCGGCCATAAATCTCGCGGGGCCCAATGCCCGTGAGGTGCTTGGGCCATTGACGGATTGCGACTTGAGCACCAAGGCTTTCCCTTACATGGCGTGCCGCAGCGCGCAAGTGGCGGGTGTCGAGGCGATTTTGATGCGCATCGGGTTTGTCGGAGAAATGGGCTGGGAGATTCACTTCCCCGCCGAGTCCGGGCCCGACTTGTGGAAGGCTTTGCTCGAGGCGGGGCGCAAATTTGAAATCAGGCCCTTCGGAATCGAGGCCCAACGCCTCCTCCGCCTGGAAAAGCGGCACGTCATCGTGGGTGTTGACAGCGATGCCTTGACTAATCCGTTCGAAGCGGGAATGGCTTGGGTGCCCAAACTGGACAAGGAAGACTTCATCGGCCGCGCGGCGCTCAACCGTCTTGCCGGCCAGCAGCCCCACCAAAAACTCACGGGCTTCATCATGAACGAAGATGTTTTGCCTGAGGACGGCGCGGCAATCCTGGTCAACGGCCAACTGGTGGGAAGAGTTACGAGTGTTCGCTTCTCTCCCCTTAAACAAAAGGCCATCGGTTTGGCCTGGATTCCGGCAACGAAGGCTCAAGAGGGAGCCGAAGTCGATGTGCGAGTGGGCGGACGGCTGGCGCGCGCCAGGATCACGGAGCAGACGTTCTATGATCCGGAAGGTGCACGCCTGCGAACGTAAAGAACCTTGATCTGTAGCGGCGGTCATAGACCGCCGCTACCTGGAGTTTCTACATTTGTGATGAGAGGGGACGTGCGTTTGAAAGGAAGGCGCGTGAGAATCCACCGCCCTCGCCCCCTTGGGGGAGAGGGTGGCGAGCCACCGGCGCTCTCATCAGCCGGGGCGAGACGGGTGAGGGGGTCAAAATCGTGAATACCGGGGCAACGGAATTCCCTGCCTGCCCCCCGCACAAGCAGATCCCGGCGCGAAGCGTCGCCCGTATTGATCACCCGCAATCTTCCAAGCACGCCCGCCGACGCCGAAAAAGCGCCACGGTACTGCTCCGGCGCCTGGGAAGTGCTGCGCCGGGTGTGGTCAACCTCGGATGGAGCTAATTAACTTGTGAAGGAAAGCACATCCGGCTTGGACACCCTCACCCGGCCCGCCCCCGCTGGTGAAAGCGCGGGTTGCGGTCCACCCTCTCCCCCAAGGGGGCGAGGGTGCGGATTCTCGATTGTGCGCTGTGAGAATGTACAAACTCCAGGCGGCAGTCATAGACCGCCGCTACAGCGCATAAGGGGAAAACCCATTAAGCAAACGGCATTATTCCACAAGCATGGTGAAAGCGGAGCCAGGATGATCGAGCATTATGGCTGGAGTGTTCCCGCGTCCTTCTCCGCCCCAGAGGCCGAGGCTGCGCAGACACGTGAATCCGTGGGTTTAGCCGACCTGAGTTGGATGTCGAAATTCGATCTGCAAGGTCGCGGCCTGAACAGCCCTCCCGCCCTCGCAGCGGAGGCCTTCACGTGGGTGCTGGGACGGCTTCATTATCTGGTGACGTGTGAACCGCCAGCGGGCGATGCGGTAAGAGAGCGCCTCCAACAAAATCAGAATGCCGGGGCGGATCATTCTTTACCTCCGCCAATTTATGTGACCGAGGTGACTTCGGTCTACACACAGTTGCTGCTTACCGGACCTCGCAGCCGCGAAGTGCTCAGCAAGCTGACCTCGCTGAACCTTGCCGAGAACGCGCGGGAAAATCTCACCTGTGCACAGGGCAGCGTGGCGCACGTTCACGCCATCGTTCTGCGCAAGGATCTGAAAGGGATTCCGGCGTATCACCTGCTCGTGAGCCGGGAGTATGGTGAGAGTATTTGGGAGTCGGTGCTGCATGCCGGGCACGAATTCCATATCACGCCATTTGGGCTTGAAGCACAGAAGCTGTTGGAGGCTTGATTTAACCGCAGATTCGCATGAGCCTGCGGTTCGCCACCGTGGATGAAAATGTGCGAAGCACCTTGGACTGCGGCGGCTCGACGCCGCCTTGAAATAACCCCAAGGACGATGACCAAGGCGGCGTCGAGCCGCCGCAGTCCAAGGTGCCTTTGGCACGTCCATTTTCATGGCAGAGGCACAGAGGATTAAATAAAAAAAAGCATTTCTCGGTGTCGCAGTGCCTTGGTGGTTAGGATCCCGGTACAAACCTAGAATGTTCCGACTATTTAAAAAAGAGGAGACGTAGCGCGGACCTGTCGTTGAGGTCCGCGGCTTTTTACTCGGGTTGGCCCCATCATGCTAAAGCTGTTCAAAAAAGATCGAATGTGGCAGCGGCGGGAACTGAAACCGCGCTACGACGTGGTGATTGTGGGCGCGGGCGTGCATGGACTCGCCACCGCTTACTACCTCGGCTTACGGCACGGCATCCGCAACATCGCGCTGCTCGACAAAGGCTACTTGGGAAACGGCAGCAGCGGACGGAATACTGCCATCATCCGCTCGAATTACCGCACGCCGGAAGGCATTCTTTTCTACGACGCCTCCGTGAAGCTTTATGAAAATCTTTCGCAAGAGCTCGAATGGAACTTGCTGTTCAGCCAGTGCGGTCACCTCACTCTCGGGCACACGGATTCGGCAGTGACCGGACTGCGCATCCGGGCAGAGAATAACCAAGCTCTCGGAATCGACAGCCGGATTATTTATCCCGAGGAAATTCGCCGCCTGGTCCCCTCCCTGGACGTCAGCCGCCGGCCCCGCTACCCCATTTTGGCCGCGTTGTATCATCCCCCCGGAGGCATTATCCGCCACGACGCTGTGGTATGGGGCTTGGCTCGTGCCTGCGACCGAATGGGCATTGAAATTCATCCTTACACGACCGTCACCGGCATGCGTGTAGAGGGTGGCAAGGTTCAAGCGGTGCTCACAAACCGGGGCGAAGTTGTGGCCGGCGCAGTGCTGAATGCCACGGCCGGGTGGGCCTCCACCATCTCGAAGATGGCGGGGGTTCCCCTCCAGGTGATCAGTCACCCGCTCCAAGCCTGTGTGACTGAACCCTTAAAGCCCTTCCTCGATAAGGTGATTGTTTCCGCCACCCTGCATGTTTACGTGAACCAGACCGACAAAGGGGAACTGGTCATCGGCGCCGAGATCGATCCCTACCAGTCCTACAGCATGAAGGGCACACTTCCGACGCTGGAGCAAATGGCCACCTATACGCTCGAACTGTTCCCGCAGTTGCATGGGCTGCGAGTGCTGCGCCAATGGGCCGGGGTCTGTGATATGACCCCGGATTATGCTCCGATTATCGGCGCAGCGCAGGAAGTGAAGAATTTCTATATGGATGTGGGATGGGGGACCTACGGGTTCAAGGCGGCTCCCATCGCCGGAAAATGCACGGCGGAGCTGATCGCCACGGGCAAAGTACCCAAGCTCATCGAGCCTTTCTCCCCGGCTCGGTTCCAGACCGGACAACTGGTGGGAGAAAAAGCCGCTGCCGCGGTTTCTTCATAGACGAAGAGGAGGAGTATATGGACAGTCACCCAGGCTCACCCGTTTCTGAAAAAGATATTGAGTTCTTCCTATGTTCCTTCGTCGAATTGGCAGGAGTTCCCAAGGCCAAGGTTGTTCCCGCTACCCATCGGGAGGAGATGCAGTTAGAAGGCGCGGGCTTTGCGGGGTTTGCCGCCGGCGATCTGAATCAGGGTCCGCACGATCCTGATGTGGTCTGCATCCCCGACTTCCGATCGCTCAATATTCTCCCCTGGCGCAAGAACGTCGCCTGGGTGCCCGGCAACCTCCACGTGAACGGAGACCCGTGGCCCTACTGTCCACGCACCATTCTTACTCACAGCCTCGAAACCCTCCGGGATAAGGGATACATTCTTCACGTCGGAATCGAGGCCGAGTTCATGCTCTTGCGGAAGAATGATCAAGGCCGATACCTTCCCTGGGATCCTCTCGATACGGCCGGGAAGCCTTGCTATGATCTGCGCGCGCTCTACCGCAACCTCGATATCATGACCGACCTCCTGCGGTACATGCAGGAACTGGGCTGGGACCCCTACGCCAACGATCACGAAGACGCCAACTGCCAATTCGAAATCAATTGGGTCTACTCTGACGCGCTGACCAGCGCCGACCGGCATACCTTCTTTAAGTGGATGGTTCGCACCGTCGCCGAGCAGCACGGGCTGTGGGCCACCTTTATGCCCAAACCCTTCTCGCATCTAACGGGCAACGGGGCGCATTTTCACCTCAGCCTGGCGGACGCAGAAACCGGCAAGAATTTGTTCCTGGATGAGACCGCCGAATTCGGCCTGTCCCATTTCGGCCGGGCGTTTATGGCGGGGGTCCTGCACCACGCCCCAAGCCTCTGCGCCATAACCTCACCGCTGGTAAACAGCTACAAGCGCCTGGTTCCTGGCAGGCCACGCTCGGGCGCCACTTGGGCACCCGTCTACATCACCTACGGACCTTCGAACCGCACCCAGATGATTCGCCTTCCCGGGCCTGGGCGAATTGAAAACCGCGCCATCGACGGCGCCGCCAACCCCTATCTGGCGATAGCCGGCCTCCTCGCCGCAGGGTTGGATGGAATCGAGAACAAAATGGACCCCGGCCCCACCAATACCAGCAACTTGTACGAGGTTTCCGAAAGCGAACTCGCATCCCGTGGGATTCACTTGTTGCCCATGAGCTTACGTGAGGCCCTCCATCATCTGGAGAAAGACTCCGTCCTCCAGCAAGCGCTGGGAACGGATTTCACCTCTTACTATATTCAAGTGAAAACCGAAGAATGGGTGCAGTATCAACGGAGCGTCAGTGAATGGGAGATCGACCGGTACCTCCTGACCTTCTGACGTTGTCGATCAGTCGTCTTCCCCCCGGAAGCAACGAGTTCCGTCAGTCATCTAGCCTCGACCGAGATACGCCTGCCCGACGGGCAACACGATGGCCTCCAGCATATTGATGTGTGCCGGCTGGCTGACCATCAGGACCGCCACCTCCGCCAGTTCCTCGGCTGCCATCATGGGTTCATTGCCCCGCCGCGCCTGAGCGGAAGCGTCTTCCAGGATGACGTTCCCGGGGTGCAAGCAACATGCCGAAATGCCAAATTCCCGGCCTTCCAAGGCTGTGACGTTGGTCAATCCCCAGATGCCAAATTTGCTCGTGGTATAGGCTGCGGACTTCAGCCGGGGGCGCTGCGCCGAGATGCTGCCGATATTGAGAATTCTTCCTCCCCCCTGAGGTTTCATGACCCGCATCGCGGCACGCGTGCAGAGGAACGGCCCTCGCAAGTTAGTGGCCATGACCTTATCCCAGGTCTCCACGGAAAGTTCGTCGAGTGGACCCCCATCGAACGCGCCGGCATTGTTGACGAGAATATCGAGACGATGGAAGAGTTCCAAGCTGCGCTGGAATAGTGCCGTCACCTGGGCTTCATCGGTGACGTCGGCAGGGATGGGAATCACCGTCCCGCCTGAGCCCGCAAGCTCTTGCGCGGCTTGTTTCAGCTTCTCCACTCCTCGGGCTGCGATCACGACCTTGGCGCCTTCGGCAACCAGCCCGCGGGCAATGGCCTTGCCAATTCCGCGGTTGCCCCCCGTAACAATTGCCACTTTGCCTTCGAGTTTCCCCATGCTTTCCCTCCTCGCGGCTCGACCAGTTCTTCAAACTGAAGGCTGCTGGCGCGCGCCATTCCTTTCGCGGCGGACGGCTCCAACGTCAACGCAGGCGCGATGTTGAGTGTCCTGCTGTATCCACCAGATATAGTACGGCATCTCCGCTGAACGGGGGAGTGAACACTTGCGAGGATGATCCGGCCGGAACGGGTTCTCCAGCGCTTGCAGTCCCCGTCGATGGGTTGAACCACTCTACCGCCAAGGTTCTTGCACTTGACATCGCCGAGAGGTTCACCGTAAACGAGCCGCCGGCGGGAGCGTAAATCAGGTACTCCGCGCCCTCCGAAGGAGTCTGAGCAAGACAAAAACCTGTTGAACTCAGAGTGTCTCGGGGAGCGACGCTCGCAAGATTCATTTTTCGCGAATATCGCAAGATGTACCCGAGATTGTCCCGGAAGTTGTTCCATCGCGTGTCAGGAGCACGGCAAATTGAGTGGATAGGAGAGACACACAAGTTCCGGTCCTCGCGCGGCAAAGAGACTACATAAGGGTCCATGAACAGCACCTGGTTGCCGGTGGTGAAGTTTTCCCAGGCATAGTTGCGATTCTGTTGGGGCGTCTCCTTCCATATCCCGAAGTAGGAATGATCGCTGTCATTGACGTTGACTTTACAAGGGGGTTTTCCAGCGCCGCAGGACGAGGCGGGAGAAACTATTGCGTACGGTGCAACCCAGTCCGCATCCGAGTTGTATACGACTGTATCCCGGACCGAGACCGGCGCCGCAAATCCGATTGGATGCTGATGCGCCTTGCGGGATTCATAGGCACGAATGTGCGAAATCTGATGGTCATTCCACCAGACAGATTTGCTGGGGGCTTCCTCGGAAACCACCCAGAGCACGTTCGGCAAATCGTTAAGGGTGTCGATGACCTTTTCCACATACGCGTCCTGGAACTTCGTAATGGCATTGGGCGCATCCATGGAGACAGCATTGATCCCTTGTTTTCCGCCGGTGTAGCCGTCATCAACGCCATTGATATTGTTCGCTCCCGTCAACGGATAACCGTCGTTTGAGCAACGGAAGATATTGAGAAACTCGCCGGTAAATAAATAGACCCCCACGTAGATTCCGGCGTTATCTAGAGCCTGCACCCGCGCCCGCAAGCGGTCGAAAAAGCTTGGGTCGAATTTCGTAAGATCGAATCTCAATCCGCCGTCAGTTGCCGTTCCGGGACCTGTCCTCTTCCATGGAAGGGGGGTAACCGTAAAGCCCGAAGGTGCCGGTGAGGGACGGCCGCAGAAATTCGGCAGTTCTACGGTCCACAGCAAAGTAAAATTGTGTCCGTGCGCGGTGAGAAATTTGACGAAAGCGTCAAAATCCAAGGCCTGGACCGACCCATCAGCGCCCCAGTCCTGAAGCGTGTTCCAAGTCTGCGATCCATTCAGGATGAGAGCGGCGCCATGACCGTCCTTGAAATAGTGCGGATTGCTGGAAACCGTGAGTTCCCCGGTGATGGGTTGGTTTGAGGACTCTGCCGCTGACTGCGCGTTCAGCGGAATACCTGAGAAGAAAACAGCAAAAGAAAACATGAGGACCAACAGGAAGGCAACGCCATTCCCTCTTCGGAAAATGAATCCATCCATATCTCCTCCAAGAATGATCATCCACCCGCTCATTGTAGCGGCGGTCTAATACCGCCGCTGGCGCTCACCGAGCGCCCAGTGGCAAAAACGATGGGCGGCGGTCAGAGACCGCCGCTACAGAAAAGCCGGGGCCGCGTCTCCGGTTCAACCCTCCACTCGGAAGATTTCCTCCACTCGCCCGTCGCGGATCCCCCATAGTCGATCGTGGAGATTGACGGTAGCATCGGAGTAATGCACCCAGATTTCGATTTTGTCTCCCACCTCTGCAGGCGCCGCTGGATCCTTCAGGTCGATGATGCCGTGCTCTGCCGTCAACCTGCGAACGGAAAGTCCCGGCATATCCTTTACCATGGGGATGCCGCGCTCACAGCTCAGGCTTTTCAACCCGGCATCCACCACAACGCGCTCCCCAGCGGTCTTGCTCAGTACCGACGTGAGCACGGTAAGCGTGAGATCAAAATCCGTGCAACACTTCTGATAATCGGTGTCCATGAGCAAATAGGACCCCGCCTGGATTTCGGTCATGCCTGGGAACCGTCCGGAGAGTGAGTAAGTACCCGTACCGCCACCGCTCAAGATTTCTACCGTGATGCCTTCTTGTCGAAGGGCTGCAGCAGTCTCAACCAAGGCGCGCGTCGCCGCTGCCGCAGCTTGTTCTTTCTCGGGACCCGGAAGCTTGCGCACAACCTGGCCCTCGTAACCCATCAGGCCACGAAGGCGCAGTCCCTTCTGGAGCGCTGCCCGAGCCATGCGCACCGCCGCCTCTCCAGGCGGCACGCCACAGCGGTGCAACCCCACGTCCACATCCACCAGCACGCTAAGCTGTGTGTGACGATTCGCCGCGGTACGCGCAAGTTCATCCACGATCTTCTCATTGTCCACACAGACGATCACCTCTGCCCTGCGAGCAAGGTCCACAAGTCGGCGAATCTTGGCCCCATCCGTAATTTCATTCGCCACCAAGACGCTACGTACACCATGGTGCACCAGGCACTCGGCCTCTTTGAGTGTCGCGCAGGTCATGCCGATCGCCCCTGCCGCGAGTTGACGCGCGGCAAGGTCCGGGCACTTGTGATTCTTGAAATGGGGACGGAGTTTTGCGGGGACGCTGCGAAAGAAAGAGGCCATCCTCTCGAGGTTGGCCTCCATGCAAGTTAAGTCTACAAGGAGTGCCGGGGTTTCCAATTCCTGTTTGGTCACTGTATGCCGCCCGTGCGATTCATTTGAAAACCTGATACCCGGATGAGAGGGTTCTCTTCAACTGTGCGGAAAGGCTCTTGCCTTTCCGGCTCATCGGACCCATTCCCTCCTCAATTTACACCACTCCACTGGGGATGGTTAAAGGTGTTGAAGGTTTCCCAGCGGAATTGCAGATTGGAATGCTCACCATTGTACCAAGGGAGTTGGAAGTTCTTGGTAAGACCCAGATCCCAATTGTTGTAGTTTCCGGGGACACCGTTGACCTGGAGCGTATACGAACTGGTATTGCTCACCGTCGAGAGGTCAAAACCGTCACCATCGGGAGCGGTTCCAGAAATCAGTATGGCCAGATTGACAAACGTCCTCGCGACCAGATTGAGTTCAGCCACTTGCGATCCGGTTATGACGCTGGAGATCGTCCCCGATTCAGTTTCAACCTTTGGGACGTTTCCGGCAACAGTCACGCTCTCCTGTGTCTTACCCACAACCAACTGGAAGTCTACACGCTGGGTCTGGCCGGCATCCAGACTGATCCCGGTGCGGATCTCCGTCTTGAACCCGGTTTCCTCGGCGGTGACAACGTATTTCCCGAAAGGAATTCATGCTGAAGCCCCTCTTCCCCCTTGAGAACCAAATCACGTTACCTGCCTCGAAGTCCCGCCGGGCTGGGCTTACTTCCTCTCATACTGTAATGTTACATTGGAAGCTGTTTAGCACGCGGTATTCGCTATGTCAAGTTTTTTCTTTTGCGCAAGTATCACAGAATAGCGAACTCTACCGTCATACAACCGTCATGGAACCTTCCGAGAGGAATATCTTGAAATGCCTGGAAAGGGGCACAGAGGGATGGCATTGACATTACATTGATTTCTGTGCCATGCTCCTATGTTGAGTACGATGCCGCGCCCAAAGGTGCAGACCTTAATTCGGGAGAACTTGTCAGGGCAAGCCTATCTGGCCATAAGGAACCAGATTCTCCATGGCCAGCTCACCATGGGCGCAGTCTTGTCGCGGCGCAAGCTGGCAACGGATCTGGGCATGAGTATGCTGCCCATCTGCACCGCCATCCAGCGGCTGGAGGAAGAGGGCCTTTTGGAGAGCAAGCCCCGAGTGGGCACCCGGGTACGCATACCCACCGAACAAGACATCCGTGAGAAATATATTATCCGCGAGGCGCTGGAGAGTCAGGCGGCACGGCTGGTAGCGGAAAGGGCCACGATCCAGCAGCGTCAAGAACTGGTTCACATGGCTGAACGGTTGGATGCCCTCAATCGCCGGGCCGCCACGGATCAGGACCCCGAGTTTCTCTTCGCCGTTCACGGCTACCATATGCAGCTTCATTTGAGAATCGCCGAATTTTCGGGGGTCTCCGCGCTTCGGGAACTGATCGAAAAGAACAGCGTTCTGGTATTGAATTGGCTCTATGACTTGGTCGCTCTCAAATCGCCCCTCCCGATACATTTCCATGCGGATCTCATTGATGTGATCACGGGGAGAGACGTGGAGGCGGCCGAGCAGGCGATGCGCAAGCATATACAATATGGAGAAGAAGATACCATTCGCGCCGTCGCGGGCGCGAGCACCAACCCTGAGAGTCGCTGGCGCCTCCGCGGCTCGCCAGCTGGAGAAAGCATTCCGGTGCAGGTTAATACTGCGACCCCTTGATAGCCCTTCCACGTTGAGATCCGATAGAATTGTAATATCAGAAAAATACCACACAAAACGGAAATTCAGGTTGAATCGGCCGGTGTTGGACAGATAATACGAAAGAACCGCTTGAAAGGCTGTCGTCATTTCAGCTATACGTGTTGTCGATTGACATTACAGATATGAACATGCAAAGCTTCTGGACCAAGTGGGGACTCTGGTCCTTAGTTGTTCTTGGCGACCATTCTCAACTATCTGAATCGCCAGACGCTCAGCATCCTCGCCCCTACTTTGCAGCACCAGATGCATATGGGCAATGCGGCCCTAGGGGCTCTGGCCATGTGGGCAGTAGGCCGGATAACCCAACGGACCGACAGTTTCACGATCCCCATGGTGAGCGTCGCGGCCGCGATAGCGGTATCCGCGATTGCCGGATGGGCTGCCAGCCGCCGGCTTCCCGAACCGGCGCAAGAGGGGAAGGGTTAGCTCATCGACGCTGCGCAGTTCGGGTTCAGGCATTCTAAACAATGCGAATGCAACCTTAATAGTTAGCCGGAAGGGGGTACAAGCATGGCGGACCTACGATTTGCGGTTTTTGGAGCGGGCTTCTGGGCTCCTTTTCAAATTGCCGGGTGGCAAGAGGTGAAGGGAGCAAAATGCGTCGCCATCTATAACCGCACGGTTTCGAAAGCGGAGAAAGTAGCCCAAGCTTTCGGCATCCCGGCGGTGTACGAAGATCCCGAGGAATTGCTCAACCGGGAGAAACTCGATTTCCTGGATGTGATCACGGATGGCTCTACCCACTGCAAGTATGTGCATATGGCTGCCCGACACAAGTTGCCGGTGATTTGCCAGAAACCGATGGCGAATACCCTGGCTGATGCAGAGGACATGGTGCGGGTCACGCGGGAAGCGGGAATTCCTTTCTTCATTCACGAGAATTGGCGCTGGCAGGCGCAGATCCGCGAATTTAAGAAGGTGCTTGAGTCCGGCGAGATTGGCGTGCCCTTCCGGGCCCGCATTTTCCTGGTATCCGGTTATCCCATATTCAACACCGAGCCGACTCTGAGAGACTTGGAAGAATATATCCTCAAAGACCTGGGGACGCATCTCCTGGACGTAGCACGCTTCCTCTTCGGTGAAGCGGACAGGCTCTACTGCCAGACTCATCAGGTCCATAAAGGCATCAAGGGAGAAGACGTGGCTACTGTCATGATGCACATGGGAGAAAGGACCACGGTGACCTGCTACATGGGCTTCCCCGGGAATTATCTTGAGAATGACGTCTTCTCACAAACGTTGATTCTTGTGGAAGGCGACAAAGGTTCAGCCGAACTCGATCGCCACTACTGGGTCCGCGTCACCACCCAGAGCGGCACGCGCTCCAACCGCTATCCACCCACCTACCGGCCCTGGATGCTGCCTGACTATGTGGCGTCGCATTCCAGCATTGCCCGGTGCAATGCCCATCTTCTCCAGGCTTTGCGTGGACAGGGAAAGGCAGAGACCACAGGTGATGACAACCTGAATACCATTCGTCTCGTCTTTGCCGCCTATGAATCAGCTCGCACGGGCAATGTGATTCGATTCTGTAAAGGCAAAGCAGCGAAGTAGTCGCATGGTCGCACCGTTCCCGCGCCTTCTCCTGCACCATGTGTCACGACCCGTCACTTGGATGGGTGATTATGCAAAGCCCCGCCGGCATAGGGTAAACTCTTACGCCGGCACTGCTTCACGATGGATTCGAACTCGGAAGGAGTAGTGAGATGCAAGAGACGCTCGTTTTGATCCATACCAGCCAAGTCTTCTTGTCAGTGGAAACGATGATGAAGCAGATGTTTGTCGAGATCATGCCCGAAGTTCGCCTGATCAACATCCTGGATGACTCCCTCTTGCCCGATGTCATGACAGATATGACCATCAGCAACAACGTGACGAAGCGCCTGTGCCTCTATGTGTTCGCTGCGGAGGCCACTGGCGCCGACGCGGTCTTGTCCCTTTGCTCTTCCATGGGGCCCGTCATCGACGTCGCCCGAAAGCTGGTGAACATCCCGGTGATTAAGGAGGAGTCATGGACCCTTCACGTTCAGGCGACTTGATCCGAAACGCGATACTGATGATGTTGATCGCAGCCTCGGCGCTCGCCGGACCGGTCGAATTCGGCAGGCGTGAAGTCAATCGCGCGCTAATCGAACGTGGCCTGCCGGAGAAGGCCGTACAGTTTCAAGTAAAGGTGGTCGAGGGCAAACCTGAGTGCTTTACGGTGACCCGCGATTTGATCACCGGGTCCGATGAGCGCGGCCTGATGTACGGGTTGCTGGAAGCCGCGGATCAGATTCGCGCTAGCGGTCACCTCTCGAATGCTGCAGGTTGTCCCGCGGTCGAGATGCGCGGCATCCGCTACTTCCTTCACAACCAGGATCTCGAGAAGAAGTGGTATTACTCGACCGACTATTGGGACCGGTACTTCGAGATGCTGGCGCGGGACCGGTTCAATCGGTTCAACCTGGTGTTTGCGCATCAAACGAACTACCTCGCCCCGCCGTATCCATTCTGGGTCGAGCTGCCCGAGTTTCCGCAGATCCGTGTTCCCGGATTGGGCGCCGAGCAGCGGAAGAAAAACCTGGAGATGCTCCAGTATATCTCTCAGGCTGCCGCGGACCACGGCATTGATTTCACCTTAGGCGTGTGGGAGCACAACATCATTCAGACCGCATGGCTGAAGATGACGCCTACGACGGGAGGGATTACCCGCCAGAACATCGGGCCTTACAGTCATGCCGCGCTGAAAAAAATTCTGCAACTTTGCCAAGCGATTCGCAGCGTGCAGATGCGAACCAATGAAGAATCGGGTATTCCGGCTGGATACCGAGTGGAGTTCTATCGCAATTACGTTTTCACCGCGATCCGCGACGCGGGGAGGCCCGTCTACTTGGATCTGCGCGCATGGGAAGTGTCAAAAGACATGATTGAAGCGGCGCAGCAAGTCGGGGTGCCGTTGCGCGTGTCCACGAAGTACTGGGCGGAAGACATGGGCAGGCCCTATCAGCCGGCTGAGACCTACCCAGGCTATAGCTATTTGAATTTCCTCGAGAAGCCGCACTCTTACCAGTTTTTCTGGGAATTGTGGGGTTTGGGCTCGCATCGGTTATTACTGTGGGGGAATCCAGACTTCGTCCGCCGCGCTGTTTCGACATTTCATCTCGGAGATGCGGTAGGGTTTGAAATCGATCCACCGCTGGCACAGAAAGGCTTTGGCAATCGTCCTGGCGAATGGGGCGTATTCACAGAGGCGCAAAGGGACCGGATGTTTTGGAAGTGGGAGTTTGACCGCTACTGGCTGTTCTACCAGCTTTGGGGCCGGCTCAGTTACGACCCTGGCGCGCCCGATTCCATCTGGCTCGATGAGTTGCGGCGTCGCTTCGGGGCGGCCGCACCCGATGTACTTGATGTGTACAAGAACGCCAGCGGAGTCCTCAATGAAATCGTCGCGGTACACCTCGCGAACCCTAATATGTACATCTGGCCGGAAATCAATCCCGGAGGGTTGGTAGATGCGTATCGCGATGCCCTGCCGAGCGACTGGCGGTATGTCGCGTCGATCCCGGAGGCGGTGCAAAACCGCATCCGGCACATCGCTTCCGCAAAGCAAACCGCCCCGGAGACCGCGTCCCTTCTCAATGGTCTCGCGCAACGCACGGAAGAGGCGTTGGCGCGCGCGGATAATATGATCCCCGCGGACAACGCCGAGTGGCGCTCAAGCAAGCCGGATTTCGAAGTGCTGGCCCTCATGGCCCGGTATCATGCGTTGAAGCAGACGGCAACCGATCAGGTCACTTACTTCGATGCAACCGGCAATCGCGCCGCCCTGGATTCGGCCACTCGGGACCTGAAGAGTGCGCTTCAGGTATGGGAACGGCTGGTACGATTGACCGACGGACTCTACCCCGACGAGATGGCATTCGGGCCGGATGACGTTGGGCATTGGAAGGATAAATTGCCCTACGTGCGCTACGACCTGGAACTGGTACGGGAGCGGGAAGAGGTTTTCCAGCGCTATGGGCGGTTCGACTTCGGGTTCGATTTCGGCGGGCCCGTGAAGAAGATCACAGGCGCCAGCTACGACACTACCCCTTACGTCTGGCAAAACAACGTTGCTCCCCGATTCAAGCCCGTGGACTCCGGGACGCGATACACCGATGCCCTCGGCTATGGATGGGTATCGGATGGAGAACGCACCGATGTGTCCATCCCCCTCACCCCAAATGTCGAATTGCGCGCGGTTGCGAAGAATCCTCAGAATCTTCCGCACGATGTGCTCTATCGTGACTATATTCGAGGCAAGGGCTCCCAGGTCTTTCGCGTGAAGACAGAACCCGGGGAGTACGATGTGCACTTTCTCCATCCTGACCGGAGCGAAGAAAGCATGGAACTGAAGGCAGAGGGGGGTTTCCTGAATGTCGCATTTCCACAAGGTGATTGGTGGGTCAGCGGTCTGGTTATTCAGGGCCCGGGATCGAGACGGCCGCTCGAGGCGCAGACATTCCCCAAGCTTCTCCCCCGTCCGGCCATCGCGCACGAACCGCCAACGACGGTAGTGGCGGGGCAGCCCATCACCCTCAGAATCCAGATCTCACCCTCAGCCGAAGTGAGCAGCATCCGCTTATATTACCGGCCGGTCGACCAGGAGGCAAAGTTTAAGATGATCGAGAACGCCGGCAGCGACGGGGTATTCACGATTCCGGGCGCGGATGTATCGGAGAGATGGGATCTCATGTACTACTTTGAGATTCTGAATAATAGAGGGAGCGGCTGGTTCCAGCCTGATCCGCGGGTTGCTACGCCGTATTACGTGGTGAAGGTCCCCACGCCATGAGGGAGGCATAACCATGAAGGAACTCAAGACAACGCGACGTGAGTTCACAAAGATTCTTGTGGGCAGCGCAAGTGTGCAATTATCCGGCTTTGCTCTTTCCGCAGACGCGAATCCTGCTGGGCAGCGAATAATCGTTCCGTTGGATGGCGAGTGGGATATCGAAGAAGGAGTTGAGCCGGAATCGATTCCGGCGAGCTTTGGCCACGCGGTTCCCGTCCCTGGACTGGTTCACTCGGCCAAGCCATCGTTCCCCGAGGTCGATCAGTATGAGTTTCGTGAACACATTCTCACCATGATACGCCGCGGCCAGTATCCGCCATCCGAAGACACGGGCGTTTTGGGCAGGACCCCCCAGAAACGCAACTACTTCTGGTATCGGAAAAGTTTTCGCGTGCCGGCGAAAAGGCAGGTGGCCATTCTCAAGATCAACAAAGCCCAGTTCGGAACCGCTGTGTGGCTGAACGGAAAGAAGATTGGCGAGCACCTGGGCTGCTTTACGTGCGGCCATTTTGACCTGACGGACGCCATGGACTGGGGAGGAGAGAACCATCTTTTGGTGCGGATTGGAGCTCATCCCGGCGCTTTGCCCGAGTGGGTGCCCGCCGGCACGGACCAAGAAAAGCCGGTATGGACGCCGGGAATTTACGATCGTGTTTCCCTCCACCTCTGCGACAATCCGGTGATTGAGAGCGTGCAAGCGGCGCCGCGGATTCGAACATCTTCAGTGGTTGTACAGACCGAGCTCCATAACTACGGCCCTGCGACAACCGTAGATGTCGTTCAACGGATTAAAACCTGGAAAGGAGCAAAGCCGGCGGGGGAATCCATGGCGCAGCGCGTGCAGTTGGCCAAGGGCGAGACAAAAACTATCACGCAGACCATCCCTATTCCGGGAGCCGTGCTGTGGAGCCCGGAAAACCCTTTTCTCTACGTCGTCGAAACCAGTACGAGCGGAGACCATGTTTCCACCCGCTTTGGCATGCGCGAGTTTCGATTCGATACGGCTTCGCGGCGGGCGCTTTTGAACGGCAAGCCCTACTTCATGCGGGGCGCCAGCCTCACTTTGCACCGCTTTTTTGGCGACCCCTAAGCAAGCAACACCCCTGGGAAGAAGCGTGGGTGCGGAAGTTCCTGGGTGAAATCCCCAAGAGCATGCACTGGAACAGTTTCCGAATTTGCATCGGCCCGGCGCCGGAAATGTGGCTGGACATTGCCGATGAAGTTGGTTTGCTCCTGCAATATGAATATTTCATTTGGACCGGCGGATTCACTTGGCGTCAGGACTTGTGGAAGACGGAAGAATTGGTGCAGGAATTTAAAGAATTTGTGCGGGACAATTGGAACCATCCGAGCGTCGCCATTTGGAATGCCTGCAACGAGACGACCTCGGACGTGCTCCGTGAAAATGTGATCCCCGCCGTGCGTGGCTTGGATCTTTCCAACCGGCCCTGGACTAACGGCTATAGTTTGCCGCAAGGTCCGGACGATCCCTACGACGATCATCCTTATCTCTTATACGATTATATGCGTTCTGATGTAGCAAGGCATTTTGAAATGACCGACTTGGAAACAATGAGCGGCGCACATGTCGTTCCGACGGGCCATGCGGCGATCATTAATGAGTACGATTGGCTGTGGCTCAAAAGGGATGGGACGCCCACCATTTTAAGCAAGCCCGTCTATGACCATTTTGTGGGACCAGCGGCGTCACCGGAGCAGCGTTTTGAAATCTGTGGCTACCTGCTGGCAGGAATAACAGAGTTTTGGAGAGCATACCGTCACTATGCCGCGGTAATGTACCTAGCTTACCTGGATGCCAGCCTTCCGAATTCCTTTACCTGTGATAATTTCCGCGACGTGGAGAACCTGGAGCTTGAGCCCCACTTCGAGGATTATATGAAGGAGGCGTTCAAGCCGCTCGGAGTCTACATCAATTTCTTTCATTCACAACTGGAGGCTGGCTCGAAACAGCGCCTCCGGATTATGTGCGTTAATGACGAATATGACGCCGCCAAAGGTAAGCTGGTTCTCGCCCTCACCCCAGCGAACGGAAGCGCCGAAGTCGCTCGGAGCGAAATGCCAATGGAAATTCCACCGCTGGGCCAAATGAGCTATGACCTTACTCTCGAAGTCCCCGCAGCGAACGGTGAATATCTGCTTTCAGCAAAAGCTTACTGGCCCTCCAGGAAATGGAGCCCCACGGTCAGCCGGCGAAAGGTCTCAATAGTTCCATCTCAGAAGTAATTTCGAGTCCACAGGATTCAGTAAAACAAGGATACATACAAGACGATAACGTTGTATACTTGGTACAGCTCTCGGGGCTAAGAATGGAATTCGAGTTTACCTGGGCAAGTATCACTTTCCCTTGCCTAGCGGCTGCTTGTTCGCATCATTTTTGTGCCCGAACGCTTCTGAAGCTGGCTATGATGAGGTGATTCCATGGGTCTCTCGGGGTCTGCCAACCCTGAAGTTGTTGTAGTCGGTGCCGGTCCGTATGGGCTTTCGATCGCGGCTCATTTGCGGCAGCGGGGCATGGCTTTCCGAATTTTCGGCGTTCCCATGCAAAATTGGCGGAGTGCCATGCCTAAGGGCACGTTTCTTAAGTCCGATGGTGCTGGCTCCAATCTCTCCGATCCCGGTCGTGCCCTGACGCTGGCGCAACATTGTGCCCTCGCCGGCCTGTCTTACAGTGATCAAGGAATGCCGATTCCACTTGAGACGTTCGTGGATTACGGGCTTGCTTTTCAACGAACACTCGTCCCTGAGGTGGAGGAATGCAACGTAACGGCAATAGCCGGGAAGCTGGGAGAATTCCAGCTCCAGCTCGAGACGGGAGAGAGGGTGACGGCGCGACGGGTCATTGTTGCCGTAGGCACGACTTACTTCGGCCACCTGCCCGACCCGCTGACGAGTTTGCCGCGAGAACTTGTCTCCCACAGCCGCGACCACGCCGACCTCGCCAAGTTTGCGCACCTCGACGTCGTTGTCATTGGTGGCGGGCAGTCAGCTCTTGAGACGGCGGCCTTGCTCAAGGAGCACGGTGCAAACGTGCGCGTGCTCGTGCGCGAAAACTCCGTAGCGTGGAATCCACCCCCGAGCTCGGAGATGGCAGTCGGACGGCTGTCACAGCCACGATCGGCGCTAGGTTTGGGTTGGAAGGCATGGTTTTATTGTAATGGTGCGGGGGTGTTCCAATACTTCCCTCAGAAGTTTCGATCCCATGTCGTCCAGCGTGCCCTCGGCCCGGCTGGTGCCTGGTGGCTGAAGGATCGCGTCGTTGGAAACATTCCTGTGCTGTGCTCCCATTTGGTACACGGGGCCCGGGAGACCGGCGGCCGGGTTTGCTTGTCCGTAGCTGCCGGGAATGGTCAGCAGAGTGAAATCTTCGCTGATCACGTCATCGCCGCAACCGGATACAGGGTCGATATCGGTGCGTTGCCGTTCCTCGATGCTGGTCTGAAGCAAAAACTACAGCGCGCGGGGACGGTACCGGTACTGTCGCCTAACTTCGAGTCATCGGTCCCGGGGCTATACTTCACCGGTCTTGCTTCCGCGAACCAGTTTGGGCCGTCGATGCGCTTTGTGGTCGGCGCCGACTATACGGCACGAAGAATCGCGAGCGCCATGAGGGCACGAGCTAGCTCTGTGGTTGCAGCAAGGAGGAGCGAGTGCCTCAGCTCAATCCCCCAGGATTAGAGTCGATGGAATTGGCGGCAATGGATCGGGAATTGGCAGGCCATTTCGACACGTCCGTCGCAGCCCTCGTCTTGAACTTCAGCGCGTACCCGTTCCATCAGAGCAGCCTGGGCATTACTCGCAGCCTGGGACGAGTGGGTATTCCGGTCTTTGCGGTCCAGCGAAATTCGTTTATTCCCTCGGGAGTCTCTCGATACTTAAGGGGGAAGTTCCTGTGGCGGACGGATGCTCAAGATAGTGACCGATTCCTGGAGGAAATGGCGAGTATTGGCAAGATCCTCGATCGGCCGACGATTCTTGTGCCCACCGACGATCTTTCCGCCATTTTGATCGCCGAACACGCGGACGAGTTAGCATCACCGTTTATTTTTGCGCGGCCCCCGGCAACCCTGCCGCGCATGCTTGCTAACAAGCGCTGTCTGTATGAGCTATGCCATCATTTAGGGATCCCTAGCCCGCACACGGTTTTCCCCCATTCGCATGGGGAACTGATTGATCTTACCGCGCACATGCAGTTCCCCGTTGTCGTAAAAGCAACTGAGCCGTGGTTACTCCCAAGAAGCATCAAAAGCACTGCCATTGTTTCCGACCGGCAGGAGCTCATCGGCTACTTCGACAACTTTTGGCGGAAATCGCCGGCTACAACCCTGATGATTCAGAAGATGATCCCCCCCAGTAGCTCGGAAGACTGGTTCGTCCACGGATACTGCGACCATCAGTCGAACCCGATCGCCGTCTTCACGGGCGTTAAACTGCGATCCTATCCGGCATTGGCCGGGCCGACGACGTTGGGTCGCTCTTTTCGCAACGATGCACTTCGGGAGCAGGCGATCAAACTCTTTTCGGCCATTGGCTACCACGGCATCATGGACCTCGACTTTCGGCTTGACAGGCGAGATGGGCGTTATTACCTGCTCGACTTCAACCCCCGGATCGGGGCGCAGTTCAGGCTCTTCGAAGACTCTGGCGGGATCGACGTCGTGCGCGCGCTTCACTTGGATCTCACGGGACGGGGTGTACGGACCGGGCCGCAGATCGAGGGACGAACCTTTATCGTGGAATTCCAGGACCTGCTCTCGAGTTATTCCTGCTACCGAAGTGGTGATCTGAGGATGAGAGAGTGGGTGCTCTCGCTCCGGGGCGTTGCGGAAGGCGCCTGGTGGGCGGCTGATGATCTTCTTCCCTTTTTGCTCATGTGCCTGTGGATGCCATCTCGGGCCGCCTCTCGCGTAGTCCGCCTCAGCCGGAACTAGCCGAAGGAAGAGCAGGCAGATCTGTTCTTCAAGGTCTGCGGTTCATCTCGCCGTTCGCAGCCAAAGGCCGCGGACCAACTAAATGGGTCCATGCTACTCGCACGTCTTTGCCCGACGCGAACGTTGGACCGCCCAGACTGCAACTACTGGCCCGTGTTTGCCGCTTTGAAGGCATCGGCCAGTGAGACCACTTGCAGATTCGCCTTCAGCGCGTCCAGCGTCTCGCGGCCCTTCACGACCACGTCAACCGTCTCACCCGGCAGCAGATCGAAGTAGTTGTCAGAAGTTCTGCGCTCGCGGCGCCAAAGGTCACATAGACGCTTCGGGCCAGCACCGGCGACGAGAGTTTCAGATGGTACCCATCCGCCGCCTGGGTCAGTTCGGCGCTGATGTGCGCCTCCGGCAATTGCACCTGCTTGGTCGGGTACGAGGTAGATCAGGTTGCGAGATTCGGTCTTCCCGTCGACCACCAGTTCCGCCACCGCCACTTCGCGCGCCGTGTCGCGTCAGCCCCACCCAGGTCCGACAACGGCCATTGCAAATACACCTGGCTCGAAAGTCCCGGCACTCTCACCGGCTGAAGCGCCTCCTTCACCACCTTGCCGTCGAAGTCGACGATGCGCAGATGCAGTTCGCCCGCGACCGGCTGCACCTTGTCCGAAACGATGTAGGTCTTCAAGATGCCGTCTTCAACATGCGGCGACACCAGCACGGGCGCATAAAAGCGCCGCGCATAGTACTGCAAGGCCTTCCATCGTCCGTAGTAGTCAATGCTCGACCACGACGCCACCGGCCAGCAGTCATTCAGTTGCCAGAAGATGGAGCCCATCGTCTCCGGCCGGCTTCGCCGGAAATGCTCGGCGCCAATCTTGATCCCTTCGGCTTGCAGCACCTGGCTCACGTAGAGGAATGAGGCAAAATCCTTCGGCTCGGGATAATCCCTGAGCAGATAATCGTGGATGATGCGAATTGCCTTCATTGTTCTTTTGGTGGCCGAGCATCACCGGCGTGAAGATGCTCGTGCGATCCTCGGGCGACGTGAAGGCTTCGATGGTCTTCATCTCCGGAAAGGACTGGAATCCGTATTCCGTCACAAAGCGCGCATGATGCTGTTCGTAAGTCGAGAACGGCACGCGTCCGTGCCATACATCCCAGATGTGCGAGTCGCCCGTCTGGAAGGTGGGAGACGTTTCTTCGAAGTCAGCGCTCGGCGAACTTGGCCAGTACGGACGCTGCGGGTCCAGCCTTTCCACGACCGCAGGAATCACCCCGCTGAATGTGGAAACATAGTCTTGCCACATCTGAATGCGAACGTCTGCCGGCAGTTGCGGGCGATCCTTCCAGAAAATCGCTTCTTCCGTCTCGTTGTTTCCGCACCAGATGATGATGCTCGGATGATCGCGCAGCCTTTTCACCTGGTCTTCAATCTCCGCCGCGACGTTCAGCTTCCAGCTATACAATCCCGGCTGCCAGTCATTACCGAACATGAAGTCCTGCCACACCATGATGCCGAGTTCGTCGCAGAGCTTGTAGAACTCCTCGCTCTCGTAGTATCCGCCGCCCCACAGGCGGATCATGTTCATGTTGGCGTCCACCGCCGACTGCAAAATCCGGCGATAATTCGCTTCCGTCACGCGATTGGGGAAGCTATCGAACGGAATCACGTCGGCGCCTTTGCCGAAGACCGGAATGCCGTTGACCACAAACTCGAACGATCGCCCCCACTTATCCAGATCGCGCCGCAAGACCACAGAACGAAGGCCCGTGGTCATGCTGCGATTATCCTCCACGCGGCCCTGCGTTTTCACCTCCGCCGTGAAAGTATAGAGGGGCTGCGCGCCGTACCCCGCCGGATACCAGAGATCCGGCTTGTCGATCTCCAGCGGCAGGTCGATGTGGTTCACACCCGCGTGGAGCGTCACGCTCCGTGTTGCCTCCGCCGGCTTGCCGGCCTGCATGTAACGGATGCTCACGTCCGCGGTGGCATCCTCGGCAGCCGTCACCTCCACCTCGCCGTTCAAATGCGCCACCGCGGCGGTCACATCAAGCTGGCGAATATGCACATTCGAGATACGCACCTCGTCCCACGCCTCCAGATGGATCGGCCGCCACACGCCGCTGGTCACAAAGGTCGGGCCCCAATCCCACCCATACTCATAGGCGGCCTTGCGAACGTAGGTCTTCTCTTCCACATTCGTCTTCAGGCGCCATGGGTCGGCTGATGCCGCCTGTGCCGCCGCTTTGTCGGGCGAAGGAAATACCACGCGCAGCTCGTTGGTCCCCGGCGTGCAGCAAGGGTTTGGCGTTCACGCGCCAGATGCGAAACATGTTGTTGGCCGTCAGCACGTGCGAATCATTCAGAAAGACTTCGGCATACGCATCCAACCCGTCGAAGACCAGTTCCAGGTTTCGCTTCTTGAGGGTTTCCGGCGTGATGCTAATCGTCGTGCGATACTCCCAGCTCGCACCTTCAATCCATTGCAACTTCGCTTCGTTGTCGCGATAGAAAGGATCAGGAATTAGTTTGTTCCGCAGCAGGTCGAGGTGGACGTCGCCCGGCACTTGGGCCGGCCGCCATTGCCCCTCGGCGCTGTTCTCCGACGGCGCCAGTTGCCGGAATTCCCAACCGTGATCGATCAGGGTATCCGTGCGGGCCGCCTCCCGCTGTGCTGCCGCAAACCCCATACCGAAGCATGCCGTCATGGCTATAAATAATATTCCCAGTCTCTTGCCTCGCATAATTTCTCCTCGAAAAAACAAAATACCCGGCGAAGTCCATCCGCCGCACATCGACCGGCACGCTCTCGCCCAGTCCACCCCTTCGCCCTCGTCACACACCGAAGGTTCACTTCCCAATGCTCACCGCGTCAAACCCCTCTTCCAATGCAGCGATTTTGGTGAGCCAGATTTTGTACTGAGCGAAAGAGTAAGGCGGCACGCCTTGCAGATAATGGTTCGCGTACTTTTTGCCATTCGCCGTCCATTCTATCAGGAAGAGCCGCTTGCCGGAATGAAAGGCCGGGATTTGGCCGACGTCCAGGTTTTCATTGGCCTTCACCGCATAATCCCCTTCCAGCAAAGTCTCGCCGGAATCGGCGTCCCAAACGCGATAATGGCCGGTGGCATCTTGGCGCGAATCATCTCCGACCACCACGCGGCAGTGCCAATTCTTGGGTTCGTCCACCATGACGCAAACCGGCTCCTGCACGCGCCGGAGGTAGTAATAGGCGAGCTTTTTGTTGAAGTAGTAGTCGACGATGGCGTCGGAGAACTGCGGCCACCCGTCCATGACATTCCACCAAATCACGCCGGTGCTCCGCCACTTGTCAAGACGGGTCATTTCCACAAAAAACTTCGTCGCCTCGGCCTGTGAGATCTGCGAGGCCAGAATGAAATCTTCTATGTTTTCCGGCACGCCGCCGAAAAGCTCCTGCACCTGATTGGACATCAGCGTAATGCGGCCGGGATTGCCCGTCCAATCCGTGGAGTGGAGAACCCACTGCGGGTTGTCCGTCGCAGGCCACAGGTACGGCGCGTCAATAAAGCGTTTGATGGAGGAAAGGCTGGGGCAGCCGTGATATCCGATTTCGCTCACAAAATGCGCCGTATGCTCGGTGTAAAAAGAACTCTTGAAGTAGTCGCGCGGGCCCCACAAATGATCCTCAGGCATGAGTTTGAGGTTTCCAGTGGCGATTACTTCCGGCGACATGTAGGGAGAGCTGGGAAGATAAGGCCGGTAAGGATCATCCTGGAAAACCACTTGCGGCAAAATCTCCCTCGTGATCTTGTTGTGCGCAGGATCCAGGCCCGAAATGTGGTAGAACATATCGACTTCGTTGTCGCCGGACCAGAGGGCAAGTGAGGGATGATTCCGCAGCTTGCTGACCACCGATATGGCTTCTTTCCTGATCACCTCCAGGAATTCCGGTGTCTGGGGATAAATCGCACAGGCCATGGCGAAGTCTTGCCACACCATGATCCCGTTGCGGTCACAAATATCAAAGAATGCGTCATCTTCGTATACGTTTCCTCCCCAGCTTCGCAGAAAGTTGCATCCCAGGTCGACGAATAACGCGAGGATCTTTTCATAGCGCGAAGCGTCGCGGCTGTGAAAGGCATCCGCAGGCACCCAGTTGGAACCTTTGATGAGGATGGGCACTCCGTTGACCTTGAAAAGGAACTGACCCGGCTTTTCCAGGCTTGTCGTCTCGGTCCGAAGCAATTCGATCTTGCGAATTCCTACGGTGTCCGCTCGGGAGGCGATCACCTTGTCATTCTGCAAAAGTTGGGTCGTAACTCTGTACAGGTTCGGATCGCCGTAACCTCGGGGCCACCACAACCTGGGGTTTTGCACGTCGACTTCGAAGCGCCCCGCCGTGAACTCCACTTTGTGGTTATAAGTAAACGTCGATTCGGCGCAACGGCCCTCCACCCTTAACCGGAGTTGGGGAAGCAGCGCGAGGTCCGTCGAGAGTTCGTATGAGACCGCCAGCCGGGCGCGCCCCGGCTGAACCGAGAGGGTCGTGAAATACATGTCGGCGATTTCGTGCTTCGCATGGACGATGAGTTCCACCGGACGCCAAAGGCCCGCCGACACCGCGCGCGGCATGATGTCCCAACCATAAGAGTGCGCAGGGCGCCGGATCCATATGGCCTCCTGGTTCGTGCGTCCGGCAGTGATGGTGTACGCGGGGTCATACCGCTTGGTGGCCGCTTCGACAATGGGGGAGCTTAGCCGGACCGTAAGGAGGTTCGCCCCTTCACCGTTCAACATTCCCGTCACGTCAAAAGACTGCTCCACCATGGCGTCTGCCGTTTCTCCGAGTTTCTTGCCATTCAGCCAATAGGTGGCGAGGCAATCCACGGCATGAAAGCGAAGTTCCAGCCGTCGTCCTGCGATGCCAGCGGGCGTTGGGAATTCGCGTTGGTACCACCACTCATACAGTTCGTAGGGTTTCAGCTTCTTAAGGTTTTCGGCAAAGAACAGATCCGCCGGCAACACCCCCTGGCGCGACAAATCCAGGGCCGCCTCACCGGGCACGGAGGCTTCAATCGGCGTCAATCCCGCGGTCGGCAATTGGTCCGGGTTGGTAATTTGATGCTTGCCCTGGGGAAAATAGAAAAGCCTCCACGAACCATCTAGACTGATATGAACTGTTTCCGAAGATGGCTTCTCACCTGTAACCCGGGAGGGTGTCTGTGCCGGCAGCCACGACGAAACCGCAATTAAACACAAGACCAGGAAAAACGGCCGGGGTTGTTTCGCATCCATCTCTCCTCCTCATTGCTACGCCGGGAATCAGGTCGGCGGCGACAATTTAGCACGAGTTCGCATGGATTTACACGTGAGGTCGATTTTAGGTGCTGTCGAATTTGAACGTAGCGCCGCCATCTTGCCGGCTCTCAGCCAAACCACCGCCCCTACCGCCCGAAAGTCCTTCCCTGGATCTCACGGCGCTTGCAGGTGATCGGAAAATGGTATAGTTCGATGGCCATGCCACGAAGAGTGCTCATCAGCGATTACGCGTGGAAAGACCTGGAGATAGAAAAGGCTATCCTGGAACGTGCAGGCGCAAATCTTTTGGTCTCGGAAACCGGGTCGGAATCTGAGTTGACGGCCCTGGCTGCCGAGGCTGCCGGAATACTCACCTGCTGGAAGCCGGTCACAGCAAAAGTCATCAAGGCGGCTTGCGACTGCGTCCTCATCGGACGATACGGCATCGGCCTTGACAACATCGACGTCGCTGCGGCCACCAGGCACGGCATCGTGGTGACGAATGTCCCTGCGTATTGTGTGGAAGAAGTTTCCGACCACGCTCTGGCCTTGCTCCTTTCTCTGGCTCGGAAAATTACGTATTACGATCGAGCCATCAAGTCAGGAGTCTACGACCTCCAAGCCGGGACCCCGCTTTTCCGGATGCGAGGGAGAATCCTGGGGATCGTCGGCTTCGGCAAAATCGGCCGGGCGCTTTATCACAAAGCGGCCGGACTGGGGTTGAAGGTCATTGTCTTTGATCCCCACGTCGATCGCGCATCACTGAGTGGCTTCGAAGTGGAAGTTGTGGACTTTCATGGCTTGCTGGAACGAAGCGACTTCATCTCCATACACATACCTCTCACGCCGGAGACGCGCGGGCTTTTCAATCTTGCGGCATTGCGGCAGATGAAACCCCAGGCATTCCTCATCAACACCTCGCGAGGCCATTTGATTGATGCCGAGGCGCTGCGGGAAGCTCTGGATAAGGGGATTATCGCAGGAGCTGGTCTCGATGTGCTGCCAGAAGAACCCCCGGCCCCCGGCGATCGGTTGGTGGGTCATCCGCGAACGATCATCACCCCGCATGCCGCCTTTAATTCCGAAGAGTCTCTTATCAATCTGCGGGAGACGGCAGCCAAGCAAATGGCCTCGGCACTCTGCGGCATACGTCCGGAGAACATCGTGAATCCCGAAGTGCTGAAGCAAGCAAACCTGCGAGCTAACTTCAACATCCCGGACCGCACATAAAAAAAGCCGGTGGAGCACGCACCGGGTGCGCGACCTAAGAGTTAGAGGCAGCGCTTCTCGTGCAGACCAGGACGAGAAGCTGGTAGCGTGGGCGTCCCGCCCGCTGGGGCGTGGGCATCTTGCCCGCGCGTATCTGGCGGGAGCGGGACGCTCCCGCCAGTTGGAGTTTCCACATTTCTGACGAGAGAACTTTCATTTGGAGCGAACGCACCGTCCTGTCATCCTGAGCCCGTATTTGGGGCGAAGGACCTCGGTAGTTCGTTCCTCCCGGTGCGCCGCGAAGAACTGCCAGGGTCCTTCGGCCCGAACGAGCCGGGCCTCAGGATGACAGTTGCATGAGTGGGGTGGTTTCATTTTCTAAGGAGCGAAGCTGGGCCGCTTTGGCTACAAATCCAAAAACGGGCGCCATCGGACCAAAAATGTAGAAACTCCAGGTGGGGGGAGCGTCCCGTCCCGAGCTACACTTCCCCGAACTGCCTTTGTGCTTATTATCGGCCCTAGCGCCCGCCCTTCATCTCGCGGCGAATCAGCGCCGGATTATCAAGCGGCTCCGAGGGGGGAAGCGGTTTCCCTCTCCGCAGGCTATAAAGGGGCTCACGCGCTTTAGCGGGATCGAAGATATCCGTGTCCGAAGGCAGCGCCACGTAAGGTGAAACATCCTGGATATTGGTGAAGCAATCCGATAGGTCCGTGGCCGCGGCGTCATATTGGTTGAGCGGCGGCAGGCCCAGGATGCGCTCCAGGGTTTTGAGAATACTCAACATGCTGGTGTGCCTGTGGGAAATCCCCCGTTGGGCAAAGGGACTGACCACCAGCAGCACACTGCGATGGGCATCCACATGGTCGCGCCCATTCTGCGCGTCATCTTCGGTGATGAAAATGGCCATCTCCGGCCAGAACTTGCTGTGCGAAAGCAGGTCGATGAGTTTGCCGAGCGCCAGATCATTATCCGCGACATACGAAGCGCGGTAGGCATAGCCATCCTCCGGCCGCGGCTTCGCCGTATGATCGTTGGGCAGCCAGATGTAGATGAACTGCGGAAGCGGCTGCAGCCCGCTCACATAGCGTTCCTCAAATTCTTTCTTAAATTGCTCGAACCGGTATTGGTCCGGAATGGACGTATTGAACATCGGATAGATTCGCGACGTGTTGTCGTAAAGGGGTCCCGGCAGGGGAACATTGATTCCCAGCCGCAGACCGGTAGGTTCGTACGCCTCGTCGTCCTCCCCGGAGAGCCCCTCGCCATAATTCCGGAAGCTCGTGTGATGGCGCGCCAGATGATCCCATAGCGACCCGGCTTCAAGATAATCCTCCGGGCGTAAAGAGGAACCTCCTCCCAGGCTCATGCGCCCCGGCGCGTCGTTGTCGTAATATAAATGCGAGTGCCCGCCGTAACCGGGCGGCCAAGCCGTCTCCACCCACTCATTGGGATAGCTATCCACCAGCCAATGGTGCCCGTCAAAGGAAACGTCCGAATCCACATAGTAGTTGTCGCTCAGGCCGAAGCGCTCCGCCAGCGCGTGATGATTGGGTGTGACGCGCACGTGCTGCAAAGTTGGCTGGCCGTCCTCATGGACCTCGGCATCCAGCCCCCAACGCGCCAGTGCCGGATCCCCGTTCACTTCCTGGCCGCCAATCGTTCGGATGTCGCCGAGGACTTCATCATAGGTGCGATTCTCTTTGACGATCAATACCACGTGGTGAATGCGCGGGCTGGGTCCGCCGGCGGGAGGGATGGGGAAGTCAACGGGCCGCGGCTTCCCGGGTGCGGCTTCAGCAAAGCCGTTATTGTGAATGACCCTGTAGGTCAGTTCCCCAAGGTCGGGGTCCGGAGGCACGGGAATGATGGAGACAGTACCCTTGGTAATGTCACCGATATAGTCTCCCTCCGGTCCCTTTTGGAAGTCCCGGCCGCCATTGGGTCCGGCGCCGAACCCCTTGGCGTTGGCGACATAGAGGGTGCGTCCATCTTGACTCACCGCCACCCGAGCAGGAAACCAGCCCGCCGGGATATAGCCCAGCACGTTGAGGCGCCGGACATCGAGCACCGCCACGGCGTTGATTCCCGCGCAGGCCACGTACAAACGCGATTCGTCCGGGCTGAGGGCGAGGCCGAAGGGCAGAACCCCGCGCAAGCCACCCACCGACGGAGCGGGTTCCAGCCGCATGGTTCGAATGAGACGGTTCCTCTGCGTGTCCAGAATACTGATACTGTCCTGCGCGGAGTTCGAAACATAGACGCGGTTATGCCCCGCTACAACCGCGCCGGGACTCGAGCCGCCCACCGACTGATTTCCAATCGCCAAGCCGGTGCGAATGCGTGCCAGCACCGTCGGCGGGGCGCCGCTGGAGTCAAGGACAAAAACTGAATTGGACGCAGGCACGTTGGGATCTCCCAGGCCGGGTATTTTTTTCCCGGCGATAACCGTGCCCTGCTCCGCTTCGCGTGTCCCTGTCGCGAACGGTGGAAAATCCAGCCCTGTTTCCCCCGCCCGCTTCACGTCAAATCCCGGTACGACTGCGTATTGGAACGTGCCGACGTTGGAGACGTAGACCCGGTCGCCACGGGGACTCACCGCCACTGCAAAGGGCAGTCTCCCCACACCTATCCGCCAAAGGATGCTTCCTCCGCGTGTTTCCATGCCGACCAGTTCGAAGTGCGCAAGGTCCAGGGCATAAAGAAGCTTGCCATCCGGCGAAAGCGCCAGAGCCCCGGAGAAGCTGTGGCGATAAGCCCTCCCGTTAAACTCATGGTCTAATATAATGACCTGCGAACGCTGGCCGGTTTGCAGGTCGTATACATCAATTTTCCCAGTATCGCCTTCTGAAACATAAGCCGTGCGGTTGTCCCCCGCGATGGCGAGCCCCATGTAGACGCTGGAGGGCTCCACGTCAGAATTCTTCGACGGGTAGCCGGGAGGAATCTGCTGCACAACAGGAGCGTTGCTGGCCAGAGCGCTGATGATCGAAAGGGAGAAGGGCCAAGTGCCGGTGTTGGCTGTCACCAGCAACTTTCCATCGGGGCTCAGCGCCATCCCGTAAGGATGGGGCGCCACGGTAACTTGCACCCCTTCCGGGGTGATCAGTCGCCCGTTCGGCAAAACCGTTTCGCCCGACGGATTGATGTAGGTCGGCTGGTCCCCCGCCGGAGCGGCCAACTCCACCGGGCCACTGTCCCTTCCCGCTTTCACCAACAAAGGGGGCTTGACGATCAGGAACAAACCCACCATAACCAGGCCAATCAGAAGGACCACTCGCCGCATGAAATACCTCCCCACCCGAATCCCGGTAGTGTCCTAATTTGAACGTAGCGCCGCCCTTTAGGGCGGCACATGCCGGGCTAAAGAGGTTGCGGAACAATGCTTCAATCCTGTCATCCTGAGCGAAGCGAAGGACCCCTGTATTTGAAGTTTCAAGAAAATGCAGGGGTCCTTCGTCGGCTACGCCTCCTCAGGATGACAGTTTGAGGTTTTTTTCCGCACCCTCTAAAGCCCGGCGCTACATCTGAAATTAGGACACTACCCGAATCCCCATCGCCTTGATAGCGTCTTCCGTAGAGGCCGTGGTAGTCCCGGGCGTAAAACTCGCAGATGCGCATAGCCGGGAATCGAATCTTTTTGCCAATCTCTATCGATTTTCTTCGAAAGGATCCGGCCCCTACCCTCCTCGTTCAAAAGCTTCATCACCTCACGAACCACGGAAGAAGTCTTACTATAAGCTGTTTTACTTTCAAGAGAGGAACAATCGTTTTCGCGGCGAAACCCGTGCAAGTTGCGCGGGAAGGAGAACTACTGGCGGCACGGAAAGGCGTCGTGGCAGCCCTCTCCGTAAGGAGAGAGCTGTGATCTCGTGTGCCGACACGACTTCCAACGTACGAAACCGGTCGCGCTACGCTTGTTGCGAGTGGACATTGTTGCGAGTGGAACTGTTAACCGGCCGCAGATTGGTGTACCCTAACTCACAATTATGGAGAACGAGACCGAAGTTAAGACTATAGGAAAGCCCTCGGCACTGGTCGATACTCGGGTCATCTATTGCGGCGACAACCTTGAGCAGTTGAAGAAGCTGCCCGACGTTTGCGTTGACCTCATTTACATCGACCCGCCTTTCAATTCCAATCGAAATTACGAGGTGTTCTGGGGCGAGACCAAAGAAAAGCGAGCATTTGAAGACCGCCACGCCTCAACCCAAGCCTACATTGAATTCATGCGGCCACGTTGCGTGGAGATGGCGCGGGTGCTGAAGAAGACAGGCAGCTTTTATTATCACTGCGACTGGCACGCCAGCCACTATGTGAAAGTGATGCTCGATCAGATTTTCGGCGAGAACAATTTCATCAACGAAATTATTTGGAAACGGCAGTCATCGCATAACGACGCAAAGCAAGGAAGCAAACACTACGGACGGCTTCACGATGTACTTCTCTTCTACTGCGGCGGGGACGAAGACTACACTTGGGACCATCAATACGCCCCGCTTGATCCGTACTATATCGAATCCCACTACTCTCAGGTTGACGAACAAGGACGACATTTTCAGTGGGGAGACCTCCGTGCTCCCGGCGGTGCTGCGCCGTCGAAGGGCAATCCTCATTACATCGTTCTGGGTGTGGGCGGCTATTGGCGATTCACGCAAGAGAATATGGAGGAGTTCATTCGTGAAGGCCGCGTTGCTATCCCACCGGGTGGAAAAGTGCCCCGCTATAAGAGATATCTGACCGAATCGAAAGGGCTTCCGGTGGGAAGTGTCTGGGATGACATAAACCCGATCAACTCGCAGGCTAAGGAAGCTCTCGGCTATCCTACGCAGAAGCCATTGCCACTGCTTGGAGCGCATTATCAAAGCATCGAGCAATCCCAATGACATCGTCCTTGATGCCTTTTGCGGATGCGGCACGGCGCTTGTCGCAGCTCAAAACCTAGGACGTCAGTGGATTGGAATTGACATCTCACCCACCGCCTGCCGCGTCATGGCAAAGCGAATGCGCGATGTTTGCAAGCTGCGCGAGGATGAGAACTACTGGCGTCATGGAAAGGGCTTTGTGGTGCGCAACCTCCCGTGGACGGAGAAACAGTTGCGCGAGATTCCGCCCTTCGAGTTTGAGAACTGGGCGGTGATTGCCCTGGGCGGCATTCCCAACAAGACACAGGTCGGCGATATGGGCATTGATGGCCGCATTTATCCACTATCGGCAGTGCCTCACGAAAGCGGCAAGGCGGCAGGGGAACTGGACTTCATGGACGATTGGTATCCCATCCAGGTGAAGCAGGGGGACAAAGTGGGCCGCCCGGACGTTGACAATTTCGAAGCCGCCATGATCAGGGCCAAGCGGAAGAAGGGTTTTTTCGTGGGCTTCGATTTCTCAAGCGATGCGCTAACGGAAATCGACGGCTTCTTTCGAAGGGAGCATACCGTAATCGTGCCCCTCACCGTGCGCGAGATTCTAGACGAGCAAATCGCCCAAAAGCTAGCATAGTTCTTCGCGGGTAAACATTGGAGTATGACTCAGACCAAAGCGTCCTTGCTCGTCTAACCGACAGGTTGAAGCTAGCTTTGGCAAAGAAATATCTGGATTGGGTGGAAGCACTTCCCGAGTTCAGGCGGGGTTTGATTTCCCATCTTCAACTTATTCGGAAGTTTCAGCGAAAGGAGGAAAAAACCTCTCTTGAATCCTCACGTCTGCCAACAGGCCTCGACTTTCGTTATTCACTCTGTGTTCTAATAGAGATCTTCCCGGTGGAGGCTTTCAAAACCCTCAGTTCGGCAATCGCACGGCTCTTCCCAGATCGCGATCCCCTGGGCCGTCGGAGAGAGTTCATCGATTCAGAGGCCCCAAGCCTTTTTGCGGGTAGCTATTCTAATGTGGGGATTCTCGTTCGTGAACCCAAATTTACCTTTGTTCTACCTACTGCAACGGTAAAGAATTTACCTCCCGAGGTGGAATACGTCCAAATCGAAGTTTATAAGGTCCTGCCGTCTGCCTTTGTAGCATGCTTTTCGGCATTTCTAAATGAACGTGCCACTCTGAAGGTACAGAAACTCATGAGTACGGCCTACCTCCCCGCCGTTCGATTTGGTCGATTGGTTCCATTTTGGCCATTTGGCATTGCCCACAGCGAGACACCTGCGGACCTGGTCAGAGAGGAGTCTGTCCTTGGGGAATTAGTCCGGATCCGAACGACACTAGAGGATGTAATAGGCCGATATTTTCAGGGATATTTCTCTGGACAAGGCGAAAGGCAGAGGCCGCGACTACCTGCCATCGAGAGATTCGACCTGAACGGTGTTCCCAGTGAGGAGAAAGAGTTTCGTTGGGGTTGGGGCACCCCGCTCGGACTGGACCACCGCACGATATCCTTTGACGGCTACAGAGAAAACAAACGGATTTTCATTTTTTCCAGCGTGGGCCATTGCCGCTTGCCCGTGGCCAACCGTTTGATCGTATTTCACGACGCCACCGAAGACCCAAGAGCGCAAGATGAGCTTCTGCACGCGCCAGCAGACGGACCGATAGGCATAATCATTCAGGACATAGCTATTCTCGAGTTCCTAAAACGAATCATGGGCGCAGTCGAGGCCTTGCGTGTGAGAATCTATCGCAGGCTTGCGGAAAACTCTTTGTTCATGAGGTTTCGCGAAGATATCCGTCTTCACCGCCACCTTCAGAAGGAATCCCTCCTTTTAAACCGGCTCGCATTGGAAATCGCACAAGGTGAGAAGCTCTACGGATCTCAACCTAATCCGTTGGCGTCTTTCCAGCCGATACACAAAAAGTGCAAGGGAGACCTTGGCAAGGTATTTTCTGAAGGTATCCACTTCCAATTGGAAACAATCTCGCAACACGTCGAACTCGTTACGAAATCTTTTTCGGATTACGTCGCCACGCGAAATATGGGATTGATGTATGTGCTGACCGTCGTCGCAACGCTAGCGACAATTCTTGCGCTCGTCATTGCAACAGGTGAGCATATGTCCTGGATAAGGGACGCTTTCCACTGGCTGATGAACTTCTTTGGCCGTTGAGCTTTACCGTGCGGGCCCTCGCGACGACGGGCGAACTGGAAGGCTACGCGGGGGAGTCTGCGTTTTCCAGCTCGGCTGCTCCGCCAGTGTCAGAGCCCGCGTCGCGGGCTGGCCCGGCACCACCATATTGCAAACCACGAAAAGCCGCGGACCTAGAAAACAGGTCCGCGCTACAAGTGCCTTTCAGTGTGACATTTTGTAGGCTCTAAATCTGGGGGATTTCTCTTGACATCCAGAGCGTAGGCTGGTATACTAGAGAAGTTTTACTGTGGGGTGTTGTGATGTCCGCGCGCAAGTCTCCCACCTTCTCGAGGTCCAACCCGTCCAACCCCAAAAGCCTGCACGGCGAAATTCCGGCCGCAGGACCCGCGGGGCGAAAATCCGAGGCTTATAGTAAGGATGGAAGATTCCAGCCTGCGCCAATTGCGGCGGCACACGAATGTGATTTTCAAGGTCCGCAACGGGGATGAGCACCAAAGAAATGTTAAAAATGAAGAGTCCTCCCAATGAGTTGTTGAAAACAAAGGGGCAAAAAAAGTGCTCCCAATGAGTTATTGAAAACAAAGAGGTTATCGAGTTTCCGCGATGAGTTATTGAAGGGAAAGGGGATAGGAGTTGGAGGTAAGGCAACGGAGAATCGTATTATCGGTTCATGTGCTCATCGGATCATCGATTCTCCGGCCCATCAAGATGGGCTGGCCATGGGACTGCTTTTAGATGAACCGATGAACCGATTTGTCCGCGAAGCTTGTTTGCTTGCCATTGCACCCGATGTTATAATCCCCCTTAATGTAAGGCCCGCGTTGGACTGGACCTTTCTGGGAGGGCAGGCGCCAGGCAAGGCTCCTAAGAAGGCCGCAACCGGAGGGCGCTGGAAGCGGCGCTCCGGGTCTGGGTGAATGGGAGGGGGATCTCGTTCGAGTTGGCGCCGCGGGTGCGGTGCCGGTGCCTCCATGCGTATCTTTCTCCATTCATGCCGGGTCGTCCTGCTAGGCGGGCTTCTGCTTTACACCTTCCTTCCTTCTACTGCAAAAGCCGACCAGATCGTGGTGTTGGTGGACGAGCAAGGGAACAAGATTTACGTGAACACCGGTGAAAGCTCCACCCGCATGGATTGGATGGCGCGCAGCTTTCGCCCCAGCGAGTCCGCCGTCTCCGGGCGCGCCCCTGCAAACATCGACCAACTGGTGCAGCAAACCGCGAGCCGGTATCAAGTGGATCCGGAATTGATCCACGCCATCATCCGCGTGGAGTCGGGCTACGACCCCAAAGCCGTTTCGAGCAAAGGCGCCATGGGCCTGATGCAATTGGTTCCAGCGACAGCGCAACGATTCGGCGTGGCGAACCCGTTCGACCCCAAGCAGAACCTTGAGGGCGGCGTCAATTATCTGAAACACCTGATGGACCTTTTCGGAGGCAACCTGTCGCTTTCACTGGCCGCCTACAATGCCGGTGAGCACTCCGTACAGCGCTCTGGAGGCATCCCCGCAATCCCCGAAACGCAAAACTACGTTCGTAAGGTCACCAACATTTATCAACCGGGGGAAGCACCGATGCCGGCAAAGACCACTCCCCAGGAGCCGCCCAAGGTTCCCATCGTCCGATACATCGATGAGTACGGGGTCGTGCATTACACTAATGTGGAATAGTCAAAGGCGATATCGCTGGGCCCTGATCCTGACCGTACTGACGCTGTTTGCGGCGGCGGCTTCCGCCGCCGTATCGCCAGCCCGGCGCCAGGGCGCCCTTGCGGCTTATGACAAAGCCCAGCAAATGCACGCCGCCCTCGAAGCGCATCCCGAAAGCAAGCGCAATAAGGAAGATTACAAGAAGGTCATCGACGCCTATTATGACGTCTATCGCCTGAACCCGGCCTCGAGCAAGACGCCGGGGTCGCTGGCGGCCATTGCGGAGACTCTATCGAGAGATGGGGCGCGAGTTTTCCTCCGACTCATACTTTCTAGAATCGATCAAGTCCTACCGCTTTCTAGTCGAGCAGTATCCCTATAACCGCATTTCGCGCGGGGCAATGTTCACCGTCGGGGAGGTTTATCGCCAGGACCTCGAGGATCCGGACGAGGCCCGCAAGGCGTTCGAGGATTTCATTGCGAGGTATCCCCAATCCGAAAAGGCGACCGAAGCAAAGGATATTCTCAAGCAACTTGACCGGCCAGCCGCGGAAGGAGCCGGGGCTCACTCGGCATCCCCGGTACCCGCGGCTCGTCCTCCCGTGGAAGAGGTCATGGACCAAGGGCCTTCGGGGCAGCGGCAAGTGACGGCGGTGCGCCGCTGGGTGGGACCGAATTACCTGCGCATTGTGATTGAAGTGAACGGCGAAGTTAAATTCGAATCGGTACGGCTGTCGAACCCGGACCGCATTGTTGTGAACCTTCAGACCGCGCGCCTCAGCCCGGACCTGCGGGGCAAGATCTTTCCGGTGGAAGATGGCTTCCTGCGGCAGGTTCGGGTGGCGCAGTTCTCCCCCGATGTGGCGCGCGTGGTATTGGACGTGGAGAAGATTGAGGCCTACTCGATTTTCTCTCTCCCCAATCCCTTCCGCCTGGTGATCGACGTCCAGGGCACGGCGCCGACGCAAATTGCCAGGACCGCCAACCCCGCATCACCCGCAAACGCCGAGGAGCGAAAGCCGGATAAAGTTCGCTCTCCTGCGACCTCCAACCCTGCACCCACTGAGCGGGTTGAGGCCGCCGCTAAAGCCCCGGCACCGCCCCCGACACAGGCCAAAACCGAAACGGAACCCTCCACGCCGCAGGGGTATGAAGAAGAATCTCCCTCCGTCAGCCCGGCCCCGGAAAGCAAGCACAGCAAGAAATCCAAGGAGGAAACTACGACTACCACGGCGGACGGTTACCCCCGCCATCCAACCCGCTGCCCCCACCGAGTCCGGCTCGCGCACCTTGACGCGCGCGCTCGGCCTGAAAATCGGCCGAATCGTCATTGACCCCGGGCACGGAGGCCACGATACGGGAACCATCGGACCCACCGGATTGGAAGAGAAAAATGTTGTCCTGGACGTGGGGCTGAAGCTGAAGAAACTTCTGGAACAGAACACCGGTTGCGAGGTCGTCATGACGCGCAGCGATGACACCTTCATTCCCCTGGAAGAACGCACCGCGATCGCCAATGAAAAGGCGGCGGACTTATTCATCTCCATTCATGCCAATGCCAGCCACGACGAGAGCGCGCGGGGCATTGAGACCTATTACCTCAATTTCACCTCGAATCCCGACGCCCTGGAAGTGGCGGCTCGCGAAAACGCCTCTTCGCAGGAAGCGGTGCACGAACTCCAGGATTTGATCAAGAAGATCGCCTTGACGGAAAAGATTGAGGAATCACAGGATTTTGCCCGGCAGGTGCAACGCGAAGTTTATTCCCGCGTGACCAAAGCCAGCGGTGCGCAGCGCGATCGGGGCACCAAGAAAGCTCCCTTTGTGGTCCTGATCGGCGCCAATATGCCCTCCGTCCTGGCGGAAATATCCTTCCTCACCAACCCCCGCGATGAGCGCCTCTTGAAGCGGTCCGACTATCGCGAGAAAATTGCCTACGCCCTCTATGAGGGGATATTGGATTACGTGAAAAACCTCGGTGAAGTGAGGACCGTGCAGCGGGTCGCATCGGATCAAACTTCCGCTGCCACCCGGCCGGATTTCTGATATTCTGAACTTGATGGCACGAATATTCGCGAGGCACACCTGGCTGGTGGCCGTGCTTACGGCCCTGCCCTCTCTCTGCTCTGCCCAGGAAAGACTCTCCGTCATACCCGTGATACCCGCAGCCGACTGGCGCCAAGTGGACTCCCAACCCTTGCAACTCTCGGCGGTCAGCAAGTACGGAGGCGACCCCGCGGTGGACAAAGAATATGGGGTGAAGTCACCAGAGTTGCGCACCTACCAATTGGACAAAACACGGAGGCAGGTGGTGGTGGAACCAACGCCGGACGCGAATTCGGCTTATGGCCTTCTGACTTTTTACCAGACCCCGGCAATGACGCCTGAAAAGGACATCCAATTAGCTGTCAGCGATGCCAGCCAAACGTTGATGGCGCGCGGGGATAAATTCATCCGCTTCCTGTCCAGCAGAGACTCACCCTCCTCCGATAGCGCATACCAGGCGCTGCTCATTTTCGTGGGAGGAAGCAAACCGTCGGCAAGCACGCTCAGAGATTTGCCGCTTCCTCTGCCGTCGAAGGGATTGATGCCGGGGAGTGAGAAATACCTCCTGGGACTCGAAGCGGCCAAACGTGTGCTGCCTTCCTTCCGCACTGACCTGATCGGATTTGACCAAAGCGCGGAAGTCCAATTGGGCCAGTACCAAACCCGCAAAGGGACATCTACCTTGCTGTCGATCAAGTATCCCACCCCCCAGATCGCGCGTATCCGGTTCGGAGCGCTGACGAATTTCTTGGGATTGAATCGGGACCAGGGAGAAGATTCAGTTTATGGAAGGCGTCAAGGCTCGTATGTGTTCGTGGTTCTGAGCGCGAGAGATGTAGGAACAGCATCCGCGCTGCTGGATTTGTTCAAAGTAACTCAGAGTGTTAGTTGGGACCAACGTTATGTTTCACAAAGATCCTTTACCATGCAAGTCGTGCACATGATCCTCGCCATTTTTCTTCTCACCGCGATCCTAATTGGAGCGTGCGTCGTTGCGGGAGTCCTTTTCTTCCTCTCACGGCGTTTTGCCGCAAAGTTCTTCCCGAACTCGCCATGGGGTCATACCGATGAGGACCAGCTTATTCGCCTCAATTTGAAATCATAACAAAGCATTTATAATCAGTAAGTTATGGGAATAGAAGGGGGTCATGGCACGTTTTATTGGGTTTTTCTCGTGAAATCGTTTTTGACACCTCGCCTTGCCATTAACAGATTGAAACTAAATGGGTTAACTGCCAAAAAAAATCCTGAAAATTCGCTTGACATGGCCTGAGGGTTTTTCTAGACTCCCTAGGAGCTTAGATGGCGGAGCGCGTCCGTCATTCTATTCTCCTCTGAAAATGCTCACCCGCTGGAATGGCGGAAACGCTTGACCTGCTGGGTGAGCATTTTTGTATCGTTTGGCCGGCGTAGCTCAGTTGGTAGAGCATCGGTTTCGTAAACCGAGGGTCACCAGTTCAAATCTGGTCGTCGGCTCCACCCTTTCAATAATTTGCCGGAGCAGGTATTTCTTGGGTCACAGTTTGGGTCACAGATAAGAGCTGAGGCAGGGTCTGAGATTCCGCCTTCCGCTTCTCTTCCAGTTCCTTCCGAGCAACTTCCAACCTCTGCCAAATGGCCTCGGAAGCCGCCAGCTGAGTCGCATCTCCGACGTGAGAGTAAATCATGTTCGTGTTCTCGGAAACGTGACCCAAGCGGTCCATTCGGGTCTTCACATCAACTCCTTCATTGAGCATCACGGAATTATTGAGGTGGCGAAGGGCGTGCCAGTGAATTCTTCCAATTCCAAGCGCCTTGGCGATTGGTTTGATGTGCTTGCTCATGAGGAGTCCCAAGTCAAGTGGGCGGTTGCGCGAGCCAGGGAATATCCATTCCTCCGGTCCGGCATCGTGGAAGCATCTATCCTTATACTCTTTTAACTCGGCCATTTGGTTTGATGTGAGCACGAGCTTGCGATTACCCTTTTTGGTTTTCGGCGGAGTGGAGTTCCCTTCCCAAACTGACTCCGTTACAACGATGGTGCTGTGCTCCCACACCACACTCCGCCATCGCAGCCCGCGAATCTCGCCGCATCTGTTGCCCGCCCAGAGAAAAAGTTTCCAAGCCATGCGGTGACGAGGATCAGTGAGCTTCTCCTCGATAGTGACTGCCTCTTCCGGAGTCAGGTGAGTGCGCGCGCTCTCCGGTCCCTGCGAGGGTAATTTCACGACGCGAACAGGATTGTAAGTAACGCCATACTCCAGTCGCATTGCGGCAGTGTAGACACTGGACAGGTAGGTCTTATACTTTAGCGCCGTCTGTCTACTGATCTTTCCGTCCAGTGTGGCCCCGATCATACTTACCAGGAACTGCTGAATCTCCCCTGTCTTGATCGAGTCCATCCGTCGGGGGCCGAATCGGGGTAACATGACCTGCATCATTACCGACTTCATGTCCCGTCTCGTGCTGGGACGTTTACATTGTAATTCGTCCCCGTACAGATCCTTTTCTTCGTCCCAGTAATGCAAATTCCAAAAGCCTTCAAGGGTACCGGAACTACCGGCGATATCGCGTTGCCGGTTAATCTTCTCCATCCACTGGCGCCTCGCTCGCTCGGCCTGCGATGCGGTCATCTCATCGCGCCAACCAAGCTTGTGCGAGGGCCTCCTGTCACCCTCCGGCCATTGGACCAGCCAGAATTTGCGCTTGCGTCCATGTACCAGGAGGGAACCTTTCCTATCTCGGTTCCGGGTCATTTCAATGCCTCCCCGGACCGACGAGCCCGACATAGGAACCCTAACCTGTTTGTCAGGCGATTTCAAGTATCCAACGAGATCCTGCTGGTCAAATCGTACATCTCCAGAGGGCAGGCGCTTATGTGGGATAAACTGCCGGTGACTAGGGTTCAGACGACGATAGACATAGTCCCGACTACAATTCCACTGTTGGGCTAAATCAGCGACAGTTAAAAGTCCCTGGACCATTGATTTTGACCACTTGTACTTTTCTGTTCCTTGGCTCGATCGGCCCGGCTTGGCTCGGAAACCGCTCCGGGTGATTTCGCGGTCAAGACCTTTCCACTAGACCAAACACCACTAGTCTCGGTCGCTTGCCTTTCGAGCGATGGGTGTTATTGAACCCAATCGTGTCCACAGGCAATTCCACCTAATTGGGCCCAGGTCGAGAGTCCGCACATACGTGTCGTGGCCTATCGAACCGCTCAAACGGCGTACCGTGCAACTAAACGCCTTGAGGCATCCGTGATTGCAGCAAACTAGATTTTGATTATCGCAACCCAAGCTGAGCGTGTGGGCGAAAGGAAGTGCTGTGGACGAATCCCCTACAACCTATTTAAATCAGTTCTTATTTTCGTGTCAAACGAGCATGACCGCAGAGCGTCCGGTCCGTGCAACTGGCTCAGAGATGACGACTTGGCGAGTTCGAGGGGGAAAGGAAAGGCCTCCCGGCAAGCTCACGGCTGAAAGGCAAATTGAAGACCCAAACCGCGCGCTGAAACCCACTTCTCGGGGCCATTACCTCCCGTTCGGCAGATTTGAATGCGGGTAATAGAGACGCGCCCCCAGATCAGCCTTAAGGCACCATGGCGCGATCATAAGCCAGATCAATCAGTTAGATGACCCTCGCTCCTCCAGCACGTGGCTTTCCTCGCAGCGGTGCTGACCTGGTCCAGACGCAGCGTGCCCTTTGTATACCCGCAGGCGTGCTCGGTGACCGCTTACCTAAAGCTGGTGCCCCGCCCCGTTCGCTGCTTGCAGTAGACTTGGTTGTCAAGATTGTCGACCGGTGAAAAAAAGTTGGTCGCTCGAACATTATCCCTGCGGCAGCGCTCGGGGTGAATCGACCATTGGTTCGGGCACACATCGGGAACGGCTCCGACGTTATCCAGCGGCAAGCCACCACAATCCTATGGTGCTCTGCCCTCCCTTGCTTTGAGATCATGAAAACGCACATTGGCTCCTCCCCCGTGGAGGATCTGCGCACCGAAGGCGAAAGTCCGCTATTGCAGCGGATTTATGAATATGAAAGAACAGAAGTATTGTATCGTATTAAAGAATCCGCTATTATAGCGGATTATGGGATATGTATCGGAAGCTCCGCGGCCAAGTCTTGCGTCCTATATTGTGGGCCGCCTTGCAGCCGGTCGTCTGGTATTTTCTCGAGAGGAGGCGCAGGTAGCCCTTGGCATAGGTAGAGGAGCCTTCCTGGACGCAGCCGAAAAACTGCAAAAGCGCGATCGGCTTCTAAACCTGCGCCAGGGTTTCTACGTCATCGTTCCTCCCCAGTACCTGAATTTTGGGAGTCCGCCGCCCGCCTCCTTCATTGACGATCTGATGCGCCATGAAAGCCGGCCATACTATGTGGGCTTATTAAAGGCCGCGGAGCTGCAAGGGGCGTCCCATCAGGCAGTCATGGAATTCCAGGTCGTCACAAACCGCCAAATGCGGGACGTACAGGTCGGCCGCTCGAAAATCGCCTTCTATTTTAGAAAAGACATGTCGGCTATAGCCTCGGGAATTGAAGAGCGCAAGACGGATACGGGTAAGATGAAGATCTCTTCGGTCGAGCTGACGCTCCTTGATCTCCTGCGTTATCCCCAGGCGAGCGCCGGTCTCGACAACATTTTGACCGTTTTCTCGGACCTCGGTTCCAAACTCAACCCCGAGGGCATGGGAGTCCTGTCTCGTGCCTTCGACCGATCCGTCGTTCAACGGGCCGGGTATCTCCTGGACCTGTCGGGGTTCGCAAAACATGCGGAAAAACTGCACGCGTTGATACAACGTCGCTCGCAGCTCCCCTGGGTCGA
>CAWGTQ010000004.1:0-372962 GCA_963825395.1 uncultured Acidobacteriota bacterium | reverse complement strand
GCCGGGCCAGGGTCCGGTCCCGCTTCCGGCGTCCGGCGGGGGTAGGTCTGCTTCCTGCCGCTGAACAAGCCGTAGCCGAGGATCGGCAGGCAGTCGGGCAACTCGGCCTCCGCCTGCGCGGCCAGCGCCCACAGCGACGCGCGGAGCCGCCCGGTGCTGGCCGCCCCGAAGCGCTCGCGCCATCGGTCCTCGATGACTGCGGGCAGCGGCCGCCACACCTCCTGGGCGCGGTGGCCTTTTCGGGTGGCCCGGATGGTGAGGTCCCGCGGCGGGGGCCTGCGCTTGGCGTCACCGGAAGCCGATTCCAGGAAGACGTACCCCCAGCGCCGCATGCCGTCCAGGTTCGTCCCGGTCCGGGCCCGCCGCAGGAGCTCGGCGACCGGCATGGGTTCCTCGCCGATGAATTGCATGCAGTTGAACCACATGGCCATCGACACCAGCCAGGGACCGCCGAGCGGCCCGGTGGCGCCGTGGTCTGTCGTGGTATGCGGCGTCCGGTGCTCGAACTCGTTGTCGAGTTCGATGGTGAACGCGACCAGGGCCTGGGACAGCAGGCCCGGAGAGGAAGCTGTTCCGCCATGCCGCCATGATCTGCTGGCCGTTGGCAGGCCCGCAACCGGCCCGGCTCGCTTCAGCCGGTGAGCTCGTACACCGTGGCCTGCTTGGCGGTCATGTGCTCCAGCGCGATGGTCACCGGGATCTCGTAGCCGGCGGAGCGGGGTAAGCCCCGCGGTGCTGAGGAACGCCCGGCCGGGGTCCCCGACCAGCACCGCGGCGCCGTCCCGGCGGGCGCGCTGCAGGAAGGCCAGGGTCTCGTCGCCAGATCCTGTTCGTAGAAGGCATCGGCGCACAGCACCACGTTGGCGTCGGCCGCCTCATCGTCGAGCAGGTCGGCCAGCAGCGGCTGGACCCGCACGCCGTTGGCCGCCGCGTTGACGGAGATCGCGCGCACCGCGAGCTCGTCCACGTCCGCAGCCACCACGGTGCGGGCCCCGGCACGGGACGCCGCGATCGCGACCAGCCCGGAGCCGGAGGCGATGTCCAGCACCCGGCGCCCGGCCACCCGGGCGGGCCCATCGAGCAGATACCGGGCCAGCGCCTGGCCGCCGGCCCAGGGGAACGCCCAGAAGGGCGGCGGCAGGCTCACCTGCCCGGCGGCCTGCTCGGTCTGCTCCCAGACCGTGAAGGGATCGTCGGCCTGCTGCAGCCGGATCTCCGGGACGTACGGCACCGCGGCCAGCCGCGTGGTGGCGGTGATGATCCGGCGGACCGCGGCCGCGGGTGCGCTCATGCCAGGTGACGATACCCGCCCAGCCGCCTGTTCAGGCGCGCAGGTGGAACGGCCGCTGGCCGCTGACCCGGTCGCCCCGGAAACCCGTTGGGCGCCGGCGCCGGGCGTCCGGTAAACTCGGCGCGTGCTTCCACTCCTTGCTTAGGGGGACAGTCCGCAGGCGGGAAAGGCCGGGACGGCCGCTGCGGACTGATTTCACGTGTCTATGCGTTGATTGATAACGGGAGTGGATTTCGATGATCGTGGCCAGTGGCCTAGAACTGCGCGCCGGCGCGCGCCTGCTGCTCGACGGAGCCAGCTTTCAGGTCGCCGCGGGCGACCGCGTCGGGCTCGTCGGCCGTAACGGCGCCGGCAAGACGACCCTGCTGAAGGTGCTGGCCGGCGAGGGCCTGCCCGCCGCCGGGAGCATCCGCCGCAGCGGCGCCACCGGCTACCTGCCGCAGGACCCTCGCACCGGTGACCTGGACATGACAGCCGTGGACCGGGTGCTGTCCGCGCGCGGCCTGGACGAGTTGCGGGTGGGCCTGCGTCAGGCGGAGATCCAGATGTCCGACCCCGACCGCAACCGGGCCGACGCCGCCATCCGCCGGTACGCGGGGCTGGAGGAGCGAATGTCCGTGCTGGGCGGGTACGCCGCCGAGGCGGAAGCGGCGGCGCTGGCCGCCAGTCTCGGGCTGCCCGACCGGGTCCTGCACCAGCCGCTCGGCACGCTGTCGGGTGGCCAGCGGCGGCGCATCGAACTGGCCCGCATCCTGTTCGGGGACTCCCAGACCCTGCTGCTGGACGAGCCGACCAACCACCTGGACGCGGACTCGATCACCTGGCTGCGGGACCGCCTGCGCAGCTACCGGGGCGGCCTGATGGTGGTCAGCCACGACGCGGACCTGCTCGAAGCGGTGGTGAACAAGGTCTTCTACCTGGATGCCCAGCGGTCCGTGCTCGACTACTACAACCTCGGCTGGAAGGCGTACCTGCAGCAGCGGGAGACGGACGAGCGCCGGCGCAAGCGCGAGCGGGCCAACGCCGAACGGCAGGCCGCAGCGCTCAGTACCCAGGCCGACAAGATGCGCGCCAAGGCCACCAAGGCCCGCGCCGCCCAGGGCATGCAGCGGCGGGCCGAGCGGCTGCTGGCCGGCCTGGCCGACGAGCGGGCCGCTGACCGCGTGGCCCGGCTGCGGTTCCCGGTCCCGGTCCCGTGCGGCCGGACCCCGCTGACGGCCACCGGCCTCGCCAAGAGCTACGGCAGCCTGGAGGTCTTCAGCGACGTCGACATCGCGGTCGACCGGGGCAGCCGGGTCGTGATCCTCGGCCTCAACGGCGCAGGCAAGACCACCCTGCTCCGGCTGCTGGCCGGGATCGAACCGTCCGACACCGGCAGCGTCACGGCCGGGCACGGCCTGCGGCTCGGCTACTACGCCCAGGAGCACGAGACGCTGGACACCGAGCGCACGGTCCTGGAGAACATGCGCTCGGCGGCGCCGGGCCTCGCCGAGTCCGAGCAGCGGACGGTTCTCGGGTCATTCCTGTTCTCCGGGGACGATGTGGCCAAGCCCGCCGGGGTGCTGTCGGGCGGGGAGAAGACCCGGCTCGCGCTGGCCCTGCTCGTCGTGTCCGGCGCCAACGTGCTGCTGCTGGACGAGCCGACCAACAACCTGGACCCGGCGAGCCGGGCGGAGATCCTGGCCGCGCTGCGCGCCTACGCCGGGGCGATCGTTTTGGTCACCCACGATGAGGAAGCAGTTGAAGCCCTTTCGCCGGAAAGAGTCATTTTGCTTCCTGACGGGGTAGAGGACGCCTGGAACGAAGATTTCGAGGATCTGGTGTCACTTGCGTGAGCTTGTCGTCACCTGGCCCGCTGACGAAAAGAATGATCGTTTACCACGATGCGGGTAGCTATTCCGGCGGCAGTGCCCGATCATGGCGAGGGGCGACGTTACGGAGCGGTGACTCTACCTAACGGGAGGTAAATGTGGCCGAGACGCTGAAGAAGGGCACCCGGGTGACGGGAGCGGACCGATCCAAGCTGGCCGCGGACCTGAAGAGCCGGTACGACGCGGGCGAGAGCATTCGGTCCCTGGCCGCCTCGACCGGGCGCTCGTACGGCTTCGTGCACCGGATGCTCAGTGAGACCGGGGTCAAGCTGCGCGGGCGCGGCGGCGCCACCCGGGGCAACAAGTCGTCGTCGAAGCGCTGAACGCGGACCCGACGGTGCAGCCTACGCCGGCGGCTGCCGCTGACCTCGCGTCGGTAGGGCTCCGGCTCGACATCGACGGCGCGGTGGCCACGGTGACGCTGCACCGTCCCGAACGGCGCAACGCGATGACTCCCGGCATGTGGCGGGGCCTCGCGGCCATCGGCGAAACGCTGCCCGCACAGGTCCGGGCGGTCGTGGTCCGCGGGGACGGCCCGTCCTTCTCGGCCGGGATCGACCTGCGGCTGTTCACCCCCGACGGCGTGCCGGGGGAGGACCCGCTCGCCGATCCGCTCAGCCCGGATTTCGGGGCGTGGCTGGCCGGACTGCAAGCGGGGTTCCTGTGGCTGCACCGGCCGGAACATCGTCTCGGTCGCGGCGGTGCGCGGGCATGCCCTGGGCGCCGGCTTCCAGCTCGCTCTGGCCTGCGATCTGCGGGTCCTCGCCGACGACGCCGTGCTCTGCATGAAGGAGCCGACGTTCGGCCTGGTCCCGGATCTGGCCGGGACAAAGCCACTGGTCGACATCGTAGGCCTGCCGCGGGCGATCGAGATGTGCCTGACCACCCGGATGGTCGGCGCGGCCGAAGCCCGCGAACTGCGGCTGGCGGAGGCCGTCGTCCCGGCCGCCGACCTCGACGCGGCGGTCGCTGATCTGGTCGCCGCGCTGCTCACGCACGACACGGCCACCGTGCGCGCGACAAAGAAGCTGCTCGCCGGGGCGCCCGGCCGTACGCTGGAGGAGCAGGCCGCGGCCGAGCGGGCCGCGCAGGCCGAATTGCAGCGGGAGCGTCGGCCGGCCGGTCCCGGGCGGTTACCGCGCGGCTCCGGGCCCGGTTGTTCCGTTCAGCGGGCCGGGCCGGTGGCCGCGCGAGCGGGCCTGGCGGAGCGCGTGCGGCCGTTCCGGCCTAGGCGGCCGGCTCGCGGTGCGTTCGCGGCGGGCGGACGCGTGAACGGGCCGCACCGGGAAGAATCCGGGCCGGCAGGGAGGTTTGCGCACGCATGTACAACGCCCGGGCGAGCATGACGATGATGCGGTCCTTCCGGCAGGACCCGTCGGTGACGCACCAGAAGCTCAAGAAGGGCACGGTCCGCCGGATCGCCACCTACGCGCGGCCTTACCGGGCCGCGCTGGCCGCGTTCATGGTCACCACCGCGCTGGACGCTCTGATCACCGTGGTCAACCCGCTGCTGCTGCGGGCCATCATCGACAAGGGCATCCTGGCCAAGAACGACGCGATCGTGATCGGGATCGCCGGGGCGGTCGCCGGGGTCGCTTTCTTCGACGCCTTCCTGGGCGTGGTCAACCGGTGGTTTTCCGCGCGGATCGGGGAGAGCCTCATCTACGACCTGCGCACCCAGGTGTTCCGGCACGTGCAGCGGCAGCCGATCGCGTTCTTCACCCGGGCCCAGACCGGTTCCCTGGTCAGCCGGCTCAACAGCGACGTCATCGGGGCCCAGCAGGTCATCACGTCCACCATGTCCTCGGTGGTGTCGAACTTCCTGTCCCTGGTCGCCATCCTGATCACCATGTTCTACCTGTCCTGGCTGGTCAGCCTCATCGCGTTGGCACTGATCCCGCTGTTCATCCTGCCGGCCCGGCGGGTCGGCCGCCGGATGCAGCGACTCACCCGCGAATCGATGCAGCTGGACGCCGAGATGGGCTCGACCATGACCGAGCGCTTCAACGTGGCCGGCGCGATGCTGGTCAAGCTGTTCGGCCGGCCGGAGGAGGAGAGCGACGTGTTCGCCGGGCGGGCCGCCCGGGTCCGCGACATCGGCGTCACCACCGCCATGTACGGCCAGGTCTTCTTCATCGCGCTGACGCTGCTCGCGGCGCTGGCCACCGCGGTCGTGTACGGCCTGGGCGGCACCCTGATCATCCGCGGCGTCTTCCAGCTCGGCACGCTGGTCGCGCTCACCGCCCTGCTCAGCCGGGTCTACGCCCCGATCACGTCGCTGTCGAATGTCCAGGTCAACGTGATGACCGCGCTGGTCAGCTTCAACCGGGTCTTCGAGGTGCTCGACCTGAAGCCGCTGATCGAGGAGAAGCCCGGCGCGGTGCCGCTGCCCCGGACCTCGCCGCTGGACGGCATCGCGCCGGACATCGCGTTCGACCACGTCTCGTTCCGCTACCCGAGCGCAAGAGACGTGTCGCTGGCCTCGCTGGAGTCGATCGCGCGGCCCATCCCGGAGCGGACCGACGCCGCCCGCAACGTCCTCGACGGGGTGAGCTTCACCGCACCCGCGGGGAAGCTCACCGCGCTGGTGGGGCCGTCCGGCGGCGGGAAGACGACGATCACCAACCTCGCCGCCCGGCTGTACGACCCCGATTCCGGCGCGGTCCGGATCGGCGGCTACGACCTGCGGGACGTCACGCTGGATTCGCTGCACGACGCGGTGGGCGTCGTCACCCAGGACGCGCACCTGTTCCACGACACGCTGCGGGCCAACCTGCTGTACGCGCGGCCCGGGGCCACCGAGGCCGAGGTGATCGAGGCGTGCCGGGCCGCCCAGATCTGGGACCTGATCGCCTCGCTGCCCGACGGCCTGGACACGGTGGTCGGGGACCGCGGTTACCGGCTGTCCGGCGGGGAGAAGCAGCGGGTCGCGCTGGCCCGGCTGCTGCTCAAGGCGCCGACCGTGGTGGTGCTGGACGAGGCGACCGCGCACCTGGACTCCGAATCGGAGGCCGCTGTGCAGCGCGCGCTGAAGACCGCGCTGACCGGCCGGACCTCGCTGGTGATCGCGCACCGGCTATCCACCATCCGGGACGCCAACCAGATCCTGGTCATCGACGCCGGGAAGGTCACCGAGCGCGGCACCCACGAGGAGCTGCTGGCCGCGGACGGGCTGTACGCCGAGCTGTACCACACCCAGTTCGCCGGCCAGGAAGACGGTGCTGGCCCGGGGGGGCGACCCGGGCCCGGGGGGCGACCCCCCGGAACCCCCCGCTGCGCTCCGCGCCCCGCCGTGGTACATCGCCGACACACCGGCCACTCGCCGGACCTGAAGGCCCGGCTCGCTGGGCCGGTAACGGGCGCCTCACCGTAAACCCGCGGTGGTGCTCGCCGATAGGACCGGCGAGATCTAACGGTCACCTGGCACGGGTTACGGCGGCATGTTTCAACCGACCTAGCGAGTCCCGGGCCGCAGGTCCGGGCGAGTGGCCGGTACTACGGTCCGCACCCCCGCGGGCTGCGGGGGGTCCAGGGGGGTCGCCCCCCGGACGGCGTCGCCCGGGCTCGGCGGGCCGCAGGGGCCCGGCTCGCTGGGCGGTCGGGCCTTCGGCCCGCCACTCGCCGTAGCGGTCGCTGGCCGCGCCTGCGGACCAGCAGATGCAGGTAGCCCGGGATGATGATGAGCGTGCTGCGCCGGGGCGCCGGGATGGTGGCGTGCTGCCGCTTGCGGTCGACTTGCGGGGGTTCATAAGTCGTTCGACTCGGTGCAGGCGGTGCGGGGAGTCGCGCTGGCCGTCGGCTCCGGGGAGGTGATGGCCTTCCTGGGCCCCAATGGCCGCACGCAGGAGTACCCGCGGCCGGCTGACCGCGGCCGCCTGCGCGTTGCTCAGCGCAGGTGCGCTTTTGTCCGCCCGCGCGGCCACCGCTTCGGCCGCCGCTCACCATGCAGATAGGATGCCATTAATTCCGGAAATTTATTACTAGTTTCATAGTTTAGCTGTAGGCTGGGGCCAGGCACCGGGGATCAGCCGCCGCAGGCGGCCAGCTACCCCGGGCTTACCGCAGGAGATGGTCCACATGACAGACGCGAACGGAAACAAGGTCCTGGTGCGCAGCCGGGACGGCCGGATGCTAGCCGGGGTGTGCGCAGGACTCGCCGGCTACTTCGGCGTCGACGTGACCCTGGTCCGGGTGATCTGGGCCGTCGTCTCCGTCCTCACCAGCGGCTTGGGCGTCCTGGCCTACCTGGCGGCGTGGGCCATCATCCCGGACGAAGGCCAGGAGAGCCCGATCGACGAAAACATCGTCAGCGACAAGCAGGACGCCTGGTCAGGCTGACGGGCACATGACCGGCTTTCCGGACCATCTCCAACCTGCGACCGGCCGGCGCCGGCCGCGCGGCGGGGCTGGCTGACCCGGACGACGTGATCAAATACCTGGCCGCTGTATAAGCTGCGGGCATTCCTGCGGAAAGGCTGTCAGATCGACCGGCTGCTAACGTCCGCCGGCCAGTCAAAAACCTCGTGCAGCGGCGTAGTTAATGAGCCGGATGACGCAGATCTCCGGTGCTTCGCGCGGTCGCTCAGATGACCCGTTCGGGTGCGGCTCTGACTGCATGTCGGATAACCGGGACTTGAGATAACCGGCGGATATCGGCCACGCGCCGTGAGCCAAGGTTGATCACGGAATGTAGCCAATAAGTAGTGCGCTCTTGACGGCCGATCGCCGATTTAGTCCGCATCGCCTGGCGATCGGTGGCCGGGGTCGGAGCGCACAGAAGTGCCAGTTCTGGATCGGCGGGCGTTGGGCTGGTGCCCGCCAGGGGGTGGCCGGCGAGTCGGCCGGGTGCAGGCTGCGCCGGATCGTGACCGGCGCCGGGGATACCGCCTGCCGCCGCCTGATCTGGTCCTCCCGGAGGGCGGGCGGACACAGCGCGGTATAGGGTTTCCTTGTGCCAACCGAGCATGGCCGCGGTGCAGGCGCGGCTGGCCTTGGCCGTGCCATAACGTCAGACGTGTCCTCCCAATTGTGGCTCGAAGGGCTGCAGGCCTCAGGAAGTGAGCACGAGCGGTGCGTGGCTGCCTTGCATGCATTGCTGCTGCGCGTCGCGCGATATGAGGTGTCCCGGCGAGCGGGGTCGCTTCAGCTGCAAGGCCCGGAGCTCGAGGACATCGCTCAGCAGGCCAGTGACGACGCCCTGATGGCGATCAGATCAAAGGTGACCAGCTTTCGCGGCGAGAGCCGTTTCACCACGTGGGCGTACAAGTTCGTGATGTTCGAGGTGTCGACCAAGATGGGTCGACACTTTTGGCGAAATCGGCCTGCGAGCATGGACGAAGGGAGTTGGGAGGAGTTCGCCGACCCTCTGGCCGTCTCGCCGGATCAGCACAGCGAACACCGCGAGCTGTTTGTAGCATTGCGCCGGGCGATTGACGAGGACCTCACCCATCTTCAGCGCCGGGTATTCGTGGCGGTCGCCCTGAACGGGGTTCCGATGGACGCCCTCGCCCGCGAACTCGGCGCCACCCGCAATTCGGTGTACAAGGTTCTGTTCGACGCCCGGCGTCGGCTACGGGACAGGCTGCGCGCAGCCGGATATGATTGTCATTCCTCTCGGTCTGGATCCGCATGAATGACCATCGCGACATCGACGAGCTACTAGCCGGCGACATCGGCGACGCTGGTTGCGCGGCTGGTTTCGAGGTGTTGCACGAGTACGTTGAGGAGGAGCTCTCCGGCGGCGAGCCGGCCCGTTCGAGGCCCGGCCTCGCCGTACATCTTAGAAGCTGTCCAGCGTGTCGCGATGACTACCGGGGCTTGCTCGATGCTGCCGGGAGAATCGGCAATGCCGATCCTTTCACCGCATAGCCGCGCACTGCCGGGAGGTTCGAAATGTGGGTGCGCATCGACGAGTTGTCCTTCGCCCATGGTTGCGCCGATGAGGTCATCAACCACATACGCGATAGCGCGGTCACGAGGCATCACGGCGAAAGCCTCCGGGGTTTCCGGCTGCTGGTCGACCGAGTGAACGACCGAGCCTTGGACGTGTCGTATTGGGACAGTGAGGACGACGCCCGCGCCGACGACGAGGACGCGGAGGCCGACCCCACCGAGCCGGCGAAAACGAGCGTGGTGAGGACCGAACTGTACGAGATGGCTATGAACGCGGTCTGAGTCAGGACAACCGCGACCCCGCCCGCCACGGTTGCGGAGCTGGCGCGGCCGCTGACCCCTCACCGAGCCATGCCCATCGAGATGGCCGAACCGGTCAGGTCCTTCACCCGGGCGTTCTCGTCCGGGGGAAGCAGGCGGACGGATCGCCGACGGTGCCATCCACGGTGACGGTACCGCTGCCAACCTTCTGAGTGGACGACTTGATCGGATTTCGCCACCGCTGGTTGACATCTGTGGCCCCAGCTGTCGTACTGCGCTGCCTTGAGCCACGGGCCGGTGGCCTCGCCCGATAGCAGAACTTCACTGCTGTGCGGGTAAGACCTCCCATCCGTTTGACGCCATATACCCGAACGCACTCTCACCGCCCGCTCGGGCAGCCGCTCGAGACGGCCACCCACCGGAGGTCGGCATGACCACTTACCACACCGCCAAGGTGGAAGGACTCGAAGTCTTCTACCGAGAGGCAGGAGACCCCAGCCACGCAAAGCTGTTGCTGCTGGGCGGGTTTCCCGCCTCCTCTCACCAGTTCCGCAACCTCATCCCCGCCCTCGCCGACCGCTTCCATGTCCTGTCACCGGACTACCCCGGCTTCGGGAACACTGACATGCCGGACCCGGCGACGTGGAACTACACCTTCGATCACCTCGCCGAGATCGTCGACGGCCTGCTCGCCACGGTCGGTTTCACCGGCCCGATGGGGATTTACATGCAGGACTACGGTGGTCCGATCGGCAACCGCCTCATCAAGAAGCACCCCGACTGGCTGCAGTGGCAGGTCATCCAGAACGCGAACACCTACGAAGAGGGTTTCACCGCGGCCTGGGACGGCATCCGACACGCCCTATGGGTCAACCGGACCGACCAGACCGAAGCGCCGCTCGAGGCGTTCCTGCAGCCCGACACGGTCAAGGCCATCTACACCACCGGCCACCCGGACCTGAGCAAGATCAGCCCCGACAACTGGAACACTGACTTGTTCTTCCTATCCCGGCCGCACGCCCACCGCGTCCAGCTCGACCTCTTTTACGACTACCGGGCCAACGCCGCGCTGTACCCGGCCTGGCAGGCATTCATGCGCGACCACCAGCCCCTGACCCTCGTCCTGTGGGGTCAGGGCGATATCTTCTTCACCCCCGCCGGCGGGAGGCCTACCTCCGCGACCTTCCCAATGCAAGGCTGGTGCGCCTCGACTCGGGCCACTTCGCCGTCGAGGACTGCCTGGAGCAGATCACCCGGGAGATCGTCGACTTCTTCGACACGACCGTGAAAAAAGACGATACCGCGGAATAGGTGGTCGAGTCCGGCCCACCGATGGGGATCTCGAGCCGCCGGTCCTCCTCGCTGATCACGTCGGCCAGGTAGCGGCCGGACGGCGACCGGCGACCATCTTGGCCGGGAAAACTGAGTCTCGCGGTGCGGTCTGGCTGGCCGCTTACGTGAGGAGGTGTGCTGGTGGTGACTTCGGGGCTGCGGGCCGGCGGTCTGCTGTCGGTCAATGTGGGGATGCCGCAGGACGTGACCTGGCGCGGCAGGACGGTGCACACGGCGGTGTGGAAGAAGCCGGTCGCCGGGCCGCAGATGGTGCGGCGGCTCAATATCGACGGTGACGGGCAGGGGGATCTGGCCGGGCACGGCGGCGAGCAGCGGGCGGTGTTCGTCTACCAGATCGAGTCCTACCGGTACTGGCAGGAGCAGCTGGGCCGGGATGACTTCGGGTACGGGCAGTTCGGGGAGAACTTCACCGTGCAGGGACTGGCCGACGATCAGGTGTGCATCGGCGACCGGTACCGGATCGGCGGCGCGGTTTTCGAGGTAACCCAGCCGCGGGTCACCTGCTTCCGGGTGGGTATCCGGATGGATGATCCCCGGATGCCCGCGCTGCTGGTTTCCCATCACCGGCCCGGGTTCTATTTCCGCGTGCTGACCGAGGGCGCGGTGGAGGCCGGGCAGGAGATTATCAAGCTTGCCTCCGGCCCGGAGGGCATGACGGTCGCGGAGATGGACGCCCTGCTGTACCTGCCCGGGCATCCCCGGCAGCAGGTGCTGCGCGCGCTGCGCATCCCGGCGCTCAGCGGCGGGTGGAAGGCCTCGTTCCAGGAGATGCTCGACCAGCCCGGGCAGGCCGCCGGCAACGCGGGCCTGACCGAAGCGAGCCCGCCGCCGGCGTGGCCCGGGTTCCGGCCGCTGGCCGTGACCGGAATCGACCGGGAGAGCGAGACGGTGATCTCGGTGCACCTGGCCGATCCCGGCGGCGGGAGCGTGCCGGCCGCCCTGCCCGGACAGTTCCTGACCCTGCGCCTGCACCCTGACCCCGCCGGGCGGCCGCTGCTGCGCAGCTACTCGCTGTCGGGACCCCCGGGCGCCCGCGACTACCGCATCAGTGTCAAGCGGGAGGAACACGGCGCCGGCAGCCAGTTCCTGCACACCCGGGTACGGGCGGGTGACCTGCTGGAGGCAGCCGCGCCGCGCGGCACCTTCATCCTGCGCCCGGGCCAGGCGCCGGTTCTGCTGATCAGCGCGGGTGTCGGCGCGACACCGGTGCTGGCCATGCTGCACGCGCTGGCCGCTGCCCGGTCCAGCCGGGACATCTGGTGGCTGCACGGCGCGCGCCGCCGCGCCGATGAGCCGTTCGCGGCCGAATCCCGCGCCCTGCTGGCCGCGCTGCCCAGCGCGCACCGGCACGTCTGCTACAGCAGCCCGGGCCCTGATGACATCCAGGGCCGCGACTACGACACGGCGGGACGCCTGTCGGCGCCGGTCCTTGCCGCCCTGGACCTGCCCCGCGACGCCGATGCCTACCTGTGCGGACCTCCCGCGTTCATGGCCGATGTGTCCGCTGCCCTGGCCGCGGCCGGTATCCAGGCTGCCCGCATCCACACCGAGGTCTTCGGCGCCGGGCCCGCGCAGACACCCGGCATCGCACCCGCGGCCGCCCGCCGGCCGCACCCGCCCGCCGGCCAGCCAGGCAGCGGCCCCCTGGTCGCGTTCGCGCGCAGCGACCTGAACGCGCGCTGGGACCCCGGCTACGCCAGCCTGCTCGAGTTCGCCGAAGCCTGCGACGTACCGGTGCGCTGGTCATGCCGCACCGGAGTGTGCCACACCTGCGAGACAACCGTCATGTCCGGAACAGTCAGTTATGCCCCCGCCCCGGTCGATGACCCCGCCGACGGCAGCGTACTGATCTGCTGCTCGCAGCCCCGCGACGACCTGGTCCTCGACCTGTGACCAGCCCGCCAGCGCCGGGTCATGCCCGGCACTGGCGGGCATGACCCGGCGCACCCATCCAGCGCGACGGCCCGGACATCCGCGAATATCGCCACCAGCCGGGATCCGAGGCTCCCGGCAAGGTTCAAGCGAGTGAGTAGGAGACACCGGCGTGGCTGAGGAGTACGACGTGATCGTGATCGGCGCTGGGGCCGCCGGGGAGCACGCCGCGGGCCGGTGCACCGACGCCGGGCTCCGAACGGCCGTGGTCGAGCACGAGCTCGTCGGTGGTGAATGCTCCTACTGGGCCTGCATGCCCAGCAAGGCCCTGCTCCGGCCCGGCCAGGTGATCACCGCCGCCCGCCGGGTGCCAGGTGCCGCTCAGGCCGTCACCGGCGACCTGGACGTGGGCAAGGCGCTGGCCCGGCGGGACTGGATGACCGCCGGCTGGGACGACAAGAACCAGGCGGACTGGCTGGCCGGGGTGGGCGCGACCCTGGTGCGGGGCCGCGGCCGGCTGGCCGGCGAGCGGTGCGTCGAGGTGGAGGCCCGCGACGGTTCCCGGCGGCGGCTGTCCGCCGCCCGGGCGGTCATCCTGGCGACAGGCTCGACCGCCGCCGTTCCCCCCGTCGAGGGGCTGCGCGAGATCCGGATCTGGGACAACCGCCAGGTCACCTCAGCCAAGCACGTGCCTGACCGGCTCCTGGTCCTGGGCGGCGGGCCAGTCGGGACCGAGATGGCCCAGGCCTGGCGCCGCCTGGGCAGTACCGAGGTCACCGTGGTGGAGGCAGCCGGGCGGCTGCTGCCCAGCGAGGAGCCATTCGCCGGGGAGCAGCTAGGCAAGGCCCTGGCGGCCGAGGGCATAACCATCATCACCGGGGCCAAGATGGTCACGGCCCGGCGGCCCGTCGATGACGCGCCCGTGACCGCCACCTTGCAGGACGGCCGGATCATTACAGCCGACGAGATTCTCGTGGCCGCCGGCCGGCGGCCCAGCACCGCTGATGTCGGCCTGGACACCGTCGGCCTTCAGCCGGGCCGCCGGTGCCCGTCGACGACACGTTCTGCGCCGCCGGGGTGCCCGGAGGATGGCTGTACGCCGTCGGCGACGCGAACGGCCGGGCCCTTCTCACCCACATGGGCAAATACCAGGCCGGATCGCCGTGGAAGCGCTGCTCGGCCGCCCGGCGCCCGCCCGCGCCGCGGTGCCCCGGGTAACCTTCACCGACCCCCAGGTGGCCGCGGCGGGGCTGACCGAGGCACAGGCCACAGACCGCGGGATCCAGGTCCGGGTAGTGCGGGCCCGGCTGGAGAATATGGCCGCCGCCGCGGTGGCCGGCGACGAGGTTACCGGCATGGCTCAGCTGGTGATAGACGAGTCCCGCCAGGTGATACTCGGCGCCACCTTCACAGGTCCCGACATCAGCGAGGCGCTCCATGCCGCCACCATCGCGATCGTCGGCGAGGTGCCCATGGAGCGCCTCCGCCACGCCGTCGCCGCGTTCCCCACCCTGTCCGAAGTGTGGCTGGAGCTGATCCTGGCCTACCAGGCTAAGCCTCCAGGCCGCGCCGCCGGGCACGAAGGACAGTAGTCATCAGCTCAGCCTGTCACCGGCCACACCCCGCCGTCCAACTGCCACCTGGCTGGCAGGATTCGGTTCAGTCGGTGGATGGGAAGAAATGGGTCTTCGGGCGCTCAAGCTGCTGGCCGTCGAGGAAGATGTCTACTTTTTCGTTGTAGAACGCGATGAGGCCGGCGATGGGCTGCAGCTGGCGGGTGGGGAAGTCGTAGGACCAGGCGAGGTCCGGGTGAATGCTGCCGCGAACCTGGATAGACCAGTAGCCGCTGGTGGTGCCCTTGTACGGGCACTCGGTGACGGTGTTGGTCGGGGATCAGGTGGGCGAAGTTGATCTCTGTGCGGTTGAGGTAGTAGCGGGTCGGCAGTCCGGTCTCGAACACCATGATCGGCGACGATGATTCGGCCAGCACCGTTCCGTCGAGTTCGACGCGCACCGTTCGCGTTGACCGCAGGGCGTCGACCCGGACGTAGGGGTTGCGGGGGTGCACGAAGACCCGCTCGTCCTCCTCCAGCCAGGCGTCCATCGCGGCCCACTCGAAGCGCACGGTGTCGCGGAGCCCGTCAACGGGCGGAATCACGAAGGACCTTGGCGGCGCGCGGCCGGTGGGTGTCGCCGACTCGCAATCCGTGCAGGTCGATGTCGCCGCGACGGCTGTGCTGAGTGTGGCCCTCCGGGATCAGCAGGCCGGGGCGCACGTCGGCAAGAGGAATGTAGTACTGCGGGTAGTTCGGCCATTCCCACACGTACAGGGCGCGGGTGGTATCGAAAACGGTCTCGCCGGCGAGCCAGGCGCGGACCCGCCGCGGGACCGGCTCGACATGGTTGACCTGGGCTATCATCGCCGGGTAATCGTTCACGGAGCGGCTCCTTTGCTCATCTAGGTGGCTCCTTCGCCGACTCGTGGCGTGGCTGTTCGGGTGATGGGTGCGTTCCAGGGCACGCTGGGCCGCCCGGTGGCGGCTCGCCGAGCGGCATGCGCCGTGTTCAGGAGCGCAGCCCTCTCGACGGTTACCGTGATCTCGACGTTTCCCACCGCGGCGACCCAGCAGGGGCAGCGCTCCTGCTCCCGGGCCATCAGGGTCCACGGCCTGCGCGGGTGGAAGGTGTGGTGCAAGCAGGTCCAGCGCCACGCTCAGCCCGAAGCCGCCTGGGCCGACCGGCCAAGCCCGACCACAGAGGTGATGCACGACCCGGATGCACCGAGGTTCCGGCTGCTCGCGATCGAGAACAGCCTGGACTGGAAGCGCCCTGGCGTAGCCGACGGCGAATAGCTGCTCCGGGTTGGTGCCGGGGCCGCCACTGCCGGCCATGCCCTGCGGGACCGACTGCTGGGCGCCGAGGCACCCGCCGGGCGTCTGGCCGTGCCCTTGCCGTCCGCCCTCGACCGCCGCTTCGGTGTAGCAGGTCTTCTCCGGGTGAACCGTCATTCTGGACCTTATTCCCGTGGTTGCTGGCAGGGCGCTGCCGTTTGGCAGGGCGCCGCAGCATGCCACGCCGAATCGGCGGGGCGGATGCGAGTAGTGCTTCGGCCCTGCTTCCTCGGAAAGAGGGTCTCGGCGATGTCGGCCTGATATTCGCTTCCGTAGCTGATTTTCTCACTCGTCTTCGGAACCGGCTCCGGACCGTCACTGGGGTCATGCTCCCGGCGGCAGCCGCAACTGGGATTACTGCTTCTCCTGGGTCAGTGATGCCTGCCTCACCATGGATGCCTTGTGGGTGGCCGCCTGCCCGGACGAGGCAGCGAAATTCTTCGCCTACCTGAGTACCGCAGCGGCCACCTCTCTGGGCCGCGGCGCCGCCTGCAGATCATGTTCGGCGTGGGTGGTGAGCGGGGACCTGTCCGAACGGGTGCTTCCTCACCTTGCCGGATGGCGGGGCAGTCCGCCAAGCCGAGCCGAGCCAGGCGAGAACGGGCACGTAAGGAGCAAAGCCCAACCAGAATACGTTGAAGATTAGTCCTGCAACCTCACAAACTTTCAGCACAGAAGCAACCGATATGTGCGCCGTTCGCGAGTGAGCACTAGCGACCAAGGATCACTAGGTACGCGCTGGATTGCGGGCTGGCCAGGCGACAGCTGGAACTGAGCGAACGCCCGGCGATTACCCCTGATTGCGCCGGTGGTGCCGACTACCCGGACGCGGACATCGGCCGCAGCGATGACGGCGGGGCTGCTGACCCGTAGCCGGGCCCGGTCAGCATCCGGACCAGGGCGCCGGTGACGGCATCCAGCTCGGTCACCGAGCCGCCGACATAGTTGGTTACCCAGACGTGGGTACCGTCCGCGGCGACAGAACGCGGGCCACTGAATCCGTACCCGGGCCCGGTCAGCACCCGGACCACGGCGCCGGTGACAGCATCCAGCTCGGTCATCGAGCCGGGACCGCCGGACTGGTCGTTAACTGCCCCGCCGCTATGGGCTCAGGAACGCTCGATGCCTGCCGCACGCTCGAAAGGAGAAAGAAATTGCTGAAACGGACGTAACAATTCTGGCTATTGGTGCTTGAATCGATAATCGATCGTGAGGTGGTTATCTCATACACTACCCGGCGGGACGCGGCCTTCCTGGCTGGGAGTAATTGCTCCTTTACACCCGCGGAGCGGCGGCGCATACTGTGGGATATTCCGCCACTGGTACCGAGAATGACCGTTGCAGGGGGTAAGGGGCAATGGTGACCAGCCGCGACACGATTCGGTTGCGAGTCTGACCGTGCGCAACGGGAACACCGGCTACACGTTCCTCCCGTGGGCGCGCCGGGGCCTGGCGGCGGCCCTCAGCACCCCGGACCCGGGCTTTCCGAACGTCCCTGGCAGCACCGCGACCATCGCCATCGACTTCCACGTCAACGCCGACCCGGGGCACGCCGACGCCAGCCTGTACGGCCCTGACCGCGTTGTCGGGATCGACGATCACCAGGTGGTGCGGACCGACCCGGCGCCGGGCACCGTCGACTTCGAGCCCAACTTCCTCGCCTCCATCGAGTTTTTCGACGCCACCCTGCCGTGGCTCTTAACACCGCTGGGCGGCGGCGGAACGGCGCAGTTGCCGCCGTGGATCTGCCTCGTGGTGGTCGAGCAGGGCCCCAGCGTCACGCTCACGCCCGAGTCGCCGACGTCGCCGGCCGTGCTCCAGATGCAGGACCCCGCCCGCCAGCTGCCCAACCTCGCCGAGTCCTGGGCATGGGCGCACGGCCAGATGGCCGCGGCGAGCAACAGCGACTGGCAGGCGGTGCTGGACGGCAGCTCCGCGCAAAGCGTCTTCCGGCTGATCTGCCCCCGTCGGCTCGGGCCCAGCATGAGCTACTTGGCGTGCCTGGTCCCGACGTTCGAGGTCGGGCGGCTGGCCGGCGGCGCCCTTCCCGGCCAGCCCGCCCATCGCGCCGGGGCAGGCCGCGCAGTCGTCGCGCTGGCAACAGCCTGGCTGAACTGGTGCGCGGCGCTGCTGGACGACCAGCCAGCCGACGCCGCCGCGTGCGACGCGCAGCGCATGGAGTACACGTTCGCCGTCTCCGCCCAGGTGGATGGCGGGCGTGAGCTGACGCTGGCCGCCGACGCGTACCGGGGCGACCCGATCGACTGGCACGCCTTCGACGGCGACTTCTCAGCGCCGCTCGGCGCGACCGCCGCGCCGGCCACCTCCAGCGTGTGCGTGATCCCCTCGCCGATCCGGTTCCCCGGCATGCCCGCGCCGCGCTGGTGGCAGCTGGAGGACGCGCACGCGGACCTGGGCAGCATCGACGTGACCCGGGACGACCTGGCCCGGCTGGTCCTGATGGAGTTCGGGCTGGTCTACGGGAACGACTGGTTCCTGGTCCCGCTGCCGCTGCCCGTCGGCACGCTCAGCCGGGTGACGTCGCTGACGCTGACCGGCGCGTTCGGGCGGACGGAGCAGGTGCCCCACTACGCCGGCCTGGACGGGCCGGGCGGCAGCTGGCGGGTCTTCGCGCTGTCGCCGGAACGCCTGCAGCAGCCGGCGCGCCAGACCTGGCGGGGTACCTATGCCCGCCGCCTGCCGCCGTCACGAGGCTGGTCGCCCCGGATATAGAGAAGGTGGGACGACATGGCGCTCCTGGCCTGGGGCGTGGAGCAGCAGGTAAAGAGCCAGCTGGGCAGACCGCTGGACCGGGCCGAGACGTACCAGGCCCAGCAGCGCTCGACGCCGCCCCCCGGCGTTCCGGACCTGGCCCACCGGCTGGAGACGCAGGTGCTCCCCTACTCGGATCCCACTGCGCCCGGTGCAGGTGACGACGCCGACCAACCCGTCCTCGCTGCGGCTGCAGCGCGCGGCGCTACTGGGCAGCGGCGGCAACCCGGCCCCCGTGCCGCCACTCGGCCGGGATCCTGGAGCCGGACATGGCGCTGGTTCTGTTCGACTACGAGATACCCAGGGAGGGGCTGCAGGTGACACGCGGCTACCGGTACGCACGGTGGACAGACGGCTCGCCGCACTTTTGGGCCGGCCGGACCCGGGGGCGGGGCCGTGGCCAGGGTTCGAGCGGCCTGCGGTTCGTCCTGCTGGAAAGGAGCTGAGATGCCCTGGTTGCTCACCTTCAACGCTACGGTCGACGGTGGGAGGCCGTGGGCCGACGGCACGGAGATGGCCCGCCGTGCCGCTGCCGGTGGCTTTCCGTTTGACGACAACTGCAGGGTCACCACCTACGTCGACGGGTTTGCCGCCATGTCGGCGATGCGGGACGCGCTCGAGACGGTCATCACCAACGCGAAAGCGGCCTCAGCGGCCAATGTGGCGCCGGGGTGGCAGCGGGGTTACGTCTATATCGCCGGCTGGCGCTTCAACTGCCTGCGCGACCTGTCCCAGGGCAATGCCTGGGGCACGGACCCCTGGGACGCATATCTGACGGGCAACCGGGCCAAGCTCGACCAGACGGCGATGGGGCTCGTCGTGCGGCTCCTTCAGGCCGGTGTGATGGTCAGGATCATGGTGTGGGCCCCCACGGGTTTTCAGCAGAAGGTCGTCGGCGTCGCCCACTTCCTTGATCATTATCTGGCGGCCAAGATCGTGGAGCACGAGTCGAACCGGCTCTCAGCAGGGGCGGGCGATCCCTGGGGTGTCGTGGCCCTCGACGCCCGCACCGCCGAGAAGTGGTCCGGAATCCCATCACCAGAAGATGATGGTGATCCGCAGCCCTCAGACGCCCACCACTCCTGCGATGGACGTCGCGTTCGTGGGGGGCGTCGACCTCGCCTACACGCGGCGGTCCGACCTGGATTATGCGTTGCCGGTTCCGTCTGGCGACTGGCAGTCGGGACAGACGATCCCCGATCCAACCCAGTGGTGGCCGCGCCAGACGGTGGGTGTGGCGGGGGCGGCCGTCGACTACAGCTTCCGGGCCACGGGCCACGTGTCTGCCCTGGGCGCCGGGCAGGGGCCGACCTGCCGGCGAACGTCTACGGCGACTCCAGCACCCCGGTGGTCCGCCAGCTGTGGCATGACCAGCACCTCGAGCTGGAGGGCCGGATCGTCGCGACCATCGAGCACCAGTTCCGGGAGCGCTGGATAGACCAGGCCACAAACCTCTCTGACATCTCTGGCCTCTTCGAGGCCAGCCTCTGGAAGACGGGCCAGGTCATGTTCAGCACCAATCGCGCCTTTCCCCAAAACCAGATCCAGCCGCTACCGCAGCCGGCGGCGATCCCGCCGGTGCGGGGGGGCGCGCCCGCCACGGCAAGGGTCCAGATGTGGCGCACCATCCCGCTGCGGCCGTCGCGGACGGTGGCTCCGTTCGTCCGGGGCGAGTTCACGGTCATGGCCGGTATCGACAACGCGGTCCGGCAGGCGCGGGAGCTGATCTTGATGTTCGACCAGTATTTCTGGAACGTGCCGCTGGCTCGTCTCCTCAACGCCCAGCTGCTGGCGTGGCCGAACCTGCGCCTGATCGTGATCCTGCCGCCCTACGCCGACGCGTCGTACGGAACGGCGCACCTGTCTCGCAAGAACGCACTCCAGGCGCTGACCGCCGGGCTGCCGCGGAACCCCGCCACCAACGCCCTCAGCCAGGTGGGCGTCTACAACATGTGGTATGGGCAGCAGCAGCCGGCCGCAAATCCAGCCAACCGCGGCATCTACGTTCACGCCAAGTGCCACACCTACGACAACGCCTTGATCGTCTGCGGGTCGGCCAACCTGAACCGCCGATCCCTCCTCTGCGACACCGAGCTAGCCTGCGCCGTCCTTGATAACGCGCCCGTGTCCACGTTGGTCGAGGGACACCAGACGAAGCTGTGGCGTCGGCTCTTCCCCGGTGCACCGTTGCCGGGGGCCCTCAACCGCTTGGTGGCCGGGTGGGGAGCGCAGTACTTCACCCAGTTCCAGCAGGCTGCGTCGAACGCCGCCAACTCCCTGCTGATCACCGATCCGTGGACGCAGAATCAGCCGCTGCCCAACAATGTGGTGCGACCGGTGGACGCGTCTTTGCCCCCAGACGTCTTCTACAGCGAGTTCGAGCCGAGCTCGGTCGCTTCCTTGGCCGAGACGCAGCAGGTCTCCGCCCAGACTGCCCAGGGCTGGGTCCAGCGCGACGCGCAGCTCGACGATATCGTGAACCGCCTGGAGAACCAGTCGAACATATATCGGAAGCCATCATGAGCACAGAGCGGTTCATCGGCGCGGTCCTGCTCGCCGTCAGCGACGGCCACGGGCTCGCGAGCGGCCAGGCCATCGACCTCAGCCCCGAACTCGGCCCCGGTTCCCACACGTTCGTGGTGACCGCGGCGGACAACGTCGGGAACACCAGCTCGACCCAGGTGCAGTTCACGGTCGGCAGCTGACGGCGGCCGTCGGACCGACGAGCGCGCTGACCAGTTGTCGCCTACCTCACCTGCCTCGGCCCGGTGCTGATTCGCAGCCCGCAGCATCACCCCGATCGACCTGGACGACGAGGAGGCTCCTGACCCGGGCGCGACTGTCACGGCAAGACGACCCGGCCATCACCGGCCTCTCCCCCAGAATCCCGCAGCCAGCCCGAGTGCTGCCGGTGCCCGATCGGCGACTTCCCGATGCGCGTAACAACCTGATATGGGCGGGCTGACGGCAGGCGGTCTGGATCGCGAGAGCCGAGCAGAACGGCGGTTCACGTGCGTCGCGCGGCCCATAAGGCAACCACGCAGCGTGACGAGCGGGCAGCGTCACTGTGCTGCACCGGCCGGCGGCGGGCATCCGCTGCTAAGGCCGCCCGACCGGTGGTTCTGCCTTACCGTCGTGACATGCCTGCCAGGAAGCGGCCCACCCCTGAGGACACCGTGAGCGCCCGTCAGACCCTGCTCGACGGGCTGGCCCGCGACGTAGACATCTTCGAGCTGGAGAGCGAGCTTGTGCCCCTGCACCCGCGGGACAACACCTTCCCCGGCGAGGTGTTCCTCCGCCTCGCCGGCGACGCGCTGGACTGGTGCGGGGCCAGCCGGGCCGACCCGCTGCCCCTGGAGGGACTACGCGAGCGGTTCTTGCCCGAGTGCACCTTCCGCGGCCGGCAAAACAAGAAGCTCCAGTACGCAGTGCTGGCCGCAGCAGCCCTCCATGGCGGGACCGACCCGGACCTGCTGGATGAGGTCGCCTGGTGGCAGACCGACGACTTCTGGCAATACGCCCTGTTCGCGACCGTCGCCTACATCCGCGCCGCCGCCAGCCGGGTGGGCGTGCCGGTACGCCAGGCATGCCAGGACCTGTCCCAGCGTTCCGGCGACCCGACGCCATAGCGAGCAGTTCGGGATGCTGTGGGAGCGGTCATCGGACGGTGGGGTGGCCGATTACAACGGCGGTTCGTGTTCGCGCTGAGGCCGCTGTGCGTCACCGCAGGATGGTGGTGATAGGCATCGGCGGCTGCGGGCAGCTCCACCTGGCGGTGGCTGCCACCGTCAGGCGGAGCATCTCCCGGCCGGTACGCCTTTACCGTGCAGCGCCTGCGACGTAGGCGGCGACGATGTAGGTCGCGTGCCGGTCCAGGCTGCCACGGGCGCGGTCATAGCGCATCGTCGTTCTCGGGTCAGCGTGTGAGGCGGCCTCTTGCACGTCGCGCAGCGGGACCCCGGCATCCAGCGCGGCGGTGATGAACGCGTGCCTGAGCGTGTGGGGCGTGACGGCCTTGGCGATCCCGGCGCGGCGGGCGGACTTGCGGACGATCCGCCCGGCGCCGTGCCGGTCCAGCCGTCGCCCGTCGGCGGCCAGGAACACCGGCCCTTCTGTGCGGTCGCCGATGGCCAGGTCGATCGCCCGGGCGGTGCGCGGCGCCAGCGGGATGGTCACCACCTTGCCGCCCTTACGGGTGATCGTCATCGTCCGGTGCCCGCGCTCCAGGCCCAGCTGCTCGATGTCGGCGCCGATGGCCTCGGAGACCCGCAGCCCGTTCAGCGCGAGCAGCGAGATCAGCGCATGCTCGCACGGCGGACCGAGCCCGGCAGCGACGAGCAAGGCGCCGAGCTCGTTGCGGTCCAGGGCGACGGCGTGAGACTCGTAGTCCACGCGCGGACGGCGGACGTGGGCGGCCGGTGAGTGATCCAGGAGCTCTTCTTCGACGGCGTACCGGTAGAACCCGGCGATGGTGCACAGCCTCCGGGTGACGGTAGCCCGGGCCCGGCCCCTGGCCTCCAGCTCCCGGGCGAAGGACTCGATGTCGGCCCGGCGGACGGCGAACAGGCCCAGGGAACGGGCGCGGCACCAGGTGGTGAACTGGCGCAGGTCCAGCGCATACGCCTCCCTGGTCAGGCCACGGTATCCAGCCAGGAACCCGGCGAGGGCGAGCCGTTCGGCGTCGGTGAAGGCAGGCTGGATCGTGACGAGCGCAGTGGACGGAGCAGTAGCAGTGGTCATCGGGCACCTCCCGGCCGGGCTGGAACCCGGAGGGCTGGGCCAGTTGCGGGTCCCAGCAGTTGAGCGGAACCTCAACATAAGCCGCGTTAGCCAGTCACAGCACGTCACGGCCCGTCCGGTGAGCGGACGATGACAGCAGCCGGAGATACGTCCGAGATCGCCGAATCGGCGCGGGGTGGCCTGATGGCTGACTAGCCGTGGCCGACAGCCATGTCCGCCAGTCTGGGCGGGGCCCAGCGGCTGGACGGGCGCAGCAGCCAGTACCAGACCGCATGGCTTTCGCATCTGGACCGTGCCGCGACGTCGACGTCGCCCGGACCCCATCGGGTCAGTTCTGGGTGGCGATCCTTATGGCGTTAGGGGACGAGATTGAGCTGCGCGTGGGCGAGCTGACGCCGTGAGGTGACGCCGAGCTTGCGGAATACTTTCCGGAGGTGGTAGTCGACGGTGTTGGGGCTGAGGTAGAGCTGGGCGGCGATCTCCGCGTTGGTCGCGCCTGCGGCGGCTAGCCGGGTCACTTGTGCTTCCTGTGGCGTGAGGCCGTGGCTGTGCCGGGCGGCTTGAGCGGGCACGGTTTCCCCGGCTGCCGCCAGCTCCAGGCGGGCCCGCCCTGCGAAGCCTTGCGCGCCTATGTCTTCGAAGAGCTGGTGTGCGGTACGCAGGCTGGTGCGCGCATCCCGCGGGCGCTTGGCACGTCGCAGCCATTCGCCGTAGACGAGGTGGCTGCGGGCAAGGTGGGCGGGTCCCCGGGCGTGGCTGTGCTGGTTTATGGCTTGCTGGTAATAGTCTTCTGCGCCGGTACCGTCGCCTGCGACGAGGGCCTGGGCCCGGGAGAGGAACCCGAGTGTGACCGGGCCGGGATTGGCGGCGGCCAGCTTGGTCAGCCGGTGGACCAAGTCCCGGGCGGCGTCGCGGTGGCCGGAGCGCTGGGCTGCCTCGACGAGATCGGGCAGGGCGAACTTGATTTGCGATGTGTCGTCGACGCAGGATGCGAAGCTGGTGTAAGCGGTGTCATAGCGGCTGTGTCCGAGCTCGAGGATGCAGCGGGCATAGTCGGCGAAGACGAGCTGGTATCCCTGGCCCTGCCGGTCGGCCTCGTCGGCAACCGTGTCCAGCAGGGTATAGGCCTGCTGGGTCTGTCCGCGCCACGCCGAGAGGAGCAGTGATCCGAGACTCCAGGGCTGCCCTCTGGCTTCTGCTATTGACGGTCATCTCGACAAAGCACCGTTCGGCCTCAGGCAGATCTCCGGAGAGGAGGCCAGATACTCCGGCGTGGCTGAGCGCCAGCGACAGGGCGATCATCGATCCCTGCTCCCTGGCGGCGGTTTCCATGCGCCGGGTCAGCTCGTGCAGCCGGGGCTCGTCCGCGAGGATGGTGGCATCGGCGCAGGCGGCGGCGAGCCACTGGAACATCTCGGGGGGATCTGCGGGTTCGTGCCGCACGGCGTCGATCGCGTGGCGAAGTAGCGGCGCGGCCGCGTCCAGGCCATGAAGCTGGAGGGTGGCATCCGCGTCGAGCAGCAGGTCGCCGATGGTGGCGGTCGCGCTGGGGCTCAGCGGAAGCGCTTGGGCAGCGTGGGCCACATCGGTCCGGGTTGCCCCCGCGGGCGCGAGCCGGCCGTTGATCTGGGCTTCCACGATGGCCTCGACGAGAATGTCGCGGGCCAGGCGGATGTCGACCGGGCCCAGGCTGGTGGCTGCGGCGAGCAGGGCGGAGGTCGCTTTCGCGGGCTGGCGTCGCGCGTGATGAATGCGGCCCTGAACCCGCTGGGCGAGGCCGAGGTGGCGCTGATCGTCGCGGTAGGCGGCGGCTGCGTCGAGTTCGGCTTGCGCACGGTCCAGGGCTCCTGCGTTGCAGCTCGCCTCCGCTGCGCTGAGCATCCGGCGGGCTCGCGCTGCCTGGTCGGCGCTGAGTGTGGCCGAGCGGTGGAGCAGAGCTGCCGCCTCTGTCCAGCCGCCGCGACCGCGTGCTCGTTCCCCGGCCCGTTCAAGGTCTTCAGCAACGGCCTCGTCCGGGCCAGTGGCGGCCTGGGCCAGATGCCATGCCCGCCGGTCTGGTTCGGCCGGGCTGGTGGCTTCGGCCAGGCGGGCGTGTACGCGCTGGCGCTGGGCGAAGGAAGCTCCGTAGTACACCGCGGAGCGGACCAGGGGGTGGCGGAAGCGGACGGTGTCGCGGATCGTGATGAGCTGCCGCGCCTCAGCGGCTGCGGCCGCCTCGATCGTGAAGCCAAGGTCCTTGCCGGCCTGCCACAGAAGGCTGGGATCACCGGTCGGGTCGGCGGCGGCGGCGAGCAGCAGGGACTGGGTGTCGGCCGGCAGCCCCTGGACCTCCCGGAGGTAACGCTGCTCGAGTTGGTGGCCCAGTGGCACCGGCTCGGGCAACGGCGAGTCGCTGGCCAGCTCCCCCGAGGCGAGTTCCTGGCCGATTTCGATGAGTGCCAGGGGGTTGCCGCCCGTCTCGGCGACGATCCGTTCGGCCACCAGGCGGGGCAGCTGAGGCCCGGCGGTGGAGGCGAGCAAGTCGCAGGCGTCCGCCTCCGCCAGGCCGGCGAGACGGAGCTCAGGGAGCCCATCAAGCATGCCGTGCCGCGGCGCGGGCTCGCGGACAGCGAAGATGATCGCGATGGAGTCGGCGTACAGGCGGCGCGCCACGAATGCGAGGGCATCGGCGGATTCGCGGTCCAGGCAGTGAGCGTCGTCGACCAGGCACAACAGGGGCTTGCGGGAGGCATGCTCAGCCAGCAGGCCCAGCGAGGCCAGGCCGACGAGAAAACGATCCGGCGTCCGGCCCTCCTGCATGCCGAAGGCCAGCCGGAGCGCGGTGCGCTGGGGTGAGGGGAGGATGTCCAGGCTGCTGAGGCAGGGCCGGAGGAACTGGTGCAGGGCCGCGAAGCTGAGCTCCATCTCGGTCTCGACGCCGTCGATCCGGATGACCTGCAGGTCCGCCGCCGCTGCCTGGGCGTAATCCAGCAGTGCCGTCTTGCCCACGCCTGGCTCGCCCCGGAGCACGAGGGCGCCGCTCAGCCCTCGGCGGGCGTCGTCAAGGATCTGGTCGAGACGGTCGCGTTCCTCGCCACGTCCGAGCAGGCCCTCCACGAGGCAAATCTACTGCCGCGGGCGCACACGCCGGTCGGCCCGGCACGTGCCGCACGTGGTCGGCGGGCTGACGGACTACGTGCAGCACGTGATGCCCGGTCAGCGGGCAGCGGTAATTATGGGAAGCCAAGGGAGCCCGTCGCGTTCGCCCCGCGCGGGGCAGCGCCCGCCAAAGCTGCACGGGAGACAGCAATGCCGATGATCGACGTCTATGCCGCTCAGGGAACATTCACCAACAAGCACGACCTGGCCCAGCAGCTTGCCGCGGCAGTAATGCGCTGGGAGCAGGTGCCCCCCATCGCGCTGTTCAAGAACAACACTGCCGCCTTCATCCACGACATGGCACCCGATTCGCTGTCCAATGTCGCCGGGGACAGCAACTACGTCCGGGTGCAGGTACTCACCCCCGTCGGCGTGCTCGACCGCGACAAGCAGCTGGGCGTCGTCAGGGAACTCACCGAAATCGTCGCCGCCCAGGCGCGCGATGCGACGCTCGCCGAGCGCACCTGGGTCCTGATCACCGAATCCCCCGAGGGCGGGTGGGGCATCAACGGCCACGCCAACACCAGCGCCGACATCGCCGACGCTGCCCGCCGCGAACTTTCCCAGAACCAGGCCGGCGCTGGTGGTTGACGGCAGCGCGGCCTCGTGACCACGGTGAACCCCCATCTGCAGCTGCGCCTGCCCAGGAAGATAACAGAAGAATTCTGATGCCCGTGTATTCAAATCTTCCTAACAAGTCGGTCAGGGCTGCGAATGGGATCGACTACGCCTACCGCGACCAGGGTGAGGGCGCGGTCCCGCTGGTTCTTCTGCAGCACTTCCGCGGGAACCTCGACAACTGGGATCCGGCGCTGGTTGACGCTCTGTCGTCTAACCGCCGCGTCGTGGCATTCGACAACGTCGGGGTCGGCGGCTCCACCGGGACGACCCCGAGCACGGTCACGCAGATGGCGCACGATGCGATCGCATTCCTGACCGCCATGGAGTTCGACCGGGTCGACATGCTCGGGTTCTCCATCGGCAGCTTCATCGCGCAGGAAATCGCGCTGATCAGGCCCGGCATACTCAACCGGCTCGTACTCGCGTCGTCAGCCCCGCAGGGCGCGGCCGGGATGCACGGCTGGGCCCAGGACGTGATCGGCGCTGTCGGCCGGCCCGAAACCAGCCCAGAGGGATACCTCGACGTGTTCTTCGCGCGATCATCCTCAAGCCGGCAAGCTGGCACGCAGGCCCTGCAGCGCATGTACGCCAGGACCGAGGACCGGGACCAGGCGACGACCTGGGCGACCCGGAACGCTCAGTACGACGCGGTCTGCGCCTGGGGGATCCCGGACCATGCCCTGCTGCAGCGACTGAGCGGCATCGACCTGCCGGTGCTGGTAGCGAACGGCGACAGCGATCCGATGATCTTGCCGCACTATTCGTACCTGCTCGCGGGCCTGATCCCGCAAGCCCGGGTCAAGATCTACCCCGACTCGGCCCACGGGTTCCTGTTTCAGCATCACGCCGAGTTCGCCGCCGATGTTGATGCATTCCTTGCCGAGCCGGGCTAACTGCACAGGGTCCAGAGGTGACCGCTTCGATTCCTTTAAGGCAGAAAGAGGGATGGGCAATGCCGGGTTCTCTGAAACTGGATGTGTTCAATACCGGATACCGGCCGGTACCAAGCGCGATTCCGGTATGGCCCAGCGGATGGGAAGCAACATGGCCAGCGACGACGGCATCTTTGATCTCCGGCGACCGCGATGCCATCCTCGTCGACTCGCTCGTCACCAAACGCGAGTCGCAAGAGCTCGCCGACTGGCTGACCGCTACCGGCAAGAACCTGACCCAGATCTACATCACGCACGGGCACGCCGACCACTTCTTCGGGCTGAACACCGTCCTCGAAACGCATCCGGAGGCGAAAGCCGTCGCACTCGCCCAGATCATGCCGTTCCTGGCCGAGCAGACGACCCCGGCATGGATGCAGATCTGGGCCTCGATCTTTCCTGACCAGCTCTTCGACCAGCCAGCCGTACCCGTCGCGCTGGAGAAGCCGGAACTTACTGTCGAGGGTCACGCACTCATCCCGGTCAAGCTCGGCCAGAGCGATGTCAGCGACTCGAGTGTCGTCCACATTCCCGACCTCGACACCCTCATCGCCGGCGACGTGATCTACAACGGCATCCACGTCTGGATGTACCAATCCGACCACGATCACCGGATAGCGTGGATCGAGACGATCAACGAAGTCGAGAAGCTCCACCCGGCCACGATCATCGCCGGCCACACCGACCCAGGCGCGCCGGACAACGACGGATCACGGCTTCTCGACCAGACCCGCCAGTACATTCACGACTTCGACCAGGCTGTCGCCGCGAGCAGTTCGGGCCAGGAAGTCGTCTCGCGCATGACAGCGAAGTACCCAGATCTCGGCAATCCGTACACCCTCTGGCTGGCCGCCTACACCCAGCCATACGGACAGTAGCGGCATCACCAACGTCACTCTCAGTCGAACCAGGAAGGAATCCACTGAAATGAACGCCTGACCGAACATCGTTCTTGTCCACGGCGCATGGGCCGACGGCTCCAGCTGGAGCGCCGTCATCGAGCGCCTGCAGGCCGACGGCTACCACGTCACAGCACCCCAGTTCCCGATGACCGCGCTGGCGGATGACGTCGCCCGGCTGCGCCAGGTGCTGGACCTCCAGGACGGCCCGACCATCGTCGCCGGGCACTCCTACGGCGGCCAGATCATGACCGCCCTCGGCACGGACGCGCCGAACGTGGCCGGCCTGGTCTACATCGCGGCGTTCGGGCTGGACGAGGGCGAATCACTCGGCGCGCTGCTGTCACAGGGACCGGTGACCCCGGCACTGGCGCACCTGTTCACCGACAAGCAGGGCTTTGGCTGGCTGTCCGAAGACGACTTCGTCAACCACTTCGCCGCTGACGTCGACCCGGTCAAGGCGAGGGTCATGTACGCCGTGCAGCAGGCCCTGGCCGGGTCCGCCTTCAACGACGTGATGGGTGTCCCGGCCTGGAAATCGCTGCCCTCCTGGTACCTGGTCGCCGCTGACGATCAGGCGATCCCGCCCGATGCCGAGCGCCAGTTCGCCGATCGCATGGGCGCAACCACCGTCGAAGTCCCCTCGAGCCACGTGGCGATGGTCTCCCACCCGGACGAGGTAGCGCAGCTCATCGAGACCGCCGCCGAAACTGTGCCGACCGCAAACTAAACGGCTCGCCCGCTCAGCAGACCGGCGTGTCCCAGGGTGATCCTCGAGGCGATCCACGCCACCGCCTGAGCGATAGAGTCGGGCCAGACGACCCACCCACTGGTGTCGGCGGCGCGGAATCGGGGCCGCCGACACCATCTGCGGTGGCTGTCGGCGCGCGCCAGAATGACCCGTTATTCGCGTCGGCGCTTCCCGCCAAAGGGCTTACGGCAAACGCGCCGAACGGCGGATCCGGAGCGCCAAGCTGCCACCGTGCCGATGACAGTGCGTGATGCCAGGAATAGCGGTCGTGGTTCCCCGGTGGCGCGGAAGTGCCGATTCGGCGCGCCTGACAGTTGCGCTGGCCGCGGATGGGGTGTCCATAGATCATCCATTCTTGGCGTCTTGCGGGCTTAGCCCGGCGGGCCCTTGCCCGGGCCGGCCGGAGGATTGACCAGCCCGGGAACAGCGGATGAGGCTTCGCCGGGTCAGCCGGGCTCGCCGCGCAGCTTCCGGCGCGTCACCACGATGATGTCGGCTACCGCCACCGCTGCCAGGAAGGCCAGGACAGCAGCGAGCACGGGCGCGTTTACCACCGTGACCGCCAGGGCCGCGCCGATCGAGCAGACGATGAACCCGAAGGCGGCCAGCACCAGGCGCAGGGTCAGGGCGCTGTGCGCCGGCGCGGCGCCAGCGATACCTGCGGTCGGGTCGTGATATCCCTCCCTCGCCCGGCTGTCGTCTCCGGACCCGCTGTCGTGGCCGCCCGGCCCGTTCGGCTGGCTGCTCATCCGGGGGCCTTCACCGGCCGTGGCCCGGCGTATTGGCCGCTCGCGGCGCTCTGGGCGGGTAGCCCGGCGAGCCCGGTCCTGCTGCCTGGATCAGGCCTGCCGCCACCTCGGCTGCCGGGCCAATCCCTCGTTGACACACGATCAATAATGGCTACGCCGATGGGTCCGGCACCGACCACCAACGCCTGTTCCCCTGGCCCCAGCCCCGATCTCATCACGGCTTGCGCGCCAATGCTCAGGGGCTCCACTAACGCCAATTGGTCGAAACTGAGGCGGGAAGATTTGTAAATGTGATCGAGCGGCGCGGCGAGGAACTCCCGCAATCCCCCGTCTGAATGCACGCCGAGCACTCTGATGTCTTCACAGTTGTTGTAGTGTCCGGAGCGGCAGGGAGCGCATTTCCCACAGTTCAGGTAAGGCTCGACGGTGCAGTGATCCCCGGCCGCTAATCCCCGGTCGTTGGCGGGCGCTTCTACCACCTCCGCTCCCAACTCATGCCCAATCACCCGCGGATAGGTGAAGAAGGGCTGCCGGCCGTGGAAGGCGTGGAAATCCGTCCCGCAAACGCCTACGCGATGAACCCGTAAGAGGGCCTCTCCAGGACCTGCCAGCGGCGGAACAGCATCGCTGGCCACAAGGCATCGTGGTTTTTCGAGCACGATTTGCTTCATGAAGATATCCTCCGCTCTGAAGAGGCCGGCTCCTCCAGGGCGAACCGCCTGGCCAGAACGGCTCGCAAACCCTGCTTCCGGATTTCCAACAGAAGGTCGCAGACTTCCGGCGCAATCCTTTCCACGTCCAAGGGCTCGTGGGTTTGGGCCGAGAGGTGCGCCAGCGCCTCGCGCGTGAAAGTTAACACCGATTCGCGTGAGTGCGCATCTGCCGCGGCCCAGCGTTCGAAGATGTAGCCGGCATGGGCGTCTTCCAATCCCCCGCGCAGCACAACCTCCAAAGTTGCCGCCATGGTCAGCAGCAGCCGGACGGGAAGCTCATTCCGGCGCTTTAGAAAATCCCGAATGCTCGGGATGAGCCGGATGGAGTTCTTGGCGGTCAAATCCACGCGGATCCCTTGCAGTCGGTGTTCTATATTCGGGTTGCCGATACGTTCTAGGCATTCCCGGGCGTAATCGGAATTGATCGCTTCTTCCTCTGGCCCCATCGCGGGAATAATTTCCTGCCACACGGTTTGTTCATCAAATCGTCCCACCTGCGGGTCTTCCACGGCCTGACGGATGATGCGGAAACCCAGCAGCGTCCCCAGCGTGGCGAGCACCATTTGCGGTCCATTCAATAGCCGCAGTTTCCGCCACCGGTACGGCGCAAGATCGTCAACAAACCGCACATTTGGGGACGCTAGATGCATAGGAAAATGGTGGCGCGTAAACTCGTCCGCAGCGATGGCGAACAAATAGAAGGTCTCTCCGCAGGTGAGCAAATCGTCGCGATAGCCGAGGGCTTGACATTCCTCGGCGAGCAGATCTTCGCGCGGTGTCCCCACCACAATCCGGTCTACCAGGGTGCTGGCCACATGCACCGACCTTTGCGCCCAGTCGAGGAACGCCGCCCCGAAGTTCCAAGCGCGAGCCTGCTCTAGGATCAACCCCTGAACCAATGGCCCGTTATTCAACACCAGTTCGGTCGGAATCACCGCGATATCCGCGTCTCTTCCCCCCATGGCGCGCCAGCGTTCAAACAAGAGTTGCGTCAGCTTGCCCGGAAAACTGCGCGGTGGCCTGTCCCCGGGACGGTCCGCCGGATCAAGAGTCAATCCTGTCTCCGTGGCATTGCTTAAGATCACCCGCAGGGACTGCTTCCTGACTGCCCCGACGATTTTATCCCAATCCTGCTCGGCGACCAGGAGGCGGCTGATCGAACCGATAATCCGCTTTACTTCTTTCACCTGGCCATGTTCGATTCCACGAAGAATCAAGGTATAGAGGGCATCCTGGCGCGCAGAGGCTTCCGACCGGTGATCGGGCTTGCGTTGCACTGTAAGGACGCGGCCCGCATATCGCCCGTCTTGGTTCGCAAGCTGGACAAAATCGGGTGCAAATCCGCGCATGAATTTACCCCATCCCATTTGCAGGATGGTCTCAGGCGCGCTGAACAACGATTCGGGGGGCAGTTCCAAACTGCCGTCACTCTGCTTGCGCAGTCGATCCAGTAATCCCAGAGAAAGGGTTGGCAAAGAATTGTTCGGCATTCGAATTTCCTTCATGAAGGTCCCACCCGGCCATGCGCGAGAAGGTAGCCACAGTCAGTGCAGTTCTGACCGTGGGCCTTTCTCATACGTGATACACCAGCAGCAATCGCGGGTGGTCAATCTGGATGGGGCGCGCCGCCACTGTTGCCCTGCCCAAAGCAAGTCTGCCGTAACTCGTCCACCGGCAGACGAAACCATGGTCAAAACTGCATAGACTGTGGCTACTGCGGCCCTTGCGCAAGCATCACTGGCGCCGCACTTCGTCAATCTCTTACGGGTTGATGATCACCTTGTTGCGTTCGGGCGTGCTCATGGTTTCTATCGCCGCATGGATCTGCGATAAGGGGAAACGGTGAGAAATCACTTTTTCGGGGTTCACCAGGTCTCGTTCCATGAGGCGGACGGCGCTCTCGATGGCCAGCGGATTCGTGCTAAAGCTTGAATCCATCCGCGCCTCCAGGAAGTGCATCAAGCCTCCGTCGAGCGCGAACTTCTCGTGGGTGGTGATTCCGAAAAGGTTCCAGTGCGTACCGCGGCGCAGGAGGCCGATCATGAGATTTACGGCATCGATGGGCCCGGCAGCCTCGACGACGAGGTCGGGTCCTTTGGGAAGAATGTCCAGAATGGCGGCCTTGGCATCGCCCTTTCGCGGGTTGACGGTGTGAGTAGCGCCCAGCTTTTTTGCTGTTTCGAGCGCGTAATCACTGACGTCGACCGCCACCAGACGGCCTGCACCTGCTGCCTTCGCAACCATCAGGCAGTACATACCAATCCCGCCGGTACCGATCACCACCACGTCGTCGCCCACGCTCATCTCGGAGTAGCGGATCAAACCTTTCCAAGCTCCGCTGACCGGTTCCGCCTGGCACGCCGCGTCGAAGCTAAGGTTCGCGGGTTTGGGGAAAACTACGTTCGCGCCGGTAAGGGTGTACTCAGCGAAACTACCGGGCCGGACCGCGGCGCCATCGCCCCCAGTTGTGTAGGAATTCTCGCAGTAATGGGTCCGGCCCAACCGGCAGTTCCGGCAGAGTCCGCAGAAGCCGCTGGGAGAGACAATGACTTCATCCCCTTCTTTTACGTTGGTAACAAAGGGGCCGACAGCCGCGATAATTCCTGCGGGTTCGTGGCCGGGCACGAGCGGGAAATCCACGTTGTGGCGAATCCCCTTGATGGCCTTGTAATCGGTCGCGCAAATGCCGCAGGATTTAATCCTCACCACTACTTGACCCGGGCCAGGTTCCGGCCGGGGGACATCCTCCAGCACGAGCTGGTTAAAGGCCTTCAAGACTGCTGCAAGCATACTCATTTCTCCTAAGTAATAAGTTCGACGGCAGTTGCATAAGGATGGGGGTGCACCATCACGAGGGCTTAGGAAGCCGTAAACGTGGAGCACAGGCAGCTACCGGGGGTCAGCGGAGCCGCACTCATAGGTGGCCTTGCTTGCCCACCGGCATCAACCGTGGCAAAACAGTCCCATTCACCGAGACCCGACGCACGGACGACTGCGCAGACACTTAATCCGTACCACATGCAAGAATCCTCGTCAAGATTAATGCGAGATGTGCTCTGCGTGATGGAACAGGGTCCTCGCGGAAGAAGATCGGCAACAGAAGGCGTCGTCCTTTCGCCTTTTCCCATGTGCTCAAAGAACACCCGCCCGAAGTTGGTGCGTCAGTTCCTCGACGGACCTGGCCCTGCCGCTGAACACAGAGGCAAGGATCAGCAATCCAAACAAGGTGTCCTCTTCGAAGGGGGTGATTCGATAGCTTGCTGCAAATCTCTGCTGAATCACTCTGCGGAGAATTTCCAGCTTGCAAGCCACCCCCCCTGAGAACAGAAGGTTCTTCCACGATTTTTCCGGGCTCAAGCGGACCGCACAATCAAAGAAGGTATCGGCCATGTTCTGGAATGCTGCTCGGAACAGGTGCCCGATGGTCAGATTGTCTCCCCGGATGTTCGCAATCCGGCCCCGATCACCGCGCGGTGAGGGAAAGAAATTCAGGTCCACCTCCAAATCCGTGTCGGCTACCCCTTCCGCTGCCCGCGCAATCGCCTCCCAGGGATCCTTGAGATCCAATCCCTGAGATCTGGCAAGATGGCACAGAAGGTCGACAATCACGTTCAGTGCCCGCCCCCCGGGCGGGTAGGTGAAAGTATTGAGGAATCTCCCCGCGAAGAACGGGCGGGTCTGATAGTCGCCCAGAGTCAATTCCGGCGTCATCCGGCTGACCTGGGATCCTGTGGCGACGTTGAGCGAAACTTCTTCCGCACCGAACAAAGCCCCTACCAGAGCACATTGGTAATCGCCAACCGGCGTATAGCATGGGACCCGCCTGCCTTGAACCGCGAGATGGCCGACTACCTCGCCCGGTTTGCGTAGCGCCGGCCATTGGAGATTGTCCAGTCCCAGTTCCTCGATTACTTCCTGATGCCAATTCAAGGTCTCCAGGTTAAGTGCCCCGTAAGCCCCGGCGTTGGTTATTTCCACTCCCGGAGCGGACCCGCACAAAACGCTGAGCACGAAATCCGGTAGTGACACGGGAACCAGGCCGGGCTCGATCCTGCCCTGTTCTGCAAACCAGAAGAGATAGCAAATCGGTCTTCCGGGGTCTAATTCGTTTCCAAGCTGCTCTACGTGTTTGGGGTCTACTCTCCCTGTGAGCACCTGATAATAAGATCCCGCGCCCGAGGGATGCGGCGCCACCACGCGTTGGTCACGCCAAGTCACGCAGTTTGACATGGTCTCGCCACGACCGTTCATCAGAACCATGCCGTGCATTTGCGAGCACATGACAATTCCTTCACAATCCGGGGCGTGAGGAGCCATCTCCGCGATGAGCATACGGACGGTCGCCAGAATCTCTCTAGGGTCGAACTCGCAGGCCAGGGGGACGGTACTCTCAAGCTGCGGAGGAAAAGGTGTTCGCTGCACGTGATGGAGTTTCCGGGTCTCCAGATTCAGGACTGCGCCCTTGATATACGACGTGCCGAGATCGATGCCGATGAACGACATTTCTGCTCCTGTTAGTCTTCTCGGCCCTGGCATTCGGACTTAATTGCCGCGGGCGGTTTCGAAAAGCGCGATGATATTGTCCGGGGGTACACCGGCCTGAATATTATGAACGGCCGCGAAAACATAGCCTCCGCCGGGCGAGAACGCCTTGAGATTGGCCTCTGCCTCGTGGGCGACATCCTCAGGTTTGCCGAAGGGCAGGGTCTGCTGGCAGTCCGCCGCGCCACCCCAGAAGGATAATCTCTCGCCAAAGGTCTGCTTCAACTTTGCGGGATCCATGCCTCGGGCATTGACTTGAACCGGGTTGAGGATATCCACTCCCATCTCAATCAAGGCGGGAATGAGTGAAAACAGCGCGCCATCGGAATGGAGCATCACCTTCATTTTGGTGTTTTGATGGATCCAATCCAGACCGCGCTTGTAGTAAGGCATAATGAGTTCGCGAAACATCTTTATGGAAAGAAGTAATGACTCTTGCGTGCCAAAGTCATCGGTTATTTGGAGGACGGCGATCTTATCGCCGACGGCGTGTGCGAAGCGCTTCAAGTTGCTCATCCAGACGCCAACATTTTTTTCGAATAGGGCTCGCACGTACTGGGGTTCGCTCCCCATCGTGGTCCACCACGCTTGGAAGTCGCCGGTGCCCATCGATGTAAAAAATTCCTGGGGTGGATTGACACAACATACCAGAGCGTATCCGGTGTTCTCATAAAGCCATTCCGCCTGGATATGAACGTATTCGAGCTCTTCATTTGTCCAATGGTGCGGTTCCCATTTGTCCACGTCAATGTGCGCGGCGCCGGGGAATTTCTCCAGGCGGTCAAAATAGAAGCCGTCCTTGGGCATTCGTGCGATGGGAACGCCGTCACGGAACAAGGTATACCCGCCGTCCGGATCGACCACAGGATTGAAGGCTCCTGGGACCTCCACGGGGGCCCCATCGAACAGCCGCCAGGGTTTCCAATTCTCGCGGCGGATGGGCATGCCAGGATTGGTTTCCGGCCGGAAAACGCCAACGGCGTCCACGCCGAAGCGGTCCAGGATAGGCTGCTCGACCTCGGCGAGGAACTGGGTCAAGTCCACAACACGGGTGGGGGTATGAATATTGAGGCGTTCTTTCAGGTGGTAACATGCCGACGCGGCAATCCCCGACTGGCGCGTAGCGCCCAAGTCGATAGGGGCTCGGTCCGGCTGTTGATGGTTGAGGGCGCGCATTACTCGTTCCCGAGATGTCATGGGGCCTCCGCCAACAAATCCCGTCCCCCGAGGGCGTCGGCTAGAAGAATTTCCAGTTGAGGTAGACAAAAGCGGCAATGACGATGGCACCGTAAAATTTCGGACTACGGTACCAGGCGACAGGAGTAGCCTTTGCCAAGGCGCGGGAGTATACCAGCCCCTTCAAGGTTTCCTCGCGGGGCGGAGTCGTCATGTAACTGGCCACCACCGTTACCACCAGACCAGCGGCAAGACCCCACACGGCCGTCCACATGTTGGATGCCATGGGAGAGTGAAACCTGAGGACACCGAGACGATAAAGCACATATTCCAGGGTGGCGCCCGACAATCCCGCGACCATTCCGAGAAATCCCGCGGTGGCTGAAGGGCGTTTCCAGAACATGCCGAGCAGGAACACAATGAAGAACGGCGATATGAAGAGGATTCCGATCAGTTGCATGTAGTCCATCAGGTTGTTGAAGTAGAGCACGATGAATGAGGACCCGCACGCCACCATGGTGCCTACCACGGTCGCGGTCTTTCCCACGCGCAGGTAATGCAGGTCAGGTCGGCCCTTGGCAAGATAGGTTTGATAAATATCGTAAGTGAAGACGGTATTGAAAGCGGTGATGTTGCCGGCCATCCCGGACATGAAACTGGCGAGCAGGGCGGTTAATCCCAAGCCTAACATGCCGCTGTGATAAAAATGGCCCATCAAGGCCGGGAGCGCCAGGTTGTAGTTTTGTTTCACAATATCGGGGAATATCACCAGGGCCAGCATTCCCTGAACGGTTACGAGCCCAGGAAAGAGCATTTTGGGCACGGCAGCAACCAACGGTGTTTTCTGGGAGGAAGCCAGATCCTTCGCCGCCAGAGCACGCTGGACCAGAAGGAAATCAGTGCACCAATAGGCGGGCGAGGCGCAAAGTCCCATGCCCACCACCATAACCCACCAAGGCACGCCCAGCGGATCGGCAGGCCCTCCCATCCCCTGCCACGTGTGGCCGTACCCCGTCGGCAGCTTTGACAGGAGCGCGTGCCAGCCTCCCACCTCGCGCAACCCTAAGAAAGTCAGGGGAAGAAATCCCAGGACGATCAAGAAGAACTGCAGGAACTCATTGTAGATGGAAGACGATAGCCCCCCCCAAAAAACGAAGACGAGAACCACCCCGCTGGCCAGCAACACGCTGACGGCGAATGGCCATCCGAGCATGCTCTTGAAGACCACGGCGAACGCAAACATATCAATGCCCGACATCAGGATTGTGACGATGGCAAAAGAGAACGAATTCATGACGTGGGCGCGATGGTCGTAGCGCATCCGCAGGTACTCCGGCACGCTGCGCACCCCGTTCGTGTAGTAGTATCGCACCATGAAGAGACCGAGGAAGACCATCGCCGGGATGGCTCCAACCCAGTAAAAATGATTCGTCCGCATGCCATATTTCGCCCCGTTCGCCGTGTGCCCCATCACTTCCAAGGCGCCGAGGTTCGCGGACATAAACGCGATGCCGGTGATCCAATGCGAGAAGGAACGTTTGGACAGAAGGAAATCAGATGAAGTTTTCATCTTGTCCTTCAGCCAGTAGCCAACTCCCAGGACGAGGCAGAAGTATGCGGCGATAATCGCAAAATCAAGCGGGCTGAGCTTCATCAGCATGGACTATTTCTCCTGCTCAGTGAGATACGGGTGGGTTTTCACAACCTTGAGATTACGAATGCCTTCGTTTGCTCCCACACGCACAAACATCCAGTTTTTCCGGGGATGCCCCGCCCGGTAGATTTTGACGTCAGTAATCTCCAAGCGCGACAGAGCCTCCGGTGGCTTGAATGAGGCATGAATTCGCTACATTACTCCTTTCGCCACAGTCGCTGTCAAGAGAAATGCGAGGCCCCTGTTAACGCTGACGTGCTGGGATCTCTCTGGGCGCCATATGGAAGTGGGAGGCGGTGGCAGGGAGGCGGTGGCACCTTGACAGGTTAGAGAAGCGCGTGCTAGGGTGCCTCGCGTCTTGGGTTTGAGAAGAACCACCTCTTGACCCTCTGCGGTGAAAGAACTTCCGATTGGGCGGATTGCGGCTAGGCGGTAGCCCCATGAAGGTTTATATTGTTCGGTCGGGTTCTGGACCCGGGGTCGAGGCGAGCTGTGGCCGCCATGGTTGGAAGCCGCAAGGGGAAGAGACGAAGAGATGCTGAATTCGCGTGAACGGATGAGTCTGATTCTCGATCACAAAGAAGCTGACCGGGTTCCCTTGGATTTGGGGGGGAGTGGCACGACCGGGATGCACGTGGACAGTGTCTATCTACTGCGGCAAGCCATGCGGCTCGATGCGCCCGGAACGCCTGTAAAGGTAATCGATCCGTTCCAAATGCTGGGCGAAATCGCTCCAGATTTGGTGGCGGCGCTGGATGCGGATGTGCTCCCGCTGGCCAAGCCGGTGACCGACTTTGGATTCAGGCTGGAGGGGTGGAAACCCTGGACGACGTTCGCCGGAACCCCCGTTCTGGTGCCGGAGGGCTTCAACACCGAACCCGATGCCAACGGGGACATTCTCCTTTACCCCCAAGGTGACCGTACCGTGGCGCCAAGCGGGCGGATGCCTAAGGGCGGGATTTACTTCGACACCATCGTTCGTCGGCCCACCGTGGATGATGCCACGTTGAAGGTTGAGGACAATTTGGAGGAGTTTGGGCCCATCTCGGACCGGGACCTTACCTCCCTGCGCGAGCAGGCGGAGCGACTCTATGCCACCACCGATAAAGCCATCCTGATGAGTCCGGGCGGCACATCGTTCGGAAGTTTCTCTGCCACTCCTGGCCCGGCGCTGAAACATCCCAAGGGAATTCGCAGCGTGGAAGAATGGCAAATGAGCACGATCACTCGGCGGGATCACCTGATCAAGATTTTTGAACGGCAATGTGAGATCGGCCTGGCGAATTTCCAGAAGATTGCCGATGCCGTGGGGAATCGCGTTACGGCCGTGATTACAAGCTACACCGACTTTGGCGCGCAAAACGGACCCTTCATTTCTCCCCAAACCTACCGGGCCCTATACAAACCTTTTAACAAGGCCGTTAATGATTGGGTGCATCAGCACACGACCTGGAAGACCTTCACCCATTGTTGTGGCTCAGTCCGCGCCTTGCTTCCGGACTTTGTGGAGGCGGGATTCGACATTTTGAATCCCGTTCAGACTTCCGCCGCCCACATGGACCCGGTGGAGTTGAAGAAAGGCTTCGGGGATGTGTTCACCTTCTGGGGCGGGGGAATCGACACCCAGCGCACGCTGCCTTTCGGTACGCCGCAGCAAGTTCGCGAAGAGGTTCGGCAACGGATCAAAGTGTTCGGGGTGGGAGGCGGTTTCGTTTTCAATCCTGTGCATAATGTACAGTCGCGCGCGCCGATTGCAAACATACTGACGATGTACGAGACCGTGCGAGAGTCCGGTCGTTATCCCCTACATTAGGGATATGGGGAGGGGGGCAAGACCATGGCCCATGAGCGCTAAGATAAAGACAAAATCCGGCCTTTTATTAGCGGTCAGTTTGCATAAAATGCAGAATTGAGAAGCTTAACTTAGCGCTTATGGGCCTTTGGCCTGAAATGAATCGGCCGTTTGGGCCTCACGATCGCCGCTCATGATGCAGGGGCGGTTCGCGAACCGCCCTTACGACGGGCTCGGAAATTGGCGATCCTGCGCTAGCATTTCCTACCGGCAGGAAATTGGAAAGAAAAACCAGACATGGTTTTCCTATCTTAAGCGAATTCGTAAGTGTCCCCCTCGACCCTGGGCCCCGAAGTGCTAGGCTACAGTATGGGGAACTGTATCCGGGTGGAATCGCGCAGTGGGGCGAGGGTTAGGGGTCAGGAGTCAAGTGTGAGGAGACAGGAATCAGGATGGACGCAGGGCGATTGCTGAAGGCTGAAAGCTGATCGCTGAAAGCTGACCACTAACCAACCACTATCCACTGTCCACTACGCACTGCCCCATGGCGGCTCGCCAACCTGCTGCTGGAGATCAAACGTTCTGAGCGTCAGATGGAAGGATTAGAAAAACGCGGCTTTCCACGATGTGATAGAAGCAAAAGGGGTTAGTTGTTTAGCGTCAGAATGTCTCAAGGCTTTATCTTATTCAGAAAATGAGAGTTAGGTGGAAATGTGGGAAGCGGGGCTAAAAAGCGGGCGCGGCTTTCCACGATGTACCAGGAACGAAAGGGTTTAACAGTGAATCGCGAAAACCATGAAAAAATCTATATTATTGAAAATAAAATAGTTAGTAGGCAATCGGTGGCCAGGGTCATGGAAAAAAAACGGGGAAAAATCTGTGGAGAATTTCCATAACTTATTGAAAACAAATGTAGAAAAAATGTCCACTCTCTGGTCTTCCACGATGTATATGAAAACAAACAAGTTAAACAATTCTCTCCACGATGTTGATGAAAAAAATGAGTTAGTGCGCCGGAATAAACCGGCAGGAAGCAGAGAATGAGAGATCCTAACGCAGAGAATGCGGAGGGAAGGCCGCTGGTCAAGGAGAACGCCCCTTAGCCTCAAACGCGCCCGACACCGAACGGGGATTTGGCTTGTCCCAGGGGTCATGGGGTGTGCGGAGAGCGCAACGGCGCCTTACTGGGTTGAGTGAGTGCGAACTCGGATTGGGTTTGAAAACCGCCCGTACCGAACATGGCCAAACTGACCCATCACTATACAATCCAAGGGGCTTGCGGCGTCGCCCTGACGTGATATGATGCCGTCTTTGCTGCGGGGCAAAGGCCATCAATGACATCGCTGAAGGAGGTTCCATGCTTTCCGTCGCACTTGCATTTTTCATGCTGGTTCCCACGGTGGGGAGCCAGCCCGCAGTTCAGAATCCTGGCTTCGAATCTGCACCAGATCTAACCGGATGGGAGGTAAAGACCCACCTCCGACAGGAGAACGGGCGAGTGCCCACGATTACCGTAGATCGGAACGATGCGAAGGAAGGCACGCAATCTCTTCTTATCGAAGCACTGGATCCGGCGGACGCCGACGTAAGGCAGAGGGTTTTCCTCCCGGTGGGCTCGTTGTGGCGCGTGCGTGTATGGGTCAAGACGGAGAATCTCAGTGGGGTTGGAGAGGATGGAGCACAGGGTGTAATCGCTATCGAGACGCCGGGAGCGGAAATTGCCTCGAGTGCGGGCCGCTCGGGCACAACCCCCTGGAGCGATGAAGAAGTCACTTTTCGCATGCCTTCCCCAGGGTACATGGATTTGACGCTGGTGGGAGCACGCCATGGCACGGGGAGGGTCTGGTTTGACGGGGTCAGGCTGGAATCCTTGCCTTCCGACGCGCGTGAGGACGTTCGCATCTTTGCCGGTCACGCAAAGAATCGGACGATTGACGCAAAGCAACAAGGGCAATTCATTGAACTTCTCTGCAACCATATTCCCTCCATCATCGCGCAACAGGTGGTCTCGACGAGCTTCGAGGATGCGCCGCCTTGCCACGTTGATTATAGACGGGAGGTCGACGAGCCTCATCGGCCCTGGTACCCGGATGGAGCGGTGGTAGTCGCGCAGTACTCCTTCGATACCTCGAATCCTTACAGTGGTGCGCGCTCGCAAAAGATCGTGTTGCCCGTGGCGCATGCCCGCGCAGGAATCTCGCAAGACGGCTTCTACCTCAAACCGGGAGTTTCCTATAAATTGCATTTGCACATGCGCGGTGAGGGGAACGTTCCCGTTTGGGCTTCGCTGCACGGGGGTGGGCATGTGATCGCCGGACCGGTGCCGCTGGGCCGCGCCGGTGAGAATTGGTCCGCCGCTGAGGCCCAATTGCGCGCCGACCGGACGACCAACAATGCCACCCTGACCATTGACTTTGAGGGCCCGGGCTCTCTCTGGCTCGACCGCGTGTACCTGATCGGCTCCGATGCGGTTCTGGGAATCTACCGGCCCGAAGTGGTGGCGGCGCTCAAGGCCATGCATCCGGGAATCATTCGCTTCGGCGGTAGCACCACGGAGGAATACGAATGGGACCGCGCCATCGGTCCCTGGGATGACCGTCTAACCTTCACCACTGTCTGGGGTGGCTGGGAAGAGAACTTCGTGGGCATCGATGAGTTTGTGCGGCTTTGCCAGTACGTAGGAGCGGAGCCGCTCATCTGTGTGCGCTGGACCGGCAAGAAGCCTGAGGACGCGGCGGCGGAAGTGGAATACGCCAACGGCAGTACCGAGACGCAGTGGGGTGCGCTACGCGCGAAGAATGGCCACCCCGCGCCCTACCATGTGAAGTATTGGCAGATTGGCAATGAGGTCGACGTCTCTGATTACGGCAATTCCGTGCGGGCGTTCGCGGAGGCCATGAAAAAGGTCGATCCCAGCATCAAATTAATGTCTTCCTTCCCGACCAAGGCTCTGCTCACCGCGGCAGGAACCAGTTTCGACTACCTCTGTCCCCACCACTATGAGATCAACGACTTGGTCGGCGAGGACCGCAATTTCAAGGAACTCGGGGACTGGATCGCGGCCAACGGTGCGGGCAAGGACATTCGCGTAGGAGTGACCGAATGGAACACTACCGCCGGAGATTTCGGGCTGACGCGGGGCATGCTACAAACGCTCGGCAACGGCCTCAGTATTTCGCGCTACTTGAACCTGCTGCAGCGCTACGCCGACTTGGTGGAGATTGCCAACCGTTCCAACTTCGCTGACAGTTTCAGCTCCGGCTTCGTTCAGACCGGCCCGGCTTGGATTTACGAGACACCCGCCTATTACGCGCAGGAAATGTACGCGCGCGCCGCCGGCGCCTACCCTCTCCGCATCGAGCGCTCCTCGAAGCTCGCCTGGCACCTGCAAGAGCCGGACCTGAGCGCGAGCCTCAGCGCGGATGGAAAGAAACTGCGGGTCTATGCCGTCAACTCGACGCTTGATCCACTCCCTCGAAGCTTCCAACTGGACGGCTTCAAGACGGACGTAGCGGGCGGCACCGTTCTTACCCTTGAAGACCACGTGCACGCCGGGACCTCCGAGGTAATGAACAGCCGCGATGATCCTCAAAGGATTTCGCTCATTTCGCGGCCGGCGGAACTCCACGGAACCCAGTTCGAGTTCACGTTTAGTCCGCTCACGGTCACTTTGCTCGAATTGGACTTGCAGCCTTAGCAAATCGTAACCGACGGTTACGTTGAACACGATTACAGCTTGTGGGGGAGGCGTTAGTTAACCACGGGCGCGGCCAGGGCGGGGGCGGATCGGAACCTTTCGCCTTGGGTGGAGGCCGAGGTGAACTTTGACTCCAGGTAAGTGACGGGGATGTCGTAGAGCAGCACTTTCGGCGAATGCCGAAGACTGTCGTGGATAAAGCAGATGTGGGTGCACCAGCACTGGTCCTGCACGATGGCCCCCAGTTCTTCCTTGCGTTCCTGGGCCTGCCAGAATTTCTCAAAGTCGCAGTCGTAATCGCGCAGGTTGGCAAGCTTGCCACGCAGCTCGCAGGAGCGCACGTCGCCGTTGTAGTCGATGACGACAGAAGTGTCGCCGGCGGTGCAGGGCATGGGCCAGGGATGGGGTCCGGCGATATTCTCGAGCTGAATCTTGTTATGCAGCGCCAGCGTGCCGTGGTAGTAGACCTGCGCGATCTTCCGCGCTATGCCCGTGCGGCGCCGCAGGACGTGATCCGCGTAGTAGTCGTAGACCGCTTGGATATTCTTGTAGAGGGCGGCAAGGCGATGGGTGGGGATCTGCTTCAGGTTGGACTCCTTGGCCGCACCGCGAATGATATTGAAATAGTGGCCATCCACCGCGCAATGGGTTTTCACAAACTCCGCGATTGCCATTACCTGGTCAAAGTTCTCAGAGCAGATTACGGTGTTGATGTTGACGCGCAGCAGGGGATACTTCTGCCGGCAGGGTTGAATCGCCTCAAGGGTCTCGAGCGTCTTGGCAAAATTCCCGGGCACGGCACGAATGGAATCCTGCATTTCGTCGAGGCCGTCCATGGCCACGTTCAGGTCGAGTTGGAGTTCGGGGTTTTCTTCACAGATGCGCGCGACCCATTCAGCGGTGCGCTCAGGCAGCAGGCCGTTGGTCGGGAGGTTCACCCAACGGATCCCATTGTGGGTGTGAAAAAGATGGATGATGTCGGTGAGTTCGCGCCGCAGCATGGGCTCACCGCCGGAAAGCCACAGGTCGCTGAAAGATGGCATACTGAAGGCAAGCTTGCGGATTTCATCCCAGGTCAAGTCCCCGCGCTGGTTCAGTTCCTCCCAGTAAAAGCACGTGCGGCACTTGGCGTTGCAAATGGAAGTGACAAAGAAAATCACCGTCCCCAGGCGTCTCTTCCGCCCCAGGGAATGATAGATCTTCACCAGGTCCGCTTTGTAACCGCCGGCCATGTTGTTGCGAGCGCCCCGACAAGCCTCATTGTAGCAGACTCCCATCCGGGCCGGTGGCAAAGCAAAGTTTCCGAGCGGGCCACAACTACGCTTTGGCGACTTGGCGTCTCTAGATCACATGTTAACGGACGACGGCCAACCCGTAGAAGTGGCCAACTTCGGGTTGCGCCTTCAATACACGACATCCAGGGACAGGTCGTAGAAGCGATGCTGGAAGCCGGCGTAGTCGCCGAAGTAGGGTGACGTGACGGTGCTATAGACGTCGCGGTAGTTGCCGTGGTTTGTGACGTTGAAGATGCGGAGCGAGCCCCGCAGGGTGTGTTTACGCACCCAGGGGATAAAAGAAATCCGGAAATCTTTGGAGGTCTGCAAATCAAGCGAAAGGAAGGCGGGCAGGCGGCGGCTGTTGGGCGGCCCCACGTAATTCTGCAGATCATCGAAAATGGAAAAAGGGAAGCCTGAGTGCCAGTCAAGCACCGGGCTGACGATGAACTTTTGCGGAAGCTTGAACCGTCCCCAGGTCACGACGCGGTCGGGGACATTGGTGGGGAGCGTGCCGAAAAGATTCGGCTCGATAACCGGCTGCTCATAGGGAACGTAGACGGAGGACATGGTGTTCAGGTCGCCGCGCGCCTGGCTATTGACATAGGAAATGTTGAAATCCGCCTTATTGGAAGGCCGCACGCGCAGCGTGGCTTCAAACTCATGGTAGCGAGATGAGCCCACGTTGGAAAGCAACAGCAAGCCGTTGGTGGGTGAAAGGACTTCCGGATTGACGGTGAATTGATCATAAGTGCGGCTGGACAGGAAGCTGACGCGGGCAATGACGTCAGGGCGTATTTCCTGATCGAACTCCGCGTTCCAGGTGAGGTTGTAGGGTGTGCTTCCCAGCCGCGTTCCGGAGGGAACAATCTTTTTGCCATGATCCGCAAATTCCTCGTAATAAGGGAGGTAGACCGTGGGAGGACCAAGCGCCACTCCATTCGTGTCGAAAAGGGTAACGGACCGGGAGGGATTTTGGGTGAAATCTCCGGCCAGAAGTGGCAGGCGGTCATAGAAGACGCCCCAACCGCCACGGAAGATCGTCTTGCCATTTTTGGCTGGCGAGAATACCACGCCTCCGCGCGGCGAAAATGCCACGGGGTTACCGAGTGTCTGGCCGGAATACCGCAGTCCATAATTGATGGAAACGTAGTCGTTGAAAATCCAATGGTCCTCGGCAAAGCCGGCAATTTCCGAGTCGGAAGTGGTGAGCGACCCGGCAAGCCCAAAATCAATCTCCCCGGCCAGGGAATTGTCGGCCCGCAGCAGTTGCACAGGGTGGGAAATGCTGGTTCCCTGATACGCGCGGTGGACTACGTCGCTCCCTACCTTGAAATCGTGCCGGCCACGCCAGTGTTTGGGAGGGAGAAGATAGTTTTCCTGCACCTCCTGTTGAGCGCTACTGCGCGTCCAAGCGTTAAAGAAGTTGCCCTCCCAGCCTGTGGGAGTTATCTGCAAGTCCTGCGGGCCTTGGCCGTGCGCATAACTGTCAAAATCCGTGAATTGCGCCAGGGTGGTCAATATCCCGCCGCCTTTGAACAGATAGTGATCGTGCGCTCCGATCGAGTAACCGCTCTGGCCATAGTTGGCGGAAGCCGTCTGCGGAATGAGGGAATCGATGTTGTCATACTCCCGCCGCACCGGGAAAAATTTGACGTCGACACTGATGAAATGCTGGGCCGAAAAGGTGTAATAGAAGTCCGAGAAGGAAGTCCACCCTTCCTTGCGGGTTTGGTTGTTAGGCCAGGCCAATCCCCGCACAGGCTGGGCGGAGTAGTCGTAGGTGAAGGCTTCGGAAAATGTGAACTTATCCCCCATCAAGGGCCCCGAAAAGTAAATGCGCGGGGTGTCACTCTGGATTCCCACCAGGTGTCCGGCCTCGAAACGCGGTGTGGGCACGAAATCATTCAACTCATAGTCCCATCGGCTCGAGGGAGCTTTGGTTTGGAGGGTTGTAAGACCACCGGAAAAACGCCCGTACTCGGCTTGATAGGTACTCTTGAAAACATCGACTGATTCCACGGCGTCGAGGGGAACGTCGATGGAGAAACTGCCTGTGACCGGGTCAACTGTTTCGGCAGAATCTACCAGCAGCGTACCCTGGTTCTCGATGACGCCCTTGATGGAGAGTCTGCCATCCGGGGTGCGAATTACACCGGGAATCATCGGCAACGCGGCTTTGAACTTCTGCACAACGAGGGGCAGCGATTTGATCTCCTGGTCGCTAAGGGTCGCAGGCGGAGCCGCCGCTTGCGTTGCGGCCTTGGGGGCTTGGGCGGTGACTTCCACCTTCTGGTGGACAACAATCTCGTAAGGAAGTTCAATCTGAAAGGTTATGGGCTCTTCGCCTTCGGCTATTTCGATTCCCGTCTTCGCGACCGGTTCGAAACCCACCGCGGCACAGGTCACATGGTAGGTTCCTGGAATCAGCCCGGTAAACTCGAAAGTTCCTCGGTCCCCAGTTGTTACGGGAAGCCCCTCCTCAGGCAAAGTCCTACCCCACAAGGTGCAGACCGCGCCCGCGATGGGCGCGCTGTTCGGGTCTACAACTTCTCCTCGAACCGTCTGGGTGTCAGGAAGGGCCCCTTGAGCGGTGAATGGGATGCCCAAGAAAAGCAGCAGGGCCAAGCCGACACGCTTTAAGCGTGGCCAATGGTGAACCATCAATTACTTTGGATGCGCGATCTACAGGCGCGTCAATGGGAATTATACTTTGAATTGCCAACATGATGCCACGACGAATGTCGAAATAAGCATCTGGCCCACGCGCCTCTGCTGCCGGCACAGCCTCCCCAAATTGTCGGATGCATGCTTTTCGGGCGGGCTGGCACAGAGTCTCGACAACGGTCCAACAGCAGCGCTGACACGTAAAGGGTCGGCTGCGGCGGTAGGTGCTGGTGGTGATAAACCGCAACTGGCCGGGCTCGAAATGGCGTCCATCGATCGGCATAATGATATTGGCGGGCGGGGCGAGCGACGTGAATCGCCGAGCTGGGCTCGCTCTGCGCTAGCCGGCGGATCCCGAACTCCGAGTGCCGAATCCGCCCCGAGTCCTCCCTTGCAAATTGCCCGGCGAGGGCATATCCTGCGGCCACTTCCAAAGCGGAGGGTACTATGGGTAAACCCAAAGTGATGGTGGCAGTACGCGACGCGGTTTCGGTCGAGAGCTTGATGACCTTGGCGTGCCAGTTATCCCAAGGCATGGATGCTGACCTCGCAGCTTTGCACGTGGTTGTGGTGCCTCTCCTTACTCCCCTCGAGGCGCCGGATGAAACCATCGACCATGCAGGCAAGGAAGTGCTTGCCCAAGCCAAACGCGTGGCCGAGAAGTTTTCCCGGCCTGTTTCCACCGAGCTCCTGCGCGCTCGGGAAGTGGGCGAGGCATTGTGGGCGTGGCCAAGGAACAGGGCGTGGAGTTGTTGGTGATGGGCCACCACAAGCCCCACCCCCACACCCTGAGCGAAACGCTGCTGGGAGGGATCGTTCGCTACGTGGCCCACCACGCGCCCTGCCGCGTCATCGTGCAAATTCCCGCACCGGAACACAAGTAACTCGGTGCGAGAAGTGGCACGGGCATCCTGCCCGTGACCCGATCATGGCCAGGATGGCCATGCCACAGTACATCATTGCAATTTCCAAGGAAACTGCCCGCGCATGAGTGAATCCCCCGGTCCGACGCCCCAAGCCAAACCCCGCAAAGGCCCGAAGACCCGTCACATTCTTGCCGGATTAATCCTCGGAGCGGCGGCCGGAGTGGTGGCGAATCTGGCGTGGGGGAAAACCGCGGCCCTCGCCAACATCGTTCGTTACGGCACCGAGCCCGCCGGGCAAATGTGGTTGCGCGCTCTGATCATGGTGGTGATCCCGCTGGTCTTTTCGCGTTTGAGCCTGGGCGTGGCGGGGCTGGGCGACCTGCACAAGCTGGGCCGCGTGGGGCTGAAGACCATGCTCTTCTTTCTCATGGTCACCACCCTCGCCGCCGTGCTGGGGCTGAGCCATGGTGAATCTGGTGCGGCCCGGCGTAGGACTTTCGCCGGAAGCCCGCGAACGCTTGCTGGCGACTTATCAAAAGGACGCAAGCCCCTCCAAGGAAGCCCTCCAGCGCGGCCAATTTGGAATCCAGACGCTGGTCAATGTGGTGCCGCGAAATCCTCTGGGGGCCGCTGCCCAGGGCGACATGCTGGGCGTGATTTTCTTCTCCCTGGCTTTTGGCGTGGCGCTGGCGTTGCTGCCGTCAGACCGCACCAAAGCCTGGTGGAAGCCCTGCGAGGGCTGGGCGACGTCATGATTGTCATCATCGATTTGGTGATGAAGCTCGCGCCTTACGGGGTCTTCGCTCTGCTCTTCACGGTAGCGGCGAGGTTCGGACTGGATCTGCTGGAGCGCCTCGGCTGGTACATCCTGACGGTGGTCGCGGGGCTGGCCATTTTCGAATTCGGCGTTTATCCGGTGCTGATCAAGGTATTCACGGGCTGGTCGCCATGGAATTTCTTCCGCCGCGCCTGGACGGCGATTTTGACGGCCTTCTCCACCAGTTCCTCGAATGCCACGCTGCCCACCACGCTGGAAGTTTGTGAAGATTCGCTGGGATTGCCGCGGGAAGTCTGCGGCTTCGTCGTGCCCCTGGGAGCGACCATGTGCATGAACGGCACGGCGCTGTTTGAAGGCGTCACCGTCCTCTTCATTGCCCAGGTGTTCGGAATCAATCTGTCGCTCTCCTCGCAGATCGTGGTGATGGTGACGGCCATTCTGATGGCGATGGGAGCCGCGGGCGTTCCCAGCGGGGCCATTCAAGTTCTGATCCTGGTGCTGGAAGCCGTGGGGGTGCCGGGGGAGGGAATCGCCATGGTGGTGGGCGTCGACCGCGTGCTCGACATGTGCCGCACGGTGGTCAACGTCACCGGAGACATGGTGGCCGCCACCTTCGTGGCGCGCTCGGAAGGGAAGCTGGCCAAGCCCGAAGAGAATCTGGCGCGAACCGCGTAGGGGCTGGCCCTCTCCCCGCCAGGGCGCGGGCAACTATCGGCAGCCACACTGCCCGCCCCGGATCGACAAAGGAGACAATCATATGTTCAAACGTTATTTGTATCCGCCGGCAATGGCCGGCGCGCTGCTGGCGCTCACTTTTTTCTGCGCAGGAATTATTGCCCAGGAGGCTGCCCCTCCGGCCAAGACTTATGAGCCCGCGTTCGCGCTAGTCGAGCAATATCCTTCGCCGGTCATCGCCAGGAACTCTCCGGGCACGGAGGACAACAAATACGGGTTCGAAGGCGGCCGGGTGGTCAAAGTCGAGGGAACGTATCATTTGGTTACAACGGAAATGTCGGGCGAGCCGATGTGGGTGAAAACGCGGATCGCGCATTGGACCAGCCCCGACCGGATCCATTGGAAGCGCGTCGCCACTTTGTATGAGTCGAGCGGCGATTTTACCGGCCAGGACCCGCGCGCTGCCCTCTGGGGACCGATGCTCGTTTACAACACCCAGGAGGGGCGGTGGGACCTCATTTATGTTGCCTATCGCTGCGCCCCCAATACAAAGACTGAGTGGCGCAACAATTACGAGGGCCGGATTTGGCGCGCCGCCTCCAAGCAGAAGGGCTACGGCGGCATCGGCGGCCCTTATGAAGACGCGGGGGTCATCCTCGAGCCTGACGCAAATTCCCAACCCTGGGAGGGCTTGCAAGGAACCGATTCCTTCTTCCCCTACCAGGTGGGAAAGCGCTGGTTGGGCTTTTACGGCAGCGCCAATACCGAACACCTGCCTATGCAGCACTGGCGCGTGGGACTGGCGGAGGCCCCGGCGCTCGCCGGCCCCTGGAAGCGCCTGAGCGAGGGCAATCCGGTGATTATCGAAAAGGTTTTCGCCGAGAATCCTATCGTGACCCGGATGGAAAATGGATATTACGTTGCGGTATATGATAATGATGTTGAATATGCCAATTCTATCGGATGGACGTGGTCCGCCCCGGGCGACGGCGTTCACTGGGCGGCGGGCAGGCAGTTGGTGGTGCAGCCCAAGGGGAAAGGCTTCTGGGCGGATGCCGTGCGCACGCCGCTGGGCATGATTCCGGAGGGGCACGGCCGATACACGCTGTTCTACACCGGCTATCAGAAGCTACCCGCGTCGGGACCGCATACCTACAGCGGGGTGGGGTTCGTGACCGTCAAAGAAGCCGGTGTTGACGACGCCGGCGCGGGTGCACATCGATAAGCCGGAGTCCGCATGCTCGCCGGCCCCGGCTGATTCGGACGTTCAGTTTTCCTTGGAATGTAATCGCGCCAGCGGGCGGCGCAAGTGGCTGCGGTCTTCGTGAGCTATCTGGACCAGTTCGAAAGTCAATTCCTGCGGCTGGGCTTCGCGCACCAGGATGCGGGCGCGGATGCGATGTAACCCCGACTGTAGCTCCAACGGGACCGTACTGCCGGGTTTGACGTGGCACTGGCTCTGGGCCAAGCCACCGCCCAGGCTGAGTTGTTCGATGGAAACTCTATGACTGGTCTGATCCGGGCGGATCTCTCCACCCAGTGGACGCGGCAGGTTCACGCGCACATAGCGCCGCTGGCGCAGCCATGGGGAGTCGGGATCAGGATCGAGAGCGGTCAGCTTCAACTCCGCATCGCTCAGCCCACAGCGCGGCTGGAAGCCCTCGGCCCACTCGGGATCGATCTTCTTAAGCGCTTGCACGGCCGTGATGCGCACTTCGCGGGGATGCTTCCAGTGCCAAAATCCCTTGCTCTCAGCCAGAGGGCGAAGCAGGACTTCCGCTTTGGTTTCGCGGAGGCGGCCCAGAGCTTCAATGGCTTTGATCTGCAAGTAGGGTTCATCCGGCTCCGAAGACTCCTTTTCCACGATGCGCATCAGCCGAGGAGTGGTGCCGCGGTCGCCCGACATCCCCAATTCATCCACCACCTCCGGCAACACGGCGCGGTCGAGGAGGTCATAGAATTTATCCAGCAGCTTGCCCCGCTGCGGCGCCAAACTGCCGGCCAGTTGCCGGACTACCAGGTCGTGCGCCATCGGATCCCAATCGCGGAGGCGTGCGGGAAGCAGTTCTTCCAATACCTTGGGCCCCAGGCGGCTGAGCAGCGCCACCTTGGAAGCGGCTTCCGGCGCCGGGCGGGTTTGCAGGATCTTGCGGAGATGTTCAACCGCCTCGGGGCCCACTGCCTCCACCATTTCCAGCATCCGTTCCCACTCGTCGCGGCGGGCGCAACGGGGGATGCGGCTCGCGACCTGATCGACCGTAGCGTAGGGCATCCGCCGCAGCACCTCCACCAAGCCCTCCGGAAGGCGCGGGGCGTGCAGAGCTTCCTCGATGAATTCCGGCAGGGGATTGCCCACTTTGACACGGGGCCAGAGGAGCCGCGCCAGTCCGGGCTGCCGCTGCTCAAGGATTTCCATGGCCTGAAGCGCTTCATGGACGGCGGGATACTGCCGGCGAGCCGCGGCTTCGTGGCTGAAGCGCACGAAGGAGGCCCCCAGCAGAGACTGCAAGTCAGCGTTTCCTTCCCGGCTTAACGCTTCGCCCATGTGATGCAGGCTGGATTTCAGCAGCGAGTGGTTGGCCTGGGAGAAAAGGTCCGCCATTTCCGTCAAGCCCGTCGAGGCTTTTCGCCTGGCATCCACGTCGGAGGTGTGCACGCACTGGGCGTAGTTATCTAAGATGGCGCGCGCTGAGTCCGTATCGCCGCTGCCCCAGCAACTCCTCTACAAATTGGCGAATGTTTCGTGGCGGGACTGCCCAGGCCTCCGGGGAAAGGAGCATCTTGCGCTTGTGCGCGATCCGGCACGCGAGCCCAGAATTGCCGGTCCAGGATGTCGGCATGAGATTCCACATCCAAGCCGGCGCGCCCCCATTTTTTCTTCGTGCCCTTTCAGGATGTTCCGCAGCGAGCCGATTTCGCGCTTGAGCCGGTCAAGGAGCTCGACGACGGCGTTGGTTTTTACGTCGCCGTGATCGAACCGCTCCAGGGCAAAGCGCACCGCCACCCGTTCCGCGAGTTGTACCAGCAACGGGTCGTCTGGCCTGGGAGGCTCGTTTTGCGAGCTCAGACTCATCAGCGCTTGCGCCAGTGCTGCCTGCCCGGGCGGGGGCAATTGATGGAGGTCCTTTTCGACGGCGCTGATTTGCTCGGGTGAATCCGGTTGCTCCGCTGTCTTGCCAAGCTGCGATAGCCATCGCAAAACCTTGAAGACATCGTCCTCTTGCGGGGGCTGTCCACCTGCCATAGGAGCGCCCGGTACGGCTGGCGGGGCTGGTGGATTGGCTCCGGGCGCCTTCTGCCGCGGCAATGAGTTGCAGCAGCCGCTGCGGGTCTTGGAGCCAGGCTTGCAACTTCTGCGCATCCGCTCCCAGAGAGCGGGCGGCGAGTTGCGCGCCAGCCAGCATCGCCCAGGGAAGCATCCTGAGCGACAAACCGCACTTCATTCACCCGGATCGCCCCTTTGTCCCCTCCCAGGACGGCCTTTAGTTCCTCCGCCAGCGGCCCGGCCTTGGGCGAGCGCGACGAAAAGGCGCGCACAAATCGCCAAAAATCGTCGACTGTCACCCGATGGGAAAAGTTGATGCTGGCGAGGCCGGCGGAGGTAAGCAACTGTGCAAAGCTACGGTCGGTGGGACGCTTCTCCAGAGGTACGCCATCCAGCAGGACCTGGGCGCCGGAAACTCCCAGGAGCAGGCCGGCTTCCCCAGAATATTTTAAGGCCGCGCGGAGCTCATCCCAGGCAGTTCCCAACAAGGCGGTGGTTCGCTCGTGTTCCGCTCCGTAAAGGCGCACAGTTTTCAGGAGGATGTTGAGACTGCGCGCGAAACTTCGAGCCGCAACGAGATTGGATGCGTCTTCCATGTTCCCTTCGCCACTTGCCACTCCGCCGCATGTCGTCTGAGCCCCGGCATGGCTCAGTAGTCCTTAAGTATCATGACTGGAAGCGTATTCCTAGAGTACGAAGGTACTACTGTGCAGACGTATCCGGCAAGTGGTTAGTCAGGATTGTTGCGTTCATTATTAGGTATAACCCAGGTGGGAGTCAGATGATCAAAGGGGGCCGGGCCAAGTTGACAGAATCAGGTGGCTGCTGAGAGAATCCGTCCGGGAGAAAGGAATCCATGGTTGAACCCACAACGAAGATTGCTGATTTTCTCAACGAAACCAGCCGGCTGGTCAGCGAACTTGACCGCAGCGCGATCGACAAGGCAAGGCGAATTCTGCTCGACTGCTACCGGCGCGGCGGCCGCGTTTTCACCCTGGGCAACGGCGGCTCAGCTTCCACCGCCCAGCACTTCGCCTGCGATCTGGCCAAATACGTTATCCCTGAGGGGGCGCGGCCTTTCGATGCCCGTTGCCTCGTGGACAACATTGCGCTTTACACCGCTTGGGCGAACGATGCGGCGCGCGAGGATGTGTTCGCAAACCTGTTGCGTGGCCTGCTTGCTGCGAACGATGTGGTTATCGCCATTTCCGTGCATGGAGGAAGCGGGTTCTCACCGGATTTGGTGCGCGCCGTTCGTTTCGCCAACGAGATCGGAGCCGCGACCATCTCTCTCGTGGGATTTGACGGCGGATTCCTCCATCTTGAATCCACCTGTTCGATTCTCGTTCCCATCGACTCCACTCCGCAGACCGAAGCCATTCATCTGGTGATCGAACATCTGCTGATGTACCTGCTGAAGGAGGACTTGGCCGCCCATGTCCGCTCGCAACCTTGAAGTTCTCGCCATCGGCACAGCGGCTTATGACTTCAGCCTCTTCATCGAGGAATTCCCAGGGGAGAACAGCAAGGCTGAGGTCTACGATATGATCGAGGGCGGAGGCGGCCCGGCGGCCAACGCCGCCTATTTGGTCTCTCTCTGGGGAGCGCGTTGCGGTTTTGCCGGGCTCCTGGGCGATGACTACTATGGAAAACGAATCCGCGGCGAGTTCGAATCCGTCGGCACTGATCTTGTGCTCACCGAAACGCGCACCGGCCATCCGACGCCTGTCTCCTTCATTCTAGTTAATACCCGCAACGGCAGCCGCACGATCGTGAATCGCAAAGCCAAGCAGGGCGCGTTGGAATTGCGGCCTGCGCAGTTGACAGCCTTGTCGCCTCGTGTGCTGCTCTTTGACGGCCATGAATTGCAAGCTTGCCGCGCCGCGCACGAGGCGTTTCCGCAAGCGGCGTCGATTCTTGATGCCGGTTCACTTCGCCCCGGCACTCGCGAGTTGGCGGCAAAGGTTGACTACCTGGTTGCGTCGGAGCGTTTCAGTCTTCAGGCAACGGGCCTCGCGGATTTGGCCAGCGCCGACAAGTGGCAGGATTGCCTCCAGCGCTTGCGGGCAGCAGCCCGGCAGGACGCAACGATTGTGGTGACGTTGGGAGAACGCGGGCTGATTTTCGACGCCGCGGGCGTTTGCCGCCACTTGCCGGCTTATTCCGTACGCCCTGTGGATACGACCGGGGCGGGAGATGTCTTTCATGGCGCATTTGCCTTCGCCATCCTCCGGGGCTTTCCTTTGGAGTTAACTTTGAAGCTCGCTTCCCTGGCGGCGGCGCTGTCAGTTCAGGAGCGCGGGGGACGCCGCTCCGTTCCCTTGCTGGACGCCGTGCGAAAGGAATTCAAGCATGTTGAAGGAAGAGATCTTCCAGGCTGCTGATCTTTGCGTTGTGGGGAATCTCAATCGCGATGTCCGGCTCGCTCCGCTTGAGGCGGGTGTCTATCTTTTTGAGGATGGCGAAACGACGGTGAAATGGACCACGGAAACCGTGGGCGGCGGCGGGGCGAACAGCGCTTGTGCGGCGGCGGCACTCGGCGCGCGCGTGGGACTTCTCGCCAAGACGGGGGCCGACAGCCTCGGCCGGCGGTTGGAAGAAACCCTGGTTCGTCACGGCGTCCATACCCATCTGGCCCGGTCCGCGGCGTGCGCCACAGGGACCTCCGTGGCTGTGAGTTTCACCACTGGACATCGTCACTTCATCAGCTCACTCCCTAACAACGAGTCGCTGGCTTTTGAAGACCTCCCCCTCGCGGCGCTGGAGGGATACACCCATCTGTTCCGCGCCGACGTTTGGTTCTCCGCTCCCATGCTCGCAGGCGGCAACGAACGCTTGTTCAAGCACGCGCGGTCGCGCGGCATGAGAGTATCGCTGGACCTTAATTGGGATCCTCATTGGGGCGTGTCCAGCCCGGTGGAAGTCCATGAACGGAAGCTGGCGGTGCGCCGGGTTCTTCCTTACGTCAACCTTGCGCACGGCAACGTGCGTGAGTTGAGGGAATTCGCGGAGGCCGGCGATCTTGAAGCGAGCCTGAGCCGGCTGCAGGAGTGGGGCGTGGAGGGCGTGGTCGTCCACTTAGGATCTGAGGGGGCAGGGTATTATCAAAATGGCAAGCTCGTTGTCGTGAAACCCGTTCTTGCTTCGCGACAAGTGAACACCACGGGAACCGGCGACGTGCTCAGCGTTTGCATGATGCTGCTTGACCACCGCAGCGATATTTCCGCAACCGACAAACTACTTCTTGCCAATCGCATCGTCGCCGAGTTCATTGAGGGCAGGCGGAAGCTGATCCCTACGCTTTAGCTCGAATTCTAACCGGACTTTCTCCCTATGCGGGGACACCTTCGGAAGCAGCCCAAAATGCGGGCTCAGAATGACAGCGCGAGCGATGCATAAGAGTGCTTTTCCGCAGCCTGTGAAGCCCTGCCCTTCGAAACCCGCCGCGGGCAATCCGGACTAACCCACCCTTTCAAACCCGTCGTAAGAAACCCCGGCCGCTAGTGCAATTGTCCAATCTGATAGCTGAGGACCGCGGACTGAATCTGGAAATCGTACTTCGCGCTGGTGTCGGCGATTTGGGCCTGGGTCAGATTCAGTTGCGCTTGGGAGAGTTCGACGATCGAGCTGAGTCCAAGCTTGTAACGGCCCTGCGCGAGGTCGAGCGCCAAGGTGGCCTCCTTCAGCAACTGGGCGGTGACGGCGAGGCGCTGATAGGCGGTACCGGCGTCGAGCCAGGCGGTGCGCACGTCGCGCGAGATGCGGTCGGCAAGGTCGCGCATGGCCTGGTCCGCTGCTTTGGCGCGGAGGTTCGCTTCCTGGTGGCGGGCGGAATAGAGGAATCCGTTAAACATCGGAATATTCACATTGATGCCCGCCGCGGCGTAGCGGTCGCTGAGCGGAACCTGGTAAGCCGGGGTGAGTCCCGCGGCGCCCGTCGCGCTGATGGTGGGCATCCACAAATCGCGCTCGGCGCGGGCATAACGCAGCGCCGCCTCGTGGCTGAAGCGCGCGCTGGAGAGATCCGGGCGATCCTGGAGGGCCTGCACGACCAAGTCGGTGGGGTCAGCGAGTGGCGCGGGGGGCATGGGCTCCTCGGCGAGATCGAACGGTTGAGGATTGGCGAGTCCGAGGGCGGCGGCCAAATCCGCGTAAGACGCCTTCTCGTTGTTTTGCGCTTGCACCAGCAGCAACTGCGCCTGCGCCAAGTCCACCTCGGCGAAGCTTACGTCCACGAGAGACCGCAGCTTGTTCTTCTCGAGGGTGGTGATCTGGTCGGCAAGAATCTGGCGCGCTTTCACCGTTTCCTGAGCAACCTTAAGTACGGCCTCGGCGCGCAGGACGCCGAAGTAGGCGCGATTGACGCCGAGCAGCACGTCCTGTGCGGTTTGCTGCGCGCTCTCGGAAGCAGCCTTTGCTCCCAGTCGCGCCGAGCCCACCAGGTTGGAAGTGCGTCCGAAGTCGGTAATGAGCTGGTTGACTTCCAAGCCGTTCGATTCGCGGTTGTAGATGGTCGGGTTGTTAAGATAACCCGCGGCAATGCGGCTCTCGGGTATCGCCCCTGCCGCCGTGACACTTCCAGTTGCCGTGGGGTAATAGGCCGATTTCTCTTCGCGGGTGACTTGGTTGGCTGCTTCCGCATCGAAGGTGGCTGCCTGCAACATGGGATGGTTGCGCAGCGCCAGCGCCTCGGCGTCTTTCAACGAGAGTTTTGGCGCAGAAGCTTGCGGCGGTGCGGCACATTGTGGATAAGGGGCAAATAACCAAACAAGGGCGCAACACGGCAGCAGGATGGCGATGCGTCGAAGGACAAAACGTCTCATTCCCCAACCTCCTTGGATCCCTCGGCAGGACTTACCTTCTTCCGGCCGTACACCAGCAGATACGCTGCGGGGACAATGAAAATGGTCAGAATGACCGAAGAAGTCAGCCCCCCGATGATTGCCCGCGCCATGGGCGTATACTGCTCGGCGCCTGTCCCCATTCTCAGCGCCATTGGAATCATGCCGATGATGGTGGCGAACGAAGTCATCAGAATCGGGCGCAGGCGCACGCGGCACGCCGTAATCACGGCGTCGGCGGGTGACAGCCCCTGGGTTTCCAGGTTATGCGCGAAATCCACAATCAGGATGCTGTTGGAATCAGCAATCCCCACCAGCATCAGCACTCCCATTAATGACATCACGTTCAACGTGCTGTGAGTGAGCGGCAGGATCACGAGCACGCCGATGAACCCCATGGGAATGGCCAGCATGATCAAAAGGGGATCGGTGAACGAGCGAAACTGGGCCACCAGGATGAGATACAGCAGCATAAAGGAGAGCAGGAAGCCCATGGCGAAGCTTTTAAAGGAGGCTTCCATGCCTTCCACCATGCCGCGCAGCGTGATTCGCACGTTCGATGGATACGTGGCATGATCCAGGATTTCCCGAATCGAGTGCGTGACCTTGCCCAGATCCTCTCCGGCCGGCGTCACGTAGACGTCGGTGACTCTTTGAATCTGGTAGTGGTCCATTTCTGTAGGCGTCTGAATGAATCCCAACTTAACGACGTTGCCCAACACCGTAATGGGCCTGGCAGAATGGGTGGCTCGATCCGCTGGAGCCTTGACGACGGGTAATTGCTGATTGCACGTCCAAACGGTTTTCGGCGGATCCCCCAGAGGTCCGGTCCCTTGCCACCGGTGATCGGCTAGAGCGGGTCCGCAACCCGTGTCCTTCTTCCTGGCTGTAATTCCTCGCAAGGGAATTTCCATGATGTCCATAAAGTCATGGATAGCGGGGCGGCCGGTCTCAAAGTACTGGACGGTAAGGTAGTAGTCGTTGCCGGTCTTATGATCCACCCAGTAGTTGGGGGCGATCATGTAATTGGAATTGAGCGCGGTGATCACGTTGTCCACCACGTCTTTCTGGCTGAGCCCCAACTCCCCCGCGTGTACGCGGTCCACGTCCAACCGCAGCGCCGGATAGTTCATGTCCTGGGGAATGTAAACCTGTCCCACTCCCCCCAAGCCCCCAATCTGCCGCGCCAGGTCCTGGGCAATGGAATAGCTCTGGGGCAAATCACCGCTGCTCACCTGCACGTCAATGGGCGCCGGCATGCCCATGTTCAAGATCGCATCCACCATCGAGCCGCTGGACAAAAACGTTCGAATCTCCGGATATTGCTTGTTGATCTCCGCCTGCACCTGCCGCATGTAATCGAAACTGCTACGCCGGTGCTCATCCTGCAACTGCACCTGCACGGTGGCCGTGTAAGGCCCGGCGTTGGTGGTGTACAACGAGGAGAAATCCGGCACCACGCCAATGTTGGAGACCACCAGCTTGAAGTCGTGGGGATCAACCACCTTGTGGATCAGGTTCTCCACCTTGGCCACGTACTCATTGGTCACCTCTATGCGCGTGCCGGTGGGCACCTTGAGGTTGATGGTGAACTGGCCGGCGTCGGTGCGGGGGAAGAAGGCCAGGCCCAGAAAGGGGTAGATGGCCAGGCTCACCAGGAACAGCCCCGCCAAAGCCGCCACCGTCAACCCCGGCCGCACCAAAGCCCGCCGCACCCAGTATTCGTAGTAATCCAGCAGCTTGTTGAACATCCGGTTGAACCCGGCGTTTAACCTGTCCCACCAGGAACGGCCGGCCGCCGTCGTGGGCTCAATTTCGTACTCTTCTTCACCTGTCGATTCTTGCCCCTCCGCGTTGTCCCCAGGCCGAGCGCCGCCCGGCCCTACGGCGTGCCCTTCCGCGTGCGGAACCTGCTTGAGGAAACGCGAGCAGAACAACGGAATCACCGTCATCGCCACCACAAAGGAAGCCAGAAGAGATAGGCAGAAAGCCAGGGCCAGCGCGGAGAAAAGGAATTTGCTGACGCCATAGAGAAACACCACGGGGAGAAAATCCACCACGTCCACCAGCGTGGCAGCGAGGACCGCCAGATTCACTTCCGCGCCTCCCACTTCCGCGGCGATCTGGGGCAAGGCGCCCATCTCCAAATGGCGATAGATGTTTTCGAGCGAGATCACGGAATTATCGATCACGCGTGAAAACGCCAGCGCGAGACCCCCAAGAATCATGGTATTCACCGTGCTGCCCATCATGTACAGAACGACAAACGTGGTAAGGGCGGAAAGGGGAATGGAAAGCAGAACCGCCGTGGTGGCGCGAAAACTGCCGAGAAAGAGCAATATCATAAGGCTGGTGAGAAACAGTCCGATAAGGCCTTCATGCAGCACCGTGTGGATCGCTTCCTTCACGTACACCGATTGATCGAACACCAAAGTGGCGATCATCTGCTTGGGGATGTCAAACAAGTGGCCGATCAAGTCCCGCACGCCATTGACCACCTCGATGGTGTTGGTGTCGCCCCCTTGCTTCATGATGGGGATGTAACACGATTTCTGCCCGTCTACCCGCACGATGTTGTACTGAATTTGATTGGCGTCTTCGGCCTTTCCTACGTCTCCCACCGTAACCCACGAGTCCACCACCGTCTTGATGGGGACATCGTCCAAGTCCTTCACCTGGTTCACCAGGCTATTGGAATAGACGTAGTAATCAAAAGGGCCCATCTTCACATCGCCGGCGGGCAGGATCAGATTCGATTGGTTCACCGCATGGACCACGTCCATGGGAGTCATCTGCCGCGAAAACAGCTTGTAGGGGTCCACGTAGACCATGGCCTGCCGGTACTTCCCGCCAAACGGCGGCGGTATCTCGGCGCCTTTCACCACCGCAATCTGGTTGCGGATGGCAAATTGCGCGTAATCGTGAAGCTGCGTTTCGGTAAGCCCCGGTCCCTTCACCGTCACCAGGCAAACCGGCAGACTGGAGGCGTCAAACTTCAGCACCACGGGCGGCAGGGTGCCGGGCGGCAAGCGTTTCAGGTCGGCCAACGCCAAGTTCGAGATCTCCGTTACATCCGCGTCAGCGCTGGTTCCCGGCTGGAAGTAGATCTTGATAATGCTCACGCCCAGGAGCGAGCGTGATTCCATGTGATCAATGCCGCTGGCCAGGGTGAAGAAGCGCTCGAGCGGATTGGTGATGTCAATCTCGATGTCCTGCGGGGGCATGCCGGAATAAAACGTGGCGACGACCACTTCCGGCAGATTGATGGACGGGAAAAGGTCCACCGGCATGCGCGCCAGACTGGTGATCCCGATGACCAGGAGCACCAGGCAGACCACGACGATGAAGTAAGGATTCCGGATGGAAAACTTAGGCATAGATCCCCCACATCCCCATTTCGACGGATCGTTCTCGGTCTTCAGTCATCAGTTCTCAGTCGCCAGTTTGTTGGAGCGGCGGTCTCCGATCACGGAATCGTCGATAGACGCTACAGTCGCCGTAGGGGCAACCCTCGTGGTTGCCCGAGGGCGGCCAGGTGGGCCGCCCCTACGTAAGGACGACACGGGCAAGATGCTGTGCCACGACTCCCCACTGCCCGCTGCCTATTGCTTACGCCTTCCGCCTCCTGCCTACCGCCTACTGCTTTGCGGCGGCGGGCGGGCGTCCCCCAAACACCAGCAGGTAAGCTGCGGGAACAATGAAAACGGTCAGGAGGACGGAGGCTATCAAACCGCCAATAATGGCGCGAGCCAGGGGCGCATACTGCTCGCTTCCCGTGCCCATCTTGAGGGCCATGGGCACCATGCCGATGATCGTCGCGAAGGAAGTCATCAGGATGGGTCGCAAGCGGACGCGGCATGAGGTAATCACAGCATCCTCAACGGACCTTCCTTGTTCCTCCAGGCGGTGGGCGAACTCCACAATCAGGATGCTGTTGGATGCCGCCACGCCCACCAGCATCAGGACGCCCATCAACGACATCACATTGAGCGTCGTAGCCGTCAGGGGCAGAATCACGAGCACACCGATAAAGCCCATGGGAATAGCCAGCATGATGAGTAAGGGGTCCTTAAACGACCGGAATTGCGCCACCAGGATGAGGTACAAGAGAACGACGGACAACGAAAGCCCCAAGGCGAAACTTTGGAACGATGCCGTCATGCCTTGCACCATCCCGCGCAGACTCACCCGCACATTGCCCGGGAGGCTGGTTTTCGCCAGGATGCCGCGGATGGCATCCGTGATCTTCCCCAAGTCCTCTCCCGCCGGGGTCACGTAAACGTCAGTGATCCGCTGGATCTGGTAATGATCGATCTCTGTAGGGGTCTGGATCTGGTCCAGCTTCACAACGCTCCCCAGGGTGGTGGGTTCGGTCAGGTTGGGCGCCCGCAAGGGGATATTCTTAAGGTCCATAAAGTCATGGATGGCGGGGCGGCCGGACTCAAAGTACTGGACGGTAAGGTAGTAGTCGTTGCCGGTCTTGTGGTCCACCCAGTAGTTGGGGGCGATCATGTAATTGGAATTGAGCGCGGTGATCACGTTGTCCACCACGTCTTTCTGGCTGAGCCCCAACTCCCCCGCGTGTACGCGGTCCACGTCCAACCGCAGCGCCGGATAGTTCATGTCCTGGGGAATGTAAACCTGTCCCACTCCCCCCAAGCCCCCAATCTGCCGCGCCAGGTCCTGGGCAATGGAATAGCTCTGGGGCAAATCACCGCTGCTCACCTGCACGTCAATGGGCGCCGGCATGCCCATGTTCAAGATCGCATCCACCATCGAGCCGCTGGACAAAAACGTTCGAATCTCCGGATATTGCTTGCTGATCTCCGCCTGCACCTGGCGCATGTAATCGAAGCTGCTGCGTTGGTGCTCATCCTCCAACTGCACTTGCACGGTGGCGGTGTAGGGCCCGGCGTTGGTGGTGTACAGCGAGGAGAAATCCGGTACCACCCCAATGTTGGAGACCACCAGCTTGAAGTCTTTGGGATCAACCACTTTCCGGATCAAATCCTCCACCTTGGCCACGTACTCATTGGTCACCTCTATGCGCGTGCCGGTGGGCACCTTGAGGTTGATGGTGAACTGGCCGGCGTCGGTGCGGGGGAAGAAGGCCAGTCCCAGAAAGGGGTAGATGGCCAGGCTGACCAGGAACAGCCCCGCCAAAGCCGCCACGGTCAACCCCGGCCGCATCAATGCCCGCCGTACCCAGTATTCGTAAGAGTCCAGCAGCTTTCCAAACATCCGGTTGAACCCGGCGTTAAAGCGCTCTCCCAAGGATGTTTTGTAGGGGCCAGCGGCGCCGGGTGCCACGGCCAGCCCGCCCCGATTCATCGGGGCCTCGGCCGTGCCGGTCACGGGCGGGACGCCCGTGCCACCCTCCGCCTCCTGCCTGGGCCCTTCGGCGTGCGGAGTGTGCTTCAGGAAACGCGCGCAGAACAGCGGAATCACCGTCATCGCCACGAAGTAAGAGGCAAACAGTGAGATGACGACGGCCAAAGCCAGTGCGGTAAACAGGAATTTGCTGACGCCGTATAGGAAGGTGACGGGGAAAAACACCACCACCGTCGTCAAGGTGGCTGCCAGAACCGCCATGCTCACTTCATTACCTCCCGCCTCTGCGGCGGCTTCCGGCAAAGCGCCCATCTCCAAATGGCGATAAATGTTCTCGAGCGAGATCACCGAGTTATCGATGACCCGCGAAAACGCCAGCGCCAGTCCGCCCAGAATCATCGTGTTCACTGTGCTACCCATCAGGTAGAGCACCACGAAAGTTGCGAGCGCCGAAAGGGGAATGGAAAGGAAGACCGCGAGCGTCGCCCGGAAACTCGCGAGAAAGAGGAGGATCATCAGGCTGGTGAGAAGCAGTCCGATGAGGCCTTCGTGAAGGAGAGTCTTAATGGCTTCCTTGACGAAGACGGATTGATCGAACACCAAGGCGGCGGTCATCTGCTTGGGGATGTCGAACAAGTGGCCGATCAAGTCCCGCACGCCGTTGACCACCTCAATGGTGTTGGTGTCGCCCCCTTGCTTCATGATGGGGATGTAACACGATTTCTGCCCGTCCACCCGCACGATGTTGTACTGAATTTGATTGGCGTCTTCGGCCTTCCCCACGTCTCCCACCGTGACCCACGAGGTCCCCACCGTCTTGATGGGGATATCGTTCAAGTCCTTTACCTGGTTCACCAGGCTATTGGAATAGACGTAGTAATCGTAGGGGCCCATCTTCACGTCGCCGGCGGGCAGGATCAGGTTGGATTGGTTCACCGCGTCCACCACGTCCATGGGCGTCATCTGGCGCGAAAACAGCTTGTAGGGGTCCACGTACACCATGGCCTGCCGGTACTTCCCGCCAAAGGGCGGCGGGATCTCCGCCCCCTTCACCACCGCAATCTGGTTGCGGATGGCAAACTGGGCGTAGTCGTGAAGCTGCGTTTCGGTGAGCCCTTGCCCTTTCACCGTCACCAGGCAAACGGGCAGGCTGGAGGCGTCGAACTTCAGCACCACGGGCGGCAAGGTGCCGGGCGGCAAACGCTTCAGGTCGGCCAGCGCCAGGTTGGAGATTTCCGTCACGTCGGCGTCGGCGCTGGTACCCGGCTGGAAGTAAATCTTGATAATGCTGACGCCCAGCATCGAGCGCGATTCCATGTGATCGATGCCGCTGGCCAGGGTAAAGAAGCGCTCGAGCGGGTTGGTGATGTCGATTTCGATGTCCTGGGGAGGCATGCCGGAATAAAACGTGGCCACCACCACTTCCGGCAGATTGATGGAGGGGAAAAGGTCCACCGGCATGCGCGCCAGGCTGGTCACGCCGATGACCAGCAAGGCCAGGCAACAAACGATGATGAAATACGGGTTGCGGATTGAAAATCGCGGCATAGGCCTCCACTGCAAGCGGTGCGCACTACTGCCTGCTGCCTGCTCCGTGGTATTGCAGCATCTGGACGGCTTGCGGACGCACTTCCTGGCCCGGCTTAAGGCCGCTGCGGTCGCTTACGATCACCGCTTCGCCTTCCGCGAGGCCCGAGACAACTTCCGCGTCGGTGGAGGTTTGCAGGCCCAGCGTTATCACCCGATCCTCGACCTTGCCGGCTGGGACTCACGACATAAACCGTGGTTTGGTCGCCCTCATGGTTCACCGCCTCCAAAGGCACCGCCAGAACGTTATCTTTCGCTTCCAGGGTAAGCGTGGTCTCCGCATACATTCCCGGCATCAAAAGCCGGTCGGGGTTGGGCACGTCAACCTCGGTGTGCATGGTGCGCGTGTCCTGCTGCACGTCCACGGAAAAGCGGGCCACTTTGCCGGGAAAAGACCGGTTGAGAGCCGGCACCTGGACCTCGACGGGATCGCCGACGCGGATGTAGCGCACCGAGGACTCGGGAACCGGGATCACCAAACGAAACAAGTCATCCTCCGATAAGCTGGACGAGAGGCATGGCCTGGGTGCTGGAACTTGTGCCCGCCTGCATCAAGGTTCCCAGGTTGGCGTAGCGTTGGGTGACCACGCCGGCGAACGGCGCGGTGATGCGCGCGTAGGCGAACAGCGCCTGGTCGTGAATAAGCCTGGACCTATTCAGCAGGAGTTCGCTCTGTGCGGCCTCGAGCGATGACTCGGCCGCGTCCACCTGCGACGCCGCCGCCAGGTCCTTGCCCTGAGCGTCATCAACTTCCTGCTGGGCCACCAAGCCGGGCTGGCTTTCGAACACGCCATTCAGGCGGGTATATTCGAGGTGGAGAGCCGTGTACATGCGCCTGATAACGCTTCAATTGGTGCTCGGCGCGGGAAACTTCGTCCGTCGCGTTCTTGATGGCGGCTTGATCCACTTGCAATTGCGCCTCGAGCTCCGGAATTTCCAGCATGGCCATCAATTGGCCCGCTTGCACGCGGCTGCCATAGTCGACGTACAGGTTTTTGACAAAACCTGACTCTTTCGCGTAAACGTCGATTTCCTGGAAGGGAACGAGCTCCGAGGAAAGAGTGATATCGCCGCTGCAGGGATCTTGCGGGTTACTTTCGTCACCCCCACGGTTACGGCCGCCGCGGAGTCGCTCTTGGCTCGAACCTTCCCGCAGGAAGGAAGAAGGAGGAGCGAGATGACCAGTAGACTGAATGCCGCCCAGGGCATCTCGTAGGGGCACCCCTCGTGGGTGCCCTCCACAAGGGCACCCACGAGGGGTGCCCCTACGACCGGTATGGGTCTACGTTTATTCATCGTTTCCACTGTTTTGCTCCATCACGAAGGGAATCCGGGTTAAAGTCGAGTATATCCTTGAGCCCCCGGCTGAATTCCTCATGGGTGGTTCCGGGCTTTCTGGACAAATCAATCAACTGCTGTTTCTTTTCCCGAATCACGCTCGCCACCGCAGGAGTTTCAGCGCCAGTTCTGGCGGAACGGTCAGGACGCCATGCCGGTCCCCGTGAAGTAAATCGCCGGGCCGAATCGTCAGGCCGCCCACCTCCACCGGTCCGCCATATTCCACCACGTGGATATAAGCTCGCGAGATGGCGAGACGCCCCGCAAAAACCTGAAAGCCGCTGGCTTCGATTCCGGGCAACTCTCGCGCGGCTCCGTTGGTGATCGCTCCCACGCAACCCAAGGCCATCAAGATATTGACGTGAACCTTGCCGAAAAAAGCCCCGGTGCCGGGTGGGTCATCAATGTCCTGCATCACCACGACGCGCGGAGCCGGAATGCTGCGCGATGTGCTTCCACCAGTCGGTGCGCTCCTCGTAGCGGCTGCCCACGATGGGGGGATCCGCCGAACGAACTTTACAAGTGGCCGCGTAGCCCACCATGGGAGGAAAATTCTTGAAGAGACAGCGAAAGCCGGCGGTTGCAAACCCTTCATTGCGCAAGCGGACGCCGAAACTTTCGATGGCATCGGCAATAAGACACGTATCGAAGGATTTGAGCTGTTGGATCTGCTCGGTGGTTAAAGGGCTCTGCAAGGCTTCACCTCAAAGAAAGTTTCAGATGCCAATCGATTTCCCCCAACAGCTTGTTCGGGCCTGCGAAGCTTTGGCCGCTTGCTGCCGCTTTCCTCCCGCGAGCTTGCTCGCGGGGATTTCAGCCGAAAGCACAATTACCAGCCAGCAAGCCGGCCGGCGCCAAAGCGTCAGCAAGCTGCCCCACTCCAAAGCTTCGCTTCGAATGCCAGCAGGGAAGCGGTTTTCGCAGTTTGTTTAAGCGCATACGGCCTCAGAAAGTTAAGACAAGGCGCGCCGCCAATGAGCAGAACCGGACGAGCGCGAAAAATGAAATACGGACAGAGCTAGCCGACCGTGGGTGGAGCTCGGAAGTGACGGATTTGATTGACAAGGGATAAAGCGGGGGGAATTATTTCTGCGTGCGCGAAGTAGATCGAGGGGGCCGGTGCCAGTGACTCTTCTGGAGCAGCTTGCGGCCATTGGGCGTTAGCGGCCGCACGGAGCTTGCACATTTCCCGACCCTCCGACTTGGTCATGTGACTTGCTTTGCAGAGGTGCCACGGCCCGGTGCTTGACTGGAGGCAGGGCCTTCGGGTGGCAGTTGAAAGAACGACGACCCCTGCCAGTAACAGCAAGATACTGACCGCCATAAGCCGCCGGGAGCCCAGAACGATTCGCATCATGCTTTCGAGGAAGGGTGCCAAAGGTGCCTTGAGAATTTCCAATATCTATAATGCCATTGAACTTGTCTCCCGGCAACGTCGTTCGGGATGAAATTGCAAAAGCCCTTTCCCTTCGACCATTGAGGGTACGTTCTCCGACTGGTGTCAATGGCGTACATCTGGATTAGAGATACCCTGAGCCCCAAAAGATGTCCGCAGGACAGATTTAGCTTGCCTTTCCGCGATCCCCAGCGGCGCGGGTCTTGCGGGCTAAAGAGTCTTGCTGAAAAAGTGTGCGACCTTGTGACCCGCTTGCTCCGTGTAGTAAACGGTTACCTTGGCGGATTTCTCCGTCCCTTCAGAAATGTCTTTGCCCGCATCTTCCGCGGCATGGTCGGTTAGGTGGAAGGCCTGCTCAGTTCCGTCTGCTGTCTTGATGGTAACGGTTTTTGCGCCCCGATCAATGTGGGTGACAGTGCCCTCGGTAGTCTTCAGGCCACCCTCGCCAATATGGTCGATCTCCTCCGCGGTCTCTTCGCTCCCCTTGGCCGTATAGTGCACAACCACTTCACTGCCTTCCCTTAATCCATGGAATGACTCCTGCGCTGCCGTGCCCGCCACCTCAGCACCGTGGACCGCAGTCCGCCCGACAAAATGAAACGTGTGTTCAGTACCATCTGCCGCCTTCACGACTATGGTCTTGGCCGTGCGGTCGATCTTCTCAACCGTGCCCTCGACGGCAGTTATAGCGAAGGCAGTGGAACAAAACAGCAGGAACAGCACACCGAGAACCAGTGATTTGCTCATCTTTTCTCTCCTTCATGACTCCATTTTCGGGCGGCATTCTGGCCACTCCTCATCCCACACAACCGCCTGAACACTTTCTACTCGGTCAGTGGAACAAGATGCGAAGGCGAACATGTCTTTGTCCCTCTTCCTTCTTATGCGATGTTCCGAAGCCTGTAAGTGTGGCCTCCGAAGACCAAGATAGCTCGCGCCGGTAACGGACAGAATCGGACGAGCGCGAAAATTGAAGAAGGGGCGGAGTTAGCCGAGGATGGGGGGGCTCGAAAGTGGCGGATTTGTTCGATGAGGGATAAACCGGGAGGAATTGTTTCTGCGCGCGGGAAATAGATCGGCGGGGTTAAGACCGGCGGCTCTTCCGAAGCAGCTTGGAGCGTTTGGGCCTCGGCGGCCATGCGCAGTTTGAAGGTTTCCTGACCCTCTGACTTGGTCATGTGACCAGCCTTCCAGAGGTGCCACGGCGCGGTGCTCGTCTGGAGGCAGGGCCTTCGGGTGGCAGTTGAAACATAGACGACCCCGGCCAGTAATAGCAAGGTACTGACCGCCAAAAGCCGTCGGGAGCCCAGGACGATTCGCGTCATGCCTTGGAGAAGGTGTGCCAAATGTGCCTTGAGAAATTCCAACGTCTATAATGCCCTTGAACTTGCCGCCCCGCAAGACCGTTCACGACAAAATTACTGAGTCCCGTCTCGTTCAACCGCTGCGTTTAAGCCCCCCCTTGACACGCGTTCAGGGAGTACATCTGAATTAGAATCACATTGAGCCCAATAAGATGCCTGTTCATAGCATGTTGGCCTCATATGGACCCAATTGCGGCATGTCGTCCCTTATGTGTACTTTGTCTACAGTAATATTCTGAGGTACAATACGTCCGTTTCGACTTTAACCCTGTTGAGGCCTCATATCCAACTTTTAGCCCTTTTGTAGGGGATCATCATGATTTGTCAAGCGAACATCCTGCCCACAACTCCCATGGGGGCAAATCTCGTGAACGGCGGCGGAGCGACGTTTCGTGTTTGGGCGCCCCGCGCGACGGCTGTATATGTCAATGGCACCTTTGGAGGCACGCCGCAGACTGGCCAGGCCGACGATTTGCTGATGGCGAAGGATGCCAATGGATACTGGACGGGCTTCATTCCCGAGGCCGAGGACGGCGACCCCTATCATTTTTGGGTGGTGGGCGCGGGGTCGAGCGGTTACAAACGCGATCCCTATGCGCGCGAGATGGCGGCGGACGCACCGTTCCCGACCTGCAGTTGCCTGATCCGTCGCGGGACAGCCTACCCATGGCACGATTCGGCTTTTGTAACGCCGGACTTCTCCAACATGATCGTGTACCAATTGCATATAGGAACCTACGCGCCCAGCGTACCTGGCGTGGCATCGACCTTTCTCGATGTCATCGGGAAAATTGAGTACATGGTGGCGCTTGGGGTCAACGTGCTTCAGCCGCTGCCTATCGATGAAATGGAAACCGATCCCTCGATGGGTTACAACGGCGCGGACTACTTCTCGCCAGACACGCCCTACGTAGTATCCGGGCAGGCGGCTCTCTCCGGATACCTGACCACCATTAATCTCCTGCTGGCGCTGAAGAACATTTCGCCGATGGGCATCCAAGACATCACCTCCGGGCCCGCACAGCTCAAGGCTATGGTGGACCTGTGTCATCTCTACGGCATCGCGGTGGTCTTCGACGTCGTGTACAACCATGCGGGCGGATTCATGGGCGATGATCAAAGCCTCTACTTTTGGGATCGCGCTGCCGATACCAGTGATAACAATCAAAGTCTCTACTTCACCAACATGGGGCTGGCGGGCGGTCTCTCCTTCGCGCTTTGGAACAATGATGTTCGCCAGTTCATTATCAATAGCGCCCACTTCTACATCGACGAATTCCACGTTGACGGGTTCCGCTACGACGAAATCAGTGCGCTTCTTTCCCTGAACGAGGATTCCGGCTGGAGTTTTTGCTGCGACCTCACCAGCACGCTTCGCTACATTAAGCCACGGCTGCTGCAAAATGCCGAGTATTGGCCCTATGAGTTTCAGAACTATCCGCGGCCGGCCCCCTTGATCGTGACACCCACCAGCAGCGGCGGCACGGGCTTTGACGTTGTGCAACACGATGGATTGCGGAGCGCTGTCCGCACCGCCATCCAGCAAGCGTCCTATGGCCAGAGCGCCGCGGTTGATTTCGATGCCCTCGCCGGCAATCTCTATCCCCAGGGCTTTGCGCATGGATGGCAGGCCGTCACTTGTGTTGAGAACCACGATCTCGTGGATGTGGGACGAGACCCGCGCATTCCCGCTCTGGCCGACGGCTCGAACTCGCGGTCCTGGTACGCCCGCAGCCGCTCACGCTTCGCCACCGGGCTCCTGTTGACGGCGCCCGGGATACCGCAGCTCTTCATGGGGCAGGAATTTCTGGAAGACAAGCAATGGAATTGCGATCCCACCGCGTTGGCCAATCTTATCGATTGGAGCGGCCTCGATGCCGGTACTGATCCGTCCATGCGGGATCATCTGCGTTTCACTCAGGACCTTATCCGCCTACGATGGAATCAGCCGGCTTTGCGCGGTGACAATGTCAACGCCTTTCACGTCCACGACCAGAACCGCGTTATTGCCTTTCACCGATGGCTGGAGGGCACAGGGAATGACGTCATTGTGGTTGCAACTCTTGCCGAGACCACTTGGTACAACTACGCGATAGGATTCCCGTTTTCCGGACCGTGGGTGGAAGTCTTCAACAGCGACGTCTATGACAACTGGGTTAATCCCATGGTAGCGGGCAATGGAGGAGGGATTACGGCATCGGGAGGTCCGCTGCACGGCTTTAATGCCTCGGCAGATATCGTGATTCCGGCTAACGGAATGGTAGTGTTTGCCCGCCCCGCGGGAGATTGACGCCACGTCGCGGCTGCTGTAGCGCTGAGCTTTAGCTCAGCACCTGCCGCCCCTTCGCGCCGCTCAGGACAGGCTCTGAAGGTCGGCGCTACAGAGATTGGGTGGGCCCGTTCCAAATTCCCGCGAGCAAGTTCGCGGGGAGAAAAGCGGCAGCAAGCTGCCCCACTCCAAAGCTTCGCACGCGTAAACAGGCTGTGTGGTACCCGCGGTCGCGCTATTAATTAGAAATGCCTTGTACCAGCGGGAACGAATCCCCGCCCTGCCAAACCCGTGGTGAGAAAATCTGTGCCTTGCAGGCTGAGCCCCGTGGCCTCAAAGGCGGTCATCACGCCATCCTCTAAGCCGACAGGCGCCTCTCTCGCCCACGTAGGGTTAGCGAAATGATTACACAAATCCTGTTCGATGGGGGATCCAAAGGCTATACAGAGCGACATAAATTGTAGCATCGATCTCCGATCGACGACGGCGGTCGGAGACCGCCGCCTGGAGTTTCTACATTTAGGTCTGGCACAGTAAGATTTCTATTGACAGACCGACCTTATTTCCGCTATCTTCCTCCTGAGCTGCCGCTCTGGAGGTGATCTTGCCCGACGATCTCAAGGATTCCATTCTTTCGATATTTGAGGCCTCTCTTGAAGCCCAACTGCGGGCCGTTCGCCGTCTCCGCGGCGGGGCAGAAGTGCCCGCCACGCCGCGCCCCCGCGCAAGTCTGTCCCAAGTGGACATGGCTTTCGACATACTCAAGAAGGCCCGCGCCCCCTTGCACGTCTCCGAGCTCCTCCAGCGCATCCACTCCACCTTCCACGTCCCCGTCGACCGCGAGAGCCTGGTTTCTTCCTTGAGCAAGAAGGTCGCCCGCGGCGATCGCTTTCTGCGCACCGGCAAGAACACTTTCGCCTTGCGCCCGGAGGTCCGATGACGCTCTTCGCCGCCTGGTCCGAGATCGTGGCCGACTGGCACGCCAGTTTCCCGCAGCGCCGCACCCTGCGTCGCGCCACCCGCCAAGCCCTGGGCTCTTTGCTCTGCGTGGGCCGACGCTGTCTGTCGCGCATCCTCTGGACCCAGGGCCGCCAGCAACGCAGTTGGTCGAGCGAGTACTTTCTCCACTCGCGTTGTCGCTGGGAACCACAGACCTTGTTTGCGGGCGTGTGGCGGCGCGCCCTGCCCTATTGTCCCGGCCGCCTGGTGGGCGTGGCCGTCGACGACACTCGCCTGCGCAAGACCGGCCGCGCCATTCCCCAGGCGCGCTATCATCGCGATCCCCTCTCGCCCCCCTTTCACGTCAACCTCATGCGCGGCTTGCGCTTTCTGCAAGCGTCTCTGCTGCTGCCCCTGCATCGCCAGGGCAACGTTAGTTGTCGCGCTCTGCCGGTGCGCTTTGCCGAGGCGGCGCCCCTGAAGAAGCCTTCCCGCAAGGCCAGTGCGGAAGCTTGGCAGGAATATAAAAAGATGAGCAAGCGGCATAACCTCTCGCAGCGTTTTGTCGAGAGCGTGGCCCCCTTGCGCCAGGCGCTGGACCAAGCCGGAGGAGCCCGCAAGGTGCTGGTGCTGGCTCTCGACGGCAGCTTCTGCAACCGCACCTGTTTCCGCGCTCTCCGCGACCGTACCGAGCTGATCGCCCGCGCCCGCAAGGATGCTCGCCTTTGTTTTCGCGCTGCCCCGCCTTCGCGGCGCTTTTACGCCCCCTCCCCCTTCACCCCCGAACAGGTCCGGCAGGACGAATCCCGCCCCTGGCAGCAAACCAAGTTATTCTATGGAGGCAAGCGCCGCCGCATCCGGTATAAAGAGGTGAGGCAAGTCTACTGGCGGACCGGCGCCGGCCAGATCCCCCTGCGCCTCTTCGTCGTGGCTCCCACCCCCTATCGCAAACGCAAAAGCAGCAAGCTCTACTACCGCCAACCGGTCTACCTGCTCTCCACCGACCTGCGCCACTCCGCCCCCCCGTTGCTGCAAATCTACTTCGATCGCTGGCAGATCGAAGTCAACCACCGCGACGAGAAGGAGACCTTGGGGGTGGGACAAGCTCAGTTGTGGAACCTCGACGCGGTGCCCAAACAGCCCGCCCTGGTGGTGGCCGCCTATAGCGCACTGCTCCTGGCCGCTCTCCAAGCCTTCGGCACCGAACGCGGCGCCACTTATCAGCCTCTGCCCCGCTGGCGTCGCAAGGCCCACCACCCTTCCTGCCTCGACCTGGTCACCCTCCTGCGCCAAGAAATGGTCGACCACCCCGAATGCCCTCAATCCCTCGGCTTCCAACTCACTGACCGCGCCCTCACCCGCGCCGCCGACGCGTGAAAATGTAGAAACTCCAGACGGCGGTCGGAGACCGCCGCTACATCCGAATGCGCAAACCTTTATGTCGCTCTGTATAGCGATAGAAAGGGCCTCGTGACGGGTAGGGTTTATGCCCTATACTACTGCTGTCAGATTTGGGAGCAAGAATATCCGGATCAGGTTTGCAGCTTGCCGAAGGTGACCCGTGCCTACATTGAAGCTTAGCTTTGGGGATTCGGTTTTGAAAGAATTTCCGCTTGGTGTGGACCCTGTAGCGATTGGGCGGTCCCCTCAAGGTGATATTTTCATTGACAACCCCGCCGTGTCCTATCATCACGCGCGAATCTTCTCCCAGGCCGGAGTCTATTACGTTCAGGACCTGGGGAGTCTGAACGGAACGTTTCTTAATGGGGTCAGGATTGCGCAGGCCCCACTCACCTACGGCGACGTGATCACCGTGGGCAAGCACACCGTGCGCTACTCACGAGACCTTCCGGGAGCGAAGCCGCAGGCCCCCGCAACGCAACCCGACGCGAAAGAAGCGGAGGCGCCAAAGCTCACGGGCACCATGGTCCTGGATACAAGGATGCGGCGTGAACTGCAGGAGCGATTCGCCAAGGGCCAGACCGCCGCATCAGTCGAGCGCGCCGCGCGTTTGGGCAAACTGACGGTGCTCAAGGGAAAGACGACGGAGAAGGAATTCCTGCTCACTTCGCCCACCTCCATGATCGGCAAATCTAACGAGTGCGCGATCCGGCTGAAGGGCTGGTTCGCGCCGAGAATTGCCGCCATGATTACCAAGCAGGGCGGGGGTTACCAGTTGTCTCCAGCGGCCAAGAAGGTTTCGGTCAACGGCCTCCCCCTGACGGCCAAGGTCGAACTCAAAGAGGGTGACTTGGTAGCCGTGGGCAGGGTGCAGTTGCAATTCAACATGGTCGCATGGTAGCTGGCATTGGTTAGCTTTGAATCTATTTTCTGCCGCTGGAACGCAAGGGATAATACGGCTCGTGTCGATGGTGGCCGGGGTCATACCGTGACGTGAAAGTGACGAATACCATCCTGCCGTCCTGTGCTTGGGGGCACGGGTTCGACGCCAGCTTGACCCTTACCTCGGTGGATTGCTCCTCCGGCACGAACATCCCATAGGAGTCGCGAAAAGTGCAGGCGGCCACGCAACTGCTTGCATCCCGAATGGCCTCTTGCGCCGCCTGGCGCAGTGTCCCCCGCGCATGATCTGCCGAGCCATAGATGATGCGCAATTCTTCGATGCCATAGCGAAAACACTCGCGGATCCTGTGCCCTGTTACCGATCGGCCTTCTTCCATCGAGGATCCGTGCAGGTCGAGTTCGAAGGCATTGTTGCGCCGGTCGAATTTTTGTTGGGCCATGATCGTCATCTCTCCCCTGGCCAGTTCACCTTGCCGGCCAGTCGAACCCCCACCGGATTATAGGACTTTTCGGGCCTGCCTGAATTGGGGCATAATCTTTCTCCGGCAGATTCTACACGTGACCTTAAAGATGACGGATAACTCTACGAGTCCCGGCGCCATTCGTACCGAGGCCGTCCAGCGGCACTTTCGCATGGGCGAGGCGACGATTTGCGCCGTGGATGGAATCTCGCTCGACGTGGCCGCCGGCGGATTCGTGGCGCTCCTCGGCAGTTCGGGATCGGGGAAGTCGTCCCTGTTGAATTTGCTCGCCGGCCTGGACCGCCCCACCACGGGCGCCGTTATCGTCGATGGCCGCAATTTGGCCGAGATGTCGGGCGAGGAACTCTCCCGGTACCGGCGGCACCGCGTAGGGATGGTCTTCCAGGCGTTTAATCTCATCCCTACCATGACACTGCTGGAGAATGTCGAGCTGCCCATGCGTTTCGCGGAAGTGGACCGCGGCAGGCGGGGCAAGCTGGCTCGCGAGGCCTTAGAGCGCGTCGGCTTGGGAGCGCGTCTCGCCCACCGGCCTAGCCAACTCTCGGGAGGCGAGCAGCAGCGCGCCGCCATCGCCCGCGCTCTGGTGAACCGCCCCGGCCTCCTGCTGGCCGACGAGCCTACCGGCAATCTGGATAGCCGCACGGGGAGCGAAATCCTGGACTTGCTCCACGAGTCGAATGAACAGTTCGGCATGACGGTGGTGCTGGTGACCCACGAGCAGGCGCTGGCCGAGCGCTACGCCGAGCGCCTGATTTTTCTAGCCGACGGCAAGGTGATCGCCGACCAACCCAACATCCCCACCTCCCGGGGAAATGAGGAGCGAGGGCCACAGCCTAAAGGCCCGGTCCCGCCGGGAAAGGAGGCATCGTGAAGGCTGGGGACATGGTTGAGCTCGCCGCGCGCAACCTGCGCGAGTCCGTGCTGCGGAATTCCCTGACTACCCTGGGCATCGGAGTGGGCGTCGCCTCGCTGGTGGCGATGCTCTCCCTGGGCATCGGTCTGCAACAATTGGCCAACCGGCGGCTGGAACGGTCCGGGCTTTTCGACACGATCGTGGTGACCTCGCGCCGGACCATGCGTGGATTCGAACGGCGCGGATTTGGGAATGGTACGCCCGCCGCGGAGAGCCGGCCTCTCGACGAAAACGCGCGGCTGGAAATGGCACGCCTGCCCAACGTGCTGGAGGCGACACCCGACATCCGATTCGTGACTGAGTTCCACTACCAAGGCAAGCCGCAACTCACCATGGTGGCAGGTCTCCCCCCTTCGGCGCGAGAAAAGGATGCCTTCGAAAACATCCAGGGCCAGTTCTTCTCCTCCGACACCGCCGACGAAGCGATTCTGCAAATCCAGTTCGCCGATGACCTGTTGGGGATTCACCCGGAGCCGGGAATTCCAAGCTCGAAGCTGGACGCCAGCACCCAAACGTTAATTGGAAAAGAGATTACGCTCAGCTACGCGGAGCGCATACCGTCGCCCGAAGTTTCGGAGGCTCAGCCCGTAGCGGGGAAAAGCTCCGGCTCGCCGCAAAGTCCGCCGGGCGCTTCAATGGGAGCCGGCGAGCCGGCGGCGGCATCGTTCTCCGTCGTGCCCAGGGAAATAAAGTTGCGCATCGTGGGGATCACGGACCAGGATCCCGACGGCATTCGTGGCGCGTCGGGCGCGCGGGCCTTCATCCCCCTGCAGTTGATCGAGAACTTGCACATCATGTTGCCTTCCGGGATGCGCGGGAGCGAGCCCACCTTTTCGAGTGTGCCCACCTATCTCAGCCTCAGCGTGCGCGTGAAGAACCCCAACGATGTGGAGTCGGTGCAGGACGCCATCAAGAAGCTGGGCTTCAACACGTTTTCGGTTCTGGATGCCACACGCAACCTGCGCCGCTTTTTCGCGGTGCTGGACCTCTTCCTGGGGATTTTTGGCAGCCTGGCGCTTACCGTGGCGGCGCTGGGAATCGTGAATACACTGGCGATGGCCATTCTAGAGCGGCGCCGGGAAATTGGAATCATGAAAGCGATTGGCGCCAGCGACGGCGACGTTAAGAAACTTTTCTTTGCCGAGGCTGCCGTCATGGGCTTCGTCGGCGGCATCCTGGGAGTGGCCCTCGGGTGGGCAATCGGCCGGGTGATCAACATCGGCACGAACATCTATCTGCGGCGCCAGGACCTGCCCGCCGAGAATCTGTGGTCCGTCCCCTGGTGGCTGGTGATGGGGGCGATTGTCTTCGCCATCCTGGTGAGCATGATCTCCGGCCTTTATCCCGCCGCGCGGGCCGCCCGGCTCGACCCCGTGCAGGCTTTGCGTTACGAATGATGCTCCCCATCTCACGTTGTGGCCGCGCGCTCGCACCGGGGCGCGACATAATAGGTGGAAGGCTTCCGGGCTGCGGGTAGGCCCCGCCCTCGCGGCGTAGCTAAAAGTCAGCGGCTTCTGCCTGGAAGTCATCCTCAATGCTCAGCCGGTGGATCTTCATCGTGATTATTCTCCCGGAGACGGAGAGCGCGTCGCTTGCGGTGTACGAAGCGAAGCTTTGGAGTGCGTGCAGCTCGCTGCCGCTTTTGCCGCAGCCAGCTTGCTGGCGGGCAAATTGCGCTATAGCTTGGGCGGTGGGTCAATTTGATGTAGAGGCGGCTTTACGCCGCCATTGGCGCGGTAAGCTCGCCGCTAGAGCATCAAATTGCCCGACTACGCGCGGTTGTAATTCCCGCGAGCAAGCTCGCGGGAAGGAGTTTCCGCAGGCAAGCTTGCGGGAGGGAAAGCGGCAGCGAGCTGCACGCACTCCAAAGCTTCGCTCCGTATCCCCATGGGGAAGGGTTTTTCTGCAACCTGTGCACCCCCAGACCTGTGGTGAGCCAGGGTGGCGCGACCTGCTCTTTAGGTCCGCGGCTTTTCGCGGGCATTGGGGGACGAGCCGCGGACCTAAAGAGCAGGTCCGCGCTACACGCTCGCTTTTCGCGGGCATTGGGGGACGAAGCGCGGACCTAAAGAGCAGGTCTGCGCTACACGCTCGTTCGGGGGCCCGTCGGGGTTCTGCGGGTAGGCCCCGCTCCAAAGCTGGGCACGTGTAAACGGGCTGGGTGGAGCCCGGCGCCGGGAGGGGCATGAAGCGAAATCGGGGACAGATGACAGGAACGCAGGCACGATGCCCGCGCCACCGCGGGCGAGACGCCCGCACTTCGTCCAAGGGATCGGCTATTTCGCGCGCCCCGCTCGAACGGATCATCGCCCTCGCCGCGCTGCTGGCGATGGTATGCAGCGCTGCGCACGCCCAAGGCCGCATCGAGTGTGGCGTGGTCCCCAGCCGAATCTTGCGCGAGGCAGTTCGCTATTGTGCCTTTCTGCCCTCGAGCTATGACGCCACGGCGGCCAGCAAGAACCCGCAGACAAAAGATGTGCGCCGCTATCCTGTGCTCTACGACCTGCACGGCCTCGGCGACAACGAACAGTCTCTTTTGAATACCGGAGCCTGGAGCCTGATCCAGGACCTCCGCGAGCAGCACAAAATCGGCGAGTTTTTGATCATCACGCCGGACGCGGAGCGAACCTTTTACATCAACTCTCGCGACGGCCGCGCCCGCTATAGTGACTTCTTCCTGCAAGAGTTCATGCCCGGCATCGAGCACCGGTACCGCGTGCGGGCGGGGCGAAACTCGCGGGGCATCACGGGGATGTCGATGGGTGGCTATGGAGCCCTGCGCTTTGCTTTCGCCTATCCGCAACTTTTTTCCTCGGTGAGCGCGCATAGCGCCGCCCTGATGGCTCAGCCGCCACGAGCGTCGAACCACGGCCCAAGTGAGGCTTCTCCACTCGCCGGGATGCTTGGCGGACTATTTGGAAATCCTATCGACGTCGCCTTCTGGAATGAAAACAGTCCTTTTGTTTTGGCCAAGAGAAACGCCGCGGAGATAGCCCGCCTCAAAATCTACTTTGATTGCGGCAGCGAGGACAGTTTCGGCTTTGACCAGGGCGCGAGGGCTCTCCATGAGGAACTCGACAAGCTGAAACTGACGCACGAGTTCGACATCTATCCCGGCGGCCACGGTGTGGAATATTTTCTTGCCCATGTTGCAGCCTCGATGGAATTCCACTCGCGCGCCTTTCAAGATTCGCGTTAGGCGGCAGGCATGTCATTCACCGGGGTCGATCCCTCCGCCGTACTCTTTCGCAGTGAACGCACGTCGTGATATTTGTGGCGTGGCGAACCCTCTTTCGTTTTATGATGGATTGGATGCCAAACGCGGGAAGAGCCAATCGGACTGGGTTAGGGTAGTGTCGCAGTTCGATGAAGTAGCGGCGAGTTTACCTCGCCAAATGGGGGCGTAAAGCCGCCTCTACATCAAACTGAGACGATACCTGGGATAGAGTGAGGAGGAGCATCTCATGCAGGGAAAACAGAATCGGCGGATCGTTCTCGCGGCGCGCCCGCCCGGCGAACCCCGAGAGGAAGACTTCCGGATGGAGTCGGTGGATCTCCCCGTGGCCGGCGAAGGCCATGTGTTATTGCGTACGATCTACCTATCGCTTGACCCCTACATGCGCGGCCGCATGAATGCTGGGCCTTCCTACGCACCGCCGGTTGAGGTCGGACAAGTGATGGAAGGTGGAACGGTCAGCGCCGTGGTTGAATCGAGGTCGCCTGATTTCGTGCCGGGAGACATGGTTCTCGGCTACACGGGGTGGCAGGAATACGCGGTGGCGGCGGCGAGCTCGGTTAAGAAGCTCGACCCGGCTCACGCTTCGATCTCAACGGCCTTGGGCGTAATGGGGATGCCGGGATTGACCGCCTATACCGGCCTGCTGAACATTGGCCAGCCGAAGCCGGGCGAGACTGTCGTGGTAGCGGCGGCATCGGGAGCCGTGGGCTCGGTGGTGGGTCAGATCGCTAAGATTAAAGGCTCCCGCGCCGTTGGCATCGCGGGGGGAAAACAGAAATGCGACTTCGTGGTGCACGAACTGGGCTTTGATGCCTGTGTTGATCATCACCTCGCTTCGTTCCCCCAGGATCTCACGGCGGCATGTCCGAAAGGCGTGGATGTGTACTTCGAGAACGTGGGGGGCCGGGTATTGAATGCCGTTCTCCCGCTCATGAATCTCTTTGGACGCGTGCCGGTGTGCGGACTGATCGCCCAGTACAACTCAACCGTGGCGTCGCGGTCAATGGATCGCCTTCCGGCGCTGATGAGCGCAATTCTGGTCAAGCGACTGACATTTCGGGGCTTCATTGTGCACGATTTCGCGGCTCAAAAAGGCGATTTTGAGAGGGAGATCATCCAGTGGCTGCGCACGGGCAAGGTGAAGTACCGCGAGGATGTGGTGGAGGGTCTTGAAAACGCCGTTGCCGCCTTCCAGGGATTACTTAATGGCCGGAACTTCGGCAAACTCCTCGTCCGGCTATCCCCGGACCCCACAAGAGGCTAAACCGCCAGTCGGCGATTCGGTTCCAGCTTCGATGCGAACCGGGGGTTGTCGGCCAATTTGATGTAGCGGCGGCTTCACGCCGCCAGTTGGCGAGGTGAACTCGCCGCTGCAACACTCCATTGACCCCCGGCCGAATCGCACGTTGCTTTCATCCTTCAAACTGACAGCAGGTACCGCCCAGAGATGCGCTGCCTTGCTGTTATAATCAAACCGCTATTCACGGTGAGTTAGAACATGAGGCTGGGAATAGATTTCGGCACAACTCGAATCATTGTTGCCTTTGTAGATCGGGGCAACTACCCCGTGGTGTCATTCGATGCTCCGGATGGAGCGGCCCGCGAGTGGTTCCCTCCGTTGGTTGCCGTCAAAGACCAGAGACGCGTCTACGGATGGGAGGCTTGGGCGGCGCAGGAAGAACCGGGCTGGACGGTGGTCCGGTCGCTCAAGCGGGCGCTGGAGGGGGCCGGCCCGGAAACGCTGGTTCAGATCGCCACCCAGACCGTACCCATGCTCCAATTGCTTCGCGAGCTGTGTTCGGCCTTGCGGATCAACTTGCTCGAACATTCCAACTTGCCCAAGGTTGAAGCCGGCCTTCTCGAGGTGATGCTCGGAGTCCCGGCGAACGCCAACAGCAACCAGCGATTCCTGACGGCGGAGGCCTTTCGGCAAGCCGGTTTCCATGTCTTGGGACTCTTGAATGAACCTTCCGCCGCGAGCATCGAGTTTGGCCACCGTGACCGGAGTTCGCGGCCGAAAGAAGCCAAGAGCCAAATCCTTGTGTACGACCTGGGAGGGGGAACCTTTGATGCCTCGCTGGTCGAGTTGGATGAGTGCGAACAGCGCGTAATCGCTTCGGAAGGTATCGGCGCGCTCGGCGGAGACGATTTTGACGAAATCCTCGCTGAGTTGGCTCTCGATTCGGCGGGGATAAGCGCTGGCGAGCGCGACAGCCTCTCGCAGGCGGAGATGTTTCACCTTCACGAAGAGTGCCGCGCCCAGAAGGAAAGCCTGCACCCGAACACGCGGCATATCTCTGTTGACTTGGGGGCGGTGCGGGAGGGCTGGCCGGAGGTCTCTTTGCGAGTCGCTGACTTCTATGAGCGCTGCCAGCCGCTGGTTCAGGAGACCTTGCACGCCACGGAAGACTTGCTCGAGGCGCATGGGTATGGGCCGTCGGGATCTTCGGCCTCGGCTCAGGCGGGGGAGCAGAATCTCGAAGCCCTTTACGTCACGGGTGGCGGAAGCGAGCTTCCGATTGTGGCGCGCATGCTCCGCGAGGTGTTCGGCCGCCGGGTGAGACGCTCCGCCTACACTCGCTCCGCCACCGCCATCGGTTTGGCGATACAGGCCGATGCCCAGGCAGGGTACGTCCTGCGCGACAAGTTCACTCGCCACTTCGGGGTGTGGCGAGAAGCCGACGCAGGCCGAACCGTGGTTTTTGATCCACTGTTCTCCAAGGGAACGCAATTACCGGCGCCCGGAGAGCCGCCGCTGGTACAGTCGCGCCAGTACACGCCGGTCCATAACATTGGCCATTTCCGCTACCTCGAATGCAGTCATCTCGCGGATGACGGACGCCCCGCCGGAGACATCACCGTCTGGGACGACATTCGCTTCGCGTTTGACCCGGCGCTGCGCAACAATTCGGACCTTAGCCGCATGCCCATCGCCCACCTTGAGCAGGGTCTCGAGCGGCAGGCAGAGGAGAGCTATTCGTGTGACGCGGGCGGAACGGTGAAAGTGACCATCGCGAATCTATCGGAAGGTTACAGCCGCTCGTATCGCCTGGGCTGTTGGGCCTCGAGTGATACACGCATTGTCCCGGGCCGGAAGAGGAAAGGCTCTCCCCGCAGATAGCATAACCGTAGTGCCAGCCCGCCGCTTCCCGCAGCTTGTGAGGGCAACCGGAGCGAAGCTTTGGAGTGCGTGCAGCTTGCTGCCGCTTTTTCGCCAGCCCGCTTGCTGGCTGGCCTGAAGTCCTGCCCTTTCCTAGCCCGATGGCTGGCTCGACATTCGAGCCTTCCCGCGAGCGAGCTCGCGGGGAGGAAAGCGGCAGCGAGCTGCACGCACTCCAAAGCTTCGCTCCGTACGCCGATGGGGAAGGGTTTTTCTCCAAAGCTTCGTTCCTCGAACCGAGGGACGATAGGAAGTATGGGCTGGGAATTAGCGGTATTTTCCCGCCAGGGTAGGCTTTTCGCGGTTATTGGGGGACGAACCGCGGACCTACAGAACAGGTCGCGCTACAAGGTCTACATTCGGGGCGGAAAGCAGGCTCTGGCCGAATTCCAAGCCTTTTTCGAAGGCGGCAAGGTTCAGATTTTCGGTTCCTTTGGGCACGGAATCGGCAATCGCTCGGCGGACGGCTGGGGCCGTGGCGAGTCCGGTCAGGGCGGTGACAAAGCCGACCATCACCATGTTGAGCACCAGTTTGCGGCCCAACCCTTCCGCGAACCGTGTCGCCGGGATGGCAAAATGACGAAGGGCTTCAGCAGTATGATCCAGATGAATCAGGTCTTCCTCGTAGAGCAGCATTCCCGACGGCTTCAGGTCCGGCACGAACCGCGCCAGGCAGTCCTGCGACATGACCACCAGGATGTCGGGCTGGGTGATGTAAGGGTAAAGGATGGGCTCGTCGGAGACGATCAACTGGGCGCTACAGGCGCTTCCGCGCGCCTCCGGGCCGAAGCTCTGGGTCAGGGTAGCAAATTTTCCGTCGTGGATGGCCGCGGCTTTGCCCATCACCATGCCCGCCAAGATTACGCCCTGGCCCCCGAATCCCGCAATGCGGATTTCCGTGGCCGCCATCAGTTTCCTCCCCCGCCGGCGTAGCGCTCCCGGAGCGTCTGCCGCAGTTGCCGATCCATGCTTTGCTGCAAGGTGGGGCGCTCAATGTCCACGAATTTGCCGACAATGATGTCCCCTTGCAGATTGATGTCCACGTCATGCGTGCGGGCGCCGTTTTTGATGATGCTCCGCTGCTTGTAGAAGCGCATGGTGTCGAGCCCGTCACCCATCTTATTGCGTCTTTGGTAGAGCGTCGGACAGGGCGAGAGTATTTCAATGAACGCGAAGCCCTTCTTGTTGAAGGCTTCGACCATGGAGTGCGCAATGTGGCGAACGTGGAAAGCCGTCCAGCGCGCCACGTAGACGGCGCCCGACGATTCCGCCAGGAAAGGCAGGTTGAACGGCCGCTCGAAGCAGCCGTAAGGCGAGGTGGTGGCAATGGCGCCGACCGGCGTGGTGGGCGCGACCTGGCCGCCCGTCATGCCATAGGTGAAATTATTAACGCAGATAACGGTAATATCAACGTTGCGGCGCGCCGCATGAATAAAATGGTTGCCGCCGATGGCAATGAGATCGCCGTCGCCACTATAGACGACGACGTGCAGACCGGGATTGGCCAGTTTGAGGCCGGTGGCAAAAGGAATGGCGCGGCCATGCGTGGTGTGGAAGGAATCGAGGTGGATGTACCCCGCCACCCGCCCCGTGCAGCCGATTCCCGAGACCACGGCCACCTTGTCGAGCGGCAGCTTCGATTCCACCAACGCCCGGGCAAAGCAGTTGACGGTGGTTCCGATGCCGCAGCCCGGACACCAGATGTGCGGCATGCGGTCCGCGCGCAGAAAGGGTTCGACCGGGTTGATTAAGGTGCTCATGCCGCCGCCTCGCGAATCACTTGCAGGATTTCTTCCGGCTCGTGCACCATGCCGCCTCCGTGCCCTAAGAGCAGAGTACGCGCCCGGCCGGCGGCGCAGCGCTCGACTTCATAAACCATCTGGCCGTAATTCATCTCCACGACCACGAAGGCGTGTACCCGCAAGGACAGTTCGCGGATGCGCTTTTCCGGGAAAGGCCATACCACCACGGGCCGCAGCAGGCCGGCCTTAAGCCCTTCGGCGCGCGCCATCTGCACGGCCCGCTCCGCCACGCGCGAGGTGATGCCATACGCCACCACCGCGACGTCGGCGTCTTCCAACCCGTGCTCTTCCCAGCGTGCGATGCGGTCCGCGTTATTGCGGATTTTCCCCACCAGCCGGCTCACCAGTTTGTGCTGCGCCTGCCAGTTCATGGCGGGATAACCGTGTTCGTCGTGGGTCAAGCCGGTGACCTCGGCGCGGTACCCCTCCCCCGCTTTCGCCATTTCCGGGATGCCGTCAGGCCCCGGCCGATACGGTAGATATTCCGAAGGAGGCAGAGAAGTGTAACGGCGGGGAAAAATCTTGATCTCCTCAGCAGGCGGAATCATGACCTTCTCCGTCATGTGCCCCACACACTCATCCATCATGACCAGCACCGGGGTGCGATATTCCTCCGCGAGATTGAAGGCATCAATCGTCAGGTTGAAGCATTCCTGGGGCGAGTTGGGGCACAGGGCGATGATTTCATAGTCACCATGCGACCCCCAACGCGCCTGCATCATATCCGCCTGCCCCGGCAGGGTGGGCAAGCCCGTGGAGGGCCCGCCCCGCTGCACATCCACCAGCACCAGGGGGGTCTCCGTCATCGCGGCGTAACCCAAGTGCTCCATCATCAGCGAAAAGCCAGGGCCGGAGGTGACCGTGAAAGCCTTGGCGCCACCCCAGGCTGCGCCGACTATGGCTATCGATGAGGCAAGTTCATCCTCCATCTGGAGGAAGACGCCGCCGACGGTGGGGATGCGCGAAGCAAAGTGCTCGACGACCTCGGTGGAGGGAGTTATCGGATAACCGGCAGCAAAATTGGCGCCTGCCGCAATCGCTCCCTCGCCGCAGGCGCAATCGCCGTCCAGGAAGTGCGCCCCGGTAAGCACGGATGCGGGATTAGCAGTGGTGAGTGTCATAAAATTTTCGATTGTCGATTGACGATTGTAAAAAACGCCAGCCACAATCGTTTCGCGCCATTTGACTCAACCTTCGGGAGTTTTCGATCGCCGATGAACGTTGGGTAATCGCCAACCGACAATCGGCAATCGTCAATTCTGGGGCACGCGCACCCCGAAAATCGCAAAGTCCGGGCAGTATAACCCGCACAAATCGCAACCCGTGCATGCCTCTTCCTTCGCTAGGTAGGGCGGGTGGTACCCATGGCTGTTGAACTCCTCCGAAAAGGCCAGGATTTTCGGCGGGCAGAATTCAATGCAGAAACCACAGCCCTTGCAGCGGTTCCAATCAATAAAGACTTGGCCCCGGAACTTTCGGGCTTTCGGTGCTGCGGGAGCGTCAGGCATTTGAACCTCAGGGGTAGAGCGCCATTTAGCGGACCCGCAGGGGCTAATTGTCCGATTTTGAGGCCCCCACAACATTTCGAGCACTTCTCCATCCATTTTGACTGGTAAACCAGCAAAATATGATGTTTTTCTCCTCAGCGACATAATGTCTACGACCGGAAACCATTGTGCAATCGTGCGCAGTCCTGGACTATCCACAATCCGGTCCTGGACTGCCGATCTGGCAGGAAAGATTGAGGGACCCGGTGGCTGGATACCCCCGGCTGCCTAAGCGGCAGCTTGATCCAGCTTGGATGCCATGACGTCGACAAGCTCTCCCACAGCGGCAGCGCTCTTTTGCAAAGCCGCACTCTCTTCCTCGGTAAGCTTAGCCTCGAAGATTTTCTCGATTCCTCCCGCTCCGAGCTTCACGGGCACCCCGACGAAGAGGTTGTGGATCCCGTACTCGCCTTCCAGGAAGGCGGAGCAAGGGAGTACCCGCTTTCGGTCATGGAGAATCGAATCAACCATTTCGACAACGGCTGCCGAAGGGGCATAGTACGCGCTGCCGGATTTCAGATACTTGACAATCTCAGCGCCTCCATCTCGCGTACGCTTTACGAGGCTTTGAATCGTCTCAGCGTCCAGCAGGTCCGCCAGGGGTATACCGGCGACGCTCGTATACTGCACTAAAGGCACCATGGTGTCGCCATGGCCACCCAGGACGAAGGCCGTGACGTCTTTTATGGATACATCCAGCTTCTGAGCTACGAAGGTGCGGAAGCGAGCTGTATCCAGGATGCCGGCCATTCCGATCACCCGGTTCTTGGGAAAGCCACTGACCCGGTACGCCACGTGACACATGGCATCGACGGGATTCGTGACCACAATCAGAATGCAGTTGGGAAAATACTAGATGCTGCTCTCCACGGAATCCTTGACGATGTCATAGTTGGCCCACAGGAGGTCGTCCCGGCTCATCCCCGGCTTACGGGGGAAGCCGGCCGTCACCACGACAATGTCGGAGTTGGCGGTCGGCTCATAATTGTTACCGCCCGTGATTTTGACGTCGACGCCCGCCACGGGGCTGGCCTCCAAAATGTCCAACGCCTTGCCTTGCGGGATACCTTCGAGAATATCGACTACTACGACGTCCGCTAACCCTCTGTCCGCCAGGCGGAAAGCGCAGGTAGCGCCCACGTTTCCTGCTCCCACAACAGTAGCCCTTTTCCTCATTTGAGCCTCCTTCATACTCTCCAATCGAAGAATGCCCACATAGGATCTTGTGCTCACCTCCTCCCCCGAACCCTTGGTCGGCCTGGGGAGGACAAGGAGCGTTCCCCGCCGGCATGCACCCCTCCGCGAACCTTACCGCGGAGGGGTTCGTCATGCCAGATAGGTGTCGAACCAGCAGCCGCCTCCCGTGGCACAGGAGCCGATCGCGAAGGTTAGCTTCGGATTGGGAACGGCTTCCACCAACCTTTTGAGCGCTGGCACGACTTGTCGTGTGACCGGGCCGGAAATCAAGATGACATCCGCGTGCCGGGGTGACCCCACAAGCTTGATCCTAAAACGCCCTGCGTCATAATACGGAGTTAGAACATTGATGACTTGGATATCACACCCGTTGCACGCTCCACAGTTGGCGTGATACACCCAAAGCGCTTTGCCAAGCGCCTTTCGGCAAAGACCCTTTAACATACTCGCACCTCTTATCTTCCCAAGGTGGCCAGCACTACCGCCGCGCGGTTCAGTAACGGGTATGGCATTTGGGGGTAAATTCCAAGCAGTCCGCACATTCCGGCCAAGAACACCATGGGGACCCACATGCGGGCCGGCACTTCCCTCACAACTGATGCGGAGGTGCTTATCGAGCCTCGCTCTCCCCAAAACACTCTGTACGCCGCCCGAATCATAACGACCATGGTCAAAATGCTCACCACGACGGCAATGACTGCCGCCCACCACCTTGCGGTTGCGTACCTGACAGGAAACCACCGTCGCAGCGTGCGGCAACTGTTTCCTCAACCCGCGGAATGGTCGACTGCTCGGTAATCGTCATGCCCATCTCCTCGGAATCCTCGATCTGCGGCTTCGCCGCCTGCTTTCATGCATCCGGATACTAAAACCAATAGCACTTCTTCCCTCTCCCCCAAGGGGGCGAGGGAAAAAAAGTTTTAGTTTTGCCGTCGTATTCATCAAATTCTCTGCACCTAACAGGGAGCGGCGCAGCCGCCATCGTAGGGGCGACCCTCGTGGTCGCCCAAGGCAGGCACAAGGCCGCCCCTACGGACTCCTCACCCCCTCACCCACAGAAGAATTCCTGTTACCAAAACGGCGCCAATCACGATCCACAAAAGATAGATTTGCGGGGTTCCGACGTGCGTTCGGCTCACGCGGCCGGCAGCCCGGTCAATCATCTTGATGAAAGGCGTATACACCCACTGGTCAAAGTCGAGCGCGCGACGAAGGGGACCCGAGAATTTCGGCACGTGGATTTGTCCGCTGGGATAAATTCCCTTGAAAGCGTGTTTGAAGGGTAAGTAAAAACTGCTGGCAGGGTAACGGACTGCGGCCGGAGCGTCTTCTTCTCCGCAGTACCATACCGGCGCCGTCCTCACCTGGGCTCCGCCCGCGCGCTGAATGCCATAGGAGATCAATGCCAGGATGGCTAAAGCTGCCAGCATGGCGAGGGGCGACCAGAGTCCGACCAGCGACCCATCGGTCAGTAACAGGCCGCCCCACAACCGGCTCGCGTCCGCGCCCACTGCCGCCATGCCCGTAACACCCGTGATCGCATGCCCAACAAATCGCAATACGAGCTGGGGGAAAATACCCGCGGGTGAGGAGATCCCGGACCACGAACCTGATCATGATCGGCGGGCCGCAGACATAGGCCAGATTAGATTCGGGGCGAAGGGTGACGTTCTGGAACAAAATGGGGACCACCCCCACATTTCCCGTCCAATCGTGCGGAGCCACGTCCGCCGTCACGAGCAGTTCCACGTCCGAGCGCCTTCCCCACGCTTCCAGTTCATCCTTGTAAACCAAGTCCGCCGGCGTCCGGGCGCCGTAAAGGTTAGTCACCTTGCCGAAACAGTCGCGCTCATCCAGGACATTCCAAATCGAGCAGCGCAGCGGGGGCAATCCAATCCCACCGGCCACAAAGAGCAGGTCCTTGCCGCGGGCTGCTTGCACGTCGAAGTCGTTGCCGAAGGGGCCGCGGATTTCCACCTCGTCGCCATTTCCCAACCGGTGCAACTGATCCGTTCATCCGCTCCTTGCGATTTGCCCGGAGGAGCGGTGGCCACATGGAGTCTTTGGACTCTGCCCTCCATGCTGGTGACGGTTCCTTCCGTCTCAGCAAAGCTCGAAATCGGCAGTACCACGTGGGCGATCTGCAATGTATCCAGATCGGTTTCGACCGAAATCTCACGGAACGAATAATCGCCGCTGCGAATCGACGGATCGAATGGCGGTTGCTCGGGGCGGAAAAAGTCTGCGGTCGTCACCACGGCAATTCGCGATTGGGAGAGCGGCTTCTCCAGTACCGCACTCGGACGCCAATCAAGCTGGCGATACCGGTAGGTCCCCATGAAGAATCGATACTTTAATTTCAAATCGGATAGCTTATCCATCGCGTCATCCTTTGAAAACCAATGAATGGACAGAAGAAACATATACGGCGCTCTTTTCCATTCCTCCCTTCAACACTCCATTTTCGTGCACCCCAGTGTTTATCAACGAGTGCGCATGGCAATCCGAAATTTCGGTTGAGCGACGGGGCGCTCGCAAACTATGATGAGTGGTTACTTTGCTGGATTTGGAACCATAAACGCCCTTCAGCGCCGGAATCCAGTCTGCCGCTATGCAGTGCCCCAGTTGACGGCTATCCGACATCCCTGAGCGGATTTTGGTGTTATAGTAAAGCTCGTTTTCCGGGGACTGCACACAGTGGGGCTCCGAACGGCATAGAACTTCATCAAAACCCTAGTGGTTGGAACCGCCAGCCTTAGAATGGAGCAGAATCAATGATTCATACAGGTCGTCATTTCCTGCAAATTCCGGGACCAACCAATTGCCCCGATCGGATCCTCCGCGCCATGGATCGCCCGATCATCGACCACCGCGGGCCGGAATTTGCTGAGTTAGGCTTCGAAGTGTTGGAAGGGATTCGCCCTATTTTCAAAACCAGCGGTCCCGTCATCATGTATCCGGGTTCCGGAACGGGCGCCTGGGAGGCGGCCATCGTCAACACGCTGTCACCTGGTGACCGCGTCGTGATGTTCGACGTGGGGCACTTTGCATATCTTTGGCGGCGCATGGCGCAAAGTCTCGGATTGCAAGTTGATTGCGTGCCGGGAGACTGGCGAAGGGGCGCGGATCTCCAGCAACTCGAAGCGCGCCTGACCACCGATACGACGCATCAGATTAAGGCCGTAATGGTAGTTCACAATGAAACCTCCACCGGCGCCACCAGCAACATAGCGGGCGTCCGAAAAATTATGGACGCCGCTCATCATCCTGCTCTCTTGATCGTTGACGCCATCTCGTCGTTGGGCGCGATCGACCTTCGACATGACGAGTGGGGCATTGACGTCACGATTGCCGGCTCGCAAAAAGGGCTGATGCTGCCACCGGGCATGGGTTTCAACGCGGTTTCCGAAAAGGCGCTCCGCGCCAACGAAAGCGCCCGAATGCCGCGGGCTTACTGGGACTGGCAAGACATCCTCAAACAGAACAAGGCTGGGTTCTTCCCCTACACGCCACCCACCAATCTCCTTTACGGCTTGCGAGAATCCATTCTCATGCTCAAGGAAGAGGGCCTGGAAAATGTGTTCCGCCGCCATGACCGGCACGCGCAGGCCACGCGCGCGGCCATTTCTCATTGGGGCCTGGAGATCGTTTGCCAGGCGCCGGAAGATTATTCCAGCACGGTGACCGCGGTGTTGACACCGGAAGGGCACAACGCGGATCATCTCCGAAAAATCATCCTCGAGAATTTCGATTTGTCACTCGGCGCGGGACTTTCTAAGCTGCAGGGCAAGGCTTTCCGGATTGGCCATTTGGGCCACTTCAACGACTTAATGCTGATGGGAACTCTCGGCGGAGTCGAAATGGGACTTCGCCTCGCCGGTGTGCCGCATCGAGCGGGCGGCTTGATGGCGGCGCTCGAAAAGTTGGCGCCTGCGGCAAAAGCCGCGGCCAAGCCATAGGGGCCGCTTATGGGCGCCCTTGCTGTAGGGGCCAGCGGCGCTGGCCCTGGCGAATGCCGTTCGGCCCCACATCATGCAGGGCAGGCATAAGACCTGCCCAGACACGGGCGGGACGCCCGTGCCACGCCATACCGATTGCGACCATGGACCCACTACCCCTGAGCTCACATGGAAAGCCTGTTGACGCGTTTCCGGAAGCTCGCGCTCTCGAAAGTGAGCTGCGCAAAAGAATTCGCGGAGAGGTGCGCTTCGACGCCGGAAGCCGGGCGCTCTACGCAACCGACGCCTCCAACTACCATCAAATTCCCATAGGCCTTGTCGTACCCCGAGACGCCGACGACGTCATTTCAGCCGTGGCGGCCGCCCGAAAGTTCGGGGCGCCCGTCTTGCCGCGAGGAGCCGGGACAAGCTTGGCCGGACAGTGCTGCAACGTCGCCGTAGTGCTCGATTTCAGCAAGTATATGAACAAGGTCCTGGAGCTCGATCCGGACGAACGATTCGCCCGCGTCGAGCCGGGGGTGGTGCTCGACGTCTTGCGAAACCAGGCCGAAACGCACCGGCTCACCTTCGGTCCCGACCCCGCGACGCACAGCCGCTGCACCCTGGGCGGCATGATCGGAAACAACTCCTGCGGTACGCACTCGATAATGGGAGGAAAGACCGTCGACAACGTCGAGGAACTCGACCTCTTGCTCTATGACGGCACCCGAATGAAGGTGGGTCGCACGAGCGAGAGCGTTCTCCAGTCGATTCTCACTGAGGATGGCCGTCGCGCCGAGATTTACCGGGGCCTCACGGAGATTCGCGACGCCTACGCGCCGTTGGTGCGCGAACGATATCCTCGAATTCCACGCCGGGTGTCCGGCTACAACCTCGATGCGCTCTTACCCGAAAATGGATTTCATGTGGCGCGCGCGCTGGTGGGGACAGAAGGCACGTGCGTTACGGTACTTGCCGCCCGCCTGAAACTAATTGACAGTCCCCAACAGCGCTGGCTCGTCGGGCTCGGCTATGACGACCCCTACATCGCCGCGGACGATGTCCCGCAGATTCTCGAGTTCGGTCCCATCGCCCTCGAAGGACTCGAGGGCAAAATGGTCGATACTCTGACCAAGAAAGGCACGGCGGGCGTCGAACTGATGCCGAAAGGAGGCGGGATTCTCCTGGCCGAGTTCGGCTCAAACGACGCGAGCGAAGCAGAAAGCCGCGCTCGCCAAATGATGGAAGGCCTTCGCCGCGGGGCGGGTGCGCCGAATATGCGGCTCTATAGCAAAGCCGAAGCCAAAGCCGTCTGGCAAGTCCGTGAGGCTGGGCCACGCGGCGCGCAATTCATGCCCGGAGCACCATTGATGTGGGAAGGGTGGGAAGACGCCGCGGTGGCGCCCGAAAAACTGGGCGCCTACCTGCGCGACCTCCGCAAGCTTCTCGACGAGTTCCGCTACCAGGCCGGCTTTTACGGCCATTTTGGGCATGGTTGCATCCACATGCAAGTGAGCTTCGATCTGCTGAGTGAACCGGGCATTCGCAAATTCACCGAATTCCTCGACCGCGCCGCCGACTTGGTGGTGAGTTATGGCGGCTCGCTTTCGGGAGAGCATGGCGATGGGCAGGCGCGTGCCAGTCTGCTGCCGAAAATGTTCGGCCCGGAATTGATACAAGCCTTTCGCAAGTTCAAAACTTTGTGGGATCCGGACGGAAAAATGAATCCGCACAAAGTCGTGGATGCGTATCTGCCAGCTGAGAACCTGCGGCTCGGCGCGGATTACCATCCCTATGCCAACCAGCACGCACTTCAAGTTTCCCGATGACGAGGGAGCTCTTTTCCAGAGCCATGCTGCGCTGTATCGGCATCGGCGCGTGCCGCAAAGGCGACGCCGGCACGATGTGTCCCAGCTATCGGGCGACTCTCGAAGAGGAACACAGCACGCGCGGCCGCGCGCGCATGCTTTTCGAGTTACTCCAAGGAGAAGTGGTGAAAGGCGGCTGGAAAGACGAACACGTGAAGGAGTCACTTGAATTGTGCCTCTCCTGCAAAGCATGCAAGGGCGAGTGCCCCGTTAACGTGGATATTGCCACGTATAAGGCCGAGTTCCTTTCCCACTACTACGAAAAGCCGGCTGCGACCGCTCCGCGCCTACGCTTTTGGCTGGATCGACAAGTGGGCGCGGACTGGGATCGATCGCACCGGGCATTTCGAATGCGCTGATCAATGCGCCCGGCTTGCGGCAGACGTTCAAGAAGCTCTTGAGCATTCCCGCCGCTCGCCAGTTTCCTCGGCTGGCTCCCCAAACTTTCCGAAGTTGGGCCCACAGCCATCGGATCCCGATAGCAGACCAAACCCTGTGCCCGCAGCCTCCTCGCGGAAGCATCATCGCGCAAGAGAGTTCTTCTTTGGACGGATACCTTCACCAATTATTTCCATCCGGAGGCCGGTCAGGCCACGGTGGAAGTGCTGAAACACGCCGGGTTCGAGCCGTGCATTCTCTCGCGACAACTGTGCTGTGGCCGCCCTCTGTACGATTTCGGGATGCTGGATGATGCCAAGCGCTATTTGCGCCGCGTCCTCGACGCCCTGGAAACCGAAATCCAAGCGGGCACTCCCGTGATCGTTCTCGAACCCAGTTGCGCTTCGGTGTTCCGCGACGAACTCCGCAACTTGTTTCCCGAAGATCCGCGGGCGGATCAACTTCGCCGCCAGACCTTTCTTCTCAGTGAATTTCTCGACCGCTACGCGCCGGGATATGCTCCACCGAAGCTCGAACGCCGAGCGGTTCTGCACGGTCACTGTCACCAGAAAGCGCTCATGAAGTCGGCGGACGCTGGGTCTTTGCTGCGCAAAATGGGAATCGAACTGAGCGTTCCGGACTCCGGTTGCTGCGGAATGGCTGGCCCGTTTGGATTCGATGCCGAGAAATACGAGGTGGCCCAGGCGATCGGGGAGCGCGTGTTGCTGCCTGCCGTCCGCGCCGCCAGCCCCGAAACCCTGATTGTGACGGATGGGTTCAGTTGCCGCGAACAGATCCTGCAAAGCACCGGCCGGCGCGCCTACCATCTGGCCGAGGTGCTGCAGCTCGCGCTCGAAACCGTGCTGCCGGCTTCCCGGAAATAGGAGACAGGCTGGCAGAAGCCATCGAGCCGTATCGTGTCAGAATCCCTAACTCGCCCGGAGGCTGCAATTGCCCTTACTCGTTGAATGGGGTTGCGAACCCACTCGCCCATAGCAGGAAACCTGCCAGATTAAGATTACCCTTCCCAGCGTCACCACAGTAGAGCGCGCCGTGAGACGTGGCAAATAAGATAAGGGGGTGTCCGGACAATACAGATTTGACACCGTAGTTAGATCGCCATATCATGCGGGCCGTGTGAGAAACTGCAGTGAAAAGTGGGTTCAATTCCGAGAGGATGATTTTCCGCAGGACGGCCTGCGAACTCGGCTTCGAATTGCGGAAACAACGGTGCGCTCGCACCGCGGACCGGCCCTTAGCTGGCCGGCGAGTACCCTGATTCGATGCTTGAGAATACCAATCCATCAGGTTTCTGAAATGTAGCACAGGGAGTGAACTATGGCAGCGAGGCAATTCGCAGGCGTAAACCCGTGGTACGGGAGGCTGATCATTCCTGCTTTTTTGCTGGCTTTCGCGCTGGGTTCATGCACCGAGCTGGCCGGCCAGTTTCGTGCCTCGTTGGTCAAAATTGACATCACCCCGAACAAGCCGCAATGGCTCCTGGGCTATAACCCGCGACAATCGACCGGCGTACACGATCACATCTTCCATCGCATCGTGGCGATGGACGATGGCAAGACTCAGTTCTTCCTGATATCGACGGACATCTGCCTTTACTCCCCGTCGGTTTATGACGAAATCACCAGGGAACTCTTCGCCCAGACAGGAATCAAGCGTCTCCAGGTGTGGTGGAGTGTTACTCACACGCATTCCGCTCCGGAGGTGGGACCGCCGGGGCTGGGAGAAGTCTTCCTAAAGGGGCGGTACGAGCACGATCACAACAGCGAGTACACGGCCCAGGTGAAGAAGCAATTGCTCGAGGGAATCAAGGAAGCGCGGGAAAAGCTGGAGCCGGCACGGCTGGGGGTCGGCTGGGGATACGCGAGCGCAACGATTAACCGTCGGGCGCGAAATGAGGAGGGACCGGCGTTTCTGGGTCTGAATCCGGAGGGACCCGTCGATCATCAGATTGGGCTCCTCCGTTTGGAGAAGGCCGATGGAAAATTGCTTGCCCTGATCGTCAACTACGGCATGCACGGCACTGTCCTTGGCGGCCAGAATACCCTGATTACCGGTGACGCTCCGGGCGTCGTGGCGGATTACGTGGAGGAGAAACTGGGAGCGCCAATGCTCTATATCAACGGGGCGGCGGGCAACCAGGCTCCCATTTACACGGTCTATCCCGACTTCGAGAGCGGCCACCTGAAGCAGTTTGAAGTACTGCTAGGCGACCCGATCATCTCGGCCAATGCACGTCTGGGCCCAACGACCTCAGATGTTGAACTTACGCTCGGTGAGACGACGGTGGAAACACCGCGCAAGGCAGGCCTCGGCTGGGCCCCTGACCTCAGCGACTATCTGCGCACGACGAGCACGGGAACCGCCATGGTCCGGCTTCCGGTGCGCTTTTTGCGAATCAATAAGGACATAGCCATCTGGGCCGCGCCCGTGGAACTTTTCTGCGAAATCTCCATGGACGTGCGGAACCATTCTCCTTTCCCGTACACGTTCTATTTCGGCTACACCAATGGCTGGCTGGGTTACCTGCCCACCAAGGCCGAGTTCGCTCGCGGAGGCTATGAGCCTAACACGTCACCGTTCACCGAGGAGGGGGGTGAGGACCTCACCCGCGCCGTACTCACGTACCTTGACGGGCAGGTACGATAGCGGCCCTGCTTTCTTAACAGTGAGCTCGTAGAATTGCCCATTGCCGGAAAACATACCCACGACAGCGCCGCGCCGGAGGAGAATCGCTTCGGGAAATCGCAGACGTCAAAGAGCGACAGTATGTGCCAACCCCCCTGGAAGACGTGATACCAGCGCGCCCTCGGGACATACGCTCTGTTACCGCGTGCGGGCGCTTAACGGAGCGGGTGAACCCGCGTACTCCAATATTGCTCGCGTCGCAAGGTAATATCCAAGGGCTAGGTTGTCTCCCCGCAGGAGGGATTTCCATGGGAAAACTCGCAATTACAGGTGGTAAGCCAATCCGCAAGATACCCTTTGCTGCATGGCCGATCTACACGCAAGAGGAGGCCCGAGGGTTGCAGAAGGTACTCGCCAGCCGCAACTGGGGCGGTTATCCCTTCCCCAACAAGTTCGCTGACGCTTTCGCGCAGAAATTCGCGCGTTATCACGGCGCGAAATACGGTTTGGCAGTCTCGAACGGAACCGTGGCGATCGAGGTTGCCTTGAAAGCAGTAAATATCAAGCCTGGTGACGAAGTCATCGTGCCCGCCTACACGTGGGAGGGCACGGTCGGGCCCATCCTCCTTCTTAACGCCGTGCCGGTATTTGTGGACATTGACCCCGCCACTTATTGCCTGGATGCGAAACTGATCGAGGCGGTGTTGACGCCCAAGACTCGGGCCATCCTACCCGTCCACCTCGCCATGCGGTTCGCCGACCTGGACGAAATCTGCCGCATCGCCAAGGCGCACAACCTGGTGGTGATTGAAGATTGCGCGCACGCCCACGGCGGCAAGTGGCGAAGCAAGGGCGCAGGCGCAACCGGCGACGTGGGCTGCTTCAGCTTCCAGTCGAGCAAATTGATGACGGCCGGAGAAGGCGGCGGCATCATTACCAGCAACCTGGAATACTACGAGCGCGCGCAGTCCTACACAAACTGTGGCAGAGCCAGCGCGACCGATCAATACCAGCACCGCCTGATCGGTTTTAATTACCGCATCACGGAGCTCCAGGCTGTGATTCTCGCCGCGCAACTCGAGCGCCTGCCGAATCAGGCCAAAGTCCGCCAGGCCAACATGGACTACTTCGAGAAGCGTCTGCGCGGGACACCCGGCCTCGCGTTCCTCCAGCGCGACAAGCGCCAGACCCGCATCGCGGCGTACCAATTCGTCTTCAAGTATCTGCCCGAGCATTTCAGCGGTATTCCCCGCACAGCTTTCCTGGGCGCTCTTCAGATGGAAGGGATTCCTTGCGATGGCCTCTTTTACGAGCCGGTTTACAAGAGTGCACTTTTCCCGTCTAGAGCGGGCGAATGGCCGGCGCTTAGTTGGGGCCGTGAGACGCCCATCGATTTGAAGACCAGCTTCCACTGCCCCATCTCCGAGCGCGCCGCCTACGAAGAGTCCGTTTGGCTCCCCCACCACATCTTTCTCGGTTCGAAGAAGGATACGGACGACATCGCCGACGCCGTGCTGAAAGTCTGCGCGAATATCGAGGAACTTCGTGGGCTCGAACATCCCGCCATTGAGGTCAAAGCGATGGGCCGCGCGGAACGGCCGCGAGTTGAAAAACGGCAGTGGTGAAGGTGTTGGTCATCTTAGGGAGGTTGAAGGTGATGGGGAAGAAAACCTTTTGGTGGTTGGTCGTGGGGGTCTGGTGCGGCGCTGGCGTCAATCTCGGTGATCCTCGCGCAAGCCGGGGACCAAACGCCGATCTACCTCGATTCGAAACGGCCCGGTCGAGGAGCGAATCGATGACCTCATGAGCCGGATGACGCTCAAGGAAAAAGTCGGGCAGCTCAATTTGCCCTGTGTTTATGTTGATGAGCTGGGAAAAGACATTCCCTCGAAGATGGAGGCGTGCAAGAAATTCACGGCCGGAACGTATACCCAGGAAATCGGTCCGGCCTGCGGTTTCTTTACCCTCGCCAATGAGATTCTCCATGAAGGCGCGCGCCAGCAAGCGGAATACTTCAACGAACTGCAAAAAATCGCTCTCACCCAGACACGCCTGAAAATACCGGTCATGGAAGACGAAGAAGGCACGCATGGCGCCATGTTTCCGGGCGGCACGGTTTTTCCCGGAGGGCCTGGCCGTGGGCAGTTCCTTCGACATGGATCTTGTCAAGGCGATCTACGCGGCGGCAGCAGCGGAGGCGCGCGCAGTCGGGATCCACATGCTTTCCACACTGGTGATGGAGGTGGATCGCGATCCGCGCATGGGCCGAAACGAGGAAGCCTACACCGAAGATCCTTACCTTTATATGCGCATCGGCGAGACCATCGTGCGGGCGACGCAGGGTTCCGACATCTCTGCCCCTGACAAGGTCATCGCCGTGCTGACGGATTTTCCCACGCAAAGCGAACCCGCGAGCGGCCTGGAGCGGGGGGCGATTGAGGTGTCGGACCGTTCCTTGCGCGAGAATTTTATGCCGCCCTGGATCGGGGCCATCACCAAAGCCGGGGGCTTGGGTGTGATGGCGGGTTACCCGGAAATCGAGGATGTGCCGGCGCACGCCTCGGTGAAGTGGATGAACGATGTATTGCGGCAGGAAATTGGTTTCAAAGGAGTCGTCGAGAGCGAAGGCGGCGGCTTCGGGACCTTGCTCTACGAGCACATCGTTCCCACCCAAAAGGAAGCTGGACTGCTGGCGCTTGAGGGCCGGGGTCGATTTGGATATCACCTACGAGCCAGCCTACATGGGGCCCCTGGTCGAGAGCGTGGAAGAGGGGCGAGTCCCCATGGCGCTGGTGGATCGGGCCCTGCGCAGAGTTCTGGAGCAGAAGTTCCGCCTGGGCCTCTTCGAGAATCCCTATGTCAATGTGGACCGCGCCGTCCAGGTCGTGCACTCGCAAGCGAATCAGGATCTGGCTCTGCGCGCTGGCCGCGAAGGAATCGTGTTGCTGAAAAATGACAAGAACCTGCTGCCGCTCAAGAAGGATTTGAAATCGGTGGCGGTGATCGGCCCCAACGCGGATGACGTGATGAACCAACTGGGCGACTATTCGCCGAAGAAGGTTTTGCAGCACGTGACGACCGTCATCGAGGGAATTAAGGCCGCGGTCTCACCCCAAACCAAAGTCACCCAGGTGCGTGGCTGCGAAATTACCGGCACGGACAAGAGCGGGTTTGCCGAAGCCGTGCAGGCCGCCAAAGGCGCTGACGTCGCCATCGTGGTGGTGGGAGAGAGACAGCACGGGACAAACGGGGTCGACGACCACGGCCAGCCCACCGATGGTGAAGGACACGATGTGGCAAGCCTGGATCTGTCGGGAGTGCAGGAGGACCTGATCCAGGCGGTCTTCGAGACGGGGACTCCCACCGTGGTGGTGCTCATCAACGGCCGGCCGCTTTCCACGCGGTGGACATCCGAACACGTGCCCGCCCTCGTGGAGGCGTGGGAACCCGGCGAGCGGGGCGGCGAGGCGGTGGCCGACGTGCTCTTTGGGAACTTACAATCCCACCGGCCGGCTGGCCATCTCCGTTCCCCGGCACTCCGGCCAATTGCCGGTCTATTACAATTACAAGCCATCCAAGGCTTACTGGATGCGGCGAGGTTACGCCGATATGCCGGCGACGCCGCTCTACCCGTTTGGTTATGGTATGAGCTATACCAAATTTGAGTATAGCAATCTGCGTGTTGAGCCAGCGGAGATCCATCCGGGCGGCGAGGCGCGCGTGACCCTGGACGTGAAAAACGCCGGCGACCGAGGGGGCGTGGACACCGTCCAGCTCTACATTCATGAGAAATACGCCCCGGTTTCAACCCCCGTCAAGCAACTCCGGGGGTTTGAGCGAGTGGCGCTGAATCCGGGAGAAACCAAGACCGTAACCCTGAAGCTTACCCCGGAAGATCTCCAGTTGCTTGATATCGACATGCGCTGGCGGGTCGTGCCGGGCGATTTTGAGATTATGGTTGGAAGGTCGTCGGCAGATATACCTCTTCAAGGAATGCTGAAGGTTACCCCGTAGCAAGGAGCCTCGGTGGTGGGGCGTTGCGGCGTGGAAGGGCGTTTCTCAATACGGCGAGGTACCCACCTAGCATAGTTTCCGAGTGGGTTATCTCGGAGGAATGAGCAGGCGAACGTGGGCACTATATCTACGGTTTGCCAACTAGAACATTCATGTGACCTGAGATCGGCAAACGCTTCGGCGTCAGAACGAAGCGCTTCGATGACGGCTGCGTAGCCTGCTGCGGGGGCCTTCAGGACGCATCGTTTATGCCATGACATTTTAGGAAAACCGTGAACTCAATAAGACGGCAATGGTTCTTAGCCTGCCTTGCGAGGATGCATCGTTCATGCCATGATGGTTTACGAATACCATGAACTCAACACGTCGGCAATGGTTCTCAACCTGCCTTGCGATGGCGGCATGGCCTGAGGTTTTATCCGCCCTGCAGCGCGCACACGCGGCTGCGGGATCGCCAGCTCCGCGACTTGAAACGTTGGACGCCGCCACCGCGGGAGAGATCGAAGCCGTTGCGGCCCAGATCATTCCTTCCACCGATGGCCCCGGCGCGCGCGAAGCGGGTGTCATCTACTTCATCGACCGTGCGCTCTCAACGTTCGCTGCCGACGACCGGGAAACGTATCGCACCGGGATGGCCGAGCTCCAGCAGAAGCGCCGCGAACTGTTTCCGCACTCGACGACGATTGCTTCGCTCGCCGCCGAGCAGCAGATGGCTTTGATCCGTACAATCGAGGCGTCGAGTTTCTTCAGTCTGCTGCGCACCCACACGGTGCTCGGCTTTCTGGGAAACCCAAGCTACGGCGGCAATCGGGGGAAATCCGGATGGAAGCAGATCGGCTTTGAGGGTCTGATGGCCTACCAGGCGCCGTTCGGCTACTACGACGCACAGGTGGACGAGGAGAAGCAATGAGCGGCGTGGCATTCCCAACCACCGATATTGTGGACTTCCTGGTCCTGGGCGCCGGCGCCGCGGGCGGTGTGGTGGCCAAAGAGCTGGCGACTGCCGGATTTCAAGTTGTTGTGCTGGAGCAAGGTCCCTTCCTGCGCGAAACGGACTATTCACACGATGAGATCAAGTATACCTTCCAGCCCGGTCTGACGAACGACCCGAAGGTCCAGCCGACCACCTACCGCAAGTCGGATGCGGACCACGCCAAACCCATGAAGGCGATCGAGTACGGACGGCAGGTGGGCGGTGGCAGTGTTCATTTCACCGCCAACTACTGGCGCTTCCATGAGAGTGACTTCCACGAGCGCAGCCTGGTCGGCGAGGTGAGCGGCGCTGATCTGGCGGATTGGCCCATCGCCTATGCCGATCTGGAACCTTACTACACGAAAGCTGAATACGAACTCGGCATCTCCGGCCTCGCTGGGGCGAATCCCTTCGAGGCGCCGCGCTCGAAGCCGTACCCGCTGCCCCCCATGCCCGTAAAGTCCTCCGGCGTCCTGTTCGAACGAGCCACGAAAAAACTCGGATTGCATCCGTTTCCCGCTCCGGTTGCGATTCTTTCTGAGCCCTATCAAGGTCGCGCGGCCTGCGTGAACTGCGGGTTTTGCGAATCGTTCGGCTGTGAGATGCGCGCCAAGTCAAGCACCCTGGTCAGCGTCATTCCGGTGGCCGAAAAGACCGGTCGCTGCGAAATCCGGCCGGAGTGTTACGTGCGGAAGATTGCAACGGACGACGGCGGGCGCGCGACGGGCGCCGTCTACTTCGATCGCAACCGGCGCGAAATCTTCCAGCGTGCCAAGGCCGTCTTCGTTTGCGCCAACGGCGTCGAGACTCCCAAGTTATTGTTGATGTCGAAGTCGAATCGGTTTCCCCAGGGCTTGGCAAATTCGAGCGGTTTGGTGGGAAAGTATCTGATGTGGGATAACGGCGGCTTGGCCCAAGGGTTGTTCGAACATCCCTTGAATGAATACAAGGGCATTCAGGTAACCCGGCTCATCCACGATTACTACGCCACGGATCCCAAGCGGGGCTTTTATGGTGGGGGCGGCATCGACGCGCGCTTCGATTTCTACCCCGCCGGCTTCGCTCTGAGTGGGTTGCCGCCCGATACGCCCAAATGGGGCAGCGAGTTCAAGAGGACGTTTGAGAGCTACTTCAACCGTACCATGACGCTTCTGTCCCATACCACCTCGCTGGCGCAAGCGAAGAGCAGCGTTTCGCTCGATCCCGACGTGAAAGACGCCTGGGGCTTGCCTGCCGTCCGCATCACGTTCGATTACCACCCCGATGACGTGGCCACCATGAAGTGGATGATGGCGAAGCAGATCGAGATCCTTGAGGCCGCCGGAGCCCTGAAGACGTGGAGCCAACCCTACGACGTTGTCAGCAACATGCCGAGCCGCCACCTTATGGGAACTTGCCGGATGGGCAACGATCCGGGCACTTCCGTCGTGAATGCTTACAGCCGAACGCACGATGTTCCCAACCTTTTTCTAGTGGACGGTAGCAACTTCGTCACGTCCGCCAGGCAGCAACCAACGGCGACCATCCAGGCCCTGGCTTACCGCGCAGCGGATTATGCCATCCGGGCCGCGAAACGCGGCGATCTGAGCTAGACAACGCGATTTTTGAATCGCCTCCCACGTCACATGGCCAAATCACGCGGAATTCATCTTCTGCTACCATACTTCGCGCCAGTGTTTTTCGCGGCCTTTTGCTTGAGGTGTGAAACGCTGGCCCTCCTTTCAACACTATTCTTACGATACGAATAATTCAGCGAGGGTGCATAACCCGAGGAGATGAATCCAATGCCTATTCCGAAGGACTACCAGCGGCTCGAGAACAGCACACGCCATGTTGTACCGAAGGCGAAGCGGGTCGGACCGGCCGACCCCAATGAGATGATTTCGATCACTATTACCGTACGGCGACGGCCGGGTGCGCCCGCGCTGCCGGGTCAGGAGCACTGGGCGACGACGCCTCCAGGCGAGCGGCGGTACGTTACTCCCGAGGAGTTCAGCTCTCAGTACGGCGCCGCACCGGCCGACCTCGATCTCGTCGCGGAGTTTGCCGCTAAGCATGGTCTCAACGTCGTCGAGAAGAATGCCGCCCAAAGGACCGTGATCGTGTCCGGAAAGGTCTCGCACATCAACGAGGCCTTTGCGGTGGAATTGGGACGCTACGAGGTGGAACCTCAGTCCGAGCGAGAGCGCAAGCGGATCGAAGGCCATCCGAGACCCATCAAGCGAGAACTCGAGACCTACCGGGGCTACGAGGGCGAGGTCCACTTGCCGGCCGATGTCGCGCCGGTCGTGGAAGGCGTATTCGGGCTCGACAATCGCCGCATGGCGCGGCGAGCCATAGTGCCGCTGCCCGTCATCACGACGCTCACGCCTCCCCAAGTGGCCGAACTCTATGACTTTCCCACGCCGCCGCATCACATGGGCAAGGAGACAATCGGTTTGCTGGAGTTCAGCGATCCGGTGATCGGCACATGCGGCTACCTTCCGAGCGACATCAATGCGTATTTCACAACTGCGCTCGGCATCGGTCCGGGGTTTGTCACGCCGATGCTCACGGACATCGGAGTGAACGGAGCCACGAACTCGCCGGGGGGGCCTGATGACGCCGAGGTAACGCTAGACATCGAGGTTTCGGGATCGGTCGCCCAGGGAGCGCATATCGCGGTCTACTTCACAACCTGAGACGAGAACGGATGGGTCTTGGCCCTTAAGCGGGCCGTCCATCCTCTTCCTGGCGAGCCGAGGCCGTCGGTCTTATCCATTAGCTGGGATTGGGCCGAGTTCGACAGCTTGGGGCACCTTGCCTGGACTCCGGCGGCGATCGCTGCGGTGAGCGCCACCTTCCAGGAAGCCGCCATGTTCGGAATGACGGTGTTCGTGGCCTCGGGCGACGACGGGTCGAACTGCCAGGTCTATGACGGCAAAGCCCACGTCTACTATCCGGAATCGGACCCTTGGGTCACCTCGTGCGGCGGCACCACCATCGGGAACGTTTCGGGTTCCGCCTTCACGGAGGTGACATGGAGCGACAATGGCATCACGGGCGGCGGCATCAGCGATTTCTTCGACCTGCCCCACTGGCAGCGGCACGCCCATGTCCCGCTGTCCGTCAATTCGGGGCATCGAAAGGGCCGAGGCGTACCCGACATCGCCGGATACGCGAACGGATATGAGATTGTCCTCGGCGGTGTGAGTTCGTCTGGGTGGTGGGGCACCAGCGAGACGGCTCCGCTTTACGCCGCGCTCATCGCCATCATTAACGCCCACCTCGACGAACGCGTCGGGTACCTCAACCCCACATTCTACTCGCATCGTGCGGCGGGAATCTTCCGCGACATTGCCGACGGACGCACCAACGCCACCGGCGGGGCACCCGGCTACGTCTCTCTGCCAGGATGGGACGCTTGCACAGGCCTGGGCAGCATCAACGGCAAGGCGCTGCTCAAACTGCTACATCGGGAAGAGGCAAGGGAAGAGGAGGGTGTCACCGGCAAGGTGGCTGCACTCGTCTTCGATCACTTCGGTGATTTCGAGGGGTTCCTTCTGGAGGATCTTCATGGCGGCGAGCATCGATTCGACAGCCACGAACTGGAGGTCCGGCAACTCGTGCATCGCGCCTGGGAAGATCGGATCTTGACTTCGGTGCTCACGCACCATCAGCTTCCGCACCGCCCGGTTTCGATCATCCTCCGCGGCCCGCTGGTGTTTCACCCCTGATGCGGCTCCTTTCGCCCAGAACCGGGAGCTTCAGTCCGGGGTGAACGCCGCGAAGCGCGAGAGTGTGAAATTTGCGCGCAAGCGCAAACTGGCTCCACGCAGATTGCACACGCCGGGAATTCTCTCGACCGGGAGGAAGTCCATCACCATATGCCTGACCATATCGGCATGGATCGGCATTCCGGTATGGACGGGCGTTTGAACGAAGCCGCTGGGCGGCGGACGCGTCACGTGCGTGGAAACGATGGTCCTGATCGGGTAGGTTTCGCTCCCGGCTCAACACGGATGGCCCTGTGCCGAACGACATATAGGGAAGTTCACATGAGGATCTTAGCCTGCTTTCTACTGTGTTCAATGATGGGCGGCGTCTCTGAAGTTATCTTCATTGCGGCAAAGAATTTCATCAAGGGCAGGTTCGGCCGAACTACCCGAGAATCGCCGGATGGTTCGGCCTCCCGCCAAGAGCGGGTGCCCTCGGTAATCGATGGCGTGCCTACGATGGAGACAAATGCCGTGGGAGTGGGATCTGAACAGGCGTAATCCGCCCGGGGAGGTCGCGCGGAAGTCATCCTCCTTGTGGAACGGAAGCAGTCCAATTCGAGCCGAAAACATGAAAATCGCAAGCGAGCCGATAACTGGCGCATCGACAATTCCATTTCTCTCCGGTAGACTTGGAGTACAGTGTAGGGCAGTTCAATGCGCGCGAAGGATGAAGCGCGGCAAGCCGGGTATTACCTTGGAGATGCAGGATTTTGACGCGCAGTACGTGAGCCGCCTCACGGAAGGAGATGCTTCCGTCGAGCACCATTTTACTGCCTACTTCGGCGAATTCTTGCATATCAAACTACGCCGGCGCGGGTGGGCCCCCCATGAAATTGAAGATATTCGCCAGGAGACTTTTCTGAGGGTGTTGCAGGTGCTCCGCCAGAAGCGCGGCTTGGAGCACCCGGAACGCCTGGGTGCCTTTGTCAATTCGGTTTGCAACAACATTATCTTGGAATTCTACAAGGCGCGTGCCCGGCACCCGACGTTCGACCCGGAGGGAAATGAACCCATCGATCACACTATTGATATGGACGGGAGCCTGTTGGCTGAGGAAAACAAGAAAATGGTCCGCATCGTGCTTGGTGAGCTTCCCGAGGCGGATCAAAAGCTCCTGAAGATGATTTTCTTTGAAGAAGCGGACCGAGACGAAGTTTGCCGGATCATGAACGTAGACCGAGGCTATTTACGGGTGCTGCTTCACCGTGCCCTAATACGGTTTAAGGCCCTGGCAAGCAAGGGCCAGCAGTCGGCTTTCGCCCGACCCTAGCTGCACGCATGGGGTTACCCCCCGAAACTGCGACAGCTCCGCTTCCGGCGAGGCTGAAGCCGAAGCGCGAGCTACGGAGGCTCGGGAGAGTCAATATGGAACATAAAGAAGCTGATCAAACTCTGGCCGTCGAGCGTTATCTGCTCGGTGATATGACCGCCTCCGAACTGGCGCAATTCGAGGAACACCTTTTCATATGCCAGGATTGCGCCGAATCGGTGCAGACAGGAGCGGTCTTCGTTGAAAACGCGCGCGCCGTATTCGAAGAACCAAACGCGCAGACCGCAGGGGAGCCAATAAGGCGAACCATTAAGTGGCAGCAGACGCCCTGGTGGAAGAGGTTCATGGCTCCCGCTTTTGCCCCAGCACTCGTAGCCTTGGCGATGCTGTGTGTCGCCGGTTACCAGCAGCTTGTCGTGATTCCGGGCTTGCGGGCTCAACTGGCCGCGGTCACCACGCCTCAACTTCTACCCTCCTTCGCGCTGCACGCTGCCTCCCGCGGTGGACAGCAGGCGATCGTTGTGCCTCCCGGCGCCCACTTTTTCGACCTCTATTTCGATGTGGCGGTGGAGAGCGCTTCGGGGTATAGTTGCGCGATACTGGACGCGTCGGGTTCCGTCAGGTTCACGGAACATATGTCGCAGCCAAGGCCCGAGGCGGGGGGAACTATAAATCTGCTGATCGGGCGCTCGAGGCTGCGGGCGGGGGACTATACGCTGGTCGTAAGCAGCGAGTCTCCGCGCGTCGTGGAAATCGGGCGATATCCCTTCAGGGTAGAATACCAATAGGAGACTCCAATGGAGCAATCGTTTCTTTACCATGGGCTTGCCAGCGGAGTATCCGGCCATATTACGCTGCCGTTCCAACACGTGATTGAAGTTCAGGCGCCCAGTGCCCTGCCGTTTACCGGAGGTTATTCAGCTTCGCGGGCGGAAAGCTTCCGCTATGAACACATCCTATCCTTTTCTTCCGCCAGGACAGTCACAACGGGAAGTGAGTCCGGCGGGTCTTTCAATACGCTCGCGATGGCAACCGTTGAGGGACTCAACATCCTCGACGTGGTTACGGCCGACCGTGTGGTGGCGCGACTGGCGTCAAAATATTCCAAGGACACCTGCGAACAGTCAGCTTCTTTCGCTGGCAGTCATTATGACAATCTGCGCATCGCTGGTTGTCCGGTAGAGGTTAAAATTGACCCGGGACGGCTGAAATCCGCACCGGGGTCGGAGAAAAGCCGGTTTGGGACCTTCGCAGCGCCCATCAATCTGGAAGGTCTCCACGGATTGGAATTGCTCGAGGACGGCGCAATCTACGTGCCTCACTTCGGCAAGGTTTACCTCGCGGAGTGTTTGACCACCACCTGCTACCAGAGCATCGCCATGCTGCGCGTCGTGCTGGGCTGCGCCGTGAAAGGTATAGTGCTGGCTGCCCACGTCTCTACCAATGGAGAAGGTATGCCTTAAGTAGAGCCGTGGTCCTCGAAATTCCCCGCCATTCCCCCATTTACAATATGGCGGCGTGAGGTCCTGGTGTCAGGGCTCAGAATTACTTCTTTTGGCTGCAGAGTTCTTTTACTCCTGCTGTTGCTGGCGGCGTGTGTTCGACGCCCTGCGTCGGACCCTGATTCGGTTTTTCGTCAAGCAACCCTGCTCCGGGAGCGAGGCGATCTGCAGCAAGCCCTCGCCCTGACGGACCGCGGCCTTGGGCAATTCGAAAACAATACCAACCCTAAGTGGTACTGGAAGTTTCGCCTTCTTAAAGCAGAAGTGCTTCTCACCCAAGGGAAGATTTCTGAAGCGTCCAACTTGCTGCAAGAACCGGCGCCGGCGCCCGTCGACACGCCTGAATTCCGGGCCCGGGTCTTGCTTGATCGCGGCCTGACCGAATACTGGTTCTCCCATTACTCTCGGGCCGAACAACTCCTTCACCAATCTCTGCAAATCGCCGAGGCGCATAATCTCGTGCCTCTCGTCACGGAAATCAAGTGCCGGCGTGGAATGGTACTGACACGGCTCGGCGATGCCGCCGGAAGCGAATCAGATCTCCGTGATGCGCTACAGCTTGCCCGGCAGTCGAAGGATACGTATCTCGAGGCCTCCGTCCTGGGGAACCTGGGATTCTTGCGCATGAGCAGAGCCAGATACGACGAGGCCATTTCCTGGTTCGGCCAATCCCTGGCCCTGCTGGGTCAGCTCCAGGCCAAAGTCTCGACGGCACGCGTCCTCAACAACATCGGCTACTGCTATGCGCAGCTTGGTGAGTCTGAGGAGGCGACTCCCCTGTTCGAACGGGCGGCGCGGCTGGCAGCGGACACCGGCGATCTGACAGATCGCTACATCAGCCTCGGGCGTCTTGCGGACTCGTTTCAGGACAAAGGTGACGACAAGAGCGCTCTCTCTTATTACCAGCAGGCCATCGACGCGGCGCGGCAGGCGCACTCCGCGTATTGGACGGCAAAATGGGCCTACACGATTGCCGCCACTTCAATTGCCATTGGCGATCTGGCTCACGCCGAGGAATTCAACCGTCAAGCCATCGAGCTTGAGGCGCAGGTCGGCAATCCCGTGGAGGGCCTCTTGCCACAAATCAACGCGGCCCGTATCGCCGAAGCCAGGCAGCAGTCGAGCGCGGCTGAGCAAATCTACCGCTCAGTGACTCAAGCGGCGAAAAACCTCAAGGATACGGAGGCGTTGGGCATCATGCTGGAGGCGCGGGGCAGACTGGCGAATCTTCTGGTGGGCATGCACCGCGACCACGAGGCAGAAGCAGAATTTCAACTTGCTCTCGCCTTCGTAAACGCGAGGCGCTCGGAATTGATTCAGGACGAGTACCGAATCAGCTATCTTTCGAGCCGCGTGCACTTCTACCAGGACTACGTGGACTTTCTGGTGGCGCAGCACCGGGAGGCCGACGCATTGAAGGTGGCGGAGTCCAGCCGGGCGCGCGTTCTGACGGAGAAGCTCGGCGGCAGCGGCCCAGCCGGCGTCGTGGTGCACCGGTATGACTATCGAAAGCTCGCGCGAGCCTCAAAGAACATCCTTCTCTCCTACTGGCTGGCGCCGGTTCGATCGTTTCTGTGGGTGGTGACGCCTTCGAGGATTGCAACCTTCAAACTTCCTCCTCAGGCAGAGATTGAAGCGCTTGTGAACGCCTACGCAGGGGCGATTGAAGGTCTCCATGATCCGATGCGCGAAGGGGGTGATGCGGGGCAGAAGCTTTACGAGACCCTCGTGGCGCCGGCGCGACCGTTCATTCCTCCCGGCTCTAACGTTGCCGTGGTGATGGACGGCGCCCTGCACAATCTTGACCTCGAGACGCTGCCCGCAGCCGGCCCCGAACCGCACTATTGGATTGACGATGTCACAATATCCGTGGTGCCGTCGCTCGATCTGTTGTATCGAAACTTAGGGCCCCATCCCCGCCGGACTGGATCGCTCCTGCTCATCGGTGACCCGCTGCCCCCGGATCAGAAGAGTTTTCCAAAGCTTCTGAACGCGGCGCTCGAGGTCAATGGCATCAGGGGCCAGTTCAGCCAGGCTGTCGTCCGGACGGGGGCCGAGGCCGAACCCATGGCTTACGCGGAATCAAAGCCCGAACAGTTTTCCGTGATCCACTTCACCGCGCACGCTGAAGCCAATTACAATGACCCGCTCGACTCCGCTATCATTCTCTCCCCGCGCGGCGACTCTTATAAGCTTTACGCCCGCGACGTAGTTGGATTGCCAATTCACGCGAATCTCGTAACCCTGTCGGCTTGCCGCGGCGCCGGAAGCAGGACTTACGCTGGCGAAGGACTGGTCGGATTCGCCTGGGCCTTCCTCGAGGCCGGCGCCCAAAATGTGGTGGCGGGCTTGTGGGAAGTTGATGACGCGTCGACGGCAAAGCTGATGGAAAAAATGTATTCTCAACTGCGCAGCGGGGCCACTCCGCAGCAAGCCCTGCGAGCGGCCAAGCTGGCGATGCTGCACTCAGAGGGGCCCTATCGCAAGCCTTACTATTGGGCGCCCTTCGAAGTGATCACCGATTCGCTCGCGGGCGCACGCTAAGGCCGCGCTATTCGGGAACAGGTTGTGGTTGCGACCAGAGGGGTTGGGTTTATGCCAGCCCTTCAAGCATGCGAGTCAGGTTGTACAGGTTGCGCACCATCAATGATCCCGCGGCTAATCGCAAAGAGCACGAGTTCAAGTTCGTTGGAAACACCGAGCTTATTAAATATCACAACGGTGCGACGATTGATCGTACTCTCACTCAGGGAAAAGTGATGGGCCATATCCTTGTACGTATGTCCAGTCACGATCAACTCAACCATTCGGTGCTCTTCCGTGGAAAGGGTGAAGTTCTCCAATCATACCTCCTGACAAAAACGAATCTCGAAAGCTGCCGTACTCTGCCACCGGGCGCTGCAACTCAACGCCGTGAACTCGCCTGGGAGTGCATCCACAGAATTAGTGCCGATCAGGCTTTCAGCGTTTCACTGTAAATCCCTTATAATCGTCGCAGGGAGGGGATATTGGGTAACCGCCTCAGGCTGCGTCCGGGAAGTCTCAATACGGACCTGCGGGCGCTGGCACGCAATGCTCAAACGCCGGCCGCCTTTTCGTTCGGACGTTACTGCCGTGCTTGGATGCTATCCGCCTTGATTCTCTTGGGGGCTGCGGCCGCGCGGCCCAGCCCGGGAGCCGAGGGCAATGCGGCCAATGTGGTGGTGATCACCATCGATACGCTGCGTGCCGATCACCTGGGTTGCTACGGCGATCGCTCCATTGATACGCCCAACCTCGACGCTTTGGCCCGTTCCGCCGCGCGCTTTACCCATGCTTTCACCCCCGTGCCCATAACCCTGCCCGCTCATACCGCGCTGTTCACGGGCAGCTTTCCCATGGCCACCGGTGTCCACGACTTCAGCGGCAACAAGGTGCCGGCCTCTGCGGTGACCCTGGCCAAAGCGCTGCATGACCGCGGCTACTCGACCGCCGCCTTCCTGGGCGCCGCCGTACTCGACTCGCGCTTCGGCTTGAATCAAGGCTTCGAAACTTACTTCGATCACTTTGACTTCAACCGCCTGGATGAAACCAGTCTGGACATGGTCAAGCGCAGCGGCGACCAAGTGGTTGACAACGCGCTGGAATGGCTCAAGGCCAACCCGCGGCAGCCGTTTTTTCTTTGGGTGCACCTGTACGACGCCCACTACCCTTACACCCCCCCCGAGCCCTACGCCAGCCGCTACGCCGGACGCCCTTACGACGGAGAGATTGCCTTCGACGATGCCCAGGTGGGCAGGCTGGTCGCATTTCTGAAGGATCTGGGAGTGTTTGAAAAGGCCGTATTCGTGGTGACGGGGGATCACGGCGAAGGCTTGGGCGAGCACGGGGAAAAAACCCACGGGTTTTTCGTTTACAACTCCACCCTTCACGTGCCGCTGTTCATAAAAGTGCCGGGCGCGGCGGCGAGGGCGATTGAGAAAGAAGCCTCGCTTGTGGATGTGATGCCCACGGTTCTCCAGGCCCTGCAATTGCCCATCCCGCCCAGTGTCCAGGGCCGCAGTCTGCTGAGTGACATCGTGGGAAAGCCGTCCCCCAGCGCTTCCAACCTGTACGCTGAGACCTACCTGCCACTGCTCCATTTTCATTGGAGCCAGTTGCGCGCGCTGCAGTCCGATGGGCTGAAATACATCGAAGCGCCGCGCCCTGAGCTTTACGACACGCGCACCGATCCCCACGAGACCAGAAACCTGCTGGCGGGAAAGCAGGCACTGGCGCACGAAATGCGCGATCGCTTGCAAACCCTGGAGCGCCGGTACACGCCGGCTTCCGGGGGAGGAGCCAAGGAATCCGAGCCCACTGACCCGGCTTTGGCGGACCGGTTGCGCTCGCTCGGCTACGTCGCCATTTCCGGAGGCACGTTTTCCGATTCCAGTGGCAAGGCGCTCCCTGATCCCAAAGACCGCGTTCGAGTTTACGATCTTTTTTCCGAAGCGATGGCTGACGGCCAGCACGGGCGCTACACAGAGTCGCTGGAAAAGCTTCACCAAGCGGAGCAGGTTGAACCCTCATCACTGCCCATTCGCTATCTCCAGGCGCTTGATTACTACCGCCTCAAGGATTATTCCCGGGCCGCGGATCGATTCAAGTCCGCCATCGAATTGGATCCGAAATTCGCGCTGGCCACCTATTACCTGGGCTTGACGCAAGCTCAGGCCGGCGACGTGAATGGCGCCGTGGCCTCATTTCAACGCACCCTGGAACTCGACCCCACGAATTTCAACGCGGCTTATGACCTTGGCGCATTGGAAGTGAAGCAAAACCACGTGCCGGAGGGATTGCACCACCTGGAGCAGGCCGCGCAAGTCAATCCGGGCTATGCGCCGGCTTTCGAAGCGCTCGGTGAGCTCTACCTGTATCTTCATCGCAACGACGACGCGGTTCGCGCCCTCGAACACGCCGTGGCCGTCGCCCCGGATTTCGCCAAGGCTCACTCCAACCTGGGTCGCGCCTACCAGGCCCTAGGACGCACTGCCGACGCTCAGAAGGAATTCGCGCACGCCCGGTCCCTCCGCACCCCCTGAGCCGAGACCATGACCTCCGCACCCTTGCTTGTGACGGAAGCATCGCCGCAGTAAAATGGTGATGTTCTTCCATCCCCGGAGCCATCGTCGAGGCACGATTCATTTCAGGAAGAAGGCAGGGAAAGGGCAGCCATGATGCCAGAGCCCTCCAGGATCGAATCCCAGCGGCTTCGCGCTCGCGACTTGCGGGATGCGCAGTTCCTTGCCGCTTTCGTTCTGGCACTTGCTTGCCTGGCTCTTCCGGCCCACGCCCAAGACATCGGCTACTTGACAGGCCGCGTGACGAATTCCCAGGGCCAGCCTCAGGCGGTGCTCGTCCACCTGCTTGCTGAGGGAGATATGCCTGCCGGCGAGGCTTATACCGACTCGAACGGGTCCTACGTCTTCATGGGGCTGCCCAACGGCACTTACACAGTTGTTGTGGAAGCGGAAGGGTACAAACCCTTCCGCGGCGCCGCACGACTGAACAATATAATTCAGCCCCGGGGGCAGGTAATGGTGGTGCTTGAGCCCGCGACGAAGCAGGGTGCCACGAGCGGGCCCACGGTCACAGGCAGTAATAGCAGCCACGAACTGAGCGCCAAGCATCCTTTGCCGCCGTTCGACCCCAAGGCCGTCAAGGAATTCGACAAAGGAAATAAAGAGCAGCAAAGAGGGAACAGCGAGGCTGCCTTAGAGCATTATCAAAAAGCTCTGCGGATCGACGCAAACTTCTATCCTGCACTGAACAATATGGGGACTCTTTTTGAGCACCAGGGGAACCACGCCCGGGCAAATGAGGCCTTCTTGAAGGCTGCGGCAATCAATCCCGACGATGGGGAAGCCTATATCAATCTCGGGCATGTCCTGTACGAGGAAGGCCAATTCCACGATGCGGTCGATCGACTGAATCAAGGCTTGCAGCGCTCACCCCAGTCGGCTGCCGGGGATTTTTTTCTTGGCTCCGCATATTTTAAGCTCCACGAGACAGAGAAGGCGGAACCCCTGCTGAAGAATGCCTGCGTGCTTGACCCGCAGCACATGGCGCCCGCCCATTTGCAACTCGCCAATCTTTATCTGCAGCAGCACGATTATGGGGCCGCCAAAGTGCAACTCCAGACTTTCCTACGAATGAACCCGTCGGCTCCGCAAGCTCCCGCCATCAAGAAAATGCTGGCAGACCTTGGTAAGGAGTAGGCAGTAAGCAGTAGGCAGTAAGCAGTAAGCAGTGGGCAGTTGCTTAAGAGCCGGTCGCACGGCATAAAAGTGCAGCGCGGTCCTCAGGAGGTAGCGCGGGCGTCCCGCCTGCTGTGGCGTGGGCATCCTGCCCGCGCTCGGGAGCGGGACGCTCGCGCTACGACTCGTGGGTTGGCCATCCTGGCCATGACCATGCACGGGCGGGACGCCAACACCACTTCCGCTTTTTCAGCCTTGTATCGTGCACGCTGAAGAGTCACACCCTCCGTCTCCGGACGCGCTATACTTACGAGGAATGTCGTTCCTCTCCGTGCAGTTGAAGACCATTCGGATTCAAACGGCCGCGATTCTGGCCCTCGCGATGTCGTGGGCGGTCCCGGGCGGAGCGCGCGAACCAGCGCCCGCCTTTCAATCCCCATCCGTTCTGCTCATCACCATTGACACGCTGCGCGCCGACCACGTGGGTTGCTATGGAGATGCGCGAGTGGAAACCCCGGCAATTGACGGGCTGGCCGCCGAGGGTCGGCGTTTTGAAAATGCTTACGCGCAAGCCCCCATCACTCTTCCCTCCCACGCGGTGATCCTGACGGGAACTTATCCCATGTTCAACGGCGTCCGCGACTTCACCTCGCCGGGGCTGCCGGCAAACATCCCGACCCTGGCGGAAAAGTTGCGCCGCAAGGGCTACCGCACCGCGGCCTTCGTCAGCTCCTACGCGCTCAATTCCGTGTGGGGGTTAAATCGCGGCTTCGATGTTTATGACGACAACCTGGGCCTTGAGCCAGGCCGCTCGAATGACATTTTTCTGGTCCGGCGGCGCGGGGACCGGACGGTGGATCGCCTGCTGGCGTGGTTAAACCAGCAGGGCAGCGCCCCCTTCTTTGTGTGGCTGCACCTTTACGATCCCCACAGCCCGTACCATCCCCCGGAACCCTACCTGAGCAAATACACGAGCCATCCCTACGACGGCGAAATTGCTTTCGATGATGCGCAGGTGGGCCGCGTGTTCGCGCGATTGAAAGAGATGCACCGGTTTGGCGCCATGGCGGTGCTGCTGCTCAGCGACCACGGCGAGTCACTGGGAGAGCACGGCGAGGATGAGCATGGGTTCTTTATTTACAACGCCACGCTGCGCGTGCCGCTGATCCTGAAGTTGCCGGGTGACAGATCCCAAAGGAACTCTCAGGTTAACAGCGCGGCCACTCCCCATGTCATCCTGAGCGCAGCGAAGGACCCCCGCAGTTCGTCCGCCATCAGCGAAAATAACGGACTACAGGGGTTCTTCGCTCTGCTGCGCTTCGCTCAGAATGACAATGTGGGCATGTCAAGGGTCATCACGCTGCCCGTGGGGACTGTCGATGTCGCCCCGACCATCGCGGAGCTGTGCGGGGTTGCAGCCACCGAAACCCGGAGTTTTCAAGGCCGTTCCCTGCTATCGGCGCTTTCGTCCTCCTCCTTGAGCGAGGATGCTTCCGTGTATGCAGAGTCGTACTATCCTCGCGATTCGTTTGGCTGGCATGAATTGCGCGGCCTGCTGGATGCGCATTTCGCCTACATTGATGCTCCGCGCCCGGAACTGTACGACTTGCAACACGATCCCGGTGAGCTCCATAACCTGGCATCTTCGAATGCTTCCCTGGCGGCCTCCCTGCGCGAAAGGTTGGAAGAGGTCGAGCGGAGGTATGCAGGGAGGGCGCCGTCAACACCCGCGACGCCTGATCCTGAAACCGTGGAACGTTTGCGCTCCCTCGGCTATGTGAGTTTCGAATCCTCCGCTGCCACTCAGAACGATCCCCACCGCGCCGACCCCAAGGATAAGATTGAGACGCTCCATCGCATACTGCGCGCCTCTGACCTGCGCCGGTTGGGGAAATATCCGGAGGCGGAGGAACTGCTGGCGGCTCTGGAAAAGACCGAACCCACCCTGTACGTCGTGCCCTTCGAGCGCGGCGAGAATTTTCTGGCGTGGGCCAAGCCTCAACAGGCGCTGCTGGAGTTCGGTAAGGCCTTGTCACTGAATCCCACTTTCGACCAAGCGCTGTTGGGCCTCGGCCGGGCCCACTTCCTGTTGGGGCAGGACAAGCCTGCCGCCGAATCGCTGGAGCTGGCGCTGCACATGAACCCTCGAGACTTCCTGGCGCGCCTCGCGCTGGCGAAAGTCTATTGGCGGCAAAACCTTCCGGCGAAAGCCGAACCGGAACTGGCGCAGGTGGTGAAAGAACACCCGGATGTCCCCGAGGGCCACGCCGACTACGCCATTGTCCTGGTGACCCTGAGGAAATATCGCGAGGCCATGCCGCACTTCGAGCGGGCCCTCGCTGCGGGATATCGCGACCCCGCGCTCTATAACTACCTGGGGATTTCTTATGGAGAGATGGGGGAGCAGGAAAAGGCCCGCGATTCTTACAAGCAAGCCGTGGCCCTCGACCCTAACTACGCCGCGGCCTATCTGAATCTCGCCTTGCTCTCGCGCAAGCAGAACCAACCGGAAGAAGCCCGCCAGTATTTCCAAAAAACCTGCCAGCTCAGCACTACGCTCTGCCACCAGTACGCGAAGCAATTCCCGCAGTGAAACCCTTCTTTTCCCGCTAGCCACTCTACCCGCTGTCATTCCGAGCCCGCTTTTTGGGCGAAGAACCTCTTGCAGTTTGTTGTTCATGAAATTCAGGACGAACTACCGGGGTCCTTCGGCCCGAACGAACCGGGCCTCAGGATGACAGTGTCACCACAATGTGTGAGAATACCCCGAGCACAAAGAGGCGGATTACGTCGAAATCCTATTACGTCTACATCATGACCAATAAAACTCGCACTATCTATACGGGAGTGACGAACAATCTCGAGAGGCGCGTCGTTGAGCATAAGTGCAAACTTGTGCCGGGATTCACCAGCCAATACAACCTTACTCGCCTGGTTTACTTCGAGGTTTTTGGCGACATGCGAGCCGCCATCCAACGCGAAAAACAAATCAAAGGATGGCTGCGCGCCAAAAAGGTCGCCCTGATTATCGCGAGCAATCCTGCTTGGAGAGACCTCACCGAAGGCTGGTTTGGAAAAAACCCGCCGCCCTCCTAACACCCGTTGTCATTCTGAGCCCGCTTTTTGGGCGAAGAACCTCCGTAGTTTGCGTTGCTCGCGCTCTCATAAGGACTACCGGGGTCCTTCGGCCCGAACGAACCGGGCCTCAGGATGACAGTGCGTCCTGTTCGTCCTGTCATTCTGAGCCCGCTTTTTGGGCGAAGAACCTCTTGCAGTTTGTCGTTCATGAAATCCAGGACGAGCTACCAGGGTCCTTCGGCCCGAACGAACCGGGCCTCAGGATGACAGGGCGTCACATTCTCGCTGTCATTCTGAGCCCGTCTTTGGGGCGAAGAACCTCTTGCAGTTTGTTGTCCATGAAATTCAGGACGAACTACCGGGGTCCTTCGGCCCGAACGAACCGGGCCTCAGGATGACAGGGCGTCGCTTTCGTGCTGTCATTCTGAGCCCGCCTTTGGGGCGAAGAACCGCTTGCAGTTTGTTGTTCATGAAATTCAGGACGAACTACCGGGGTCCTTCGGCCCGAGCGAACCGGGCCTCAGGATGACAGTGTCACCACAATGTGTGAGAATACCCCGAGCACAAAGAGGCGGATTACGTCGAAATCCTATTACGTCTACATCATGACCAATAAAACTCGCACTATCTATACGGGAGTGACGAACAATCTCGAGAGGCGCGTCGTTGAGCATAAGTGCAAACTTGTGCCGGGATTCACCAGCCAATACAACCTTACTCGCCTGGTTTACTTCGAGGTTTTTGGCGACATGCGAGCCGCCATCCAACGCGAAAAACAAATCAAAGGATGGCTGCGCGCCAAAAAGGTCGCCCTGATTATCGCGAGCAATCCTGCTTGGAGAGACCTCACCGAAGGCTGGTTTGGAAAAAACCCGCCGCCCTCCTAACACCCGTTGTCATTCTGAGCCCGCTTTTTGGGCGAAGAACCTCCGTAGTTTGCGTTGCTGGCGTTTTTATAAGGACTACCGGGGTCCTTCGGCCCGAACGAACCGGGCCTCAGGATGACAGGAGCAAGAAAAAGGGCCGGGAAATGATCCCGGCCCTTGGAAGTGGTTCGATGCTTGCCCGTCCCGCCGTGCGGGGTTGGCATTACAAACGCCTGGACTAGAATAACAACTTCAACGCGAACTGGATTTGCCGTGGGAAGTAAGCCTGCGTCGACAGCCCGAAGGAAGTAGGATTCTCCAGGTTATTGGTGGGCTGCTCTAAGTTTGTGCGATTGAAGACGTTGAAGCCCTCCGCACGAAGCTGGAAGTTGACCCTTTCCGTGACTTTGATGGTCTTGAATAGGGAGAAATCAACTTCTTGGAAATCCGGTCCGCGGAAGGTATTACGTCCCAAATTCCCGTTAAAGGGCGTAAAGCCGGGGGAGTCGGTGCCCGGTGTACAACCCGTCTGGGGGTTGGCGGCGTCGCAGAAGAATTGGCCAGGTGCCAAATTAACAGAGGGATTGTTAGCTTCAAAAGCGGTGTTACTGACATTAAGGGCGTGGTTCCCGAAAGCCGGCTGGTTGGGGCGGTCGTTCGCCACGCTATCCAGGTTAAAGTTGCAAAGGTTCGTAGTAGGGTTTGTTGTCGCACTGTCACAAGAGGGAGTCCAGGGGAACCCGCCGTGGAGCTGGACAATGGCATTCGCTTGCCAGCCACCCAGCACGTGGCCTGCGAACCCTTGTTGGCCGGAAAACCAAGGCAGGTTGTAAACGGCGCTGATCGAGAAGCGGTGGCGAACATCGAAAGCGGAAGGGCCATATTCCAATCCCGGAAGAGCCTGATCCTCGCTGTAGCCTTCAGCCGCCCCGTTGGAGGTGGTTGCGGCATCGTGCCAGCTCGAACGTGTATCCAGCGAGTGTGACCAGACGTAGTTGCCATTCATGCTGAGGTTGTGGCTCAACCGCTTTTCGAGTACCACTTGCAGGGCATCGTAGTTCGAGTTGACCGAGTTTTCCCAAGTGCGGAAGTGGCCGAAAAGGCAATTTGCCGACCCCGTGCCAGGGCACGCCGTGTTCAGATCCTGTGCGTCGAAGTACCGGTTAATGTCTTCGGCGCGGATGAGTTTGTGACCAAACGTACCCACCCATGAAGTCTTCAGGACAAAATCCCCGGCAAACTGATGCTCCAGGCTGAATTGCGAGCTGTAAACGTAAGGATCGCGGAAGTCATTCTGCAAAACAACTCCGGTGAGGTAGGCGAGGTTGGAATTGTACGGGTTCCAGCCGGTGAGGTTTCCCTGAAAAGCGTCATGGGTAGACGCCGCCGGACCATGGCCGGGGTTCGTAGGAGTACCGGTATACGTCGGCATCGATCCGTCCACAGGACCGAAGATGCAAGAGTCCGTATACTGCGCTCCAATTACATTGACACCGCTGGAACAACCGGCGATGTTAAAGGAATAAAGCGGCAGTTGCCAGCGGGAGTTGGAAAGTGGATTGTAGATCTCGCCGTTGTAAGAGACGCCGAAGCCGCCCCGCACGGAAGTCTTGCCGTCCCCCATCACATCCCAAGCAAAGCCCAGACGGGGGCCGAAGTCGTTATGATCTCCCGGCGCGAGCGCCCCTGGGTCCTTTTCGAAACCACCGGCGCAGGGTTGGCCGTCATCTCCGGTATCGCCGGAGATGTCTTCCAGGCAATTGATGCCCTCCACCCTTTCCGTCAGGTTGGAAGCGGTCGGCAAAACCAGTTCAGTCGCCTGACCATACTTCTCCGTATGCCGGGTGTACAAGTCGTAGCGCAATCCCATCGTCAAAGTGAGCCTTGGGCTTACCTTAAAGTCATCGTTGATGAAAGCGCCGAATTCTACGTTGCGCCACGCGCGGATGTTGCTGGAGAGGGCGGCCTGCCCTAAAGAAACGCCGGTGACCACGTTGACCGGTCCCGGCGCAACGCCCGCGATCTGCGCCTCAGGCATCCCAGCCGCAAAAGCCACACTGTCGGCGAATTCGTACGACCCCCGGGCGACGTTAAACTCGCTGTTCTCATAGTTGCGTTGGACGTTTCCGCCGAACTTGAGGTTGTGCTTCCCACGGCTGATGGTGACCATGTCTGAATATTGAAATTCTTCTTCGTGAAAAATCTGTGGGTAGCCGTTGTAGTTTCCGAAGTCCACTTCCCCAGTGTCAAAAAAGATTTCGGGAACCCCGGGATCGTTCGAGCCAAAGTCATTGACAAGGCGGGTCCAGCCCGCGCGCATGTCGTTTACCACGGAGGAGCTCACGCTGCGCGTCCACCCCAAAGCCAAGTGTGGATAGGAGTCGCTAGACGGGCTGGAGAAGCCGCGGATTCCCACCAGAGCCGTTGGGGAACCCCCATTGGCGGCCGGTGTATAGTACGGATCGCCATACCGGTCGAGGAAGTAGCTGCCGAAGATTTTATCCTTATCCCCCTGGTAATCGATGCGGGCGGAAACCTGGTTTCCATCAAAAAACTGGTTGGAAGTCTCGACCAATGCCGCCGCGTCCACATTTCCGTATGCCGGCATGCCACCATTCGCGAGCAGAGCGGCCCCTAAGCCACTTGTGGGGTCAAGGCCGTAGGCCGAGATGCAGGAGGCACCGAATGTCATGTTATGACAAGGCCCGAAGCTTGTCGATGTCACATAGTCGCTTATGGACATGATGTTTGAGGATGGGGCCGTTCCGGGAAAGTTCTTGTAGAGCAGGGCTGCCACGGAATTCGGAGCGTAGCTCTCAACCAGGTTGCGGAACACAGGGGTTTCAATCGCCTCGTACTCAGGAACGAAGATACGGGTCCTTTCGCCTTCATAGGAGCCGAAGAAGAACAGTTTGTCCTTGACAATCGGACCGCCGATGGTGCCGCCGAACTGATTCATGCGGAAGGGATTACGGGCAGTTCCAGGGATCTCGTTACCATTCTGGTCGAACTTGTTCGTTTCAAAGAAACTGCGCCCATCAAGCGAGTTATTGCGGACGTACTCATAGGCGTCGCCGTGGAACTTGTTGGTTCCGGATTTCGTGGCGATCTGCGTGATGGCGCCGACGACGCTGCCGTACTCCGCCGAGAGCCCTTCCGTGTCTACGCGGAATTCTTGAACGCTGTCCACCGCGGGCTGGGTATTGCTGCCGCCGCTCAGCCCCTTGTCGGAAATGCCGTCAATCTGGTAGCCGTTCATGTTCACGCGCGCGCCGTTCACGACCGTCGTGAAGCCCCGACTGCCGGGTTCGGTGATCAAGTTCGTGGTGTTAATCGCGCCGGGAGCGAGTTGGATCAACTGAAAGATATTGCGGCCGTTCAGGGGAAGGTTTGACACTTGCCGCGCCGTGACCAGTTCTGACATGCGGTCGGATTCGGTGTCAACCGCGGGGGCTTGGCCCTCAACCGTGACGGTTTGGGTCACCGCGCCGACTTCCAGTTTGAAGTTCACCCGCTGCGTGTAACCCACGGTCAGCTCAATGTGAGCGTTGACGAAGGTTTTGAAACCATGGGCTTCAGCCCGCACCGTGTAGAAACCGGGTATTAGATTAGGGAGGGTGTAGAGGCCCTCGGAATTGGTTGGGCGCATTACAGCCACACCGGTACCATCGTTCGTCGCCGTCACCGTCGCGCCGGGAATGATCGCCCCCGAGGGATCGGTCACCAAACCGGTAAAGGTTCCTGTAGATACTTGCGCAGACGCGCTCGCCGCCAACCAGCACAACGAAACCAGCACAAGGATCATCGCTTGCCAACTGCTTCGGGTCCACCTCAACATTGTGTTCCCCCCTCTTGGATGTTATTTGACTCGTAGTGCGTCTGTAAACTATTGAAAAAGATCATTTTCTTGTGGGAATCCGTATTCAAATAAGAACCTATACGATTAAAAAGACGGAAACCAGGATTACTATTTACGTAAAGACTCGGGCGAGACCCGAAGCGCCACACTATTGTTCACCTGCGACTGGAGAGAAGTCCAATCAAAATCGTTTATAAATGACATCAAGTGGACCGACCGGCAATTTGACTGTTGGGTGACGACTTGCTGGTGCGGCAGTCTGCTAAATGGCCATGAGGCTGAGCCAATGGCGATAAAAAATGAGCCTGGAAGTACACTCATTCTCGTCCCAATCTCAGAAAGCTACGGAACTCTGCAACAGCCTTTAATGGCAGTGAGACGTACGATGGAAACACACGACGCACCAACGGAGCAAGACATGGGCCATAGGGCGGGTTCTTTTGTTAAGTCAAACTTCCTTGAAAATGAACATGATAGTTGCTTGATGTCAAGAAAGCATAGAGGGACTATGCAATCCCATATACGGAATTTGGAAATTGACTAATTTTCGAAATGTGGAAAAAGGTGGAGCGGCAATCGATCTGCGGGCAATGACGTGAGCGCCTGAAGCCAGTCTTGCCGAAGTGTCGGGTTAAGCTCCAGGTACCCGGTCGGACACAATGTCTCAACACAGCGGCCCGGCCATTACGCCTTTGAACGAGCAGTTATGGCTTGTCGTGGGCATTCCCGGGTTATCCACTTAACCTCCCTCCAAAGGCCGCCAAACATGCCCGGCACACGAAAGCAAGAGCGCGCACCAGAGCGGACGCCCTTTGTGGTATCGGCACAAGCGACTGCCTAGTGCGCAACGCCTCTCGGCTTTGCGAAAGGCTTCGAGGTCACCAAGCCCTGGCCTTCCTTGATTATTAAAATATGGTCAACGGGAGGAGCAACCACGGTATCGGTTTGGCCGCTGGGCCAGCGCACCACTACGCGGTCGATGGCGGTCCGGGATCCCAGGCCGAAGTGCAGGCGCAGGTCGCTCGAAGAGAGATAACTCTCGCCACTGCGCACGGTGTCGAATTGAGTAAGGTTGCCGGCGGTTACCTTGACCTCGGCGCCGATGCCATCATGGTTGCTCTTAGTGCCCACAGTTTTTACCAGGATTGAGTGGTTGGGATTCTTGTGAATGTGCCGCAGCAGCTCCGGCGCGCTGTTCATATTTGAGACCATGATTTCCAGGTCTCCATCATTGTCGTAATCGGCCGTCGCCAATCCCCGACTCACTTTGCGAAGTGCTAAGCCCGGCCCCGATTGCAATCCCACTTCGTCAAATTTCCCGTCTCCGCGATTGTGGAACAACAGGCTCCGCTCTGCGTAAGTGATGCCGGTCTGATAGCGGTCAATCTGGGGAAAAGTCTGGCCATTTGCCAGCATGATGTCTTTCCATCCGTCGTTGTCGTAATCGAGGAACTTGGCGCCGAAAGTGGTGAAGAGCCATCCCACGTCGCCCAGGCCGGCTCGATATGCGACATCCGTGAAGGTACCATCGCCGTTGTTGTGATAGAGGTTCTTACTATCGTCAGAGAAGTTGCCCTTGACGAGGTCTCCCCAGCCGTCGTTGTCGTAGTCGGCGAAGTCCGTTCCCATGCCTGCCTGCTCTAGGCCCTCGCTGCTGTAGGCCACGCCGGCCTCGACGCCGACGTCAGTAAAGGTGCCGTCACCGTTGTTGTGATAAAGGGAGCTGGGAGTGGAATCGTTGGCCACGTAGATGTCGGGCCGCCCATCGCGGTCATAGTCGCACCACACCACACCCAGACCGTAATACCTCCCTTTGTCGATACCCGCGCGTTCAGTGACATCCGTAAAGGTTCCATCGCCATTATTGTGGAAGAGAATATCGCGTCCCCCCGTCAGGCCACGCGGACCGCAAAACGTCGCGATGCCGCGGTAGGTGCAATTCGGCGAACTGCCCATACCGCCAAGCTTGAGGATATCCAGGTCAAGGTAGTTGGCGACGTAAATATCCAGGTGCCCGTCGTTATCATAATCTCCGAACCCGCATCCCATGCCCCAGCCTCCGCCGCGCACGCCGGCCTTCTGCGTCACGTCGGTAAAGGTCCCATTGCCGTTGTTGCGATAGAGGACGTTCCCGCCGTAATAGGTAACGTAGAGGTCGTCGAAGCCGTCATTGTCGTAGTCCCCCACGCAAACGCCCATCCCCCAGCCGGTATGGGTGAGGCCGGACCGTTCGCTCACGTCCGTAAAGGTTCCGTCGCGGTTGTTGTGAAATAGGCGGGAACGCGGGCTGTCACCCTGTTTCCAATGTTCGAACGTCGAGCCATTCACAAGGAAGAGGTCGGGGAAGCCATCGTTGTCGTAATCGATCCACGCGATCCCTCCCCCACCCTTGGCTTCGATGATGTATCGTTTTTCTGGGCCGCCACTGGTGAGCGTAAAACGAATTCCCGACTGCGCCGCAACCTCTATAAATTCGTCGTGCGGGCCTCCGCCGGTGGGCCTTGCCGCCGCTGATTCATGAGTAGGCATTCTCGATGAGTTTGCAGAACCTTGGGAGGCGCGTCCGGAGAACGTGCGGAGTGCAAGGCCTCCCGCAACCGTGATGCCGGCCACTAGCAAAAAGATTCGCGGGTGTGAGAAGAATAGATTATATCGAGCCATGTTTCGTCGAGTGATTCCCACACGCAACTTTAAGGGCGTGAACTTGTCAGAGTATCTACGGCTGGGAATTTGCTCCCGCGATCCCTGAGCGCTTCTGTTCCTGCGCATGCAGTGTGGCGCAAATTTGGAATTCGTGCTCGGCTGCTTCCTTTTTCCCTAACTGTTGATAGGCGCGAGCCAAGGTGAAGTGAATTTCCACCTTATGCGGATTACATTTTAGGGCTGTCACAAGCTCTTCCTCGGCCTCTTCAAAGTGCTTTTCCGCGATATAAACTTGCCCCAAGCCGTAATGAGGCTCATAGGCCTGAGGCTTCAGTTCGACGCCCTCTCGAAACAGCTTCCCCGCCGCCGCCAAATTCCCATGCTTGAGCTCGATGTTACCCGCCAGCCAATGGGTGTCGGGAAATTGGGGGTTGATTTGAATTTCCCGATTGTATTCCGCCAGCGCTCCTTCCAATTTCCCTAAGCTCTGGTACGCAAACCCCAAGTGATAATGCGCCAGCGGCAGGGTTGAATTGAGATCGAGTGCCTTCTGAAACTGCGCAATCGCGGGTAGGGTTTGGTTTTGGTTGTGGTAAGCGCGCCCCAGCAGCATATGGGCCTGGGCGTTCATAGGATCGAGACGGATATAGGTCTCGAGATCCTTCGCGGCATCAGGATAGCGGTTTTCGGCGAGATCCACCAGTGCCAAATCAAAATAGTTTTGCGAGACGCTGGGATCGCACTCAATGGCCCGTTGAAAGGCCAAGCGAGCGTCCTGATTCAGCCCCTTTTTGAAGAGTGCTACACCCAGCAATTGCTGGAGATCCGACGAATCCGGGTATCGGCCCACGGCGATCCGAGCTCTGTCCAGCGCCGCATCCAGACGTCCGGCTTGAATGTCCGCCTGGACTTGATCCGCCAACGAATCTTCAGACTCCTGCGCCTGTAAGGCCGGTCCTGCACGCAAACAAATCAAGGCGAGAAAGAAGCCGAGACAAAAAAGCTTTTCGCGCATCTCCACACCGTGATGTTACGTCCGGGAAAAAGGCATAGTCAATTAAGAATGGAACCACGAGGCACCATCGCGCGGGCAACCGTTTTCGGGAGTGAATAGCATCGCGGCAATCCCCTTACGCGAATTTCTCACTATGCCGGGCCTTTTCGGCCGTCTGCCAGCGACAATTTTGCGCCCTTTCCGTCGGACACTTTGCACCCCATTTTCAGCTTTTGTTGGATTGTTTGTAAGTGGTTTAATTTTCAGTAACTTGTCAGCTTTCGGAGAAGAAAAATCGCTTTTTCTAACCTTTATTTTCAATAAGTTCTCAGCTTAGGGCATTTTGCCCGCTGAGGGACATAACGCCGCAATGCCATTGGTCCAATTTGTCCCCTGCCTCGCCCTTCGCCAGCAGACTCGCTGCCAACGCGCACTTGCAGCCCAACGAAGAACCGGTCCCGATACACACCTTGCCATGATAGCCTAAATTGTAGGCCCTGTCAAGAAGAAAATGAAGTGTGCTGCAAGGGGCCTTCCGGCCACTTCTTGAGAACCTCGGATTCGAGTGAGAAAAACAGGCTAATCTTTGGCGTCGACGTAAAAAGCCGCAATCGAGTAATGCGTTGCGCGTGCAAATGTGCATTGCAGGCTCGTGAAGTCTTGTTTGTAGTAGGATTGTGTCGCTTTGGAGGTATTATTAAAGTAAGAATACTTGAACCGTTTGGTTGGGGCTGCGCTGTGCCACTCGCTACAGGTCTAAGGCATAAAGGACTCGGGCTGGCGTGTATGCCAGCCCGAGCCGATGGTAGCAACTAATAGGGATTGGTTTTTGGCCGAGGGTTGAAGTCGGCGGGGATTGGATTGGTGATGCCGAGCTGGCGATCAGTGGTAGTGATTCCCAGATAGGAACAACCGCCGAATCCCCATGACCCGGGCAGAGTGGTGATCATCGCGTCGGAAACCGTCACGTAGTAGCGACGGCAGCGGGTCCGATTTTCCGCTTAACCGAGAGGGGCTGAATGCGTCGAGCAGGTCCGAGATACCCGGTGTGATCGCATCCTCCGGCCCCACGTTCTCTTGTCCGAATTCCGTCTGGGCCATTTGGCGTCCCTTCAATTCGTCGGGTAGTTGCGCGAGGGGGGTCAGGTTGAACACGGTATCAATGAATTTAACCACCGACGATTGGCTGCCCTGCTCATGAGCAATATAGTGGGTGCGAGCATAGGGCGAAATCACGATGAAAGGAACGCGCGGCCCATTGGTGATCAGAGAACCATCTGGACCATAGGTGCGAATCGGCGGTTGAACGTGGTCATAGTCGCCCTCGGAGTCGTCCCAAGTGACGATGATGGCACTCTGGGACCAGTAGGGGCTTGCGGCGATCTTGTTGATGGCTTCGGCCACCATCGCTTCGCTGATTTGAGCGTCGGAATAAGCGGGATGGTCGTCATCACCGAGAAAGGCTCCCTGGACGGTCGTATCGGGGTCGACCGGCTTCAGGCCGAAGAGGTTCGTATAGCCTCCCTTGACGAAAAACACGCCGCCCTCCCGCGGAAGGGTCTTGTTTTCGAGGGCGCTGAAGAAATCCCCAAGCCCGTGAAGCTGCTTGCTCATATTGGGGTTGTTGGCGATGTAGCCAAAATACTGTGGGCCGTTGTGATGCGTGATGTAGGAGGCATGCGTCCCATTGGCGTCCAACGGATCACTGGAAGGATAAGGCGGGACATCGGTAGTTTCCTTGTCGAAACCCTCCTCATACCAGCCGAAGGGCACGGTCGCCTGGTGGAGTCTGGAGATGAAAGCGACGTCGTCTTGTACGTCGTCCAGATCGCTGGGCAGGAGGTCTGCCTTCACGATGGTTCCGAGGTTTCCGCCCTGCAACGTCAAGGGGAGGGTCGCATAGGTCAGGTTAAGTTCCGTGGTGTAGCCGGGGTAGTCGGTAGGGTTAACCGGCATCTTGTTCGCTCCCGCCGTAGGATCGGTCGGCGACCCCCACAAGGGATCATCGTCATCAAGGACCGGGACGCCTGACCCGGATCCGCCGTTACCGGAATAGGCTTCCAAAGAACCGGTGCAGCGCCCACTGCGTCTGGCCGGCCTGGGCGCCGATAATCGCCAGATTCCCCGGCGTGGAAGGTCCCGTCATGGTTTGGAAAATGTTGTCGAACAACACGAATTTATCCGCGTATCCCCAAAGCAGCGGGACGGTGTCGCAATCCTCATGCGCCATGGCGAGTTCGCCCATCTGCTTGGCTTTCAGGCTGGGAGTGGGCGTGCTCGTTGAGGGCGTCCAATACTTGAGTTCTTCGATGTCTGGCAAACTTGTTCATCAGAGGAACACCACTCACGATGTCCATCTTCGCCACCATGCGCGGGTGGGAGTGGTCGATGTCGTCAGTATCCTGCGCGTAGCAAGTGGTGGGCGAGGAAACGCCATTCACCGTGGAGTGCGGGCACGTGTCGTACGGTCCGATGCGGAAGGGCGAGATGGGGACCGTGGCGCCCGTCGTATCGAGTCAAATACTGGGTAAAGCCCGGAGTTTCCGCGGCGGGGTGGCTATAGAGCCCTTCCGCGCCGGGGAATGTCCCGAAATACGAGTCGAAAGACCGGTTCTCCTGATAGATGACAAAAACGTACTTTACCTTTTTCCGAAGCTGTTCCGATCATGTCGCCATGCGACATGCGGGGTTCCGCTTCGGGGCGAATGAAGTATTCGTTCACGAGATCTCGCTGGTTCTTTTGTCCCTCTTGCGCCGGCATAAAACCGGACGGCTGCATCGACAACAAGACAACTAACCCTGCGAAGAGTATATGGCGTACCTTGACGCGCATGAGTCACCTGCCTGTGCATTGAAAGTGGCATGCGCATAAGCCACACCGAAGCTCGCCACACCAGCCAGCGCCAATGGAATCGATTTGTAGTTCCAACTCCATCTTTAATTTCTTGGTCACGGTCACGACAAACACCACAAGGCACAATTCATGTGCTGCTAAGGTGCCGGTTAGCTGAGCCGCAAAGCGCTCGGCTCATGCGGGGATTGCTCACTGCAAGTCATCGCTGGAAAACGGTTAACGTAGCTGCAGACGTGGTCGATTACAAGCCACCTGGGCGCACGGTTAAAGTGCTCAAACCGTATTTGCCCTACATCGCTTCTACGCCGATTCTATGAAGCGTGTGTGAACCAGTTGCGAATAGTCTGTGAATCGGACCCACGCATCGCACCGGCAGTGTTCCCCGTGCGAATCAGAACTCGAGCCGCGCAACGTTAACAGCAGCATGTGAATAGGGGGTTAAGCTGGCATTAACAGTTCCGAAAGATCTTGCGTATGAAATGTGCTTGAAGTTTTCGATGTCACCCGCAATCCGCGAGATTTGGGCGAGCGTCCAGCCGAATTGCGAAATTCTCGCTTGTCCCAGTGCGCTGGCAGTTCATCCGCCGAGCTGGTTGTTCTCCATATCTCGCGAACCGGCTGAATCTGAGATCCGGGACTTCCCGGCCTAAAGCGCTCGGGTATCAAACCCTCTATCCAGAGCGACAGCCATGTGACTTCATACTTCGCCGGCATTGCCGTTGGCTGGTACCGAACGGCTGGTCGCCAAGGGGGAACAATTCTTCGTAGTTCCGGAAAGATCCGAACGCCGGCAAAAGCGCTTAGATGCAAGTCCCCATATTCGCGATTCATTTCGTCGGCGACCTATACCAGCCGTTGCATGATGAAGACAAAGGTGGCAGGAAGAGACGTAACACGTGACGCTTGATCTTTGACGGTCATCCCGATAACCTTCATGGGTTGATGGAGGGCCACCGGCTCGCCATTTTTAACTGAATCGGACGGGCAGGGTGGCACTGCAACCGGTATCCTAATTGAATCGAACCCTTTACCCTCATGATCCTCGGACAAGGCGATATCAACAGGATGGTCGCGGCTCTTTCCGCCCAACCGTTGGAAATTCACTGCCAAAGGCCCGGTGTCACACAGGTCATCTCCTTGGGCCGGGGGGGCGCTTTTGCAAGCTGTTGCGGCCACCCAATCTGATCGCACCGATGGAGGAGGAATACCATGGAAACTCTGCAAGGAATTCTGAGCACGCATCCTTTTTTCAATGATCTGCCCGCGAAGCACCTCGATACCGTCGTCGGCTGCGTTTCCAACGTACGCTTCAAGGCCGGTGACGCCATCTTCCGGGAAGGCGAAGAGGCCAATCATTTTTACCTGATCCGCGAAGGGAAGGTGGCGCTGCGGATTCATTCCGAGCGGCGCGGACCCCTAACGATCCTGACCCTAGGGGCAGGTGACATCCTGGGGTGGTCGTGGCTTTTTCCTCCTTACCGTTGGAAGTTCTCCGCTCGAGCCATCGAGGACACCCGGGCATTTGCCGCGGATGGAAAGTGTCTTCGAGAAAAGGCCGAACTCGACCACGATCTAGGTTACGAGATCCTGAAACGATTTGCGCATGTTGTCGAGGAGCGCCTTGAGGCCACACGGTTACAACTCTTGAATGTTTACCAAGATCAATGAGTGATCAAAACTCAATCAAATGAGCCCTGCAGAGACAGGCCGTCCTCCGGTGAATCGCTGGCTGATCGCGATTGCGGTCATGTCGAGCGCCATCATGGAAGTGCTGGACACGTCGGTGGTGAACGTCAGCCTGCCGCACATAGCCGGAAGCTTGTCCGCCAGTGTCGATGAAGCGACCTGGGTTTTGACCTCGTACCTGATTGCCAATGCCGTGGTTCTGCCCATCAGCGGGTGGCTGGCTAACTTGATCGGACGGAAGCGGCTCCTTCTGACGGTCGTGACCGGGTTTACGCTTTCGAGTGTGCTGTGTGGCTTGGCCCCGAGTTTGGGAGCGCTGATCTTCTTCCGCGTGCTCCAAGGGACTACCGGGGGAGGGCTGCAACCGCTTTCGCAAGCGGTCCTCCTGGAGGAATTCCCTCCCGAGGAGCGGGGCAAAGCGATGGCGTTCTGGAGCCTGGGCATCGTGGCAGCCCCGATCCTGGGGCCGACGCTGGGTGGCTGGATTACCGATACTTACTCCTGGCGCTGGGTGTTTTACATCAACGTGCCGGTCGGCATCCTCAGCCTGCTGATGATCTCGCTGTTCCTTTACGACCCTCATTACATTCGCCGCGGGACGCTGCGCGTGGACTTGTGGGGACTAGGCATGTTGGCGGTCGGCATGGCAGCGTTACAAATCATGCTGGACAAAGGCCAGGAGGAGGACTGGTTCGCATCGCACTTTATCGTGACGCTCGCAGTGATCGCATCGGTCATGCTCACGACCTTCGTGATCCGCGAACTCTACACGCCGCAGCCCATTGTGCGTTTCAGGTTGCTGAAGTACCGGAACTTCGCCGCCGGGATTGTCCTGGTTACGATACTCGGATTCGTTCTATATGGCAGCCTCGTCCTACTGCCCCTCTTCATGCAGACGCTCCTGGGGTGGACGGCCGTTACGGCAGGCATCTGGACCAGTCCGCGTGGGGTCGCCACCGCCTTGTGCATGCCGCTGGTGGGTTATCTTCTGGGCAAGGGCTGGGACGCTCGCGGGATGCTGATTTTCGGGTTTATCGTGGCCAGTATGGCCTTCTTCGGCTACTCCCACATGACTCTGGAGTCGGGTACCTGGGACATCCTCATGCACCAGATCAACCAGGGAGCGGGCATGGCGTTCGTCTTTGTGCCCTTGACCGTGCTCGCGATGGACCCGATCCCCAAGGCGGAGACGGGATACGCCACCAGCTTGTATAGCGTCGTGCGAAATATCGGCTCGAGTGTAGGCATTTCGTTCATCACGACGTGGGTGGCGCGGCGGTCCCAGTTCCATCAGTCGGTACTGGTCGCGCATGTAACACCCTACGACATGCAGAGCCGGGAGTTTCTGGGGCGGGTAAGGGGATTCCTATTCCACCAGGGTCTCGACTGGAGCACGGCGAGGCATGGTGGTCTCGATCTTCTTTACGGTATGCTCCAGCAGCAGGCGGCATTGATTAGCTTCGTGGAAGTGTTCCGGATTATGGGTTTCCTCTTCTTGGCAACCATTCCCTTCGTGCTGCTCATGAGGAAGGCAAGACAGCGCGATTCGGCGCGGGCCATCGATTAGCGCGGAAACGGAAGTTAAAGTGAATTCGTCTCATTTAGGGCCTTCCCGCATTGGCGATTATGAGGGCCATCATAAAGACCATGAGCCCGCCGCCGAGGATGATCCTCGTGAGTGCTCTCCTCCTCAAGGTTTTCTCCAGTTTCAGCTCGCTAAAGCCGGAAATCAGAAAGGTCGGTTCGTTCTGGCCTTTGAGGATCAAATTTCGATCCTGATCGTCCTGGGGTTGAGGATTTTGAGCGCACGTGCCGATGACGTCGTACTCGTGTTCGGCCACCAGGCAGTGCTCGGTGATACGGAAGCTGCCACGTCCGGTCAACGGGTCCTCCCCCTCCATGGCTTTCGCGTATTTGGCCTCGAGCTTAGCGACAGATTTCTGGGCTCCGACGAATAGCGGGCGGTTGGCCTTGGCTGCATAAGCATGCAACTCCTGCTCCGAAGGACCCGCCGTGATACCGAGAGAGGGATCGAGGTAAGGCCCGGCGTGCGCCTTAGGCCCGATCTCAGCACAGTAGGTGGAAGGTAGATCATATTCTGCCGACTGAGGATTAATCAGAACCTTACCCGTTCCATCCTCGACATAGAAAGTACGCTGGTCCTTCTCCGTGTGGACAGTGTGCCACCCTCTGTTTTTCCCTTGTTCCTGCCAGCACTCGAGTCGCACGTGATAGTAGTAGCAGGGGATGCGAGCTACAGGGCTCGTCAAGAGGAATTTGCCCATCACTTTCCCGTGAACATGAACCAACCCCATGGGGGTACTGCGAACGGGAATCCGCGGCGTGTCCTCTATGACTCGCAACTTCCGATAATTCCAAAACCCGTTGGCAAAAAGTCCCACGCCGGCGCCAAAACCCAAGAGAGGGACAAAGTAGGAATGGCCACCGGAGGAGCCGATGCTAAAGCTAAGATGAAATGTGTGTGCCTGCCACATGCCGGAAATCCACCCGTGGTGTCATAATATTCAAACGGAGAGTGCAAGGCAAGCAGTTCACACAGCAGCACCTCGCTGGCGGTATAATTTGAGAACTGGTACTATGCATTCACAGTAATCGTAGGAACAGGCGGCTGTCATGGACAAAAGCGACTTGCTTCGTTACAAAAATCTTCTCCTTTCTAAACAGCAGCAACTCTCTACCGGCAAGAGTCTGGTCGATTCGATTCCCACAGCAGGTGAGGTTCGCGGGGACCCGGTTGACATGGCCGCCAGTGAAACTGACGCTGCAACGCATATCCGATTGCACCAAACAGGCGGCAAACTCATGCGCGCCATTGAGGATGCCTTAACGAGGATTCAGCGCGAGCAATTTGGCGTTTGCGAAGAATGCGGGAAGCCCATTAGCGCGGCGCGTTTAGAAGCGGTACCCTGGACTAGGTGGTGTAGGGACTGCAAAGAACGCCAGGACTCTCGAAGTTGAGACGGTAACGGGAGCTCATAGATCATCTACGCCGTGGACCATCGACTCCTGTGCAGGTGCAAGAGTTGAGACGTTTGGGGCCCGTTCATGTAGCCTGCAACGGTCAATTTCATGTTGAGGCGGCTTTGCGCCGCCACGTGGCGAGATAAACTCGCCGCTACAACACCGTTCAGTCAGCCGAGGGTCCAGTCCTTATGTTGGTCGACGCCACTTCCGCGAGCCGAGGATATCAGCCCTGCCTACCTCTCTCTATTTGAGAGCGGTGAGCTGAAGAGCCGCGTCGACCGCGCCGTCAAAATCCTGCGCTGTTGCACGGGCTGTCCGCGGAACTGCCGGGTCGACCGCCTCCAAAACAAATTCGCGGTTTGCCGGACCGGACGCTATGCCGTGGTAGCGAGTTATTCCCCTCATCACGGCGAGGAAGATTGCCTCCGCGGCTGGCGAGGCTCGGGGACGATCTTCTTCTCCGGCTGCAACCTGCGCTGTGTCTTCTGCCAGAACTTCGATATCAGTTGGCAACTGCGGGGGACGGCCGCGCCGCCGGAACGGCTGGCCGCCATGATGCTCGAACTCCAGGATCACGGTTGCCACAACATCAACTTGGTGACACCGGAACATGTGGTCCCGCAGATCATCGAAGCCCTGCCCGTCGCGATCGAGAAGGGACTCCGTCTGCCCCTCGTTTACAACACCAGCGCCTACGACTCGAGCGAGAGCCTGGAGTTGCTCGACGGGATCGTCGACATTTACATGCCCGACTTCAAGTACTGGGATAGCGAGATGGCCCGCAAATACTCGCGGGCGCCTGACTATCCGCAGGTGGCGCGGCGGGTGATCAAGGAAATGTACCGGCAGGTGGGTGACCTCGTGCTCGACGAGCACGGTCTCGCGAAGCACGGACTGCTCATTCGTCATCTGGTGATGCCGCGAGATATTGCCGGCACGCGCCAAGTCATGAACTGGATCGCCCAGGAGCTTTCGCCCACGACCTACGTCAACTTGATGCCCCAGTACTATCCGGCAGGAAAAGTCACAGGCCAGGAATATGCAGAGATCGGCCGGCGCGTGACCCCGGCCGAGTACGAGCAGGCGCTCGATGAGGCCCGCCGTGAGGGCCTTAGGCGCCTGGACCCATGAGAGGATCGCAGACCAGATCGCCCTATGACTGGACCGCTGACCCGAAGACCTCAATTTGGTCACCGCATGTCACCCTCGGTGATCCACAGAGTGGAATTTACGGGAGGAGATTCCGATGCGATTTCATGACTTTTGCTTTGGTTCCCTCCAGATTGATGACACCGTCTATGAACACGACGTCGTCGTCGATCGCGGGAAGATTCGTAAGCGCGACAAGAAGCCGTCCAAGAAATTCCGCGATGAGTTCGCGCATACTCCCCTTTCCGTCAAAGAGGACATCCCGTGGAAATGCCGTCGCCTGGTTGTGGGCACAGGCGCCCATGGGGCCTGCCGGTGATGAAGGACGTGAAGCGCGAAGCCGAGGAGCGCAAGGATCGAACTATTGGTTCTTCCCACTGCCCAAGCCATCGCGATGCTCAACGAGGACATCGATGACACGAACGCGGTCTTACACATCACGTGCTAACCCCAAATGTGTAGGCTAGTTGTGCATTACGATATGAGCGGGGCAGTGCCAATGCGGAGGTTATGTAAACCTTATGAGCGCGGCGCGGTTCCGCTTCTATGCCGAACTGAACGATTTTCTCCCCGATGAGAACCGGGGGAAGGAGCTCACGCGTTATTTTAGTGTGAGCGGTTCAGTGAAGGACTTCGTCGAGAGTTTCGGCGTGCCTCATACCGAAGTGGACCTCGTGCTCGCCAACGGCAATCCGGTCGAGTTCTCTTATCCGGTGCGTGATGGAGACCGGGTGAGCGTGTATCCCGTCTTCGAGTCTTTGGACATCTCGTCGGTCTCGCGCGTACGCCCGGCGCCCCTGCGAGCGCTGCGATTCCTGCTGGACGTGCACGTCGGACGGCTGGCGGCCTATCTGCGCATGGCGGGGTTCGATGCGCTCTATGGCAACCAAGCCTCCGATGCTGAGCTGGCTAGCATCGTGGCGCGCGAGGGGCGAGTGTTGCTGACTCGGGATCGTTATCTCTTGATGCGAACCGCTGTGGATCGTGGCTATTGGGTCCGCTCCACCGAGCCGAAACAGCAGTTGCTCGAGGTGGTCAGGCGGTTTGACCTCGCCGGTTCCATGCGACCGTTCACCCGCTGCCTGGACTGCAATACCATCCTGGAGGAGGCTAGCCGGGAATCCGTATTAGAGCGGTTGCCGCCCAAGATAAGGGACAAGGACGTCTTTCACGTTTGCCCGAGCTGCCAGCGCGTTTACTGGGAGGGATCGCATCATGAGAGAATGCGCCAATTGCTGCGTTGGGTGAAGGCAAACTTCGAAACAGCAGCGGAAATTCATTGAGGGGGTTTGAGGGCTTGCACGTCTGGGGAACGCTTCCCTAGGAAGGTGCCCGTATCTGAGGGACCCCCTTCCGGTGAGGCACTGGTGCCGGCACGGGAACCAGCGGGCTCGGGCGAGAGGTCGTGTGCGGCGACAAGTTGCACTTCGGGCATCGCCTCCAAAGGTTTCGAGTAGTCGTTGCGCGCATTCCAGAAGAGAAACCCGACGCTGCCTTGCTGGTGGGCCACGCGAACCTGAGTAACGATGTAGCCGGGCGAATAGGTTTTCGTATGCCAGCCGAAAGCCTGCAGCCAGGGGCGCAGCACCACGCCGCTGCCCTCGGTCGTCTGCTCGAAGCGTTGCATGGACTCCGAAATGAAATGTTCAGGAGCATCGCCGGGATCACGGTAGCCGTCAAATCCAAAGAAGTGCGACGGGTAGATCATGGGTGAGATAATGTCGCAGTGACGTGAAAGGTCATGGATGTTCTGGCCAGTATGGTTCAGGTCAATCGGCCGCGCCCAGGCCATTACCCCGAACACGTCGATCGAGACAAGCACCCCCAATGGATGCAGGGTGTCAGTGGCACGGGCGACAAAGTCGGTGATAATCTTCGCGCGGGGCCAGTCAGGATGCTCCTTTTGAAAGGCGAACTGCGCGTCCGCCTGGTTTCCCTCGGCAGGAAAGCGAACGTAGTCAAACTGGATTTCATCCGCCCCAGCGTCGGCCGCGAGGCGAGCCAAATCTAAATTGTAGTCCTGCACCGCAGAGTTGGAAGGATCCACCCAGACGAGCTTGCCGTTTTCCAGCCAAGGCTTGCCGAACTCACGGGAGTGCACAGCAAGGTCTGGGTAGGTCTGGGCCATGTGCGCGTCGCGAAACAGGGCGATGCGTGCGATAGCATGCATCTGGAACGAGTGGAGGTAGTGGATAAACTTCGGCAGGTTGCGAATTGTGATATTGCCGGGCGGCGCGTAAGCGTGCTTGAAAGCAACGTGCAGCTCGCCATCAAAGTCCTTTACGTCGAAAACCACCGTGTTCCCCCCCGCTTCCTTCCAGCGCTGGATCAGGTCAAGTCCATAAGCGCTGCCCGCGGTGTAGGCGGTCAGGTAGATGCCCCGCGCCACAAAGTCCTTAGGTGTCGGGGTGGGCCTGTCAAGAATCGGCTGCAGGGGAATGCCTGGGATCATAATCTCAGTGCCGGGCTTGAGCGTGTTGCTGCCTAAGCCGTTCGCCTGCCGCACGGCCATCTCCAACTCGGCGCCCCGCATATAGACGGTCTCAGGAAGGTAGTGCGACACGAGAGCGCCCAGGCTCTCATTGCGTTTCACGACGTGGGGAATGCACTGTGTCCCTTGGGGCACGATGGAGCATACAGAGCGCGGCGGAGGAAGGAGGGGATCGGTCGCCTTGGCCAAGGGTTGAGCCTTACCCAATGGTCCTGCCGACCCCGGGGTGGAAGCTGGCAAAACCGGTTTCCGCACGGCTGCGGGAGTCACAGGATTCGGACTCGCGACCGCAGGGCCTGCCGCAGCGATTTCAGCTCTTGCTGCCAACCATGTGGGGCGAGGGCATGGCGGGAGGAATTCAACGGCCAGACCAACAGCTACCAGAGAGGTCAATAAGAGATGAGATTTTTTGTAAAACATAATTAAATAATAATTACAATATAAGCCGGAATGTCCATATTAGTTCTCCGGCCGACCGATATCATACGACTGGTCGTTTGTTATTCTCCACAATTCCGTCCTGTGGTTACCAAAAACCTCGTTCAGATTGGATCAATTGATGTTGGCACGGTTTGCTGAACGGATTACCCGGTTTCCATGGTGAGCCAGCTTGAATACGCGCCTTAGGAAGTGAATCATTCGCATCACCCGTGTTCTACGCCTGACGCGCGTTTTGACTGCACAGTTTCAATTGGAGTGGCAACCATTGGCCGGAGTTCGGCCCAATTGTCATTCCCGTGGGCAGTCCAGTGCTCGGTCCCCACGTCCTTTGGTGGAGACTGCAATACGTTGATAGTTTGGGCTGTTTTCCCAAGGCTTCAAGAGCACCAAAGTACTAGTTGCGCCAAGCCGAACCGTGGGAGGACGAATTTCAGAATATCGCCTGCAGAACGTGCAGTTTCCCTCCGAGCCGTATCAAGGCTTTGTCCTGCCCCATGCGGTTACTCGTGCCGCCCGTCAGCCCAAAGCCATCGATTACTTCATGACTCGCCAACTGGTTTCCCCCCAACACCTGATTGTACACGGCCACGGTCTGAACGGCCGTCACCTCGTCTTGATAAATCAGGAGTGTTTTTCGCGAGGCAAATTCCTGCCAAAGGCCTCGAGAAGGCTGTTGATTAAAACCAGGCCGCGGCGTAGGTTCTTGCTTCTGAAGCTCATAAGAACATCCCAAAATCCTGGCGCTTCTATCTCAAAGGCTTTGGTCCGCGCTATGGCTTCGGGGAAGGAGCGAACGAAACCGTTAACCAATTCGGGCTCGATTGATCCCAGGCTCTTGGCCAAGATGAGGACATTACGAATGGCCCGAAGGGACTCCGGTCTTTTCGCCCCCTCGACGACCGTCTCGAGAATCTTGTCACCTGCTCCCAGCGCACCGCTGAGCAGGTCAAACACGCCCCGGTCATGCAAGCCTTGCAAAAGTTCATAGGCGGCCAGGACCGCTTCCGCGTGTTCGGCAGGCGCATTTTGCAAGCGCGCCCGCAAGAGCTCGTGCGGGTCGCGGGCCGGCAAATCCAAGGGGATGGGCTGGGCCATTTTCTCCCTCCTTTTTTCTATGGCGACTGGATTTGCACCAGCCGGCTCGCGGGGTTGCGATAATCCGGGCGTTTCCACTTGCGCTCAACCTCCACGCCCCGCTGCGGCGTGGGGTGCCCGTACCGGTAATTGCCCCGGGGCAAGGGTGCTTCGCCCGAATCGGCTAGAACCTTCATGCGGACGGCTGTCTCCTTGTACGCCGGGGTATGCGTGGCGCGGTCCGTATGACTACTGGTGAGCCTGTTCACGGGGCTTTCGACCGAATTCATCGGCATGTACAGTTCTCGACCCTGTACGCGGTCCGTCACCAGGGCGCGCACGCGCACCTGCCCGTAACGAGAGATCAGTTGCACCCAAGTTCCGCTCTTGATGCCACGCTCCGCGGCAAGCTGCGGGGAGATTTCGACAAAGGTGTCGGGCGTTTTCTCGCGGATTCCCTCAATGCGATAGGTCATGTTCCCCTCGTGGAAGTGTTCGAGCAAGCGGCCATTGTTCAAATGCAGATCGAATTCCGCGTCGGGCCTCTCCCCGGGCTCAGCCCACGACACTGGGAACAGTTTCGCCTTGCCATCCGGAAAGTTAAAGTGCCTCGTATAGAGGAGGGGCTCATCGACTCCATCGGGAGCCACCGGCCATTGCAGGGTTTTGTAGCCTTCAAGCCTTTCGTAGCTTACGCCCGCAAACAGCGGAGCGAGCGAGGCGATTTCGCGCATAATTTCGGCGGGATGCTGGTAATGCCATTGGGCGCCCAGGCGGTTTGCGACGTCCTGGATAATTTTCCAGTCCGGCCGGCTGTCCCCCAGCGGGTCGAACACCTGATACAGCCTCTGGATGCGTCTTTCGGTGCTGGTAAAGCTGCCTTCTTTTTCGAGACTCGGGCAGGCGGGCAGAATCACATCGGCGAATTGGCAGGTGACGTTAAAGAAGATATCCTGAACGACGAAAAACTCGAGCTTTGAGAATGCCTCGCTCACGTAGTTTGCGTTCGAATCCACAATGCTCATTTCTTCGCCGATCAGGTAGAGCGACATGAGTTTGCCTGTGTGAATCGCTTCCACCATCTCGTGATTGTCAAGTCCCTTGGAGTCAGGGAGCACCACACCCCAAGCAGCCTCGAAACGGGCGCGCGCTTCCGGGTCGGCGACAGATTGGTAGCCGGGGAGGCTATTAGGCATCGAGCCGTTGTCGCTGGTTCCCTGGACATTGTTATGTCCACGCAACGGGTACGCGCCAGTGCCAGGACGCATGTAATTTCCGCTGATCAGCAAGAGATTGGAAATCGCCGTTGAGGTGTCTGACCCGTTGCAGTGCTGGGTGACGCCCATGGCCCAGAGAATGCAAACCGTCTCGGCTTCGGCGATCATGTGCGCAACTTTTTCGAGCGTCTCCATGGTCAGCCCACAGAGCTTCGCGGCTGTTTCCAGCGTGAACGGTTCCAGGCTCTTGCGGTAATCGCCCAAGCCGTTGACCCATTGGTTGAGGAACTCCATTTTGGCTAGCCCATGGTCGAGCAAATAGCGGCTTACGGCTGAAAGCCAAACGAGGTCGGTCCCCGGTCGAGTGTGCAGGAAGACGTCGGCGCGCCGGGCCATTTCATGCTCGCGCAGATCGGCCACGATCAGTTTTTGCCCGCGCAACTTGTGCGACCTCTTCACGCGGGTCGCCAGCACGGGATGGCTCTCCGCTGTGTTGCTGCCAATGATGATCACCAGCGCAGCTCTCTCAATGTCGGAGATGGAGCCCGAGTCGCCGCCGTAGCCCACGGTCCGAAACAGCCCCATGGTGGCAGGAGATTGGCAATACCGCGAGCAGTTGTCGATATTGTTGGTGCCGATGACCGCTCGGGCTAGCTTCTGCATGAGATAGCTCTCTTCATTCGTGCACTTCGAAGATGCGATGAAGGCCAGCGAGTCTGGACCGCTCTTTGCCTTAGTTTCTCGAAACCTCCGGGTAACCAGATCTAGAGCCTCCTCCCAGGTGGCTTCACGGAATCTGCCTGCTTCGCGGATCAGTGGCCGGGTAAGGCGGTCTGGACTGTTCACATAATCCCAGGCGAACTTGCCTTTGACGCAAGTCGAAATTCCATTCGCTGGGCCGTGAGCCGGCGCTACCTTCAAGATGTGTCGATCCTTGGTCCAAATGTCGAAGCTACAGCCCACTCCGCAGTAGGTGCATACGGTCTTGGTTTGGCGGAGGCGAGTATCCCGCATTGCCGCCTCCGCTTCCGAGAGCTTGAGGATCGGTCCGTAACCCGTTTCCGGCTCGATGCCTTTGACGACGTCGATCATCCCGTCCAACGCCGGTTTGGGGAGCGCGGTGAAGAAGCCCGCATGACCGAGCATGGATTTCTCCATCAGGGCGTTGCAGGGGCAGACCGTGACGCAGTGGCCGCATGAAACGCAACTGGATTCGCCAATCGCCGAGCCTCCATCCCAGAGCACGCGAGGATGAGCATCCTCCCAGCGAATGGAAAGGGTTTCATTGACCTGCACGTTCTGGCACGCCTCGACGCACCGGCCGCAGAGGATGCATTGGCTTGGGTCATAGCGATAAAAAGGATTGGTGCTATCTACGGAGTAAGGCTTGGCCCGGAAGGGAATCTGCTGGTGGTCAATGGCCAGCATCTTGGTGGTGTTATGAACTGTGCAATTCCCGTTGTTGTTATCGCAAATCGTGCAGTAGAGGAAATGATTGCTGAGAATTCGGTCGAGCGCCTCGCGCTGCGCAGCGGCCGCGGCGGTGGATTTCGTGACGACTTCTAGCGTGCCATTAACCGTTATCCCACAGGCGCGTACGAGTTTTCCATCCACCTCGACCATGCAGGTGTCGCAAGTCTGAAGGGGGCCAATCTGGGCGTGGTAACAAACCTGGGGCAGTTTGATTCCCACACGGTTGAGGAGATCGATGAGGAGTTCACCCGACGGTGCTTCCTGCGCCAGCCCGTCAACCTTCACGCTGACCATCCGCGAGCCTCCTCACAGGTTGTTGAATAATGTCGTCATCCCCCAGAGAAGCGTGGACCTGTTCTGTAGGTCCGCGGAAAATTCCTTAGACGTAGAAAAAGCCGCGGACCTACAGAACAGGTCCACGCCACGGTTCCTCGCTCAGCACTTGCCGGCCTAGAGGTCGGCGCTACATCATTTTCATCGAGCTTGGAGTGCCACCGCTCGCTCCCGGGGGACGCCCAGCCCCAAGCGTTCTTCTCCGGAATAAACCACAAACCGTCGGTTGCGAAGGAATCCGACCAACGTCAGCCCAAACTCGCGCGCCATCTGAACGGCCAAGTTCGAGGCGGCGGAGACTGAAGCCAAGAGCGGGATTCCCGCCATCAGCGATTTCTGGATGATCTCAAATCCCCCACGGCCACTCGCCAGCAGCGCGTGGTTGGAGAGAGGAAGATATCCCTGCAACAACGCCCACCCGACAAGTTTATCCACTGCGTTGTGGCGACCCACGTCCTCCTTCAACGCGAGCAACTTCCCGGAAGGGTCGAACAAAGCGGCCGCGTGCAGGCCCCCGGTTTTCACGAAGATGGTTTGAGCGGACCGGAGAGTTTCCGGAAGGCCGCAAAGAACCTCAGGATCAAATCGGAAATCAGGATTTGGCCGCATGATTCCGCGGGCATAAACGGCATCGAGTGATGTCTTGCCGCACAAACCGCAACCGGAGGTCGAGGGAAAATTTCGCTTCCTCTCTTGAGAGCGAGGGATCCCCGTTGCCTTCAGTTCCACGTGAACGGCATTGTGATCGGCCTCGGAATGATCCGCCCGGCGGAGGCTTATGATATCCTCACGCGACCTGACCATGCCCTCCGTAAACAGCAAACCCGCTGCCAATTCAAGGTCATCGCCAGGGGTTCGCATGGTCACGGTGAGGGCCTGGCCTGCAACCTGAATGAGCAGCGGCTCTTCCCCCACGAGGGAATCGGTTAGGGCGCGAACCTTTCCATCATTCCACTCGGACACGGGGGAAGATTGCACCGATCGTCGGTTCGACTCTATTCCGCTCATTTCCTAAACCCTACGAGATGTTCCGGAAGCCTCAACAGCATTCTCCCGAACCCGCATACAAATGGCAATCATGCACGGGAGCAGGGTATGGCCAACCTTTTGGATCGAACGGTGCTTCTTAGGACGATGCGAGGGAACTTTTTCGTTTGACGGCAGAAGCTACCGTTCCAATGGCGTCGTGTCAGTGGCGCGAAATACTAAGGTGCGGGTCGATCACGAATTTCTTGGCAGCCCCCTTGTCAAAATCTTTGTAACCTTGCGGCGCCTCGTCGAGTGTGATCACGGTAACGTTGGTCGCCTTGGCGATCTTTATTTTGTCGTAAAGAATCGCCATCATCAATTGGCGGTTGTACTTCATCACCGGGCATTGGCCGGTTGTGAAGTAATGCGACTTTGCCCAACCCAGGCCAATGCGAATGCTCAGGTTGCCGACTTTGGCGTTGTCGTCGACTCCGCCCGGATCGCCGGTTACATAGAGTCCTGGAATTCCCAGTGCGCCTCCGGCCCGTGTAATAGTCATCAATGAGTTGAGGACGGTCGCGGGGGCCTCTCGCTTGGCGTCGTGACCGTGGCCACGAGCTTCAAAACCCACGCAGTCCACCCCGCAGTCCACCTCCGGTACGCCCAGGATCTGCTCGATCTGCTCGCCAACCGTGGCGCTCTTGGACACGTCAACGGTCTCGCATCCAAAGCTCTTGGCTTGAGTCAAGCGTTCGGGAATCAAGTCACCCACAATCACGCAAGCGGCACCGAGCAAATGACAGGCGGCTGCACATGCCAAGCCTACCGGGCCAGCACCCGCGATGTACACGGTTGAGCCTGTCCCGACACCCGCGCTGACGGCCCCGTGATAACCGGTTGGCAAGATATCGGAAAGGCAGGTCAGGTCCCGAATCTTCTCCATGGCCTGCGCTTTGTCGGGGAACTTCAGCAGATTGAAATCGGCGTACGGAACCATTACATAATCAGCTTGGCCACCCACCCAACCACCCATATCGACGTAGCCGTAAGCAGCGCCGGGTCGCGCGGGATTGACGTTCAAACAGACGCCTGTCGCGCGCTCTTTGCAGTTTCGGCAGCGGCCGCAGGCAATGTTGAAGGGCACCGACACCAGATCGCCCACCTTGATGAACTCCACATCACGGCCCGCTTCAATAACTTCACCCGTAATCTCATGTCCCAGAATCAGTCCGGCTGGCGCCGTCGTTCGACCCCTCACCATGTGCTGATCGCTCCCGCAAATATTAGTGGAAACAATCTTCAGAATAACACCGTGCTCGCACTTCCGGCTTCCGAGGGCTAACTTGGGAAAGTCGATACTATGCACTTCCACGACCCCTGGCCCCATGTACGCCACGCCACGATTACTCGCCATAGATCATTCCTCCTTTGTCCTGGATTGGGGTTGAACTGTCAGTGCTCTCTCACCCCTCTCAACGAAAATCAAACTCTATTGCCCATGGCTCAGAACAAGCCCGGGCGTCTCCCCCGTCGCGCGAGATAGAACTTAACCGGAGTTTCAATTATCGGGTGCCCGACTGATAACCTACACCCGACCGCCGCCGAAAGCAACTATTAGCCCGGGTCGCAGCGGCGGGTCCTTCTACGGACAGCACAAGGGGGCGTCTGGCCTCTTCTGAGAGCCCCGAAGGCGGCCTTATCCTTACTCAAGTCAGCCTCAACTCCTCCTGGGCATTGACTGATCCATCTCATGATCTTCTGCTTCCTGGATGCCGAATAGACAGTTGGCCAAGGCAAAGTCCACGACCTCAGCATCCGAGGGCGGTGCCGAGGTGCCTTCCTCAGTAGCCGCCGGCCGAAGAGGGTCATTCTTTTCCTCGATGGCTTCAATGGAGACCCTGCGAGCGTACATAGGCAAGACCGGCGGGGTGAGTTTCATGAGCCTGTCGTTCGCCAAAACTCTGGCCGACTCTGAAATCAAAGACATAGCTGCCGCCGTCCTACCAGCTTTCTGTTATAACTCCTGGCCATGTTTCAACTCATCGGCCTGTGCGTCGGAACGCTGGTTCACTTCTTTCGCATGCGACGAAGTCTCCTCCTCGAGAATCTTGCCTTACGCCAACAGCTCGCCGTATTGAAGCGGCGCCGTCGACGCCCATGCCTGAGCCCGTTCGACAAATTGTTCTGGGTCGCCGTTCGTCGATTCTGGTCAGGATGGGAACAAGCCCTGATCGTCGTCACGCCTGAAACCGTAATTCGTTGGCACCGGGCCGGTTTTCGCTTGTACTGGAAACTGATCTCTGGAGTCAGAACGCGGGTTGGGAGGAAGCCGACGCCGAAGGGAGTTCGAGAGTTGATCTTCCGGATGGTTATTGAGAATCCAACCTGGGGAGCGCCGCGCATCCACGGTGAGCTTCTTATGCTCGGTTTTGATCTCTGCGAGAGAACGATCTCGCGTTGGATGAAGCGGGCGCCGAGAGATCCCGGGCCAGCCCAACGTTGGCTCGCCTTCCTCCGAAACCACAGGGAAGCGATTGCGGCCATGGATTTCTTCGCCGTGCCCACAATCACCTTTGGCGTGCTCTATGGCTTCTTCGTCATCAGCCATGGCCGTCGACGCATCCTGCACTTCAACGTCACCAAACATCCGACTAGCCTGTGGGTCGTCCAACAGCTGCGAGAAGCGTTTCCGTTTGAGTTGGCCCCTCGGTTTCTCATCTTCGACCGCGATGCGAAGTATGGGCTGGAGGTTCCATTGGCCGTTCGATCCCTGAAGATGAGCCCGGTACGAACGTCCTTCGAAAGCCCGTGGCAGAATGGCGTAGCGGAGCGTTGGGTTGAAAGCTGCCGACGAGATTTACTGGATCACGTCATTGCGGTGAATGAACGCCATCTGAAACGTATGCTCTCTGAATACGTTCGCTACTACCACGAAGACCGCACGCACCTTGGGTTGAGGAAGGGAACCCCCGACTACAGAATTCGCTCCCCAGTCTCGGGGCGCGTCCTTTCTCAGGATCGACTCGGCGGGCTGCATCATCGTTACGATCGGGCTGCCTGATGCGGGCCAGCTTTTCACCCATCCTTATATATATAAGTACACCGCCTGTGCCCACGTCCTCGCCTAAAGAGAACCTCCGCGCTCCTCAAAGCAACTCTTGCCCGAGTCCAGGTCCTCTTTTCAATCCGAGGCACAAACCGACTCGCGCCATTTCCCGCGCGGATGAGATTTTGGCGAGACACAGGGTCGAGGAAACAGCAGCTTGTTGCCTTTGCCCTGATGATTTCTTTCGGCGTGGTAATGCTCTTGGAATTCGGTTAGCGCTCTCTTCAACGAAGCTTCCCCGAACAGGATCAGCTTCGATAGGCACTCCTCTTTGACCGATCGCACCCAGCGTTCCGCAAAAGCGTTCAAGTTCGGGCTACGCGCAGGAAGTCGCAGGCACTTCACCCCTCCTGCGGCCAGCGTCTCCCGGAATTCCGCGCCGAACTTCGTGTCGCGGTCGTGAAGCACGTACCGATGTTGGCGTAGACACCCGCATGCCTCGTCCGTCGCGTTGCGGCCCATTTGCGTCATCCACTCTTCGGTGGGATGCCGGGTGATCCCCGCCAGGCTGACGCGCCGGGTCTCCAGCTGGAGGAAGAACAGGACGTAGTAGGTGGCCAGACCTCGCCAGGTAAGCACTTCGACGGTGAAGAAGTCGGCCCCCGCCAACACAGCCAGGTGGGCGGAAATGAATTCCTTCCAGGTGGTCTTCTGGCACCGCTTCGGTGCCGGTGCGATGCCATACCGCCTGAGCACGTTCGCCACCGTCTGATCCGACACCCGATGGCCGAGGTTGGCCAAGGCTCCCACGATCCGATCGTACCTGTGCCTGCTGAAAACCTTGTTCGAATTGAAATCGTTGATGTTATCCGCTTCCGTTGTTACACTCGCTGGCTCCCATGTGCGAGCTAATCCTCTTTCTTTTTGCCTCCCTCCGTTCCTGGTTCTACAGCCGCATTCGACTGCACCCGGAGATCGTCGCCCTCCGACACCAAATCATCCTCCTGCGACGGGGCCAGAGAGGACGGATCCGTCTCCGTGCCAGCGATCGTTTCTTCTGGGTGTGGCTTTCCAGGTGGTGGTCGGGTTGGCGCTCGGCGCTGGCCATAGTCAAATACGTCTTTATCGCCTTAGCCCATGATCGGAGACGCCTGCTCCATTTCAACGTCACCGCCCATCCCACTGCCGAATGGACGGCGAAACAGATGGTGGAGGCCTTCCCTTGGGACAAGGCGCCACGCTACCTCCTCCACGATCGCGACTCGATCTATGAAGGATCATTCCGTCAGCGAGTCCGCGGGATGGGAATTCGTGAAGTCCTGACGGCCCCCAGATCCCCCTGGCAGAATCCGTAGGCCGAGCGGCTCGTGGGCTCCATCCGGCGCGAGTGCCTGGACCATGTTGTCGTGTTCAACGAGGCTTCTCTGCGTGGCATTCTGCAATCTTACTGCATGTATTATCTGAAGGCGCGCACGCATCTGGCCTTGAGTAAGGACACACCCGAACCGCGTGCGATTCAACCGCCGGAACTGGGTGTCGTGGTCGAGTACCCCGAAGTGGGAGGGCTCCATCACCGCTACGAGCGGCGCGCGGCTTGAAGTGGCATTCCCTTCCGATGATTCTGATCCCCCTTTCGTTGGCCTCGAACCTTGGTGCTCGTCAAACACCCGCGTGCGCAATGCTGCGATCTTCTGATGGGCGCACGCGGTCCCCCCACCAAGACAGGAGTCGGACACGCAGGTTGCCGGACCGGAAGCATCAGGTCCCCAGGTCGGATCTTTTTCTTGGCACGATCGAGTTTTTGGTATCGACAGAGCAGCACAACTTAGGAAGATGTTTAGTTCCGCCTCTGTATAGTGGTCGCCAGCGAACATCTCAAGGAGAACAGCAACGCGTTTTCGAACTCCACCGAATCTAGCGGATCGTTCAAGCCGGACCTCTGCTTCACCCTCGCTTCTTGACGACGCTTAGGGCTTTTAGGATGACGGCGTTGTTGGGAATCACCTCGCTATAATAATTTTTCCATCCCTTCTCGGCGCCACGGAAACCTTTCGATCCCCTCAGCCGGACTTCCCGGATCACCTTGCCCAAGCGTGGGCTTTTCCATTCGAAAACGAAAAAGGTGATTGGATGTTCAGCGTTGGGCGAGCACACCACGGCCTGCGCGTCGTAGCAGTATTTTCCCGAGCTCTTATCCTTCCCCCAATTCCATTCCAGGATATTCACACCGTAACGAACCGGGATGATTTCCGGCAGGCCATCTTCGTAGACAGCTTCATACCAGCCGAGCAGATCCGCCGAATCCACTCCGTCCCAGATCAGCAGATCGGGTTCCTTGTTGGTCGCCGGATTCGCGCAGGCGTGCAGGAAGAGCAGGCTCGTGGCGTCTTCGCCAACCTTTACAGTGACCTCGCGCGGCAGCGGGTTGGGCTGGGTCCCTTCGGTCCCCACCACGACCGCCACCCGGGTACCGGTCCCAGCCAGGTCAAATGCGTATGTCCCAAAGGCAGTCCTCCCGGTTTTGATTCCGCGCAAATCCACTCCGAAGACGGGGTCGAGCGCAGGCGCGTTAAAGGCGCTGGAAATATCCAGCGGCATAACCACACCTTCCGTCGCACTGGGCATGACCGTCAGATCCGATATGATCAGAGGAATAGAAGCTTGTGTGGTCTTGGCAAGATCTCCCGCCTCCAGCGCCTTTTTCGACCAAAGCATATTGCTGCATCCGAGAATCGGGAAAAGCATATTCTTACTCATGTTGAACTCGTTGGTCGCTGACCACGAGGAGGGCGCGCCTCCGATGATGGTTTTCCGCTTGCTGCGCTCCACGTAGTTCTCAATCCCGGGCTCCATGTTGCCGTAGACCTGCTGGAAGCCCCACTCATCCAGTTGTACTTCGTTCCCTTCTCCGCCATCTTCCTTGGACCAAAACCAGTTGAAAAGCAGGATGTCTCTGGAGACAAGGTCCCTTACTTGCTGCGGCCGCATGCCACCCGGCGTGGTGTACTTCCAGCCATCAGGGGCGGTGCGTTTCTGCAAGCCTTTGCCGCGCACGGCTTCGAGCAAGTAATCACCCCAGATGGCCATCTTGATGTCTTTGTTTGCCAGGTAATCGTGGATCTTCCGCAGATCCTGCCCGTAGAGTTCACCATAGTCCTTGCCTTTGCAGCGAGGGCAGATGCCGAAGGGTGCAAACCACTCATCGTGGCCGGCGTGAATCATGCGTGGCTTCATGACCTCAATGTATTCGTCCATCACATCAAAAATAAGCTGGTAACTACGGGGCTCGGAGGGGCAATAGGTGTCAGGCCACTTGTCACCAGGCACGTCGGTCAGGTCCTTATGGTTCGCCAACAGGTAGAAGCTGTGCGTAAACGAAGGAGTTTCCGGGACGACCTCAATGTGATGCGCTTCCACCCAGTGAACCAGGTCCGCGACCTCGTCCTTCTCCAGAAAGCCGCCATCACCACAATCCTGGTTAGGCGAGTTCTGTTCGCGGCCGTGCAGCGCTCCGGGGGGCGGATAGCCGCGCCGGCTGTAACTGATCTCGCGTGCGAATTCCACCCAGCCGGCATTGACTTCCGGATGGCGGTCAAGCCGCATGCAGCCGCTCATCTCCATCATCAGCGTGTTGAATTTGTAGAGCGCCATGACTTCACGAATGAAGCGGCGGAAATAGGGGATATTCGCGCGGCCCGGTACGTAGAGCTTGATGCCCCGAAAAGCCTTGTCGGGCCAGTCGCGCACCTGCACGCCGGGCACCTGGAGGCTCCGCCCACCGGAGGCGAGGAGTTGCTTCAGCGATTGCAGGCCATAGAAGGCGCCGCGCTCGTCGCTGCCTGCGACCATCACGGCATTTTCATCGGCGTGCAAAACGTACCCCTCCGGGCCGGGGTTCTGCGCGGTCACTTCCTGTTGATTCCGTTGGCAGAATTCGCGAATCAGCGGATTCTGGATCGAGCCGACGACAAGGAATTTCCCCGAACTGGGCAACTTCTCGAAGTGTTGGGTCCTTAATCGCAGATCATAGCGGTCACTCAATTCCTCTGTGAGGCAGCGCGCAAGCGAAGTGTCGTTACTCGTAGGAACGAGGGGGAGCACAAGGGTGCAATCTTCGTTTAAAGCAAATGGGGTGCCGCGCAGTTCCATCTCTTGCGGAGTGGGGAAAATGCCAGGACGCAGGAGGCCGGCCAGCGTTTCGGCTGGCTCGGCGGCACTACTCGCCGCGCTCCATTCAAGGTGGCGGAAACCCCGCATAGATTTCTTGCTTTTGACCGTGGACTCGCCAATTGCATTAAAGATCCCCGTTCCCGTTGGACGGGAAGACACCATCCGCTCCACATTCGAGGGAACGAGTTGCACCGCAGCGAAGCCTACCGAAGCCCTCTCGATGAATTCTCGTCGGGTCAGCTCTCCTCTTGCCATCGTCATGCACCTCCCTCGAACTTGGCCAGTTGGGTGTCATCTGCAATTTCCGTTTTCACTTTCCGGGCGGCGAGGAGCATACAACCCACCGCTTCTGAATGCAAGGTGCAGTCGAGTTTCCCCAATTCGTTGATAAAGAGAGGAGGGGGTGGTGTGAGTCATGGGCGAAGGTTGCGGATAATGCCTTGGGAACGGGCGAGTTGCGGAGCGAAGAACAAGTTTGATCAGACTTGAAGAGGTCTTGCCCGCGAGGTGGGGAAGTCGGTTAGACTCGCGGCATGCGCAAACTCGACAAGCCCTCACCCACCAAATTCTCGCTGCCCTCTGCCCTGGACCTGGAACCGGCGCCCGAAACTCTCACGGCGCTGGGGGGACTGCTGGTGCAGGCGTTTCGCTCGCTGGGCTGCTGGCCAGCGTGAAACGCCACCTATGGGTCAAGCAGCATCAACGCGGTTATGACTAAGCGACGATAGTGGAGAGCTTTATGATCCTGAACGCGGCAGGGGAGTTCCTGGAAGACTTCGACCGCCTGCACGAAGAGGGCGGCTTAGAGATTATCAGTAAACAACAATCGTCTGGCACCAGCAAATCGTGGCCGCGGCCAAGGCCAACAGCGCGACGCAGTCTTGCTTGGTCATTTCAAAACTCACAAACAGCTTGCGAAAGCGGTTGAACCAAGAGTGCGTTCGCTCCACTACCCAGCGGCGAGCGTTGTAGCCTGGCTTCTTACCCTTCGAATCCGCTTCTTCTCGCCATTTTTTCATGTGGGGCCGATGGTGACGTTTCTCGGCAGATGCCAGCCCCGTCCCGATCTTCGTCGACAGCCTCTTGCTCGCAAGCGTTGGCTTCTTCGCCCTTCTCCGCTTTTTGGAGAGCCCTGCATCGCTTGGAACCCGGCCGCTTCGCCGTGATGGTCGGCATGTTCTACCTTCGCGACATACTCTGAACGCACCGGTAAGCCGTGGCGCGCCATCGTGTTCATGTACCCCCGAGAACGTCCAGGTCGAAGCCCAGCAAAACCACCGGGAAGAGGATTTCAAAGAGAATGAAAAAAGGCTTGACGTGCTTCTGGAGTCATGGTACACACGCTCTGCGTTGAAGTTATCGTTAACGCTAGCGTCCTCGCTCGTATAGCAAAAATTGCGTTTGGCGTCTTGGGTCGGCTTTCATGGTGGGTCAGCTCGCAGGAGCGGGACTTTGAGCGCCCAACAGGCGGTCATGGACCGCATCGACAATTAACATTGAACTGACCCACTACCCGGATTTCGCCTCGGCATTGCACGGAAGCGGCTCGGCGGACTGCTCGGAAAGGACCTTCGAGTCTGGGACATTCACAGGTAGCAACGCCTGAAGATGGCACGTCGATTCTGAGGTGAAGGTCCGTACAACACACGTCGCACCGATTCGGGTAACAAGTTACGGTGGGTATGGCAACTTCGGGAGGCCAGTTCATAGAGGACGTCACCTTCAGCGACGTCCACATCACCTTCGCGGGCGGCGGTACCTCCGCAGAAGCGGCTAACCGGCAGGTTCCGCAGACCTCGGGAAACGAGTATCACCGATTCGGCGTCCTGCCCGCCTACGCCATGTACGCGCGGAACGTGCGGGGACTCAGGCTCAACAACGCACGCTTCGACCTGGCCACTCCCGATTTCAGACCAGCCCTAGTATTCGATCATGTGGAAGATGTTGCCCTTAACGGCTTCAGCGCGGAAGGAAACCCGAACGTTGAGTCGCTGCTACGCTTCACTGACACGCGTGAAGCGTTACTAACCCGAGAAGAGGATGAACCATGAGCCACTCCAAAGATCCATTATCACGACGCAACTTGCTGGGACTAATATCAACAGCTTCTCTCGGCTCGGGCCTGCTGGCCACGGCCGCGCCGACAGCAGAACCCCAAATCGCCCCCGAAAGCGCCGGGAATACTCTTAATACTCGCGCCTACAACATACGGGATTTTGGCGCGAAAGGTGACGGCAAGACGCCGGACACGGCGGCTGTGCAAGCGGCGATTGACGCTTGCGACAAGGGCGGGGGCGGGACGGTTCTTGTGCCCGCGGGCGTGTTTGTTATCGGGACCGTGGAGATGAAAAGCAACATCACGCTGCATATCGCGGCACAGGGCAAGCTGCTGGGCAGCGCCGACGGCAAGCAATACCACGCAGCCGATCCCATTCCACTGAGCGGAGACGCGACACTACGTGACGGGAATGTCGGGATGATTTTTGCCGCCAACGCCGAGAACGTCACCATCGAAGGGTGCGGAACCATTGACGGCCAGGGCGCGCAATTTGGGAGCCCCGGCCGCGGTGTTTCGCCACCCTCGGGAAGAGGCGGCAGCCACCGCCCCTATCACCTGCTCTTTTATCGCTGCAAGAATCTTCGTGTCCGCGATATATTTCTTCAGGCCAGCGCTTATCACTCGGTCCGCATTATCCAAAGCAGGTTCGTATGGTGCGAGGGCATCCGCATTTACAATCGCGTCAATGGCAACAACGACGGGTTTCACTTCATCAGTTCCGAACACGTCCACATCAGCAATTGCGACGTTGCCTGCGGCGACGACGCCTGCGCGCTGTTTGGCAGTTGCAAGAATGTGACGGTGACCAACAGCACGTTCAGCACGCGATGGTCGGTGTTTCGCTTTGGGGGGGGTGTTTCCGAGAATATCACGATCGCCAACTGCGTTATCTACGATACTTTCGGTTGCCCGATCAAAATGCAGGTCGGTAAGGACACCCGGTTGGAAAATCTCCTTTTTTCAAACCTTATCATGAACAACGTCACGGGGCCGATATATATCGGCCTTGGCTCGCATCCCCGGAATGCTGAAGAGTGGGCGTACTGGACTCCAACCCAGGCGAACGCGCCCCTCCCGGGAGGGATCGTCCGCAACATCACTTTTGAAGGGATCCGTGCCACCATCGCACCCGCACCTAATCTTCAAGAGTATCCAAGGGAATATTATTCGGCGGAAGATGAACAGAGGACCTGTATTAACCTGACCGCAGTGGATGGCCAGTTCATAGAGGACGTCACTTTCAGCGACGTCCACATCACCTTCGCGGGCGGCGGTACCTCCGCAGAAGCGGCTAACCGGCAGGTTCCGCAGACCTCGGGAAACGAGTATCACCGATTCGGCGTCCTGCCCGCCTACGCCATGTACGCGCGGAACGTGCGGGGACTCAGGCTCAACAACGCACGCTTCGACCTGGCCACTCCCGATTTCAGACCAGCCCTAGTATTCGATCATGTGGAAGATGTTGCCCTTAACGGCTTCAGCGCGGAAGGAAATCCGAAGGCCGAGTCGCTGCTACGCTTCACTGACACGCGTGAAGCGTTAATAACCGCCTGCCGGGTTCTTACGCCGTGCGCCGCCTTCCTCGATGTGGAGGGTCGCGCAAACGCGGACATCACAATTGCGGCATGTGATCTGTCTAAGGCGAGCACACCGCTGGTGTTCAGTCGTGGGGCTGCAAAGGAAGTCGTGAACCTGCGTTCGTGATTGCCTTAGCGACCGTAATGGCAACCGGAATAAGAGACAACGAGAAGGGAAAGGAATGCACGACATGCGCTACGCTTCGCTCTCGCGACGTGGCTTGATGGGACGGAGGTCAATGGCTGCTGTGGCGGCTTCGCTGGGTTCCAGTTTAGTGAGCGAGACCGGCTCGGCGGCCGTCCTCAGCAACGCCGTTGGAATCAGGGCGCAAGGACCGATCGCCGTGGATGCGAGTGCAGGTGTCCGGACTTCCAACGTCCGGCACTACGCGGCTAAAGAGTCTGTGTGAAAACTCGATTTTTCGTCTTTTTCCACAATGTAAGTGACTGATTCTCTGTTGCCGAAAACGCGAAATCTGAGGTTGTCACACAGACGCTAAAGGGGATGGCAAGCCCCTCGACACCGCGGCGTTCCAGGCGGCAATTGATGCGTGTACGAGTGACAAAGCGGGCACGGTTCTAGTCCGTTGGGATACACCTCGGCTCTGCCGGGGAGGCAGTAAAAGTTTGACAGACCCTGCAGTATTCGGGCGGGGGTTCCGTAATGGTGCGCATTTTTGAACGCGCTGGTTGCTGCCACAATACGCGCAATGTTCGGTCCAGGTAAACAATAAGCATTGGACCTCACGCCGCGTCTGTGCAGGGTCCATCCAGAAATGTTTTTGCTCCGTAACCCCTGCAAGTGTAGGAAGGCATGGTCCAACATCTCCAGCGTGACGTGATGATGCAAACCGACCTAATGTGCAGTGCAATACCATCACCTGGTCCCACGTCGCGGCAAGAAGAAGGCCATCGTCGCCGTCGCCCATTCCACGATCGAAATCGCTCATATCCTGCTCGCCCGCCAGGTCGGTCACCGGGACCACGCTGGCGATTACTTGCTCCGGCTCGACCAAAATCAAGTCCAACGGCGGCTGCGTCCATTAACTCAAATTGCGCCGCCCATGTCATGTCTCAACAGCGATCAGCCCTCATGCCCCCATCTCGGCGCTTAGTGCTGGTTCAATGGCCGCGTCCGAGACAAAGGAAAAGAGTGGGTTGGACGGTCCTATGCCTGCTCTGAAGGAAACGGATTATCCGGCGATGGCACCCGTGACTTTGAACACGATGGCGTAATCGCAGGGCTTCTGTGCGGGCATTATAACCTTTAGGCCTGTGTTGCCCTGTGACCAAGCGAGCTTTCCATCGAAGCCCAGAAGTTCGACGTTCTGGATTTTGCCGACTCGCAGAGCGGTGTCGGCGGCCAAAAGCCGGATGACGGTTTGATAGTCCGGCCAGCCCATCACGAAGGCATAGAGCGTATCTCCGTGGGTGGTGAAGCGGACGTCGTCAGCGGTCAAATCTTTTCGCAAATTCTCGGTGTGGTCCCCGCTTTTTGACACCGTCTCAGTTGCGGGCCCTTCGCCAAAAATCTTCCACGGCCGGGAGTTGTGGATCCCCTCGCTATTGATGTTCATCCACTTGGTAATTTCGGAAAGCACACTCATTTCTTCCAAGTCGAGGGTCCCACGGGCAGGCAAGGGAAAGTTTAGGAGTAGGATGCCGTTTCGGCTGACAATGTCCACGAGCATGTCGATAACCATCTTGGGTGTCTTATATACCTCCCCCCGTTTGTAATGGTTATTCCCAATGCAGGTATCTGTCACCCAGGGGCGTGGCCAAATGTCGTTCACGATGCCGCGCTCGACGTCTAGCACCGCCACGCCCTCCTCACTATCTTCGACGCGCTTCGAGGTGTACACAGCCTCGGATTTTCCGCCATTTTTCATTGCACTCAAATTGTGGAGATGCGCGACAAGGCTCAGCCCATATTCCTCGAATTCAAGGGCGCCGTCGGTGTGAAGGAAATCCGGTTGGTACTTTTCTACGAGGTCCTTGATGCGCATGTACCAGTGGCGTTTCCACCATAAGGGGATACCGTTCTCGTTCCAGTCCGCCCCGATGTTTGTCCATATCTGGTCGGAATCGACGTACAAGCTGTAGTTGTTGGGATCGGCGCCGTCGTAAGGCTCTCCGGCGTAAGGGCCCGCCTTATCTTGCCCGTGGCTAGGCGAAAACCACTTGTAAGTTATCCAGAGATGTTCACTGACGCCAAACTTGAGCCCGGCATCACGCGCCGCCTGCGCCCACATGCCAACGATGTCTTTCTTCGGCCCCACCTTGACGGAATTCCAGGGCTGATAAGTGGAATTCCACATGTCAAAGTTATCGTGATGCACACCCATGCTCACGAAGTATTTCGCGCCTGCCTTCTTATACAAGCCGATGAGATAGGCGGGGTCGAATTGCTCGGCCTTCCATAGTGGAATCGTGTCCTTGTAGCCGACCTTGGAGGGATGCCCATAAGTTTCGAGGTGATAGATGTACTGCTCTGATCCTTCCATGTACATGTTCCGGGCATACCAATCACCATATTCAATAGCCGATTGCGGGCCCCAATGGGCATAAATGCCGAACTTGGCATCGCGAAACCATTCAGGGACTTGGTACTTGCTCAGGGATGCACGCGTTCCTTCAAAAGGCCCACGTTCTATCTCGATGCCGGGGGCTGGTTCATGTTGCGCAGCCCCGAGTTTCAATGCCGGAAGTGCTCCCGCGATCAGTTTGCAAGCGGTTCGTCTGGTTATTCTCATGGACGAGGTTCTTCTCCTCTCTGCGGTAATGTGCACATGGCGCGTCAGCGTGCCAATTTGTGACGAGCCTCGCACCCCATACTCCCTCTTGTTTATCGTTCCAAAACGGGCTGCGCCCTCTCGTCAGGAAACTCTTCGCAGATACTTCACCGGGGCTCTCGTTCGCTTTGCCTCTGTTCAGGTTAATCCGAATCCTGACGGCGCTTTGGGCAACATATCTGAAGGCATCAGAGCCTCTCGCGTCCGGGATCGGGGGCAGGGAGACGTTACCCCATCCGCAAGAGCAGCTTCAATATCCTGGGCTGAACGATTCGAGCGATGGGAGGGCGTCGCCCTTGTGGAATGTGGCCGCGAAGTCCTGAAAGTGTCTATCGAGTTTCCACCAGTATTGGAACGCGGCATTCCATTTTCCCATCACCGTGCCGAGACGATAGGGAGTATACGAGTCCAGCCATGCCGCACGGTAAGACTGCTGTAGATCACCACTGTAATCCATCAGGTCCTCAATCCGGCTGTGGTCATGAGAGCTGGACTCCCCGCTCACATAAAATCTCAGTCTGTCGGGGTCGGGATGCAAGCCCAACTCGCGCCAGAAACTCGCCATTTCCGCGGCATAGATATTCTTCATCCCTGCGTAATCGAGCAGGCGCGCTTCCAGGAGAAGATCTGACAAGGTGGAAGGATCTCCGCCCAGCCGCATGGCATGGGAAAGATGATCTTCGGCGTCTTCGGCCTCGAGTCGGGACTGCCGATAGTGATCTCGCTGTGCTCCGGCCCGCGCCAGATGAGCGGGAGTGAGTGGGTCGTCCCAGAATGAAGGCGAGGTCTCTTCCCGTTCCGGATGTCCTCCGTCCACAGCCCGGGCCAATTCGACTTCCGAGTTGTTCAATGCCGCGAGTCCGCGCGCCACTTCTGCGGCCGCCGACGCCCCATACGTGATCCGAGCGTAATCCGCAAAGAACGTTGCCCGGTTCACCGGATCGGCCTGCCATGCCGCGATGCCTCCATACGCGATCCCGGGAAAAGCGGGTCTGAGCAGAACCGCAATGTCGTCTGTCCAGAGAGTATTGATTAGACCGGTGACTCCGTGCTGGTGGCCCGCGGAGACAAAGCTGTCAATGTTATCGAAGGATCGATCGAAGTTGGGCGCAACCTGGTTCCAGATACTCACGCCCGGAGCGATAAATCGCGGCAGGGAGCTATTTGCGAAAGGCTTCCAATACGGTTCATAGACAGTACGACGATACCCCCACGGGACCACGATCGTGCCGACCGGGATCTGGGAGATCAGCTCCGGGTATTGGGCAAACATGTCACTCCAGACCAGTATTGTCCTGCCCCGCCGCTGGATGAGCCCAGAGACGAGTCGAAATTGATCCGGATACAGCGTAGCCGGTGCCACCTTATCAGCAGCAACCATGGGGGCTTCCCGCGTTTCATCGAATCCGACGTGGAAGAACTGACTCGGAAGCAAATCTGTGAGCTGCTCCACCCACTTGCTTAGCAGCGCGGTCACCTGCGGATTGCGCGGGTCGAATTCGCTGCCGTGCGGGAGAATCGCCAAGTCAGCATAGCGTTCCACGCGGAAAAGATCGTGTAGGTGGCCGTAGAGTTCCATGCAAGGGACTATATCGACGTGCCGCTCGCGCCAATAGGCTACAATGCGGCGTATCTCGTCCTGGCTGAATTGCGCATCGGGCCGTAGGATAGGGTAACCTTCAAGAGCAATACTCGCCTCCGAATACAGGTAGTATTGATTAATCTTCCAGCGCGCCAGAAAATCAATCTCACGCTTAATTTCCGCTTCGGTCGGCAATGGTCCATGGCTTGTGTCGACCATTACCCCACGATACGGGAGCGATGGCCAGTCGTGAATTTTGACATCCGGGAGCCTGGCTTCCGCACCACCGCCCTCCACGAGCTGGAGCAACGTCAGGGCGCCGTAGTACAGCGCGGCGGAGGACCGCCCTTGCACTTCGGCTCCCGTGGGCATCACTTTTATTGAGAATGACTCGCGGGAATCGGGCCCGGTGCTTTCCCCAGGTGTTGGCAGTGGATCGAGACCGCCAGTCCGCTGCAAATTGACGAAAGTCCCGGAGGCGCCACTGCTTGAGACGGGAACGGAGGTTCCTGCAATCCTCGCAAGCGAGGAAGAAAGTTCTTGAGCGGCGAAACGATCTTCCGGGCTTGCATCGGGCGCCAGGCGTATTGCCACCCCATGCAGAGCAAGTGCTCCGGCTCCGTACTGAACCTCCCGCGGCCGTGGCAACAGGGGATTGTGTTCAGCCGATGCCGCCAAAGGCGAAACCAGAATCAGAATAAGGCCCGTACCAAATAGCATTCGACCCATAGATACTTCCGCTCAGGTACTTTGTCAGCTTGGCGAGAGGCACTAACCCTCAAACTATAGCGGCGAACCGCCGGAAATCCCACCTCATACTCCCCGACCGTTGTCCGCAGTACCGACGAGGCTGCGCCAGCACTCGCATATGTGGCAACGTCCAGCTAGGATGTCTCACACGAATCGGTCCCCGCGTGGAAACCCTGCGTGCAAACGAGCGTTGCAGCCGAGAAGGCACTTGCCGCACTCCACGCTATCGCCGTTCCTATGATCTTCGGCTCACGCATTGGTCACCCGATCTACAGCCTCCGCGATCGCCGCGCAGATGTACTCGTTGTCTGCGTCGGGCATCCGCGGGTGCATCGGCGGGTTGAAGAGGCGCGCCCCCAACTCCTCGGCCCGCGGGCAAGATTGGCCCTCCGTCATGCGCCGGACGAAGGCATCGTTCTGGTACACCGGCGGATTGGCCACCACGGTATCCACGCCGTAATCCTTCCGGAGAATGGCCATGAGCTGATCGCGCTTTGCGCCAGCCCACGCCCGCGGCACCAGCAAGTTATATAGGTAGTAGACCGCCTCGTGTCCCACCGGCACGAAAGGCAGCGTCAGCTCAGGGACGCCCTTCAGCATCTCCGTGCGCTTCTGCGCCAAGGCCACGCGCGGCGCGATCATCGAATCCAGCCGCCGCAGTTGCACCAGTCCCACCGCCGCCTGGATCTTGGTCATCTTGTAGTTGGACCCCCAGCCCATGTCGCCGGTGCCCTTCTTGCCACGAGCGATCTCCAGGTCCTCCGACACGGCGATCCCCCACTGCCGGATCGCTCGCAGCCGCAGCATCAGGTCCGCGTCGTCGGTGGTGATCATGCCGCCCTCACCGAGGGTGGTCATCATCTTCATCGTATGCAGGCTGAAGACAGTCATCCACCCCTGCTTGCCGATTTTGCCACCTTGATAGCCGCCGCCTAGTGCTCGCGCGGCGTCACCGATCACCTTCGGCGGGCCGTATTTGGGATGCGGATGCCGCTCGGCAATCTTTAAGTAATCCGCCATCGGCGCTGAGAGGCCGTTCATGTGCGTCACCAGGATGGCCCGCGTCCGCGGCGTCATCTTGGCTTCCACATCGGCCGGGTCAGCGTTGAGGGTCCTCTCGTCGGAGTCGCAAAGCACCAGCTTTGCGCCAACACCCAGAACGGCGTAGGGCGCCGCCCGGAAATTCATGGCCGGCACGATCACCTCATCGCCCGGCTCCAGGTCCAGCGCGTGCACGGCCACATCCAGGCCGCTGCCTGCGGAGGTCACCGAGAGGGCGTACCTCGTGCCGATGTACTCGGCAAACTTCTGTTCAAACTGTACGATCTCGTCGCAGAAGAAGCCGAAGCCGACCGCCGGGTCCAGGGAACTGCGAATAGCCTTTACCGCGGCTTCGATTTCCTCCTCCGTGTACCAACCGCCCAGCATGGGCTCCGCCTGCCACGCCTGGCTCAGCCCACCCCCTACCAAAATCTCTTTCCGGCTTGCCTGATCCATTCCTCTGGCCTCCTATGATTTGAACCACCAAACGTAAGGGCGGAGGTTGTATCGCTTCGCACCGCAACCTCCGCTCACCTCCATCCTTTACTCCTGCGGTGAACCGGGGTGCAGTTCTGGAGGTTGTTACACACGTGCCCCTCCATGATGTAGTTCAAAGCCCCGCTCCTGCGAACTGACCCACCATTAAAGCCGACCCAAGGCGCCAAACGCAATTTTTGCTATGCGAGCGAGTACGTTAGCTTTAACGATGACGTTATCGCAGAGCACCTGTACCATGACTGCCGAAGCATGTCAAGTATTTTTTCATTCTTGGTTTTTCTTTTTTGTTGTTCACTTTTTTTTCAATTCCTTCTCCCGGTGGTTTTGCCCGGCTTTGACCAGGACTTTGCCATTTCCTAGGCCTCACACGCAAGCGAAAGTTTTAATCGCCAGAAATAGCTATTATGCCCGACTATTTTCGATAACCTAAACGATGAATCTGTTATAGTGACCTGTTTGGGCTGGACGCGGAGGGGAGGGGGTATTTACAATGTTAGTTCGCATGAAAGATGTGGCGAAGGCACTCAATCTCTCCGTGGTGACCGTTTCGAAGGTGTTGCGGGGTCAAAGCGATATCAGCCGTGCCACGAGAGAACGAGTGCTTCGCTGCGTCCAAGAGATGGGCTACAGAACCAACCTTGCGGCGCGTGGCCTGGTGACAGGTCGATCTTACATGATCGGGCTCATTGTTCCCGAAATTAAGCACCCGTTCTTTGGAGAAATCGCAGGGGTCGTCGGAAGCAGAATCCGCCGCAAGGGTTATCGTATGGTCATCGTTTCGTCTGAGGAGGATCGCAATCTCGAGATCGAAGGCATAGAGGCGCTGCTGGCTCACCAAGTGGATGGGCTGATTGTCGCTTCAACACTCACGGAAGCCGACAGTGGGGTTTTTCGACGTGTCGAAAAGCAGAATGTGCCGTATGTCCTCGTTGACCGCGACATCCCTGGCCTGAAGGCAAACTTCGTTGGGGTGGATAACGAAGCAATTGGGGCCATGGCAACCGAACATCTAATCCAAAGCGGCCGTGTTCGCATTGCGCATATCCGCGGCCCTGAAACCAGCCCAGCCACTGGACGTTCTCGGGGGTACATGGACGCGATGGCGCGCCACGGCTTACTGGTGCGTTCAGGTTATGTCGCGAAGGCAGAACATTCCGACCTTCACGGCGAAGCGGCCGGGTTCCAAGCGATGCAGCAATTACTCGCAGTTGATCCCCGACCCGACGCCGTCTTTTGTCATAACGATCTGGTGGCAATCGGTGCGCTGCGGGCCATTGTGAATCACGGGATAATAGTTCCCGTTGACATTGCTTTAATAGGGGCGGGGAACTGGCCATATATGGATTTGTTAACTGTGCCGATCTCGTCGTTTGATCAAAACGCCACGCAGATCGGGGATCGCGCGGCCAATATTCTGTTGAAGCGTATTGAATCTGGATCCACGTCCCGCCCCACCCGTGTCCTTATCCCTCACAAGCTCATTGTCAGGGACTCCACTGCTGTTTCCCGGAGCACAAACTCAGCGCCCGTAGAGGTCGCTGAGTTGTAACCTCGATGAACTACCGACATCGGGTAAAGGGACTCTGAAGACTTGGCAGTTTCATCGGCAGCATGGTGGCGGGACACAGGGCCGGCGCCAAGCCGACGCACGAGATGGGACGCCATTTTGCGCAAACCACGCCGGTCAGGACGTATACGAACCAGCGCTTAACCGCCGCTGAAGCCGGGAAGGCGCATGGAGGACAGGCCAAGCTTTGAAACCGGACCTGTGAGATCCAGCCGGGCGGAATTAGAGGAGGGCTTGGGAAGACGTGGCCATGGTGGAAAGGGGGGCCTGTCTCGCAACCGAAGGCGGGCAGGATAACCCTCCACCCGACCGTCGGCGCGAATAAGGATTGGGTTACACATATAGAAAGGGGAGTCTAGCAGTGGTGAGTCGACGATCTCAACGAGTTCAACGCAAACGATTCTATGGTGGCGCAATCCTCGACGGGCATCGTTTGGACAGCATTCGACAATTGTCCTGCTACCTGCTGGGGTTCGCCGGAAAGGAAGTTCAGCACATCGATGCGATGAGAGAGCGGCCTGCCTAAGCCGAATCAAACTGCCCCGCGCGCTCTGGTTCGGTACCCGAGCGCCAATCATGACAGGTGACGTACGCGAGCAGCGGTTGCCCAATCACCCCCTGCCGCAGCAATTCCTTCGCGCGCGCCACTTTGGGACAAGTACGGCGATAGTAGGCGACCCCCAACGTGTTGCCCGCCCCGGACGGATCAAAAGTACATTCGCTCCCCGCGTCCGCCATGACGAGAACACATGCGGGAAGCGTTTGAAAAATGAGCGGGCTTCCCCGCTGCCGCGTTACCACATAAGGGCTTCCGGGCGAACCTTCCCCTGCGTCGAAACCGCCCAGTCATCAGTACGAAACGGCGGCGCCGGCAACCCCAGCTTGTTATAGAGGTTGCACTTGGGATCGTTGGCCCAAGCGTAGCGTGCGGCCACAGGTTTCGAAACATGCTTGCTGGAAAGCACCACCTCGTTCCCCTCAATTCTTGATTCCGCCGGGAAAAACTGTTGATCCTGCCCGGCAACCGCAAATCCCATCAAGCTTTGCCCGCGCACCACCAACCCTCCGGCCACATGCGTAAATTGCAGGCGCAGAGTTCCCTTGTCCGCGCGCAGGGATTTGAACGTCGGCCCCGTGTATTCGATCTTCCGGCCATACGCGAGGCCCTCGGCTGCCAGGGCCAGACGCCGCCCCACTTCCTGCTTGTTTTTGGGATGAACATCATAAGACTCGCCGATGTCAATCGCTACGGCCATGCCTGTTTTCGGCAACGCCAAGGCTTTGTCTTGCGATTCCCTCAAAACGGCCCAGGAATCGGTATCTTTTCCGCCCGCAACAAAGCTGGCAAGTTGAACAAAGAGAAAGGGGAAGCCTCCCTCACCCCAGGAACTGCGCCATTGTTGAATCATCGTGGCGAAAACCTTCCGATATTGGTAGGCAAATTCCGCGTTTGATTCACCCTGATACCATATCGTTCCCGCGATTGCAAAAGGCGTAAGGGGCGCGATCATGCCGTTCCACAACCCGGCATCGCGCCATGGGTGGCTGCGGGGATCTTTAGGAGCATCGGGAAAGGGCAGCGCGACTTTACCGTTGGCCTCAGCCCCTTCCGCACCCTTCTCCCATTCTCTCAGTCGTTGCTCGTACTGTTCGAGCACGGGAGGGAATTCGGCAATTTTCTGCCGCCAGGAATCCGCCACGACCTTTAGTTCGGGGTCCGCTTCCAAAGCCGCATCGCTTGTCCACGCCTCCGCCTCCGTTCCACCCCAAGTGGAATCAATCAGTCCCACGGGAAATTTCATGGTCCTGTACAATTCCCGGCCGAAGAAGTAGCCCACGGCGGAGAAATTCCCCACCGTCGCGGGGCTTGTCACCACCCACTGGCCCTGCACATCGCTTTGGGGTTTCCCCGCCACTGCCTTCTTCACAATGAAGAGCCGAATCAGAGGATAATTGGCCGTCGCGACTTCCTGCTCCGCGTTGACTGCCCCGCCAAACACACCGTGATTCCAAACGGCAAACTCCATGTTTGATTGGCCGGAGCATACCCACACTTCGCCCACCAGCACGTTGTGGATGGTCATGGTGTTTTTCCCCGCCACCGTCATTTCAAACGGCCCGCCTTTCTTCAGCGGCCCCAATTTCACTTTCCACTGTCCATTGGAATCAGTCGTGGCAGTTTCCTTCTGCTCACCCAAGCTCACCGTAACTCGCTCGCCAGCTTCGGCAGTTCCCCAAATCGCCACCGTCCGGCCCTGCTGCAAAACCATGTTGTCACTGATCAGCGACGGCAACTTGACGTCAGCGGCCGCCGCTGCAGCGCCGATCAATATAGCGAAAACAACCCACTGGAGCCGCTGCCCGCAACCCTTCCAGGACCGCGCCCCTCCTTGCACAATCGTATAATTCCATCCCGATTCGCCTTTCATAGTGACCACCTTTCCGATAGGTTGAGCGAAACACTGCCCACGAATTGCGGGGGGGATGCTAACACAGCCCTCGCTTCAAGGCGAAAAATTCTCCCCGTCTGTCCGTGCGGCCGGTGTCAGGTGAGTCTTGACAATCCATTAACGACCCTTAAGAACCATACAAAAGGCTTTTTCGTAAAGCGACTCCATGTCAGCTTCGGAGCATGGATGTGGATTCGACTGGTGGCAGGCGTCTTCCATGGCTTTCTTGGCCAGCAACGGAATCAGATCGCGCGTCACGGCCAGTGCGCCGAGGGTTTCAGGAATGCTGACTTCCAGCAAGAGCCGACGCAACCGCGCGATAAGTGCAGTGACGGCTTCCGCGGCCGACCCTTTCGAACCATCGATTTCCATGGCGCCGGCAAGATCGCGTGGGCGTTTCCCCGACGCAGGGCGGTTGAACTCCAGCACGTGCGGCAAGAGGATGCGCCAAGGTATTCGCGCGCCGCTTCGCTGGCACGAAAGAGCGCCGCAGATTTCTGTCTCTTGCGCCCCGGCTTAGGCAGAATCCTGCCCGGGTTCTCCAAGCTCTCTTGCCCGCTGCGACGTTACTTTGACAAACTCGACGAGGAGGTCACATCGTGGGTTCAACAAGCCCACCTTTCGGCAGCATAAAACTTGACTCATCTACACCGGATTTTTCGCTTCAAGATTTCCAGGGCCGCGTTCGGTAATCAGCCGACAGCGCCGCAACGTGACGGTTCGCCATCTAGGCCCTTGCTTCCGCCTCCATTATCCGGTGCGCATGACCACGATCGAGAAGTGCCATAAGAAAGTCCACGAACTTCGTTCTGGCGCCCAGCCGATTCGTCTGCGGGGCCGGTAAAAGGATTGGCACTTGGTGGTGGAGAGCTTCAGGAAAGACCCCCTGTTGCTCGTCATCAACCTTTTGGGAGTGCGGGCCTCGCAAGCGCTGTTGTGGATCGTGCAAATTTATCTGACACGATGGAAAATTGAGGCGACTCTTCGCTTTATCAAAAAAAGCTATAACGTTGAAGATATTTTAGTTATGAGTTATCAGAGATTGAGAAGCATGGTCATGCTGGTGACGGAAGTGGATTGCTTTGCGCCCACGTTTCTTGGACAAGAACGGAAGCAGAGAATCGTCTGCGAGAAAACACCTCGTCATTTTACAGCGCTTGTTTGGCGTCCAGGCCTTCTGTTTCTATGCGCTCGCCGAATGGTTTGGGAGAATTCTGTCTCGCTGTAACCCCGGTCAGCCCTCGGAACCGCCTCCTATCTACAACTTGAACTCCTCATTGGCTGGGAGACCCGAGAGAACCGAGGAAAGTCCCGCAAAGAATTTTCTGCAAAGAATTTTCTTGACAGATAGACGGTTTCATTGTAAAGGTTATATCGTTTACTTTATCCTTTACTCAAAGGGATCGGGTAACGTCATGTTGTCTTGCCCAGAACGGAATTGTTTCAAGTGCGAGAGCCTCTGGTCCTACGTGGCCGCAAATTTGGCCGACGTTGGGGTGCTCTTCTTTATGAAACTGCGTCGATCCTCCCTTCGGCCTTGCGGGTTGGAGCTGCGCGCGGGACCCGCGAGGGCAATAGAGGCTTCCGGATCCGGCTGATGTTCAATGTTCGCGTTTAGCCATGTCATGCATTGTCACACTATGCGTCGGCTTTCCACGACATCCTCGGCAATCGTGGCCGGCGGGCGGAGCTTGAAAGCGATGCGTCGGCCGTTTTCACAACCAAGCCGAACTGCTATTTCAATGGGACGTGGCAGTACTTCTGCTGGCATTCATAAACGCTACTTTGTGAAGACATTGTTGTGCCGGAACGGATGCTGCCCCATCCCGAGGAAGTGCCTTTTTGCCGCCGACAGGGGCGAATTGAATTCCGCGTGGCCTGACTGAGACCTATCGTTTGTTAGTTCCTCGAGCAGCTTGTGTTAGTTGACCCAACAGAGCGCTTGATGTTCGTTCCTACCCATAACAAGGCGCTAGGATGAAGAGAGTAAGTGGGGAGGCGGCCACTCAAGCCCGTTACTACTGAAAGGAAAACATCATGGAGATTTATATTGACAGTGCAGACCCGAAAGAAATCTGCTGGTACCGGAAGCTCGGACTGGCCCAGGGTGTGACGACCAACCCTGGTAGTTTTGGCGCCGCCGGCCAATCTTCCAACCCCCTGGACCTCATGCGCGCCATCCTCGATGCGGCCGCCGGAATACCTGTGTTCTTGCAGGTTCGCGCTCGTGAACCGCTGGCGCAAGTGGAGGAGGCTAAACTGTTGAGTGCGATGGGGCCGTCAATTGTCATCAAGGTCATCATGGACGAAGTGGGCTTCCAAAGTATCCCTCAAATGGTGAAGGCAGGACTGCAGGTTTCTGCCACGGCCGTCAATTCGGTGGGGCGGGCGATTCTGGCTGCGAAGTGTGGTGCCCACTACATGATTCCATATTACGGCTGGCTGGAGGACAGCAACGACCGGCCCACGAATCTGATTTCCGACGTTGGGGAGATTTACCAAGCCCAGCGGTATCCGACGAAAATGCATGTGTACTGTCGCCGGATTGCCGACGTCATGGTGGCGGCAAAGGCCGGGGCCTGGGGTGTGCTGCTGGAACCGGAGGATCTGAAGCGATTCTTCGGCCACCCCCACAGTGCAGTGGCCGTGGAGGGCCACCGGACCAGTTGGGACGCTCGCTACGGGGAGGGCACAACGTGGCTTGATTTCCTTGCGGAAGGCACCGCCGAAGGAGCCCGGGATCGAGCTGGCCTGTATACGAACCGGTGAACGTGCATCTGGATCCGCCCCATGTCGGCCTGGAGCGTTTGATCGAGCCCGGGAGGATAAAACGCGAGTTCGTTCTTGAAACCCTCGGACCGATTGATGCATGCGTGACCAGCTTTCAATCGACCCGTACGGAAAACCTACGGTCGCCATCATGAATTTCGCCTTGCATCCGGCGATTATGCCGGGGGACGAGCTCGCAGCGTCAGGCCTGCGGTTGCTCAACCGAATTTGTTCCAGATGAGGGGAGCAAATCATGTTGACCAAGGTAAGGTGGGGAGTTATCGGATCCGGCGGAATTGCCCGCCGCCGTACCATTCCCGAAGGGATCGTTCCGGCCAAGAATGCCGAACTGGTGGCGGTCTTTGACATCGATTCCAAAGTTAACGCCGATGTCGCCCGACAGTTTAAGGCTACGGCCTCGGCCAGTATCGATGATCTGCTCGGAGCAGAGATTGACGCTGTGTACCTGGCTACCCCCGCCAGCAGGCATCACGAACAGGTACTGAGGTGTGCGCAGGCCCGGAAGCACGTTCTGTGTGAGAAACCCCTGGGGATGACGATCGAAGAGAGCCACGAGATGATAGCCGCCTGCCAGCGAGCCGGTGTGCAGTTAGGCTGTGGCTTCATGATGCGTTTTCAATCTCAGAACCAAAAGGCATTGAAGCTCATTCAGGAGGGAAAGATTGGACAGCCGGTCTACGGTCGCGCCCAGCTTTCGTGCTGGTATCCGCCGATGGAAGGCGCCTGGCGGCAGGACCCCGGCCAGGGCGGCGGCGGTTCGCTGATTGACATGGGCGGCCACTGCTTCGATCTGCTGGAGATGTTTTTCGGGATGGTTAAGAGCGTCAGTTGCTTTACCAACCGGACGGTCCACCGGTATGCGTCCGAAGACAGCGCTGTGGCGACTCTTTTCTTCGCTAATGGCGCCCTGGCAACCGTCGACACGTTCTTTTGTATTCCTGACGATAGCAGTAAGAATGTCCTCGAGCTTTACGGTTCGCGTGGCGGCATTCTGGCCAAAGGGACGATCTCGCAGGCGAGCGCCGGAGAGATGGTCGCCTGTCTGGAGGAAGCCGACAGAGGCTATGACGCCCAGCAGACTCGCGTGGCGAGGCCAGATTTGGAAATAACGGCTGATGCGGTGAATATCTACCGCGCGGAAATTGAGGAGTTCAGTCAAGCTATTTTGGAGGGCCGCCCAACAACGATCAGCGGAGAAGTCGGTCTGCGGAGCCAGAAAATACTTTCCGCCTGCTATGAGTCAGCAGCAAGAAGGAAAGTTGTCGACATCATCTAGAGCTAGGCTTGATCCCTCGGTTAGGCGTGCATCCGGCGGTTGTGTGTGGGTGAAATGGGCGGTAAAGCGGCGCGAAGCGCCCACCCCGTTTTACAGTAAGCGGGTGTCATGAGTGGCCCTCTGACCGACAATGAGACGAAAAAGACGGGGGTATTGACAAGGGCTGCCGCGTAATCGTCTACCTTATTTCCGGCTGCACTCTGTGCAACGCCTGCCATGCGGTTCTGAGCTTGGCCCGAGGGGTGACGCGCCAGCAGGTGGGGGAGCAGGTTTGATTGCACTCGGCCACCCTCAGGCGTTGGGCGGTCCGCTGCTGCCAGCGGAGTCTCGCCGGGCTTTGGGGCACCGAGCACGATGGCTGAAGGTGACCTCGCTGACGGCTTTGGGAAGATGTGGCAAGGTGGCAGTTTGTTTTGACGAAGAGCTCAATTCACACAGAGTGGGTGGATGACGAAGGATGGAGGTTGCCGCGCACACCAAGACGGGGCCGAAGGAAGACCTATCGAAGGGGCAATGAAAACGCCGCCAGCTCATCTCCGAGGAGGTACGAAGTTATGGCCACTGCCCGACATGCTGACGCAGTGAACCCTGCGACGGGGGGTTGGCGACAGGTGCTTCAGGAGCACCTTCCGCTCCTCGGCCATCGCAATTGGATTGTTGTCGCCGATTCCGCCTACCCTGCTCACTCTCGCGACGGAATTGAGACAATTGTATCGAACGCCGATCAGGTAGACGTTTTGCGGGAAGTCTTTGGCGCCGTTGTCGCATCCAGACACTTAAGACCCATGGTCCACACCGACCAGGAATTGGCGTTGGTGGAAGAAGAGGATGCGCCAGGCATCTCTGCCTATCGCGAGCGGCTTTCGATGTTGCTCGAGGACTTCGAGACAGACGTCCAGCCGCATGATCAGATCATCTCGGCACTCGACCAGGCCGGCCAGACCTTTCGGGTGCTAATCATCAAGACGAATATGACCATTCCGTACACATCCGTTTTTCTGGAGCTTGATTGCAGTTACTGGAACCGGGATGCCGAGTGTCGACTTCGTGCCGCGATGGTTCGCAACTTGGTGCGGCAGGGCTAGCCCAGTGCCCGCTTGGTTAGGTTCTTTTCGGAAGCTTTCGCAGTCAACCAGAGCGCCGCGTGGGCAGAGTGGGTTCGGGACTTGTTTAGGTGGTCACGGGACTAGATAACAGGGGCGAGCTCGCCCTTGGCTGGCTATGTTCTTGGCCTGTCGACATCCACAAAGGATCGTCTATGGCAAGCAGGGCCCGGCCCGTAGCACCGGAAACCCGGTATCGGAGACTCAAGATGATCAGCCAGATCAATGTCTACCGAAAGGCCAACGCCTTGCGTTTTGCGCGTGACAGCGGCGATTCCTTGCGCCTGATCGCATCGGACCTTGCCGATCCCGTTTCCCGAGGATAGTCAAGCCTTTTGCCTCGGCGGCTTCGGCCTGCTGCTACGGTCGGGGCATACTGCGGCGGTGAGTACGTGCTCGACACTTGGCTGCTTATCCGGCGATCGATGGTGCCTGCAACGAAAAGCAACAGCGAGCGCGCTGGTCTGGACTAGCATGATCCAATATTGAAGATCCCGGAGTCTCACATATGCCACAGGTAGAAGAGAATCTAACCCAGGATCGCTCGGCCCGATTGTTCTCACCCGGTAATACCTTGCCCTTTGTTCTGGTGACGGCGCTGTTTCTGCTTTGGGGCATTCCCAACAATTTGAATGACATTCTTATCAAGCAGTTTATGAAGTCGTTCGAAATCACCCGCTTCAAGGCGGGATTGATTCAATCAGCCTTCTATATGGGGTACTTTCTTCTTTCCATGCCTGCCGGGTTCCTGATGCGGAAGTATGGCTACAAAGCAGGTTTGGTGACGGGACTCTTCTTATACAGCACAGGTACTTTCTGTTTTGGCCGGCCGCGCACGTTCGGCAGTACGGATTCTTCCTGTTAGCCTTGTTCGTGATTGCCAGCGGATTGGCCTTTTTGGAAACCGGGGCGAACCCTTTCATCGCTACGCTTGGTGATCCACGAACCTCGGAACGGCGGCTCAATTTTTCCCAGGCGTTCAATCCTGTGGGATCAGTCATCGGGGTGTTGGCCGGGACGATCTTCGTCTTTTCGGGCGTCGAACTGAGTCCTCAGCAGATCGATTCGCTGAAAGCTGCGAGTAGGTGGGACCAGTACCTGCAGGCGGAGACCATGAGAGTCGTCATCCCGTATCTCGTGCTGGGGGCGATTGTCTTTCTCTGGGCGTTGCTGATACTTGGGACCAGATTCCCCAGAACCGCTGAAGAGGTGGAATCCGAAGGCAGCAGCCAGCCCGGCCACTTGCGAGACTTGCTTCGCTACCCGCACTTTGTTAAGGGCGTGGTGGCTCAGTTCTTCTATTGTCGGAGCCCAAGTGGGCACATGGAGCTACTACATTGCGTACATTCAGGATTACACCCGGGAACCGGAAAAGATTGCAGGCTACTTTTTGACCGGGACGCTTGTGGCATTTGGAATCGGGAGGTTCACGGCTACGTATCTCATGAAGTTTGTTCATCCGAGTAGGCTCATGGGGATTTATGGCTGCATCAATATGGCACTGGCGGGCATGGGGATTCTGTGCCCAGGCTGGGTCGGCGTCTTGGCAGTATTCCTCACCAGTTTCTTCATGTCCCTCATGTTCCCAACCATCTTTGCCTTGGGAATCAAGGAGTTGGGACCCAATACGAAGCTCGGTGGGTCCATCATCATCATGGCAATTATCGGCGGGGCGGTCTTTACCCCCATCATGGGGCTGGTGTTCCAGATAAGCCGTAGCATGGCAATGGCCCTTCTCGTTCCGCTGTTCTGCTACGCATTCATCACCTATTACGGTTTCATTGGCTCGAAGGTGTGTCTTCCGAAGTTGCCAGACCTCGTCGCGTGATAGGAATCGAGTGTAGGATGAGATTGTCCCACCCACCGTGAAAACAACCTCACGCAGTTCGTGGGCGGACGCGGAGGCTGTTTCTGCTAACTCCCCTCTGCGTGATCATGCGGGCGCCAAATTGGCCGCAGTGCCCCGGCCGACCAGACCCTATTGAGCACTCGTCGTCGTGGAGCGCTGGAGCGCTGGAGCGATCACGCCAGTGTTCTTGTAGACCACGAAAAGGATGAGTTCCAGCCTGTAGCTGCACTCCTGAAAGCTTGGGCTGCTCGCTTTGACATTTTTCGGCTGGACCAGCAACATTTCCCTGGTTCCTATTTTGTTGATCGCGAGGAAAGGACCCGTTTCGGAGTGGAGATCTGGCTTGCGAATTTTGCTTCTTACCAGGACCAGAACCTCGGTGCGCTGGAGGACGCGCCACGTGCCGGCACAAGCCTGCTCGGGATCAACTCCCGGTGTCTCGATCCCGTGCTTGAGCAGCTGTTGGGGTTGGACTTCAAGTCGCTTTATCGGGCCGATGACTATCTCCGCGTCACCCGACCTCACGTCATCACGCGCGAGGTGGCGCAGAAAAAGGATATGCAGGACGTGTCTGAGAACCCGGACCGTTCTTGGATAAGGACGGCAAGGAGCGGCGGTTCTAATTGTTCAAGGGCTGCATCCCGTCCTGGCCTTGAATCAGTTGGGCGAGGAGATTTCCGGTGTCTGAATGGGAGCGGCGCATTTAGTCGCGCTGCGCGAATCTCCCTATTGGCGAAGTCTTTTTTTCCCGGGCGCTGGTGGGGGGTCTGGGCTACGTCGTCCCGTGGCAACTCATCCCTCAGGAGAGGTAAAACGGGTGCCTTCAGTGATGGCTGAGGTGCCGAGTACCGAACATCCGGCCTGACAATTTCATTCAGAGGTGGTTAATTGAATCTTCGGGTTACCCAACAGTTGAAATCGAAACCCTAGCATGGAGGAGCGCCGATGCCTCACGCCCGCGAGAAGTCCTGTACGTCCCTTTTCCTTTTATGTGTCCTCGTCGCAACATTGCTGCTCGTATTGATTAGTTTCGGCATTCCGACGGTGCACTCGGAAGATCAAACTGCTGTTCCCCTGCTGGGAGGTCTTCCTTCTCCGCAAGGCATCACGTCTAATCCGCAGTCCGCGGTTTTCATCGCGCTGGCGGACGGCCGAATCACTCAACTGCTCGCCCAAAACACCGCGGACCCGCTCGCGGAAACAAGGGGTCGCCCCGGGGGATTGGCCTTCAACGCCGCAGGCGATCTCTACGTCGCCGACGCCGGCCGCAAAGCCATCCTCCGGATTACCCATTGGGGAGACATCAGCGTTCTTGCCGACCAGTGCGACGGAAAACCCTTCAGTGCTCCGGAACGCATTACCGTTGACCCCCACGGAGTCGTTTACTTCACCGATCCTGACGCCTCGCGCGTCTACCGGATGGATGCGCAAGGCAAGACCGCAGTCGTGACCTCTGACCTCCCGGGCCCCACAGGCATAGTTGCCTCCGCCGATGGCGACGAACTATTCATTGCTGACCGGGACCGTCGAATCTGGAAGCTGCGGCCGAACGGTACCGGGCGTGCTCTGTTCGCCACTCTGGCTGACGAGGGCCGGCCCGTCGGCATAGCTCGCGACGAAAAGGGCAATCTGTACGTAGCGCGTGACGGTGGCGGCAAGGTGTCTGTCCTCAGCGCCGAGGGCAACCTCATCGCCACCTACTCGATTCCGGGGCAGCGTGTCTCCGACGTAGCGTTTGGCGGGGTCGATTTGATGAACCTTTACGTCACTGCCTCAGACACAGGAGCCGTCTACAGGCTGCGGGCGGCGAATCGCTCGCAGCGCCTGCCGTGGGAGCCCGATGAGCCGCTATTGATTATGGACCCGGTTGACGGTGCAATCCTTAACCAGCACGACGGGGAGGTAACTCCCAGCGGCCTGCGCATCATCGTGCATGGAACCAGTCGGCTGGCGGGCCCGGTGCGAATCAACGGCGCCAGTGTGCCGGTTCATGACGGGCGATTCCAAAGTTCCCTCGTGTTGTCCGACCGGGAAACAAGGATCCTGGCTGAGGCCCAAGGACGGCAGCATCAGATCACGGTATTGTGGGACCGCGATTCGTTCAAGCGCTACCGTTTTTCCACCGATGACAATATCCTGTTCCTGAAAGACATTGCTCAGCACAGCGCCACATACGGTTCGATCTTCGAGAATCCCTATCTCGGCTTCTGGCGCGAGATGCATCGCAAATACGGCGCCAAGGTGCACTTCAACATTTATTATGAGACGGAAGGCTTCAACCTTTCCCAGACGCCCGACAAGTTCCGGCCCGAATGGCAGAAGAATGCAGCTTGGATTCGGCTGACGTTTCACGCCCGTGCCAACGATCCCGATCGCCCCTACCTACACGCCTCTGCGGAAAAGGTCCGGCAGGATTACCGCTTGGTTACCCGCGAAATCGCGCGTTTTGCCGGGCCAGAAGTCTTGAGCCCGGTCACCACGGTTCATTGGGGAGAGATCACTCGCGAAGCCGCTCGTGCGCTTCACGAGGAAGGTGTCCGCGTGTTGGTCGGTTACTTCACAGCATGCGACGATCTGCCATGCGTCTGCTTCTATCTGCCGCTCGCCCAGTGGCGCTACCTGATGGGCCGAGATTATTGGAAAGACACGCGCGAGGATCTCACCTTCATCCGCCACGACATCGTGATCAACACCGTCCCCCTCGACAAGATTGTGCCGCACCTCGAGCAAGTGGCCGCTGATCCCCATCAGGCCGAGATCATGGAACTGATGATCCATGAGCAGTACTTCTATCCGGATTACCGCGCCTATGAGCCCGATTATCGCCAGCGCGTCGATCGTGCCCTCGACTGGGTGACCCAGCATGGGTACAAGTCTGTTTTTTACGATGAGGGGTTTCTGGGAGCGCCCGCCGGGAAGTAGTTTGAATCTCTCACTTCCGGTTGGGGAAATGGGAAGCATCGAGTGAGGGGAGGATTAGGTCGGTTATGGGCGAGCAAAAAGAGCAACTTTTGAAAGTGCTGGAAGCAATCGGCGAGAAGTTAATCGCTGCGGAAAAGACCTTGACGGAATTGGATTCGCCAATTGGCGATGGAGATTGTGGGGCCAGTTTGAAGACAGGGTGGCTAGTGGTACTGGATCGCCTCCCGTCACTGAAGAGCCAGAGCATGGGTGGAATCCTCAACCAAGTGGCCATTGCCTTCATGTCCTCTGTAGGGGGCGTTTCTGGAGCAATCTATGCGACAGCCTTCATGCGGGCTGGCAAGAAGATTGGCGCGAAGGCGCATCTGGCTTTGCCGGAAGTGCATGAGGTGCTTATAGCTGCCCTGGAAGGGATGAAAGAACGGGGTGAGGGAACTAAAGTGGGGGACAAAACCCTGGTGGACGCCCTGGAGCCAGCTCTCCAGGCATTCGGCGCTGCCGTCATTGAGGGCGATCCAGTCGAAAGTGTGCTGGAGAAAGCCCTATCGGCAGCGAGGAAAGGCTCCGATAGCACCATATCACTGGTAGCCAGAAAGGGCCGGGCTTCGTATCTCGGCGAGCGGAGCGTGGGGCACCGAGATCCGGGCTCTGTCGTCATCTGTCTCATGTTTGAAGCCGCGCATGACTTGTACCGTCAAAAGGAGATGCCTACATGAAAAAGATCATCAACCGGCCTGACCAAGTGGTAAATGAGATGCTCGACGGTTTAGTGGCTGCAAACCCGGGCAAACTGAAACTGGTTCGAGAAAAGAAGATTGTGTTGCGCGCCGATTCCCCGCTAGCGGGAAAGGTGGCCGTACTTACCGGCTCGGGTAGTGGTCATGAACCCGACCAGGTCTGGTACGTGGGGAAGGGAATGATGGACGCAGCCTGCGCTGGCGAAGTCTTCGCAGCACCAACCGCCGATGCCGTATATGAGGCGACCAAGATGGTAGACGGCGGTGCGGGTGTGCTCTACCTAATTAAGAATTACACGGGCGACCGAGCCAACTTCTCGATGGCGGCCGAAATGGCACAGATGGATGAGATCCACGTCGAAACCGTGATTGCCAATGATGACGTCGCGGTCAAGGATAGCACTTGGACCGCCGGTCGCCGGGGCGTGGCGGGCGCGATTCTCAATTACAAGATAACCGGTGCGAAAGCCGAACAGGGCGCTGACCTCAATGCCGTCAAGGAAATCGCGGAGCGCGTCAATGCCAATTGTCGCAGCATGGGCTTTGCCTTGACCTCGTGCACGACCCCGGCTAAAGGGAGCCCTACATTTGATCTCGGGGCCGACGAAATGGAACTCGGTGTAGGTCTGCACGGCGAGCCTGGGCGGCAGCGGACGAAGATTATGCCTGCCCATCAGGTCATCGACATTCTGATGAACAGCATCGTAGAGGATTTGCCGTTCAAGTCAGGCGACGAAGTCGCGGTGATGGTCAATGGCCTGGGCGGCACGCCCCTTATGGAACTTTACGTTGCTTTCCGACGTGTTGCCGACTACTTGAAACAGTTCGACATTCGGATCGCGAAGACCTACATTGGAGAATACTGCACGTCCTTGGACATGGCAGGGTGCTCTGTGTCACTCTTGAAGTTGGATGATGAAATGAAGCGGCTTTTGGAATATCCGGTCGATATTCCGCTAAGAGTATTTTGAGCAGGAAGAGGAAAGCCATAACCGTCCAGTTGGTGAGTTTAAAACCTCTGAGCAAAACAACCGCCGTGCTCAAGAAGCAGCGCTCTGCGGATTGCTTGGTATTTCTGAGATCTGCCAATTAGCAAGGGAACGTCCGGATGCATAAAGCGCGGAGCGTGTGAGGGAGGATGGCCATGCCCGTAAGTTCGATGCAAGACATTCTAAAGCGTGCTTTCGTTGAACGCTATGGCGTAGCTGCCTTCAACGTTTTCAATGATTTGACGATGGAGGCCGCTTTGGCCGCAGCGGCGGAGCTGAAATCTCCGCTGATCATCCAGGTGTCTGTAAAGACGGTTAAGGTCTGGGGAGCTAAGCTGATCCAACTCATGTTTGCGGAGATGGCGCAGAAAGTTCCCATCCCCGCAACCCTGCACCTTGACCATTGCCCGGACGTTCGCGTCATCGAAGAGTGTTTGAAAGTGGGATGGAACTCGGTGTTGTTCGATGGCTCGGGCCTGAGCTTTGACGAGTGCCTTGAACAAACTAAAAAGGTTGTGGCCATGGCGCACAACTGCGGCGCGGCGGTCGAAGGTGAAATCGAGCCCGTTAAAGGCGTTGAAGATGGGTTAGGAAGCGACGCAGAGGTGGCAGTATTTTCTACGGACAAAGCTGTGGCCTTCATCCGGGAAACCCACATTGATAGCTTCGCACCCGCCATCGGTACGGCTCATGGCGTGTATAAGGCTGAGCCCAAGATAAATTTTGAGCGGGTATCCGATCTCGTGGCCGTTGTGGGAATTCCCATGGTCATTCACGGCGGAACCGGCCTTAGCGAGGAAGTCTTCCATGGGTTGATTGCGCGGGGAGCGGTGAAGGTCAATATCTCCACCGAGCTTAAAATCACCTTCGCTGATTCTCTGCGAAATTATTTGGAAAAGTACCCGAAGCAATATGATCCACTCAAGCTCTTGGCCGCGAATCGTGATGCGATCAAGGCTATGGCGATCCGATTCATCAAGATTTTTGGAAGCCAAGGTAAAGCGCTATGAAGAAGGTCTTGCTTTTTGACTGCGACGGTGTTCTGGCAGATACGGAACGCGACGGGCATCGCGTTGCCTTTAACCAAATGTGGAACGAATCCCATGTCCCCTGGCAGTGGGGCGTGGAAGAATATGGCCGCAAGCTGAAAATCGGGGGCGGGAAGGAGCGCATGGCCAGCCTCTTCGAGGAGCCGGAACTTTTGGCCGTCTTCCATCCTCCGGAGACCGAGGCTGAGCGCCAGGATTTGGTGAAGAGGTGGCACCGGAGAAAGACCGAAATATACAAAGAAATCATCGCGTCCGAGAAAATTGCAGTCCGCTCCGGGGCGAAACGATTGACGGAAGAGGCTCTCGGACAGGGTTGGGTTTTGGGTGTTTGTTCCACCTCGGCTAGGGACGCCGTGGAAAGTGTTTTGCTCCACGCCGTGGGCGAGGAAAACAGGCGAAGGTTCTCCCTCGTCCTGGCAGGAGATGTGGTCAAGGCAAAAAAACCCGCTGCCGATATCTATGTAATGGCGGCGAGGGAATTGCAGGTTCGTCCCGAGCGGTGTGTGGTGGTCGAAGACTCCCGCAATGGTCTCCTGTCGGCTGTTGCTGCTGGAATGAAATGTGTAGTCACCGTCAACGATTACACGCGCGGAGAGGACTTTTCAGAAGCGGCCATTGTCCTGACCTGCCTCGGGGATCCGGGCGGGGAGAAATGCGTGGTGCTTGCGAATCGCAGTGGCGTGCCAGTTGATGGATTTTTTAGCGTGACCGCATTGGAAAAGCTCTTGGCTAGTTGATTTTTTGGCAATTAATTCGCCAATCATCTGAATCTTCTCCAAGAAGTCGGGGCTGTGCCTGCCAGAAACTTCGTCCGTATCGAAATCATTGATGTTGGTTCCCTTCCGTAGCGTTCAAATAGTGGATCTCCTGTAAGCGACCTCCCTTGCGCTGTCGCTATCGCTTGTCAAACAACCAGCCCCGAGTGAAATTGCAACTCGGCCCATCCCATGGCTCGTCCGAGCGCGATATTAGTTCTCGCGGTTCACACTCAACGCCGCGGAAGTCTGAATAAACTCTCTACGATTCAAGATAGCCATGGTCGATTTAATCCTCCGGTATTGGTTTTCTCTCCTTTTGGCCGCCCGGGATTTCTCCCCACGCTCTGCCGTTTTTCCTCAGGCGGTCGCAAGGGCGGTCCCCTCCGTGGTGAGAGATTCGGGCCAACGCCCAACCATTCCCTTCAAGAGTATGCGGCGAAATGGTGAGGTCAGTTCCCATTGCAAGCGCCAAAAATCTCGTCCTTCGGTGCCGGTATGAGCAAGTTGTGGAAACCACCCCCAAGCTGGTCTCTAGCAGAAATGGAAAGTCATAGCGTTCCCGTGCCAGAGCAGCAAATCGCCACGTGTCGAGGCCCTAGAGTGGTGGGGCGACAGCCACCTCGCCCCTTTCGCTATTCGAACTGAAGCGTAACCTCTGCCGGACCCGACTTGGGACTCTGGAGCCTCGCACGAACAGTCTCGCTTTCAGTAGAGGCCTGGAGATCTGCTCCAGTGGCTTTGGCCTCCTTGAAAACACGGTCGGCGGTATAGATGGTGAGGGTAGTCGGATAGTTTGCGACCAACTCCACCTTAATCCGTAACTGCTTCCTGGCTGCATCCCATTTCTCGTCCTTCAGCTCCACTGCGCCCATGGTGATGTGCCGGTCCGTCCCGACTAGTTGTGGATGACCATAGCCTGGCCGCAGTGAGAGCACTTGGCAAGCATGCGGAGGAAGCTCCGCAGAGTATTGCCCCTGCACCTTGCCTAGGAACTTCTGATTCCAGAAATCGAAAAGCAAATAGTCGCGGCTTCGCTCGAGTCCCACCTTGTCAAATTGAACTGAGAAATGTCGCGGGGGAGGAGGAGTAAGATAAGTTGCAACCGGGATCAGTTGCAGGCCCACCGGCTTGTCGGGCAATGCTTCCAGACGCCGGTTTTCCTCTTCTGCTTTCGCAGCCACCGACCCTAGAGCAAGGGAATCGGCGCCTGGTCGCCTGATTCCGAGCAACGCGTCGTTGTTTCTGATGATGCTGTAGACACTGGACTCTGGACCCCCGAGGATCTCGGTCCCATCGTTATCCCAATTGAAGAGCCCCGCCACTGCCCAAGAACCAAACGGGCGCGCCACGTGCAGCATCCAGATATGCCGGTCGACGTTGGCAGGATAAAGTTCCATCGGAGTGATATCCGCCACGGGAAGGGTCTTCTTGAGCAGGTCACGACGCTCTTCAGGCAGCGCGGGCATGTCGTCACCAAACAAGAGGAGTTGGCCCGTGAGACCCTGGATGGCGGCCCATGTGCGCGCCTCATCGAGGCTCAGCGGGGAACGGACCATCAGGGCGTCAGGATCGCCGTACCAGGCGATATTATGGGTGTAGAATCCTTGCCGCATGCCTGCCAACACTTGGCGGACTCCCCAGAACGACGGCGCCCCACCCTTATTATCACTACCGTTGAACGCAATATCATCACCCCCCAGTCGGTCGCTTTGGACAATGCCCATTGACTCGATGACTAGGCCGCAGGCGGAGAAAAAGACGCCCGGCCGGGAAGACATCGCCTGCCGGAGAATAGTTAAGGCCTGTCGAAACGCCGTGGCTGCGGCCAGCGTGGGGTCAAATGCCCGCACACGGTTCTGGCCCCAGATATCTCGCGCGTTACTTTCGCCATCCAGCTTGAAATAATCATAGCCCCAGTCCATGGTCATCTTGCGATACGCCTCGTAGAGGTATCGCTGCGGCTCGGGGTTTGAGAAATCGGCAACGTAAGTTCCGAACCAAGTCCCCAGTTTGGGGTTCCCTTTTTCATCGTGCAGGAACCAGCTCTTGTGAGCGTTATAGAAATTTTCATCTGCGGTCCCAAAGGTGGACAACCAAATCGCTGGCTTCAAATTGAGAGCTTTGATTCGGTCGGCAAGCCATTTCATGCCGTGGGGAAAATGATCGTTCCACTCCGTCCAGTTACCCGAGATGCCCGCGGCTTGCCAGCCCCCATCGATCAGGACGTACTGTAGTCCGAACGCACCGTAGTCCCGCGCCAGCGCCTCCGCATTTCGCAGGATGTCTTGTTCCCCGAGAACGTTATTGTAAAACTGGAAGGAACACCAGCCCGAAGGAGCCTGCGGCCATTTTTTCTTGTCCAAGGCGGCGTAAAAAGGCAAGCGCTTCGAATACACCCGCTCCACCAGCTCGAACCCGCAAATCGGAGCATCCGTGAGCCGCCCGCCAGCCACCACGGAGTAACCCCCGGCCGTAGGTGTAAACCGCACTTCCCGCGCCAACACTTTTAGCGCCTGGTCGCGAAATCGGTCGAAAACACACTGGTTCAAGGTGCTGGCAGCTCGCCCACTCTCCATCTGCTGGACGTCGTCTTCCACTCCGTCCAGGCGAGCCTGGACAGGTTCAGACCCCGCATTCAGGTCGGCCAAGACCCTTGCGGCGGAAGCCTCTTGTGCGGTCAGCCCGCGGAGTGAGACGGCCACGCTTGGCCCCACGAAGTGAAAGACCATCTCGTAACTCGGCTTCGCCTCGACCTTGACCACTGACTCACGAGGGTTGGCGGCGGGCACCAGAGTCAGCTTTGCACTCGCATCATCCGATGCCTGCCTCTGAGTGCTTGTGGTCAGTTCGACTCGTAACCGACTTACCCAAACTTGGCCGTGGTAGGCCAGTTCCATGTGACGCCCATCGGCAGCAATCTTCACAATCCACGGTTCGGCCCGTTCCGCCGCTGCCACCGTAAGGCCTGGGACTACGCTAAGAAAAGCAAACAGGAGTAGTTGCGGTGTGGATCTGAAAAGGCGCATCTTGTTCCTCCCTGATGAAATACCCATGTGTGCGAAGAGCCCCTCAATTTTCAACCTGCACCGGGGGGCAAGAATGCTCTGGGAAATGCAGGGGGAAGATACCTGAGGTGTACCCGGTTGTCAGGACCGTTTTGAGACCGTTTTGAGGTCAAATTAAGGGGTTTTCCTGGTCGTGTTTCCCTTCTTTTCTACTTTTCTCCCCGCCGATGGGGTCAAGCCGGTATTACGCAATGCTGTATTACTCAATACATTACGCAATGCTTCCTGCCGCACAACCCGTAGTGAGGTATACTCCCCCTCGACACGGCCTGTCAAGGAATGGGTTGATCGGACCTCTCCTTCAGACAGACCGTGCCGTGCTCCCGCCCGCGCCACCCCCGCCTTTCTTCCCCGCATGCGGTGCACCGGCGATCCGCTCCGCCGATAAGCGCAGCATCATTTCCACCGTGGCGCGCCCCAGCACCTCGCTCATTCCTCCAGCGCCATGCCCGCCTGTTCGATCCGCTCCACCAAGGGAAGTAACGCACGGACGTTCGTGCTCAGAACTCCTCTTACTGCTTCGGTGTTCCCTTTCCCGATGATGTGATATCGCCTCTTCACGAGGGTTGTCCTTTCGCAAGAGGTTTGCTCAGCCCGATTCTATACGCACCAGACCGGAGAGCCGTCGCCCAACCCCTAGCCCCGATTTCTTACCACGCTCTGCCGTTTTCAGTAGGGTGAACGGAAGGGAGGTTAACCGCCGCAGAGCGGGTCCCCATCTTCTGTTTGTCTCGCCCTGCTGGACCGCTCTTCCCTATTCGGGGTGAGAAATCCTGCTAGCAGAAGTCAGCACACCATCATCGATAAAGAAAAGTGGCGCTGTTCTTACATGAACCATAAGAACAGCGCCACAGACTATTCGGAAGTGTTCGAAAGTGCTAGAAGACGAGCTTCATCCCCAACTGGATATTGCGGGGATCAGTCACGTTCCCATTCCACATCCCGAACGTCGGACTGCTGGTATCACCATTGAATGCTTGCGGGAGCGACCAATATCCTACTTGAGAGCCTGACCCTGTGAAGGTATGAAGGTTGAAGATGTTGGACGCCGCCATGCGAATCTCTAATGTAACTTTCTCTGTGATCGTCGTGTCTTTCTCCAGGCCGAAATCAACATTGTGATAGCCGAAACCCCGGATGTTAGATATGCGAGGTCCATCACCAAAGTTGAAGTTAAAGGTACTGGCCGGTTGGAAAGCAGCAGCGTTAAACACGGGTTTGGAAACATCAACGCCGCCATTCAGCTTTTGAATAACCGGATTAGACAGAATGGCTGGTATGCACCCCGCCATAAACTGGGAGGGGACGTTGCACTGAGTTTCAGAGCGGAAGACGAATGGCATCCCGCTCTGGAGGCGGATAATTCCACTTGGTTTCCAGCCACCTACCAGCTTATTCACAACAGCACCGCGGTCCACAAAACGTTTCCCAGCCCCGAAAGGAAGCTCGTAAATCACCGAGAACACCGCGACTTGTGGCATGTCATACAACGCCAACGCCTTGCCATTTTTTCGATAGAAAGGCGAAACTCCTAAATCCGTTCCACTTGAATTACCAGTGTTGTATATTGGGTTCGCTCCGTCAGTGTCACCGAGCGTCTTTGACAACGTGTAGGCGCCCAATAGATAGAAGCCTCTTGCGAATCGATTCTCCGCCTTGAGCTGCAAAGATTCATAGGTGGAGTGGCCGGCGTTCTCGCTCTCCGGGGTAATGGGGCCACAGTATTGCGGGTAAGGCGAAAGCGCTTGGGCCACCGTTGGCGGGCATGCAGACATTTGGGCTGCCCAGCCAGGGTAGGGAGCATTGACGCCGTCGAGGCTGGTCATCCCTGGCGTAAAGGTGTCATAGAGTCTCGCTTCCCATCGAAAGAAAACTCGGGTTCAAGGCATTCAGTCCAGTCAACTGCGAGAATAGGCGAGTGCCCTTGTTCCCCAAGTACATTGCTTCCCCGGAAAAGTCATGTGTGAACTGGTGTTGAACGGCCAAGTTCCATTGCTGCATATAAGGTTTGCGATTACCACCGGATTGTCTATATATGGGCGCGTTCTCTCCGTTGTCGTAGGTAGACTCGATAAAGGGCGGATGCACAAAGTTCGTTGGGAACCCGTTCTGGAGGAGGAAGGGAGCCTCCATTCCACCCTCGCCGCTGGTGAAAGTCTGCGTCAAGTTGAACCCGTCTGTACCAATACCTCCACCCCAGCCACTGTAGAAATTCGGCGAGTAGAAGATACCGTAGCCAGCACGTGCCACGGTGTTCGGCGTCAGGGCGTACGCCAAACTCAGGCGCGGTGCGACGGCCCCGTACCAGGTGAACTCCGGGTGTCTCGGCCCCCCATTGACCCCTGCGAATGCCAGTATTCCTGGCAGGTTGCCCGCCCCGGGGTTCGGTTTAGTGGGGTCGAAGTAAGAAAATTTATTGTTATGTTCAACACTTGGAGGCATTATATCCCACCGAATGCCAGGATCGATGGTCAGCTTAGAAGTAAGTTTCCACGTGTCGCCGGCGAACATGCCGTAACCTGTTGCTTTCGGGTGGACAATTGGCAACGGAATGAATCCTACGGAAGCGGAGCTAACCTCTCCTAAAAGGTAACTGGCCATGGAATTGCCGCTAGGAATGCCCAGCAGGCCGGTGTTTAAGTCAGAGAAGTGGAAAGTGCCGGACGCATTTTCATTGATTATATCCTCTAGAGCAGTCCTTCGGAATTCGCCGCCAAACTTGAATTGATGCCTGCCGTGGACCCAGGTGACCAAGTCATTCACCACCACGGCTGGTCGAGTCCCCCCGCCGTCATCGTTCCGGTCAAGCTGGGTGTACTCGCTGAAATCCATTATCGAAGCCCACTGATGGGAGGCTACACCCGGAATCTGCGGCAACTGACTGACGCAGCAGTCGGAATTATTGACCTCATAGCTTACCAGATCCAGATAACCGATCGCAAAATGGTTCAGCAGGTTTGGCCCGAACGTATGATCGTAATTCAGGTGGGAAGAGTCAGCCCATTGCGGAATGCGTGTTCCAATATAATCAATCACCGGCGGAAGTTCATGTTGGTGAGAAGGAAACGTGCCCTTGAAGTGCCAAGTCGCCATGACGTGGTCCCTATCGCCAATGTACTGATCGCCTCGAATATCCCACTGGATCACGCCGGTATGGGTGGTCGATATCGGGGCTGCGTAGTTGGCACTAAGCGCCGTGCTTGTTGGCATAGGTAAGAACTTTAACCAACCCTGGGCCAGAGAATCCGCCAGTCGAGGATCAGTCGCGCATATAACGTTAGGCGTTGTCCCGTTGCACCCCATGAACTGTTGCCGAGTGTAAGGAAGGTTCGAGGCTGACGTTGGCAGGCTGGGATTGTACGCGGGATTTACCTGCGTCGTATCCGGATCATAAATCGGGTTCGGCCATTGACTGAAGTCCCCCTGGCGGAACGCCGCCGACGGCACACTTAGAAATGTTGCGTTGAGTGCGCCCGCTGAACGCACCTCTTCATTGTTGATGAAGATATAGGTCTTCTTACGGTTTGACCAGAACAGCAGGGGCAGTTTGAGCGGCCCGCCTATGAAAGCGCCGAAGTCGTCCAACCTAACAACGGGCTTAGTTGGCGAGCCATAGGACCGAGCATTGAGACTAGTGTTTTCGGTGTAGTCGTACGCCCCGCCGTGGAACGAGTTGGTCCCAGCTTTGGTTACAGCCGTCGTGACGGCACCGGACGTAGCGCCAAACGCAACATCATAGTTCTGCGTCAGCGTGCTGATCTCATCCACCGCCTCAGGGGATATGGGGAAATCGGCATGGAGGGAGGTAATTCCGCTTACGCCATCCAAGCCTTCAACCATGCTCGTCCCGTCCAGCACGGCCTCGTCCCCAAAACTTGGTTGGCCGTTGATGCGCATGAGCAGCATCCCTTGCCCGTCAGTGGCCCCGGACCCTCCATCATTCACGCCCGGCAGCACACTCACAAACGCTAGAGCCGAGCGCTGGCCACCCTGCATTAACGTGGGTAGTGAATCGATTACCGTGGGGCTCATGGTGTCTTTGGCCACGCCACTCTCAAAATTAAGAGGCGAGGCGTTGGCTCTTACTTCAATCGTTTGCGTTGCAGCGCCCAACTGAAGAGATACAGGAACAGTAATTAAATCGTTGATATTGACCGTGATTCCTTTCTGCACGAAATCCCGGAATCCCGCCGCAGTAACGCGTATTTCATATTGCCCCGGTTGTAGGTTTGGAAACGAATAAAGGCCCTCCGAGCCTGTCGCAGTGTGCAGTGTTATGCCGGTTTCCGAGCGAGTCAGCACCAATTGTGCATTTGGAACTCTGCTGCCCGTCGGGTCTGTTACTGACCCACTGATAACAGCATTGATGTTTTGTCCCCACCCTGTCGAGACAAACAACACTGATAGGGTGCAAACGAAAATTGCATACTTCACGCAGCTCATCGTCATTTCTCCTCTCTTCATTTTTTCCCGAGAGACCGACACATGATTACAATAACTGGCCATCGAGGGACGCAAACACCCGGCGTCGAGATCCAGCAATTCAAATCAGCCAGCATCAATCCTCGCGGTCAGTCCATACTTCAAGGCTCACAACTTCACTAATGGCGCGTTTGTAGCACAGGAAAAAGAGCTCTGTCAAGAAAAAAATGTAACGAGTACCTAAACTTATCTACATATTGTAAGTAAACTATGTAGAATCAATGTAATGGAAGAATTCTAGGCATCTATGTAACGTTCCACAAGCTTTGAGTCATAAACACCGTAGCGGAACGTTTCGGAAATGTGTATACTGTTTGTGGTAAGATTCTCGCGCCTTTGCGAAGTCCGAATGGGGGGGGCTTATTGATGAAGAGGTCCACATCGTACACCATGCGTGACGTGGCTAGGCTCGCGCGCGTTTCAGTGACCACGGTTTCCACGATTGTAAATGGGAGAGGGGGCGTAAACCAGGAGTTGACTCGGCGTGTCGAGGACGCAATTGTAACTCTGGATTATCATCCCAACGAAGTGGCGCGCAGCCTCAAGGCCAACCGTACGTTCACCATCGGCATGGTCATCCCGGATGTTACTAGCTCTTTTTTTAACGACGTGTTTCTGGGAGTTGAAACCAAGGCCCGCGGAAACGGTTTTTCAGTTGTTCTGTGCGACTCACATGATGACCCGGCTCAGGAGCGAGATCTGCTCACCATGCTCGTTCGCCGGCGCGTGGAGGGCATATTGCTAGCCTCCGCGCAATCGAACCTGGCGGAGAGCAGGCTGGCTGGGCGGCGCCCCCCCATCATTTGCTTTGACCGCGAGCCCGAAGGGCTCAAAGGCGGAGTTGTAGTGATTGACAACGTGCTCGCAAGTTTTCAAGCCGCCCGCCACCTGATTGAGTTGGGCCACCAGCGCATCGCAGTTATTGCGGGCTCCGACGCGACTCTGACCGGTCGGGGACGTTTAGAAGGCGTCCGCAAGGCGCTTCGGGAAGTGCATATCCCGTTGCCCGAGGATTACGTCGGACGTGGCGCGTTTTCAACGGAGGGCGGATATCATGCGGGGTTGAAAATCCTTCAGCTTCCGACCCCGCCCACGGCCATCCTTGCCTGCAACTTAAGAATGACCTTAGGCCTAATGCGTGCTGTCAAGGATCTCGGTCTGAAGTGTCCTCGAGACGTAAGCGTCATCGGCTTTGACGAGCTTGATGCGTACGAACTCATTATCCCCAGGCTAACGACAGTTGTCCAGCCCTCTTACGAAGTGGGCATGCAGGCTACGGAAATGTTGCTGCAGGTGATCAGGGATCAGCAACGAAATCTTGAGGGGAAGGATGGAAACCGCATAGTCCTCAAGGCGGAACTGCACCTACATGAGTCGACCGCCCCACCTGCGCCTTGCTCCGGCGGCCGCCAGCAGAGCTCGACCCTTCCAATTCCGGAGTCGTCAGAGGCTACTAAACCTTCAGCAGTGGGACCACCAGAACAACCATCGGTCAAGGAGAGCCAAGTTTCCTGGCATGGCGAGACACCTTAGTCAAGAGATGGGCGGTAGCAAGGGGTCTTACGTTTTCTCGGGGCGAAGCTAGTGTCCCAAGTCAGCATCAGTACGGCTCAGTGCCACCCCGCGTTGACAAAGACGACCCGCACCAACCACAGACACGGAGGATCGCCTGCGCCCCAAATTAGGACACTACCTCCCGCTCCGTCTCCGCCCTGCTCGCACCAAATTCAATCTGTTGCTGAGAGACTGGCGTCCGTGTAAAGAAAAAAGGTCTTGCATATCGCGGTCGTCAGGGATGAGACTTGCGATGAAGGATCTGGTTCTTACATTCTGGGCGGAGCCGACAATGGGATGAATGAAGACCGGGACTACAATCGAACGAGAGGAATTCCTTTCCGGCTGGGCCTTTTGGCTCTGTGGGTGTTAGGCCCATGGCTGTCCCACGCCGCGCAATCGCCGGAAACCATCCAAAAGATCCAGCAACTGTTGCAGCAGGGGGACTCCGTTAATGGTCAACTTTTGCTTTCACAGGCGTTAAAAGAGTCACCGAACAACGGCGGACTTTACAATCTCCAAGGAGTCATCAAGGCACAAGAGGGCGATTTCGCCTCCGCTGAGGTAAACTTCAGGAAGGCCCTCGAGCTTGATGCTCACCTGGAAGGCGCATACGTGAATCTTGGCCACCTTTACCAGGAACATATAGCCAAGGATCCCCACGCACGCGACAAAGCTCTGCGTGTTTATGCCGGGCTCCTACGGTTTGCTCCTGACAATATCGAGGCGAACTACCAAAGCGCCGTGCTCCTGATGCAGAAGGGACTTTACGCGCCCTCGCTGCAACGCCTGGCCAAGCTGCCCGTCGAGACACAGGAGCATTCTCAAATGTTATCGGTTCGCTGCGCTGATTACGCCGGCTTGGCCCAAGGCGACAGAGCCCAACAAGCGGCCGACCGGATGCTGCGGAGCGCCGATCTGGTCGAGGCAGATGTCACCAGCATCTTGCCCATCTTAGCGTCCCAAAAGGACACCTCTCTGGCTTTCAATCTGGTGCAGGGTCTGGAGTCACGGCATCTTGATTCTTTTGATTCTTGGCGCAGCCTGGGATTGCTATATAAGGGCGCGGGGCGCCTCGAGGAGGCGCGAAGGGCCCTCGAGGCAGCCGCGCAACTCCAGCCGGAGTCTGTTCCCACCTTACTCGATCTGGCGCGAGTGGCCAACGATCAAAAAGACTACACGGGGGCCTTTGGGTACTTGGCCCACGCCCGCAAGCTCGAGCCCAACAATGCGTCAATTCACTTTCTTTGGGGAGTAGTCTGCATTGAGCAGAACCTCGGCGTGGAGGCATACTACTCCCTGAAAAAAGCAGTCGCACTCGACCCGAACAACGCCTATTACAACTACGCCATGGGCATTGTGACCATGGGCATGCCCAAATTCATAACAGATGCGAGTGAAGCCATCCCCTATCTCAAGAAATACTGCGAACTGAAACCGCACGATGCTCGCGGACGGCTGACCTTGGGCATCGCGTATTTTTACAGCAGCGCCGACGAACAAGCCGAGAAGGTCACTTCCACTGTCGCCAACAATCCCCAAACTGCTGCGGAGGCTAACTATTACCTTGGAAAGATCGCCAACAAACGGGGCGAGGATTCCGCCGCCCTTCAACACCTCAAGCTGGCGCTCAAGGCTCGCCCAAATTATGCGGAGGCTTACGCCGAGCTCGGGATCATCTATCTAAAACAGAAAGACTATACCCAAGCTGAAGAGGCTCTACAGAAGGCTCTCAAGCTGAACCCCAACAATTATACTGCAAATCTGAATCTCACCATTTTGTACCAGCGAACCAAGAACCCGAAAGCGGAGGAGCAAGCGAAGCGGGTTGGACAGATCACAGAGGAAATGGTGCAGCAGCAAAGGGAGTTTCGCGCGAAGATTGAAGTCAGGCCGTAGTCACCCTTGCGACGCAGGACTAACCCGCATTTCTCGAAGAGTTTCACATAAATCCAAGCCTTTTGTTTTCAGGTACTTGCAAGAACACAAAAAGCCAAAATCCGAACCAGCGCAACCCCTTGTTTCCGAAGAGGTTTGCCGAGCAAGTCGATTTGCTTACTGGTACGGTAGATAGGCTAACAAAGAAGAGTATGTATGTACATGAAAGCATGGTAGTTATACAAACCTTAGATACACTTATATCCTTCCAGGGTTCCTTCTCCCCAGCTCAATTGACTGGAATCTGCCAGGTCCCCCTGACTTCTGGCTGCCTTCTCCGCTAGATCTAAGCTGCCCTGAGAGAAGACAACCCTTCCCGTATCTTCAAGTTGTTGACCTCCGAGCAGTCAATAAAGGCCATCCAAAGGTCTAAGACAGCCACCGGACCGGGGATGTCGGTGCCGGTGAAAAAGAACATCAGTTCTGCCGGCTTGGTGGACAGCGGTCCCGTCGGCGGAGAGGCGGTACAAAAACTCTACACTAGTTTCTATATGCGTTGATTTTCTTGGCGGCACGGTCAGCGCCTGTCCTTGGATTGCGTTCAGGACGAGTTCTGAGTGCGGCGAACGATTCACCGGTGCTTCCGGACAGAATGGTCGGATCCGATTCTGATCCGGAGCCGCCTGATGAGTGATCGCCACTGCCGTTACTACCAGCAAGTTTTCCAACTTTCCCCTTATCGTCCTCAGCAAGTCGTTTGCAGCCAAGTGGCTTGCCAGCGTCGCCGCCGCCATGAATATCATCACAACAAGATTCGTTCCGATCCCCTCTACGCCGATACCGCGTCACGTAGCCTGAAGAAGTGGCGCGATGCGCATCCCAGCTACTAGAAGCAGTACTGGCAGACTCACCTGCAGGCACCTACCAGCGCATCGACAACATCTTCACTCGAACCAACCAATACAACTCGCACCATGACGATTACCTCGACCGGACCCGCCAGGTTCCTCTTCCGATTGCCACAGTGCCATGGGCAGCAGGTAGTTCAAGCAAAGCGCTTGAGCGCACGACGAAGACGGCCCCATTCGGAACGTCGTAGAGCTCCGAGGCTCCACGAAGTTCGTGCTCCCAGGGGGCTGCTGTGGAAAAGAAGACAAGCGTTTTCTCTCTGCGAAGACGCGCGTTGCCTGGCACAGCCGAAAGGCGAGTCAAAACCAAGTCATCAACGTCTCCGCTGCAACGGGGTACCCCCCAGGCCCTCCAAAAACCTTCTTGACATGGTATCTTGCCTGATGTTAACTACATATGTAACTGATTTGGTTGAGCGAGAATCGCCGTAATCTAATTCAGTTAGGAGATCCCCCGGCTCTGCCGGGGTGGCAGTAAGAGTTTGACATTTTCAGGAGTTTGCTTCACCCAAGCCCTTTCCGCTTTTGCCAATTAGTCCCGACGTGGCAAGGCGAGGGTTTTGGTTTTGATCGGTTGCGATCAGGCCCCTTTGAGGGGCCAGCAACCGTAAAGCCTCTGAAGCTGTGAAATTTTTGTCATTCCGCTTGACTAGCATTATCACTAGTTGTATGCTGCCCCCATGGGATACCTTTCCAAAGTGCAAGTGATCGAGCGGGCGGGGGGCAGCCGCCAGTTTTACCTGATGTGTCCGGCCCAACTCGCCGAGGCCCTGGAGATGGAGAAGGGCGAGGAGATCGAATGGGTGGTGGAGGACAAGCACACCCTGGTGATTCGGCGCCGGCCCGCGCGTCGTCGGGAAACGAGGCCGCATGAGCGCTGAGCAGGGGGTGCTGATCGAGAATGGCAAGGCGACCGAGGCGGCGGCTCTGGCCCCTCCTCCCCGCCGACGCAAGCTGCGTCTGAAACGGGTGGATCGCCAGCAGATGGTCTGGCGCGCCATCGATGTGGAGCACTTGATCGACGCCGATCATCCCGCGCGGGCCATCTGGGACTTGCTGGGAACGCTTAACCTGGAGAATTTCTGCGCTGGCATCAAGGCGGTGGAAGGCCGGCCGGGCCGCGACCGCTCGGACCCGCGGGTGGTGATGGCGCTGTGGCTGTACGCGCTGAGTCGTGGGGTGCGGGAGGCGCGGGCCTTGGACGTGTGGGCACAATACGAGCCGGGCTGCCAGTGGCTGCTGGGGCTGGGGCGCATCAACTATCACACCCTGTCGGATTTCGTCACCACGCATGCCGCGGCCTTGAACCAACTGTTTGTGGAACTGCTGCACGTGCTGATGAGCGAGGGGTTGGCGGATCTGGAGCGGGTGGTGCACGACGGCACGAAGATTCACGCCGACGCCAGCCGCACCAGTTTCCAGCGCGCGGAGCGCCTGGCCCAGTGCCGGCAGTTGGCGGAAGAGCATCTGGCGGCTCTGGATGAAGAACTGCGTCAGGAAGCGAGTGCCGCCCGCCGTCAGGCGAAGCAGCGCGCGGCGAAAGAGCGGCGGGAACGGTTGCGCGCGGCGGCCGAGGAGTTGCAGCGGCAACAGGCGGAGAAGGCGCTGGCCGAGCAGGCCCAGGTGCGCGTGAGTATTACCGATCCCCAGGCGCGCAAGATGCGGCAGGCGGATGGAGGCTTCGTACCCAGCTACAACGCGCAGATCTCCACGGATTGCCGGCAGGGCGTGATCGTCGGCTATGACCTCATTCAGTCTGGCGAGGACTGTCAGGAATTGGCGGCGGCCCGGCAGCGCATCGAGCAGAATACCGGACAGGCACCGAAGCAGTTGCTGGTCGATGGCAGCTACACGACACGGCAGAACATTCTGGAGGCGGCACCAGGCCCCAGCGAACTGATCGGGTCGCTGGGCGAGGACCGCTCGCAAGGGAAGCTGCGGAGCCAGGGAGTGAGTCCGGAATTCTTCTCCGACCGCTTTGTCTTTGATGCGCAGCAGAATCAGTACACCTGTCCGGCGGGCAAAATTCTGGTTTTCCAAAATAGCCACAAGCTGGTGGGAGCAACGCAGAAGCGTTACGCGGCGCGCGCCAGCGACTGCCAAAATTGCCCGATGCGGACGCAGTGTAGTCCGGGGAAGCAAGCCCGCGGCCGACTGGTTTTTCGCACTGAAGAGCACCCGCAAGTGGCGGCGTTTCGCGCCAAGATGCAGCGCGACGAGTATCGGCAGATTTACCGGCAGCGGTCGCAGGTGGCAGAGTTTTCCCACGCCTGCCTGAAACAGAAGCGGGGACTGCGCAAGTTCCTGCGGCGGGGGTTGAAGAAAGGGCGGACCGAACTCGCCTGGGCCTGCTTGACTTGCAACGTTGCCGTCTGGATACGGCGAGTCTGGAAAGTGAGTCTGCAACCAGCGGCCTAGGAAAAGTGTGCCTACACGTCTCCAGCGGGGGCGGTAGGGCCCCGAAAAAGGAGTCAAAACCTTGCCGGCACCGTGAGTAAAACTCAACTCGGCCTCTACCACCGGTTCGAATCTGTCCCGAAGGTGTTCCATAAGATTGAAAACAACAAAAATTTCACAGCTTCTCCGGCTTTGCCGGAGGATACTTACGTGTGCCGAGCATGTTCGACAGCTTGGAGGTGAAAGTCCTTTTCACAACCTGATGGAGGTGAAGTGATAGCGAAGCGCAACGGCGTCGTCGCGAGACGGGGTCGGAAAGAAGCGGGGAGCAAACGTACGAGCCGATGTACAAAAAGCGGATCAGAGGCATGCGGTGCCGGGCGAGCGGGCGTATGACCGCGAAGCCCATATCCATCAAAGGCACTGGTTGTAAATCCGACGGTTGCGTACGGAAGGCGGTCGAACTTACCTCGGGAGGTCTGCCGTTTGTCTCGGAATCGGGACTGAGGATCGAGCGATCGATCCTGACCGGGCGGCAGAAGTCAGCAGCGGGCAAAGTAGGCAGGCAACTGTCGAAGGCCCAAACGGTCCCCCGCGAGGGGGGTAAAGGGAGCGGCGAGTAGGCAGCGCGACTCATGGGCGACAGGCGGCAGAAAAACCAACTCGAGTTGGCCTGGGGGGAAGAGGTGAAGGGTGAAGCCCCGAAGCTCATCCCGGCAGGGACCGAATCGTCTACGGCGGAGTGCGAGACCGAAAACCCGGCCATTACCGAACCGTTGATGGAAGAAGTCTGCGAGCGGGAAAACTGCAAGCGGGCATTGAAACGAGTCAAGGCGAACAAGGGGAGTCCCGGCGTGGACGGCATGACGGTTCACGAACTACCGGGATTTCTGCAACAGCACTGGCCAACCATTCGGGAACAGTTGCTCAGCGGGACCTACCAGCCGCAACCGGTGAGGCGGAAAGAAATCGACAAGCCGGACGGAGGAGGAGTGCGCAAGTTGGGCATTCCCACCGTGCTGGATCGATGGATTCAGCAGGCGGTGCTGCAGGTTCTGCAAAAGCGCTGGGACCGGACATTTTCCGATCACAGCTACGGGTTTCGGCCCGGGCGCTCGGCGCATCAGGCGGTGGAGGCGGCGCAGAAATATATCGCCGCCGGCTATCGCTGGGTGGTGGATTTGGATCTCGAGAAATTTTTCGACCGAGTTTCCCACGACAAGCTGATGGCGAAAATCGCAGAACGGGTGAGCGACAAGCGTTTATTGAAGCTGATCCGGGCGTTTCTGCGAGCCGGGGTGATGGAAGGCGGGCTGGTGAGTCCGGTGGATGAGGGAACGCCGCAAGGCGGGCCTCTTTCACCCTTGCTCAGTAACCTCGTACTGGACGAGTTCGACCGGGAGTTGGAGCGACGTGGTCACCGCTTCGCGCGGTATGCGGACGACAGCAACATCTACGTGCGCAGCCGACGGGCGGGGGAACGGGTGATGAAGAGCGTGACGCGCTTCATCCACACGAAGCTCAAGCTGAAGGTGAACGAATCCAAGAGCGCGGTGGCGGAGCCGAGGGAACGGAAGTTTCTGGGCTTCAGCTTCACGAGCCATGAGTCGCCGAAACGGCGGATTGCGCCGAAGGCGGTGCAGCGGTTCAAGGAGCGGATACGGGAACTGACGAGCCGGACGCGAGGGATTAGCATCGAACGGATGGCCAAAGAACTGACTCTGTATCTACGGGGTTGGATCGGCTACTTCGGGAAGTGCGAAACCCCCTCGGTGTTGCAAAGCCTGGAGGAGTGGACCCGACGTCGGCTACGGTCGGCGATCTGGAAGCAGTGGAAGCGCGGGACGACGCGGTTTGTCGAGCTGCGGAAACGGGGCGTCAATCTTAAACTCGCCGCCACCACGGCGGGCAGCGCCCACGGTCCGTGGCACCTTGCCCTTAGCAAGGCCCTCGCGCTCGCACTGCCCAATGCTTACTTCGACTCGCTCGGGATTCCGAGATTAACGGTCCGATAGTCGCTCAACCCGCCGAACCGCCGTATACGGACCCGTACGTACGGTGGTGTGACAGGGACAGCGGGCGACCGCTTACCTATGTCTATTGCGGTGGTCGTACGGTGGGTGTTTGCCATCTTGTTCTCCTTAACCGGGGAAAATGGTGAATACCCCTCGCATTCGCAAGCTGCCGGAGTGCGCTGACACCCCGGCTTTTCTTTCCTGACTTCATCGGTACTAGACCCGGACTTCCCTCACTGCCTACCGCAGCGTACCAAGAGAGGAAATGGAACGCCCGCCGGCTTGCGACGGAATTGGCGGGCAAAGAGGCCGAGGTGTGGACACCTTCGCAGACCGGATCTTTGAAGAATACGCGTCGAACTGAAACGGAAATAAGATCATTGATGTCGATCTGCCCGCGCGTCTTGAGGAGAAGGTCGAAGGGAGACTTGTAGTACGTGGTTATGGCTGGCCGTTACTTGTAAGCCGCTGGTAATCTCTTTCGGCTACGGACTGGGGGACACGGATGGTCGTACAGTGTCTGATGCTTTTGCGGGGTCTGGAGATCCTAAGGACGCCAGGCTCTTTGCGGAAAATGTCGAGAGTGGCGTCGTAGGAATGTTTGAAGTTGGAGGCGAGTTCGGAAATGGTGAAGTGGCGTTCGCGAATATCGAACATACGTATGCCCTAAAATCAGCTTTACGTTTGCTCGATGTCCGCGTGACTGGTCCCCCGAACCGTTCTCTTAACCGTAACGGTCCGCTTTACCGGATCAACTCACCGGCAGGGCTGGAGGTGAGCGTGCTGGCTTACAACTTGGGCAATTTGTGGTGGCGGCTGGCGTTGCCTAAGCGAATCGAGAACTGGTCGCTGACGAGTTTGCAGCAAAGGCTGGTGAAGACGGGAGGACGGCTGGTGAAACATGCCCGCTATTATTTGCTGTTGTTGGCGGAGAGCCATCTGACGAAACGGTTGTTTGGCAGTATGCTCGGGCGGATCGCCGGGCTGTCGCTTCCGGCGGGGTAGCCGAGGCTGTGGGACCCGGGAAATCGATCCAGGGCGAATAGGGGAGGGAGGGGTGTCTGACAAAACCGGATGGGGAGGCCGCGGTCAGCAGTTGCGGGACTCGGGTTGGGGCAGGCAGGACCCTGTTTCGTGCCCTGCGCCCAGCCAAAGAAAAAATAGTGCGCTGGAATGCCGCGACGCGTATATAGTGTGGGGCCGTTGGGAGCCAAAACGGAAATTCCGGCTAAATTGCGGACAGAATCCAGGATCGCCTGACGATGGATGGTGCGGCCTTTGGCCACCACCAGAACTAACCACGCAGGTATAAAGGTGGAGAGTAAGCGATACTCAAGGTTCGAAGGAGGTAAACGTGAGAAATGCCATCTTTTCTCGACGGCAGCTTCTTGGCGGGACAATAGGGGGGATTGTCGAATCCAGCGTCGGCAGTTTGCGAGGGACGTCTTTGGGCACTCTATCACAAGGGGTGACGAAGAATAGAAGCCCACTTCACCCAGCTTGGACCGTTGGCCTCTCTTCCGATGGCCACTTTGTAGAACTCTCCTATCGAGGCGAAAAGAAGGTCACAGGACTGAGCGCAGAGATTGATGCGGCAGGCAAAACACTCGGCTCTGTTACCAAGGGAGCGAAGCTGAATTTGGCCGAAGGTGCAAAACCAGGCGAGGTCGTCGTCAACGTCCCGGGTGAGACGAGCTTTGCGATCGTGTCGCGCAGCGAGGATTCCAGCATAGCGATTCTGCTGCGTGGCCCTGCCGATCTGACAAGCGCCCGAGGCGTGGTCCATGCCACACTCCATGCGGGATCCGAGCCTCTCCAAGCACGCATTGACGGCGAGGAGGACGGCGTCCAGCAAATGGTGAGCGGGCGTGGAGTCAGCCAGTTGAACGACAGTGTATTCGACCGTTTTCGCGATGAGGCCCTCCGAGTTCTTGCGCGCGAGACGCACTTTTCGCCGGCTCCGGATGGATTTCGTGTTGACGCCGGTGGAGGGTTTGCCGATAACGAACCGATCTGCCGATTTAAGATTGCGGACCGCGTCTATGAAAATCGGCTGCCCTACTATAAACCTCTCGATAAGCAACGCTGGCCCAAAGTCCCCGTGCTTTGGTCATCCTGGTATTACTACTTTGCACATGTTAAAGAGGAAGATATTTTGCGGAACGCCGCGGCCGTTGCCCGTGACTACAAGCCCTTTGGTCTTGGGTACGTCCTGGTGGAAGCAGGCTGGCAAGTAGCCGGCGACGACGTAAACCTTATCGGCGGCGATTGGACGGAGCCCAACGAAAAATTTCTCCATGGGATGAAATGGCTTGCTGACAGAATACACGATCAGGGTTTGAAGGCGGGCCTGACGATAATGGAGTTCAGCCAAGCGGATGAGAAGTTCTACAATGCCCACCCCAAGTGGTTCTTGCACGACGAGAATGGGGACGCCAAGCTGGGCACGTGGTACGGGACTTATATCGCGGATTTTTCGAACCCTGAGGTGAAAAAGTATTTGTTCGATCTTTACCACCTCTATCTGTTGAAGTGGGGATACGACTACATAAAGTTGGACGGTGAAGACGACACACTCGATCTCTTTGCGAAGAATCGTGCTCGAGCGTATGACCCCACTCTCGATGCTAACACCGCCTGGCGCATCGCCTTTGGACTCATCCGGCAGGCGCTGGACTCCAAGCCGAACGTCTTTCTGGGCGCCTGCGGGCCGGAATACCCCACTAAAGCGATGGGTATTGCCCAGTCTGCAAGGCTAGGAGGCGACGTCGTCTGCGAGGGTGAACACCCCTCGTTTCGAGGTGTGCGCTGTGCCCTGGATGCGATACGTCGTGGCTACTACACCCATAACATCGCCTGGTACGGGGATCCCGACGTACTGGTTGTGCGACCGCCGCTCACCGATGACGAGGCGCGTACCTGGACATCCATCCTGGGGCTTACGGGCCAGCACCTTATGCTCAGTGACGACATGGAGGCTCTGCCGGAAAATCGGCGGGACATGTTGCGGAAGACCATCCCGGTTGCCGACATTACTCCGATGGACCTCTACCCCGCTACAACAGATCGCAACATCTGGATGCTTCACATTGCCCGGCCCTTCGGCACCTGGGCCGTCGCGGGACTCTTCAATTGGGACAACGACGGATACGAAATACTCCTGGGCAAGAAGTCGTGTGTCTTCGACATTCTCGGGAAAAACGACAAATTGCAACTGGTGTCCGTTCCGGCGCCCCCCGCCCCCCGTCGTTTCGTATTGAATCTTGGCAAGGTTGGGCTCGACCCGGGCCGCGAGTACCTCCTCTTTGACTTCTGGAAGCAGCAATTTCTCGGGAAGGTACAGGAAGAATACACTGTGGAACTTCCGGCACACGCCTGCCAATTGGCCTCGATTCGAACGGCTGAGAACCGGCCACAACTGATCGGAACTGACCGGCACGTGACTGTGGGGGGGGTAGAACTTCAGGACGAACACTGGGATCCGGTGGGGAAAGAACTGCGGCTAAAGGTGGGGCTGGTCGAAAATTACGCGACCACACTTACCGTTTATACCGCAGCGAGCCAGTTCAAGGCGGCAAAGGCTTCCGGCGCCGACATTCAAGCCACGACAGACGGCAACGTGCTCCGGGCCAGGGTTGTCAGCCCCAAGTCAGGTGAGGTGGACGTAGTTCTGCAATTCGAGTAAGGTCGCCGGTTGTTCAGGTAGACAGAGTTTCTGCCTCGAACGCTTCGCTGAGGAAGGTCAGGAGGGGAGGTACGCCAGAGGGAAATCGAGTCACAAGGAGCCAAACGTGAAAAATGGGATCGGTCTCGTAAGTCGACGGCAATTACTCGTGGGAGGTCTCGCGGGGAGTCTCGCGGGGTTTTTCCTGCCGAGGATCCGTAGTACCGGCGCGGCATCATTGAATCGTCCGCCGCAAAGGGCAACTAAGAACCGACGCCCACTGCTTCCCAATCACTTCTACCTGCTACCGCTTACATCCGTTAGACCGAGGGGATGGCTGGCGCGACAACTTCAGATCCAGGCAGACGGCCTTACAGGTCATCTCGACGAATTCTGGTCAGAGGTGGGCCCCAATAGCGCTTGGCTTGGCGGGACCGGCGAAAGCTGGGAACGGGGCCCGTATTGGCTCGACGGTTTGGTGCCTACAGCCTACCTACTCGAGGATGCCTAGCTCATAGCCAAGGCAAGAACTTGGGTTGACTGGACCCTGGAGCACCAGCAAGCGAGCGGTCAGATTGGCCCTCTCAAAGACGTCATGAGTTCTGCGTACCAGGGCCTGGCCGAACACCCGGGCTTCATTCCCCGGGATTGGTGGCCGAGGATTCTCATGCTGAAGGTCTTGACCCAATATTATGAGGCAACTGCGGACCCGCGTGTCCTGCCCGTGGTGCAAAAATATCTCGCTTACCGGCTGAGTATGCTTTCAGCTGTGCCGTCCACAGAATGGGCAAAGTATCGATGGGGGGACGAACTTCTAAACGTTTTCTGGCTCTATAACCGGGTTGGAGATCCCAAACTGCTCCAGTTGGCAGAGGGTATTCATTCGCAAGGCTTCGATTGGGACGCGCATTTCGACAATTTCCGTTACACCGACAAAGTCCCAAAAGCCGAAACTACGATGGCCACTCACGGAGTCAACAATGCCATGGCATTGAAAAACTCCGCTGTTTATTCGCTTCTAAGTCACAAAGATTCGGACCGCACGGCGATCTATCAGGCCCTTTCGATACTGGACCGGTACCACCTGTTGCCGAACGGTGTGCACAGCGCTGACGAGCATTATGCAGGGCGTGATCCCTCGCAGGGCACAGAGCTGTGTGCGGTGGCTGAGGCGATGTTTTCCTACGAACATCTGCTCGCGATGTTCGGTGATCCGAACTTCGGCGATCGACTCGAGAGAGTCGCTCTTAATGCGTGGCCTGGGACCTTCTCCGCGGACATGTGGGGTCACCAGTACGACCAGCAACCGAACCAGGTGCTTTGCTCTCTCCTGCAGCGGGAGTTTGAGACGAACGGCCCAGAAGCGAACCTATATGGTCTCGAGCCAAACTATGCTTGCTGCCTTGGCAATATGCACCAGGGATGGCCAAAATTCACAGCCAGTCTGTGGATGGCTACTCCGGACGATGGGCTCGCCGTCGCGGCGTATGCTCCAAGCGAGGTGAATACGGTGGTCAGGGGCGGCCTGCAGGTGTCGATTATCGAAGACACCGAGTACCCGTTCCGGGACAACATCCGACTGACGGTCAACCCAAAGTCACCTGGAGAGTTCCCGCTGGAATTGCGAATTCCTGCATGGGCGGAGCGGGCCGAGATCGCAGTCAATGGAAAACGGCTGGCAGGCGTACGGCCGGGGACATTTCATCGAGTGCAGCGCGAATGGCGAGCCAAAGACGTTGTCGAAATCGTCTTTCCGATGCGTGTTCGCACTTCACGTTGGTACCATAACTCGGTTGCCCTCGAAAGGGGCCCCCTGGTCTTTGCGCTGAATATCGGCGAGAAATGGACGAAACTCCGCGACAAATCTCCTGCCACTGACTGGGATATTTACGCGCCCTCCCGCGCTGCCGATTGGGAGGTCCACCCTACGACCCGTTGGAACTATGGATTGGCGCTCGATTCCACAGACCCTGATAAGTCGCTCAGTGTGGAAGAAAAGCCTATTGGGGACTCGCCTTTCAGCCCCGAGTCCCACGCTGTTTTGATGAGAATCAAGGCCCGCGAGATCCCTGAGTGGAAGTTAGTCGATGGATCGGCTGGCCCTCTCCCCACGAGTCCAGTAACTGCGACGCGGCCGGAGGAGACGGTGACTTTAATCCCCTACGGGTGTGCCAAGTTGCGAATTACCGCCTTCCCACAGCTCGGCAAAGGGTAGTGTGCTAAAATGCCGGACCAAAGTTCTTCTGGGGAATGAAGTCGGAAACGAGGGCGCGTAAGGGCATTTCGAAGCCAGCGTTTCTCTGCGGGGCCGGCGTATTGCTGGCTGGAGAAGTGCTGGCTTGTAAAGTTCCAGCCTGGAGGTCCTCGAGCGGCGGACCGCCGGACCGCAAGGTGATCGTGACGATTTTTGGTGGCGTCCGGCGGAAGGAAACGTTCTCCACCGGGGGCCTGCATAACATTCCTCATCTGGCCCACGATTTGTTACCGCAAGCTCTTTTCTACAACGACGTCCGCAATGAAGGCACTACGGCCCACTTTAATGCCATTTCGAGTATTTTGACCGGAACGTGGCAGCGGGTGGGGGACTGGGGTGAGCTTTCGCCCTCTTCCCCGACACTATTTGAATACTTCCGCAAACAGCTCGGGGTGCCCGCGAAATCAGCCTGGATTGTGGCCAGTAAAAAGGCGTTAACTAACCTTATCGGGGCGGGCTCGTCCAGGGACTATGGACTCCCTTACGCCGCGAATGTGGTGTTTCCGAAACAGTTGATGGTCAGCGCGGTCGAGGAGGCAATTCAGCAAGGTAAAAGCCATGACGGATTTGGAGGCGATGCTGGAGGGAAACAACTACGAGGGATTGGGCTGGACCGTGTTTGATGCTGGAACCCAGCTCGACCCGGAGGTTCGCGAGACGATCAGGAAAGCCATCGCCGAACTCGTGCGCGCCAATGGCCCCATGAGCGGGGATGAACTCGCCTTTTTCGTAAGCCGCGAAATCATGCGGAAATTTTCCCCACCCCTGCTGGTTATAGCTTTTTCCGACGTGGAAGCCGCGCACCTCGGTTCCTACTCCCTGCACCTGGCAGGTATCCGCAACACGGACCGCCTCTGCTACGAACTCTGGCAGGAGGTGAAATCCAACCCGGCGTACTCTGGCAAGACCACGGTGGCCATTTTGCCCGAGTTTGGCAGCGACGCTGACGGCTCCTCCACGAATGGGTTCCTCAACCGCAGGTCGTTTGACCCAAGTTGCCGCTCGACGTGGATGCTCATGCTGGGCGACGCCATAGGTCAACCACAGGTGATCGAACGGCCTATCCGCCACATCGACCTGTGCCCGACCCTAGCTGGCCTCCTCGGCCGCCTTGCACCGGATGCCATGGGAGCGGGATTGCCAGAGTTCCGCGTCTAGCATTCGGCCTGGGGGGGAGGGTGCAAGACCACCATCGCCGTGGTGAGTGGGTCGGTCATGGAGATCCAAATCCAAGACGAAGAGGACAAAAAGGCCGCAGACGAGATCCGGCGGAGGTTTACAGAGCAGGTTTTGGACAAACTGCCTGCTACCCTTCAGTCTTACTTCCACCAACAGCCTCGTACCTGAGACGGGCTTTCCCCCTATGAGCAGCAGTATCTTTTTAAGATATTCAGTTATTTGGAGGATCTGAGCGAGCACGGGCAGTGGGGAGTTTTCGACGGCATTCGTCAAATCGAAAAGAAGATGGGGGTCAGCGCCTGGAGTAGTTACTCGACCCGCGATCAGACCTTGGAGAATGCCTCGCTGCTCGCGCGTTCACCCTACTATCTGGAATGGCGCAAGGAGGTGGAAGAGGCTTTTGATCAGTTAGACCGCAGGGCCCAAGCCCAGGAGCGGGAGCCTGAACCCTCGCCCCACCGGCTCTGGTAATTGCGGTTGGAGGGGAATATTCGCATGGGCGGGGAAAATCGAGAAGAGTAAATGGTGAAAGGTGAATTATGAATTCTGGATGATGAACAGAAATCGGGCCAAAGCGAGTTTGCCCGCAATCGACTAAAAAAGCCGCGGACTTGAACCCCGGGTCCGCAATACGCTCGCTCTTGACTGGAAGGCACTGAGGCGTAACATCTAAGCAATCAGCGCGGACTCATGCCTTTGGTCTGCCTGGAGCAGACCCAGTTCGTTGGGGGGGCCGATATTTCCCGAAGGGAATAGTGGGAGTTGACGGTTCAACTCTGTCAGCTTGTAAAGCGGCACGCTGCCGGAGACTATAGTGAATGTTGCTTATAGCCGATTTGGTGCTGGAGGCCTATGGGCCATGATGCATTTTCATGGCCGACGATATCCGGGTGAGGTTTGGGCGGAGGCTGCGGAAGCTTCGGATGCAACGAGGCTGGACGCAGGTTCAACTGGCGGATCGTCTTGCCCTAGATCGGAGTTACCTCGCTGACATCGAGCGGGGAAAGAGGAATGTCTCGTTGGTCAACTTGGAAATAATCGCCACAGGGTTCGGCCGGACAATATCCCAGCTATTCTCGCAAGTTTGACCTTTTGGTAGGCTTGCATATGCACGAAGAGCAGGCGGAAGAAGCCCTAGGCCAGGCGCGTCCTCGACGGAGGATGCGGTCCCGAAATATTCCTGCCAACTCTGTCCCGGTGGTGTGGAGTCTCACCGTCCAGCGTGCTGACGAAGCATGCCTGCTGCGCCGCTCTCCAGAAAAGCAAGCAGAGGTTTGGGCGTCCGACCGCTTTCAAGATCGTCGAGGGCATCGAGCAGGACCCGCCCGACGATCCCGAGGCTCACGGCGTTGCACTTTCCCACGGTGTCGAAGGGCGTGTGCCAGAAAATGTTGAACGGGCCGTAATCGAGCGAAATTAACTCAACGGCGGGAATCCCAGCCCGAACAAAAGGCATCTGACCATCCTCGACGGAAAGCGGACGTTCCAGAAAATACCGCCCGTAACCGAGGTCCTGGGCGTCACGAAAAATGAGATCGGTGAGCTGAGAATCCGAGTGGCTCTCACGGTGGATGTGAAGGTTCCTATCCCCAATCATATCCACGTTGAACATGGCGCGAATCTGCTTCACTTGGTCCGCGCTGAGCGACTGGACGAAGTGGCGGCTCCCGTACAAACCATCCGAGGCAGACCAGTCTTTCAGTGCCTCTTGGCCGTCAAATAAGACAATCCAGTACGTGAAGCGATTTCTCCGCTGAGCGAGCACGTGGGCCATTTCAATGAGGAAAGCTGTGCTGGACGCGCCGTCATTGGCCCCGACGAAACGCATCTTCATCCTCTTGGTATCGTAATGCCCGCCAAGAATGACCATCTCCGGCCGAGCGCCGGGAATTTTAGCGATGACGTTGGTCATCTCGATTTCGCCCACTGGTGTTGAGGCCTTGAAGCTGTCGAACTCGACGTTGTGGACATCCACGCCAGCGCCAAGCAGCGAAAGGTGGATCAAGAGATAGGCCCAGTCGTGCGCGTCTGAACCTGGTGGCTTCGGTCCGAGGGCCGCGAATCTTTCCAAATCCTCAAAAGCGCGTTGTTCATTAAACGGGCTGGGGAGGAGCTTTGCGTCTGTGGTCGAGTTCGCACTTTCTGTCCATACTAAAACCCCACCCAAACTCATCACGCAGAGCAACGCGAGTATCCCCAGAATCAAAGTCATTCCGAAGCGGCGGGATCGCCAACTGGACCAAGGCCTGTTCCTTGGCGGCTTCGCGACGCGGCCATTTTGAGGATTACTGAACATATAATTGAGCTTCTCCAAGGGTTTCTTGTTGATCCCGTGTCACGGCAGGGCTGGCGGTGGGAGATGCTTTTGCCAGGTCGTCTCATCCGGTGGGGAGGGTATCGCCGCGGCGACAGAACACACGCCCGCCATGCCGCCAGCGCCGCAGCCCCCATCTCGCCGTGCCCGCGAGAAGAAGGAGCACCAGAAAAGGGGCATGAGTAGGTAAATCTAAGGTGTTTACGAAAGAGTTGGGGGGGGCCCTGCTTCGGGGGCATCTGAAAGGGGCTAAGCGCTATCCTAACCTTACGTCGAGATCCCCCTCGTACCGAATCCGCATCCACTCGAGGTCAACCCTGGGATCGGCTTTCTCTGCACTTTGGAGGGCTTCCGCTTTTGTCACCCGCTGGCCCTTCCCACACCGTCCACTCGTGGGTTCCGGGCCAGTCTTGAGCGGCCGGGCCTGAAACGGCTTCGATATTACCGCTGACGAGAGCAATGACTCTCCAGTTGGCCATGTGGTTATCTGTGTCCCTTTCGATGTATTTTACCAGAGTCGGGAACGAGATCCAGAATAGGAATTGATTGGGATGGTCATTGAGCCGAAGCCCGGAACATATGCATTAATCCTTTCCTCTGCGAGTAGTGCCCGCATTCGAGTCGGACGACTGGAAACGATGCAGCTTCAGCGCGGGTATTACGTTTACCTGGGGAGCGCGTTGGGTCCTGGGGGTCTCCGCGCCCGGATCGCCCACCATCAAAAGCCGTCCACACGACCGCACTGGCACATCGACTATTTGCGAGCGCACACCTGGTTTCATTCCGTGTGGCTCAATTACGATGGAAGACGACACGAGCACAAGTGGGCACGCGCGATGCAGAAGGTGAAGGACGCAACAATTCCTTTCCCCAGGTTTGGAGCCTCAGACTGTAGCTGCCCGGCGCACCTTTACTTTTTCAAACGTCGTCCGACGCAGATCAGCTTCCGGGCAGAGTGCCTCTTTGAAGCCTCTTCCGGCGAGTTGCTTACCCAGGTTTCAGTACTTCTCCCAATGCAGGACATCTGAAAGGGGCCGTTTGCTTTTCATTGGAGTTTCTGCCGGATACCCAATCGGAACCAGGCTGATCAACTTGTAGCCGGGGGGCGCTCCCACCACGCGGCAGATTTCCGCAGCATAGGGCTTCTTATCTCCGGCGACCCAGCAGGAGCCGAGACCGTGAGAGCGAGCGGCCAGCAGGATATTCTCCGTGGCGGCGCTGCCGTCTTCGAGGTAGTATTTGGTCTCCCGACATATAACAACGACACATGCCGGGGCATCAGCAATGAATCCTCCGAAGTCGGTCGTGTTGGCAATGCTGCGCAGCGCCTCGGGATCTGTCACGACCACGAATTCCCATGGCTGGATGTTGACCGCTGTGGCCGCCAGGCGTCCGCAATCGACGATATCTTCGATGGTCTTTCTTGGTACTGGTTCGCGCTTGTACGCACGGACCGACCGCCGTGTCTTCAAAACTTCAATTGCGTCCATGGCTATATTTCCCCTGAATCATTCCTTTGCCCCTGCATATCACCAGTAAACCAACTCGCTGTCTACCGATCGCGGGGTCGCGCAAGAAACCTTGTTTAGGACCGGACACCAGCCACCGCAGATGAGTATCCCGACTTCACCCACAGTCGGCACATCGTATCATATGGCAAACTCAGGGTATTGCTGGCTTTGAACTAATTGTGCCACTGAGGGCCAGTCAGTGGCGACACCTGCGGAATCTCCCAACAGAAACTGCGGTTTCATAAACTCCTTGGAACAAAAGTTTCAAGGCTCCTCCCCCAATTATCTAGCTCCTTCGCGGTACTTTCCCCGGACCGAGGACTATTGACCACCGCACATAACTAAACCCGACGCCCTGCCGATCTGATCTGTCGCTTTCGGCCCAGACAACGTTGAACGAAGTGAGGAGAGAGACTTCTTAACCCTTTGTGCCCCAATTTTGAGACAATCTTTGGGTGCCGCAATCACATCGTCAACAAAAGGTTTCTGGACCCGGCCAATTTCAATCTTGTAAGCTATTGAAAACATGGAGCGAGTAGAGCTTAAAGTTATCGAGGCTACTAGTTAGGGCTGCGCTCTGCCATCGGTTGTCTCTATTTCTTTTATATCGAAGTGGTTACCTCAGCTTCACTCTGCCTTTGAACCTCTTTGTGGAGCACATGCGCTGGGTAAGGGTCCTGCTAAGTGCTTGAAAAAATGGTGCCGCGGGACGGAGTTGAACCGCCGACGCCAGCCTTTTCAGGGCTGCGCTCTACCACCTGAGCTACCGCGGCACACGTGGAATCGTGGATCACCGGTCCGAGTCGTTATCAACCGATGCGGCAAGCAGAAGTCCCGCAGTGCGACTCAAGTCCGTGCCAACATTTTCAGTCGGATTTCGTTCCTTGTCAAGAATTGAACCCGAATCGAACCACTAGAGGTTCGATTCATCATGGCATTTTGAGATGCGACGTCGAACACACGCTTCCCGGCAGTTTTGGGCCTGCGTAGAGATGCCGTGCGAGCCTGCTCCTTTCCTTAAGGCTGGTTGGTAATGTTCAGCCTAATCCCCGCCCCAATCCTCTGGCGGAAACTCAATACCCCAGAAGCGGCGGGCATCAAGCCACTCGATTCCGATCTGTCCCGCCTCAGGGGTCCCGGGTTTGCCCACCCAGACGATTTGAAACTGCCCCGTGTGGCCATGATCGAGGGTTTTAACCAAAAGAGTCTGACCCATCGTAAACTGGTGAACAGTCGCCAAAGACGCCCCGAATTTACTGATGCTATTGGTTTCTGTCTCTTCACTGAATGGATTGCCTTTCGGATCAACTCCGCTGATCTTCACCCGGCATCCAAATTTTAGCCGCGAGGACCGCCTCTGCTGAGCATAGGGTGGGGTGGCCATGAGCGTGTTCCGTCTCTCCTCATCGGGAAATTAGTATGATGCCCAGCCTGACTATCGTCGAAAGCCAGTTTCCCAGCAATTTCCTACCCGCGTCGGAACCAACGGCTCAGGAAGAAAACGTCGCGCGGCCTCTCTGGGCTGGCCCATCGAAGGTCCCAAGCTTAGCGCAGGGATTGGTCCACTTCCCGAAGCCAGTCTGGCCGCTTCAGTACCTCGCGGGGGCGTGCGCCGTCGGGAGAGCCCACGATGCCGTCCTTCTCCATCATGTCAATCAACCGAGCCGCGCGCCCGTAGCCGAGGCGCAACCGGCGTTGCAGCAGGGAAGTCGAGGCCTTACCGGATTCCACCACAACGCGGACGGCATCTTCGTAAACAGAATCAAGTTCCGCGGCCTCCTCTTCATCCACCGGTACTTCCTCCTGCTCTTTATCGCGAATGGGTTCGAGGAATTCCTCATCGTATTGAGGCTGCGATTGGGTTTTGCACCAATCGACCACCTTCTGGATTTCCCCTTCGGTGATCAGTGGCCCGTGCAAGCGCTGGAGGCGGGAACTCGCGGGTGGCAGAAAGAGCATGTCCCCGCGTCCCAACAGGGCTTCCGCGCCGTTGGAATCCAGGATGGTGCGGGAATCCACCTTAGAGGCGACACGGAAGGACATGCGGGATGGCATGTTGGCTTTGATCAAGCCAGTGATCACATCGACGGAGGGCCGCTGCGTGGCCAGGATCAGGTGAATCCCTACGGCGCGCGCCATCTGGGCCAAACGCGTGATGGATTCTTCCACGCCCTGCGGCTCTACCATCATCAGGTCCGCGAGTTCGTCGATAACGATCACGATGTAGGGCAACGGGCGCTCGCGCTCGCCATTGTTATCGAACAGGCTCAGCGTCGATTCCGGCTCGAACATTTTGTTGTACTGGTCAATACTGCGCACACCATGCTCGGCAAGCTTTCGCAAACGATCGTCCATCTCCATGACGGCCCGGCGCAGGGCATTCGCTGCCCGTTTAGGTTCGGTGACAATGGGGGTCAGCAAGTGCGGGACGCCATCGTAAAGATTCAATTCCAAACGCTTGGGGTCAATCAGGATCAGCTTCACTTCCTCGGGCGTGGACTTCATGAGGATGGAGACAACCATGGAATTGATCGCCACACTCTTGCCGGAGCCCGTCGAGCCGGCAATCAGCAAGTGGGGCATTTGCGTCAGGTCGCCGAGGCGAATTTTACCCGTAACATCTTTTCCCAGGCCGAGGCTGAGCCGGGAAGTCGAGCCCATGAACTCATTCGACTCGATCAGTTCGCGCAGGTGAATGATCTCGCGATGCAGGTTGGGCACCTCAATACCCACGGTGGATTTGCCCGGGATGCGATCGATCAGGATCGACTCCGCTTTCATGGCGAGGCACAAGTCGTCAACAAGGTTCGTGATGCGGCTATACTTGATGCCGGCTTCCGGCTTGAATTCGTAGGTGGTCACCACCGGTCCCGGGTGAATTTGCGTGACGCTCCCGGTAACACCGAATTCGAGAAACTTTGCAGTCAGCCGGGAGGCGCGTTCCGTCAACTCGTCTTCATCGATTCCTTCCGAGTCCTCGGAAGGCCGCAACAACGTGGCGCTGGGCAGTTTATACCCGTGCGCGGCGCGCCCCACGATCTTTGGGGGAGCGCCGGCGGGCGAGGGCTTGGCCATCCGCACGACGGGTGCAGGGGTAGGCTTCTCCTCGGCTTCCGTTTTCGCCGGGGGAGCGGACGCAGGATTGCTGGGGGGCACGGCGACGGGTTGCGCCGGAGGCGCTTGCCGGGCGGCCGCCTTTTGCTGCAGCACCAGCGGTTTACCTGTCAGGCGTTGCCGCTCCATCTGCCTGCGCAGGCGTAGTGCAGCTCTCGCCGCGCGCGCTTCCTGCCAGGCGCTCCATCGCGTTTTGAGTGGGGTAAGGACGCGGCTCCCGTGGGTTTGCAAGAAGGCCGCTGCCCAGCCGAAGGAAAATCGGGTGACCAGGAACAGAGAAGCAAGGAAGAGGGTAGCGGCCACAATGCTGGCGCCCAGGCGATTGAATGCGTGGACGAGCCCCGCCGCGGCCAAATATCCCAGGAGTCCGCCGCCCCGTAACACCCCGTGAATGCCCGGAGTGTAGGGAAAGAGTTCCAGCAGCGCGCCCAAAGAAACTACCAGTATCCCGGCGCCCAGCATTTTGGTGCGGGGCGCTTCAAAAGTCCTCGCCATAAGCCCGCGCACGCCCACCACCAGCAGAGCCAGGGGGAGCAAAAAGGCGGCCCAACCGAAGATTTGAAACAGCACGTCCGCAACAAAAGCGCCGGCGGGGCCTATCCAGTTGTGTGGCAAAGCTCCCGTGGCCACTGCGGTGTTTAACGAGGGGTCTTCAGGCAGGTAAGATGCCAAGCTGAGCAGGATCAGCAAACCTGCTACACCCGTGAGTAGCCCGACTAGCTCGAAAAGACGCCTGGAGTCTAGCAGGGGTGCTCTGGAGGTCTTGGAGTTAGTTTCCTTGGATTTAGAGGAAGACGCCGGCACTGGGCTACCCATCGGTTGCCTCACATTTTCAAACCGGCGCTTGTGAATGCAGGTCTACTTTCCCAGGTGACCTGTGTCAGAAAATCATTGGCGCTGACACATCGCACCCCGGCTCTAAGACCTAGTGGTCAGTGACGCAATCCCCATCCAACCACTAATAGTATCACGCCAAGTATGACCCGGTAAACAACGAAAATTGTGAAGGTCCGGCGCTCTAAATAGCGGATCAGCGCAGCTATAACGGTATATCCTACGACGGCCGATACGATGATTCCAAACAGGAAGGGCAGACGCATGTCCGCAGGCAGGCCGGAGTGGTGAATCTCCCACCCTTTTTTGAGGCAGGCGCCAGCGATGAGGGGTGTCGAAAGGAGGAAGGAAAAGCGTGCTGCCGTCTCGCGGCTCATGCCCCGGAAAAGGCCCGCGGTCATGGTCGAACCCGAGCGCGAAACCCCCGGGATGACGGCAAACGCTTGGGCCGCGCCAACGATGATGGAATCCCACAAGCCGACTTGGCCCAGATTATGGTTTTCGCTGCCTACCCGCTCGCCCGTCCACATCAGCAGGGCCACGATGATCAGCGCCGGGCCGACGACGAGGGGCGAGCGCAGTCTCTCGTCCGCGGCGCGCTCAAACAACCATCCTGCAATCCCTCCCGGAATTGTGGCGATGACAAGAAACCAGAATAGTTGGCGGTTCTCGCCGAGCAGCGTGATCGACCCGGCCTTGCCGGGGACGCCGCCACTGGCCGTCGCGCCCGCGCGGCCCCCGCTGATTCCCAACACCATCTTGATCATCTCCAGCCAATAGCGCCAGAAATAGAGAAGCACTGCCACGAGGGTTCCCGCATGCAGCGCAACATCAAATGTCAGGCCGGGGTCATTCCACTTCATGATCCAAGGAACCAACCACAAGTGTGCCGTGCTGGAAACCGGAAGGAACTCTGTAAGTCCTTGAACGATGGCAAGAACAAAGGCTTGGTAGAGGGGCATAGGACTCCCTATGGGCGAACCTTTATTTTGGATCCAAAAAATCGGTTCATCAGCTCATCAGTTTTTTGTTCTTCCGACGATCCGATGGCGCGATGAACCGATCATACTTCGAGGATGACCGGCAGAATCATGGGTCTTTTTCCGGTTTCCTCGTTGAAGTGCCGCCGCAGGGCGGTGCGGATTTTCTCCTTAATCACTCCCCAGTCGCTCACTTCTTCGAGGTTGGATTTCTCGATGGTGCGCATGATGACTTCCCGCGCGCTTTCTACCAGGTCGTGCGCTTCCTCGAGGGGCACAAATCCGCGCGAGACAATTTCCGGTTCGGTTTCCAGCAAGCCCGTATGCTCGTTGATAGCGAGGATGGGAATCACGATGCCATCTTCAGAAATGTGGCGGCGCTCTTTGAGGATGATATCTTCCACTTCGTCCAGGGTGCCGCCATCGATGCAGATGCGGCCGACGGTCACGCGGCCTGAGCGGCGCGCTCCCTGCTCATCGAACTCCAGAACGTCGCCGGTCTCGAGCAGGAAAGTTTCCTGTGAAACGGCTGCCAGTTCCTTCGCCATTTCCATATGCCGCCAAAGTTGCCGGTACTCGCCGTGAACCGGCACAAAGTACTTGGGCCGGACGATATTCAGCATCAGCTTCAATTCTTCTGCGCTGCCATGCCCGGAGACGTGTACAGGCGGCTGGCTGCCATCATGGTAATGCACCCGCGCTCCGCGCCGGTAGAGGTGATCGAGCATGCGGAAGATGGCCTTCTCATTGCCGGGAATCACCCGGGCGCTCAGCACCACTTCATCGCCGGGCTCGACCGAAACCCAGCGGTGGCTTGACACCGCCACGCGCGCCATGGCGGACATCGGTTCACCTTGGCTGCCGGCGATGACCACTGCAACCTGTTCCCGAGGCAGCTTGCGCAAATCCTGCGGGGGCACCAGCATTCCAGGCGGCACGTTCAGCTTGCCCATCTGCATGGCAATCTCGGAGTTTTTGAACATGCTTCGGCCAACGAAGCAGAGCTTGCGGCCGTGCTCATGCGCCAGGTCGGTGACGATCTGTAAACGGTGCATGGACGTTGCAAAGCAGGAGATTAGCACTCGGCCCTTCGGCGTCCCCGATGATGTGCGACAGGCGCTGCCGGACGGCGCGCTCCGAGGGCGTCAGGCCTGGGCGTTCCACGTTTGTTGAATCGGAGAATAGCGCCAGCACGCCGCGCCGCCCGTAATCAGCGAGCGTGTGCAAATCACTGACGTGCTGGTCCGTGGGCGTAGGGTCAAGTTTGAAATCGCCGGTGTGAATCACCGTGCCCAGCGGCGTCGTGAGGGCCAGCGCGCCGGACTGAATGATGCTGTGCGTCAGGTGGATGAACTCCACGCGGAACGGTCCCACCTGGAATGGCGTACTGGGATGCATCTCCCGCAGGTCGGTGCTTTCGGCCAGGTCGTGTTCGATCAGCTTCGATTGCGCCAGCGCCAGCGTGAAGGGGGTGCCGTAGACCGGCACATCAACTTCCTCCAAGAGATAGGGCAGGCCGCCAATGTGATCTTCGTGGCCGTGCGTCAGCAGAATGGCGCGGATGCGTTCGCGATTCGCCCGCACGTAACTGAGGTCGGGAATGACAATATCCACGCCAAGCAGTTCGGCGTCCGGAAACATCACGCCGCAGTCGACGATGACCACCTCATCGTCGAACTCGAACGCCATCATGTTCATCCCGAATTCGCCCAGGCCCCCGAGCGGAATAGCTTTCAACTTATGGGTTAGAGACGGAATACGTTCCTCCTGTGTGTCAACATCATGCTAACACACTATTTAGGCTCGCGCCGTGCTGCGACGCGGTGTGCGACACAAAAGTGGAAGACTTCAAGTATTCATGGAAACCGGGACTTTTATGTCGCAGACCCGCGTCGTGCTTGCCCTTCCCGTTCCGTTCATGAATAATCCGAGTTTGAGAGAACTTCCGCGGAATTATTAACTTATCAGAAGGAGCGGCCATGAAACTCGGTTTGGGGTTGTACCGTCACATGCTCACGCCGGAGAATTTTCGTTTTGCGCGGCAGTGTGGTTGCACGCATGTAATCGTTCATCTGGTGGATTACTTCCACCAGGGGGGCGGCGATCGGCAAAACCAGCCGGTGGGCAACCCAAGCCGGGTGGGGCCGCGCGGGTGACCCCACGAAGCTTTGGAGCTATGAAGAACTGGCGGCACTGAAGGCAAAACATCAATGCCCACGGTCTGGAATTGCACGCCATCGAGAATCTCGATCCCGCCCACTGGCATGATGTGCTGCTGGATGGTCCCAAGAAATCGCAACATCTGGAAAACGTCAAAACCATAATCCGCAATATGGGGCGCGCGGGAATTCCGGTACTGGGGTACAACTTTTCTCTTCCAGGCGTGGCGGGGAGAATCCAAGGGCCTTTCGCCCGCGGAGGAGCGCTATCCGTGGGCATGGATGAGGCGGACCAGACCCCCATCCCTAACGGAACGATTTGGAACATGGTCTACGATCCCGACGCAACCCCTGGAACCGTTCCCTCGATAACATCGGAGCAATTGTGGCAGCGGCTGGCGGATTTCCTGGAAGCGGTGGTTCCCGTGGCGGAAGAAGCGGGCGTGACCCTGGCCGCGCATCCTGACGATCCCCCACTGCCCGTGCTGCGCGGACAGCCGAGACTGGTCTACCAACCCCGGCTGTACCAGAAGCTGATTGACTTGAAGCCGAGCCCGCGAAACGCGCTGGAATTCTGCGTGGGCACGCTCGCGGAAATGACGGAGGGAAACATCTACGAGGTTGTGGACCATTACAGCCGCCAGGGGAAACTGGCTTATGTCCACCTGCGCAATGTCAACGGCAAGGCGCCGCACTATCGCGAGACTTTCATCGACGACGGCGACGTGGATGCCTTGCGCGTGCTCGAAATCCTGAACCAGAACCACTTCGACGGCGTCATTATCCCTGACCACACTCCGCAAATGGACTGCGGGGCTCCCTGGCACGCCGGAATGGCTTTTGCCCTGGGTTATTTTCGCGCCGTGCTGCAAAGACTTAGTTAAACAAACCTCTGAATCTGGATGCTAGTTCTTGTCTCCCAGGCCATGCTGGCTTCCGCAGAGCTTGCAGAGGGTGGGGGATTCGGTGTTATCCACGCGGTGCTTTACGGGCTTGAGTGTGCGCAGGTAGGCGAACATCGCTTTCAAATCGTCGTCCGTAAGGTTGCGGTAATCCCACCAACTCATAATCTGGTTGAGCTTCCGGGCCTTGACGTAGCCGGTGCGGAGGGTCTGAATGAAAAGAGCTTCATCGTAGTACGAAATCCCCGACGGGTCAGGCGTTATATTGGCGCTGGCAACCTTGCCCCAGGGGCCTTCCAAAATGAATCCCCCCGCGAAATCCATGCCGGGAAGATTTTGCCCTTTGGACTGTGGCGTGTGGCAGTCCGTGCAGCCCGCCACCGTCACCAAGTACTTGCCACGCTGCACGGGATTCGAGAGGTCCGGCTCGGGCACGGGCTGCGTAATGGGTTGCGGAACGCTGCGGATAAGATATTTCACTGGGAAAATAATCTCGGTTTTGGGGAGCACCTTATGCACGGGTGGGATGGAGCGGATATAGACGATAACCGACGCCAAATCCTCGTCCGACATCGCGGCAAAATCCGGGTAAGGCATTAGCGGGAAAAGGGCGCGTCCATCGTGGCCAATGCCCTCGCGGATGGCGCGCGCCAGTTGGTCGTCGGTCCAATTGCCGGCGCCGGTCTCAGGGTCGGGCGTGATATTGGAGGGGACGACGCGACCCGGAAGCCCCTCCAGGGGGAAATCGGCGTAACCGGCGCCCCGCGTACCCTCCACCAGGGGGGCGTCATGCTTCGTCCAGTCATGTTCGCCGTGACAATCAAAACAGCCGAGGTTTTCCACCAGATAACGACCGCGGTCCAGTCGCGCCGGGGTAGGCTCAAACTTGCGACTTGTTAGCGGGCGCGTTTTGGGGCCTATAAATGGCCTCCAGCCGATTGTCAAGGAGATGCCTGCCACTACAAGCGCGGCGACGATCAGTAAAGTCGTTCCCAGAACTTTCAGCATCCGTTTCATCTGTCATCCTCCAGGCCAGAATTCGCGATATCTCGAACATCAGCCCGCTTACACTGATCCAGCCCCGACCCGACTTAGTGACCTCGCGGCATCGCACACGATGCATAAAGATTTGCGAGAGCTTGACAATTCGCCTGCTACAACTCTCTCCAAACGAAAATATCGCCCACCGCCGCCCGTGCAGCTTGGTTGACGTCACCTACTTTGAATTCAGAAATGGCTATGGCCCTTGAAGCGCACTCTATGCTAGCTTTCCGGAGGAGTGTGAATCAACACAAAAATATGACGCTAAGGGGTGAATTTGACTGGCATTATTTCTATAGGTAATAAGCCAAGTTGTAGGGGCGATGATGGATCTGCGAAGCCCTTGTTTTCCGTGGTTCTTCCAGCGTATGCTCTGGACAAAGCCAAGGCATTTGCGCAGACAGGGAGGTTCAATGGTGAGGGCTCCATGGGCGATCATCATTTTGCTGGCAACCAGCTTGGGCGCCGCCGCGTTTCCGCGCCCAGCCAATAAGCCGCTGACACACGACGATATTCTCTATCTCCTGAACAATTACGTGCCCAGCGAGAGTGTGACGAATCTGGTAAAGGGAAACGGCGTTGATTTTGATCCTCAAGAAGATTATCTGAAGAAGGTCCGCGCCGCAGGCGGGAAGGAGGACTTGCTCGTGGCTCTGCGGACGGTCCACGGATCAGGCTCGCACCCTGCCATGGGGCAACGTCCCGCCGCGGACTTGCAGGTCGAGCAGCACTTGTCCCGAGCCCTGGAGCTCGAAAAACTGGAATCCTATCCGCAAGCGGAGCAGGAATACCGAGCCGCCCTGGCCATTCAATCCCAGAACAGCACCCTGCACGTGGGTTTGGGCAGAGCCCTCTGCAAACAAGAAAAGTGGGAGGAAGCTCTGGCGGAGTATCGCGAGGCGATACGTTTGAACCCAAAATCCGCGGAAGCTCACGCCGCTCTCGGGTTGGCGATCAGCCTCCGAGGTGATCCGGCCACGGCCATTCCCGAGTTGCGCGAGGCCTTGCGGCTGAATCCCAACGACCTGCAGGCAAGGAACATTCTGGGAGCTTCGCTTTACAATGTGCACGACCTTGCTGGTGCCTTGAAGGAATTGCACCATACTGCCGAAATAGCGCCGGGCACCGCCGCCGGGCACTACGCGAGCGCCCAGATCCTCCTGTTGGAAAAAAGGGATGCGGACGGCGCCATCGCCGAATTCCGCCAAGCTATCAGCCTGGATCCATTTACCTGGTTTCCGCACAATGACTATGCCAACGCGCTAACAGCCAAGGGCGATTGGGACGGCGGCATCTTCGAATATCGACAGGCACTGCGATTGCAGCCCGATTCCGTGGTGGCCCATTCCAATTTGGGCTACGCGCTCGCCAGCAAGGGCGACCTGGCAGGCGGGACGGAGGAAATCAAAAATGCAATGCGTATCAATCCCAATACCCCCACGCCGCACCTGGTGAATGGTATGATCTTGGCCGTCCAGCAAAAGATGCCGGCGGCGATAGACGAATACCGCGAAACCATTCGCCTCGATCCCGACAATGCCGTCGCCCACTGGCTGTTGGGAGGAGCGTTGGAAGGGAGTGGGGATGTCGCCGGGGCCGTGAGCGAGTCCCGCCAAGCCGTACGCCTGGACCCTTCGAATCCTTACTATCACAACCAGCTCGGCGTCTGCCTCGGTCGGCAAGGAGACAACACCGGGTCAGAAGCAGAGTATCGCGAAGCCATTCGCTTGGACCCCAAGTACGCGATGGCCCACGCGAACCTGGGTTCGGTGCTTCTTGATCAACACAATCTGACGGAGGCTGTGAAGGAGATTTACACTGCTTATCAGCTTGACCCGAAGAATCCAGAAATCATCGCGCTTTACAAGAAGTACACCGGCGGTCTTTTCTAATCATCTCCGCGTGCTTGCTCGGCGTCACGAGTCAAGCGTTCGAAAACGCCTGCAAGTTCTTCGAGGGAAAGTTGCTCGGCCCGCAAATTCGTGGGTTTGCCTGTTTCCTCGAAGGCCTGCGTGATCCGGCTTCGTGAATAGAGACCTCCCAGATTGTTCAGCAGATTCTTCCGCTTTTGTGCAAAACAGCGCTTCACGAATTTCAGAAACTTGTCGCATGTTTCCTGCGGCCACCGGTCGAATTTCGCGTTCATGCGAAATGTTACCAACGCCGACTGCACTTTCGGTGCAGGGGAGAAGGCTCCCGGTGGAACTGCCAAGGCGATTTGCGGCTGCGAGTAAATTTGTGTGGCGACGGTCAGATATCCGTAGTCGCGGGTTCCTGGCGCCGCCGCCAGGCGATCGGCCACCTCGCGCTGCATCAGGAGGCCCATGGCGCGGATCGAGTCCCGTTGCGCAAACAAGTGATGGAGAATGGGAGAAGTGATGTAGTAGGGGAGGTTGCCAAAAACAAATCCTTGCGCGATTTCTTCCTGCCGGCACAGAGCGGAAAAATCGACGCGGAGGACATCCGCAAGGATGATCTCTACACGCGATTCCTCCCGGAAATCCTCCTGAAGCGCTTGCGCGAGCGCCCTATCGATTTCGATGGCGATTACCTTGCGCGCACGCTCGGCCAACAGCGCGGTCATGGCGCCGCGCCCCGGGCCGATTTCAAAGACCACCTCTCCGGCTTCGAGAGGAAGCGCCTCCAGAATCCTGGTTCGGTACCGCTGGTCGTGCAGAAAATGCTGACCGAGTTTAGGGCGATGGCGGCTGATTTTGGGTTTCAGATTTTGGATTTTGGATTCCCCCCTCCTCTGGGTGCATCATAACACGACGCCGGGGAACTCCCGAGCGCGCCCCGGCCACTTACCACTGCCGAATCTGTGACCTCCGCGTTCTCTGTGCCGCTAAAAATCCAACACGCAGCACACGGAGCGCCTCAGCGGTCACTTTGTTGAGTCTTTTCTGAGGACGAAGGCCGCGGGGGTGACACGGTCAGACTGTAACGTGCGGCCGCCTCCCAAATCCAAAATCGAAAATCCAAAATCCGAAATGCCAAAATGCCGGAACCAAAATGCCGGGACCTTGACTTTGCCGGGGGCATCCTCTAACGTAGCGGGGTTTGGTCTCTTCATTCTCTCGAAAGGAGAGGCGGCGTGAAAGTTGCATTCGTCGCATCGGAAGGCGTCCCGTTTTCCAAGACAGGGGGGTTGGCAGACGTGGTGGGAGCTCTGCCCAAGGCGCTCGCGTCGCTCGGGCACGAGGTGGAAGTCATTCTGCCTCGCTATCGCTCCACCCCGCAGGGGGCCAGCATCCCGTATGCACAGAGTTTGACCTTGCCGCTCGGTTCCGGCTACAAGTTCGCGGCCGTGCAGGACGGTGGATGCACCCACCGGGTACAAACTTACCTGATCGATTGCCCGGAGTATTTTGATCGTGACGGCCTTTACCAACAGAAGGGCGAGGACTATCCTGACAACGCGCATCGTTTTGCAGCGTTCTCGATGGCGGCTCTGGAGTTTCTGGAACGCGGCGCGACTCCACCCGACATCATCCATTGTCATGACTGGCAGACGGCGCTGGTGCCCATCTATTTGCGCAATCTTTATCAGGAAGACGGCTATTTTGGCAAGACTTCGGTGTTGTTCACCCTGCACAATCTCGGTTTCCAGGGCTTATTTCCGCCCCATCTTCTGCCCCAGATTTCGCTGCACGCGGGCCTCTTCACCGTGGACGCTCTGGAGTATTACGGAATGGTGAACCTCCTCAAGGGAGGTATTATCTTTTCAGATTTTATCACGACTGTCAGCCGTAAGTACGCGGAAGAAATCCAGACCCCCGAGTTTGGCTACGGCTTGGAAGGTGTCATTCATTCACGGGCGGACCGCCTTCAGGGGATCCTAAACGGTGTGGACTATGCGGAGTGGGACCCCGCTACGGACAAGCTCTTGGCGGCCAATTACACCCCTGCCAACTTGCCGGGTAAGGAAGCCTGCAAAAAGGCTCTGCTCGAAAAAATGGGCGCCCAGACGCCGGTGCTCAGCCGGCCGGTGATTGGCATTGTTTCGCGGTTTACCTCGCAAAAGGGATTTGACTTGATTGCCACCATCGCGGAGCAATTAGCGGCGCTCGACCTCTACATCGTGGCGCTGGGGACGGGCGAGCCTGCGCACGAGAAGTTGTTCCGGACCATGGCTGCGAAATACCCGGAAAAATTCCTGGTGAAAATCGCTTACGACAACGCCTTGGCCCATCAGATCGAAGCCGGCTCCGACATGTTCCTCATGCCCTCGCGCTACGAACCTTGCGGGCTCAATCAGATTTACAGCCTGAAGTACGGCGCCGTGCCCATCGTGCGGGCTACGGGCGGCCTGGACGACACCATCGAGTCTTTCGATGGGGAGTCCGGTACTGGTTTCAAATTCCAGGAGTATTCGCCCCAAGCATTGCTGGCCACGATTCACGCCGCCTTGGAGACTTACCAAACGCCCGAGATTTGGTCTCGCCTCCTCCAAAATGGCATGAAAGAGGACTTCTCGTGGACCACTTCGGCCCGGGCGTACTCGCACATTTATGAGACCCTGTCGAAGGTCAAAACGTGATGGGTGCGGAAAGCATTACGATTCGGGGATTCCCCCGTAGTAGGTCAATTCGATGTCGAGGCGGCCTTACGCCGCCCTTTGGCGAGCTAAAATTGCCGCTGCGGCGCCGAGTTGACACGCTACCGATGCCCCCAAACTGGGAGGTTTTTTAGAATGACAGGCAGTCATACATTGGAATTTAGCGATCAGGATTTCGATGAGAACGTTTTGAAATCCACCCAGCCGGTGCTGGTGGATTTCTGGGCGACTTGGTGTGCGCCTTGCCGGATGATGTCACCCACGGTGGACGCCATTGCGGCGGATTATGCTGGTCGCGTTAAGGTTGGCAAGCTGAACGTGGATGATAATCTCACGGTCGCCAGCCAATACGGAATTCGCAGCATCCCCACGCTCCTGCTGTTCAAGGCCGGGCAGATTCAGGAGCAGGTGGTGGGGCCCGCGTCCAAGGACGCGATCAGCCGACTGCTGGATAAATACATCAAGTGAGGACTGCGGAACGTAGTGACAGCCGCGGTGGCCGCGGACCGACCGCTACCTTTCCGGCGCTCCCTGCGTGACCAGCGCAGGCCGGCGGCGGCGCTCCAGAAAATGGATGGCACCCGGTGGTGCGAAACCTTGAGGGACTGCCAGCGGGGTTCGCCGGACGGTTCGAGCTCCAGGGAAGCGCAGGGGATCCGCGCAGGTTGCCGCCTGCCCGAGGAGGAGCTTGCTTGCGCCGCAGTATCCTTATCATTCTCCTGCCCAAGGTGGAACCGTTCGGGTTAGAATTACGGGACGCAACTGTGTCCAAAGGGAAAAGCAGGCCAGCATGTCAAACAATGTCGTGGTGTTAGGTGTTCAGTGGGGCGATGAGGGAAAGGGCAAGGTGGTGGACGCTCTGGCGGAACACTTCGATATCGTTGCCCGATACCAGGGGGGCGCCAACGCCGGTCACACCGTGTTGGTGGGGGCGAAGAAATATGTGCTCCAACTTCTTCCCACCGGCATCATCCGCCCGGAAAAGATCGCCGCGATCGGAAACGGCGTCGTGGTCGATGCGGAGTCGTTGCAGCAGGAAATTCGCAAGGTGGAAGAGGCCGGCACAAGTGTTGGCCGCCGGTTAAAGGTCAGTGACCGCGCACATTTGATTTTGCCTTATCACCGGGCGCACGAACTTGCCGCGGAATCAGCTCGTGGCGTGGGGAAAATCGGGACCACCGCCAAGGGTATTGGACCGACTTATGAAGACAAGGCTGGGCGGCGCGGCTTGCGCGCCTGTGATTTGCGCGACCCGGCGAAGTTCCGCGAGAAGTGCATTGCCATCGTGGCGGAGAAAAATTGCATTGACGCCGCGCTGTTCGGAGCGCCTCCCCTTGATGCCGAGGAGCTGGCAGACCGGTATTTGCAGGTGGGCGAGGGCATTCTTCCGTACCTGGCGGATGTTTCCGTCTATCTCAATGCTGAGATGGATCGCGGCAAACGCGTGCTTTTTGAAGGCGCTCAGGGAACCATGCTGGACCTCGACCATGGTACTTACCCGTTTGTGACCTCGTCGAGCGCGGCGGCCGGTGGAGCTTGCACGGGGACCGGCGTTGGGCCCACGCGCATCAACTCGGTCATGGGTGTGTCAAAGGCTTACGCTACGCGCGTTGGAAGCGGGCCCTTCCCCACCGAGGCTCTTGGAGTGGAGGGGGAAAAGATTCGCGAGCGCGGAAGCGAGTACGGCGCGGTTACGGGACGCCCGCGACGCTGCGGCTGGTTCGATGTTCCTGTCGCGCGGTATAGCGCTCGCATCAATCATCTGGATGCGATGGTTATCACCAAGCTGGATATCCTCGACCCCCTGCCGGAAATTCCCGTGGGGGTCGAATATGAGTACATGGGCAAACGGTTTAAGGATTTCCCCCCGGAAATCGCAAGCTTGGAGCAGATGAAAGTTCACTACCGCACGATTCCCGGCTGGCAAAAGCACACCTACGGCGCCCAGGATTTGTCGCAACTGCCGTCGCGCGCCCAGGATTATCTCAATTTTCTTGCCGACCAGGTGGGCGTGAAGGTCGCCATGGTTTCAACCGGGCCTGAGCGCGGGCAGTGCGTTTGGCTGGATAAGTCCGTTGTTTGTCCTTAGTCCCTCGTCCGTAGTCAGTGGTCCGTTGTCAGTTGTTATTTATCAGTTCTCAGTTATCCGTAAAGATTCGGATTACCGAGCCTGTTGCCCTGGGTCAGTTCCCCAAAAGACATTGATGCATTCGCGGGATTTTCTTGCCTAGGGAAAATGTTCTTGACTACTGACGACGTACGACTGACAAGTGACTGCTGACATGTTTTCCTTCGAGCAGGCGCTAAACATCGTCAAAGAGAAGCTGGCTGCGGCGAATCTTAAGCTGGGCATTGAAGTTGTGTCTCTTGGCGAGGCGCGCGGCCGAGTCCTGGCGGAGGATGTTGCCGCGGACCGCGACTATCCGCCTTTTCATCGCTCCATCCGCGATGGATTTGCCGTGCGCGCGGAGGACGTCGCTGCGCCGCCGGTCGAGCTGCGTTTGCGCGGGGAGATTCGTGCGGGAGGGCACTTCGCGGGGGCCGTAGGTGCGGGAGAATGCGTTTCCATTATGACCGGCGCGCCGGTGCCCGCAGGTGCGGACGCGGTGGTGATGGTCGAATACACGGAATCGCAGGGCGACGCGGTAAGGGTCCATCGCGGGGTTCGATCCGGGGAAAACGTTGTCCAGCAGGGAAGCGAGGCCCGCGCGGGGGCAGGTGTTTTGCCGGTGGGCCGGCGGTTGGGAGCCGGGGAATTGGGGTTGCTCGCCACGGTGGGAAAATCGCGGGTGCCGGTTTTTGTTCAGCCGGTGGTGGCCATCCTTTCCACCGGCGATGAAGTTGTGCCGGTTGAGCAGAGGCCCGAGTGGTTTCAAATTCGCAATAGCAACGCCATCTCCCTCTCCGCTCAGGTGGCCGCGGCCGGGGGTATCCCTCACTGCCTGGAAATTGCCCCGGACCGGCCGGAAGCCTTGCGCAGCCTGATTCAGGACGGCTTGAACACGGACCTGCTGCTGCTAACCGGCGGGGTCTCTGTGGGGAAGTACGATTTCGTGGAGCAAGTCCTTGCCGATTTGGGCGCAGAGTTTTATTTTCAGAGCGTGGCTCTGCGGCCGGGTAAACCACTCGTTTTCGGGCGCGTTCGAGGCAAGTTTTTTTTCGGATTGCCGGGCAATCCCGTTTCGACCTTCGTAACCTTCGCGGTGTTTGCGCGCCCGGCCTTGGCGGTCTTGGCGGGCGCCGATTTTGAGGCGCCGCTTTTTCTGCGAGCGCGTTTGGGTAAGCCTTTTCACCAACGAATCGGGTTGACCGCGTTCCTGCCGGCGCGCCTGGACGGCTCGACTGGAGAACCTGTGGTGAACTTGGTAGGCTGGCAAGGCTCCGGGGATTTGGTGGGAGTGGCCGCGGCCAATTGCTTTATGGTTGTTCACCCGGACCAAACCAACCTCGCGGCTGGCGAATGGGTTGATGTGATGCCGAAATAACTGTGACAAGTGACGAGCAACCGAAAGACGGAACTCGAAACTCGCCGCGATTTTCGATCCTTGCCGATTTGCCACTTGGTTAAGAAATGGTTAAGAAGCTGAGCCACTACGACACCGCCGGCCGGATCAAAATGGTTGATGTGTCTTCGAAGCCCGACACTTTGCGGGAGGCAGTGGCAAGCGTGCGCGTGAAGATGAGCGCTGCCGCTCGGCGTGCCGCCCGGCACAATTCCAAGGGTAATCCTTTGGAGATCGCGCGGGTGGCGGGCATTGCGGCGGCCAAGCGCACCTCCGAACTTATCCCTCTTTGCCACCCGCTGCTCTTGAGTCATATTGATGTTCAGGCGAATTTCTGCAAGAATGGCGTGGAGATTTCATCTTCAGTTCGCACCACCGGCCCCACCGGAGTTGAAATGGAGGCCCTAACAGCGGCGGCCGTGGCGGCGTTGACGGTTTACGATATGTGCAAAGCGGCTGACCACGGCATCGAAATTTCTGAACTCCGCTTGCTCGAAAAGAGCGGAGGCAGAAGCGGCCATTATCACGCCAAACAGAGGCGTGCGCGGTAGGTGTCAGGTTTCGGGTGCCGGCTTCGAAAATCGAAATTCGAAACTTGTTAGTCCGCATCGAATTTCGAGTTTCAAATTTCGAGTTTCGCTGTTTCCTAACGCCTGACACCTTTAGGAAGGTTGCTCGATTGTTGTCAACTATCAAGATCCTCATCGTCGATGACAACCCGACGATTCTCAGGCTTATTTGTCGGAGCCTGGAGAAGTGTGGCGAGATCATTACGGCCACGGATGGCGCCGACGCTTTGATGAAGACGATTGATGCCAAACCGGATTTGATTATTTCCGACTACACAATGCCGGTCATGGATGGGCGCGCGCTTTTTGACAAACTTCGGGCGCGCAAAGAAACTCAGAATATTCCCTTTGTCTTCCTCGCCTCGCAAAAGGAGATCGATGAGCGTCTGCGCTCGGTTTTGGAGGGCGTCGAGGATTACTTCGTCAAGCCCTTCTTCACGCGGGACCTCTTGCAGCAGGCGCGCCGCATCACCGCGCGAATACTCCAGCAACGCATGGAAAAGCAGGGCGGCGGCGCCGGCATCAAGGGGAAGCTTGCCGAAATCAGCTTGATTGACTGGATGCAGTCTCTCGAACAGGGCCGCAAAACCTGCGCGCTGATGCTGCGCTCGGGCGGCGAGCAGTGTACACTGTATTTCAACGATGGCCAGGTGAACCACGCCGTTTGTGGTGAATTGATAGGCGACCCCGTAGTCTTTAAAGTCCTGGGCTGGGTCGATGGTGATTGGGAAGTGGATTTCCAGAAAAATTCTCTCGAGCACACCACCACCATGTCCACCCGCGGCCTGATGATGGAGGGCCTGCGGTTGATGGACGAAGCCCACCGGGACGCGGGGTAGGGAAGGGGTCAGGTTACAGGTGTCAGGTGCCAGGGAAGAGCGAAATTCGAAACTCGAAATTCGATGGTGGACTTGCGCACCTCAACTTTCGGACCTGACACCTGGTGCCTGACATCCGGAACCTAAATGCTGTGTGCCCACATTCTGGTGCTAAGTGACGCTTCTTCGCATGGCGAGCGCGCGGACCTTTCCGGTCCGGTGGTCCGTGATCTGCTGGAAGCGCGCGGATGGCAAGTGGCTGCGGTTGAGATTCTCCCCGACGATTTGAATACGATCCGGCATCGGTTGGAGGCCCTCACCGATGCGGGCGACTGCGACGCCATATTAACCACGGGCGGCACCGGCGTCGGCCCGCGCGATGTGACCCCGGAGGCCACGCGCGCGGTCGCAGAAAAAGAAATTCCCGGCCTGCCGGAGTTGATGCGTGCCGACGGCGTCAAGAAGACGCGGCGCGCGGCCTTGTCGCGGGGCGTCGTGGGCGTGCGTAAGAGCAAACTCATTGTCAACCTGCCTGGCAGCCCGCGCGGCGCCCGCGAGTCGCTGGAAAGCATTCTGGATTTATTGCCGCACGTCGTGGACCTCATTCAAGGCCGCACCTACCACCATGATTAGCGCGTAACCATTGTCAGCGTAACCGGAAATGCGAGTGAAACCCCAGAAGAAACGCGTCGTGGCGCCAACGGCTGAGCCGCGCCGATTTCAATTTGATGCATGGCGGAGTGTTCTTGCGGCCACTTCGCTTGCCCTGTTGACGTTTCTGGCCTTTTCCAACTCGTTTTCGGCCGGATTCATACTCGACAACAAAGGCCTCCTTCTCCAGGATCCGCGCATACGCGAGCTTACCGGCGAGAATATCCGTCTGATTCTTCAGCACACGTATTGGTGGCCAAGCGGCGAGTCTGGACTTTATCGCCCCTTCACAACGCTTTCCTACCTGTTCAACTATGCAGTGCTGGGGAATGCCAATGAGCCGGCCGGATATCATGGGATCAATTTCCTTTTGCACCTCGGCTAATGTCTTTCTGGTTTATACGCTGACGCGCCGCCTCCTTCGCGAGTTCTGGCCATCCTTTTTCGCTGCGGCGCTCTGGGCCGTCCACCCCGTCCTGACGGAATCGGTGACCAACATGATCGGCCGGTCGGACCTGCTCTCAGCCATGGCCGTCTTGAGCGGATTCCTGATGTATCTCAAGGGCGCCGAGGCCGACGGGATTGCGCCGCATCGCATGGCTCGCCGGATTGATGGCCGTCACCGCCGTTGGCGTGTTTTCGAAAGAGAGCGCGGTCGCCATCGTGGGGGTGATTGCGCTGTACGAACTGACCTGGTGGAAAGAGCGAAAACAGGGTCGAGCCCTGCTCCTGGGGTGCATCGCCACGCTTCTGCCGATCGCGGCGATGCTGTATCAGCGCTCCATGGTGCTGGCGGCCGCGCGGCCCGCGGAGCATCCTTTCACCGACAACCCCATCGTGGGCGCGGACTTCTGGATCGGACGGCTTACGGCAATTCGAGTCATGGGCCGCTATCTCTGGCTCACGCTGTGGCCGGCCAAGCTTTCCAGCGATTATTCTTACGCGCAAATCCCGCTCGCCCAAAGTGCCCTACAGGAGTGGCCCGTGTGGATCGCGGTGCTGGCCGCGGCCCTACTCGTGGCCGCTTTGTACCGGTGGAACCGCACGGCTTTCTTCCTGACGCTCTTCGCCGCGGTGACGTTTGCGCCCATGTCGAACCTGCTCTTCCCGATCGGCACGATCATGGCCGAGCGTTTCTTGTACATGCCGGCTATCGGCCTGCTCGCCTGCCTGGTCATGGTGACTTATGCGGCCGGCAAACGGGTCCCTATAAAACACTTTGCGCCGGCCGTATTGTGCGTGATCACCGTCGTATTCGCCATCCGGACCTGGGTTCGGAACGGCGATTGGCAGGACGTGCGTGCCATGGCGGAAGCCAGTGTCCAAACCAGCCCCAACAGCTTCAAGGTCCACAAGCTGCTCGCGACGCTAATCTCCAACGACGCTGCGGACTCGAGCCTCGATCGCGCCATCGAGGAGGTCGGCAAGGCTCTGGCGATCCTCGACTCGCTGCCCGACTCGCGCAATACTATGGAGGTTTACCGCCTGGCGGGCCGCTTCCATCTAGCCAAAGGCGACTCTTTGCGCGAGCATGATCCTTCCGAAAGCACTCATCAGTACCAACAAGCGCTTCAGCTTCTGCAGCGTTCCATCGCCATCGACAAGAGCCGGCGGGCGGAATACGATCGCGAGGGAGGCGCCGAATGGGCTCGCCGGCACTCCGCTGTTGCGGGCGCTGCCAAAGGCGATCCCGAGGCGCGTTGGATGCTTGCGGCTGCGTACGGGAGGCTGGGGAATGCGGAGGAGGCTGCCACCGCGGCCAGCGAAGCGCTCAAATTTCATCCCGTGACCCCCGAGGGGTACCGGCAGATCTCCTCCATATTCGCCGCCCAGGGCCGGATCGATGATGCGGCCATCGCCCTGATTGAAGGAGGGTTGATCACGTCTGACCTCAGCCTCAGATCGGATCTCTTCGACTTGTACCGCGGCGCTCTTGGCAACAGTTGTGCGATGACTCCCGGGCCGAACGGTCCGACGTTGAACCTTGCCTGCGATCGGGTCCACAAGCAAATCTGCGCGGCATCCGTCGAGGCCGTCAAAGCTGCGGTTGAAAACGAGCGATGGGACGTGGCCAGGCAGCAGAAGCAGGATCTCCTCAATAAATACGGCTGTCCCGCGGGTCCGCTGGACCAGGTTTTGCCGGACTAGGTGCGCCAGATTGCCAACCGGCAGCCCGCGCGCCGCCTGCGAGTGGCTAGAGAGCATTCGGGATTTGTTGCCGCACGTCGTGGGGCTCATCCAAGGCCGCACCTATCACCATGAGTAACGCGCATCCACGGTTGGCGTCCTCCTGAGCGTGGGTCTGTGACTACGGGGAAAGACCTACGGTCATGATTGCGCTGGTTGTGCTTTTCCGCTTGGCGCTGCCGGACACCCTCGCCCGCCGGCCGTCATGATACGATCTATAGTGTAAAGACTATGAGGAAAACCTCCGGCAATAAGAAACATCGGACCTTGCGCGACCCCATGCAGACGGAGTATCGGTTCGATTACAGCCGTGCCAAGCCGAATCGCTTTGCCGAAAAGATGTCGAAGGGGTCTGTTGTCGTGATCCTTGAACCGGACGTTGCCGCCGTATTCAGGTCGTCGGAAGCTGTCAACGCTCTCTTGCGCTCCGTAATCGCTGCATTGCCGGAGTCCAAACAGCAACTGAGCTAGCCCTTGGTTCAGGCTCGTCCCGCCTCAGCGGTTTTGTTGGTTGGCGCAAATCCTCTCACCATTCCACGTGCTACATTTGCTTCTCCACTTTGCTATACTGTATATCGTCAGAGTCCGGCATGGATCGATTCGGAGATTCGATGCATGGTGTGTTCCAGCCCGTTCACCTGTTTTTCATTCTGCTCATCGTTTTAATACTGTTCGGCCCGGGCAAGCTCCCGAAACTCGGCAGGGGCTTGGGTCGCGGCATTTCGGGTTGGCGCGGCGGAAGGAGCCATTTTCGTGGCGCACTTTTCATGGCGCAAGGAGTTGATCCGAAAATCGGCCGCGATGTTGGCGACATGCTTCCGGAGGAAGATGCGAATCGCACCGCGATATTGTACCGATGCCTGTTCGCCATCCTGATTGGCAACACTCTTTACTTTCTCTTTTCACCCATTCTTCCCACCGCTGCCCGGCTTGATACAGCATTAGGCTCCGGGTTGCCCACGCTCGTTGACCTTTGGATCTGTTTGCTGGTTCTTGGTTGCCTGAATCTGGTGAGGCTGGTACGCAAGAAGGGCCCACGGTCAGGAATGCGCTGACCGTGGCTCCCACTCTGCCGCTCAGCGTAAATTGTGCAAAGCATCTCGCTTTGTACATCATCAAGGCAATGGGAGATTCTTCGTCGGTCGCCGCGGCGACCTCCCCAGAATGATGGCGTCAACAGGTTTTCCCCGCAATTTATTCCGCGCCCCCTCCGCATTTTCCACTTGACACACTAAACTACTCGTACTAAATAATTAGTATGAGAACCAAGAGCCGCACCCTTACCGAGCAAGAACTGGAAATTATGAAGGTCGTGTGGAACCTTCAGACCGCGACCGTGCGCGACGTTTATGAGGCGCTCCTGCGCCGGCGCAAAATCGCTTATACCACCGTCATGACCATGATGAACATCCTGGAAGAGAAGGGATACTTGAAGAAACGCGCCGAGGACAAGGCCCACGTCTATCGTCCCGCCCAACCCAAGGCCAGGGTCATTCGCGCCATGGTGCAGGAGTTTATCGAGCGCGTGTTTAACGGCTCCGCGCAGCCCCTTCTGGTGCAGTTAGTCAAAGACCGGCATGTTTCGGAGAAGGATCTCGCGGAAATTTCCCGCCATATTAAGGAGGCCGAATGAGCGCCCAACTGTGGGTCCAGAACTTGTTTGCTTACAGCCTGCAAGTTGCCCTGCTGGCCGCAGCCGGACTGCTGACCACTCGCTTGGTGCGGCTGCGGACGCCCCGAGTTTTGTATGCATACGGGCAGGCCCTGCTGGCGTCATGCCTGCTTTTGCCGCTCATTCAGCCTTGGCGGCATTTTCAGACCGGGCAGGGGGGAACGACTTCCAGCCGTATCTTCCTTGATTCGGGAGTGGCAGCGGTGCGGATGGCAACACTCCCGGCGGCCCGGCTGCTCCTTCTAGTGCTCGCCACCGGCGTGTTAGGCCGCTTAGCGTGGCTGGCGTTGGGTTTTGCCAAGCTCGCGCGCTACCGGCAGAGCGCCCGCCGCTTTGAATCTCTGCCCTCTGCAATCGTCGAGATAGGAACGCATCTTGGCGTCGCGCCGGAGTTCTGCGTTAGCGAAGAGATTCAGGGCCCAGTGACTTTCGGTCTCCTGCGCCCCCTGATCCTGCTTCCCCCGCGTTTCGCGGAGATGGATGTCGATCGTCAGCAAGCGATTGCCGGTCACGAAATGTTGCACGTGGCACGCCGCGACTGGGGCTTCAATCTCGCCGAGGAAGTTATTCTGGCCTGGTTCTGGTTTCATCCTGCTGTCTGGTGGTTGGTCAGCCGAATCAGGCTGAGCCGCGAGCAATGGGTGGATCAGCAAGTTGTGAACCTGACTGGCGCGCGCAAGCCGTACCTATACGCGCTGCTTGAAATCGCGGCTGGAGCAGGTGCCGCGCGCGCCCTGTTGGCGCCAACTTTTCTAAATGAATGCCAGCTCGCCGAGCGCGTTCGGGCACTCGTCAAAGAGGATTTCATGTCAAGACGAAGAATCGCGATCACTCTGGCAGGCGCCGTCGTATTGATGCTATTTGCCGGGCTCGCCATCATCCGTAAGTTTCCCCTAAGGGCCGGCAGCGTCTCGCCCGCAGCATCCAATCCGACTCAGGCCGCACTCGAGATCTTCACAGTCGGCAACGGGGTGACCTCGCCAATTCCAATTTATAAGCCCGATCCCCCCTATACCGAGGAGGCGAGAGTCGCGAAACGGCAAGGTACTGTAGTCCTTTCGATTGTCGTCGGAGCCGACGGCGCCGTGAGTGATACGAAAGTTATCAAACCCATCGACAAAGGACTGACCGAGAACGCCGTACAGACGGTGAAAACCTGGAAATTCGAGCCTGCCATTAAAAATGGAAAGCCCGTGCCCTGCAAAGTCATGGTGGAGGTGAGCTTCAGGTTCTTTTGAGCTGCGCGGGGGGGACGATTTTGCCGCGTGGGCTACGATCTTCCTCCCACTACGCCGGCTGGTGCGAAATGCCGCGGAATCACGAGGCATATCGCGCTAAACTTGCTGCTCGCTCCTACAGGTCTGGTTGCGGGTCCGACGCGCTGCAGCCTGTGCGCCACGCCGCTCCGCGTTCGAAACGGAGTTAGGAGGGCTCGGGTCTGGGTGCTCTTTCCTCGAACGTGAATATCTCTTCGATAGGGTGACCGAATAGCGCTGCAATTTTGAACGCCAGCGGGAGACTGGGATCGTACCTGCCGGTCTCAATCGCGTTGATCGTCTGTCGCGAGACTCCAAGCTTTTCGGCAAGTTCAGCCTGCGATAAGCCGTGCCGGGCCCAGCGACTTTTTGTAGGCTCTCGCCCTTGTTTTTTAACTTGACAAGTTGATCATTGTGGGCTACAATGAAGGGGCATTAGAATGGAGGCGGCATGTCACTGCGTAAGTCTCCCACCTTGACTCCTGCTCTCATAGCTTCCAATCGCTGCAACGCGAAGAAATCCACCGGCCCCCGGACCGCGCGCGGCAAGGCGTGGTCGCGGCTGAACCATCTGCAGGACGGAATGCATTCGCCGGAGTACATCAATTTTCTCACGGCCCTGCTTGATGCTCCACCCGGCCGGGTTGAGGTGACGGCACAGGCTCTCCTGGCCTCCAAACAAGCCCTTCACCCCCTGTTCAGGGAGGCGGCGGAACTGAGCGTCCAAGTAGAAATCGACATCTGCGAGGAGAGCCGAAGGAGGCGTGCGCAGGAGAAATGAAAGAAGAATTACCTTTTTCCCACGTTCGAAGCCGGAATGTTATTGAAAACAAATGAAACGGGAATTGAAGACGCCGAGTTTCGTCATCAAATCACTGAAAACAAACGGCTTAATGATGTAGGCCTGCGGATTTTATCTATGCGCATGAATACACAGGAGATAGAGGAGAAATCAGTCGTCAATCGGAGGAAGGTGCGCCAGTTCACCAGAAAAAATGAGCCAAGAATGCCGCTTCGAAACGAATTTTCTCGGATTTTGATGCTTCCGATGCCTCAATTTGCGGTGGCGGAATGAAGCCGCCGCCGCATTGCCCCAGCGGAATGGCTGCCGAGAGGGAAATTTGTGGTATGATTCCGCCATTGCCAAGGAGGGATTCTACCTGTGCTTGACTCCTACGGACCGATCGTCATCTTTGCGGTGATCGCCGCGCTTTTCGCCCCGGTGACACTTTGGATTTTCAAGTTCATTCGTCCCCGCTTCCGTGCCACGGCGGAAGAGGTCATGCCTTATGAGTGCGGCATCACGCCGGAATCCGACGCGCGTCACCGTTACACCGTGCGGTTTTATGTGGTCGCGATCCTTTATGTGGTCTTCGCGGTGGAGACGGTTTACCTGATTCCGTGGGCCGTGCAGTACCAGGCGCTGGGATTGTTGGGACTGGTGGAGATGCTGGTTTTCCTCGGCATCCTGATCGTCGGCTACGTCTGGCTGGTTAAACGCGGCGCGCTCACATGGATTTAGCGGAGGAAACTATGGCACTAAATGAAGCATTGCTGCCGGAGTTCGACCACGAAATGGCCAACACCCGAAAGAGTCTTGAACGGGCGCCCGAGGATAAGTTTGATTGGAAGCCCCACGCGAAATCAATGACCGTGCGCCGATTGGCGGTGCACCTGGCCACAATCCCGGGCTGGTGCGCGGAAGTCCTTGGCAAAGATTCGCTTGACGTCGCGCCAGTGGGCGCGCCCCCGTATAAGCCTCCCGTCGTCAACTCGCGCAAGGAGCTTCTGGAGTTATTTGACCGAGAAGTTGCCAAGGCCCGGGAAGCTTTGAAAGGTGCAAGTGATGCTCAGCTCATGGAGACCTGGACCTTGCTTGCGGGAGGGAAGGCGATTTTCTCGATGCCGCGGATTGCGGTACTTCGCGGCACGGTGATGAATCATATGATTCACCATCGTGCCCAGTTCGGAGTTTACCTGCGCCTCAACGATCTCCCGGTGCCGGCCATCTATGGTCCCTCGGCGGACGAGGGAAGCTTTTAGTCAAGCTGAGCGCAACTTGCGGTAGTGGGTCAGTTAATGTAGCGGCAAGTTTACCTAGCCAGTTGACGGCGTAAGCCGGCTCCACTGCATTTTGGCCCACCACCCAACTCGCAGGCTTCTACTGGACGCGATAGAGCATCTCGCCGGCGCGTGGTACCACGAGCACGCCTTCGTCCTGCCGGCCATCCCACTCCTGGCGTTGGATGCTGGCGGGATCAAGGTAGCCCAGATTGACGCGCCGGCAGCGCTCTTCCGGAATGGCCGTGGCCAGGGTCACTTGAATGCGCGGAGTCTCCGTCCTGGTGGGAGCATCGTACGTGCCCAGTCCTTTGACGTGTGATGAGTGCGCCAGGATTCCACCTGGGTAGCCTTTGAACTTGTCCCACTGCGCCAGGAAATAGTCGCGGCAGTGATAGCCGATTTCTTCCAGCAAGGCGCCGTGCGTGTAACTGATCTCGGTAATGTGCGGGGCAAAGATCACCACCTCGCCGCCATCGGCAACGGCGGGTTCCATCTTGTACATGCCTTTGCCGGCGGTCCAGATATCGTCGTAGAGGCGGGGCATCACGGAGAGAACCCGCCGATAGGGCTTTTTCACGTAGACGATGTGCTTCTGAGCGGAAAGCGCTGCAGCGGGTTTCCATGCTTCGTGGGGCGAGCCGAAGTAAATCCCCGCCAGGCCTTCATGTGTCACCACTAGCGCGAAGCATGCCGAGGGCGTGTCGATCATGCTGGCCGCGCGGTCGATGATTGCGCGGATGGGCGTGTAACCGGAGCCGATGACCTTGTAGTTGGTCATTAAAGCGCCGAACCAGTGGGTCAAGTTGATGATCTCTGACCCGGCGATGCCCGGGAAGAAATACTTGGTGCCGCCGGAGAAGCCCGCCACTTCATGGGGAAAAACCGGCCCGCAAATAATGAGCTGGTCATAATCGCGGATCAGCTTATTGAGGCGAACGGGCACTTCCTGCGCCAACAATCCGCCCGTCAACTCGCCGATTTCGGCTGCAGGAATCAAACCCAAGGTCACAAAGGTCTCGGGGACTTCCCAGTGATGGTTGAAGATGCGGCTCTTGCCGCATTGGCCATGCTTCACCGGCCGGCCCACCAGCTTGCTGAGATGCTCGTCGTCCATCATCGGGTGCGTGCCGAGTGCCACGAGGTAATCCAAGGCGGCTACGCGCGGAGCGAGATGAGTCTCGAGCAAGTCATACATCATCGGCATGGGCATGGTGCGCGTGCCATCGGGAATGATCACGAGCACGCGCTTGCCATCAACGCCCAGCGTGGCCAACCCCTCCTGCACGACCTGGCTGGTTTCCTCGTGGGTCAGATATCGATCCGCAAATCCCTTTCCTACACTCATCGGTTTTGTACCTCCAGGGGCAGTGGCTAGTAGTAAGTGGCTAGTGGTTAGTTGCTTGGCCTGGATGCACGCAAGCAGGCATTAACTACCAATCACTATCCACAAACGGCTAACGACTAACCACTGCTTTTCATACTCCCGCGAACGCTGAGAACCCGCCATCCACGGGCAGGACAATGCCTGTAACAAAGGCCGAGGCGGGTGAGAGGAGCCACAGCACGGCGCCGAGCAGATCCTCCGGCTGGCCAAAGCGCCCCATCGGCGTATGACTGATGATGGCTTTGCCCCGAGCGGTCAGGTTACCTGTCTGCTCTTCGGTCAGGAGAAATCGGTTTTGCTTGGTCAAGAAGAAGCCGGGGGCAACAGCGTTCACACGAATCCGCGGCGAGTACTCCTGCGCCACATGCACCGCCAGCCATTGCGTGAAGCTGCTCACGGCGGCTTTGGCGGCAGAGTAAGCCACGACACGCGTCAAGGGACGGAGGGCGCTCATGGAGGAGAAGTTGAGGATAACCCCTTCACCTTTTTCCGCCATCATCTTTCCGAACACCTGCGAGGGTAGGATGGTTCCTATGAGGTTCAGATCGAAAACGTAGCGCAAGGCATCGGCCGGCAGATCAAAGAAACGGAGATCGCCGCCGGTGGTGGCCTGAGGTTTGTTGCCTCCCGCCGCGTTCAAAAGGCAATCAACGCCGCCGAATTTTTCCCGGACGGTCACCGCGGCTTTGCGCAGGCTGTCCAGGTTCAAGACGTCGGCGCCGATCGCCACGGCCTGATTGGCACGCGACCCCATATGTTCTAAGACGTGCTGAGCCGGTTCCAGGCGGCGGGCCAGAATCGCAACGTTGGCCCCGCATCCCGCCAGCGCGCAGGCGATTTCTCCCCCGAGGATTCCTGTTCCCCCGGTAATGACAACTGTTTTTCCGCTGAAATCATAAAGGCGATTCAACGCTGCTGAGTCCATTGAAACATTACCCCCTCAAAATATACACCATGCCCTTAAGCGGCGGCCGATTGAATTTGGATATTGACTCGCCGTTCCCGCCGCGCGAGCCGGGGGCCGCGTCCGTCAGAATTTCCAATCGGTGGAAAGCCGCACAGCGTTTCCGCTCAGTGTACCCAGTGATTGCGAACTGTCATAGTGCGTGTAACCCAGAGTCAGCGAGAGCCGGGGGCTGGTCTTTAAGGTGAACGCAGGACTGAGAAGCAGCGCGGGCTTTATCGGTGTTCCATGCTCGACCTGTTGCACGCCGGCGCCAGCGGAAAAATCGTACCCGAGCGGCCCGTGAATTTTCCCCGCGACGTGAGTGGTCAGGTAGTGGCGCTGGTAGAAGCCGGGATTGAAAAATCCCAGGTAAGGTCTTTGCGCCCCGCCAGAATCCATAGGCGAGTCCAGCATAACCGATATCGACGGCCACGGCAGATTTGTGGAACAACTTGCGGTTAAAAGTGATGGAAGCGCCTTCCACCGCGATTGTGATCGACTTCGTTAACCTGCGCCGGAGTGGACCCGGCGAGACCGAACACATGGCTATAGGAGATCGTGAAATCATCGGTTACGAAAGGCTCAAGACGTAGATCTGTGTTCGAGTTGAAGCGATAATCCAATCCGGCTGAAAGCCGGTCTTCCATCACTCCCAGGCGGACGGCAGTGGGTGTGTAGGTGATGGCGGCGCGGGCGGCCGTCAAGTCCACCGTAAGCTTTTTCCGCAACGCGTAACTAAGGCCGACAAAGCCCAGGGGGCGGATTCCCGCGGAAGTAATCGGCAGCTCCTGAGTGGGGATGCCGGGGAGCTCGCCCGGCCCAAATCGCGCCAGCCCCACGCCGCCGCGCACCGTGAGTTGCGGGCGTCACATAGGTCGTTTGGTGGTAGAAAAGTTGCGAGGGTCCCACGGCGCCCTGCATTCCGCCGCTCGGGCTTTGGGAGGGAAGGTAAGCCAAGGACAAATACGATTCCGACCGGGGCAGCGCGAAGAAGCCCCAGGTGTTTTCGTAGCCAAACGCAGTTAAGTCCTCAGAACTGGCAGGGCTGCCGGAACCGATTTCCCGCGCGTAGGAAGCCGAGGTGTGCAAGGTGGGCCGGGACTCGCTGCGGAGGCTGTTTTCAAGTTCGCGAGCTTCCGGATTGCGCGGGTCGAGGGTTTCCACGCGATACAGCAGCGCCCGAGCTCGCGGAGCATTGTGCAGCGCCCGTTCCAGATCTGGGCAAGCAACAAGAGGGCGGCAACGTCGCGCGGATCGTCATCTACGATCTTTGCCGCCAAATTGCGCGCGTACACCAAATCGCCACGATAGTAGGCAACGCGCACGTTGCCTTTAAGGGCCTCCGCATCCGTGGGGTTTTCGCTGATGAGGTGATTGAATCGCCGCAGAGCTCCAGCTTGATGTCCTTCGTAAAGGTCCAGGTAAGCAAGCTGCAATTGCGCGTCGCGATTCCCGGGATAGGCGGCGACCAGCGCGGTCAGGGTTTTTCGCGCCTCGGGGTATTGGTGCAGGTTCATTTCCACGCGCGCCAGGCCCACTGCGTATTCGGGGTTCGCCGGATAATGAGCCGCAAGGTTCTGAAAGATGGGCAGGGCGACTGCCGGGCGGCCTGCCCACATTTGCACGCGCGCCAATCCCTCGAGCGCATCGGTGTCACCCGGGCGCTCCTGCAAAAGCCCTTGGAAGCTGCGGAGGGCAGCCTCGTATTGCCCGTCAAAGGCCAATGCGCGCCCCAAGCCAACCTTGGCATCGTGGTCATTGGCGGTGAGTTCCAAAACGCGGCGATACGATGCAATCGCATCCGGATAGTCACCGCGCCGGACCTGTAGTATTGCCATTCCCTCGAAAGCTTCCACGTCCTGCGGATCCCTGTTTGCGCGCTCGTGATAGAGCTTTTCCAGGCTTGAGGGTTCCGCTGATTTCTTGTCTGCCGCCACGGATGGCAGGGCTGAATTTCGCTTCTCTGCCGCCAGGACCGACGGCGCTAAAAGGGCGGCCGCTGCCACCACCGCGAGGGAGGACCAAACGCATTTCGCACCAAGGCGCAAAGCCGGTGAAGACGTCAGAGGGACGATGCAAGTCTTCTTCGCATCAGGGCACGTTTTCTTGCGAGGGTTCATTTCTTCGTGACTTTTTCCGGCGAGGCAAAAGACTGCCTCCCGCCGCACGGACTGGGATGGTGCTTCTGCTCCCCTATCCTTCGGCGATTGCGCCCAAGTGGGCAACCTTTTCCCAACGGCGGCTGCCTGTCAGAAACTTCAGGACTCCCTGAAAGCGGTAGTACAAAACCAACTGGCGGTATCCGATGTTTTCGAACATGGCGAATACCAGCAAGGTCAGCAGATCCCGAAACCGCGGGTAGCGGCGATAGGTGAGCTCTTCCAGAAGCACGGCTCCCACCGAAAGGAATCCGCCGTAGATGAAGCCGAGCAGAATAAACACCAAGAGCAGCCCGGGAGGAACCATGCCCAGGAAAATGCCCAGCGGGATTAGAAGATATCCCAGGAATTCCACCGCCGCGCCCAGCCCTTCGACGTAAGAGTGGAAAGGGAAGCTGAGCCAACCCACAATTCCATATTTTTTTCCGAACAGGATTTCCGAGTGTTTCCATAGCGTCTGGCAAAGCCCCAATTGCCAGCGGCGGCGCTGATTGGCCAGCATGGCGAGCGTGGAAGGGCACTCTGTCCAACAGACGGGGTCGGAGGTGAAGGACATGCGGATTTTGCGATTGTTCTCCGCCGCCCACTGATGGAGTTGCACAATCAGGTCCATGTCTTCCGTCACCGTGTCGCGGCAGAAACCTCCTGCTTCGATGACGGTGGCGCGATGGAAGACCGCGAACGCACCCGACACGATCAACGTGCCCCCCAACAGATGCCACCCCGTCCGGCCGAAGAGAAAACTGCGCAGGTACTCGACGACCTGAAATCGTTCCAGCCAGGTCCGTGGCAGGCCCACCCTGAGCACGCGCCCGTCCTTGGTCTCGCAGCCGTTCAGGATGCGCACGATCCCGCCGCTCACCACGGTTTCAATCGGTGGAATTGACGATCGGGTCCATCAACCGCAGCAGGGCGTCGCGCTCGAGCAGGCAATCGGCGTCCAAGTTGCAGAAGTAGGGTGAGCGGCAGAGGTTGATGCCGGCGTTGAGGGCATCCGGCTTGCCCCCCCGCACTTTGCTGACGACGAGGAGGTTGGGGAATCCTGGGATTGATGTAATAGGCGCGGACGGGCGCGGTGGGGATGCTGGGATTGTAGGCCCCGTCCATCTCCACCAGCCCAAAACTTTGCACCAGGCGGTCGACAGTCATATCCGTTGACCCATCGTCTACGACAATGACCTGGAGGTCTGCGATAATCCGCCTGCAACGCGGAGCGGACGGAATTCACGATGACGTCTTGCTCGTTCCATGCAGGAATGATGATGGTCACCGGCGGGGTCAAGGGGGAATGGCGCAAGGCATCCAGACCTTGATAGGCCATTTGCCGGATATGCACCCAAGTGGCGCGCAGCGAGAGTAACATCAGGATCGTGTAAATCCCGTTGCCCAGGAAAAAGTAGGAGAGGACGACAAGATTAAATACCGTGACCCAGTTGTTGAGGAATAAGTGGATGTGATTCATCGCCGGCAATTTCCTTTAGGCCGCCAAATTGGGCGGGAACTCGCGAACCTGCGAGGGGTTATTTGCCTTCTTCACCCCCGGCTGCGTCCCTTCCGGGAGCGGCATTTTGGATTGCGCGTAGGGAAGTAAACGGTGCAGAAACTTTTGACGGATCTCCGGATTCAAGGTGCGGAGAGTCTGCCGATAGCCCCAGCGGGGCCGCATCGCTGGCCAGGTGTTCGACCATGAGGGCATCCACGCCGTTTGTGCCTTTGCTGTACTCCTCCACCAGGGCAGATATCAATCCCGTGCGCTCGATCACCTCCACAATTTGTGTGCCTGCGGCGCTTTTCGGGAAAGTCAGGAAATGTTCATAGAGCTGATGCTTGCCCTCTTGGCCAAGCGATATGAGCGTCAGGATTGCAGCCTCGCGCACCCGCCAATGGGGATCGCGCAAGCATTCGCGAATATCCGCGCGCAGAGGGGCGGCGGTCTGGCACAAGTGGGCGATGGCTCGCACGCTGTGCATGCGCACGAACCATTGGGGGTCGCACAGAAGGTCACGCAGCACGGCTATGGCGCGAGTATCGGCAAGAAAAGCAATGGCCTCCGCGGCTCGCGCCCGAATTTCCGCGCTCGTGTCAACTGAAAGCTCGGTCAGTAGTAAATCCACCATCGGCGGTGTAAGCAACTCCGGAGTGAGGGTGAAGCCGGGCTGACGGGCGTCCTCGCGGTGGACCATCGTCCGGAGAATCTCGGTGGCGCACAAGCGGATTTGACGATCCCGGTGGCGCAGGGAAGGCAACAGGGCGGGCGCGCAAGTAAGGTCAAAGCTGGCCATGGCGGCCTGCAATGCCTGCAGTGGGGGGGACGGGGATTTCTCTTGGGCTACCGCATGGAGCCGTTGCCGCAGTAGCGGAAAGCTCTCTGGCGCTCCCAATGCTGCCAAGGATCGAAGAGCCACCAACTGGATATCGGGGCGGCGGTCATCCAGGACATTGACCAGGAGCGGCCAACTTGGCTGATGACGCAGTGTCCCCAAGTTCCGAATGCTTTTCGCGCGCAGCAGATTGCGCAGAACTGCATGGTCGGAGAAATCTTCATGCGTCCCGTTACCCGAAGATTTGGGGGATGTCGAGTGCCCGTTCGCCGATCGCCTTTGCCACAACTCAATCAACCCCAGGTCTGCGCACAGGATCTGAAGTGAGACCCGACACCGTTCTCTGATCTTTCGCTTGGAAAAAAGAGGATCAAGCAGGAGTTCCAGGTCGGCCAACGGCAATTCCCGCAGGGTTTCGACTTCGGAGGGATTCCGCGCGCCGGAAAGAAATTTGGCCAGGACGGGCCGGTATTTACGTTGGAGGGTATGAAGATAACGAACATAACGGATCTGTTGCCAGCGCCGAAAGAACGCTACGGCAATAAGCAGGCAGGTCCCCATCACTACGGAAACCAGAATCATGAAGGCCCATTCTGTTACGGGGTCAGTGATATTGACCATAGTATTGCTATCCTTGGTGTTGTAGAAAAAGTCAATCGTGAGCAGGAATCACTGGTTAGAAGCGAATAGAAGAGCGTCGTGGTGGCACGCACTTTACGCATGACCGGCTGGTGGGGTCGCAAAGCTCCCGAGGGGAGCGGGCAAAGAAGGGGGAGTATAGCCTTATAGACGAATCCACTTCAATACCTATCTTTTGAGAAATAGCACATTGTGACTGAATCAAGTGGACAACCTGACCGACATCGGGGTAGCCCCGTCCCTATTCCGCACTTCGCCAGCGCTCGCTGCGCCTGTCCTTATCTAACCTGACTTTCGCAGTTCGGAGCTTTTTCGGGCGAGATTCGGCGGGGGCACGGCGATAAGTCCTGACTCTTCAATGTGGGTTGTAGGCAAAGGCTTGTAGTGTAGACCTACCCCCTTTTCATCTGCGATCAAGCTTGGCACAATGGCCGCCAGCCATGTACCTGCGTGCGAACAAGCGCAAGAAAGACGGCAAGGAGCACCGCTATTGGAGCGTGGAGGAGAGTCGGCGGTTGCGTTCGGGCCGGGTGGTGCAGCGGCGGGTGCTGTATTTGGGCGAGATTAACGACAGTCAGCAAGCGGCGTGGCGCAAGACGCTGGAGGTGTTTGATGAAGCCGAGCAGCGGGCCGCGAGCCTGAGTTTATTTCCCGAGGATCGCGCCATTCCTGTCGATGCGTTGGACGGCGTGCAGGTGAAGCTGAAGGAGATGGAGTTGCGGCGGCCGCGGGCGTTTGGCAACTACTGGCTGGGGTGCGAACTGTGGCGGCAGTTGGGGTTGAGCGAATTTTGGGAAGAGCGTCTGGGCCAGGGACGGGAGGAAGTGCCGTGGGCAAAGGTGCTGGAGTTGCTGGTGGTGAACCGGTTGGTGGCGCCGGGCAGCGAGTTCCGTTTGCACCGGCAAGGGTTTGATCAGAGTGCCATGGGAGATCTGTTGGGGACGGGCTTCGCCGTGGCGGAAAAAGATCGCTTGTATCGCTGTCTGGACCGGATCGGGGAGCACAAAACCGTGCTGTTCGATCACCTGCGGCAACGTTGGCAAGAGCTGTTTCAGGCGCGCTTCGACGTGTTGCTGTACGACCTGACGAGCACCTATATCGAAGGCGAAGGCGAGGAGATTCCCAAGGCGAAGCACGGCTACAGTCGGGACCATCGCGGCGATTGCCGGCAGGTGGTGATCGCGCTGGTGGTGACGCCGGAGGGATTTCCCCTGGCTTACGAAGTGCTGGCGGGCAACACCTCAGACCGCACCACGCTGCGCGGATTTCTCGACCAGATCGAAGCGCAGTACGGGCGGGCGCGGCGGGTGTGGGTGATGGATCGGGGGATTCCGACCGAAGAGGTGCTGGCAGAGATGCGCACCGGGGGACGGGAAGTTTTCTACCTGGTGGGGACGCCGCGCGGCAAGATTCAGCAGTACGCAAAGCGCTGGCTGGAATTGCCCTGGCAGAAGGTGCGCGAATCGGTGGAAGTGAAGTTATTCGTGGAAGACGGCGAACTGTACGTGCTGGCCAAGAGTGAAGGCCGGTACGCCAAGGAACGCGCCATACGGCGGCGCAAGTTGGTTCGCTTGCTGAAGACCTTGCGCAAGTTGCGCCGCAGTGCTCCGGCGCGCGATCAATTGCTGCTGCGCATCGGTGCGGCCAAGAAGGACGCCGGCCGCGCCTTCGGCTTCGTGCCTCTACACTTGCCCCGCGAGGGAGAGGAAGTCACCCGCCAGACTTTCTCCTTTCACTTGGACCAAGAGAAGTTGCAGAAGGCGGAACTCCGCGATGGCCACTATCTGCTGCGCTCGAACCTGCTGGGAGAGAAGCCGGAAGTGCTCTGGGAACTCTATATCCTCCTCACCCAGATCGAAGCGGCCTTCAAAACCTTGAAGAGCGAATTGGGGCTGCGTCCGATTTATCACCAAGTCGAGAAGCGCGTGGAGGCCCACATCTTTGTGGCTTTCCTCGCTTACGCTTTGTCGGTCACCCTCCGGCAGCGGCTAGCCCCCTGCGCCCCGGGGCTGACACCGCGCGCCGTGCTGGAGAAACTGGCCACGATTCAAATGCTCGACGTCTGCCTGCCCACCACCGACGGGCGCTGGCTCATCATGCCGCGCTACACGCAGCCGGAACCCGAGCAGATGCTCCTGCTCCACCAACTCCATCTGGCACTGCCGTCGCAACCGCCACCCCGCATCAAGCCCGCGGAGACCGTCATCGATCAGCGGGTGCAGTTCAAATTGTAGTGTAGACCTTGGAGATCGCTCTGCTGAAAATAAACCACTTACCCGCCGCCTACTGCCCCAACTGCGAAAGTCGGGCTAACTGAGTCGGCGAAGTCAGGTTCGGGCCTTGTTAACCGGATGTGGACGTCATGATTTGAGTGTTTACTTGCTGGGATCCAATCCGGATTTCTCCCAACCCATGAGGCCGTCCTGATACACCTTGACTTGATCGAACGCATAGCCATGCTCCAGCAGGATCCTTCCTGCTGCGCGGCCGGAGGCGCAAATATCTCCCGACGATTGCCCGCTTTCATAGAAGACGATGACGCGGTCTTTGGGCAGGGTACTCCAGCGCTGCGGCATGTCATCCACGGGAATATTGATCGCCCCGGATATTTTCCCCGCGGCGAACTCTTTTGCCGGCCGGACATCCACAAACAGAGGTTGGGTTTTTCCATTGAGGAGTACCCGCAGTTGGCTGGTGTTGATCAACGTGGGCTGCTTCTTGGCAGCTTCTGCTTCGCTGCACGTCACCGCGTCGGTCTGGAAACTTGACAGCGCGCCTCCCGAGGCCGATCCGAGTAAGCCAAACGACGGGGTGGGTTCGTTGGTACCCTGCGCGGGCACATCCTTCTGGGAAGCTGTTGGAGATTTGGCGAGATTCTTACTCGGACCAGGCGCAGAGGCACCGGTTGACGCAGGGGCCGCGGGCGGCACGGGAACAGAAGGTAACCCCACCCCCTGTTCTGCCAGCTCCTGGTCGATGCTTCGCGAAAACGCGTCTACATCCAGCGCCCCGGATACCACTTGGCGCCCGATGAAAAACGTGGGAGTCGCATTCACCCCGAGCGCCACGCCATCCTCGCGGTCCCGTTTGACCCGCGCCGCCTCAGCGCCGCTGGCCATGCACTGGTTGAATCTAGCCTGATCCAAGCCGATTTCGGCGGCGTCTCGCTTCAATCCGTCTTCGCTCAAATCCGTTTGCCGGGAATAAATCTTGTCCACCGCTTCCCAGAACTTTCCCTGCTGACCTGCGCACTCGGAAGCTTCTGCCATGCGCTCGGCAAAAGGGTGGGTGTGGATCAGAGGGAACTGGCGGAATACGAAACGTATCTGATTTGCATACTTGGCGCGAATCTCCCGCGCCACCTCTTCCTCGCGTCCACAGACGGGGCATTCGAAATCCCCAAACTCCACCACGGTCACGGCCGCGTTGGGATTACCCGTCGCGTGGCTGTCAGGCCTGACCAACTTCTCCGCCGTGGTCTCGCTCGGAGTAGGTGGCGGTGGGGGCGGTGCTTCCCCATGGGCGGCCAGTTGGTAAAATGCGGGAACGCCGATCAACAACGCTGCAACACCTACCACGAAATAGCTGCGCACCTGGGCGAGTTGTGCGGGCGGGTCGGCCTCCGGCGCGGGGCGAAAGACGTTGTAGATGGCCAGCCCGCAGAGGGCGGTCATCACTAAGCCCGACGTCACGCACCATGCGCAGAAAGCGTGAATCACGAACCCTTGCAAATATTCCAGGTACAGCGAAAAGAGAAATCCAAACCCCGTCGCGCCCGCTAACGCATAGCGGACCTCGATGGCCAGCGCCGCGGGGACAAGCGATTCCGCAATGATGAGCAATACCACCAGTAAGTAGCCAGCGACACCAAACACCGGCATGGGAACGCCCCCGAGGTGGGAATAAGCGCTGGCGCGCACTGCATCGCAACCTGTTCCCAGGCAAACCATTGGCCGGGATGGGGAGGTGTAGACCCACAAAAGATAAAGGGAATCGAAGAGCCCAAGCAGGCCGAGGATGAGGGAGATTGGTTTCCGCATATTCACCTATTCTACAACCTTCTCAGAGGTGTGCGTGCGGCTGTAGGTTGCTTGCCATCGGGTGAATTTCCTCTTAGGGCAATGAGGGGTGTCCCCGCCGCGCGCGCCGGTTACACGGCGTGGGCTATCGCTTCCGCCAATGATTCCGCGAGTCCATAGGGTTCAAGGTCCCTCTGCAGTTGTTCGGCCGAGCGGAACACTATGCCGTGCATTCCCACGGCGTGCGCAGCCGTGATATTGACCTCCCGGTCGTCAATAAACAACGTCTGCGGGGCGGGAACGTCCAGAGTCTCAAGACAAGCGTGATAAATCGCGGGGTCGGGTTTCGCCATTCTAACCTCGGCGGAAAAGCAGAGATAGTTGAAGAGTTCAAGCCACTTGGCCGCTCGGCGGAGGTAGTTGCCAACGTATCGGGATATATTGGATATTACCGCTGTCTTCAATCCGCGCCCGCGTAGCACTCGTACCCATTCGACCATGACGGCATTAGGCTTGCCCCACATTTGACAGTCCATGGTCGCCAGCATCTCAATCTGTTCAGGAGAAAACGTGGTGCCCGCAGCGAGCGCAACCTTCTGCCAGTAGGTGGGTGTGTCAAGTGCCCCGAGGTCGTAGGCCTCGCGATCTCGCCAGTATATATCCTGAAGGGCCGCGGCATCCACTCCGATAGCCTTGCGCAGCGCCTCAAAATCCTCCGGGACCGGTGCCAAACTGAGCACGCATCCGTAGTCGAAAATAACTGTGGTTATGGGCATAGGTTTAGTTGCAATTCTGGTCGCTTACGGAATAAGAGGCTAAAGTTGAAGAGAGAATAGTCGCCTTCCTTTGGACACTACCCAGCCCCGAATTCTGCGTGGTGATTACGGTTCGAAAAGCGACTCCACAAACTCGATGGGGTTAAAGGGCAATAGGTCGTCGATTTTTTCGCCGACGCCGACAAACTGAATGGGCAAGCCGAGTTCGCGCGCGATGGCGATTACCACGCCGCCCTTGGCGGTGCCGTCAAGCTTGGTCAAGATGATGCCCGTGGCGCCCCCCTGGTCGACGAACTGCCGCGCCTGCTGGAGCCCGTTCTGCCCTGTCGTGGCATCGATCACCAGCAGCACTTCGTGCGGGGCATTGGGAACTTCACGCGCGGCGATGCGGCACATCTTCCCCAGTTCCGCCATCAAGTTGGTTTTGGTGTGCAAGCGGCCCGCCGTATCCACGATCACGGGATCGTGGCGCCGGCTTTTGGCTGCTGCGAGGGCATCAAACAGAACCGCCGCCGGGTCCGCGCCGGATTTCTGTTTGATCATCTCGATGCCCAGCCGTCCTGCCCAGATCTCCAATTGCTCATTGGCGGCCGCGCGAAAAGTATCAGCGGCGCAGAGCAGGGGACGGCGGTTCTGGTGCAAAAAGTAATGGGCCAGCTTCGCGATGCTGGTAGTTTTGCCCACGCCGTTTACACCCACCACAAAGATGACGGTCGGCATGCCCGGGGGCGGCTGCTTGGCCTTGGGTGCGACCGAATCCACGCCGGCATTTTCCAGAATCGTCAGAATTCCCTGTTGCACGGCAGGGCGCAATTGCGCCGTCTCTCTCAGCTTGCCCTGGCTGATTTGCTGTTTCAGCCGGCCCAGAATTTCCTGCGTCGTGCGGACGCCCAAATCGGCGGTGATCAGGGTCGCTTCCAGGTCGTCGAGCACTGATTCGTCCAGGACCGCCTTGCCCTCGACAATCTCCTCGATCCGTTCGACCAGTTGGGCTTTCGTGGAGGCGACAGCCTGCTTCAGCCGGTCCAGGAACCCTGGTTTCTTCTCCTCTTTGCCGGACCCAAACAGTGAGACCATAAGGTTTTATTGTAGCAGGAGTCAGGAGTCAGGAGTCAGAAGCTAGTGTAGTGTCCACGAACTCCTGGACAGTCGCGCTGGTGGTAGCACCGGCATCCTGCCGGCAAGTGCCGCCAAGATGGCGGCGCTACACTGTCCAGCCAATTATTGGACACTTCACCTGACTTTTGCCTTCAAGTGTGAGGCAGGCTCACCGGAACAGCGGGGGCCGCCACTGCTCTCCGCCCCATTCCGAACTTGGCCAGGCTGCCCTTGGCCAGAGCAGAATCCAGGGCATCCACGACGATGGGGTCGTATTTGGTGCCCACGTGCTTACGCAGGATTTCAAGCGCCTTGGTAAATTCCGAGGCCGCATGGTAGGGCCGGTCGGTGGTGATGGCGTCAAACGTATCCGCCACGGAAATGATGCGAACCATCAGCGGTAGCTCATCGCCCTGGACGCCATCGGGATAGCCGCGGCCGTTCAGCGCTTCGTGGTGCCAGCGGATGCCGGGCAGCATTTCGGTGAGCTGTTTGACTTGGCGCACGATTTCATGGCCCATCACCGTGTGCCGTTTCATGACATCAAACTCCTCGTTGGTAAGAATGCCGGGCTTCTTGAGGACGCGGTCCTCAATGCCGATCTTGCCGACGTCGTGCAGGATGGCAGAGACGCGAATCTTATCGACTTCCTCTTCCGGCAGGCCCATCTCTCGCGCCAGGATGACAGAGAATTGTGCCACCCGCCCGGAATGGCCTTTGGTGTACGGGTCCCTGGCGTCCACTGCAGCCGCGATCATTTCAATGGAGTCGATAAATAGTTGGCGGTTCTGCTGGGAAGCCATCTTCAAGTTGCCGATGTACCGCTGAATGTCCTCCGCCATATGATTGAACGTGTCGGCGAGCTCATCAATCTCGGTGTGGCTACGGATCTCCGCGCGCTGCGTGAAGTCACGCTGGGCAATGGAGCGAGCCGTCCGCGTCAGCATATCGATGGGGTAGGCAATAGCCTTGGCGGCCAGAAATCCGATCACCAGGCTGAGTACCACCAGCAGCAGACCCAACTGAAAGGTCTCGCGGCGCATTTCGAAGACCGTAACGTAAGCGTCACTCGCCTTTCTTTGTACGATCACGCCCCAGCCCAGCTTCTGCGTCGGCGAGTAGGTGCCGAGCATGGTGACCGTCTGGTTGCCCTTTTGCAAGGGGAAGAGGGAGGTCTCTGCCACGCGCGCGCGCCCCTGCCAATCGAGAAACTTCTGCACGATGGGAATGGCCACCATATCCGTTCCCGCCCATTTGTCGGGGTCGTATGACGTTACCAAGCGCCCGGCGTTGTCCACTACGTAAGCCTCCAGGCCGGATTGTCCGTTGGTATCCACCAACTCCTGCGTGATGGGTTTGAGCGTCACGACGGCGGCCACCATTCCCAGGAACTTGTCCTTCTGTTTAATGGGCTCCGCCATCACCATGACCACGGCGTTCCCTTTGGAACCCAGGACGGTGATGGGATTGCTCCGGTAATCCTGCCCTTGTTGGGCTGCGGTGAAGGCCGCCGCCAGGGACTTGCCCAGAAAGGGGTCGCCCGCCGCGTTGTAGTTTGGCGCCCCCACTCCTCGCGCCTGATCATTCAGCACGGTGGCATAGAGAACCGCCGGTCGGTCAACCACAAATCCTTCCAGTGCCACGCGCAGGTCTGGATCGGAGGAGAATCTGGGGGCAGGAATGTGCGCTGCCAGCGGCACCACGGTGTCAAAGAGTTCTTTGAACTGCTGATTCAAATTCTCCATGTAGAGCGAAATGAACCGGGAAAGCGATTGGGAGGACATCGTCTGGAGGATGCTTTCTTGGGTTTCCAGCCGTTCCCGGTTCATCGACATCATTTTGGATCCATAGAAGTAGAGCGGACCCACGGTGATGACAATCAGGATCAGCAGAATGACGTATAGGATCCGAACACGCGTTCTTTTGCCATGTTTCATTGGCGGCCCCACGAGCACATCTTAGGCAATGATGCCCATGAAATCAATAGCGTGCGGACGGCTCGCACCTTGGGGATTGACCTTCGTCGTAGGTCGGTGGTGTGGCAGTTTGCTGTAGAGGCGGGTTTACGCCGCCATTTGGCGAGGTAAACTCACCGCTACATCGTCCAACTGGGATACTACCGAATTGGGGCATCGCGTCATTTTCGATTGTCGATCCTCGATTTGAGATTTGTGAAGAAATTTGCAGTTTTCGAATTCAGCAAGTGCAGTCCGCGTTCTTCGGGCCGCCGGCGCTCCCCACCTCCCTTCACTAATGTCTTCACACGGCAACGCCGGGTTTAGAGATCGAGTATCGGCATTATCCGTATCATTGCAGATCCTCGCGTGGCAACCTTCACATGGCCGTAACAATCACGTAACTTTATCGCAGCCATGATAGAAGCGGATAGGGCTGGTTTGCCCCCCCCTAACATTTCCCGGTTCCCCCGGCGCCTTGAGGAGAGAACTATGGCTATTGAAATCAAAGAAAAGGAGTTGCACGGGATCATTATCCTGGAGCCGTCGGGCCGATTGGTGCTGGGGCAGGAGAGCATGGACTTCCGCCGAAAATTCAAAGAGGTGCTCGAGAAGAGCGACTGGATCAAAGAAAGATGGGGATGGAATACCCGCATCGTACTCGACTTGGGCAACCTGAGTTTTGTCGATAGCGCCGGCCTCGGCGCTCTGATCGCCGCGCGCACTTCAGCCGCCACCCGCGGCGCCGGAATAAAACTGGCTAACTTAACCAAGAAACTGCGCGATACCTTGACCATCACCAAGTTGGCCACCGTCTTCGACCTTTATGACAGCGTGGACGCTGCAGTCAATTCCTATCCCCCGGCTGAGCCCGCTTCCGGGGCGGCTCCTGCTCAATCCTAAGCACCCTATTTCTTCATCAAGTCCAGTGCCGCGCTGGTCATGGATTTCACCCCGGTGCGGAGCGTCGGTTCGGGAACCGGCGCCCACAAGCTGGAGTGCAGTCCGGGCAGCGGCACGCCGGTGCGCTGGCTCTCCGCAAGCTTCGCCGGATCCACCGCGCCCAAGGTGAACTGGCAAATCGGGATTTGGTGATTTTCGAGGCCGAAGCGGCAGAAATCCTCGCTGGCCATGACCGCCGGCACTTCCACTACGTTCTCGGCCCCCAAGGCCTTTCTGAAAACCTGTGCCAAGCGCAGCGTCAGTTGCGGGTCGTTGTAGGTCGACGGGGTGTATTCGCTCTCGCTGGCGGTCACAATCGGGGCGCGCGACGCCGGAATGCCGTCAGCGGCGGCTATGCCCTGGGCCATGCGCTCCAGCGCCGCCAGAATATGCTGCCGCACCTCTTCCTTGTAAGTCCGGATGGTGAGCTGCAAATGCACTTCATCGGGAATGATGTTGTACCGGGTGCCCCCGTGAATCGAACCGACCGTGACCACGGCCGGATCGAAGGGCGAATTCTCCCGGCTCACAATGGTCTGTATGGCCAGGATGAACTGCGCTGCTTCCACGATGGGGTCTTTGGCCACTTGCGGGGCTGAGCCGTGGCCGCCGATGCCGCGAAGGGTGACATCTACGGAAGTCGAGCTGGCCAAAGCGTAACCCGGCGTGTATCCGACCTTACCCGCCTCGACCGAAGGGGCGTCGTGCAGCGCCAGGACGTAATCGGGCCGCGGAAAGCGGCGTGTAGAGGCCATCGTCAAGCATTGCCTTCGCCCCGTTGATGGCTTCCTCCGCGGGCTGCGCCAGCATCACCAGCGTGCCGCGCCATTGATCCTTCAAGTTCCACCAGCATTTTCGCCGTGCCCAGAAAGGAGGTGATGTGAATGTCGTGCCCGCAGGCATGCATCACGCCCACGTCGCGGCCGGCGTCATCTTTCGCCCGAACTTTGCTCGCGTAAGGCAAGCCGGTCTGTTCTTCCACGGGCAGCGCGTCGAGTTCGGTGCGGATGTACACCGTTGGTCCCGCGCCATTGTTCAGCTCGCCGATCACGCCGTAGCTGACCCACTCCGGATGCCCAGCGTATTTGCCGACGTGCTCGGTAACCGTGTATCCCAGAGCGCGGAGTTCGCTGGCAACCAAGGCGGAAGTTTTTTCTTCGTGATGGGAAAGCTCGGGCGCAGCGTGCAGCGCCTTGTAAGTGGAAAGCAGCGACGGCATTTCGCGGTCGAGCAGCCCATCTAATTTGGTTTGCTGACCGTGTGCGGAAAGGGTGATAAAGAATGCACCGAAAAACACGAGACAGGAAATAAAGGTCCGAGGGCGCATGAAATTCTCTCCATTTAGCGGATCATGGTTCTGCTACGAAGCACTCTCTCCATATCCTCTGCGGCGAGAAAAAGCTTTCCCACAGAGATCTTTGGCGGCTCTGTGAGAGAGCTTTTGAGACACAGAGGTCACCGAGGCAGGCTTTGTCCGCGGCTCGGCCCAATTGTACCATCGCCGCACTCATCATAAATTCCAACGCCTTTGGTCCAAAGTGGTAGGATACTGCCCGCGCCGGGGGCCGCAGGGCGCGCCGGAAATTCTCTGCCATCGTAGGAGGAATCTTGATGATGTCGCGATTTTGCTCGATTGTCCTGGCCATCGTTTTCAGTGTGGGGTCGTTACTCGCTCAAACTCCACCCAAATTGAAGGTGCTTATTCTCACCGGCGTGAACAATCATAAATGGGCCGCCACGACGCCGGTGCTGCGCGAAATCCTGGAACAAACCGGGCGCTTTGAGGTCCGCGTGAACGAAGAAGTGCGCGGCAATGGATCGGAAACTTTTGCCCCCTACGACGTGCTGCTGCTCAACTACAACGACTATAAGCAAACTGCCGGGCCCTGGTGGGACGACCGCGCGCGCCAGGCCATGCTCGACTTCGTGCGCAACGGCAAGGGATTGGTAAGCTACCACGCCTCGAACAACGCCTTCTGGGGGTGGGATGAATTCGATAAGCTGGTAGGGGGCACCTGGCGCGACACCGCCGGCCACGGGCCCTATCATGCCTACACGGTCAAAATCGTGGACCTGGAAAGCCCCATCACCAAAGGCATGCCATCGAGCTTCGCCGAGTCGGACGAACTCTATCATGGCCTCTCGATGCAGCCGAATATCCATATTTTGGCGACGGCTTACGACGACCCAAAGAACTGCTGGAAACCTAACCAGGGTTGCGGCACAGGAAAAGATGAACCGTTGATCTGGACTCTGAAATACGGTTCGGGACGGGTGTTTCAAACCGCGCTTGGCCACGACGTGAAGGCCATGGACAGCCCCGGCTTCCGCTTGACGCTCGTGCGCGGCACGGAATGGGCGGCCACGGGAGAAGTCACGATTCCTGTGCCGGCAGATTTGAAATAGCAGGATATCGCTCATGCGTAAAAACCCTGGCCTGATTCCTGAAACCTAAGTTGAGGAGGCGCCCCCATGCGGAAATCCGCCACTACGCCTCGGATGAGTGATGCTGCCGTGAAGGCCAAGACCGGCAAGCCGTGGGCAGGTTGGTTTGCCGTCCTCGACAAGGCAGGCGCAAAGAAGCTTGACCACAAGTCCATTGTCACGTTCCTTCACAAACAGTATGGCCTCGGCTCGTGGTGGGAACAGATGGTGACCGTGAGTTACGAACAGGCGCGTGGCTTGCGCAAACCACACGAGAAACCCGAAGGGTATGAGATCGCCAAGACTAAAACCTTTGCCGTGCCTTGCGCCGCCCTTTACGATGCCTGGAACGACGGGCAGAAGCGGCGACTCTGGCTGAGGGATCCGGGATTCGAGATTCGTAAGGCCACACCCGACAAGTCTCTCCGCTTTACCTGGGTAGATGGAAAAACGCAGGTGGTGGCCGATTTCTATTCCCAGGGCAGGAGTAAAAGCCGAATAGCGGTTCAGCATCGCAAGCTGCCCAGCGCCAAGGCCGCGGCGAGCATGAAGGCTTATTGGGCCGCGCAACTTGAAGGCTTGCAAGCGTTCCTGAAAACTTGAGGCGAGCTGAAGCGTAGGCCGGTCACGGCGCGATTGCAATCGACTTGGTCCTTGGTTACGCGAACAAAGCATAGCAATTCCCGCCGCCTAGGGGGTTGTTCCCGGTGTTCCATGCCCACTAACTTCGGGTCGTACTACGACGCGGTCATCAACTGGAAAAAACGCCTGGCGCGGGAAATGCCCCTGCTGGAGGAACTGGCGCGCCAAGCGGCCGGAGCAGTTCTGGTTCCGGCGTGCGGCACGGGCGGACACGTGGTTGCCCTCGCGCAACGGGGCTTCGACGTATTGGGCTTTGACGCCGATGCGGGCATGGTGGAGTTTACGCGCCGGAGAATCGAATCCGCCGCGAGCACCATCACCGCCGCGCACGGAAAAGCTGAGGTCAGGCAGCTCACCATGGAAGGGGCCGCCGAACTCCATGCGGAATTCGCCTCGGCATTCTGTTTGGGCAATGCCCTTCCCGGCCTTTCCACCGAGAGCCAGTTGCTCGCCGCATTGCGCGGCGTTGTTAGTGCTCTGCGGCCGGGCGGAATCTTCCTGACGCAAAATCTGAACTACGACTTGCGTTGGCAACAACGGATCAGCCAGTTTCCACTCCTGACTGGCGAGACTCCCCGCGAAGAAATCCTGCTGGTAAAGTTGGCGGAGTATCATGCGGACCACATCAACTTCCACGCCCTGTTTCTGGCGCGCGAGAAGCCCACGGGAAATTGGCAAGCCCATGCCAGAACGTCCCGGCAGATTCCCCTTTTCCAAAAGCTCCTGACTGACCTCGCAACGCACGCTGGCTTGGCCGACTTTATTTACTGGGGCGACTTCGCCCGCATTCCCTTCGAAATCCAAGGATCACACGACCTGATCGTTGCGGCACGTAAGGTTTAACGAACCCCGTAGTGAAGAACGCGGGCTAAGAGAATCCTTCAAGGATCAGGGTCATTGGGCTCAGCCGGGCGAGAAGCGGGCAGGAGTTTATTCATCCCCTCGAGGATATCCCGCTCGTGGGGAGAAAACTGCTCGCGCACTCGGGGGCTATCCAGGAAGGACCGGCGTTGGTCGGGGGGAAGGTCGCGAAGGTGGCGGAAGGCCACCATCAGGGCTTGGCGACGCGCAGGCGTCAGGTCACGCCATTGGGGAAAAATGTTGCGCGCTTCTTGCCTCTGGGCAGGTGAAAGGCCCTCCAGGATCTCTTCGCGCTGGCGAATGCGTTCCTTCTCCTGGGGAGTCATGGCGTTCCATTGCCGCAAGCGCTCGCGAATCAATTCCTGGCGCTCCGGCGGCAAGCGCAGGAACTGCGGATTATTCGCCATGATGCGTCTTTGCTGCGCGGGGGGCAGTTCCCGCAAGCGTTTGAAAATACCCCCCTGCATGGGGCGTTGCTGCTGGGGACCCCTGCCGGCCTCACGCTCGGGTTCCGCCCCAGCCGGGGGATTTGAACCCTGGTCGCCCTCTTCCTGCGCCAGGCTCATGGCAGGGAAAAGAAGAAGCGACAGGAGCAAAACCCAAGCGAGATTGCCGCAGGGGTGGAAATTTCCTCTTCGGGCGCAGCAACAGAACGCCGAAGGATCAGTTGGCAACCCGGGGCTCTCCCTTAGGAAGTTCCGAGAGTAGGTCGAAATTCGCAGCCAGATCATAGTCTTCCAACGCCTGGGCGTCTTTGTCTTCGTTCAGGGCAGGACCGGCCAATTCAGTTTCGGGGACAGCCTGGGCCGATCCCTCGCCCGGCTGGGTGGGGACGGCTGGAGAGTTAAGCTTCGCCAACGGCGCCGGCGTCTGCGCGCGAGCCGCCTGCTGTGGCTGTCGCGTGGCTACCCCCGCTGAGTTGGAAACCCGAAAATGGCTCTCGCTAAACCAGACCACCCCTGCGATGATCAAAAGGCCGAGCGAAGCCAGCGCCAACCCGCGCGCCCATTGCCAGCCCCAGAAACCCCTGCCCGCGCGCCTTGCCTGCTCTGCCTCCACGGCTTGGCGCACGCGAGCGTCAAATCCCGGAGTGGGTTCCGCCCGCTTCCATCCGTTCAGTGCGGCGTCCAGGCGTCCGTGCTGTTCAACAATCTCGCGGCAGCGGGCACATTCTCCCAGGTGCGCGCGCACCTCGAAGGCCGCGGACTCGTCTATCAGGCGATAAGCGTAGCCAATCAGTTTTTCAGTTTCAAGGCATTTCATATCTGACCCTCCCGGAGCAGGGGCTCCAGGCGCACTCGCAACGCTTCGTAAGCTCGAAAGAGCAGCGATTTTACGGCGCTTTCCGAGACGCTCAATATCCTGGCGATCTGGCGATAATCCACTTCCTGGTATTTGTGCAGAATCACTGCCGCGCGCTGGTTTCCCGGCAGTTCTTCGACGGCTTGGCGAATCAGCCGTGCGCGATCACCCTGCACCAATTGCTGCTCCACCGTGGGCTCGGGATCCACGAATCGCTCCAGAGCCGGACCGCTGTCGCAATCATCGTCCGTGGTATCGGAAACCTCGTCCCTTCGATCGCGAATGGCATTGAGCGCCAGGTTCGTAGCAATGCGATAAAGCCACGTGGTAAACCGCGCCTCGGGCTGATAGCGCTCCCGCGACTTGTAGACGCGCAGGAAAACTTCCTGGGCCAAATCCTCCGCCAATCCTTGATCGCGCACCATGCGGCAAAAGTAACCCACCAAAGGCCGGCGATAGCGGCGCAGGAGTATCTCAAACGATGCCGAGTCACCATCGCGGACCCGCAGCATCAGATCGAGGTCGGACTCTATGGCCATAGTCGCCACATTATATACAACACTCTCATCGTGAAAGAGTTGTGGAAAACTCATAAAAATATCTTCGCCAGCCTGATGGGGAGAGTCCTTGGCCCCATCATCCCCGCGCCATTGGCTTTTGCAGCTATAGCCCTTTCGTTTTCCGTATCGTATGATGCCAATTGGTAATAAATCGGCGGTCATGCGCTGGAGCTTGTTCATGAATGACCTGGAGATTCTGGACTCCGTCCGCAGCCTCGTTTCGGGCACCCCGGACGCGACATCGCTGCTCGCTGGCGTGGTCAGCTTGTTGCGCCGCGAGCGCCCACACTATCACTGGGTAGGAGTCTACCTGCTTCAGGGCGAAGAACTTGTGCTGGGTCCGTACGTGGGTAAGCCCACTCCCCACACCCGGATCCCCCTGAACCAGGGCATCTGCGGCGCGGCGGCTTCCACCGGTCAGACCCTGATTGTGGACGACGTCAACGCCGACCCTCGGTACCTTGCCTGCAGCCTGGAAACACGCTCGGAGATCGTTGTACCCATCCGGCATCAAGGACGCATCCTGGGCGAAATCGATATCGACAGCGACCAGCCCGCAGCCTTTACGCCCCTCGACCAGGACCTGTTGCAGGCCGTCGCGGCACTCCTTGCGGAAAAACTGTAGCGAGAATCCGCGCGTTGTTGAGTCAAACGACTTTCTCCTTTATTTTCATCAACATCTTGGAGAGCATAGCCTAACTCGTTTGTTTTCATGAATATCTTGGAGAGGCGAAAAGCAGACATTTTTTCTATATGTGTTTTCAATAACTTAAAGCAGTTGAGTCTCATTTTCCACCCCTTTTTTTTTCTTGACCCTGGCCGCCGCAGAATCAGCTAAATATATTAATTTCAATAATATAGATTTTTGCGAAATTTTTGCTATTCGTTGCTAACTCCTTTTTTTTCTGCTACATCTTGGAGAGCCGCGCCCTTCTTTTTCTCCCCGGCTCCCGTATTTCCAGCTAACTGTTTTCATTTTAATGAGATAAAGCTGCTGGACATTCTGCCTCTAAACTGCTAACTCCTTTTTTTTCTGCTACATCTTGGAGAGCCGCTTTTTTCCCTAATGTTTCCATCAGACGCTCATAGCGTTTAATCTTTAGAAGCAGGTTGGTGAGCCGCCGGACTTCCCGAAGGTTGGAATCCTGCATCCTCCGCATCAGCCGGGCATTAGGGTGGGTGGGAGCGATTTCCGCAGCTCGTTCGTAGGGAGACGGACCTTCCCGGAACTCCTCCCGTGCGGCCTTGCGCTGAGCCTGGCAAGTCTCGACCTGCCGCTTAAGGATATTTTCCAGAAGCTGACGTGGCCGCTCGCGCGCCTCCCATTCCGCCGCGGTGATCTTGGGGTATCGCGCATCGCGGCCTTCCTCAAGTGGCTCGTTAGCGTCCGCGGGAAGGTCCTGAGGGGCACAGGATACGCCAAAGATGTCCTTGACCTGGCGGACGATCCTGCGGGCCTTCTCCATCTCATCAACTCCGTCCTCGTCCGTGCCCGGCGCCCGAAGTTGATAAAAGAGCGCCAGAGTGATTTCCCCCATTTCCTTCAGGTCCCCCTCCTGGTCCAAGTTTTTCATCTTCTCCAGGTCGTCGGGAGTGGTGACGTAATGCTCCTTCGCTACCGCTTGGGCGAGCCGCCCCAAGCGCTCCTCCGTCATCTTGAGGCGCATCATCCGGGCGTGCATCCGGTCCTGCCGCCCGCTGCTCACATTCTGGGCCTGACGCACGGCGTAGCCTTCCTGCATGCGGTCGGCGCGATTCATCAGCCACATGGCCCGCGCCAGGCGGATCACCACTCCCTCCTGTGAGGCGCCGACGGGGTTATATTCCTCCCAGAGTCCTTCCAGCAGCTTCTGGAAATGGACCGGATCTTCGCCGAGGGCGCGCATCGCCATCGCCTCCGCCTGCGTGTCGAATCCAAAAGTCAGGAGTGCGGCACAGATGCGCTCACGGCGCTCGTCCGTCACCGGACCATTGCAGAGGTTCTGGTTCCGCCGATTCGCGGCCAGTTTCTTCTCGGTCATTTCGTGTTTCTTGACGAGTGACATGGAAATCTCCAAAAGCAGGTATCAGGTGTCAGGTGCCAGGGGGGGACTCGCGATCCGGGTCACGTGGCTGGGCCCCAGTGTTTTTCCTGAGCCCTGGCACCTGACACCTGGTACCTGGCACCTGCCTTTTGGTATGGATTGCGCCGGCCCCTTGTATAGGTCTGCGGCCTTTCGCGTCCGCCAGCGGGTGCTGGCCTCAGCATCTAGTATAGCACGGCTATTTGCCTTGTCAAGGGGAAAAGAGGCTACATGGAAAGAATTATCATTTACGACAAAGCGTTGGCATTTTTTCTGCCGGTGGAAAAAGTCCATTAAGGGACGCTCACCCGCATTTCTCACCGCAGGTCTGGGACGCACAGGTTGCGGAAATACGCCTCCCATGGGCATACGGAGCGAAGCTTTGGCAGCTCGCTGCCGCTTTCCCTTCCGCAAGCTTGCTTGCGGGAACTCCTCCCTGCAGCGAGGCCTTTCCATCCCCCCGACGCGCCCCCGTCCTTCCCCGCGGAGCGAAGCTTTGGAGTGCGTGCAGCTTGCTGCCGCTTTCCTTCCCGCAAGCTCTCTTGCGGGAATCTCCACCCCCGCCTCGGTTTGTATTCGCATTCCTTCCCTGCAACCACGAGTGCCAGCCAGCGAGCTGGCTGGCGAAAAAGCGGCAGCGAGCTGCACGCACTCCAAAGCTTCGCTCCGTTTGCCCTCACAAGCTGCGGGTTGCGGCGGGTTCGGGAATAATCAGCAATCCGCTATGACGGTGAAGGAGCGTGTAGCGCGGGCCTGTTCTGTAGGTCCGCGGTTCGTCCCCCAATGACCGCATACGGAGCATCCCCTGCCCAACCCCGTCATCCTGAGCCCGCCTTTTGGGCGAAGGACCTCGGTAGTTCGCGGGAGGCGGTGAAGGGAGTGAACTACGGGGGTTCTTCGCCCATAAAGCGGGCTCAGAATGACGGCGCGAGCAATGGTCAATCCCAATGTCCGCGAAAAGCTGCGGACCTAAGGAGCAGGTCGCTACCCTGGCTCCTCCCCGCAGCGAGGACTTTCCGGCACCCCGACGAGCCCCCGTCCTTCCCCGCGGAGCGAAGCTTTGGAGTGCGTGCAGCTTGCTGCCGCTTTCCTCCCCGCAAGCTTGCTTGCGGCAGTTTCCTCCCCGCAAGCTCTCTTGCGGGAATCTCCACCCCCGCCTCGGTCTGTATTCGCATTCCTTCCCTGCAAGCACGAGTGCCAGCCAGCAAGCTGGCTGGCGAAAAAGCGGCAGCGATCTGCACGCACTCCAAAGCTTCGCTCCGTTTGCCCTCACAAGCTGCGGGTTGCGGCGGGTTCGGGAATAATCAGCAATCCGCTATGACGGTGAAGGAGCGTGTAGCGCGGGCCTGTTCTGTAGGTCCGCGGTTCGTCCCCCAATGACCGCATACGGAGCATCCCCTGCCCAACCCCGTCATCCTGAGCCCGCCTTTTGGGCGAAGGACCTCGGTAGTTCGCGGGAGGCGGTGAAGGGAGTGAACTACGGGGGTTCTTCGCCCATAAAGCGGGCTCAGAATGACGGCGCGAGCAATGGTCAATCCCAATGTCCGCGAAAAGCGTGTAGCGCGACCTGCTCTTTCGGTCCGCGGTTCGTCCCCCAATGACCGCGAAAAGCTGCGGACCTAAGGAGCAGGTCGCTACCCTGGCTCCTCCCCGCAGCGAGGACTTTCCGGCACCCCGACGCGCCCCCGTCCTTCCCCGCGGAGCGAAGCTTTGGAGTGCGTGCAGCTCGCTGCCGCTTTCCCTCCCGCAAGCTTGCTTGCGGCAGTTTCTTCCCGCAAGCTCTCTTGCGGGAATCTCCACCCCCGCCTCGGTCTGTATTCGCATTCCTTCCCTGCAACCACGAGTGCCAGCCAGCGAGCTGGCTGGCGAAAAAGCGGCAGCGAACTGCCGCACTCCATAGCTGGCACACACAAATAGGCTGCGTGAAGCAAGGGGTAGGGTAATGATTCTTGCTTGCGTAGCTCATATCACCGACAGGTCTTTAGAATGAAAAAATGGGGTGACGCTTTTGTGGCGTTGTTCTCCGCGACACACCCCATTCAGCAAGTCGGTGTGGGTTATGAATCTGTCGCACAGCAGGAAGGACGTTAGGAGGTAGAAATTGGGCGTGGTCACGGCCAGACATAGTGAACTCCCGTGGCGCGACAATAAAGTTCAAATCAGAAGTGTATAGATCGCCGCCCAGTAGTGAGGCCGGGCGGAGCCCCAAAAAACAATACTCAAACCAAACCAAGTTGTCAACAGAGTCCTTACCTTTATACTGAATGCTGAACGCTACGGGTTGAAGCGGTTATTACTCGGAGGGAGGGTGGCCTTTCTTGGTGCGGCCTTTGGCGGCGTACATATGCTGGTCGGCTTCGTTCATGATTTGGTCGGGCGTCTTGCCCGGGGCCCACTGGGACGCGCCCACGCTGAGGGACAGTTCGAAATTCTTTAAGTGCCCGCTTTGATTCCAATCCTGCACATATCTTTCGATACGGCTCATGACCAGCCCGGCATCCACCAGGGGAGCGTCGGCGAGGATGATCAGAAATTCGTCTCCGCCATAACGGATTACGGCGTCGGAGCCGCGCACCGCAGATTTGAGAATGGTCGCCACCTCCAGCAGCACAAAATCGCCGGTGGTATGGCCAAACCGGGAGTTAATTTCGCGGAAGTAATCGACGTCGATCATCAGGAAACTGAGGGGGTTCTTCAAGCGCTCGGCACGCCGGGTGTATTTCTGCATCATATCGTCGAGTGCGCGCCGGTTGTAAACCTCCGTCAGGGGATCACTGAAGGATTGCAGGCGCAGAAGTTCACTCTGAATCGCCGTCGAAATGACTTGTCCGCGCGTGCGCCGCAACCTCAGGCGGCTCGTAATCATGTAAGTGTTGAAAAGAGCCAACAGCGCAATCAATCCCAGGAAAAGCTCCCGGGAGACGGCAATCTCAAAATGCACCGTGCCCTTGCTCAGGATGGCGCTGGGGAAAAGGATCGCCACCAGGCCCGCCCCTACCAGAATGCCCGTGCCGACAACGATGACCCATTGCTCAAAGTCCCGCTTCTCCAAGGCCGTCAATTGCTGGCTGAGCCTGGAGAAGATGCTCTCCGACTTGATGCTCGGTTCCACCTGTTCCCGTGTCCTCATAGGCGTGCATACATCCTGATTTGAAACAACTCAGTGCCGGCCTGCACCCACGCCGCAGACCTTTCTGGACGGGGGCAGTGTACTCTAATTGAAGTGGCCAACGCAATCGCGGTTCCCGTTCGGAAATGGGTCATTTGAGGGCGGACATGCCCCGCAGGCAACCGTTGGCGGGCGGCACCTTAGGACCGGCGGCTGGCAGGGGATGAGCTAAGCCAAAGGACCCGCTCTCAAAGGCCCTTCCTCTGCTACAATCTGATTCCTTGATGACAGAGCAGAAACCCATCCTGGTCGTCGCCGGCATCATACGAAGGGGCGACCGCATTCTGATTTGCCAACGGCAGCGCTCCGACGCCTATGGCCTACAGTGGGAATTTCCCGGCGGCAAGGTGAAAGACGGAGAAGAATTGCCCACCGCGCTGCGGCGGGAGCTGGAAGAAGAACTGGCGATTCAGGCGGAAGTTGGCGGGGAAGTTTTCCGCTTGCGCCACCGCTATCCCGACCGCTACGTGGAAGTGGTTTTCTTCGCGATAGCAAATTTCGCGGGGAGGCTCGCAACCAGGTGTTTGAGGCGATTGAGTGGGCGCCACGCGCCAAGCTTCCGGAGTATAACTTTCTGGAAGCGGACCGCGAACTGGTAAATCGCATCTCCAAGGGGGAGCTTGTTTAACCTCGAGCGAGAGACGAAACTCGAAAATCGAAATTCGAAAATCGAAACTCGAAAATCTGTATCTCGCAAGCTATGCATCAAATTTCGCGCTTCGGATCTCAATTTTCGACGAATAGGACGAAGTTCGAAAATCGAAGCAAAGCTTACGAGGTTGGGTTTTCGAATTTCGACCTTCGAGTTTCGATTTTCGAAAGGGTCTGCGCCGCTGTTTGGCTCGCGGCCGTGTTACTCCTACCCGGCGCCATTCTGTGCGCGCAAGTCGAGACCGTGGAGTCGCCCCCGACGGCCGCTCAATGGGTCAGTCATGGCCGCCTGGAAGGCCACCTGGCTTTGAAGTATTCATCGGACGGGGCTTTCTCACCCGATGCTTCCGTGCTCGCCGTGGTCGCTGACGAAAAAGTGATGCTCATGGACCTGCGCACCGACGCCGTCCAAAAGGTTCTGAAGCCCCACGTGCCTGATGTCGAAGACCTGGAGATCCACTCCGCCAATTTCCTCTCTCCCCATCAACTTTTCCTGCTCGCCAATGGGGTATTTCATGTCAAAGGTCAACGGCCGGCTGCCACTCCTTTGATGGCGTTCCAGTGGGATATCGATGGAGATCATGTGGAAGGGAAGGTGGATACCGTGGGCGCCAAAGGTGGGTTCAGTCCGGCGCGCTACTTCCCGATGATCGGCTACCTGCTTCTTTACAAGGATAGCAACTTCGATCTGTGGAATCCCCGGACCGGCCAAGGCGGTCGGATCACCATCGCCGACCTGACGCAGACTCCCAATCTCTATGAGTTTTCGCCGGACGGCCATTGGCTGCTGCTGGGGCAGATTCAGACGACTTCAGGCGCAGACCCCTCCGTGGTGGAATTGAAAACCCACAAGTTTGTGGACTCGCTGCGCGGGCATGAGGGCACCGTCCTGAGCATGGCCTTCTCCCGCGACGCGAAGGAAGTGGTGACCGCATGTGAAGATGGCAAACTCCGCGTCTACTCGGTCGGCGATTGGAAGCTCCTCCACACCCTCACGGGCCACCTCGGGCCCGTGCATCGGGCGGAGTTCTCGCCGAATGGCAAGTGGATCGCCTCCGCCGGTGAGGACAAAACGGTGCGTGTGTGGTCCGCGGAAGACGGGACGTTGCTGCAAACTCTCCAGGAAAGTCAGGAACCGCTGCTGGACGTGTCCTTCTCCCCCGACAGCCGCATCATCGCCGCCTCCTCCGAAAACCTGGTTCTCACTTGGCAACGGCAGGGCGGGGACTGAAGATCTCGGGATACGGGACACGGGACACGCGGTTCGGGTTTAAACTTCGTCCCATCGCTCGCGACATCGGTCTATGGAATTTCAGAAATCGGGGTATTGCACGAATCCCTGATTCCTAATCCCTGACCCAGTATCCCGCATCCCGCATCCCGTGTCGCGAATCCCGAGACCCGCGTCTCTCCGACTTGTGTTAAAATTTCTAATGACCAAGCACTCCAGGGAATGGCGCGAAACAGAAATTTTATGGCCAAAGTCGGAATGGTAAGTCTGGGCTGTCCCAAGAATCTTGTGGACAGCGAGGTGATGCTGGGAATCCTGGCGCACCAGGGGTTCGAGTTAACTCCGCACCCCGACCAGGCTGACGTCATCATTGTCAATACTTGCGCCTTCATCGAACCCGCCAAGCAGGAATCCATCAACACCATTTTGGAAATGGCCGAGTACAAGAAATTCGGCGCCGCCAAGAAACTGGTCGTGGCCGGATGCCTGGTGGAGCGCTACCGGCAGGAGATCCTGGAACAGATTCCGGAAGTCGATTACGTGATCGGCACGAATGAGCTGGAACGCGTGCTGGTGGCTTGCACAGAAAAGTCCCAGCCACCCGCCACGGGCACGCCCGCAGAGCCATACCTGTATCATGAATTCACCCCGCGCGTGCTCTCCACCCCGGGTTATTCCGCCTATCTGAAAATTGCCGAGGGTTGCGACCATCCCTGCGCGTTCTGCGTGATTCCGCAAATGCGTGGCGCTTTTCGTTCCCGGCGCTTCGCCTCGGTGATCCGCGAGGCGGAAAACCTGGCCAGGCAGGGGGTGCGGGAAATCACCATTGTCGGGCAGGACACCACCAGCTATGGCGAAGATCTGGGCCTTCGCGACGGATTGCCGGCGCTGCTGCGCGAACTCGGCAAGATTCCGGACCTTGTCTGGGTGCGCTTTCTCTACTGCTACCCGAACCGGGTGACCGACGCGCTGATTGCCGCCGTGGCGGAAACGCCCAAGGTGGCGAAGTATTTCGACATCCCCTTGCAACATGCGAGTTCGAGCGTCCTGAAGCTGATGAAGCGCGGCTCGAGCGGCCAGCAGTTCCTGCGCCTGCTGGGAAAAATCCGCGCTGCCATTCCCGGCGTGGCGCTGCGGACGTCGTTCATTGTCGGCTTTCCCGGCGAAACCGAGGATGATTTCAAGGCCCTGCTGGATTTCGTCGCGGCGGCGGAGTTTGACCACCTGGGCGTTTTCCTGTATTCCAACGAGGAAACCAGCCGGAGTTTCGACTTGCCGAATCAAGTGCCGGCGCCAACTCGCTCGCCGCCGGCAGAAGCAGCTCATGGCCCTCCAGCGAAAGATTTCGCGGCGCAACTTGCGGCGGATGGTGGGAAAATCGCTGCCGGTGCTGGTGGAAGGCCCCTCGGAAGAAACCGAATTGCTCTATCAGGGCCGCAGCGAGCGGCAGGCGCCCGGCATCGACGGCTGCATCCTCATCAATGATATCGAGGGACCCGCGCCGCAGCCGGGGGATTTTCGCTGGGCCACGATCACGGAAGCGGGCGATTACGATCTGGTGGCGCGCCTGGAAGCGAGAGTCTTTGCCGAAAGGCTGTCACCGCCAAACCCGTTGCCGGCGGTAGGCGCGCTGGTGCAAATTCAGCCGGCCGCCGCTGTTCCGTGAACCTGAAGGGCGATCATGCGCTGCCCCATCTGCAAGCAGAGCGTCGCGTGGGAAGGCAATCCGTTCCGCCCCTTTTGCAGTGAGCGATGCAAGCTGATTGATCTCGATAACTGGTTGGAGGGACGCTACCGCATCCCGGCGCCGCTTGATCCCGATGAAGAAAGCGCGGCGGAGGAAAGCACCACGGACACCAAGGGGGAGCGTGACTGAACGGCGGGCGGGACCGGCCATTTGGATTGCCACCGCGGGCGGCGCGGGCTACTTTCCCATTGCCCCCGGGACCGCCGGATCCCTGGTGGGAGTGGCCGTGGTGGTGGCCTTGGCGCAATTGCCCCTGCACCGCGCCGCGGCGATTGCCGTTCTGGCAGCGGCTTCGCTGGCGCTTTTGCGCCTTGGGCGTTTGGGCGGCGGGAAAAGCGGAAGAGTTTTTTGGGCGCACGGACCCCGGCCAAGTGGTGGTGGATGAAGTCGTCGGCCAGATGCTGACGTTCCTGCTGCTTCCCCACGCCACGTGGAAATGGCTGGTGGGCGGTTTCCTGTTGTTCCGGGCGTTCGATATCGTAAAACCTTTTCCGGCTCGACAAGCAGAGCGAATTCCGCGCGGCTGGGGTATCATGTTAGATGACGTTGTCGCGGGCTTGTACGGCTTGGCCGTGCTGGCCGTCATAGGATTGGTCAACCGATGAGCTTGTGGAAAAAAACTGAAAAGCCCGAGTCCTCTGCGGAAAAGCCCGAGGGCAAGGAAACCGAGAAGCCGGGACTCCCCGTGGACAAGGCGGCGGTAACAGGAAAGAACCGGCCGCAAATCACCGGCGTCAGTCCGCGTGCCGCGATTCCGGGGGGAGAGATCGTGATCCGGGGCAGCGGTCTGGCCGAGGACGGCCGCCCGCCGCAAGTGCGATTTGGCGATCAGCCCGGCAGCTTGCTCTTGAGTTCATCGAACCGCCTGATTGTTCGCGTCCCTGAGGACGTCGTCAGCCGGAACCTGACGGTGGAGACCGGGGCCGGCTTGAGCGCACCCGCCTCCGTCGTGGTGGGCGTGACCATCGCTGAAAACCTGCATCCTGTGGCCAATCCCGCTTTGGATCCGCAAGGCAATATCTTCACCACGTTTAGCGGCACGCGCGGACAGAAGGTTACGACTTCGGTGTTCAAGATCGATTCGAATCGGGTCATGCACCCGTTCTTGAGCGAGGTCATGAATGCCACGGGAGTTGCCTTCGACCGCGAAGGAAACCTCTACGTGTCGAGCCGCATGGAAGGGTCGATTTACAAGGTGACGCCCAGCGGCCAGCGCTCCGCCTACGCCCAGGGGATGGGCGTGGCGACGGGAATCGCCTTCGACCGCGATGAGAATCTCTATGTGGGTGACCGCACCGGCACGATCTTTAAGATCAGCCCGGATCGCCAGATTTTTGTTTTCGCCACCATCGAGCCCAGCGTGGCGGCTTATCATTTGGCCTTCAGCACGGCGGGCGACCTTTATGTGACGGGACCTACGACTTCCAGTTTCGATCACGTGCTGCGCATCTCTCCGGCGGGTGAGGTCGCGTCCTTTTATCGGGGCCTGGGACGGCCGCAGGGAATGGCCTTCGATATTGAGGGCAATCTTTATGTGACGGCTTCGTTGGCGGGCAGGCGCGGTGTGGTGCGTTTGACGCCGGACGCCAAGGCGGAATTGGTCGTCTCCGGATATGACCTGGTGGGCTTGGCCTTCGGCCGCCACGGATCGATGATTCTCGCCACCAATAGTTCGCTGGTCGATCTCGCCCTGGGCGTTGAGGGGATGCCGCTGGTGAAATAGCTATCAGCTTTTAGCAATCGGTTTTCAGCTTGTAGGTCCACAGCGTGGGTGGCCAAGCTGGGACAAGCCCCGGCCCTGGAAGCGGAAAGTCAGTAGCTAAAAGCTGATAGCTGAAAGCTGATAGCTGAAGATGGATGCCGAAATTATTGCCGTCGGTTCAGAACTCCTGACTCCTCAGCATTCCGATACCAACTCCCTCTACCTCACGGAAAGACTCAACAATTTGGGAATCCTAGTGCGATTCAAAACCATTGTGGGGGACTCAAAGGAGGACCTTAGGGTGGTGCTGCGTGCCGCGCTGGCGCGGTCACCCCTCATTGTGCTGACCGGCGGCTTAGGTCCGACGGAAGACGATTTGACGCGCGACGTTGTGGCGGAAGTTCTGGGACGCCCTCTGCACGAAGTCGCTGAGCTGCGCCAGCGCATCCAGAACCGGTTTGTGCGCATGGGCCGCGCCATGCCGGAAAACAATTTTCGGCAAGCCCAGGTGCCCGAGGGCGGCGAGTGGCTGGAAAATCGTAACGGCACAGCGCCGGGGATTTGGATCAAGCACAAAGACAACATTGTGGTGCTGCTGCCGGGCCCACCGCGCGAACTCGAACCCCTGTTTGATGCCACCTGCGTTCCGCGCCTGGAACGCGTGGCTTCCGGCGCGCGGATCAAAACGCGCGTTTACAAAGTGGTGGGATTGCCGGAATCGGAAGTGGACCAACGCATTGCGCCGCTCTATAGCTCTTACCAAAACCCCGCTACCACCATCCTCGCCTCGCTCGGCTCCATTGAAGTTCACTTGCGCGCGCGGGCGGCGACGGACCAGGAAGCGGAAACACGACTGGCCGAACTCGGGGACAAGATTGAGTTGGCCCTCGGGGACCACGTCTATTCTACCAAGGGCGAGAGCATGGAAGAAGTGGTTGGCATGTATCTGGTGATGCGGCAGAAAACCTTGGCCGTGGCGGAAAGCTGTACGGGGGGGTTGCTGGCCGAGCGCCTGACCCGCATTTCCGGAAGCTCGAGCTATTTCCTGGGTGGAGTCGTCTGTTACTCCAATGAGCTGAAAAATCGATTGGTGGGAGTTCCGGCAGACCTGATACAAGCTTACGGCGCAGTTTCCAAACCCGTCGCACAGGCGCTCGCGGAAGGCGTGCGCGCCCGCGTACGCGCGTCCATAGGAGTGGGAATCACCGGAATTGCCGGTCCCACGGGAGGCAGTAAGGATAAGCCGGTGGGATTGGTTTTCGTCGCCCTCGCCGATGAACGCGGAACACAAGTCCGGGAGTTTCATTTTCCCGGATCACGCGACCGCGTGCGTTACTGGGCCGCGCAGATGGCCCTGGAAATGGTGCGGCGGAGAATTAGAGATTAGGGACACGGGACTCGGGGCTCGGGATTCGGGACGCGTGTTTAGGAATTGCCGCGTCGAGAACCCGAATCCCGTGTCCCGATCATTTAACCATGCGCGCGTTCATTGCCATTGACCTGCCTGAACCCCTTCATGCCGCGCTGGCAGAAGCGCAGCAAGCTTTCCGCAGTTTCTGTCGCGATGCCCGCTGGACGCGCCCGGAGGGCATTCATCTTACCCTCAAATTTCTCGGCGAAATCACCGACGCGCAAACCAAGCAGGTGGTGGAAGCGCTGGCGCAAATCGGCCCGTTCGACCCGTTCCCGGTGGAAGTGCAAGGCTTCGGATTTTTCCCCCAAGCGCAGCGGCCGCGCGTGTTCTGGGCCGGCGTCACGGCGTCTTCGGCGCTGGCGGAACTCGCCGCACAGGTCGAGAGCCACATGGAGAAGATCGGGTTTGCGCGTGAGGACCGCACCTTCGCGCCTCATCTGACTCTGGCGCGCTTTCAAGTGCCGCGCCCACAGCCGGCGCTGGAGGAGGCGGTCGCCGGACGCGCCACCTCTTCGCTGGGGAATTTTGAAGCCTCGGCATTTTTCCTTTTTGAAAGTAAACTGTCACCGCAAGGCGCGCAGTACCGTAAATTAATGCGCTTTCCCAGAAGCTGAAAGCCGACATTCGAAAATCGAAATTCGCGGCGAGTTTCGATTTTCGAGTTTCGATCTTCAGGTTGCAATGAGGTCGATACAGAAAAACCATGCACGGCGCTCTCACTCCGCTCCTCGCTTATCTCCTCGGGTCAATTCCCTTTGGGTACCTCATCGTCCGCTGGCAAAGAGGGGTTGATGTTCGCAGCACGGGCAGCGGCTCCACGGGCGCTACCAACGTGATGCGCAATCTCGGAATCTTAGGTTTCGTGGCCACCTTCATCTTGGACGTGGGAAAAGGGACTTTTGCCGTGCTGCTGGCATCCCGGCTGACCTCCGGCGATGCGCGATGGATTCCCCTCGCAGGAGACCCGCGATGGATTGCCGCCTCGTCAGTCGCGGCAATTCTGGGCCACTGCTTCCCCATTTGGTTGAAATTCCGCGGAGGCAAGGGCGTCGCTACGGGCGTGGGAGTCTTCATTGCTCTCGCTCCGCTTCAGGTGGCGCTGGTATTGGTCATCTTCGCCATCGTCGTCGCGATTTGGCGTTACATTTCCCTGGGTTCGATCGTGGCCACGGCGGCCTTTCCGCTCCTCGTTTATCTTATGAAACAACCGCCCCTGCCGATTGTTCTTGGTGCGGCAGGCAGCGCGCTGACGATCATCGCCATGCACCATGCCAATATTGGCAGGCTAATGAGGGGAACGGAAAGTAAGGTGGGGAAGAAGAAGTCAGGAGTTCGTGGTCAGTAGTCCGTAACTGGTGATTGGCGATTTGTGATTGCACAAGGTGACCTTGCTATTGTTCGCGATCCTCAAAAGACTTGCAAATCACCAATCGCCAGTCACCATTCCCACGGGCCACAGACGCTCTCCAATGAAGAAAATTGCCACCATCGGCGCGGGTAATTGGGGCACGGCCTTGGCGGCGACGCTCGCGCAATTGGGCCACGCCGTGACGCTTTGGGCTTATGAGGCAGAGGTGGTGGAGAACATCCGCTCCCGGCATGAAAACACGCTCTTCGTGCCCGGAATCAAGCTGCCGGAAAACCTTTCTGCCACCGGCGATCTGGGAGAAGCATTGGCGGGCGCGGAAATTGTGATTACCGTCATGCCCTCGCATGTTAGCGGCGCGATCTTTCAGCAAATGCTCCCGCACCTGCGGCCCGAGATGATTTTTGTGAGCGCCACCAAGGGCCTGGACACCGGCCGGTTGATGCGCATGAGCGAAGTAATCCGCAGCGTTGTGGGCAAATCGTTCTCGCCCCGCCTGTGCGTGCTCTCCGGCCCCAGCTTTGCCAGAGAAGTCATTCGCGGCGATCCCACCGCCGTGGTGGTGGCATCTGACGATCGTGGTGCGGCGCAACAGGTGCAGCGTGAGTTCGCTTCGAGGGCGCTGCGTCTTTATACCTCGAGCGACGTGGTGGGAGTGGAATTGGGCGGGTCCGTGAAGAATGTGATAGCCGTCGCCGCCGGCGTGGTGGAAGGGCTTGGGCTCGGGCACAATCCCACCGCCGCCCTGATTACGCGCGGCCTGGCGGAGATGACGCGCCTCGCCTGCGCCTGCGGAGCCAAACGCGAAACCCTCGCTGGCCTCGCTGGCATGGGCGATTTGGTCCTGACCTGCACCGGCGACCTCAGCCGCAATCGCACGGTAGGCGTCGAACTCGGCAAAGGGCGCAAACTCGCTGACATTATCGGGTCCATGCGTATGATCGCCGAAGGTGTTAAAACCACCAAGGCCACTGTGGCGCTCGCGGCAAAGCATCGAGTGGAGATGCCCATCACTCGTCAAGTGAACAGAATTTTGGAAGGAGAAGTTTCCCCCCGCGAAGCCATCCGCGAGCTGATGGAACGGTCGCTGAAGGAAGAGTGAAGAAAGGTGTCAGGTTTCAGGTGTCAGAGAAAACCCAGAACCTGGTACCTGACACTTCCCCGGCACTTGCCTGACTTCTTCCCTGACACTGACTCCTGGCACATGACACCCGGTCTCTTGCCTGACACCTGACAACGGACACCTGCTTTCAACCCTGGGCGACGCTGGTTTGACTGCAGAAGCGATCGAAGGCCTTGGTTAGATCCTCGGCGATTGCGTAAGGATCACGCCCTTCTATTTCTCTACGCTCCAGCATGAAGACCAGCTTGCCGTCGCGGAGCAAGGCGACGGAGGGCGAAGAAGGCGGATAACCAGTGAAATAGCTGCGCGCCTGGGTGGTGGCGTCGGTGTCTTGTCCCGCAAACACCGTAGCCAAAAACTCGGGGCGCGCCTTGTTCTCCAGCGCCATGGCGACAGCCGGGCGTGCCCGTCCCGCCGCGCAACCACAGATTGAATTAACGACCACCAATACGGTGCCGCTGTTTCTGGTCAAAAGTGCGTCTACCTCTGCCGGCGTGCGCAATTCCTGAAAACCAATACGTGTGAGTTCTTCCCGCATGGGCTGCACAAATTCTTCTGGGTACATCTTTAGCCTCCTGTGTTTGCCGCGGCGCGCCAGCCCCGGACCGCCTCCTCCGAGGCTGATTCCGGACCATCGAAGCTCGCCGGGTGTTGCTTGAATGCAACTTGTTCTGGTTGCCCTGAAAACAACCCAACTTTTATTATACCATCTTCCCGCGTGCTCCAGTGGGAGAGCCCAATTCCCCGCGCTTGACTCGCTTCGACTCTCGACGACATACTGGGTCTGGCTTCCTCGCTGTGGGGTGGCCCAGCCCTTGCCGCAGGGAGCTTTTTACACAATCTCCAGTGCCGGGCAATAACGCGTAAATGGCGGCCAGAGGTGAGATGAATACGGATCGAGCGTTACTGGTAGACCTGTATGAGCTGACGATGGCGGCGGCGTATTTCGAGCATGGCATTGACTGCCACGCTACGTTCGAGCTCTTTGTGCGCCACTTGCCGCCGCCGCGCTCATATTTGGTGGCGGCCGGGCTTGACTCGGCGCTCACGTTTTTGGAGAACCTGCATTTTACTGAGGATGACGTGCGCTTTCTGCGCCAGCAGCCGGCCTTCCATACAGTCTCCCCGGAATTCTTCGACTACCTGCGGGAATTTCGCTTCCATGGGGACGTGCGGGCGGTGGAGGAGGGCACGCTGGTTTTTGCGGAAGAGCCCCTGCTGCAAGTGACCGCGCCGGTGCTGGAGGCGCAGATTGCTGAAACCTATCTGCTCTCGGTTATCCATTATGAAACGCTGGTGGCCTCGAAGGCCGCGCGGGTGGTGCGCGCGGCGGGCGGCCGCAGCGTGCTGGAGTTCGGAACGCGCCGGGCGCACGGGCCGGAAGCTGGGGTGCGAGCCGCGCGGGCGGCGTGTGTGGGGGGCTGCGTGGCCACCTCCAACGTGCTGGCCGGTGCGCTTTACGATCTGCCGCTGGCGGGCACGGCAGCGCATTCGTGGACTCAAGTCTTTCCTAGCGAGCGGCGCAGCTTTGAAGCGTTGCTCGAGACTTTTCCCGACACCGCCATCCTGCTGGTCGATACTTACGATCCGCTGGTGGGCGCGGAAATCGCCGCCACGCTGGGGACAACCGTTCCCGGAGTGCGGCTCGACAGCGGTGACCTGCTGGAAAAGAGCCGGCACGTGCGGGAGATCCTTGACCGCCACGGCTTGCGCGACACCAAGATCGTGACCAGCGGCGATTTGAATGAATACAAGATCGAAGCATTGGTTGCAAATGGCGCGCCGATTGACTCATTCGGCGTCGGCACTGACCTTGTCACTTCGCGTGACGTGCCCGCACTGAGCGTGGTCTACAAACTGGTAGAGACCGAAACCGGCGGGCTGGTGGAACCGAAAACCAAATTCAGCGAGGAGAAGGTTTACTGGCCCGGGCGCAAGCAGGTCTTCCGGTTTTCCCAGGGCCGGCAATACCATCATGACTTGCTCGCCCGCGCCCAGGAAGATTACCCCGAGGCTTCGGCCCTGCTCGCGCCCGTCATGCGTGCGGGCCTTCGCCTTGCACCAGCCCCTTCGGTGAAAGAAATTCGTGAGCGCACGCTGGCCAATCTCGCCTGCTTGCCGGATTCGTACCGGGCTTTGCACGGGGCCCCCGTTTATCCCGTGGAGAAGAGCGCGGGGCTCGATCAGTTGCTGGATGAGGTCCGAGTGCATCACTTTGGCGCAGTGAAATCATCTCATCCAGAGGGAGGCGTTTGAGGAGTGAGCCCCACGCGTGAGCCCCTGGTCTTTTTCGACGTCGATACGCAAGTGGATTTCATGCGCCCGACGGGGAGACTCTACGTTCCGGGCGCGGAGAAGATTGTGCCCAATCTCCAGCGCCTGATGAACTGGGCGCGCGAGAATAATGTGCCCGTAATTTCCTCGGCCGACGCCCACTCGCCCGACGACCCCGAATTCAAAACCTGGCCACCCCATTGCGTCATCGGCACTGCCGGACAGCAGCGCATTCCCGAAACATTGTTTCCTGAACCCGTGGTCATCCCCAGCCGTCCCGGCGCCTTCCAGCCTCCGGCCTGGTGGGTGGGCCAGTTTATCGTTGAAAAGCCCACTTACTCAATCCAGGACAATCCTAACTTCGATGCCATTCTGCACGCGCTGGGCTCGCGGCGCGCCGTGGTGTTCGGCGTGGCTACAGAATACTGCGCGCTCGCCGTTGCCCTGGCGCTGTGCCGGCGAGGTTTTGAGGTGGATGTGGTGGTCGACGCGATCAAGCCCATCACCGAGGATGGCGGACGCAAGGCGCTCGAGGAAATGGCGTCCGCCGGCGTCCGCACGATCACCACCGAAGAGGTCTGCAAGCTTGCAGCGTCGCCCACGGCCCAAAGGCACTAGTGCCGTTCCAATTTTCAGGGGCTAAACATTTCTGCCGAGGAAGTGCGGCTCTTTCGGCTACTGACCCGTCACGGGAAATCACGTGTTGGGCTATTGTGCTGGAACGGCTACAGACTGCTCCAAAGCTCAGCAGGGTATCCTCTCGATGGGCCCCGCACCGAGAGGCGTCACTTGCGCCACCCCGGCCTTCCTTATAGAATGCGCATCAAATTTTCAAGTCGCTCCCACGGACGGATTAACATGGACTGGAGTCATACCTTGATGAAATGCGTAAGCCAATATTTGCAAATATTCGCCATGCTTGCGGGCCTGACACTCGTGGCCGCTCTCTTTGCGTGTAATAGCAATTCCACGCCCGTGGTGCGTTCCGTGCCAGCGCCCAGAGGTTCCATGCCGAACATCACCGATGCCAAAAGACTGAGCGACGGCGCCAATAAACTAATGGACGCGATGAACAAGCCGACTATCTCGTTCCACTTTTCCTTTAAGGGGCAAGAAAACATCAGTAAAGATAGGACACAACCCCCCAAGGTTGGCCCGGTGGCTATTCAAGCGGATATTTCCCCGGAGGAAATCAGCCTGACCGAGACGCGCGGCTCAACCACCAAGACGTCCAAGGTCAGGAAGAGCGATGCGATTAATTGGGACATGGCTAACTTGACGACGCTCGGAGTGATGACCAATCCGGACTTTGTCATCGCCTTGGGATCCAGCGTAACTTCTCCGCCGAGCACCGATCTGGTGGGAACCGCTCCCGCGGATAAGTTTACCTTTGACACAACCACCGCCACCCCATCCCAGAAGATGGGCTTGGAAGCAGCCCGTGCAGTATTGACCACTATTAGGGATTGTAAGGGGAAGGCTTGGATCGCCAAAGATTCCGGCCTCCTCATCAAGTTCAATATTGACGCTGATTACGTGGATAGGTACAACCACGCTTGGAAGGAGCACTACGAAGGCGATGTGACCCCCAAATAATCACATGCGGCAGGCGCATACGGAAGGGCATGTCCTGCGCTGTAGCGATTCCCGCGCTCCGGGAGTGGGTTCACGCATTCTTGAGGACCCGCCGGTAAAGGTCTTCATAGAGCGGGATGATATTTTTGCTGCAGAAGTGGCGGAGGGCACGTTGGCGGGCGGCGTGCGACATCTCCGTCTGCCGTTCCGGGTTGGAAAGGATCTCCAGGGCCCGCGTCGCCATGGTTTGAACATCGCGCGCCTCGACCAGAAACCCCTCAACACCATCGCGGAGAACCTCCGGCACGCCTCCCACGCGCGAACAAATGGCGGGGACGCCCGATGCCATTCCTTCCAGCGCCGCCAAGCCGAACGATTCGATGTCGCTGGGCAGCAGCAGCACGTCGGCACAGTTGAGGAGGTCTTGCACTTGATCTTGCTTGCCTAGGAAGATCACATCGGGACTCAGCTTCTTTTCGCGAGCCATCCATTCGGCCACGGTCCGGTCCGGTCCGTCGCCGATCATCAGAAGCTTAGCGGGCATTTCCCGGCGAACGAGGGCAAAGATCTCAACAACGTCAGAAACGCGCTTGACGGGCCGGAAATTCGACAGATGGACCAGAATCTTCTCCCCCCCGGCGCGAATTCTTCACGGCGGCATTTGCCGTTGGCCGGGCGAAAGACGTCGCAGTTGACGAAGTTGGGAATGACCTCGACGGGGCGGTGGATTTCAAATTCGCGCAGCGTGACATCCCGGAGGTATTCGGAGATGGCCGTGACCGCGTCGCTCTCCTCGATGGAAAAACGCGTGATGGGGAGATAAGAGCGGTCCATGCCGACCAGCGTGATATCGGTGCCGTGCAACGTGGTGACGAAGGGCAAGCGGTGCGGCTTCAGCATGGCGCGTGCCAGATAGGCGCTGACTGAATGGGGAATCGCATAGTGCACATGCAGCACGTCAAGGGATTCGTTCACGGCCACGTTGGCCATGGCGGTGGCGAGCGCCAGGGTGTATGGCGGGTGGTCGAAGAGGGGGTAGTTCAGCATCTCCACTTCGTGAAAGTGGATGCGGCCGGAGGCTTCGGTGATCCGCACGGGCATCGCATAGCTAATGAAGTGTATGTCGTGCCCGCGTGCGGCCAGCTCAATGCCGAGCTCGGTCGCAACCACGCCACTTCCGCCGTAGGTGGGATAGCAGGTAATGCCGATGCGCATAGTGATCTTATGGGAAGCAGGAGCCATGCCGCCGCGACGCGGCTAAGAGGGCGGTTCCTTCTTCTTGGTTTCACTCGCAAACAGTTCGATGCGCGTTACCGTACGGTGGTCGGCGCGTTGGTCGTAATAGACGATGACGCGGGTGCCGGGAGAGAGAACGTCCAGCTTTTTCCTGAAGCCGTCGGCGGTTTCGACATGAGTGCTATGCTTGATGGGGAAGATCTCCGTGTCCCCTCCCTCCACCGAATTAATACTCAGGATATTATGCTTCTCATCTACCGATTTAACGGTACCGGTAAAGGCCAAGTGTTCGTTGGCGCTGATAATCTTGTCGAGGCCCGGGACCTTTGGTTTCTCTTCCTGTCCCAGGGCTGCGCATACGACTAAGAGAAGGGCCGGAACCACTGCCGCCAACCGCCAACTAACACACCGCACGGTCGGTAAACACCGCACCTGGCGTCGAACGGTTTGCAGATCGAAGTGGGAGAAGTTAAGAACCCTCACGGTGTTATCCGTCATGAGACATGCAGGCACAAAATCATGCTAGGCGAGCCCCGGTATGCTGTCAAGTGGCGAGCGGGTTGGGGGGGCACCACACGGCCGGCGACTGCGCTTGGAAAGGCCGCCGCCCCTCTTGTCTGGGATTCAGCACCCACGGCAGTCTTCTTCGAAAGCAGAGTAGCGCATACCAGACGCCATGCCGGAGACTAATCAATCTCCCTCTTGCGTCGGATGGTTGTCCCCTTCGTGGTTTGCCCCATTGCGGGATTCGCCCTCTTTGTACATAAACCGGATGCATGATTTCATAATCAGGAGGTTGGGTTCGTTCGGACGGTGCACCTTGATGCAACTCTTGTCATACCATTCGATCACCCCGCGGATGGTTTCCCCCTGATCCAAGACTACGACCATGGGCGTGCGCGCTTGCATCTGCTTCAGATAATAGAAATTCTCAGCGTTGGTTTGCTCTGGTGGAGCGGGTTTCTTGCGCTGCATGCGCGCGCCCAGTTGGTCCTGTACATCGGACAGGGTGGGACGGATCAATCGTCGATTCATGTTGGTTTGCTCCTGAAGCCCGAACGAACGGGCAAGGATTCAAGTTTACACCGGTGAAATGCGCGAACCGCCTCTACTAACCTAAGACGCTTCACCTGGCATCCCGGTTTCATACGGCCAATAAAAAACGACCATGCGAGGAAGACAGCCGCGAATGGCGTGAATAGTAACACAGGCACTCACAGGCCGCAATCGTTTTAGCCGGAATGGACACGCTTCAGTCTGGTCTTTGAACCAATAGCGCTGGCGGCTCGGGATTCATACTCTTGGATGGCCGTTGGGTGTTCGCTCGTTGCCCGTCCGCCGCAAAAACTCGCCCAATGTGGACGTGAGGCATTGCCTATTTCCCCCACGCAAGGGAAAGGCAGGCCAGTTCCGCACGGCCCGCAGAAGCAAAGGTCTAGTGTGAACCGGGTTCGCGGCCTGAGATCATTTCGATGCCCAGAGTCTCAAAGCCGAGTTGGGGATTAACGTTGCGAATTTGCAGGCGGTAAGCCTGATCGAGGCCGGCCTTGAGTTTCTCGATTCCCCCGAGGGTCAGCTTGGGCGCCCAGTCCTGGAGGCGCGCTGCCAAGTCAACATTCACCACCGTATCTGCGGCCGGATCCAGTAGGATGTGCAGAAGATCGGAGAGAAGGGAATAGCCGACCTTCAATGTTCCTTCGAAATCGTCGCGATTCTCCGTCAGCGCGCGGGCGGAGTCAAACACCAGCCGCCAGTCCGCCACCGCACCGGGAGCGCCGCAGCGCGCCATCGCTTCGAGAAAATCCAGCCAAGGGCGGCGGCGGCGTTCGTACTCGGCAGGGTCGAAGGTCCGCGCACGGGCCACACTCCCCGCCGCCACACGCGCGGCAAGCGCCTTTTGGGGCTCGGTGAATTTCTTCTCGTGCGCTAATAGGGTCTGGATGAGGGTTTGGTCAACGGGTTGGAAAGCGACACGCATACAACGCGAACGGATGGTGGAGCGCAGCTCAAAGGCGTTTGGGCAAATCAGGATGAAGCTTGTTGTCTCCGGTGGCTCCTCCAGTACTTTGAGCAGCAGATCGACCGCCTGCCAATGAATCGTTTGGGCTTCATCGAGAATAAAGATGCGGCGCGGGAACTCGAAGGGACGCGTGTAAGCGATGGCGCGCAACTGGCGGATCTGTTCGGTGAGGACGAATTTTGTCAGCGGCTCGATGATCTGGAGATCGAAGTAAACCAGGCCTTCCACCCGGCGAGCGGCTTCTTTGATTTCGCGGCGGCGCTCCAAATCCTCCCGCGCGTTGGCAAACATCTGCTCCGCTTTGCGGCAGCGCGCGCACTGATCGCAGAAGTCCGCCGCGTCGCGCTCGCACACCATCGCCTTGGTTAGCATCAGGGCCAGCGTTTTCTTGCCCACCCCCTCGGGACCGACAAAAAGCAAGGCCCCCGGTACGCGCCCGCTCACCAGCATTTCGCGGACTGCCGTCACCGCCTGCGGATTGCCAAGAAAGGAATCAAACCCCATGTCTTTAAGTGCCGATCGAAAATCAAAACGCGAAAATCGAAGATCACAACTCGTCACGATTTTCGCATTGCGAATTTCGAGTTTCGCGTTTCGCCTTTCCGTCCTTCCCAGTCAGAAGCGGTTCGATGAGCGCACGAATCTGGTGTTGCAACTCCTCGATGGACTGGTCGGCGCGCACCAACTTGAAGCGTCCCGGCGCACGCCGGGCGATGGCAAGATATCCGGCCCGCACCCGTTTGTGAAAGGCCAGCCCTTGAGCTTCGAAGCGGTCATGGCGCGATCGCCTCCGCGAATCGCGCTCCAGCGCGCGTCCCAGCGCACGTTCGGGATCGAGGTCGAGGATGATGGTCAGGTCCGGCTGTGTCTTCCCGCAAATGGCGCGGTCGAACGCGCGCACGGTGGCCGTGCCCAACTCGCGCCCGTAACCCTGATAGGCGAACGACGCGGTATTGTAGCGGTCGCTCACTACCACGTTGCCGCGGGCAAGCGCCGGACGCACCACCTCCTCCAGGAGTTGGGCGCGCGCCGCATACATCAGCGCCAGCTCAGCCAACGGCGCGAGTTTTCCGGTTTTCGACGCCAGCAGGATGTCGCGGACGCGCTCTCCCGTGCGTGTTCCACCGGGCTCGCGCGTCACCAGTACCCGGTGACCACACTTGCGCAGGTACTGGACCGCGCGACGCAATTGCGTACTCTTGCCCGTGCCGTCCAGCCCTTCAAAAGTGATGAAGAGACCTGGTTTCATAGTCCTTTGTCCGTCATCCGTTATCCGTGGTTACTCTGACTGCAGGGGGCATGGAACTTCGAAATGAACATCTAGTTTCTGCCCTCCATTTTTTCCTTTTGGCGGCCCCGGCCACAGACAACAGCCAACGGACCACGGACAACTGACCAACTTGGCATCCTAACACCCGTCAGGTACCGTAACAAGGCGCCTCCTCGCCGCACCGGGAGTGATAGAATGGCACGGTTTCAATTTACCAAGTCTAAAAATCTGCCCGTGGCTTCGCCACGCTTGAGTCTGCCGGGAGAGATGGTCGCGAACATTCGAGAAAACATCGCGCGGGTCGAAGAGCGAATCGCTGCTGCCTGCCGCCGCAGCGGACGCCGGCGTGAGGATGTAAGACTGGTGGCCATTTCCAAGACTCATCCACCAGAATTGATCCGCGCGGCATTTGCGGCGGGGTTGCGCGATTTTGGCGAAAACCGCGTGCAGGAGGCGATGTCCAAGTGCCTTGCGCTTGCTGATTTGGGCGCAACCTGGCATCTGGTGGGGCACCTTCAGTCCAACAAGGCGCGGGTGGCGCGCGAACTTTTCCATTGGGTGCATTCGGTGGATTCGCTCCGCTTGGCGGAGAAACTGGCGCAGGCCGCGGCCCCCGGCGACGCGCGCTTGCCGGTGCTGATCGAAGTGAATTTGGGGGAAGAGATCTCCAAGGCGGGCGTTCGCGCCAGCGAAGCCGCTGCCCTGGCGGAGAAGATCGCGCCCTTGGAGACACTCGAACTACGCGGCCTGATGGTGATCCCGCCCTTCCTCGAGGACCAGGAAGCCTTGCGGCCTTATTTCCGGAAACTGCGTTCTCTGGCTTGCGAAATAGAAACGCGAAATCTGTCCAACGTTTCCATGCGCCAGCTTTCCATGGGCATGAGCCATGATTTCGAAATCGCCATCGAAGAAGGAGCAACGATGGTGCGGGTGGGGACCGCGATCTTTGGCACGAGGACATGAGGGGAACCGAGCATACTGCTGTCCGTAGTCCGTTGTCCCCTGCGAATTCGGGTTTTGAAGGATGGGTTCACGCGAGTGAGACCATTCTTTTTGCTGAAAACTGATAACTGACGACTGACGACGGACAACGGACTACGGACCACTGACAACGGACCAACGATACTTTTCATCTATGCCCGAATTCAAAGTTGAACGCGAAAACGTGAGCTTTTGGCTGCGGGTGAAACCCCGCGCCGCGCGCGAGAGGTTGACCGTGGACGCCTCGGGTGAGTTGCGCCTGGAGTTGCATGCCCCCGCTACGGAGGGCCAGGCCAATGAAGCCTGCGTTCGTTTTTTTGCTCGAGCGTTGCGTCTGCCACAAGCGTGCGTGGTGATCCTTTCCGGGCAAAAGGCACGGCGCAAGTTGCTGCGCGTGACGGGGCGCTCAGCGGAAGAGAGCATTACGCAGATCGAAAGGGCAGTGACGAGTGATAAGTGACAAGTGACGAGCAAGCAAGAGACGAAAATCGAAACTTGAAACTCGTCCCGACTTTCGAGCTTCGATTTTCAAATATCGGGCCTTGCTGGCTCGTCTCCTGTCACTCGTTACTTGCCACTGCTTGAGACGGGAGGAAACGTTGAGCTTCACCGAGCGCCTGGCAGAAATTCGCACTGGATTCGAGCGGGCCTTTTGGGTGGCGAATTTCACAGAACTATTCGAACGCCTCGCGTATTACGGCGCCAGCGCCGTCCTGGCCATTTTTTTGAGCGAGCAATTGCACTTTTCCAAGGAACTCACCGGTTGGATGATGGGGACTTTCGGGTTCGTGGTGTGGCTCTTGCCGGTGCTGGGCGGGACGCTGGCGGACCGGTTCGGCTTTCGCCGCGCCCTAATGTTTGCTTATCTCGTCATGACCTTGGGTTATTTTCTTCTGGGCTCACTTTCGGCGCCCTGGATGCACGCGACACGACAGGCGCTCGGCGACAAGTGGCTGGTGTTCGGCATCCTGATGGTCCCGGCGCTAGGACCGGCGGTGGTGAAGCCCTGCGTAGCTGGAACGACGGCGCACGCTTCGGCGGAGAACGTCCGCTCCATTGGCTATTCCATTTATTACACGCTCGTGAATGTCGGTGGGACGCTCGGCCCCGTTATGGCTTGGCTGGTGCGCAAACGAATGGGTTGGGGTATAGAATCTGTCTTTCGCGTCTCCGCCCTGAGCGTGTTCCTGATGTTCCTGGTCACACTGGTGTTTTTCCACGAACCGGCGCGGTCGGGGGAGCAGAAGGTGGCGAGCGTTGCGCACGCAATCAAGAACATGTTTGTAGTGCTGGGCAATTTCCGCTTCGTTCTGTTCTTGCTCATCTTTTCGAGTTTCTACGTGGTGTTTTGGCAGGAATTCATCTCCGCGCCGTTGTTCCTGCGGGGCTACGTGGACCCGAACGCCAACGCCGATCTGCTGCTTTCGATCGACGCGCTCACAGTGATTTGTTTTCAGATCCTGGTAAGCTATCTGACCCGCAAGATTCCTGCCTTTCCGGCGATGACACTGGGCCTGCTCATCTCGAGTGTGTCGTGGTTGTTTCTGGCTATTCATCCGTCAACCCTTGGACTGGTGGCGGCGCTTATCGTGCTGGCGCTTGGCGAGATCACCCAATCCGCGCGCTACTACGAATACATTTCGCGGCTTGCGCCCCCGGGCCAGCAGGGCCTCTACATGGGTTATGCGTTCCTGCCCATCGCCATAGGGTATTTCATCGCTGGCCCGCTGGGTGGATACCTTCTCCATGAATTCGGTGACGTCCTGCACCGTCCCCAGCAAATGTGGTGGGTGGTGACGGGCGTGGGACTGGTGGGCGCAGTGCTGATGGTGATTTACAATAAGATCTTCAAGCCGGGGGAAGCGCAGGAACAAGAAGGGCAGCGCGAACCTGTTCTGTAGGTGCGCTACAGCTGCTTGCACCGAGTAAAGGAGGACCATCCTATGAATCTTGAGGCTATTCAAACTGCCTTGCGTGAAGCCAAACTTGACGGGTGGCTGTTCTACGACCACCACCGCCGCGATCCCATTGCCTATCGCGTGCTCAGCATTAATCCTGTGATGTGTAGTCGCCGTTGGTATTACCTCATTCCTAAAGAAGGGGAGCCAGCGAAGTTGGTACATCGGATCGAGGCCCACAACCTGGAGGGCTTGCCGGGCACGGAGGAGCGTTACTCTTCCTGGCGCGAGCAACGCGAAGGGCTCAGCCGGCTGTTGCACGGCAGAGAGCGCGTGGCGATGCAATACTCAGCTTTGAACAACATCCCTTATGTGGGGCTGGTGGACGCGGGTACGGTAGAACTGGTAAAGAGTTGCGGGGTGGATGTGGTTTCTTCGGCGGACTTGGTGCAGCAGTTTGAGGCGTGCTGGTCAGAGGGGCAATGGCAGTCGCACCTCGCCGCCGGCCAGGGAGTGCACCAGGCGGTGCGGACGGCTTTCGCGGCCATTCGCACTGCGGTTAGTGTCGGCAAGGAGATCAGCGAGTACGATGTACAACAGGAAATGGTGCGAGTTTTTGGGGCGAACGGACTGATTGCCGACGAACCGCCCTGCGTGGCGGTGAATGCCAACACCGCCAATCCGCACTACTCGCCGTCGCGGGAGGCGTCGCCGCCCATTCATGCCGGAGACCTTGTCCTATTGGACGTGTGGGGCAAACAAAACAAGCCCGGCGCGGTCTATTTCGACATCACCTGGACGGGATACGTCGGCGAAAAGGTTCCCGAGCAATATACCAAGGTTTTTAATGTGGTCCGCGAGGCGCGCGACGCTGCCATCATCCTGGTACAGAAGTCTTTGCAAGCCGGGCGCATTCTTTACGGCTACCAGGTTGACGACGCGGCGCGTGAGGTCATAGAGCGGAATGGATACGGAACCTTCTTCGTGCATCGCACCGGGCACTCGATTGGTGAAGACGTGCACGGCAATGGCGCCAACATGGACAATTTTGAAACCCACGACGAGCGCCGGATCGTGGCCCGCTCCTGCTTTTCCATCGAACCCGGCATTTATATGCATGAATTCGGTATCCGGAGTGAAGTGAATGTGTTCACCGGGGCCCGCGAGGCTTGTGTGACAGGGGAAATCCAAAATGAGGTCGTGCCCATCCTTGCCGCGCCTTGATAAGGTGTGTTAGTTTGGAAGACTTGGTTGGGAGAAGGATTCAGGATTTAGGACTGAGGATTTAGCGCCTGGATCCTAAATCCTGAATCCTTGCTCCTAAATTTTTCTCCCATGGTAAACAAAGTTGTGCCAGAAACATTTTCCGGCCACGCTCAGCCCAAGCTGACAACTTTGGTGCGGTTGTGCGTGGCGGCTTGGCTAGTGCCGGGACTGGGACATTTGCTGCTCGGACGCAAGTGGCGCGCCCTATTGCTTTTCGCCGCGATTGTGGTGATGTTCCTAATGGGCATCGCTATGCAAGGTGAGTTTTTCACCACCGGTTCAGAATCTTATCTCCAAACACTCGGCTATTTCGGCGAGTTGTGCGTGGGCTTGGCCATGCCGGCGGCGCGCTTTTTCGGTTATGCGGGGGGGAATCCGCTGTTTGTGAGCGCCGACTTCGGTACGGCCTATCTGGTGGCTGCCGGCATGCTGAACGCGCTATCGATTCTCGATACCTACGACATTGCCATGGGCCGCAAACCATAAAGGCAGTGACAAGTGAAGAGCATGGGAAGGAGGAAAATCGAAACTCGGAATTGGAAACTCGCCGCAAATTTCGAGCTTCGATCTTCGACTTTCGGTCTTTGCTTGCTCGCCACTTGTCACTCGTCGCTTGTCACTGGATTCTAATATGGCTCTTCCGCATTTTCCTGCAATGGTCTTGTTCTCCTTCCTCGTCTCCGTTGTGTTCGGAGTTCTGAGCAAGAACACGCCACGCGAGCGGCTTTTTTACGGCGCCAAAGTTTTCGCGGCCTTTGTAGGCGTGGCGCTGGTGCTCGGTTGGATCATGTATCCCGTGCCTTGAATCCGACGGACAGAAAATGCCTCGGTGGGCCAACTCGCCTTGACATCGCCGCAGACCGGCCTTAGAGTAGCCCTCACTGCAAGAGATATCGTCCGCCCAGCGACGGTTCCTCGCGAGGTGCACCGCACTCTCCTGATGCAGAGGCCACCGACATGATTCTCCTGGCAAGCACATCGGCGTTTATTACCTTCCTGGCGATAGCGGCGTTCGGATTTGTCTTTCTGATCGGTAGTTCCATCCTGGGTGACTTGTTCGAGCATGGGGATATAGGCCACGACGCCGATGGTCACGGCGCGGGTCCCAGCCTCTTGAGCAGCCGCATCCTGAGCGTTTTCGTGACCGCATTTGGAAGTTTCGGCGCCATCGGCATTCACCTCGGCTACGGGGTGGGAGTGAGCACGGCGATGGGCTTTGGGGGCGGAGTACTGTTCGCGGGAGTGATCTACGTTTTCGCCGGTTTTCTTTACAGCCAACAAGCTTCCAGCCACGTCCGCACCGGTGACCTGGTGGGGAACACGGCCCAGGTGAGTGTCGCCATCCCCAAAGGGGGAGTGGGCCAGGTGCGCTGCACGCTGGGTGACACCGTGGTGGAAAAAGTGGCCCGCGCTGCGAATAACGAGGAGATTCCGGTCAACACTTTGGTAAAAATCAATACCATCGTCGGAGAGGTTGTGCTGGTGGATCGCGCAGAGTAGGGGCGCCGCGGCCAGCGGGGAGTTACCGAAGGTCGAAACCAGAAACTCGAAATTGGCGGCGAATTTCGATTTCCGCTTTTCGAATTTCCAGTTTCTAGTTTCGCTTTTCGAATATTGGTTCTGGGCTGCTGCCTGCCCCTTTCCTTCGGGAGGATTATTATGGAGCATTTTTCGCCCTTTGTTATTGTTCTGGCAGCGATTGCCGCCATTGCGCTGCTTGTAGCGATTTCCCGTTTCGCCAAGAACTACATCAAAGTGCCGCCCAACGCCGTGGCGATCTTCAGTGGGCGCAAACACAAACTGCCCGACGGCCGCGTCGTGGGCTATCGCATGGTGCGTGGTGGCGCGGCATTCCGCTTTCCCCTGCTGGAGCAGGTGGATTACCTGTCTCTCAACGTCTTCACGATTCCATTGGAAATCAAGCGCGCCTACACCGGGATGGGCGTGCCGATTTCCGTGAAGGCCGTGGCCAATGTAAAGATAAAGGGCGATGACATTTCGCTCTCAGCGGCCGCGGAGCGCTTCCTGGGCATGTCGCATGACACCATCCAGCAGGTAATTTTCCAAACCCTGGAAGGCCACCTGCGCTCGATTCTTGGCACGCTGACCGTGGAAGAGGTGAACAGCGATCGCGCCAGCTTCGCCCAGAAGTTGACTTCGGAAGCGGCGCTGGATCTCGAGCGCATGGGCATTGGCGTGGACGTCCTGACCATCCAGGACATTAGCGATGAGGAAGGCTATCTCGATGCACTGGGAAAGAAGCGCACCGCGGAAGTGAAACGCGATGGAATGATTGGCGAGGCGGAGGCCACGCGCGACGCCAAGATCAAGTCTGCCATCGCCATGCAGGAGGGCGAAAAGGCCAAGTTTGACGCCGATGGAAATATTTCCAACGCGTCGCGCGACTTCGCCGTAAGGCAGGCGCAGTACCAGGCCGAAATTGAAATGGAAAAGGCCAAGTCCGCGCAGGCCGGACCGTTGGCAGAGGCAAAAGCAAAGCAGGCGGTGGTGGCGGAAGAAGTGCGCGTGGAAAAGACGCGCACGCAGGAACAGATCTCCGTGCAGGAGCAGGAAGTCCTGCGCAAACAGCGAGAGCTTGAGGCCACGGTAATCAAGCCTGCGGAGGCGGAACGGCAGGCGGCCGTTGTGCGCGCCGAGGCCAAGAAACAGGCGGCAATTCTGGAAGCCGAAGGCCAGAAGTCGGCCCAGATTGCCTTGGCCGAAGCGCAGCAGGAGAAGTTAAAGCAGGAAGGTTTGGGACGTGCCGCGGCCGTGGAAGCGGAAGGCCGGGCCGAAGCCGCTAAGATCGAGGCCGTCGGCTTAGCGCAAGCGCGTGCCATCGAAGCTCAAGGCGTAGCAGAAGCGCAGGCTATTTTGAAGAAGGCGGAAGCTTGGCGCCAGTTTAACGACGCGGCAAAATTGCAAACCCTGCTCGAGAAACTGCCCAGCGTGCTGCAAGCCTCGGCGGGGATATTTGGCGCCGTGGCGGCTCCGCTCGGCAACATTGATAAAGTGGTGGTGATTGAGCAAGGGAACGCCGCAGCAGGCGACGGCACCGGCGGAATTGGGCGCATCGCGCAAACGGGGCCGGCGTTGGTCTTCGGCCTGCTCCAACAACTCCAGGCGTTGGGGCTGGATATTCCTACGGTGCTTTCGCAACTAGGGCTGGATGAGAAGTTGACTGCGACGTTGAAGCCGGCACCCCGCGCGGATGAAAGCGAAGATAAGAAGTAGCCGTAGCGTGCCCGCGCCTTATTTCGAACGGGTTAGACCGTGGGCTAAATACGCGACGCAATTAACCTGAAGATTGGATTTATGCCGAACTTGCAACTTTCCTCTACAGTACACGAGGCGGATGCCGAAGTGCTCGTCATCCATTGCAGCGACCACAGGTTCCAAGCCGGATTTTACGAGTTCTTGAATCTTAAGCTAAAGCTGGATGAGAATTACGACCTGCTGGTGCTGCCGGGCGGCCCGCAATGCCTGACGTTGGTGGAATACTTGCCGAAGTTCTCCTGGGCGGGCTGGAAGTGGTTCCGTTTTTTGGTGGATTCGCACGACCTGAAGCGGCTGATTCTGATTCAGCATCAGGATTGTCGCTGGTACGAGGCATTGCCATTTCACCTGCATTCTTCCCCAGAGCCGCGCGAGCGCCAGGAAGAGGACCTGCGGCGCGTGCGGTCGGCGCTGGCCAAAGAGCGGCCTGAACTGAAGGTCGAGCTTTATTACGCGGGCTGGGATGCGAGCCAGCACATTACGATTGACGCGGTCTCCGGCTAATGCCTACTTACGCACAGATTGTGTTAGGATGCATTCCATGCGCAAACTCCTTCTGATTGCAGTCATGGTGTTTTTAAGCGCGCCGCTGCGGGCGGCGGGCACACTTGATGTGTACTTCATTGACACGGAAGGCGGGCAATCCACGCTTTTCGTTTCTCCTTCCGGCCAGACAATGTTAGTGGATACAGGAAATCTTGAGCCGAAGGGCCGAGACCCGGGGCGCATCGCGGCTGTCGCCAAGAGAGCGGGCGTCGATCATATCGACTACCTCTTGATCACCCACTACCACTCGGACCATGTGGGTGGCGTGCCGGAGCTGGCGAAGCTTCTTCCCATCACGAATTTCGTCGATCACGGCCCCGAGGTTGAAAAGGATGCCAACGCAGAGGCTCTGGTAAGAAACTACCTGGAGATCCGCGATAAGGGCCACCACATACTTGCCCAACCGGGCGATCGCATTCCCGTTACCGGGATCGATGTATTCGTCTTGACATCCGCCGGCAGGGAAATTACCTCACCGTTACCTGGTGCCGGTGCGCCCAACCCAGTCTGCAATTCCACCCCTCCTCACTTGGCCGATCCTTCGGAGAACGCGCAGTCCGTCGGCACGTTGATCACTTTTGGAAAGTTTCGCATAATTGACTTGGGTGACCTGACTTGGAACAAGGAGATGGAGTTGGCCTGTCCCAATAACAAGATTGGGACGGTAGATGTTTACCTGAGTACCCACCACGGCTTGAGTTTGTCAAACTGCCCCGCCATCGTGCACGCGCTTCGTCCCCGCGTGGCCATCGTCAACAACGGTGAAACCAAAGGCGGCCAGCCGGAAGCCTTGCGGACAATTCGCAGTTCCCCAGGGATCGAGGATGTTTGGCAGTTGCATTACTCCAAGAACGTGAGCAAAGAGGAGAACGCGCCGGAGCCGTTTATCGTCAATGTTGATCGAGACCTGCCCACAAGCTGGATCGAGCTTGTGGCGCAACCTGACGGACAATTCACCGTGACCAACAGCCGCAACGGGAAGACGAAGACCTACGCGCCACGACCCTGACCTGGGTTGCGGCGGGTCCGAAGCCAAGTGCTATTGTGGCTGCCCCCCTCACCCGCCCTCGTCCCTTGGGCACCCTCTCACCCAAGGGAGGCGCGGCTGCAAAATCAAATCGTATCGTGGCAAGATGGGTAGCGCGGACCTGTTTTGTAGGTCCGCGGCTTTTCCTTGCCGATGGGAGACGAACTGCGGACCTATATGACAGGTCCACGCTACCCCTGCTAACCTGACTTTCGCAGTTCGGAGCTTTTTCGGGCGAGATTCGGCGGGGGCACGGCGATAAGTCCTGACTCTTCAATGTGGGTTGTAGGCAAAGGCTTGTAGTGTAGACCTACCCCCTTTTCATCTGCGATCAAGCTTGGCACAATGGCCGCCAGCCATGTACCTGCGTGCGAACAAGCGCAAGAAAGACGGCAAGGAGCACCGCTATTGGAGCGTGGAGGAGAGTCGGCGGTTGCGTTCGGGCCGGGTGGTGCAGCGGCGGGTGCTGTATTTGGGCGAGATTAACGACAGTCAGCAAGCGGCGTGGCGCAAGACGCTGGAGGTGTTTGATGAAGCCGAGCAGCGGGCCGCGAGCCTGAGTTTATTTCCCGAGGATCGCGCCATTCCTGTCGATGCGTTGGACGGCGTGCAGGTGAAGCTGAAGGAGATGGAGTTGCGGCGGCCGCGGGCGTTTGGCAACTACTGGCTGGGGTGCGAACTGTGGCGGCAGTTGGGGTTGAGCGAATTTTGGGAAGAGCGTCTGGGCCAGGGACGGGAGGAAGTGCCGTGGGCAAAGGTGCTGGAGTTGCTGGTGGTGAACCGGTTGGTGGCGCCGGGCAGCGAGTTCCGTTTGCACCGGCAAGGGTTTGATCAGAGTGCCATGGGAGATCTGTTGGGGACGGGCTTCGCCGTGGCGGAAAAAGATCGCTTGTATCGCTGTCTGGACCGGATCGGGGAGCACAAAACCGTGCTGTTCGATCACCTGCGGCAACGTTGGCAAGAGCTGTTTCAGGCGCGCTTCGACGTGTTGCTGTACGACCTGACGAGCACCTATATCGAAGGCGAAGGCGAGGAGATTCCCAAGGCGAAGCACGGCTACAGTCGGGACCATCGCGGCGATTGCCGGCAGGTGGTGATCGCGCTGGTGGTGACGCCGGAGGGATTTCCCCTGGCTTACGAAGTGCTGGCGGGCAACACCTCAGACCGCACCACGCTGCGCGGATTTCTCGACCAGATCGAAGCGCAGTACGGGCGGGCGCGGCGGGTGTGGGTGATGGATCGGGGGATTCCGACCGAAGAGGTGCTGGCAGAGATGCGCACCGGGGGACGGGAAGTTTTCTACCTGGTGGGGACGCCGCGCGGCAAGATTCAGCAGTACGCAAAGCGCTGGCTGGAATTGCCCTGGCAGAAGGTGCGCGAATCGGTGGAAGTGAAGTTATTCGTGGAAGACGGCGAACTGTACGTGCTGGCCAAGAGTGAAGGCCGGTACGCCAAGGAACGCGCCATACGGCGGCGCAAGTTGGTTCGCTTGCTGAAGACCTTGCGCAAGTTGCGCCGCAGTGCTCCGGCGCGCGATCAATTGCTGCTGCGCATCGGTGCGGCCAAGAAGGACGCCGGCCGCGCCTTCGGCTTCGTGCCTCTACACTTGCCCCGCGAGGGAGAGGAAGTCACCCGCCAGACTTTCTCCTTTCACTTGGACCAAGAGAAGTTGCAGAAGGCGGAACTCCGCGATGGCCACTATCTGCTGCGCTCGAACCTGCTGGGAGAGAAGCCGGAAGTGCTCTGGGAACTCTATATCCTCCTCACCCAGATCGAAGCGGCCTTCAAAACCTTGAAGAGCGAATTGGGGCTGCGTCCGATTTATCACCAAGTCGAGAAGCGCGTGGAGGCCCACATCTTTGTGGCTTTCCTCGCTTACGCTTTGTCGGTCACCCTCCGGCAGCGGCTAGCCCCCTGCGCCCCGGGGCTGACACCGCGCGCCGTGCTGGAGAAACTGGCCACGATTCAAATGCTCGACGTCTGCCTGCCCACCACCGACGGGCGCTGGCTCATCATGCCGCGCTACACGCAGCCGGAACCCGAGCAGATGCTCCTGCTCCACCAACTCCATCTGGCACTGCCGTCGCAACCGCCACCCCGCATCAAGCCCGCGGAGACCGTCATCGATCAGCGGGTGCAGCTCAAATTGTAGTGTAGACCTTGGAGATCGCTCTGCTGAAAATAAACCACTTACCCGCCGCCTACTGCCCCAACTGCGAAAGTCGGGCTAACGCTCCCCTCGTCCGCAAAATCAAATCGTATCGTGGCAAGTGCGGCAGCCGGTTGGGGCGCCCTTTTCCTTGTGACAATTGATGCATGCGGGCATGGAGGTGGGTTTTTCTTTGGTCAACACGTCGCGTTCGCGGACGGGGCCGTGGCAGGCTTCACAATCGAGTTTCGCCTTATTTATGTGAGTCCGGTGTGAAAAGTAAACGTAGTCCGGCACTTCGTAGATACGCACCCAGGGAACGGGCTTCTTCTGAGATGCGTATTCGGCTAGCTTCTTGATAGCGGGGCTGTCCGCCTTGATGGTAACGTGGCACGTCATGCATTTCCCCTCAGGGGGATAGCTCATGGTCCAGCCGTCGGAGGAAACCTGGTGACAATCTTTGCACTCTTGCAGGAATTGCGTGTGCAGCTTGTGGCTGAAAGGCAGGGGCTGCGTTTTCGCGGCCTGCGGCGCGGAAGCCTTGTCCTGGGCGCGCAAGGGGCCGCTTCCCGTGAGCGCAACGAGAGCGAGCGTCATGACAACGGCGCGAAGGGCCAGGTATTTCGGCAGGGTAGCTGTCATGAAAACAACACCAAAAAATAGAAATTGATCTTCCGTCGCATCCTCTCCCCCAAGGGGGCGAGGATGGCAAATTCAAATGCCCTCCGTGACAACACTCCACTTGTTCGCGCCGGAAACTGCTCACGGCAAGGCAAAAGCCACGTAGGCATCGCCTGAACGCGTGCGTGGCTTGCCGCCGCCACCCGCCGCGATGACCACGTACTGCTTGCCTCCGGCTTCATAGGTGCAGGGGGTCGCGTACCCGCCCGCGGGGAGCGGTGCTTCCCACAAAAGCTTGCCGTTGGTCTTATCGAACGCGCGAAACATTTCATCCTGGGTTGAACCGATAAAGACCATCCCGCCGGCGGTAACGATGGAACCTCCAATGTTCTGCGTGCCGGTGGGTGGAATGCCGCGCGCGGTTAACTCCTTAAATTCACCGAGCACCACCTGCCACACGATCTCACCCTGGTTCAAGTTGAAAGCCGTGAGCTGGCCCCAGGGCGGCTTAATGGCCGCGTACCCTTCCTGGTCAACAAAGTGGATATAGCCAGTGTGCGAATAGGGATAGCCGGCACCTTCCGGAGCGGGTACGAGGGTCATGGTCCAAGGTTCATCGTGGGAGTTGATGTAATACCAACCGGTTGTGGGGTCGAACGAACCGCCGCCCCAATTCGAGCCGCCGTCGAATCCGGGAAAGACGATGGTCCCCTGCAAGCTGGGGGGGCACCAGGTGCCGCTGCGCGATTTCTTGAAGGTTTCCAGAACGTACGCGTGCGCTTCCGGCGAGATATTGGTGATGTCGTCTTCGGTAAAGATTTGGCGCGCGTAAGGCGGCGGCTTCAGCACCTGCTGCTGTGTGGGCCAAGCTTGTTCGCCGGGAACATCCGAGGGTGGTACGGGCCGTTCTTCCATCGGGAACAGGGGCCTACCGGTTTCGCGGTCGAGGATGAAAAGCTGGCCGAACTTGGTGGCCTGAACGGCAGCATCCACGTGCTTGCCGCCAATGTTCAACGTGACCAGGGAAGCGGGGCAGGGAAGGTCCCGATCCCACAAATCGTGGTGCACCACCTGGTAGTGCCAGATGCGCTTACCGGTAGCGGCATCGAGCGCAATTACGCAATTGGCAAAAAGGTTAGTGCCCAGGCGCTGGCCGCCATAGAAATCGAAAGCCGCGGAACCCGTGGAAACGAAGACCCAGCCGCGCTTTTCATCCAGCGTCATTCCACCCCAATCGTTGGCGCCGCCCGTGGTGCGCCAGGAATCACCTTGCCACGCGTCGTTGCCGATCTCTCCGGGGCGGGGAAGGGTGTGAAAGATCCAGGCCATCACGCCCGTGCGCACGTCAAAAGCGCGAATGTGGCCGGGCGCAGCGGGGTCCGGGCCCTCTCCGCACATCGATCCCAGGATGATCAGGTTTTTGTGAATGATGCCGGGCGAAGTGACGTCGTACGTCAATTCGCGGATGTCGCGGCCCAAGCCACGTTTCAAATCCACGCTGCCACCCTGGCCGAAATCGCGAATGAGCTTGCCGGTCTTGGCGTCAAACGCGCACAGGCGGGCGCGGGCGACAAAAAGGATGCGCTGGTCGTTGCCGTCTTCCCAGTACGCCACGCCGCGATTTACTCCGCGCGGGGTATCCTCATCCATGCCTTCGAATGGATCGTATTGCCAAAGGAGTTTGCCCGTGGCGGCCTCGAGCGCGCAGAGCTTCAGTTGCGCGGTAGTAAGGTACATTACGCCGTTCACCACCAGGGGATTGCACTCGATGGTCGTGGCGGGTTTGCGCCGGCTGTCACCGGTGTGATACGTCCAGGCAACCTGGAGTTTATGCACGTTAGCGCGGTTGATCTGATCGAGCGGCGAATAATGCCATCCGGCGGAATTGCCGCCGTAGACGCGCCACTCGTGGTCGGGATTGGAACCCGGCGGTTGGGCGGCGGGAATCGGGGCCGGCCACGCCGAGGCGGCGAGCAACGTTGAGGCGCTTTGCTTCAGAAACCTGCGGCGGTTCAATCGATGGCGCATGAATGAAAAACCTCCCCTAGGAACAGTGACAAGTGACCCGTGGCGAGTAACAAGCAAGAACCACGGGTGGCGCACACCTTGCTTTTCAATGCATGCGCCTCATCCATTGACATGATCCCACACCCCATTTGCAGCTTGGGAGGAGCGCAAACATGAAAGGCGATGCATGCGCCACCCGCGTGGACTTCGCTTACCATAGGGCGTCCCGGCGGCGAACCGCGCAAATCGCCTCCGGCGACCCTGCGGCATCTTACGCCGAGCCAGTGCAAATTTCCATTGAAACGGGTCACTCCCGGGGCCGCGGCGACGGAATCGATATCCGGAAACCGGCTCGAAACAGGATGGGAGGTCCGTTGGTGAGGAAGGGGGTGCGGGCCACATCGTACCGCTGATTCAAGAGGTTTTCTCCCGCCACAAAGACTTCCATGCCGTGCCCCAGCGGGCGAGAAGCCAGTGCGTTGAGCAGGAAGTAATGGTTCAGTGGGAGCGTGTTCAGAACATCGTCGAAAGTCGATCCGATAAAGCTTCCTTGCAGAGCGGCGGTAATGCGGCGCGGGGCGCGAGTACCGGGCTTGGAAGGTTAGGTCATGCCGCGGAACGTGGGGAACCAGCAATCCCACGAGTAGCGCATCACCCGGGAAACTCGTGACCGTCGCGTCTACGAATTGATATCCCCCGGAGAGAGTGACCGAGCGGGTCAGGCTGCCTTCAGCTTCCAGCTCAATTCCCCGCGAACGCGTTTCGCCCAGATTCTGCCGCTGCTGGGTGATCAAGCTGGGAGTGGTGGAGAGCGTGACGTTGGCGATGGGGTTGCTGATGTCACTCCAGAAAAGTGTGCCGCGCACGCTCAGCCGCTCATGCCACGCGCTGTAGCTCGCTCCGGCTTCCGCGCCGGTCAGTTGTTCGGCGGTCAGGCCGCTGTTGGCTTCGGTCAGCGTATTTCCCTGGCGAAAATTGCGGTAGAGTTCGTTCAGTGTGGGCGGGCGAAACGCTCGATACATGGAGGCCCGAATCGCCAGGTTTTCCTTCACGCGGAAAAGGGTGGAAAGTCGAGGGCTGAAAGCCTGCTCGCTGCGCGCCAGGAAATCGGTGACTTGCAAAGGGCCGGGGGTGGCGAGCGGGCGCTTGACGGAGAGCGCGTCATAATTGCTCCAGTCATCCACGCGCGCGCCGCCGGTGATGAGCCAGCGCGTGTTGATGCGGACGATGTCCTCCCCGTAGAGTCCCCAGAAGCGCTGCCGTCCACCCGCCCCCACGGCGTCGGAAATACTTCCGGAAGAATACATCAGCTCGTTGCTAGCGCCCCGCACTTCCTGGCCGTCGAACCCGGCGGCAAGTGTCTGGTGGGCGCCCGCCGTGCGCGTCCACTGCGCTGAGAGTCCGGCTTGGTACGAGGGCACGCGCTGGATGTCGGTGAGCGTCTCACTATCCTGGTTACGCAGCGATCGAGGAGAAGCTCTGATCGTAGTCTTCCGGGCCGCCGTAGGCGCGAAAGGTCAAGGCGCCCGCCGCGGATGATTGCCAGTCGGCGCCCACGGCGATCTGGCGCAGGCGAGTGTCGTTGTTTTGGAGAGGCGTACCGTTCTTCCGAGCATCTTCAAAAATCGACCCGCGCGCGAACACTCGCCCCTGTTCAGAGAAAAGGCGCTCCAGCGTGAACTGCCCGTCAAAGTGCTCCGAAGCCACGGGCGTATCCACGCTGCCCTGCAAAGGAGGCAATACGGCAACGTAGCCGTTGGTGTGGAATCCCTCGCTGGAAACAATGGCGAGCCAGGGGCCTTGGCGAAGGCTGGCAGTGAGAGACGCATCCGGCGTCTGTTCGTTTCCGTAGAAAGTCTCCAGGGAAAGGGAAGAGTCGCGAAGGCGGCGGGGAACGACGTTGATGACGCCTCCCAGCGCATCTCCGCCATAGAGGTCGGAAACCCCGCCCTCGACCACTTCCACCGCGCCCACGGAAGTCTCAGGGATACGGTCCCAATAAACCCAGCCGCCGAAGGGGTCGGTGAGCGGAATGCCGTCGGAAATCACCAGTGCACGGCTGGCGCCGCTTGTCCCGACGCCTCGCAGCGATACTCCGAGGGAGGTGGGATTGGCCGTCAGACTGCCGTTGCGCCGATAGAGCATGAAACCGGGAATTTCGTCCAGCGCATCGTCGAGGGTAAGCGCTCCGCTGGTAGCGAGATCCTCCTGACTTAACACCGTCACGCTCGACGCAGTGTCGCTCACACGCTGCTCGGTGCGGGTGGCGGTCACGGTGACGCGTTCGGTGAGGGCCTTGGGAGCAAGGGTGATCTCCACCGGTCTCGAACCCTGGGTGCGCGCGTCCCAGTTCTGTTGAACGGGCGTGAAGACGCCGCTCCGCACGGCGAGCGTCCCTGCCGCAATGGGCAAGTGGTCAAAACGGAATCGGCCTTCTCGATCGGTGAACTGGCTGACACGGAATTGGGCGTTGCTCAGCGTGACTCCTGCGCCCGGTACGGGAGCGCCGGTCCCGTCGCGAACGACACCTTGCACTTGGAAGGATGTCCTTTCCTGGCCCAGGCCGGTTCCGGCACCAAAAGTAAGCAGGATCGCCAGCGCCAAGGTTTTTGTGTTTTGATGGATCATCCGCGCGACGTCCGTTTCTTTCAACTCGCGTCCATGCGTGTTTCGGCCCTCCCAAGCGCTGGCTCGATGGCGAGTCTGTAGAAACTTGAATTCCTTACGCGCAAACCCGATGGAATTTTGCCCAAGCGACCATTCTACATGATTGCGGCAGGTGGCCGAGGGTTGAATTGGTGGCGCGCCACAAAGTGAAATAGCGGAAGTGTTGCGGGCGTCTCGCGCCCTGGAGCGTGGGCGCCTTGCCTGCTTCGGCGGGAGCGCCACGCGCCCGTCCCTCGAGTTTCTGCATTTTGAAGCGAGCCATTCATTCCTTAGGGGTGCGAATAGCGACAAAAAAGCCTCCGATTCCCGCAACATACGTGCCATCCCGCATAAAATGTCATCCTCATGGCTGTCAATTGTGCAGAAATGGTGCCTTTTCTGTCGGACAAAATGGCTTATTGTTGGTTGTTTTCATACACATAGCGGCTTCGTTCGACATAAAATAACATCTCTTTTCCGTGCGCCGCCTGAGTGAAGTTTCGGAGTGCGGGAGCTTGCTCCCGCTTTTTCCCCCGCGGACTCGTCCGCGGTGGGGGGTGCCCATCTGCCGCCACGACGGGCGCAAACTAGATTCTTCCATGCCGGTCATCCGCGGTGCCCCATCGTCCAGCTAACTTAATTCCCTTTTTCAGTAGCGCCGCGCTTTAGCCCGGCATGTGCCGCCCTAAAGGGCAGTGCTACGGTCAACGCATTCTAAGGCTAGCGCAAAGACAAGATATGTTGTCAATAGAATTCTTGCGGTATTTCCTGCCGGTAGGAAAAGATTTTACAATTCCCGCCGCAAATTTCCTGCCGGTAGGAAATGGGTCTGCGAAGCGCGTCGACAGCGGCGACAAAACGTCAGCATCGCCAGGGGCGCCCGACACAACCGTGGCAAGGGCGTTGTCCGTCAAAGTGTCCGGTGTGGCGCGACCTTCGGCGATTACTAAATACTTGGCGACTAGGCAGGAGTAATTCGCGCCTGGAGCCCCAGCCTCGACCGCGCTAACCCACAATTCAATTCCGAACACGCTAGTTATCGAATGAAGCGTACGGAATGCCCGATTGCTGTCCATACCCCCAGTTTCTCCAGCACGTACGCAGCGACCGCCACCGCCGCCAGCGCCGTCGTCTTGGTATTCTGATACCGCGACTCCAGAAAGTCGTAGCTATCCACGGCATCCCGTAAGAACATAGGAATGTTGAATACCTCTTGGGCCTTTCGTACCAGGCGCATGGATTCGGGGGACCAGAACGGCAGAGCGTTAATCAGGTCGTCTTCGAGAACGAGCAATTCTTCACGTCTTTTCTCAACCATCAAAAACCTGGGAATGATGCGCACCTTCTTGGCGTCGCTGTTCGCTCGGGTTCGATAGGTTCTGAGCAACCTCTGCTCTAATAAGCACAGCTCGCAGACTTGTACAGCGCGGAAAAACGTGGTTTCATACAAACCAACGTCAGCGGCTTCCGTCTGCTCGGTCCCGCTGGTGTAAATCCCCATCCCCGACGTTGATCGCAAGAAAAGACCTTCGTAGCGCCGCCAACTCAGATTCTCCGCCACATATCGTCTCATCGTTTCATCGGGCTCATGATCAAGCCCACCGGAAACAAGTGTTCCGAGGAGGACTGCATTTTGATTAATGACTTCTTCAAGATCTGACGATGAGTAGCGAACGCTTATGAACGGATACATCATCTGTCCCTCGGAGATGTAATCGAAGATGCCCGAGAGTTGCTTCAAGTAATGCTTGGGGATGTCCGCCGACCCCGAGTGTCTGATTTTCAACGGATCTGGATTACTCGTGCCTTCATATTGCCGCCAAATACAGACCATTGCCGCTTTGAGAGTTTGAGAAATCGTAATCACGCCTCCCCGGTCATTCTCGTCGTGGCTGTCTCCCACGAGAGCAAATCGGTCAAAGCGATCCAGCGAGTAAGGGCAATGGACCTCCCGGGACAGCAGTAACCTGGTTGGGTCCTCGGCTCGGGCCTCGCTGTTTGCGGGCGTGCCCTGCGCTTCGAAGAGCCATTCGAAGCTGCTCACATACCGCTCATAGGCCGGGCTGCTGGAGTCTGAAGCGAGCAGCCCCCGCACGTCCGGAATTCGCCTCTTTCTGCCAAGGTCAATGTCAAACAGCTGGACGAAATCAATTCGGCTGATCGGCATAACGTCCTCGCCAATGATCCGTATACTGCTCGCGCAGGATTACGCCGCTATTCTACGCCATAGTGAGAGCGTTCCGTAAGTTGATGGGAAATCTACTTCCGCTAGCAACGCGCGCAAAAGCCGTATTCGAGGGACGGGAGCAACGGCATAGCAGTCGCTGGGGATCGGTCCCGGATAACGTTAGGGCTCTATCGGGAGTGACCCGGCGCGAAAGTGTTGGGAAAGCGCGGAAATGGTGATTCGCCGGGTCACTTTCGATAGAGCCGTTTGAATGAAGCCGCTGGCGTTTGCGGCGGACGCGGGCAACCGGGATTATGTGAGTTGTATACGGTCCGGACGTGCTCGGTTATCAAGACCCTCGACCAGAATCCTCGGCATTGACTTTGAAAATAGCCGGTGGCGGACATTAGCGTGACCAAGAACGATCGCAGACGCTGGCCGGCAGGGCGTGGCTGCGGGATTTTCGGTGCGCGTGCACACTTCGAGGGTGCGCGCCGGAACGCGCCGGGCATTCGAGACTGGACAGGGCTCAGGAGCTGTCAAGGAAACCTCGCAGGTCAACTGCCCGCAGAGCCATCTGTACCGCCGTGAGCCGCTCGATGATCACCATGGGTCCACCACAGATGGGGCAAGACCACAGGGGTGGCGGCTGGGGTAGAGCCGGACAGGGAGAACACGCTTTCGATTGAGCGGCGAGCAGTTGTCGGCAAATGGGCAAGAGGGTGGCACGTCGGCGGTTGGCGAGAAAGCCGAAGAAACGGATGCGAACGAAGCCCTTGGGCAGGACGTGGAAGAGGAATCGCCGCAGGAATTCGTCGGCGCTGAGGGTCATGATCCGCTGCTTGCTACCATGGGCGTAGTCCTTCCAGCGGAAACTGACTTGGCCGTTTTGGAAGGAGATCAGCCGATGGTTGGAAATGGCGACGCGATGGGTGTAACGGGCCAGGTAATGCAGAACATATTGAGGACCGCCGAAGGGCGGCTTAGCGTAAACGATCCAGTCCTGGCGGAAGAGGGAACGAACCAGCGCGCGGAATAGCTTCGGATCTTGGAGGGACTTTTGATCTCCGTAAAATCCAAGTTTACCTTGTCGGAAGGCTCGTTGCAGGCCCGCCACAAACTTGCCGCGAAATACGCGGCTGAGAACCTTCACCGGTAGAAAGAAAGGATACCGGGGCTGAATCCAGCGTGTGTGATCGGCGGACAGACCGCCCGCCGGAATCACGCAGTGGATATGGGGGTGATGCTGCAGGTTCTGTCCCCAGGTGTGAAGCACGCTGAGGAAGCCGATGTGTGCGCCGAGATGTTGGGGAGTGGCGGCAACTTCCAGGAGGGTCGCGGCGCTGGCTTGGAAGAGCAAGCGATAGAGGAGGCGCTTATTCTGATAGGCGAGGGGTGCCAGTTGGTGCGGGAGGGTGAAGACCACATGCACGTAGCGAACCGGGAGTAATTCCTTGCTGCGCTCGGCCAGCCAACGGTTGCGTGCGCCCGTCTGACACTTGGGGCAGTGGCGATTGCGACACGAGTTGTAGGAGATGGCACGATGGCCGCAACGCACGCATCGGTCCCGGTGGCCGCCCAGAGCGGCGGTGCGGCAACGCGCGATGGCGTACAGCACCTTCCGCTGTGCCCATGTCAACCAGGACCGACTGCGTTCGATGAAGTGCTCGCCTTGGGCGCGAATGATATCGGCCACCTCGAGGGTGGGCCGAATCATTTTTTGTGTCTCTTCCGCGAATGGTAGAGGGTTTCGGGGCCGGACACCTTCATGGTGTCCAGCGGATTGGCCACGGCCTGCAGGTGCCGCCGCGAGAGGTGCAAGTAAAGGGCCGTGTGCCGAAGGTCGACGTGACCGAGCAGCAACTGAATCGTGCGCAGGTCGGCGCCTTCCTCTAACAGGTGAGTTGCATAGCTGTGGCGGAGCAGGTGCGCCGATACGTGCTTTTCGAGGCCGGCCCGCTCCGCGGCGGACTGACAGGCGTCCCAAACCACCTTCGGAGTAATCGGTTTATCCGCCCGCCAGCCATCGACCGTGCCGGGAAACAGCCAGGTCTTCGGCTTCATCCAGCGCCAGTACTCGCGCAAAGTCTCCAGCAACTTGGGGCTGAGCGGAACGTAGCGGTCACGCCCTCCTTTGCCGTGCTGAATGTGGATCAGCATGGCTTTACTATCGATGTCTTTGACCTGCAGGTTGCGAAGTTCGCGATTCCGCATGCCGGTGGAGTAGAGCACCATCAGCAGGGTACGATCCATCAGGTTGCGAGCCGAATCGAGCAGCCGGCCCACTTCTTCCACACTGAGAATTATGGGCAGCCGCCGCGGCACTTTGGGAAAGGGGATGTCCTCCAGCAGATAGCGACGCTTGAGCGTCTTAACGAAAAAGAATCGCAAGGCGGAAACGTGCAGTTTGACCGTGCGGGGTTCGAGCTTCCTTTCGCGGAGCAGATAAGCCTGGTATTCGCGCAGATGCTCCCGGTTCAGTCGGTCGGGGGGTCTTCGGAAGTACTTGGCGAATTCTTCCACCGCATGAATGTAGTTCTCGATCGTCGTCGTAGCGTAATTTCGGCGCTGGAGTTCCTCCAGCATGATTTTGCGTAGATGGGTCACAGAGACCTCCTTTCTCTGTGCCCCAAGTTATCGCAAGACTAATCGCGGAGATCGTGCACGCGCAGCGTCCGCCGCGCCAGCGGCTTCGTTCTAACGGCGTAGTGTAGACCGCCACACCTCAGGTTCAGGATGGTCGGGCACTCGAAAACGATCCCAGCGCGGTGCGGCTCCTCATCTTGCTCTGATGGTCTGGGACGTACAGGTCTGCAAACCGCGGAATGGGCAGCGCCCTGATTCGAATGGTGCCAGAAGGAAGCGGAGTCCGTTAGTCAGGAGTTATCCCAGATTTGCGGCAGAAAAAGGGTCATTTGGTTCCACTTTTCCGGTTTGCGCATCCAATTAACGATCCTGACCACGAAGCTCGTCCCGGACGCGATTCCTATGACAGTAGACTGCCAAAAACACGCCGTGAAAGGAATCACAGGAAATGCGACATTTAACTCATGTTGGCACACTTTGGGGCATTTATCTTTCCAGGATTGGCTGCGTGGCTGAGAATCGTGATCGGCCTCGTGATTGTTGTGCTTGTTGTAGCCGGTGTAGCGCTCGCAGTTCGCGCTGTGATCTCCTCCAGCATGCGGAGAGCTGATGCGATTGCGTGCCCTACCACGGCAGCCCAGCAAGAGCGTTGAGGATAGATTGTGGTCGCTATTGATTTGCCAGGCGTCGGGGGGGGCAAGGTCCATTCAAAATTAAATTTCACGGTGAGAGAGGTCACAATGAAGAGGAAATGGGTTGCATTGTTGATCCCGTGGTTAATGTTGAACCCTTCGGTTTACGCGCAACAGGATGTGGGAATCATCACGGGCACCGTGTGGGACTCCTCCGGAGCGGTGATTACAGGAGCCGTGATGGTGGCACGCGAATTAGCAACGAACGTCGAGACCAAGACGGTTTCCAATGGAGATGGCGCTTACGTTTTTGAAAGAATGCCTACTGGCACGTACATTGTGACGGCCACTAAGCAAGGCTTCAAGACGACCCAGATAGCAGGAGTACGAGTGATCGAGGGCGCGACGCAGAGCCTGGATTTTAACCTTGCTGTAGGGATCGTCGCTCAGACTGTGGCCGTTACCGCTACAGCTCCGGTGATTGACACGGTATCGAGCATGGCGGGCGCCACCCGAGTCAACGAAGAGGTCAATCAATTGCCGCTCGCGGTCAATGGAGGATCTCGTAACATGATGCAGTGGATGCGGACGTTTGCCGGTATAAATTTGGATTTCACGGCGCAGTACGGGTCAGCGTCGGCCGGTGACCAGGGGCAGACGCAGGGCGCATACATGTATGGCGTGCGTAACTATGGGAGTTACAACATCGATGGAGTCAGCGCCGTTGGCAATTACGCAGAGACGACGAGGGACGACTCGGCGCCAATTCCCGACACCATACAGGAAATTCGCATAGCTACCAATCTAATGCCCGAATATGGCCAGAATCAGGGCTCGGCGATGGACTTTGTCACCAAGTCGGGCACCAATGAGTTCCATGGGAGCATGTTCGAATATATCCGCAACGACATATTTGATGCGCGGAACTTTTTTGCTACGAAGGTGAGCCCGTACAACCAAAACGAGTTCGGGGGGGTTCTGGGGGGCCCCATTGTCAAGAACAAGGTCTTCTTCTTCGCCTCGTACGATGGCTATCGGCTGGCTACGGCAGCAACGGGCGTAATAGAAACTGTTCCAGACGCGTTGTTGCGCGGCGGCAACTTCAGCGAATTCTTGGGTGCACAATCGGTCGGGACCGACGCTTTGGGGCGGCCCGTTTACGCGGGAGAGATTTACGACCCGAGCACGACCCGGACGGTCAATGGCGTACTCGTTCGGGACCCATTCCCGAACAATACGATAAATACGCCGTTGAGTTCCATTTCGCAGGCTCTCCAGACTCAGCTCCCGCCGCCCACCAGTTCGGGGCTGGCGAATAACTGGTCGGGTCAGAACGCGCCTTCGCCCGTCACCGTCGATAAATTCACAATAAAGGTCGACGGCGACTTTGGCCAGAACAGGTTCACTGTGGGTGTGCAACACGTTCCGCGGAACAACTCTGTTAGTGGATCTGTTTTCCCGACGACGATTTCCCAGACGTCCCGGGTCCTCGCTTGGCAACCGCATATCGAGATTAACTATACTCGCATTTTACGGCCAAACCTGGTTTTCAACATCCGAGGCGGATGGACGGTGCCCTATCATACGATTGGAGCAGTGGGTCTTGCGAGCGCGACCTACGGCTGCACAATAGGATTGAAGGGGACATATGGATGTGGCACTCCGGGTGTTTCAATCGTAGATGCAGTTGCTCAGGGGTTCAACACGCCCGGCTACGGTGCTTCTCTAACCTTCGGCGGCGGGGGCGGCTCCTCATCGGATGTCGCCGGGAGCGTTCCCATAGATGCAGACTTGAGTTGGGTGAAGGGGCGCCACAATGCCAAATTCGGCGGGCAATTTACGGATACGCAAGCGAGGTACTGGGTTATGCCGAGTGGGGGAGGGAGCATGACCTTCGCCAGTTCGGAGACCGGGCTACCGGGCTTCCCCGCCACCGGGGAGGGATACGCGAGTTTTCTGCTGGGTCTAGTGGACAACGCAACGCTGTCATCCCCCCTCTCGAATCAGCATACGGCCGAAAGCTGGGGGTTTTTCGCTCAGGATAGTTGGCGGGTCACGAAAAAGCTGACGATCAACTACGGGCTGCGGTGGGACTTACTTGAACCCATTTATGAAACCCAAAACCGCATGTCCGGCATAGATCCAACGCTTTCCAACCCTGGGGCAGGAGGGATTCCGGGAGCCTTGGAGTTTTGGGGCTACGGTCCTGGACGGAACGACCGGAAGTACCTTTGGGACTGGGACTTGGGAAACTGGGGGCCGCGCCTGGGGATTGCCTACGCCTTAAACCAAAAGACGGTGATCCGCACCTCTGCCGGGATCGATTACACTCCCCAGAGTGCTGATCTGATCAATGGGTTCCAGATGCCCGAGGACGGTTGGACCGCGACCATCAACAAGGTGAGTCCGGACGCTGGTGTCAGTCCGGCATTTAACTGGCAGAATGGCTTTCCCGGGCCTTTGCCCTCTCTCCCCGACCTCAATCCCGCGTTGGATAACGGGGGGGGCACATACGCGTTCAACCCCTATTTGGACCGAAAACCGGGAAGGAACCTGAATCTTGGCTTTGGTGGGGAACGAGCGTTACCAGGGAATATTTCGTTGCGCGTCGAATACGTTGGTTTGTTCGGGATCCCTGGACGCGTTTATCAATATAACATCAACAGCCTCGCCCCCCAGTACCTCGCTCTCGGCGGCCTCCTCAGTGCTGACATCAATTCTCCCGTGGCCCGGGCTCCAGATGCTCTGTTCTCTAACGGGGTTCCGATTCCCTACTCTGGATTTACCGGAAGCGTCGAGACGGCCCTATTGCAGTGGCCGCAATATCCGGGCGGAGTAATTTACGGGGCCCGGACGGACTCGAGAAGCTCCTACAATTCACTCGTGACGGAGGTGCATAAACGCGTAGGACAGGGATTGACCATGATGTTCGCCTATACCATCTCGAAGAGCCTCTGGAACCAGGAACAACTTAACCGTGCTCAGTTGCCACTGTCACGCCATTTCCCCCCTTTAGACGAGCCCCAGGTCTATTCGCTGACCTACACTTATCAGCTGCCTTTTGGGCTCGGCAAGCGCTTCCTCGAGGTGACAAATCCTATTGCCAAGCAGGCTGTAGGGAATTGGTCGGTTGCTGGCTGGCAATCCTATTACCCAAAAGGGTATGCCATCTCGCTACCTGCTTCGTACTATACAGGCCAACCCCTTAAAACCGGCGTTGGCTGTGGCAGCCTCGAACCCGGTAATCCGGCGAAGGAATTCTATCTCAACGATAATGCCTTAACAGCTGCCAGTGCTTACCAGCTAGGGGAGGTGACGCAGACGTCCAATGTGCGAACCTGCGGGTTTGCGGGTGAAAACTTTTCCGTTAACAAGGACTTCCCGGTCCGCGAAAACATTCGAGTGAACTTCGCGGGGGAGTTCTTTAACCTATTCAATCGCCATTCGTTTTATGGCTTAAACACGCAGATAACCAATCCTGCAGCGTTTGGTACCTACAGTGAGGCAACCGGGGGGAGGTCGGTGCAATTTCACTTGAGGCTCGCTTTCTGACTTATGCAACAGGGTGCCGCGCTAGGTAATGGCATCACATTGTCACTCATCCGTGACGGCACGCCGTTAGCGCGACATCCTCCTTTTCGCCCGAGAGGTCGTCATCCCAAGACGCCCCATCAGGGTGCTAGTCCGGCCAAGCGGGGAACCCAGCAAGGACCAGGAAACGAAGAAAACTGAGGAGGAGCTTGGGGAAGTCAAGGATAAGCTTATACGACGAAAGTCGCCATCACGGAGAGTGTCCGCCGGCCGAGATAGATCCTGTGTAACGTTAGGGCTCTATCGGGAGTGACCCGGCGCGAAAGTGTTGGGAAAGCGCGGAAATGGTGATTCGCCGGGTCACTTTCGATAGAGCCGTTTGAATGAAGCCGCTGGCGTTTGCGGCGGACGCGGGCAACCGGGATTATGTGAGTTGTATACGGTCCGGACGTGCTCGGTTATCAAGACCCTCGACCAGAATCCTCGGCATTGACTTTGAAAATAGCCGGTGGCGGACATTAGCGTGACCAAGAACGATCGCAGACGCTGGCCGGCAGGGCGTGGCTGCGGGATTTTCGGTGCGCGTGCACACTTCGAGGGTGCGCGCCGGAACGCGCCGGGCATTCGAGACTGGACGGGGTTCAGGAGCTGTCAAGGAAACCTCGCAGGTCAACTGCCCGCAGAGCCATCTGTACCGCCGTGAGCCGCTCGATGATCACCATGGGTCCACCACAGATGGGGCAAGACCACAGGGGTGGCGGCTGGGGTAGAGCCGGACAGGGAGAACACGCTTTCGATTGAGCGGCGAGCAGTTGTCGGCAAATGGGCAAGAGGGTGGCACGTCGGCGGTTGGCGAGAAAGCCGAAGAAACGGATGCGAACGAAGCCCTTGGGCAGGACGTGGAAGAGGAATCGCCGCAGGAATTCGTCGGCGCTGAGGGTCATGATCCGCTGCTTGCTACCATGGGCGTAGTCCTTCCAGCGGAAACTGACTTGGCCGTTTTGGAAGGAGATCAGCCGATGGTTGGAAATGGCGACGCGATGGGTGTAACGGGCCAGGTAATGCAGAACATATTGAGGACCGCCGAAGGGCGGCTTAGCGTAAACGATCCAGTCCTGGCGGAAGAGGGAACGAACCAGCGCGCGGAATAGCTTCGGATCTTGGAGGGACTTTTGATCTCCGTAAAATCCAAGTTTACCTTGTCGGAAGGCTCGTTGCAGGCCCGCCACAAACTTGCCGCGAAATACGCGGCTGAGAACCTTCACCGGTAGAAAGAAAGGATACCGGGGCTGAATCCAGCGTGTGTGATCGGCGGACAGACCGCCCGCCGGAATCACGCAGTGGATATGGGGGTGATGCTGCAGGTTCTGTCCCCAGGTGTGAAGCACGCTGAGGAAGCCGATGTGTGCGCCGAGATGTTGGGGAGTGGCGGCAACTTCCAGGAGGGTCGCGGCGCTGGCTTGGAAGAGCAAGCGATAGAGGAGGCGCTTATTCTGATAGGCGAGGGGTGCCAGTTGGTGCGGGAGGGTGAAGACCACATGCACGTAGCGAACCGGGAGTAATTCCTTGCTGCGCTCGGCCAGCCAACGGTTGCGTGCGCCCGTCTGACACTTGGGGCAGTGGCGATTGCGACACGAGTTGTAGGAGATGGCACGATGGCCGCAACGCACGCATCGGTCCCGGTGGCCGCCCAGAGCGGCGGTGCGGCAACGCGCGATGGCGTACAGCACCTTCCGCTGTGCCCATGTCAACCAGGACCGACTGCGTTCGATGAAGTGCTCGCCTTGGGCGCGAATGATATCGGCCACCTCGAGGGTGGGCCGAATCATTTTTTGTGTCTCTTCCGCGAATGGTAGAGGGTTTCGGGGCCGGACACCTTCATGGTGTCCAGCGGATTGGCCACGGCCTGCAGGTGCCGCCGCGAGAGGTGCAAGTAAAGGGCCGTGTGCCGAAGGTCGACGTGACCGAGCAGCAACTGAATCGTGCGCAGGTCGGCGCCTTCCTCTAACAGGTGAGTTGCATAGCTGTGGCGGAGCAGGTGCGCCGATACGTGCTTTTCGAGGCCGGCCCGCTCCGCGGCGGACTGACAGGCGTCCCAAACCACCTTCGGAGTAATCGGTTTATCCGCCCGCCAGCCATCGACCGTGCCGGGAAACAGCCAGGTCTTCGGCTTCATCCAGCGCCAGTACTCGCGCAAAGTCTCCAGCAACTTGGGGCTGAGCGGAACGTAGCGGTCACGCCCTCCTTTGCCGTGCTGAATGTGGATCAGCATGGCTTTACTATCGATGTCTTTGACCTGCAGGTTGCGAAGTTCGCGATTCCGCATGCCGGTGGAGTAGAGCACCATCAGCAGGGTACGATCCATCAGGTTGCGAGCCGAATCGAGCAGCCGGCCCACTTCTTCCACACTGAGAATTATGGGCAGCCGCCGCGGCACTTTGGGAAAGGGGATGTCCTCCAGCAGATAGCGACGCTTGAGCGTCTTAACGAAAAAGAATCGCAAGGCGGAAACGTGCAGTTTGACCGTGCGGGGTTCGAGCTTCCTTTCGCGGAGCAGATAAGCCTGGTATTCGCGCAGATGCTCCCGGTTCAGTCGGTCGGGGGGTCTTCGGAAGTACTTGGCGAATTCTTCCACCGCATGAATGTAGTTCTCGATCGTCGTCGTAGCGTAATTTCGGCGCTGGAGTTCCTCCAGCATGATTTTGCGTAGATGGGTCACAGAGACCTCCTTTCTCTGTGCCCCAAGTTATCGCAAGACTAATCGCGGAGATCGTGCACGCGCAGCGTCCGCCGCGCCAGCGGCTTCGTTCTGACGGCGTAGTGTTTACCGATTCCCTATCACTTGGGCGTTCAAGTCGCCAACCCTGGCCCGTGCAGAAGGCCATCCACGCGCAAGATGGCACAGGGTCTCTCCCCGCAAACGGGGTTCGAGGTAGACGGGTCCGGCCTTGCCGCCCGCTGTTGAGCAGTGAGTCCGGGGGGTCAACCCGATTTTCCCCTTGACATAGTTTACTGCTGAGCGAGAATCCAGTCGCAGTACAAGGGCGGGAAGGCGAGTTGATCTCGGGAGACAACATGGCGGATAAACGAAAAGGCAGGAAATACGCGCGGCGGGATTTCTTGAAGGAAGTTGCCGGCGGAGGCGCCCTGGCGTCGTCGCTCGCCGCGCCCACGCTCGCGGGGCAAACTGCCAAGATGGGCGCCGGAAGCGCAGGCGGCGCGCAAAAATCATCTACCCTGCCGCTTCCTCCCCTTGACTATCCCCGCACTTTCACGGGGCGCAACCTGAAGATGATTGCGTTTCCACTGGGAGGCATCGGCACGGGCACGGTCTCACTCGGAGGCCGCGGTCAACTTCGCGATTGGGAGATCTTCAACCGGCCGGACAAGGGCAACGAGTTGAGTTACGCCTTCCCGGCCATTTGGGTCAAGGTGGGAGAGCGCGAACCCGTTGCGCGCGTGCTGGAATCGCGCCTCCAGCCGCCGTACGAAAGGAACCCGAGCGGCCTCGGGTCGGATAATGCTCCGGGTCTGCCGCGTCTTGCCGAAGCCACCTTTACGGGTGCGTACCCCTTTGCGCGAATCGCATTTACCGATTCCCAGTTGCCGGTGGAAGTCCGGCTGGAGGCATTTAATCCGCTCGTGCCCCTGGATGTCGAAGCCTCGGGGTGGCCGGTGGCGATTTTGCGCTACACGATCCGCAATGCCAACAACGCTCCCGCCCGGGTTGGCATCGCGTGGAGCATCGAAAACCCCGTGGGGAGTGAGGGCAGGCAGGCGGCTTTCCGCCAGATCGCCGGCCTAAGCGGCTTGTACATGGATAATCCCTTCCTCGCGGCCTCCAATCCTGTTAAAGGCACGTTCGCGTTGTGCGCCGTGGGAGCGCCGGAGGGCAGTGTTTCCTATCTGCGTGGGTGGAAGCGGGCCGGGTGGTGGAATGGAGTGCTGACTTTCTGGGACGACTTCAGCGACGACGGCGCGTTGGACTCCGCTTCTCCGTCCGCGATGCCCGTGGGTTCCTTGGCGGTGACGCAAACCATCCCCGCACGGGGCGAGGCAGCGGTTACCTTCCTCCTCGCATGGCATTTTCCCAATCGCACGCCAGAGCGCTGCGGCTGGCCCGCTCCCGAAAGCGTGCCCAAAACTGCGGTGGTGGGCAACGCCTATACCGAGCGCTTTGCGCATGCCTGGGAGGCCAGCCGTCAAGCCGCCGCCCAACTTCCGCAGCTCGAAGCGCGAACGCGCGCATTCGCCCGGGCCCTCGAGTCATCCACACTCCCGCCCGCGGTGCTGGATGCGGCCACCAGCACGCTTTCTACCCTGCGCACGAACACCTGCTTCCGCACGGCGGATGGCGAGTTCCACGGATTTGAAGGCTGTAACGACCACCAGGGCTGCTGCCACGGTAGTTGCACGCACGTCTGGAATTACGAGCAGGCCACGGCGCAGGTTTTTCCCACGCTGGCGCACTCGTTGCGCGAATCGGAATTCCTACGCAACACGGACACGAACGGGTTGATGGGCTTCCGTTCCTATCTGCCGGATGGCAAGCAGATTTGGCAGATGGCCGCCGCGGACGGCCAGATGGGTTGCCTGATCAAACTTTACCGTGATTGGAAATTATCCGGCGACACGGATTGGCTGCGACGTTTGTGGCCCAACGCCAAGCGCGCTCTGGAATTCGCCTGGATCGAAAACGGTTGGGATGGGAACCGCGATGGCGTGGCCGAAGGCGTTCAACACAACACTTACGACGTGGAGTTCTACGGCCCTAATCCTCTCTGTGGGGTCTATTACCTGGGAGCGTTGCGCGCGGGCGAGGAGATGGCGCGCGCCCTCGGTGACCAGGACTCGGCAGCGGAGTATCACCGGCTCTTTGCGAGCGGCAGCCACTGGTTCGACCAAAATCTCTTCAACGGTGAGTATTACATTCAAAAAGTTGAGGGGCGGCCGGAAGATCAAATCGCCCCCGGCTTGCGCGTCGGCATGGGGACAGGGGAAACCCTCAAGCCGGATTACCAGATGGGTGACGCCTGCTTGGCGGACCAGTTGCTGGGCCAATTGCAGGCGCACGTTGCGGGCCTCGGATATCTGCTCGAGGAAGCGAATGTGCGCGCCACGCTGAAGTCGATTTATAAGTACAACTACCAGCCGAACCTGAGCGAGCATGTTGATCTCCAGCGCACGTACGCCCTGAACGACGAAGGCGGAGTTGTGGTGGCCACCTATCCCCTGGGCAAACGCCCGGAAATTCCCTTTCCTTATTTCGGTGAGATTTGGACGGGAATGGACTACCAGTTTGCGGCGTCGCTGGCGTTCGAAGGGATGATGGCGGAGGCGCTCAACGTCGTGGAATCCACCCGCCGGCGCTTTGACGGGGAGCGGCGCAATCCCTGGAACGAGCCGGAGTGCGGGCATCACTACGCGCGCGCCCTGGCAAGTTGGGCCTGCTTTGCCGCCTGGAGCGGGTTCCGCTATTCCGCTCCCGAGCGCGAACTTACCCTCATGCCACCCACGCGCCGCCAGGCGTTCCGCTGCTTCTGGTCGGTCCCGACGGGATGGGGCAGCTTCACGCACACCCTCAAGCCGCAGGGCCAGAGTGTGCAAGTCCAGGTGGCCGAAGGCACCATCGCGGTAGGCCGCTTGGCCATCAACGGCCTCGCCAAGGGCCAGTTTAATAGAGTTTCGGCGCGCCTGGGGACGGAAGTATTGCGGGCGAGTGTAAAAACCGGGACCGCGCGTCGGGTTATCGCCTTCGACCGTGAAATTGCCGTGACGCCGGGGAATCCCCTCGACGTCATGCTGACGGCATGACTCCCACCTCAGACTATATGATAGGCTATCATTGAAAAAGGAGGCGGGTCGACGCCGCGCAACCGGGCATCAAAATCCCACGAGACTCAATCTGCGTGCCCTCGAACCGCGTGCGGCTTGAGACGATATTGGAAGATAAATTACCGTTTTCATCAGACTATGTTATTGATAATAAACAAGTTACATGAATTCCCCGTGACGCGCTCAAGTCATCAAGTTATTGAAAATAAACCTGTTAAGGTGATTGTGCTGCTCGGGGCCTCCAAGAATGAAGCCCTCTAAAATGAAGGTAAGTCTAAGGATGTTATTGAAAACAAAGGGAGAAAAATTGGCCGTTGGTGGGATTGAAACGATGTTGATGAAAACGAACGGGTTATTCTTATTCTGAAACGATGTTGATGAAAAATGAGGGAGTTATTTGATTCTCGCGAAAATGCCCCTGGCGTGGTTTTTGGGTCTGTCCCGACGGGAGCAGACGGAGTCCAGAGCCGTGCCGAATCCCTGACCCCGAATCTCGAACCCCGCGTTTGGTTACCCAGCGCGTGGAGGAAAGCCGACGTTCACGGGGTGCTATGGGAGGCCGTAGCCCTGTGGTTCACGGATCACAACCTCTGCCGCATCCACCGGACCCTACGCTTTACGCAAGCGAGGGAAGCGGAACTGTCCGATCACGTCTAGGGCGTAGACCCGGTCAATGGATGTGCCGCTCGCGGCCCGCCCAATATTTTTCGCGCAGAACCTTCTTCAGGATTTTCCCCGTTCCACCTTTCGGAAGGGCGTCAGCAAATTCAATCGATTTTGGAATTTTGAATCCCGCCAGATGCTTTCGGCAATGGTCCATGAGTTCGGCTGCGCTGGCTTGCCGCCCCGGTTTCAAAGTGATGACAGCCTGGGCGACTTCTCCCCATTGCTCGTCCGGAACGGCGATGACCGCGCATTCCAGGACAGCGGAGTGCTCGTAAAGCACGCGCTCAATTTCCGCCGAGGCCACGTTCTCACCGCCCGTCAGAATCATGTCCTTCGAGCGATCGACAATGAGAATGTAACCTTCCTCATCGAGTGTGGCCAGGTCCCCCGTATGGAACCAACCGTCGCGAAGGGCATCGGCCGTGGCTTCCGGCTGGCGCCAGTAACCTTCCATCACCACATCGCTGCGCACCACGATTTCGCCCACCTGCTTGCGGTCAGGCGCCACGTCACGTCCGTCGAGATCGACAACGCGAATCTCCGTGCCCGCCAGGGCGAAGCCGGCCGTCGACTTACGGCGGAGTTGCTCCTCCTCGAGACTATCCGCGAGGTGTTCCTTAATCCGGGCAAGGGTGATGACGGGCGACGTTTCCGTCAGACCGTAGCCTCCCATGACAGTACAACCGGGGATTTTCTGCTCCACTTCCTGGATGAGGGCGTTGTTGGCGGGTGCACCGCCGATCATGACTTCGCGCACACTGCTTAAGTTGTAGCGGGAGAAATCCGGATGGTTCAGCAGCGCGATGGCCATTGCGGGAACCATTTGCAGGCGCGTGACTCCCTCGTGCTGGACGAGCTCGAGGACCGTCGGCGGGTCAAACTTCCGGAGCATCACATGCCGCCCACCCAACAAGGTAAAGATGTGCGGAGCGCCCCAACTATTCACGTGGAAAAGCGGCACCGTGTAAAGATGCACATCGTGATCAGAGCACCTGAGGGCAATGGCGGTGTAAAAAGCGTGCAGGTAGAGATTGCGATGCGTGAGCATGACCCCCTTGGGATACGCCGTCGTGCCACTGGTGTAAAAAAGCTCGGCCACGGAGTTCTCATCGATCTCGAGGAAATTGATCTCGGCGGGATCGGAGTCCGCCAGGAGCTCGTCATAGAACCTTTCGTGTGCCCAGGCCGGCTTCACGTTGCGCAAAGAGATGAATCGTTCAACGGATTGCGCACGCGGCCGCAGAGCCTCGACGAGGGGGATGAACTCCGGATCGAAGCAGAGCACGCGTGGGGCGGCATCATTGAGAATGTACGTCAACTCCTCCGGGCTCAGGCGGATGTTCATGGCCAGCAGGATGGCGCCGATCTGCGGCACCCCGTAATAGGCTTCCAGCAGGCGATGGCAATTGAAACTCAGGTAGGCAACGCGGTCGCCTTTCCGCACCCCTAGACGCAGGAGGGCGGCAGAAAGCCGGTCGGCGCGCTCGTTGAATTCGCGATAAGTGAATCGATCCTCGCCGCATACGACGCCCACTTTGCAACCAAACAGATGCGCCGCGTGCCGCTTCAACCGGACGGGTGTTAGGGGAAGCAGCATTTGCACCTCGCACAATTTTAGAGTTAGGGCCTGGAACTATTGCGGCCTGGGGCCAGCGAAGGCCGAACCCCACGCCTGAATAGCCATGCCGAAATTCCGATTTTGGCTCCCGGCCTCTCCGCCTTTTAGCTCTTCCAGAATTTCCAGTTTTGGGACTTGCGATGTCCCGGAGTCTTGAGAGCGGCTAGCCTGGCCCTATCGATCCGACCGATTTCTTTTCCCCTTCGCTCGATCTCGCGGATAAAGTGCCGGGCGCTGGCGGGGCGGGTCGCGAGGCATGGCCGACAGGTTTTCATGGGCCAGATAAACTAGGGCCTGGCAGAAGTAGCGTAACACAAGCGGCTGCACGAGTGGCAACGCCGGCGCTCATCCTCACGGCTACTTGCTTCTCGGATAACGGGCTTCCACCAAAGTACGCATTCCGCCTCGCGCTGAGAACTCTCCTTTCACTATGGCCCACCTCGGCTTGCAGGCGCGCGCCACATCATCCAAGATGCGGTTTACAGCGTTTTCATTGAAGATTCCGATGTTGCGGAAAGCTACAATGTAAGCCTTCAATGATTTCAATTCCAGGCAGAGCTTGTTGGGAAGATAATGAATCGTGATGGTTCCGAAATCCGGTAGCCCCGTGCGAGGGCAGATGCAAGTGAATTCGGGAATCGTAATGGTGATCTCATAACCGTGGTACTGGTTTTCCCAGGTTTCGATCTCGGGCAGCTCGGCGTGAACCCCTCCGCGGGCGTGCTCGGGCGTGTACTCAGGTTTGTGGGTCTTCCGTGGCATGGTTTCCTCCCAAACATCCAGAATAAACTGAAACAGTGCGGCTTTGCACCTGAGAATCCCATAACTGCGATTTTGTATTGTCGCTTTGCCGTGGGGCGGCACACGTTGCGGAATTTTCCAAGGACCAGGGATGCGATTGCGGCAAGCGCGGATTTGTGACCTTGGCGGTTGGGCGCTGCCCGGAGTGGCGGACCCTATCGGAAGGTGGATAAACCAGGATTGCCAAAAACTGCCCAAGGTAAGCCAAGTTTAGAGATTATAAGCCGCACCATAAAACTATATCATTGAAAACACATAAGTTAATAAATAAACTAAATTTATATTGACAACGGCATGCTCAACATTTATTCTAATCAGTGACTAATGGCTGCCACGAGCATCTATTGGTCTAGAGCAAGCGGGACTAAATAGACGGGTGATCATCCGTCGAGCGAGGAGGTAGTTGCCGATATGGGCAAGATTATAGGAATTGACCTTGGTACCACGAATTCGGTTGTGGCGGTCATGGAGGGTGGCGAGCCGACCGTGATCACCAATCCCGAGGGCGGTCGCACGACCCCATCGGTGGTGGCGTTTACGAAGTCGGGAGAGCGGCTGGTCGGCCAAGTGGCGAAGCGGCAGGCGATCACCAATCCCGAGAATACGGTGTATTCCATCAAGCGGTTTATGGGGCGCCGCTTCAATGAAGTTCAGAGTGAAATGAAGACCGTGCCTTATAAGGTGATTTCGGGCTCCAATGGCGACGTCCGCGTGGAAGCACTGGGCAAGGAGTACTCGCCCCCGGAGATCTCCGCCATGATTTTGCAGAAGATGAAAGACGCGGCGGAGCAGCATCTTGGCGAAAAGGTTACCCAGGCGGTCATTACGGTACCCGCTTATTTTAATGACGCGCAGCGCCAGGCGACCAAAGATGCCGGCAAGATTGCTGGCCTCGAGGTTTTGCGCATCGTGAATGAGCCCACGGCGGCGGCGTTGGCTTACGGGCTCGACAAGAAGAAGGACGAAACGATTGCCGTATACGACTTCGGCGGCGGCACGTTCGACATTTCCATCCTGGAAGTGGGCGAAGGCGTCGTGGAAGTGAAGTCCACCAACGGCGACACCCACTTGGGCGGTGACGACATCGACAAGCGCGTCATGGACTGGATTGTTGCGGAGTTTAACAAGGACCAGGGCATTGACCTGGCGAAGGACCGCATGGCCTTGCAGCGTTTGAAGGAAGCGGCGGAGAAGGCCAAGATGGAACTTTCCACCGTGCTTGAAACCGAGATCAACCTGCCCTTCATTACCGCGGACGCTTCCGGTCCCAAGCACCTGGCCATGAAGCTGACACGGGGACGCTTCGAGCAGATGTGCGAAGATATTTTCCAGCGCTCGGTGGGCCCGGTAAAGCAGGCGTTGAAAGACGCCAGCATGACTCCGGACAAGATTGATGAAGTGGTGTTGGTGGGCGGCTCCATCCGCATCCCGCGGGTGCAGCAGATTGTCAAGGATCTCTTCCTCGGCAAAGAGCCTCACAAGGGCGTCAACCCCGATGAAGTGGTGGCGGTGGGGGCGGCCATTCAGGCGGGCGTTCTGGGAGGCGAGGTCAAGGACTTGCTGCTCCTCGACGTGACCCCGCTGACTTTGGGTGTGGAAACCCTGGGCGGCGTCATGACCGCGCTGATCCAGCGCAACACGACGATTCCCACCCGCAAGACCGAGACTTTCTCCACGGCGGCGGACAGCCAGACCTCGGTGGAAATTCACGTGCTTCAGGGCGAGCGGCCGATGGCGAATGGCAACCGCACGCTGGGCAAATTCCATCTGATCGGCATTCCTCCCGCTCCGCGCGGCGTGCCGCAGATTGAGGTGACCTTTGACATTGACGCCAACGGCATCCTGAACGTGTCCGCCAAGGATTTGGGCACGGGCAAGGAGCAGAAGATCACCATCACCTCGTCCAGCGGCCTCAGCAAGGAAGAGGTTGAGCGCATGACCAAGGAAGGCGATCTCCACGCCGAGGAAGACAAACGGCGCAAGGAGGAAGTCGAGGTCAAGAACAAAGCCGATTCGATGGTGTATTCGGTGGAGAAGCTGCTCAAGGAGAATCGCGAGAAAATTTCCGAGGCTGATGCCAAGTCGATCGAAGCGGCGTTGGAAGAGGCGAAGAAGACCATCCAGGAAGGCGACTCGACCAAAATCAGCGCGGCCGTCGAGAAGCTGACGACGGCTTCCCACAAGCTCGCCGAAGCGATGTACAAGCAAGCGGCTTCCGCGAAGGCATCCGCGGACGCTGGTGGTGGCGAAACCACCGGAGGGGCGCAGCAAGGTCCCACCGACAGCGGCGCGCAGGACAAGGCCAAAGGCGAAGGAGAAGTGATCGACGCGGAGGTTGTGGACCCCGACGACAAGAAGAAGAATTGAGTGAGGGAGCTCACAGCCGACAGCTCACAGCTTACAGTCGAGCGAAGAAGAAATTAGTTCTTACTGTAGGCTGTTCGCTGTCGGCTGTGAGCTGTAAGGTGTGAGCTGAATTATGGAACATCGTGCCCAGGTGCCCGTCCAGTGCCCAGTGTGCAATTGGCGGCACTTTTTGGAAGTGGAAATTGATGATCGGGATTTGACGGCAGAGTCGGAACTGCGCAAGCACCTGGAGGCTTGGATCGCCTCGCGCTGCCCCGATCACCTTGGGCCGATTTTGGAGATGAGCAAGAACTGAAAAGAAGGAGTCAGGAGCCGGAAGCCAGGAGACAGGGGGAGGTAGCAGACCTGTCCTGCAGGTCCGCGGCTCTTCGGTGTCAGGGGTGAGAAGGCCGCAGACCTATAAGAGAGGTCTGCGCGACATGCTCCTGACTCCTAGGTTGTCAATATGCCCAGTGCCACACAAAAAGACTATTACGGCGTCCTCGGCGTCGGTCGCGATGCCAAGCCGGAGGAGATCCGCAAGTCCTACCGGCATCTGGCACGCAAGTATCATCCGGACGTCAATCCTGGGAACAAGGGAGCGGAAGAGAAATTCAAGCAACTCTCGGAAGCCTACGAAATCTTGAGCGACGAGAAAAAGCGCAAGATTTACGATCAATACGGATTCTATTCGGATAACCTTCCCCCCGGCGGTTACGGTCCCGGTCCCGGTCCGGCCGGCACTGCGTATTCGCCCCCACCCGGCGTTGACTTTTCCGGTTTTGACTTCTCCAATATGGATGAACCAGGCGCCGAAGGCGGACGGCGGACAGGCGGGTTTGGTGGCGGTTTCCGCGACATCTTCTCGCAGATTTTTTCTCGCGGCGAGCGCGAGGCGGCCAGCGAGGAGCCGGAAAAAGGTTCCGACATTGAATACCGGATGCATTTAGGTTTTTGGGACGCCATCCGGGGCGCGCAGGTGCGGATTACGGTGGCGCGCGAGGATGCTTGCAGCACTTGCCACGGGACCGGCACAACCCCCGGTCCGGCGGTTACCTGCGGGAACTGTGGCGGTACGGGCAAGACCACGAAGCAAGTGGGCGCGATGCGCTTTGAGATTACTTGCCCGCAATGCGGGGGGAGCGGCAAGCAGCGCCGCCCCTGCCCCAAATGCCACGGCACAGGCTCAATTCATACGCCCGAAACCTTGAACGTGAGAATTCCTCCCGGGGTTGACACCGGCTCGCGTGTGCGCCTTCCCGGAAAAGGGAACGCCGGAATTCAGGGAGGACCGGCAGGCGATCTCTACATCGTTACGGAAGTGGAACCGCATCCCGTGTTCGAGCGCAAAGGCGATAACTTTTACGTCAAACTGCCCGTCACGATCACCGAAGCGGCCTTGGGAGCGAAGGTGGAGGTTCCCACTATCGACGGCCTGAGCACCATCAAGATTCCTCCCGGCACGCAAAGCGGCCAGAAGCTGCGCCTCCGCGGCAAGGGTGCGCCGTCGCTGCGGGAGTCCTCGGGAGAGCTTCGGGGCGACGAATTTGTGGAGGTGCAGGTGATGGTGCCGCACGTCGCCGATGAGCGCACCAAGGAAATCCTCCGCGAACTCTCGCGGTTGAACCCCGATGATCCCCGGAAGGATTTGAGAGCAGCGGGGAGTAAGCCGTAGGCGGGCAGGAAGAACGAAACTCGAAAATCGAAATTCGAAAATCGCCCCGAGTTTCCATTTTCGAGTTTCGAGCAGGTAGCGCAGACCTGTCATTCAAGGTCTGCGGCTTTTCTCACCGGCCGCACGCAAAGGCCGCGGACCTACAAAACAGGTCCGCGCTACTCGCTGGCTGCTGAAAGCTGATAGCTTTTCACTGACGACTGAAAACTGATAACTTTCTCCATGGCCAAACGTGGCAGGAAAACTCGCGGCAAGGCTGGCTACATGATCTCGGCTGTGGCCGAGATGTACAACATCCATCCCCAAACCCTGCGCCTCTATGAGCGTGAGGGCCTGCTGATCCCATCCCGGTCCAACGGCAACACGCGCCTTTACACGCAAGACGATTTGGAGCAGCTTGAAACCATCCTGAACCTCACTCGCGACTTGGGTGTGAATCTGGCGGGAATCGAAATCATCTTGAACATGCGCCGGCGCATGCGCCTGATGCAGGAAGAAATGCAGGCGTTCGTCGACTACGTGCAGAAGGAATTTCTGGAGCGTTCGGAGAAGGATCGCGAAGGGATCCAGAACGCCTTGGTGCGCATTGCCCCGCTGCAAATCATTCGGTCCCGCGGCAGTTCGAGATAGGCGCGCCTCGCCCCAACCAGAGTTCTCACCACGGCCCCAAAAGATCGGGGCTTAACCGGCGGCGAAAAAGCCTTTCCTTGTTGGCATTGGAAGCTAATCTTTGGAAAAAGCCCCTCCTTCACCCCGACGAGGCCCCATCATTCCCCGCGGAGCGAAGCTTTGGAGTACGTGCAGCTCGCTGCCGCTTTCCCTCCCGCAAGCTTGCTTGCGGGAACTCCTTCCCGCGAGCTCGCTCGCGGGAATTCCAACCGTAAGCTTGCTCGCCGGGGTTTCACCCGTAAGCATAATTTCCCGCCAGCAAACAGGCATTTGTAGCGCCGACCTTTAGGTCGGCATGTGCTGAACTGAAGTTCAGCGCTACACACCCACCAGCAAGCTGCCTGGTGAAAAAGCGGCAGCAAGCTGCCGCTTTCCTCCCCGCGAGCTTGCTCGCCGGGGTTTCACCCGTAAGCATAATTTCCCGCGTGCAAAAAGGCATTTGTAGCGCCGACCTTTAGGTCGGCATGTGCTGAACTAAAGTTCAGCGCTACACACCCGCCAGCAAGCTGGGTGGCGAAAAAAGCGGCAGCGAGCTCCACGCACTCAAAGCTTCGCTCCGTCCACCGTGCCGTTCGAGCCAAAATGTAGAAACTCCACGAAAAGGCGCAACGTTTCCGCACAGCGGAGCGGCAGAGCCGCATGGAGCACGACGGTTTCCCGCTAATTTGGAGAGCCGTAAGCTTACCGCCCCACGTGGCGGCGCAAAGCCGCCTCCACCTCAAGTCTTGCTGCTCCCCTCCTAACAAAACTTCCCCCCCAGCCGCTGCTTGGATTAGAATCACAGCGAGCAAATCATCATGGCCCAAAAGGACTGCCCCCAGTGTGACGGAACAGGATGGAAACCGGTCGAGGTTAATGGCATCCGGCGCGTCGCGCCGTGCGATTGCCAGAATCTCGAGCGCTCGGTGCTGCTTTTCAAGCAAGCGCGCATCCCGCCTCGTTATGAGCACTGCGAGCTCGCGAATTTTGATATCCGCAAAATCCTGGGCACGGGCCAGGAGAACCCTAGTTTGACGATGGCGAAAATCTGCGCGCAACGTTTCGTGGAGGAGTATCCCACCGATTTTGGCCTGCTCTTTGTGGGGCCGACGGGGGTGGGGAAGACGCATTTGGCGGTGGCGGTGCTCCGGGAACTCATGCAGCGCAAAGGCGTGGAATGCCTTTTCTACGATTTCCACGAGTTGCTGAAGACCATCCGAGACAGTTACAATCCCGGCACTCAGAGCACGGAGCTGAGCGTTCTTCAGCCCGTCATGGATGCGGAGGTTTTGCTGCTCGATGAGCTGGCGGGTTCCAACCCCAGTGACTGGGTGAAGGAAACCTTGCAGCATATTATCAATTCGCGTTATAACTACAAGAAGGTTACGCTCATTACGACTACCCTGCAGTTCGGCGCCGGCGCCGGAAGCCGTGAGGGACGCCAGCCTTCGGGCGAGATTATCCCCGATGTTGAGTTCACTCTGAATCGATTAGGGGTCACGTTGCGGTCGCGCCTTTACGAGATGTGCAAGCTGGTGGAAATGAACTCGGACGACTACCGTAGGGCCATCAAACAAGCGGGCTACAAATTTCACGTGGAGTGAAGGCGGGAGAGGACTTCACTGCCGGCATGCGGAGCGAGGCTTTGGAGTGCGGCAGCTTGCTGGCGCTTTCCTTCCCGCGAGCTTGCTCGAGGGATTTCGAACGTGTGCACGATTCCCCGTCGGCAGGCAGTTTGCCGAAGAGGCGGCTTTACGCCGCCATTTGGCGAGGTAAACTCGCCGCTAAACCATCAAACTGTGTGGAGCACGGGCCACGGTAATAATCAGAACCTGGGGTGAGAAAATAAGGTTTGGGCTGGTCGCCGGGGCCGGGCTGGTTCTATGACCTTATCCTACAACCGCATTGCAGGGCACAGCGTGGAACGGCTGGCCGCGCTGAGCGACGGTATTTTCGCGGTCGCGATGACACTGATGGTTTTGGATCTTCGCCTCCCGGCCGCGGAAGCCATCCACGGTGAACATGACCTGTGGCGCGCGTTGGTGGCGCTCCTGCCGCGATTGCTCACCTACTTAATGAGCTTTCTCACGCTCGGGATTTTCTGGGTTGGCCAGCAGACCCAGCTCAATCATCTCGCCCGCTCGGACCGTCATCTATCCTGGATTCACCTGGCCTTTCTTTTTGCCGTAACCATCAGCCCGTTTTCAACCACGCTGCTGGCGGAGTTCATGGTTTATCGCGCGGCGCTGCTGGTTTACTGGAGCAACATTCTGCTGTTGGGAGCGGTTTTGTACGGCAGTTGGGGATACGCCCTCCGGGCAGGGCTGGTGAAAGACGACATTCCCCCTAATGTCCCCGCGGCAATCTGCGGCCGCATTATGATGGCCCAAGCGCTCTATGCCGCCGGCGCCCTCCTGTGCGTCATCAACACTTACTGGAGCATCGCCTTTATCCTTCTTGTGCAGGTGAACTATGCGGTAGCGCCGCGCTTTCGCCGGGCTTCAACTGACGAAGCCGCCTAGGGCCAGCGCCGCTGGCCCCTCCACGTAGGGTTGCGGCAACACCGCGCTCTATGCCATCCGCACGGCTTGCCGATCCTCGTCCTCTGAGTTGATAATGATTCCGGGGGCGCCACCCTTAGGGCAGAAGTGCTCGCAGATGCCGCAGCCAGTGCAAAGGTCCGGCACCACGTACACCTGCTGAACCGTAATGAGATTCCCGCTCCGGTCCTGGACCACCGTGCGGCGGAAGCGCAGCGGCTTCGAGGGCACAGGGCATTTCTCCACGCACACCCTGCAGTCGGCGCCGTCAACGTAAGTGAGACATTGGCACTTGTCGATTGCCGCCGTGCCCAGTTTCAGTCCCTGCTTGTAGACCAATGCGAGGGGTTGGATGGCGCCGGTTGGGCAAGCTTTCGTGCAGAGATTGCAGTCGTAGGCGCAGTATCCAGCCTGCGGGTTGAGTACGGGGGTCCACAGACCTTCGAATCCGGCTTCCAGTTGCGCTGGTTGGATGAAGTTCGTGGGGCAGGACTCCACGCATTGCCCACATCGCACGCAGTGTGACAGGAAAATCTTTTCCGGAACCGAGCCGGGCGGGCGGAGGAATCCATGGCCGGCCTTGGTCTGCGGGCGAGCTTCAAGTGCGACCATGGGAAGCGCCGCGATGGCCAACCCTGTGGCGGCCGTACCCAGCAGCCGCCTGCGGCCAAAGTCTAGAGTGGCACCCGAAGGCTCGACCGGCGATCCAAATTGGACCCGCACACCTCCACGCTGGCAATCCTGCACACACGCCAGACACACGTCGCACTCGGACTTGATGTAATCTTTCCCGGCGCCGCCTTGAAAGGAACAGCGCGCGGCGCAGAGTCCGCAGTCATTGCAGTCAGGAGTGGTCGCGAAACGCAGAAGGCTGAACCGCGCCACGAGGCCGTACAGCGCTCCCAGCGGGCAGAGGGTAGTGCAAAAGAACCGGCGCTTCCAGGTGTTCAGGCCGACGATGAGCAGGAAGATGACCCCGATCAGTACTGGTTGGACCGCGACGCGGGCGGACCGCCGAGGAGCAGGGGCGGGACCCACGGGACTGAGGCCTGATGCTGCGTGCGGGACCGCCGCGTCGGCGGCGGGCTCGATCGCCGCAGCCGTGCTCCGCGCCAGCAGGGCGAACGGATCGAGCCATCCCCCCAGGGCAGTTCCGGCGAGTGCGCATAAGATGACGACGATGAAGATGAGGTACTTGATCCGGAGGCGGCGTCGGTCCGGTGGTGCTTTCCGGCCTGGGCGTTTGCCGGTGATCCAGGAAACAAATTCGTGAAGGGCGCCGAACGGACAAAGCCAGCCACAGAAGAAACGACCCAGCACCAGCGTCAGGGTTAGAGGAACAAGGGCGGCCAGACAGTAGAAAAGCATCGTGCGGGTAGCCGCCAGATGCTGCAGTAGGACCAGCGGATCGATGGCGAAGAAGATCCCTCTCGAAAGCCAATAAGGAACTCCTGGATTGCGTAATAGGAGCAGCAAGGTGACGAATAGCGCGAGTGCGGAGAAGAGGGTCACGGCACGGATGCGGCGAATCCGGCGAGCGGTGGAGCCGATCATTGGAGCACCTCGAACGCCGGTGAGTTGGCAAGGGCCAGCCTGACGTTGCGCGATAGATAGCGCAAATCCTTGGCATACTGCTCTCCCAGGCCCTTCAGCTTTTCGCTGATCAAAGCTTCAAGCATTGGGTCATGCCGACCTTTCATCAGGAGTGCAGTCTCTTTCTCCGTGAGGTCGGCGACGTGTTCGATGCCGTGAATCACTTCCCGGTCGGCGGGACAATCGAACTGGCACTTGAGGCAGCCGATGAGCGCGTTGTGGGCCTTGAGATTGACCCATTCGGGAATGGGATCTTTCATTTCATTGTAAAGCGTGATGCAGCGGCCGGCGTCCAGTTCGAAGCGGTTTTCGGAAAGGGCCTTGGTGGGGCAGGAGCGCAGACAGATCGAACATCCCTTGCACAATCGCATGAGGCGGAGCGGGCGCACCCATTGATCGGACAACTGCGCCTCGGTGAAAAACGCCCATAGTACGTGGAAGCTGCCGTAGCCATCCACGTAGGCGATGTTGTTCTTGCCGTATTCCGCCAGTCCGCTGCGGACTGACAGGGTTTTCAGCGCCGGATTGGCAAATACCAGGTTGGCGGCAGGATTCTTGAGCACCTCCCGGGCGACGCGCTGCTTCAGTGCCTCGCGAAACGCTGCATCTTCATAGTAAAAGTAGCCTCCGGGAACCAGCAGTCGATGCTCCTTGCCATTCCAGTGGAGGCCGAACGATCTAAGTCTCCAGGGGGTCGCGGCCAGAATCAAGGAGCGCGCATGCGGCAGATCCTTTGGGGCCTGGTATTCCAGGTCTTTCAGATAAGCCTGGAAAGTCGGTTGCGAACTGATTTGGCCACTGTGGTTCAGCTTGTCAATGATCTCCTTCACCTCCGAGAGGTGCTCGATGGAAATTGTCCGGTATTGATATTGGACATCGAGAGGCGGGTTCTCAGGACCGGCAGGGGAAGCGGCAGAACCCCGGCAGGGCCAGAACGTCACTGTCGCACCCACCATGGACCCCAGGCCTTTGAGGAACTCACGGCGGTCCGGCCTCATCGGGAAGTCTCCAATCCGGCGAGAGGTTCCTTTGCTTGACATGAGCGGGATGCTGGCCAACAGGCTAGAGATGGGGCATGCCGAATTGCCGTCATGGCGAGACGCTTCCAGGCAGGGAATCTGCCCAATAGGATTCGCGATGATGTTACTGAATGCGAGATGCAAGGTAAAGCGGTTTGTTGGCGGACAAGCGTTGCGGTGCAGAAGGAGAGATAGCGACTCGCGCCCATTTCCACTGGTTGTTCCGGTCGGCAGTTTTCCCGCTTCAGGACCCAATAGAGAGGTTCCGCCCAATCATGCACAAGTTGTACCCCCGTCCGGTAACAGGGCGTTCAGGTTCGGGCATTTGAGCTCAGACTGACGTGTCTTTTGGGCGCCCTCCCGTGTGGTCCAGCGAAACCCATACCTTACGGGCGGCGGCCTCACCCAGGATAATGGGTTTCTTGCCCAGGCGCAGGCTCAGGGTTCCGTCATAATTTCGGTCGAGGACTTTTACGCGAACGCCCGGCCGGATGCCAAGCCCATCGAAGTATTCCAACAGTTTTCGATCCCGCTCGTGCATGCTATCAACCCTCACCCGCACCCCGGGCGGGGCCTCCCACAGCAGTTGCAAGCCCTGCTTCCGCAACTCCGGCGCGCTCTTATTGAGCCGACTGCCATGGGGGCAGCGGCCGCTGGCGCCGAGCATGGCAATCAACCTTCGCTCCACATCCTCGGAGATGGCGTGCTCCAGCCGCTCGGCCTCATCATGGACTTTGTACCACTCGATCCCCAGCATTTCGTGGAGCATCCGCTCCACGAGGTGGTGACGGATGCGCAACTTATCGGAGATTCCGCGCCCCGCGGCGGTCAACGAGATCCGGCCCTTGCGGTCGACCGTCACCAGCTTGTCGCGCCGCAGCCGCCGTAACGCCCAGGCGACCGCGGGGGCGCTCACTTGCAGCCAGCGAGCAATCGTGGCGGCGATCACCGCGCCCTCTTCCGCCTCCGCTTCGGAAATGGCTTTTAAGTAGTCCTCTTTTGATACTGTAAGTTTCATACGCCACCATCCTAGCAGAAGGGCGGGTTAAGCCGGTAGTGCAAATAAGGCTTGACTACAGCCAATCACTTATAGTTAACTATGGTTAATATAAAACAGATAGCTGTGATAGGGAGATGCAGGATGCGTGGAAACTGTGAAATGTCGGCCGCTCCTCAGGGGACAAGACGCAGCAAGGGAGGGGTGGGCATCGTCATCCTCGGCCTTTTGATCGTCAGCGCTTACGTTTTCTCCCCCGCCAGGGCGCTGGCCCAGGGTGAAACCACCAGCGCCATTGTTGGACAAGTGACCGATGCCACGAAGGCCGTCATTGCCGGCGCCACGGTGACGATCGTGAATGCGGAGACCGGCCTCGAACGCCGCGCGCGGACCGACAATGAGGGCCGCTTCAACTTTCCGCAACTGGGTCCGGGCACGTACTCCGTCAAAATGGAAGCAGAAGGTTTTGAACCGCAGCAGAGTGACCACGTGGTGGCGGGTCTGGGGCAAAAGCAAACTGTAAACTTCATCCTGAAAGTTGCTTCCATGCAGCAGGCCATTGAAGTGAGCGGAGTCGCTCCCCTGATCAACACGGAAAATGCCAATACCTCTGCCACCTTAACGGCCCCCGCGCTCGAAGACCTTCCCAATCCGGGCGGGGATTTGACGTACCCGCTGCAATTTGCCACGGGCGCCCTGATCAACACGGCGGGGAGCGGCAATGATTTCGTGGGAGGTACGAACGGATACGGCAACGTGGAATTTAATGGCCTGCCGGCGCTGTCAAACGGCTATATCGTCGATGGGCTCGAAACCAACGACCCGCTCACCAATCTCAACAGCGGGCTGTCAACAAATCTCGTTCTGGGGCTCAATTCGATTTCCGAAGTCACTGTCAATACCCTTTCCTATTCCGTGGACCAGGGACGGTACGGAGCGTCCCAGGTCAACTATGTCACGAAGTCGGGTACGAACCGATTCCACGGGAACCTTTACGAAATCTGGAACGGGTCGCTGCTGAATGCGGCGGACTTTTTCACCAATGCCACGCCGGGAAACCATAAGGCGCGCTCGACGGTGAATCATTTTGGGGGCAGTTTGGGCGGCCCCATCGTGCGCGACAAGCTGTTTTTCTTCTTTGATACCGAATGGGTGCGGATTGCCTTGCCCATTGTCACGCCGACGACCGTCCCCACCCAGGCCTTCCAGCAATACGTTTTGCAACAACTGCCGCGGGGTGGAACTGATGCCATAACCGGGTCAAGTTACCCGGCGGCTCCGCAACTGGTCCCGTTTTACCAAAACATGTTTTCGCTCTATGGAAACACCGGCGGAACGCCTCTCGCTATTCTGGGGTGCCCCTTTAATTACGATGGCAGCGCGGCCTCGGGCATCCCCGCGAACGGAAATGGTTGCGCCAACCGGCAGAGCATTTCGCATTCCAGCGACGATCACGAACAGGTGCAGACGGCGCGCGTGGACTACAACCTCAGCGAAAAGAATTCGCTCTGGTTCCGGTTTCAGTCGGATACCGGTGTACAAGCAGCCTACACGGACCCCATTAATCCGCTATTTGACGCGGTCTCGCCGCAGCCGCTGTACTCCTTTGCGGCCGGACACACGCACGTGTTTTCACAAAATCTTGTGAATTATTTCAATCCGGCGTTTTCCTGGTATGAGAGCTTGTTCGCCCCTGCCGACTTGCAGAAGACGCTCTCCGCATTCCCGATTGTTTTGCAGGGTCAAGGAGCCAACGCGCCCTTCACGACGATCGGAGGCCTGGACAACACATGGTTGCAGGGCAGGCGGGCGACGCGCTTTTTTATTAATGATAACCTTGCCTGGAACCGTGGGGCCCACGAATTCCGATTTGGCACCAACACCCGCATTTTTCGCCTGAATGATTACGACTTCGGCGAGGGCTCGGTTCCCACGGTGAGCTATACCACCTTACCGCAATTCATTTACGGGGTCGCGTCCACCGCAAGCAAGACCTTCCCCGAGGCGGCAAACGAGCCTTTTAACTTCCTCAATCTGGATCTCTATGCGCAGGATACCTGGAAGGTAACTTCCCTTCTGACCTGGACCTTTGGCATTCGCGATACGTTCAATTCCAATCCCCTTGATCCGCACCAGGAGGTTGCGCGACTGAACGGATCATTCAGTTCGATCTCCCATGATGTCAACCAGCCGCTGAACGCGGCGATTCAAACCCACCTCGGCAACCTGTTCGCTTCCACGCCCCTGGCCATACTCCAGCCAAGAACGGCAATCGCGTGGCAGCTTGCCTCCCACACCGTGCTTCGCGCCGGCTTCGGGATCTTCAGCGATATCCTGCCGGGAAGCGTTGCCGACACTCTGGGCATGAACCCGCCGTACGTGCAGACATTCCAGGGCGGTTTGCTCGGCACCGTCGGCGGGTTGGGCATTGCCCCGGGAGTGCCGGGCAGCGCCATTGACGCGACGGTGGCCGCCAATCAGGCATTCACTTCAGGGTTCGCCGGCGGTGAGCTTTCCTGCGCCTCCCCGCAAGCAAACCCTGGGGCCTGCCTTCCGCCCGTGGCGATGACGGCGGCGCCGGGAGGCGAGCTGCGCGCACCCTACTTCCAGGAGTGGAGCTTCGGCGTCGAGCATCAGTTCGGGAGTACGTCCAGCTTACACGCCCAATACGTCGGCACTCGCGCCTTGAACCAGCCGTATCTCACCCAAGAAAATGGTTACCAAACGGTCTGCCCAGGCTGCTTTGCACCTTTTCCTTTTATGCAGCCGGCCGACCCGAGGTTTGGGGCCGTGACACAGCTTTCCACCGGTGCGAACAGCCGTTACAACGGGCTGCAATTGACCGCCGAGCGGCGCTTGGGGCGCGGTCTCAAAGGCCAACTCAACTACACGCTCAGCCGGTGCCGGGATCAAGTCTCCAATGGGGGATTCCTCCAATTTTCCTCAGGGGGAATTCTTTCTCCTTTGCCGGGCGAACTGGCTCGCGACAGCGGCCCCTGCGACTATGACATCCGCCATAACCTCACCGGGCAGTACGTGTATGAATTGCCCATCAAGGTGCGAAGCCATCGCCTCGGTTACGCCCTGAACGATTGGCAGGTATCGGGCACGGCGTTTTGGCATAGCGGAATACCCTTTTCAGTGGAAAGCACTCCTTATTCCGACGGGGGAAATGGAATTGTGCAGGGCAGCGGACCGCAATTCGCGAGTGTTGTTCCAGGTGTGCCGTTGTATGAGAAGAAGCCCATTGCGGGCGTCACGCAGCCCGGTACGCTCCAGTGGCTCAATCCGGATGCGTTTGTCTCGGCCGTCGACCCCAGCACGGGCGCTTGCGCGGGCGGCGACAGTCCCGCGAATTGCCAATTTGGAACTCTGGGCCGCAACGCGCTGCGCGGCCCTGATTTCGTCTGGAGTGACCTCTACCTTACCAAGTCGATTCCTCTGACCGAGCGCGTGAAGCTGCGACTGGAGGGGCAATTCTTCAATGTGTTCAACCATCCGAATTTTGCACTCCCCAATATGGTTTTGGCCGGTATTCCGGGAAAGCCGGGTACTCAAACGGGATTTGGCGCGCTCACCTCTACCACCTCCCCCCCACCGGCCTGCTCGGGGTTGGTTTGGGCGGCGACAATGCACCACGCATGGTCGCCTTTCAGGCACGTATTGAATTTTGAAAAATCAACGCGCTCCGCCCGCAAAAGACACGGAGAGGCCCTTAATCCGAGTGCGCTCGCACCGGATCAAAGCGGCAATCCATCGACATGACAATCAGTCCCCAACTGCACTCTTGCTCATTTTCATAGGTTTGATTGACTTCAGTTTGGATGCGGGGGTAGAATTAGCCTTTCCTGTTAGACTGCGTCGGGTACTAGGAGGGAGGCACGTGGATGTCGGTGGAGGATAATCGCAGCTTACAGGAGGTTGGAACTGACCTTGAACAACCCGCAGACGTGAGTACGCTCACCCCTGGCACTCCCGAAAGCAGTGAAATGTCGAACCTGCTTGCGGGCATGGAGACGCTTTCGGCGGCTCCCCTTGTACCGGGAGAGGTTGTGCAGGGTAAGGTTCTTAAGGTAGCGGACGGAGAGGTCGTCGTCGACCTTGGTCTGAAGACGGAAGTTACTGCCCCATTCTCCGAATTCCTCAACAGTGAAGGTCAAGTCAGTGTCGCCCCTGGCGACACGGTGGATATTTGGATCGAGCAGTATGATGAAGCAACGGGGCGGGTTGAGATCTCGCATCAAAAGGCGGTTCGCCGCAAAATCTGGGAAGTTATTGAACGGGCTTTCCAGGAGCAAACCACCGTCACCGGGCGGGTAATTGACCGCATCAAGGGTGGCTTGACCGTAGACGTGGGAGTACCGGCTTTTCTCCCCGCATCTCACGCCGATGTGCGCGTGCACCACAACGTCGACGCGTTGAAGGGCCAGGAGATCACCTGCAAAATCATCAAGATCAACCGCAAGCGCAACAACGTGGTGATCAGCCGCAAGTTGGCCTTGGAAGAGGAACTCAATCGTCGCAAGAGCGAGCTGGCCGAGCACCTTATAGAAGGCGCCGAGGTGGTGGGGAAGGTCAAGAACCTTGCTGACTATGGCGCATTCGTAGACCTGGGGGGAATCGACGGGCTCCTACACATTACTGACCTTGCATGGGGGCGCGTTGGGCACCCCTCGGAAGTCGTGCAAGTCGGGCAGGAAGTTCGCGTCAAAGTCTTGAAGCACGACATCGAAAAGGGGCGTGTGTCGCTCGGCCTGAAGCAGCTTACCCCGGACCCCTGGGAGATGGTGCCCCGCACTTATCATGCGGGTGACCGCATCAGTGGCCGTGTTGTGAGCCTGACGGATTACGGGGCCTTCGTGGAACTTGAGCCCGGAGTGGAGGGGCTCATCCACATTTCGGAGATGAGCTGGAGCAAGCGGCTCCGCCATCCCTCCAAGATTCTTACCATGGGCGAACGCGTTGACGTGGGGGTCCTGGAAGTTGATCTGGCCAAGCGCCGGATCTCCCTGAGTCTGAAAGCGAGCTTGCCGGATCCATGGTCCACTATCAATGAGAAGTATGCCGTAGGCGCGGTCGTGCAGGGTCGAGTGCGTAACCTGACGGATTTCGGCGCCTTTGTGGAAATCGAAGATGGGGTGGATGGTTTAATTCATCTGACCAACATATCCTGGAATCGCAATATCAAGCACCCCTCGGAGATTTTGAAAAAAGGCCAAAAGGTTGATGCTGCCGTCTTGGCCTTGGACCCCGTGAACCGGCGGCTGGCTCTGGGTCTGAAGCAACTGGAAGAGGATCCCTGGCAGAGTTTCTTTGCTAAGATACATGTCGGTGACGTGGTTCACGGTAAGGTTTCCCGGCAAGTTTCCTTTGGAGTATTCGTCGAGCTGCAGGAAGGGATTGAAGGCTTGTGCCATGTTTCGGAAATGGAAAACGAGCAAGGCGGCAGCGGGAATGCTAAACTGGAAACAGGAAGCGAGCGCGAATTTAGAATCATTCGCTTGAATCCCGGGGACCGGAAGATTGGCTTGAGCATGAAGGAAGCGGCGCCTCCTCCCCCTCCTGAGCCGGTGGTTCCGAAAGCGAAAGAACCGGAAAGATTGTCGACTATGGCAGAAGCTTTGTCCTCCGCCGGCATCACTCTTTAGGGGATAACATAGGCGGCTGATTGGCAAGACCGCGTACGAAGGGCGATGCTTAAAAAAAGGCGATGAGGCGTGGTTACGGACTGCCCGCGATGGATACTGCGAGAACGCGGCAACGGTTCGTACCATCAGGAATAGCAGGGCAAAATACCAGGAAATCTCGCAGCAGGAGATTACTATGACGAAAGCAGAATTGATCGAGGATGTTTCGCGAGTGGTGGAAATGAGCCGCAAGGACTCCGAGATCATCGTCGAGACCATTTTTGACAGTATTGTGAAGTCGCTCAAGGCGGGCGACAAAATCGAGATCCGCGGCTTTGGCAGTTTCCGCACGCGCCAACGCAAGCCCCGCATCGGGCGGAATCCCAAGACCGGAGCGCGTGTGGACGTACCGGCTAAGAAGATTCCGTATTTCAAGCCCAGCAAGGAATTGAAAGACTTGGTGAATACATCCCCGTCCACGGAGAGCCCGGCGGCTCCGCCTCCTACCCCGCCAGCGGCTCCGACCTCGGCGACTCCCTAGGAGTTCGTGTCCCCTCCACGGGGTTTTCGAAAAATTATGGATTATCTGTGGAGTCCCTGGAGATATCGATACGTCAGCCAGGCAGGTCAAAGTGAAGGGTGCCCGTTCTGTCAGAGGGCGGGGTTGGACCCTTCGCACGACCGCGAAAATTTGGTGCTGTACCGCGGGCGGGACAACTTCATCCTGCTCAACCTCTACCCTTACACCACGGGCCATGTGCTGGTTATCCCCTATGCCCATGTGGCCAACCTTGACCAGGTGACGTCCGAAACCCTGGCGGAAATGATGGCGCTTACCCAACGGCTCCAGGCCGCATTGCGAACCACTTATAATCCCGAGGGATATAACCTCGGAATGAATTTAGGAAAGTGTGCTGGTGCGGGAGTGGCGGATCACTTGCACCTTCACCTTCTGCCGCGTTGGACCGGGGATTCGAATTTTATGACGGTGACGGCGGAAACGCGCGTACAGCCGGAAGATCTTTCTGCCACTTACGACAAACTCGCCACCTTCTTTCCGCGTTCCCAATAGACAGTCACCAAGCTCGCCGGGTTAGCGCGAGGGGTTTGCCACCCATTTTGGCGAAGGCCCAAGCCGGCTCGCCTTGACCGGGGCTTTCTCCCACCGATAGAATCGCTTCTTGGCGGATTGAGTATGCATCTGCGCTTTACCACCCCGTTTGAAGTTGGCGCCGAAGCGGACGGCTTCCTGGAAGGGCTTCCCCCCTGCTCCGCGGTGTTCGCCTTGTTTCCAGCCCCTCGCGAAGGGGATCCTGCCGCGCCTTATCTCGGCCGCACGGCCGATTTGCGCCGCCGCCTGACGCGATTGCTATCCCCCCGGCGGCAAAGTTCCAAAATGCTGAATCTACGCGAACTGACGGCGCGCGTAGAATATCAAATCGTAGGTTCGGCATTTGAGGGGACGTGGCTCCTTTACTTGCTGAACCGGCACTACTTTTCAAGACAGTACCGCGATCGCATGCGCCTCAAGCCCCCGGCGCTATTGAAATTGAAAATGCAGAACCGCTTCCCGCGCTGCTACCCGACGCGGCGGATGGTGAAAGACAACTCGCTTTATTACGGTCCTTTTCCTTCCGCGGCCGTGGCCGAGCGTTTTGCCGGCGAGTTTCTGGACTTCTTCAAAATCCGCCGCTGCGTGGAGGAGCTGAATCCGGACCCTTCCCATCCCGGGTGTATCTACTCTCAGCTTCACATGTGCCTGGCGCCTTGCTTTGCCGGATGCACGGATTCTGAGTACCAAGGGGAAGTCCAGCGGGTGGTGGAGTTTTTGGATTCGCAGGGCAAATCCCTCTTGCGCACGCTCGAAGCCGAGCGAGCGCAGGCTTCCGAGTCGCTCGAATTCGAGCAGGCTTCCAAGATCCACCACCGGATCGAAAAACTGAACGAGCTCCTGCGCCAGAGGTCCGACCTGGTAAGGAATCTTCGCGACCTCCATGCCGTGATGGTTTTGCCGGGGGCCGAGGCGAAATCGGTGGTCTTCTTTCGCATCCTCGGTGGTGAGATTCGCGGCCCCTCGGCGCTTTCGCTTGATGAAAACGTGCCCAATCCCACCCCGCTTGACCGGCAACTCCACGACTTGATGGAATCGCTCGGCGGGGAAGAAAGCCGTGCGGCCCCACCCCCGGCGCCTCCGTGGGAACACCTCAGCCTGCTCGCGCGCTGGTATTACAGCAGCTTCCGCCAGGGTGAACTCGTGATGCTGAACTCCAACCAGACGATACCGCACAGCCGTTTGATTCGCATCTGCCGTAAAGTCCTCGCCCGCGACGGCGAGATCGCGCTGTAAATCGGAGGCCGTCAGATGTATATTACCGGGCGGCCTGAAAGTCAGAACGGAAATCCCAGCCCGGAATTTATGGCCCGGTTATGGGAATTACCTGAAGTGAAGCGGAAGGTCGAGCCGTTGGTCCGAAAACGGCTCTCCGAAATCAGAATGTCACAAATCGGAACCGGAGGAGTTCCTGCATGAATGTGGAGATATCAACTGAAATCAATGAAAGCGTCGAGACGGCGGCATTATGTCCGACGCGCAGCATCCGGCTGGTGGGGATCGCTTTTGGAATATGCTGCTACTTGAGTTTTGCCTACCTCTACTTCCTTAGACCCGGCAAGCCGGTGGTTTCGCTGGGGCCGGCGCGCTTTACAGTCGACGCTTTAATGGAATTATCATTTACCGTCTTTATGCTTCCCTTCTTCGGTATGGCCTACTTACATGGAATCAGGCGCCACGATGAAAATCCGGATTTCGCCGTCCCGGATTTTGCCATCGACCTTCTGCTTGTGGCCGCGATCGCCTGGGTGGCCATCGGAAACGGCATCCACCTTACCGCTAAGCTTGACGAACAGATGATCTCCCCACTGAAGGATGAACGAGGGTTGGGAATCAAAACCAACTTCCACTGGATCCGCCAAGTGGTCGGCCATGTATTCCCCCATATTGGCTGGCAATTGTTGTTCTCTGCCCTCATGCTGGGCCAGCTCAGGAGACCCTATCGAGGTCAGGAACCCAAAGCCGCGGTCTTGTGTTGTGGGGTTCTTTTTGGTTTATTATTCGCCCACGGGGCCATTGCGGGCGGTTGCACACACATCGGGTTTGTCTTGACCGCTATCTCGTGCCTCGGGTTTTCTTATTTGGGACACAAATCGAAGTTACCGCCGGGAGAAATTCCCATCCTGGGTTTCTTCATTTCCAGCCAAGTCACGTTCCTGCTGACAACAGTAGTCTACTGGCTGGTCTTCCACTTCGGCTTCATATGATTCGCTCTGACGGGTGGAAGAAGAACATGGAGTGCTCTCCCGGGGTCAGTGGCCCTGTGGCAGAATCTCTATTAGCGTGACGAACCCTGACCAGCAGCAAAGCCTTTCCTGGAAGCCTTATTTCCGCGGATGATCACCCCATGCGGATCGCCCTCTTTTCGGAAGCCTTCCCGCCCCAGGTCAACGGGGTGGTGAGAACCCAGACCGAGCTTGTCCGCTATCTTCGCATGCGCGGGCACCAGGTTCTGCTAGCGGTTCCATACTACAAGACGAACCCCCGGCAGGAAGATGTCGTAGAGTTCAGGGCCGTCCCCTTTCCTCTCTATCCGGAAATGCCCATCATTCTGCCCCATTGGAGATTTCACCGCCGGGAGTTTGAGAGAGTGGAAGCCTTCAAACCGGACCTGGTTCATCTGATGAGTCCATGTATCCTGGCCTATTTCGGACAGCTCTGGGCAAGACGACACGGATGTCCCGTTGTGGCATCCTACGAAACCGATCTCGTCCGCTATCTGGACTTTTACGGTTTCGGCCGCTTCGAACCTCAACTCTGGCGTTATCTGCGCTGGCTTTTTAACCATTGTCACCATACCTATGTCCCTTCCCAGGTGACGAAGAAGCAATTGGTCAGCGGCGGCATTCGCGATGTCCGGGTGTTCGAACGTGGCGTGGATAACGTGCTATTCCATCCCGGCAAACGCAGTGGAGCCGTTCGAGAATCGTTGGGGGTTGAACCCGGCAGCCCGCTTGTGCTGTACGCCGGCAGGCTATCGAAAGAAAAGAATTTGGAAGTTTTGCTGAGAGCTTTCATCCGGTTAACAGGGAGCCATCCCAAAGCACGGTTGGTCATGACAGGAGATGGGCCACAACGACGGGCTCTGCTAAGTTCTTTCAGGAGTCCAGGCATAACCTTCACAAGCTGGAAGAGAGGCGAAGAACTGGCGACGCTTTTTGCCTCCGCCGATGTCTTTGCGCTGCCTTCATCCACAGAAACCCTGAGTTTGGTTTCCTTGGAGTCGATGGCCTCCGGGATACCAGTTCTGGCCATGAATGCAGGAGGAATACGGGACGTCGTGGAACATGAGAAGACCGGGCTCCTGGCTGATTCGGTGCAGGACTTTGAGCGGGGTCTATGCCGATTGGTCGAGGATATCCCGCTGCGCTCTAGGCTCGGATTGAATGGCCGCAGATACGCGGAAGACAAGACGTGGTCACACGCATTTGAAGGCCTGGAGCGGAACTACCTTGATGCACTGGAGGGAAGGCCTGAAAGTGGGTAGCCATCATGATGGGGGCTTGCCGACCTCACCAGAATCTTGAGGTGATTAAGGCCGTGTATAATTGCAAAGCATTAAGAGAGAAAAGGTACCCCGATGGGAGGACGGGAAAATCTATGGCCGAATTTCTATATGGAGCAGTGGCGTACAGAATCGACCTTTCCAAATATGCGGACGTGGCCTCACTATGGCTTGGTGTGAGAAACAATCCAATCATTGTTCAATGTGAACGAAATGGCTGCAACATCAAATATAGCTTAATTGAGCCCGACAACGAAGCGGATGCACAAATTGAGGGTGACCGGCGATGTCTACTCGATACCATGAAGGCGCAGCATCCAAATCATCAGTCCTGTATTCCCTTCCGTAACACTGGCCGACCCGACCTAAAGGAGCATGCAAGATTAGTAATCCTGGAGAATGGGTACTAATTGGCCAGAAGCGGTTTTCACCCCTCCTTCATGTGACGTAACCCTGCCTTATCGTGCCATATGCACGGAGAGGCGGGTCGGCCCCGAGCGATACCTCCCTAACACCGTTTCAACAATATTTATGCGGCCTTAATGGATATGGCCCCGGACGCCGTAGGCGGCTCAGACGGCTGGCTCAAACCGCGCCTGGAAGAAGCGCAGATATTTCGGCTCGTAGGTCATGCGCAGGCCGCGCGCCTCCTCGCGGTGCTCGTAAACTTCCAGCACCGATTCCGCCACCACGTCCATGTGCGCTTGCGTGTAGACGCGGCGGGGAAGGGTGAGGCGCACCAGTTCCAGTTTGGGGAAGTGTTCTTCGCCGGTTTTGGGATCCCGTCCGGCGGAGACCGCGCCACGCTCCATGGTGCGGACGCCCGAGTCGATGTAGATATCACAGGCGAGCGCCTGCGCCGGGTACTGCGACTGCGGGATATGAGGGTAGAACGCCTTGGCATCAAGGAAAACGGCGTGTCCGCCAATAGGCTTGACGATGGGAACCCCCCAGTCAAGCAGGTGATTGCCGAGATATTCCACCTGGCCGACGCGCGCGCGGATGTGGTCGTCTTCGACGCTTTCCACGATGCCGCGCGCCATGGCTTCCATGTCACGCCCCGCCAGCCCGCCGTAAGTGTGCAAGCCTTCGTAGACAACGACCAGGTTGCGCGCCTCTTCGTATAGACCTTGGTTGTTGGTGGCCAGCCAACCGCCGATGTTGACCAACGCGTCTTTCTTCGCGCTCATCGTGCAGGTGTCGGTATACGAGCAGTATTCCTTCAAAATCACGGCCACTTTCCTCGACTCGTACCCCGGTTCGCGTTGCTGAATGAAATAACAATTTTCCACGGCGCGTGTGGCGTCAAGCACCACGGGGATTTCATGGCGCCGGCATAGCTCGTGGACAGCTCGGATGTTCTCCATGGACTGCGGTTGTCCGCCCGCCATGTTCACCGTGCCCGCAATGCACACGTAAGGTATCTTGCGCGGGCCGGCGTCCTGAATGACGCGTTGCAGCTTGCCGAGGTCCACGTTGCCCTTGAAAGGGTGAGGATTCGCGGGGTCGTGCGCTTCATCGATGATCACGTCGACGAACGTCCCCCCGGCGAGTTCCTGGTGCAGGCGCGTGGTAGTGAAGTACATGTTGCCGGGAATGATGTCGCCGGGGTGAATCATGACTTGCGAGAGGATGTGCTCCGCACCGCGCCCCTGATGGGTGGGGACGAGATACTGATACCCGTAGATCTGAGTAACGGTTTCCCACAGATTGTAAAAGTTTTTGCTGCCCGCGTAGGCTTCGTCGCCCAGCATGATGCCCGCCCACTGGCGGTCGCTCATGGCATTGGTCCCGCTGTCGGTCAAAAGATCGATGTAGACGTTCTCAGAGCGCAGGAGGAAGGTGTTGTATCCCGCCTCTAAGATGAACATTTCGCGGTCGGCAAGCGTGGTCATGCGAATGGGTTCGACCATTTTGATCTTCCAGGGCTCTGCCCATGAACGCCGGCGGGGTTTTGGATAGGACATGAACTCTCCTCCTCGGTCATTTCTCACATTGCGAGAAGATATGATAGCAATTCCAGACCCGAGCACCAGCGTAAATTAATTGGATCTTCCGATAGGCCGCGGAGACATCCTTGAAGGCTGTCATCCTGGGCAGCCGCAAGGCTGTCAAGGCTCCGTCGAACGGCATGCCACTCCCCTCTTGAAATCAGCGAGTTAGGGGAAGTCGTTCATGTCTCCGGGCGGGCCGAAAAGTCCCATCCCCACTCAGGATGAAAGTGTGGAGGGTTTTTCTGCAGTCCGCAAAGCCCCACTCTTCCGGCCCCGTGGCGATATATCCGGGTTAGCCCGACTTTCGCAGTTGGGGCAGTAGGCGGCGGGTAAGTGGTTTATTTTCAGCAGAGCGATCTCCAAGGTCTACACTACAATTTGAGCTGCACCCGCTGATCGATGACGGTCTCCGCGGGCTTGATGCGGGGTGGCGGTTGCGACGGCAGTGCCAGATGGAGTTGGTGGAGCAGGAGCATCTGCTCGGGTTCCGGCTGCGTGTAGCGCGGCATGATGAGCCAGCGCCCGTCGGTGGTGGGCAGGCAGACGTCGAGCATTTGAATCGTGGCCAGTTTCTCCAGCACGGCGCGCGGTGTCAGCCCCGGGGCGCAGGGGGCTAGCCGCTGCCGGAGGGTGACCGACAAAGCGTAAGCGAGGAAAGCCACAAAGATGTGGGCCTCCACGCGCTTCTCGACTTGGTGATAAATCGGACGCAGCCCCAATTCGCTCTTCAAGGTTTTGAAGGCCGCTTCGATCTGGGTGAGGAGGATATAGAGTTCCCAGAGCACTTCCGGCTTCTCTCCCAGCAGGTTCGAGCGCAGCAGATAGTGGCCATCGCGGAGTTCCGCCTTCTGCAACTTCTCTTGGTCCAAGTGAAAGGAGAAAGTCTGGCGGGTGACTTCCTCTCCCTCGCGGGGCAAGTGTAGAGGCACGAAGCCGAAGGCGCGGCCGGCGTCCTTCTTGGCCGCACCGATGCGCAGCAGCAATTGATCGCGCGCCGGAGCACTGCGGCGCAACTTGCGCAAGGTCTTCAGCAAGCGAACCAACTTGCGCCGCCGTATGGCGCGTTCCTTGGCGTACCGGCCTTCACTCTTGGCCAGCACGTACAGTTCGCCGTCTTCCACGAATAACTTCACTTCCACCGATTCGCGCACCTTCTGCCAGGGCAATTCCAGCCAGCGCTTTGCGTACTGCTGAATCTTGCCGCGCGGCGTCCCCACCAGGTAGAAAACTTCCCGTCCCCCGGTGCGCATCTCTGCCAGCACCTCTTCGGTCGGAATCCCCCGATCCATCACCCACACCCGCCGCGCCCGCCCGTACTGCGCTTCGATCTGGTCGAGAAATCCGCGCAGCGTGGTGCGGTCTGAGGTGTTGCCCGCCAGCACTTCGTAAGCCAGGGGAAATCCCTCCGGCGTCACCACCAGCGCGATCACCACCTGCCGGCAATCGCCGCGATGGTCCCGACTGTAGCCGTGCTTCGCCTTGGGAATCTCCTCGCCTTCGCCTTCGATATAGGTGCTCGTCAGGTCGTACAGCAACACGTCGAAGCGCGCCTGAAACAGCTCTTGCCAACGTTGCCGCAGGTGATCGAACAGCACGGTTTTGTGCTCCCCGATCCGGTCCAGACAGCGATACAAGCGATCTTTTTCCGCCACGGCGAAGCCCGTCCCCAACAGATCTCCCATGGCACTCTGATCAAACCCTTGCCGGTGCAAACGGAACTCGCTGCCCGGCGCCACCAACCGGTTCACCACCAGCAACTCCAGCACCTTTGCCCACGGCACTTCCTCCCGTCCCTGGCCCAGACGCTCTTCCCAAAATTCGCTCAACCCCAACTGCCGCCACAGTTCGCACCCCAGCCAGTAGTTGCCAAACGCCCGCGGCCGCCGCAACTCCATCTCCTTCAGCTTCACCTGCACGCCGTCCAACGCATCGACAGGAATGGCGCGATCCTCGGGAAATAAACTCAGGCTCGCGGCCCGCTGCTCGGCTTCATCAAACACCTCCAGCGTCTTGCGCCACGCCGCTTGCTGACTGTCGTTAATCTCGCCCAAATACAGCACCCGCCGCTGCACCACCCGGCCCGAACGCAACCGCCGACTCTCCTCCACGCTCCAATAGCGGTGCTCCTTGCCGTCTTTCTTGCGCTTGTTCGCACGCAGGTACATGGCTGGCGGCCATTGTGCCAAGCTTGATCGCAGATGAAAAGGGGGTAGGTCTACACTACAAGCCTTTGCCTACAACCCACATTGAAGAGTCAGGACTTATCGCCGTGCCCCCGCCGAATCTCGCCCGAAAAAGCTCCGAACTGCGAAAGTCAGGTTAGAGTTTCGATCAACCCCCGCCAGGCGGGCTTGAATCCGGATGTGCCAGCGGAAAACTAATGCTAAAATTTAATTGCTCACGAGAATTGGGCCAAATCTTAAACCCATGAATGCAGCTTACGCCCGCGCAGGAGGCGCTGATGAGGAAACTCGCTCACCCCATTTGGAATTTCCGCTATCTGCTGTTAGCACTGGCGGCGTTTTGGGCCGTTCAGGCGATTTCGCAGGAGTCCACTCCGAACCTTTCCGGTATCTGGCGCTGGAACCCGGAGAAGAGTCACGTGTCCGGCCCGCCGGCCAGCAATCGCCGCGTCAAGATCGAGCAGCAGGGAACTGATCTGACGGTGACGATCCGCGTCGTATACGAGATAGGCGAGGAATTCCGGAAGTACCACTTCAATATCGGTTCGGACGACAATTCGAACGAACTGCTGGGTTCTCCCCTCAAGAGCAAAGTTCATTGGAAGGACGGGGCGTTGGCGGTGGAGTCTGTTGCCACCATGGGCCCGGCCGAACTGCACCTTAGCGACACGTGGACCTTATCCCCGGACGGGCAAACCCTCACGTTTCATCAGAACCGCGTCATGGGCGACCGTCCGCCCCAAGAGGATACGATTGTCTACGAGAAGCAGCCCGAGGCTGATTGGGAGCCGCCCCAGCCACCCAAGCCCGCGGAAGAAGCTTTCAAAAATATTCAGGTTTTTAAGGGCATGCCTGCCCCCGAATTGATGAGCGCCATGCGGTCCATCTCGCGCTCACTAGGCGTGCGGTGCGACTTCTGCCACGTCGGCGCGGCGTTTGAAAAGGATGACAAGGCCCAGAAGCAAACCGCCCGGAAAATGATTTTGATGGCGCGACAGATTAATACGGATAACTTCAACGGCCACATGCGGGTCACCTGCTGGACGTGCCACCGCGGCTCCACCGAACCGGAGTCGTCAATCAAGTAAGCGTGCACCTGTGACCTAGCGGGGAACTTAGGTTCGCCCGCCCCCTCGCAACCCCACTCTTTCCCAGAATGTGGCCCTTTTGACACGGAATGCGTAACGAGTCATTGATTAACGGTTCGGTTAGCGCAATAATGACAGCCGTCGCGGATTAGGGAACAGACCCTGAATTGGGATCGGGTGGGGTGTGTGTGCCTGTGGTGGTAATCCGCCTTAACTCCTCATACTCACAAGCTGCCTGGCTAGCCGGAGATAGTGTTTCCGCTATTTGTACCGGTGCGATGGTGACGACAGGCGAGGGGACCCTGCTCATTTTTGATTCCAAACAACTCCTGGAATTTTCCTAAGTTTGACGCGGTGCGCCCATGAAGCCTCCAAAAAACCGAACGAAAGCGGCCTCGCTCAGTAGCATCCGCGCCGGGGGTGCGCCGAGCGACATCACCGCATATAAGCGGACGGAAGAGGCGCTTCGCGAGTTGCAGGCTTTGACGAATGCGATTGTTGATAGTACGTCCGATATGATTTGGTCTGTCGATCCCGTGAGCTTTAAGCTTCTTACATTCAACCGCAGCCTCAGTAACTATTTTCTCCAGTGGTGTGGAATTCACCTCCAGACGGGCACGGGACCAGAGGATCACTTTCCATCTGAGGAATTAGTCAACCGATGGCGCGGACTCTATCAGCGCGCACTCTCCGAGGGTTTATATACTACAGACTACAAGGTGACTGCGGGCTCCAATACTTTGCAATTGACCTTTCACCTCCTCAAACGAGATGGCAAAGCATTCGCGATATCGGTATTCGGCAAGAACATTACCGAGCGCAAGCGGGCCGAGGAGGCCCTCAGACGTCAGGCGGCGTTTGACGAGTTGATGACCAAAATCCTGGGGCGGTTCGCCACTTGTGCCTGGTCTGAAGTTGATTCAAGCGTAGTCGATGCCTTACAGGCGATGGCAGAATTCATTGGCGTTGACCATGCTTATGTCATCATGTTCTCGGCCGGCCGGTCTACCTGGAGCGCGACCCATGAGTGGTGCGGGCCTAATGTTCCACCGCGACTCCAAAACTATCAAAACATAAGACTTGGGACACAGTCATGGAGTGAGAGGCGGCTCCTGGCCGACGAGATAATCCGGCTTAACTCACCGGATGAATTGCCTCCGGAAGCTTCGGCGGAGCGCCAACACTATGAGGCGGAAGGGGTGTTTTCAGCCCTTGATGTGCCGATCAAAGTCGCGGCGGGAGTGATCAAAGGTTGCGTCGGATTTCACTCAAATACGCGACCGATAGCCTGGTCTGACACCCATGTCTCACACGTGAGAATGCTTGGAGACGCTATCGCCAGTGTGATCGAGCGCAAGCGGGCGGAAGAGGCGCTGCGGCAGAGCGAACAGCGATACAAGGACTTCATCTCGCACAGCAATGAAGGCGTGTGGCGCGTGGAATATGAACAGCCCATTCCCATTGACCTGCAACCCGAAGAGGCGGTGAGGAGGGTTTACCAATACGGCTACATTGCCGAGTGCAACGAATCCCAAGCGCACAACATGGGTTTCTCCACCGCAAAAGACGTGATCGGCGTACGCCTTGGCGAGGTGTTTCCCACTTCGGATGAGGAAAGAAATGCAGCGTTGCGAGCCGCAGCACGCGGTGGTTGGCAAAACCGGACCGTCGAGTTTCGGAGCCGCGACATGACCGGTGCCTTGAAGCACCTGCTCAGGACAGAGATCCCGATTGTCCAGAATGGAATGCTGGTAAGGGTATGGGGCATCACCCGGGACATCACCGAACTTCGGCAGGCCGAGGAAGCCTTGCGCGAAAGCGAGGCGCGGTTACGCCTGGTGGTCTCTCAACTCCCCGCCATCGTCTGGTCCACGGACAAGGAAATGCGATTTACGTCGAACATGGGGGCTGGCCTGCGCACGCTGGGCGTCGAATCGAACCAACTGGTGGGGAGGTCGGTGAACGAGTACGTGTTGGGCTTCGGAGCCCAGCCGGACCGCCCGGACCACCGACGGGCTCTGGCAGGAGAGTCGCTGAGCTACGAGGTCGTCATTGAAGGCCGTGATTACGACGTTGATGTGGAGCCCCTGCGCAATGCGGCGGTAGAGATTACCGGAACCGTAGGCATCGCTTTGGATGTGACAGCGCGGAAGCGGGCAGAGACCGCTCTCCGCGAAAGTGAGGAGCGCTTCCGTGCGACCTTCGAGAATGCCGGGGTCGGCATGGCTTTGGTGGATTTGCAAGGGCGTCCCGTCAAGTCAAACCCGGCGTTCCGGCAGATGCTCGGCTACAGCGAGGAAGAATTGAGCCGCATGGCCTTCACGGAGTTTACCCACCCTGACGATCGGGAGTTGGACTGGGGGCTCTACAGCGAGTTGGTGGCAGGGAAAGGCGATAAGTACGAGATCGAAAAGCGCTATCTCCAGAAGGGTGGCGGTGTGGTGTGGGGGCAGTTGACCGTCTCCTTGGTTCGGGGCAGGCACGGACGCCCCGTGTACGCCGTTGGCATGGTACAAGACATCACCAAACGCAAGCGGGCGGAAGAGGAGCGCCAGCGTTCCTTCGAACAGTTGCGGGCGCTCGCCGGGCGGCTGCAAAGCATCCGGGAAGAGGAGCGGAAGAGAGTGGCGCGCGAGATTCATGACCAACTGGGCCAGGCTTTGACCGCCATTAAGATCGATTTGAGCTCCTGGGTTCGCGAATTGCCAGCGGAGGACAAACAGCCCTCGAAGAGGTCTGCCTCGATTCTGAAACTGGTGGATGAGTCGATTCACACCGTCCGCCGAATCTCTACTGAGCTACGGCCGGGCATGCTGGACGACCTTGGCCTGGTGGCGACCTTGGAATGGGCGGGGGAGGACTTCCAGGCTCGCACCGGGACGACGTGCCGGTTGGACCTTCCCCATGAGGATATTGCCGTCGATCCGGAGTGGGCGACGGCGATTTTCCGCATCTTTCAGGAGACGCTGACCAATGTGGCGCGGCACGCTGATGCCAGCGCGGTCGAGGTGCGCCTGGCCAAGGAAAACGGCGATCTGACACTGGAAGTCCACGATAACGGCAAAGGGATCCCCTCGGATAAAATCATGAACATCAAGTCACTCGGAATTCTGGGAATGCGTGAACGGGCCATGCTGTTGGGAGGCGAGCTTAGCATTAGCAGCCCCCCGGGAAGCGGTACGACGGTAAGGGTCCGGATTCCAGATCCCCGCCGCCCATAACGGGAGAAAGACCATGATCAGGGTCCTGATTGCTGACGATCACGCTATCCTGCGACGAGGGCTGATCGAGATCCTGACGCGCGAGCTAAAGGACGCAGTTTGTGGCGAGGCGGAGAATGCGCAGGAGGCCCTTGCCCAAGTCCAGAGCCACGACTGGGACCTAGTGATTCTGGACGTCACCATGCCGGGACGTAGCGGAGTGGATGTCCTCGCGGACCTTAAACGGGTGCGGCCGAAGCTCCCGGTCCTGGTCTTGAGCATGCATCCGGAGGACCAGTACGGCAAGCGTGTGCTCAGGGCGGGAGCGTCCGGCTACATGAACAAGGACAGCGCTCCCGAAGAATTGATTAAAGCGATCCGAAAAGTGCTTGCCGGCGGCCGGTATGTGAGCCCGGCATTGGCGGAGGTGCTCGCCTCGGACCTAAGCCGGGAAGCAGACCAACCTCTCCACGAGAGGCTGTCAGACCGTGAACTTGAAGTTCTGCGGTTGATAGGGTCAGGAAAGGCCATCTCCCAGATCGCCGAGATGCTGCATTTGAGTGTGACGACCGTGAGTACGTATCGCGCGCGCATTCTGGAGAAAATGAACATGACCACCACGGCCGAACTGATGAACTATGCGCTGCGCAACCAACTGGTGGATTAAATTGCCGGGAAGTCCGCGCTGCTCATAAGGCTTCACCTCACGGTACTAGCCTTTCATGTAGTACAAAACACTACATCAACCTTCTAATCAATTCTACATAAGAATACGAATCCCTACGATAGTGCCTCCTTCCTGCCGCCTGTTAGATTAAATGCGGGGCAAAATGAGAGTTCTAATTGTCGATGACTCGGAAGCTGTCGTTCAACGCCTGACGTCCAGGCTCATGGAAGTGGCCGGAATTGAAATTGTCGGTCACGCGGACAACGTTGCGGACGCGGCTCGGGAAATCCATAAAACGAAGCCCGACGTCGTCATTCTTGATATCCACATGCCGGGTGGAAGCGGCATCGACGTACTCGAAGGTCTAAAGGAAGAAACATTCCCGCCCATCGTTATCGTGCTGAGCAACTACACCGATCGCCAATATCGCCGGAAATGCCTTCAGGGTGGGGCGAGCTTCTTTTTCGACAAGTCTGCTGAATTCCATAACGTTGCTGAGGTGTTGCGTAGTTTGATGGGTGCGCCTTCGGCTTGAACGGCGGCGGGTTCCCCAAGGCGAGTGAATGAGTTTCATTAAGAAGTGGAAAGGAATGAGGGAGTCGACGGAGCAATACACCGAAGTCTTTGACTTGGGCCGGGCGTTGAGCAGCGTCGGTGGTGACCGGGAGTTTCTCACCGAAGTCGTCGGTCTCGTTCGAGCTGCATGGCCAACTCTGCTGGCTGACATTCGGGATGGTATGTCGCGGGGAGATCTCAGTGCCGTTGAGAGGAGGGCGCGCCTTGCCCAAGCCGCGGCACGAAACGTCTCGGCGCAAAGGGCTTATGAGTCCGCGCGGCAACTCGAGACGATAGCATGCAAGGGAGATTTGCAAGCCGCCCAAGGGGCCATCGCGAGCCTGGAGCGAGAGGTGGAGTTGCTTCAGTTCTTCCTCGCGACGCTCGGAGATAACGGCTGTTCTCCCTGAGGCCGATCTTTACTGCGGCGCCCGCCCAACTGAGACGGATGCGAGGAACTGAAAGGTGGACAATGAGTTTGGAAGTGGAGATTCATGAAGTGGACGCCCACTTGTCAATCAAGGCTGTGGGCCAATACAGTCTGGCTAATCTACGCGACCTATTCGACCGGGTGAAAGAAGAGAGTGAGAAGCGTGCGGAGAAGAGAGTAATCCTTGATGTCACCGAAGTTGCTGGAACCGTTCCCATTATCGACATGCATGATCTCGGCTTGCATTGTTCGAGAGTTTGGAATGTCGCGTTCAGAATCGCGATTGTTTCCGCCGTGGGAGGGGTCAACAAGTTCTTCGAGAGTGTTGCGTGGAACAGAGGAGTACAAATAGCCGTTGTTCCGGATCAAAGCGCAGCGCTTGAGTGGATAAATCTGGATTAGTAATTTCGATGGCCAGCACCTCCCGCTCGCAGGCCCCAGTATTCGCCACGACCTTCACCCCCCCGACATGAAAATAATGTGCTGCACACCGGCGGTGAGGTGTGCCTCGTGGGGCTCTAGCTTGCCGCCGAGCCGCAATCCAAAAATGATCTCACCACGCCGACCACAGACGCACAGAGAAGCAAAGGTAGCGCGGACCTGTTTTGTAGGTCCGCGGCTTTTCCATGCTAATTGGGGGACGAGCCGTGCACCTACAAAACAGGCGCTGCACCTGCATGAGTCTTTGCCGTGTCGTGCCCGGTCAGTTATCATATGAGGCAGGGAGACTACAATGCCCCGGGTCCCGTTGGACGACGCAAGGGGGAAAGCGCTTTTCCAGACTGCCCTTGTGGAAGTGCCGGTGGAAGGCAAAGACCTCCGGCGCGACGTAATCGAGGAGACACGGGAGAATGTCGCCCTTGCCCGCGCCATCGAAGAAGGGCGAGGCACGGAAAAGGCAAGCCGCGGTGTAGTTTTCTCTCTTCTCGAGGGCGGACATTGAAAGTTCGCTTCCCAGCGAGCTTGGGCAAGCACCTGCGTTCGGCGGGGATGGATCGAGCAACACTCATCCGGCGGGCCGGTGCGTGGGCCGTCGTTCTTTTCCTGGCGCTGGGGCCGGTGGCCGCGGCAACCGATATTTATGTCGAGACCGTCATCGACACCGGCGGCCAACTTCGCATCACCACTAAGCACAAACGCGAAATCGTGCCCAAAAAGGACACGGAGCAAGTCAGTTTCGACAATCCTCAAATCTCACCTGACGGACACGCGGTTGGCTGGTTAGCCTTGTACCCCGACTGCTGCGCGTCCTATCCCATTCCGTTGAAGCTGGTGATTCTGGTTAACGGCGCGCAGCGCATCCTTACCGGTAGCGGCCTGCCGATCTCGCGGTGGTGCTTTTGGGCGGGCGGGAAGCAGGTGGCCTTCGAGCAGGAAACGGTGCACGGAGGCATGGGAGCCCACTACGAACTGCGGGACGTCGAGAGCGGACAGTTGGCTGATATCTACGATCCCGATGCCAAGCCGAACGTCATCACCAAGCCTCCCAGGTGGGTCGTCGTGCTTGATTCAAAACGCTAGACGTCCCCTTTTTTCACACTTTCAACGGCCTGGGATAGAAAATTGTTTCCGCGTCGAGCCCTGAAAGGGCGATCTACGGAGCCCATCGTTCCGCCCCACAGTTCGAATTCGAAATGCCGTTATTCCCCAGCCCCGGAGGGGCGGCAGAGACTAGCCCATGGCGTAAGCCGTGGGGACCCGAGCGGCAACACCCTACCCCCAGCCCCGGAGGGGCGGCAGAGAATAGGCCATGGCGTGAGCCGTGGGGACCCGAGCGGCAACACCCTACCCCCCAGCCCCGGAGGGGCGGCAGGGAATAGCCCATGGCGTGAGCCGTGGGGACCCGAACGGCACCACTACCCCCCAGCCCCGGAGGGGCGGCAGGGAATAGCCCATGGCGTGAGCCGTGGGGACCCGAACGGCACCACCCTACCCCCCAGCCCCGGAGGGGCGGCAGGGAATAGCCCATGGCGTGAGCCGTGGGGAACCCGAGCGGCACCACCCTACCCCCCAGCCCCGGAGGGGCGGCAGGGAATAGCCCATGGCGTGAGCCGTGGGGACCCGAGCGGCACCACCCTACCCCCCAGCCCCGGAGGGGCGGCAGACCCTACTCCCAGATGTACCGTTCGTCGTATGCGATCCCATGTCGCTTCAAGAAGGCAATGAACTCCTCTTGAAATGTAACTCTGCGGTGATGTTGGTCCTGGTTACGAATGTACTTCACCACGGTTGGAACATTGGATTGGCTCACGCTGAAGGCCCCGTAACCCGTTTGCCAGGCAAAGGCGGCGCGGCGCCGCGTCTCATGAACCCACGCCGAAGAATTGGTTTTGAGGACGCGCATCGCGTCAGCCACCGCCAGCGCGGGCGGAAGCGACAGGAGACAATGGATATGGTCCGGCCGGGCGTTCACCTCAATCAACTTGCCGTCGAGCTTGCGAAGGATTCCACCCATATAGGCGAGCAAATCCGGCGTGAGTTCCGCCGTTAGGAACGGGAGGCGGTCTTTGGTGGAGAAGATGATGTGCGTGTACAAGCTGGCAAATGTATGCGCCATGAGTCTGCCGCCCCTCCGGGGCTGCGAACGTTCCCGATTTGCCTACCCACCCACGGCTTACGCCATGGGCTATTGTCTGCCGCCCCTCCGGGGCTGCTAATGTTCCCGATTTGCCTACCCACCCACGGCTTACGCCATGGGCTATTGTCTGCCGCCCCTCCGGGGCTGCTAATGTTCCCGATTTGCCTACCCACCCACGGCTTACGCCATGGGCTATTGTCTGCCGCCCCTCCGGGGCTGCCGGCTCAACGTCCATCAGAGGGGATGAGTTGTGTGCAGGTGGAGCAAAATTCGGCGCGTTTCAGGTCGATGCGTTCGACGCCGTTGGAGGCGCTCATTACGCAGGTGTAATCCGGGCAATGGCGCAGGCCGTAGGTGTGGCCGAGTTCGTGGAGGGCTTCCTTCAGCAATCGTTGGTGGAGGAGTTCGGGATCGGTGGGCAGGCCATAGAACTCCTGGCGCAGGCGATGGGCCGAGACCAGCGCCCCGCCATCAGACAGTTGCGCTTCCCCAAACACGAAGGTGAGCACGGGAATGTAGAGGTCCATTTCCGTCACCCCCAACACTTTCCAAGTTTCGCTCGTGGGCTTATGGAGAATTTTCTTGAGGATCTCGGTGGAGTGATACTGCCGGCGCAGCGCATTGAAGGCGAATTCGGCCTCCAGACCGTCAGGTTGGATGGAGCAGGCCACCCGCAGCCGCTGCGTCAGGCCCTCGGCGAGAGGTTCCAGCAGGGTAGGGTCAACCCGTCCAACCGGCATCAGGGAAATGATTCTCATGCGGCCGCGGTCGCTTTCCGGAAACCGTATTTCTTGATCTTATTGTAGAGCGTGACGCGATCGATGCCGAGCGCCTTGGCCGCGCGCGTCTGGTTCCAATCACAAGCTTCCAGCACGTGTTGGATGTGTCCGCGCTCCACGTCCTCGAGCGCCATGCTGCCCTCCGGCACCGGCGCCTCCGAGACCTGGAGAGGGAAATCCGCGGCCGTGATTTCCGGCATCCGCCCGATCACCATAGCGCGCTCGATAGCATTTTCCAACTCACGTACATTGCCCGGCCATTGATAATTCATCAGAATGTCGAGCGCCGGGCGGGTGATACCCGTAAAACGCTTGTTCATGGCGTCCGAATACTTGTGCAGAAAATGATCGACGAGCAGCGGGATGTCATCCTTGCGCTCCCGCAGCGGCGGCAGCGTGATGCCGAAAACGTCCAAGCGGTAGTAAAGGTCGGGGCGAAACGTTCCCTCTTTGACGAGCGCCGTCAAATCCTTGTTGGTGGCGGCGATGGCGCGGAAATCCACTTTGATCGTCTGGTTGCCGCCCACGCGCGTGATTTCCTTTTCCTGGAGGACGCGCAGCAGGTCGGTTTGAGTCTTCAGGCTGATGTCGGCAATCTCGTCGAGAAAAACCGTCCCGCCCTCGGCGATTTCGAACTTGCCCTTTTTGCGGTACTGCGCGCCGGTGAAAGCGCCCTTCTCGTGCCCGAAGAGCTCGCTTTCCAGCAGCGTTTCCGTCAGCGCCCCGCAATGGATGGTGACCAAGGGCATAAAGCGCCGGGGGCTCAAATTGTGGATGGCGCGGGCCACCAGTTCCTTGCCGGTGCCGCTTTCACCGTGGATCAGCACCGTGGTGTCGTTGGGCGCCACGGTGCGGATGTTTTCCAGCACCCGCTGCATGGGCTGGCTCTGGCCCACCAATTCGACCGCCTGAGCTTCCTCCAGGGTCTCCCGTAAGCGCAGGTTTTCCTCGCGCGTGCGGCGATGCTCGAGGGCCTTGGCAACCGCATGGGCCAGGTCATCCGGGTCGAAAGGCTTCATGATGTAGTCATAGGCGCCATCCTTGAGCGCCTGCACCGCGGTTTCCACGGAAGCGTAGCCGGTCATGATGATGACAATGATTTCGGGATCGACCTCGCGAATCTTACGGTGCAACTCGAGGCCGTCCATGCCGGGCATCTTGATGTCCACCAGGGCCAGGTCCCAACGCTGGCGCGGCAGCTTCAGCAGCGCCTCGCGCGCGCTATTGGCGGTGTCAACACTGTAGCCTTCTTCCTCGAACCATTTTCCCAACGAGTCCCGGACGACGTTCTCATCGTCCACAATCAACAGGCTAGCTTTGGGATTCATATCGTTCACTCCTTCTATTCGGGACACGGGATACGGGACACGGGACACGGAATACGAGCCCGCGTGCCGTCTTCCGTGTCCCCGGTTCCGTTTCCATATCCCATTTGCCGTATCCCCTATCTCGTGTCCCGCGCCCCGGGCTTCTTGTGGGTTCTCAATACCGCAATCAAACGATTAAGCATTTTCTCGATATCTTTAAGCGGCTTTGAAACCGAACCAAACTCATCCGGTCTTAGGAAGTGCAAATTGCACGCGACAATCAGATGTGTCTCCAGTTCCATCAACGAGCCCCGCGCAATCGTCAGGGACTGAATGTATTCTCCCCTTGACCCTCTTCCCCATCCTTCTGCGATATTAGCGGCGATCGAGGTCGTGGCTCTGCGAATCTGTGAGGTCAGGCCGAACCGTTCTGCGTCGGGGAATCGGGAGGTTAAATTGTAAAGTTCGGTGGTAAGGGCAACAGACCTCTTCCAAACATCCAACTCTTTATAGTCCTGAATCACAAATTTCCCTTATTCCCGAGTCCCGCATTCTGAATCCCGTGTCCCGTGTCCCGTTTTTCACGCTGCTGTCCCGATATTCACGGGTGGTTCCTCCGGCAGCAAAACCGTAAACGCCGTGCCTTTCTGCGCGTTGGACGCCACCTCAATGTTTCCTCCGTGTTGCTGCACGATGCCGAGGGCGATGGCCAGGCCCAGCCCGGTTCCTTTGCCCTCTTCCTTGGTGGTGAAGAAAGGTTCGAAGATGTGGGAAAGAACCTCCGGCGGTATACCCGGCCCTTCGTCGCTCACCACCACGCGGCCCAGGCGCTGCACGGGGTCGTAAGCGCTCTCGATGCCCAGCCGGCCGCCGCTCGGCATGGCTTCCACCGCGTTCATCAGAATCACCAGCAGTGCTTGTTGCACTTGACCCGCGTCGCAATAGAGCGCGGGGAGTTGGGGATCCAATGTTTTCTGCAACTCGACGCTCTGAAGGTCCATCTGATGTCCAACCAGCAGCAAGCAGCGTTCGATGATGGCATTCAAATCGTTCTTCTGCGGATTGATGGGCGTCTGGCGCGCGAAGGTGAGCAGGTTTTTGACGATGCCGCCGCAGCGCCGGCTTTCCCCCTCGATGATCTGCAAATAGCTTTTGGCCTCATCCAGACGCTGGCCGTTGCTGAAGCCCTTGTCCGCCATGCGCGAAATCAGCTTGCTGTACGTCAGGATGCCGGCCAGGGGATTGTTGATTTCATGCGCCACGACGGCCGCCAACTTGCCGAGTGAGGCCATCTTCTCCGATTGCGTCAGGCTGCGATAGGCGGATTCGAGTTCTCCGGTCTTCTGCTGCACGCGGTCTTCCAGGGTCGCGGTCCACTGGCGGTTTTCAGCCTGCGCCTTCTTGAGTTCCTGGGTCATTTGATTGAAGGAAACGGCCAGGCTGCCGATCTCGTCCTGATGGGTCTCCGGCAACAGATAATCCAGGTCGCCTTGGGCGACGGCACGTGTGCCCTCGGTGAGTTGGCGCACCGGCTTGTGCACGGTCAGCCAGATCAGCCAGACGGTGAACAGGCTCACCACCAGAAGAGAGGCAGCGGTAAAGGCCACCGCCCGGCGCTCGTGCCGCGCCACGGCAACGTCCATGGCGGCAAGGGAAACATTGGTGTCAAGCACGCCCAGCACCTGGCTGGCGCCGGTGTGGGCGTGGCAGGCGGCGCTCGAACAATCCGACTCGTTCTCGATGGGCTGGATCAACCCCAGTACCCGCGTGCCGTCATGCACCCGGTAAATGCGCATCCGGTCGGGCCGGTCGAGCCGCGCCAGCGGCTGGGCTTGCGCGTGGCAGGCGTAACACGCCTCCGCGTTCTTATCCACGAACTGGCCCACTTCCTTGTCGTCGGTGGAAAAACTGATTTGCCCTTCCTTATTGAAGATGCGGATGCGGCTGATGCCATTTTCGTGCCCGATGGTGTTGATGATGTGGAAAACTTCCTCCCGCTGGTTGCGCAGCATCGAGTAGCGAATGCTGCGGCGAATCGTGTCGCTGATGCGGTCGGCGCTCTGGAAAATGATTTCCTGCTGCGATTGCCGCCAAAGACGCAGGTTCCAATACCCATAGATCGAGAAGAGGATGGCCATGCCCCCTACCACGCAGGCCGTCAGCTTGATCGCGAGACTGTGAGTTAACCGCTGCATGCAGGGTCCTTTACAGCTCCAATTTCAAAAATCCTTCTTCCCTCGTCCCTTTGGGGGAGCTAGAGGACCACAGGGTGGAGGAGGCCCCACTTTTTTCAGGTCGTGGGGGTGAGGGGGTTCCAGCGCCGACCACAGAACTACCTCCTCGCACCCTACGCCGCCACACGCGTTTCGGTATTTGCCGCTCCGTGCGAGGCTCCTGCTAGCTCAAACACGTTGAGATACCGCACCGCCAGACTGAAAAGCAGGAAACCCACACCCACGATGGACAGGGTTACGGCCACCTCCGTCCAGCGGGGAAAGTAATGCACCCCGGAAGAGGCCTCCAGTCCGGTAATCGAAACGTTCAAGCGGTTCAACATGAAGCCCGTGATCACCAGCACGGCGACAGCGAAAAGGCCATCGCGATCTTCCCGAACCTTGCGGAAAAGAAGCATGGGCAAGGGAATGAGCAGGCCCAACGTAATCTCTAAGAGGAACAGGACCGTCTCCGTGGAGGGTTCGCGCAGGTGAACCAGCGCGCCGCGGCTCCAAAGGTCCTGAAATTTCAGCAGGCCGTATATCGCCAGCACCACGGCCATCGCCCGGCCCAGCACTTCCAGCAAGGGCATCTCAATCTCCCGGCCAAAGGCGCGCGAACTCAGATTGGATTCAAAAATCACCATCGCCATTCCCACGCCCACGGCGGAAATAAAAAAGAATACGGGCAGCAGCGGCGAATACCAATAGGGGTGCAGCTTGGTGGGCACGATCAAGAACAGGCTGCCCAGCGACGACTGGTGCAGAGTGGAGAGCATCACGCCCGCGATCACCAGCGGAATCGTCGCGGCTTTAACGACGCGCAGCGGTTTGTGCAGGTGGAAACGCTCCAGGACGGCGGGGGAGAATTCCAGCGCCAGCACCGTGAGGTAAAGCATCACGCACCAGGCAACCTCAAACATCACGGAGTGCGGGTTCCACATCACCAGCGGGTGCCAAATGTTGTAAGGCTTGCCCAGGTCGAAGAGCAGCGCCACGGCCACCAGCGCGTAACCCAGGAAGGCGGTGAGGATCGAAGGGCGAAGCACGGCGTGGAACCGCTCGATGTGGAAGACGTAAACAATCGCCGCCAGGGTGAAACCGCCCGCCGCCAAGCCCACGCCGCACAGCACGTCGAAACCAATCCAGAGCCCCCACGGGAACTGGTCTGACAGGTTCGTGGCCGCTCCCAACCCTTTGACAAAGCGCAGCACCGTGGAATAAAAACCCGCGGCCAGAACTAACACCAGCACCACCCGCCAGAAAGTAAGCTTAGGGAATTTTGAGAAAGTCATGATCAAACTCCGCAAATGCTGTCCGTTGTCAGTGGCCCGTTGTCCGTTGTCCCCTCGGTATTCGACCCGTTCTCCATGGTAGGGGGCGGGGCGGTTGCCAGGAACCTTTGGAGACTGCCCCCTCGGTCGAATCTTTAGCAACGGACAACTGACAACGGACCACGGGCGACAGACGACTACTCCCTGTCCCCTGTCCCCTGCTTTTCCGCCTTGGCCACCTCTTCGCGGCGGTTGGTGATCCACCAGATCCCGCCGAGGAGCAATCCGCCCAGAGTGACCAGGTTGGGGATCTTGGAAAGCACCCGATAGGTCAATAACGGCATGGGGTCCCTGGGTAGGTTGGCCGGCAAGCCCAGTTGCTCAAAAGGCACCGCCGAAAGATAGAGCACCGACGTGCCACCCACCTCTTCCTTGCCGTAAATGTGCTGAAAGTATTTCGACGGCTCCTCGCGCAGCCGCTTTTCGGCCTCTCGCAGCAGATCGTTGCGCTCGCCGAAAATGCCGGCTTGCACCGGGCAGACCTCCGTGCAGGCGGGTTGCTGGCCTTTTGCCTGCCGGGGCGCGCACATGGTGCACTTCTTCACCTTGGGAAGGGCCGATTTCCATTCATAGCGCGGAACGCTGAACGGGCAGGCCATCATGCAATACCGGCAGCCCATGCATTTGCCGGCATCGTAAACTACCGGCCCCGCCACGGTCTTGTGCAGCGCGCCCACCGGACAAACCGACGCGCAAGTGGGTTCCTGGCAATGCATACAGAATCGCCGTACGAAAATGTTGCCATGCGTCTGCACTACATTCAGGGTGTAGGCGGACAATTTGCCGTCTACTGTGCCGTGGCTTTGGGCGAAGGCGACGAGATCATCCTCGCTCAAGGGCTTTGCGGGTAGATCCTTGGCAGCACTGGGTTCGTCGAGGGGAAGCTGGTTGACGATCTTGCACGCTGTAGCGCAGGCTCCGCACCCGATGCATTTCGTGGTATCGACGAGAATGGATTTGCTCATTTTTTCAACAACTCCGAGGAGCGACGGGTCGGACATAATGGCTATGACAAAAACCCAACCCGCTAGATCTATAAGCACGCCATGTGCCGAGAAATTCATCAGTTGAGCCACACAATAGGTCTTATAGTCCGAAATGCGGGCAGTTTCTCCACATTTCGCCTCGGGATCTGTGAAATCACCCAATCGAAGCATATATGGGGTCGAGTACCGCCCTATCGCGGGCATTAGCCCTTTATCCAGAATGCTTCCAGGGTGGAACGAGTGGGGGAAGTTTCGGGTGGGATGAAAAATCGCGCAATGACTCAGTAAAAGTACATTTAAGGCTACTAAGGGCATTTACCAAACAGCCGAGCGGTCCCTAACGGGACCGCTCCTGCAAATCCGGCTGTGGCGCGCTTTTCAATGGGTACTATGGCCGATGAAGGAAACTTGCCTCGAAGGTGCTCCAAGCCGACGGGCCGAGTTCACGAAGGCAGCCGAAAGCAGGAAGTCCTCCGTCCTGACTGGTGACGCCGAGGGCCAAGTCGGGCGAGACTTGCGCGAAGATGAACTCTTGGAAGCGCACAAACTCTTTTTCGAGCCACATCGCGGCTTGCTCACCGAAGCGCACGCTGACGGCGGGCGCGTCCACGCGGGTGGGGCTAAGGTAACAGATCCAACCGCTTCCATAGGGGTCGGAACTCAACAGTTCCGGGTGATCGACGAGGCGGTCGTTCACGGCCATCACGCGACCGGTCATCGCCGAGGGTATAGTTACGGCACGCCCATCGTGCTCAAGACGGAAGAGCGTCTGCCCGGCGGTTACCTGGTCGCCAACTTTGGGCAGGATGATCCGGCGGACCGCCCCAACCGCGCGGACGATCAAAGCGTCGGCGCCCATCTCCAATCCGCCGGTAGGATCGGGCTTGACCCAGGTATGTTGGTTGGCGAGGTGAACGCCTTCGGGCACTTGGCACAACGCCTCAAACCCGTACGCCATGACCTCGGCAGTACGACTCGTGGCTCGCGCGGCGTACGCCACCCGCCATGCGCTGCCACTTCTCAATGGTCAGGTCTGTCAGGACCAGGCTTACAAACATGAATGCCACAAAGATTGCGACCATGATTAGCCTCCAGACACACTTCGAGCGTTGCCCGCACGCGCCACCTTACGACCGGGGCTTTAGCCGAGCAGCATTTCTTGAACGAACTTTTCCCATTGGAATTCAGGGACCAGGCTCAACACGTCCCCGATGGCGTGACCGCCGTCTTGCAGACGAGCCTCCGAGCCCGGGCTGATGCGCATGTGGAGCGCGCCGACGGATTCCTCCATCCAGCGTTGCGCCAACCGTCCGTGCAGCAGGTTTTTCATGTTGCCGTCCGCGGCTGGGGCATTCACGGCCACCAACCAGCCCGCGCCGTAGGGATCTTCATGAGCCAGGGAAGGATCGCGGAGGACCTCAGGATTGACCTCGACCACTTCGCCCTCGATGGGTGAGAGCATCTCGAAGCGATGGCTGCCACGGCCGATCGTCCAGCCACGCTCACCTTGCCGCAGCCAACGCCCTCGCGCCGGCAGGTCGATCTGATCGATCTGGCCCACTACCCGCGCGGCGAAATCATCCAGGCCGATGCGCACCAGTTGGCGCGATTCCTTCATCGCCCAGGCATGGCCAGGGTGATAAGCAAGATGAGCGGGGGCCTTGAAGCCTCCCACCACGTTCATTGGAAAGGCTGCCGCTTCTTCCCGCGCTTCCGGCGCCGCGTTCTTCACTTCCATATAGCGTGCCTGCCGCCTCTGCACGTAAAAGTCGTGCGCAACCACAAGGACGAACATTACCAGAACCAGTGTGGGAACCATTTGCTACTCCGCGGTGCTCAGCCACCTTGCTGCGAAGCCGAAGCACTCCAAACTCACCCACACTGAAGGCAAGCCAGTGGCCATTGACAATCCATTTATAGGGTGCATTTGTTCGTTACAACACATGTCGAATCTGATAGATAGGAAAAAGTAGGGAAACCTCGTCAAAGGGGACAAATATGCGGACTTTCGTTGTTCCTGTTGCGTTTCACAACAGCGCTCTTTGATAATATCAACCGATGACCGATTAAGTAGTTGTGTTTTCAGTTTGATGCCAGGCTGTTGTACAATGCAATGGCAACTATTTAGAAATTCAGCGGCCGCACGCTCCCGAGCGATACGGCACCTTAACCAACTCACTGGCCCCGCTGGATCACATCGGCGGGCAGGTGCGAGGAAAAGCCCGTCAGGCTTTCACTAAGGTGCGCAGTCTCGGAAGGGTCCACGGCGTAGATCGAAACCGTGTCTCCCCCGAGGATGACGTTGTTGGGAATTGTCCATCTGCCGACCCGAACCCATGCCGGTGGGAATCCGCCGATGAACCAATGATCGTAAACGATCGCTATACGGGCCCCGGTTTGTTTTGAAAGGCGCTCGATGTCGCCGACCTGATAAGTTTGCCTTTTTCTCGCTGTCGCGACCTCAACGTTAGCCAGCCCCCACAGATCCAGGCAATGGATATCGGCAAGGAAATTGACTGCACCGATGTCGTTGAGTGCCACGGTGGAATTCTGATAGTACCTGCGAACAAACAATCCCATCTGGTACTGCTGCTCGTAGACGTTGGTGGTGCACTGGGGAAGAAACCAAAGAATTCGTCCTCCTTTCACTGCCAGCGGGAAGAAAAGCAGAAGAGCCAGGGCGCCGCAGGCAAGATTCCGGGGTGCTGTCCACGTGGACAAAGAAAGCGGCGATGGCCAGCGGGGCACGACAACGGGGAGTTGCAGGCCCAGTAAGAGAATGGCCAACGCACACCAGTAGGCATCGTAGCGGTACAAGGGACCGGCTCCCACGAATTCCATCTGTGCCATCCCCGCGAGAAACAGGATCGTGACCATGATTTGCCGGCTTTCGCGCGCCCCGTTACCCTTTCCGCAGGCCATGATATAGAACAGAAGGACGGAAACCAGGAGTGCCAATACATGCAGGCTGGTGCGGAGGCTGATAAAAATGGGATCAAGCAGTGAGAGGATGAGCGCACCGGGGGAGTGGAAGTCCGGCAGGGAAGCCTTCAGAAGGACGGAAGTGGGAAACCAAAACCATCCCTGCGACACCGAAATGATCCCATTGATGATTACAGGGAGAAACCCGGCGGTCGCGAAGGCCAAAGCGTAAAGCCAACGCTTGAGCAGGAGGAAAAGGCCGCAGATGATAGCGATCAGGAACATTCCTTCGAACCGCGCGCCGGTGACCAGTGGCGCCAGGATGAGGAGCCCCACCGCGTCCCGCCGGGCGGAGCCTGGAGACTCGCCGGAGAGCAGACGTGCGGCTAGAAAAACCAGGAGGATCGTCAGCAGTGTTTGGAGCCCCTGTTCCATGCCGGAAACAATGAGCATGGGTATCGGGACGAGAAGGATAAGTCCCAGGAGAGTTACAAACTTGATGGCGGCCGGCACCTTGTACCAGGAAAGGATGGCGTTGGCGACCACTAAAACGAGGAGGGCGAAGGCGAGATTCCACAGGAGCGGCGCAAGCTGATTTACCCCTCCCAGGTAATAGGTGAGACTCAGAAGCAGCGTCCACAAGAGTGAGGATGAAGTGGGGGTGAAGCCATAGCGCGTCACACCCCAAACGCCGGAATGGGAAAAGTTCTTGGCCATCGCCATATGGATGTAAGCGTCATCAAGCGCGTACACCAGATACCCATGGTTCTGGCGAATGGAAACACTCAGGACCAGCCAGACAAGCAGCAGAAGAATCAGGACAGACGCGTAAAGCGGCCAGTGGCGGGATAGGGTCCCTTTCAATCGCGGCTCCTTCCTTCCAGAATGCCGGGGAATATACACCAACCCTGCAGTCGCGTGCTAGTGCCCCAGGTAAGAGGCGTGCACGAGGCGGAAATGAAATCGCCGGAAAGTGCGGGTAAAAATCGGTTCTGCCTTACGCCCATCGTCGCACGTAATGATGTTGCCGGTTCTGACGTTTTCGCAAGGATTCATCATCGTGGCTTGGGGAGTGGCGCGGTTTCCGAGTGCGCGGCGAACCGCGCTGAGCTGGCTCGACGATACCTCCGAATGGCCAGCATCCCCGCGGGGCACTTCTTCGAACATCGGCTCGCCCTTGAGCTCGATGGCGGCGTCCACTCTCAGATCAACCAGATGCGCAAAGATGCTGGCAAAGAAGATTATTTGCTCACCCTCGGCATTCGATTGTTGCGCATTCCGAATGCGACGGTGCTGGAGAACCCGGACGAATTCGTACGCGAAGTGGTGGAGGCAGTCCGGGCGCCGGTCGAGACGGCGACTTATCAGGCCGAATCCGCTGCTGGACTGCAATTGTCTCGGAAGCAGCGACTTCCAATATATCGAGCCAAGAGGAGAGGGTTCCGGGGCACGTTTAAATTGGCCGCCGCAACTGGTACCGTCCGGCTCAGACATCCCGTCGACATCCCAAGACAGCTACCCAGATTATTCGTGGGAGAGTTCCGTGGGCATATGTACACTTCAATAGTTGCGGCGTAGTCTCGTGCATACTCGGAAATTTTTCCAGCTCTGGCAGTGTCGCGCGGCCGTTTGATCCGGTGGCAAGCAAGATTGGAAAATCTCCATAGCCGGGCGAGGTGCGCACGGAGAGGCTTGACAAAAAACCCCCGAAGCGCGTAGGGGTTTCGGTGGCTTTCTGCGCTCTCCGTATTGGGAGGCAAACATGCAGACGACAGCCAACACCACCGCTTCAATCCCCGCGCCAGTGATCTGGAACAACCCGGGTCCGACGCGACTTTCTTTCCCGGAGGCCAAGGGACGGCGCAACGCTGAATCTCTGGTTCGGATCGGGCTGGCACTGGGCGGCGGCTTCGCCCGGGGCATCGCTCATGCCGGCGTCCTCCGAATCCTGGAACAGCACCAGATCCCCATCCACTGCATTACCGGCATCAGCGCCGGAGCCATTGTCGCCGCCGCCTACGCCAGCGGCGCAACGACCGAAGAGATTGTCCGCGCTGGCTGTTCGATGCGCCTCGGCGATGTCGGGCGCATTCGTCCCCATCGTCTGGGCTTGATCGGCAGCCAGACCATGAAGGGCTTCCTGGAACGGCTCCTGAAAGCCTACCGGTTCGAGGAGATGCGCATCCCGCTGGGCGTCGTGGCCACGGATCTTGCTAGCGGTGAGCCGGCGCCTTTTGCCGGCACCGGTGAAGTTTTCGAGCCCATTCGCGCCAGTTGCGCCTACCCCGGACTGTTCCAGCCGGTAAGCCATCAGGGGCGGCTCTTGGTGGATGGCGTCATGGGCATGGGGATCCCGGCTGCCTTGGCGCGCCAACTCGGCGCCACGCACGTCATTTCGGTGTCGCTGCCCGCAGCCACCCCAGGCGCGGAGCCCAACAACATATTCCAAGTGGTCAGCCGCTGCTTCCAGATCCTGCAAAGCCGCTGCGAGAATAGTTGGCGGAGCGAAACCGATCTGGTCATCGCTCCGGATGTTCGCGGAGTCGATTGGAATGCCTTCGGCCGTGGGCCGGAGTTAGTGCAAGGGGGTGAAGCCGCCGCCCGGGCCAGTCTTCCGAAAATTCGGGAATGGTTCGCACCTCGCGCCGCCGCTAGCCAGGCATCTCTTCAGGCAGCGATGGCATATTAGACTCTCGTTATCGGCTCGCCGCCGCAATGTCCTTCTGTTCTTCGCGCCGGGTGAAGCTGGTGGCAGGCCAGGAATGCCAGGCGGCAGCGCTGTGCAGAAGCGCTTCACGGCGTTCCTCCCCGGTGGTCATCGAGGCGAGCGCCCGGTATTGCTGGGAGAGAAAGTAAACTGGCGTGAAATCTTCGGGGTGACCGGCGCGGAGCGTCTCCGTATCCCGTATGAGGTCATCCAACGCCCGGCGAGCGTCCGCGCGCTTGCCCTCCGCCAGCAACAAATTCGGCCAGATCGCGCGGACTATGATTTCGCCCAGGCGGTCGGCATACAGCGAGCTGGCATCCGTCTTGGCCCGCTGCAATTCTTCGGTCAATGCCTTGCGCGCCTCAGCGGTCCGGCCGAGTTGGATGAGCGGCCGGCTAATCGCCATAAGATAAGCATCCCGCAGCATCTCGATTTGCTCTTTCGAAGCCAGGGCCTGCGCGGTGGCGAGCGCTTGGCCGTACAGAGCGAGTGCACGTTGGGGATCCGACCTCCATACCGCATCCCCTAGCTTGCCGTAAAGCGCAGCCAGGTCGAAGCGCGACTGCCGGTTGTGCTCGTCCAGCGCGGCTATGCGCTCCGAGATGTGGACCGCTTGATGATAGAGTATGGCGGCCTTGCCGGGTTCATCCAAGTTGGGCTGAGAGGATAATGCGTATACATCGGCAGTCGCAATCAGCCGATCGGCCAAGGTTCCGCACGCGTCCCCAGGCGGGCCCTGCTCGTTGCAGGGAGCGCTCCTTCGAAGCAGTTCCAGGAAATCGTTCAAAGCGCCGTCCAGATCTCCCGTGAAAACCTTGGCGGTAGCCAATTGCTTCTGGACAAAGTCAATCTGGTTCGGCAGCCTCGGATCACGACTCCCCGACGATTGCAAATCGACAAGCTCCTGCCGGGCGGACTCCATCAAAGCCACCGCCTCGGCGGGATGCCCTTGCGTTAGACGGATCTCGCCCAGGAAGCGGTCCCCCAATGCATGTAACCTGCGGGCCTCGGCATCCTGAGGACGGTCCCCGATCAAAGCCAGCAACTGGCGCGTGAGCGGCTCGGCAACGTTTTCATGGTCAGCGAAGTATTCGAGCCGGCCTAACGCCCACAACACATTCGCGAGTTTCAGGCGCAAATCCGGCGGGGATCCCCGATTCACCGGCAAGCGGGCATAAAGGTCCAAAGCGCGCTGATAGTTGCGGCGCGCATCTTCCACCTGCCCGAGGTTAGCCGAACCCGTGCGGCTCTGCACGTCTCCCAGCCGCTGATAAGCCTGGGCTAGTTCCAAAATAAGGCCCTTGTCATTTCCCGCATCCTGCGCCAGGCCGTCTAGGTATTTGCGCGCCGTCTCGACTATCGATGCGCACACGGCGGTCGATCCCGCGAGCGGCGTTACCTGGTCATAGAACTGGAAAAGAAAGGTATTCGCAAGCTCGCGAACCTGGGCGAAACGCCGCTCCGCTCGCCGGGCTTCGATGGTGGAGACGGTAAAACCGCCGATCAAGCTGGCCGCCAGCGTCAACCCCGCAGCCACCGCCCACCGGTTCCGCTTGACAAACTTCCAGGCGCGTTTGACCGGTGAGGCCGGCCGCACGCTGAGCGGGCGGCCATCCAAATAACGTGCGATTTCGGCGCTAAAGGCCTCCGCCGAAACGTAGCGAGCCGCCGGATCCTTCGCCATAGCATGGAGCACTAGCGTATCCAGGTCGCCGCGCAGCTCGCGTTGAATGTGCTGGTCGGCGGCACACACGCTGGGCGCGCGCAACTCGCTTTCGCAAATGGCGCGGTAAACTTCCGCCGGCGAATAGGTTTCGAAACGATACGGGCGCGCGCCGCAGAGAAGCTCGAAGAGACTGGCGCCCAGCGAATAGATGTCGCTGGCTACCCCCACCGCTTCTCCCTTCACTTGCTCCGGCGAGGCGTACTCGGGAGTCATCATCGGCCCGACGGTCATAGTCCGCGGGCCGGCCCCAACACCCTCTTCGTCGATCAGCCGAGCGATTCCGAAATCCAGCAGCTTGGGATCGCCCGTTTCCGATACCAATATATTCGCGGGCTTCAAGTCGCGATGGATAATCAAATGCTGATGCGCGTAGGCGACGGCCGATAGAATCTTCTGGAAGAGCTGAAGCTTGGCGAGGATGCCCAGGGAGGAAGCGGCGGCCACCAGCGGCTCGCCCTCCACGAACTCCATGACGAGGTAGGGGAGGCCATTCTGGTAATTGCCCCCATCCAGCAAACGAGCAATGTTGGGGTGATCGAGCCGGGCGAGGATCTGGCGTTCCTGCTGGAACCGGCGCCGGGCGAACTCGGAATCGAAGCCGTACTTGACCAGTTTAATGGCCACGCGCTTCTGGAAATCGTCTTCCCGCACACCTTCGTAGACAGCGCCCATGCCGCCCTGTCCGATCAGGCGGACAAGACGGTAGGGACCGAGCCTTTGGCCGCTCCACGCACCGGGATCTTCCACCACCGCGACTGCCGCGTGCTCCACCACACCGGTGAAACCGCTGCCGGCATCCCGGAACATGGCCGTTAGTTCCCGGCGCAAATCATCATCGCCGCGGCATTGTTCGTCGAGGAAGCGCGCACGCTCCGTGGGCGGAAGTTCCACCGCGGCGTCGTACAGTGCTTCCAACTGTTGCCAGCGTTGCGGTGTCATCAAGGCCATCCAATTCGTAGGGGCGGCCCTCGTGTCCGCCCCGGGCAACCACGAGGGTTGCCCCTACGGCATCAGGTCAAGATGCGGCGTCATAGGCTTGGGCTGGCGAGCGCCGATCGGAGCCAGGCGCCCGCCATGCGCACATCTTTCTCCACGGTCTTGATGCTGACATTGAGAACCCCGGCAATCTCCGCCATTTCCAAACCGCCGAAGTACTTCAATTCCATGGCGCGAGCCTTACGCGGATCCGCCTCAGCGAGCTTTTCCAGGGCTTCGTGCAGGGCCATCAAATCCGCGGAGGGGGGATTGGAAGAGGCAGGCGCATCGTCGAGCGCAATCATCGTCGCGCCGGCGCCCCGCTTCCCGGCGATATGCCGCCGCGCGTGGTCTACCAGAATCTGGCGCATGTGCCGGGCGGCGATCCCAATGAATTGCGAGCGGCTTTCCCAGTCAATCCGATCGCCCCGGCCCATAAGCCGCAAGAAAGCTTCGTTCACCAGCGCCGTGGGTTGCAGCGTGTGGCCGGGGCGTTCCCGCCGAAGATAGGAGGCCGCGAGACGGCGCAACTCGCGGTCCACGATCCTGGCCACCTGGTCAAGAGCGGACGAATCCCCGCGCCGCCAATCTTGCAGCAGCATCGTTACCGACGCTGGATGTTGGTCTTCCATTGACTGCCCTGAGTACCCTCAGTATACAACAAAAAAAATCTGCAAGACAACGTAGGGGTTTGGTTGGTTTTCCGCGCTCTACCTGGTGGGAGGCAAACATGCAAACACTAACCAACATCACTGTTACATCAACCGCGCCGATCGTAGATTACAAGCCGGCGCTGGACATCCTCAACAAACGACTTCAGGCGGGGCGGATTGCCCGCCCATTGGACGAGCTCTTCGACGAGTTGCAGGAGCGCCGCGAGAATGAGCCCGCAGGACTGGCCGGCATATGCCCAATCCTGCGTAAGCCACCCGGTGTGCAGCCTGCTACACCAGGATCCCTTTACCTACCGGGCCTTTGCCAAGCCGCGGGGCTATGCCGGCGACGCGGTGATGATGGACTACATCTACGGGCTGGGCGAGGCCGGACAAGCGGCGCGCGACGCCACACCGCTGGGCCGTGCGATCTTTCAATACATGGGCACCCGGCCTTCGGCCAAGGCCGTCCGCTACCGCCGGCAGTTGCTTGCCGAGTTGATCGACCGCGTGGCGGAGCACGGCGGTTCCCGCGTGCTCGCCATCGCCGCCGGTCACCTCCGCGAAGTGGAGTTCTCCGCAGCGGTCCAGACCGGGAAGCTACAAGAGTTTGTTGCGTTCGACCAGGACGAAGCCAGTCTGTCCGTAGTTGCCCGGGAATACGCCCACCTGGGCGTAAGGACCGTGCCCGGCTCCGTCCGGCATATCCTGGCCGGCAAAGCGAATCTGGGCCAGTACGATTTTGTGTACGCCGCGGGCCTGTTTGACTACCTCAGCGGTCCGGCAGCGGCAGCCCTCACCTGCCGGATGTTCGAAATGACCCGACCCGGAGGCCTGATGCTCATCCCCAATTTCCTGACGGGCATCCGCGATGTCGGCTATATGGAATCGTTCATGGACTGGCACCTGATCTACCGCAACCATGCCGACATGCAGGCACTGGCCAACGCCCTTCCACGGAGCGCCGTGGCGGACAGCCAGATCTTCGATGAAAGCGAGGACACGATCACTTTCCTGCTGGTATCCAAGGCTAGCTAAGCTGCCTGAAGTTGGGGGTATTGGCATGCCGGATGACGCTCAGCAATGACCTGTGGTACGTAAGCTCTGCCAGCTAGCAGACATTCGCGGGTGGCGCATACATTGCTGCTTATGTATGCGACCGGAGCCGTCGCCCTGCGACTTCGCGCACCCAGGGTTCAGGGGCAGGTGATCCTTCGCCAAAATAGACCTATCCTCCCGCCCGGCATTGGCGCAGCTTACCTGAGGCGGCAAGTGGACGCATACATAAGCAGCAATGTATGCGCCACCCCATCATTCTTTCATTTCTCCGCAATTCGCGATCACCTTGACGGTTAGTCGCCTAAGCGCTCTCGTGACATGGAATTTGGCGACGAGCCAAAGGCTGCGCTTAGCACATTCTCGCTCCAAAAGTCGGGGAATTACGTACTCAACATGGTTTATGAGTGCACCCTGGAAAATTCCATGGAAAGGGATCTCGCCGCGCAAAAATGCAGATTCGAGAGGGACCTGATGCAGTGTCACGGATTGTTTGCCCCGCGGCCGTCCCGTCGCCCTAGCTAGCGGTGGCCGTGTCCAGAGATCCGCGTCAGCCGCGCCGCAAATTCCAAGGCTTTCACGAAGCTATCGGTTTGAGCCAACCCCTGCCCAGCGATGTCAAACGCCGTGCCGTGATCCACGGAGGTCCGGATAATCGGCAAGCCCAGCGCGACATTGACCCCTCCCTCGAAATCCAGGAGCTTCAACGGGACGTGTCCCTGGTCGTGATACATACAGACAATCGCATCGAACTGTTTCCTGCGCACAGCCAGGTAGAAGACGGTATCAGGAGGCAAGGGCCCTTCCACCGGCATGCCCTGTTCCCGCGCCCATTCCACCGCCGGCCGAATCTCCTCGATCTCCTCGCGGCCGAACAGACCGTGCTCGCCGGCATGAGGATTGAGCCCAGCCACCGCGATGCGGGGATTCTCGATGAGCCTCCCCACGGCATCGCAGGTGAGCTTGAGAATGGTGCGGAGGCGCGGCTGCCGGACGCGGCGAATGGCCTCGGCCAGCGAACAGTGCGTGCTGACATGGGTGACGATCAACTGTTCGGAAGCCAGCATGATGGTGACATCTTCCACCCCGCAGACCGCCCCGATCAACTCGGTGTGACCCACGAAGCCCGGGTCGGTCAGTTGCGTCGCTTCCTTATTCATCGGCAACGTCACCATGGCGGCGATCTCTCCGGCCAGCGCGGCGCGGGTGGCGGCAACCACGTATTCGCGCGCCGCCTGGCCCGATCGCGCATTGAGCTTGCCCGGAGTAACGTCGGCCCGCTGCAAAATACCGTGGTCGAGCACGTTCAATGAATCGGCTGCATAGTCCCCGCATCGGCGAATGCGCCGCAGGGGCAGCCCATAGCCCAGTTCCTGGTTGTAGAATGCCAGCACCTCCATGTCTCCGTAGACCACCACCGGGTAGGCAATGCGGCCATCGCGAAAGGCCTTGAGCAGGACTTCCGGGCCGATGCCGCTGGAGTCTCCGGGAGTGATGCCGAACAGCGTGGTCATGTGAGTGCCCTCCGAATATCGCAAAGGATGTCAGGCGCACCGAATCCGCCTGCCTTTGTGACCCAGAATAGATCGCCGCAATGGGAAAGCGGCACGCCTGGCAGGACTTCACCCCAAACCTCGAACGGCCGCCCGCCGAGCGCCCGGTGAATGCCGAATGCCGTGTCGCCACCGAACACCACCAACGCGTCGACGGGCGAGGCGGCAATCAGGCCGCGCACACGCTCGCCGGTTTGGCCGGCGCGGTCGCGTCCGCCGCTTCCGGGAGCATCGTCGAAATACCGCCAGCCGCCCTCGAAGCAGCAATGTCCGCGGGCGAAAGCGACCTGCGCAATGGAAGCCGGGTGCTGGCTGCCATTGATCACCAAACACCGCGGCAACCGCGGAGGGGCGCGAACTTCCCCGCGACACAGCGAGGGAATACATTGCGCCAGCGCCCCCGCGAGCGCGGCCGGACCGGCGGCGAGGGGCGGGGGATCCATGGCCGTGATTCTCTCCGCGGCGGCCAGAACATCAGCGTTCGACACTCCATCAAGCACCACCGCCGGAATCCCACCCAGCAGCACGCGGAGATCGCTCTCGTGGACCGGGTCCAATGAGTCAGAGGCAAAGGCGCTTTCGTGCACGGGTAATTCCCCCACGAAGAGCCGTCCTCCCCTTACGGTCCGGCCCATCTCCGGGTAGGAAGGTGCGTAGACCAGGGACCGGCGCGGCAGCAAATCCAGCAAGGCCCGGAATTCGGCAGCGATGTTGCCCCGGAGCGTGGAATCGGTCTTCTTGTAGACCAGCCAGGGAGCGAAGCGCAACGCCGATTCCGCCGCAGCGCGCACAACCGCGCGGGCCTCTTCTGGCGCCAAATGCCGCGTCTCGGTGTCAATCACCAGCACGGGCACATCGGGAGGGCCGGAGACCGCAACTTGCGTGGTCACGCGCGCGCCCCCGCCTTGACGGGCAAATTTCGCCCCCGCCTCGAGCGCTCCCGTGAGGTCGTCAGCAATGCCGAGAATCCAGCGGCCTGGATCCATCATGGGGAATACACTGCCGCCACTTCGTAGTCAAAGACCTTGGGAACGGTGAAGTCAATCGGGCCGTCGGCCGCCGCATCTTCCCAGTTGAGGTCGGGGCTGGAGCGGGGGATCATACGACTCCATTCCGCTAACTTTCGGCTCGACCCTGACTTTGGGCGCATCGTTCCTTGTCCGAGAACCAAGACCCGCATTATACTGGAACTCGGTCGATAAGCATGTCCCACCCTGTTTTCATCTCCTATTCGCGATCGGCATCGGCCCATCCGGAAAACGCCAAGGCACTTGCCAACGGGCTTGGAGATCTTGCGTTCTTCGACGCCGTGGCCATTGAAGATGGCGATCATTTTCCGCAAAGCCTGCTCGAGGCGGTTCTCAGCTCTTGTGTGGTGGTGATATTTGCGACCCAATCTTACTCCGAACGCCGTTTCTGCCGATTGGAAATGCGCTTGGCGCTTGCCAGTGGGGATGCCGCGGCAATGCACTTGGTGCTGGCGCTGGGCGCAGGTTCACAAGCCGTGCTGGATGAGCTGCCTGCAGCACTTGCCGACCAAAGCTGGCCGGCCGCGGAAGCAACGGAACGCCTGGCGGCTCTGGTGCGGCAGCGGCTAGCCGTGGTGAAAAGCCCGATTCGAAGTCACATGACGACACTCGAAGCGCAAAGGGTGGCGGCGGCGTTTCTTGAGGAAACGAAGATCCCGCAGCCGCAATCGCTTGACCGTGTCATCTGCTCCTTGCCCCCTGGTGTAACCGCGCAGAGTATCGGCACGCGGTTCGTCGGCCGGGCAGACGATTTGCGAAGCATTCATAGAGTTCTCTCCGGCGGTGGAAAGGGTACGGTGCAGACCGCAAGCCGCATTTGCGCAGGTGGCGGCTTCGGCAAGACGCGGTTGGTGATGGAATATGTGCACCGGTACGGCCCACAGTATTACCCTGGCGGAATCTTCTGGGTAAACGCGGAAGCGAAGGCTCTCGATGCGGAGTTCTGGCGAGTTCTGCAAGCCATTGATCCAAGGGTGCCGGATCAAGCCACCATGCTTGCGCAGAAACGCAATATCAGACAGGAACTGGAGCTTGCCCTTCGCGGGATCGCGCGGCCCGCATTATTCCTGGTGGACGGCATTCCTGAGGCGGCTCCTGGCGAAGACCCGCCAGGCATCGCGGAGTTCTGCCCGGCACTTGGCGCGGTGACTGTTCTCGCGACCTCGCGGCAAGATACGCACGAAGCGGGGGTCATAACGATTCACGTGGATGTGCTCGCTCCGGAAGCGGCCAAGCTGCTCTTAACCGAGAATGTTCCAGGCGCTAGCGAGCTGACCTGGGACGAATGGGGGAATATTGCGGATTGGGTTGGAAACCTGCCCCTGGCTCTCGATCTATTGAACCGATCACTCGCACTGAACTCGATCTCTCCGCGCGACCTGGCGCGTCGCGCCAACCCGATTGAGTCGTCCACCCCGACCTCCGAACTTGACAGCCTGTGCGAGTCTCTGCGCGGCCAAGTCCCGGAAAGTGCCGCTCGGGGCATCACGGAAGCATTTTCCATTTCGTTCGAGAAGCTCGATTACCCGGCCCGGTCACTGGCGGGTATTCTGGCCCGTCTTGCCTCGGCTCCGATTCCTGAGGAGTTTATTGCGGCGCTTGGCGTTGAGCTGAGAAGCGGCGCATCCCAGGCAGCGTTGCGATCCCGGCACTTCGTTACTACGGGGGAAGGGCTGTCCTTTGGGGTCATGCACCGGCTCATGGGGGATTTTCTGCGTCGCATCATGCCGGAGACCGCCTGGTTTGTCTTGGCGTGCGATGCACTGCTACAGGTTATGGATCCTGAACGCTGTCGAGATCCCAGGTACTGGCCGCTGATGAATATCTGCCGCGTTCATGCCGAAGAGCTCCTTTCACAAGGCGTAACTGACGATGCGACGGCCATGCTGTTAATCAAAATTGCCCTGGCCGCCGGGATTCTTGCCTCAGCACAAGGGGATGACGCCGTGGCTCTGGAGCTCGAAGAACGGGTCGTGGAGATGTCTACCGTTGTGTTGGGCGACGAACATCCGGCTACCCTCGTTTCGATGGGTAACTATGCTTCGACCCTGGCGAATCAAGGGGATCTCGACGCGGCGCGAGAGCTGCAAGTTAGAGTCCTGGAGGTATCCCAGCGCGTGTTGGGAGATGAGGATCCGAGCACGCTGACCGCAATGAGTAATCTGGCTTCGACGCTTAGTGCGCAAGGGGAGTACGCAGGGGCGCGGCAGCTCGAGGAGCGATTGCTGGACATGCGGACGCGTTTGCTGGGCGCGGAACACTCGGACACGCTCACCACGATGAATAACCTGGCTGAGACTTTGTCGGCCCAAGGGGATTTTGCTGGGGCGCGACGGCTCCAAGAAAAGGCATTCGATTTGTTTAAGCGCTTGCTGGGCGAGGAACACCCGGCCACGCTCAACTCGATGAACAACTTGGCGGAGACACTCTCGTACCAAGGGGATTTCGCTGGGGCGCAAAGGCTTCACGAGCGCGTGTTGAAGATGAGCAAGCGCCTGCTGGGTGACGATCACCCGGCCACGTTGAGATCGATGGGCAATCTGGCTGATACTCTGCGGGAGCAAGGGGATCTCGCTGGGGCGCGACAGCTTCACGAGCGGAGGTTGGAGGCATCCAAGCGTGTCTTGGGCGAGGAGCACCCCGCCACCTTAGCAGCGATGAATAACCTGGCCGTGACCATCGGGGAGCAAGGAGACCGCGCTGGGGCGCGGCGACTTCAGGAGCAAGTTTTGGAAGCGTTGACGCGTCAATTGGGCGAGGAACACCCGGACACGCTCACTTTGATGAACAACTTGGCCGAGACCCTGTCGGCCCAAGGGGATCTCGGGGGAGCGCGAAGGCTTCACGAGCGGGTGTTGGAGATGTACGAGCGTGTGTTGGGTGAGGAGCACCCGGCCACGTTAAGATCGATCGGCAATCTGGCTCACACCTTGCGCGCGCAAGGGGATCTCGAGGGGGCACGGCGGCTTCACGAGCGGAAGCTGGAGGCGTCCAGGCGTGTGCTGGGCGAGGAGCACCCCGCCACCATGACAACAATGAATAACCTGGCCTTGATCCTTGGGGAGCAGGGAGATTACGCCGGAGCGCGCCGGCTACAGGAACGAGTTTTAGAAATATCGACCCACCGTTTGGGCGACGATCATCCGGACACGCTGACCGCGATGAACAATCTGGCATTGACTCTTTTCAACCAGGGAGAACTCAAGGCGACGATTCGACTCCTGCGCCGGTCCCTGGCTGGGCATCGCAAGGTTTTCGGTGATGATTACCCCGACACGGCCGATGTCGCCGAATTCCTGAGGCGTTTGGGGGGATAGGTCCAGCGAACTGAGACCGAGGGTAAGGGGCCGAATGGCGCCCACACCCCCCAAACGCGCCGGGGAACCGGGCGGGTTGTCCGCCGCAGGTGCTGAGATGTGCGGCAGCAAACTGCCGCACTCCAGAGAGTCGGCGGCGCGCCCGGATGCAGGAAGAAGGCGGTGGGAGATAAGCTCTGTGGGTGGCAAATCCGTGAAAACCCTTGATGCGCCACCCACGCTTCATCCCCTTGATAGCCCCGCATGGCGCTGTTATTCTGACCTGATATGAACGAGATTCGCGCGATCTCCCTGCCGGACACGACCCTGATCGCCGCCTATTCCATTTTCATCGCCAGTTACTTTGTCTTTGCCCTGGGAAGGTTCCCGGGGCTCAAGATTGACCGCCCGGGGGCGGCGATAATTGGTGCTGTTGCCATGGTGGCATTCAGGATCGTGCCACCCCGCGAAACACTGCATTTCATTGATTTTTCCACCCTCGTCCTCCTCTTTTCCATGATGCTGATTGTCGGCAATCTCCGCATGGTAGGATTCTTCGAGTGGAATGTGGATTTTGTCCTGAGGCGTCTGAAGCCAGCGCACCTCTTGCCCGCCGTCGTATTTGCCTGCGGCCTGTTATCCGCTTTTTTCGTGAACGACATCGTATGCTTGGTCATGGTGCCCTTTGTGCTGGCCATCACTAAGCGGATGAAGCTTGCGCCACTCCCTTACTTGTTGGCAGTGGCCACCGGATCGAACGTCGGCAGCGTGGCAACGATCACGGGGAATCCGCAAAACATGCTGATCGGCTCATTTTCTGGAATCAGATATCGGGATTTCGCCTTCCACCTCGGCCCCGTGGCGCTGGTGGGACTGTTCTTGAATTGGGCGGTATTGCATTGGACGTATATGAGAGGGCATGCACATGCGGCTCCGCAAGAAGCCATCCCTCTGCCGCCCCTGGACCTTTCCCGTTTGACCAAGCCCGTGGTGGTGGTCACGTTGGTCATTACCGGATTCCTTGTGGGCGTACCGCCGGCCATGATGGCGGCCCTGGGCGCGGCGGCCCTGCTGATCACTCGCACCATCGAGCCGCGCAAGCTTTACGACGAAGTCGATTGGGGGCTGTTGGTCTTTTTCGTCGGCCTCTTCTTGATTGTGGGCGGGGCGGAGAACGCCGGCATCGTGGCTCGCCTGCTCACGCTTGCCCGCCACTGGAATCTGCAGCGCCTGGATGTTTTTATCCTTGTGGTGACCCTGTTCAGCAACCTTGTGAGCAATGTCCCGGCCGTAATGCTGTTGAAGTCGCTGGTGCCGGCCTTCACGGACCCGCACACGGCATGGCTGGCGCTCGCCATGGCCAGCACGCTGGCGGGGAACCTCACGATCACGGGCTCGGTGGCTAATATCATCGTGGTCGAGACAGCGAAACCCGATGTCCACGTCGGCTTCCGGGATTATTTCCGCGTGGGCTTCCCCATTACTCTCCTGACCATTCTGTTTGGGTTGCTTTGGCTTGCGCTGATCCGGTAACAGACCACGGCCCGGCAGAACCGCAGAGGCGCAGCGTACCCGCTGTTCTGGAGGTTCGCAGCTTTTTGTTGCCAATCGAGGAGAAATTGCAGACCTCCAGAACAGGTGGCGCTACGCAGGCTCCTGATGCCCATGTCGGAAAAGCCGGAAATGGCGGAACGAATGCGGGGCGAGATTCCTCGTTGCTCTCATAACGACAGCGAAGGGAGCAGAATGACAGCGAAAGGTGCGAAAGAGCTTCCCCGCAGGCAGTGAAGACGGGTGCGGTTACTGCCCTCCGTAGTACCCATCGCGAGCTTGCACGATAAGGTCTTTCTTCTTAGTAGTCAGAGTTATTTTGTGATAGCCGGGTCCAGCATTGGGCGGGTCAGGCGTATATCCCAAGCTGTATTGATTGCGCAGCTCTTCCTGGATTTGGCTGAATGTTTCATCAATCGGGTGCTTTTTGGAAGTCTCGAAAAGGCGCCCGCCCGTTTCTTTGGAGAGTCGTTCGAGAATTTTCTTGCCATCCGGCCGCGATTCTTGCGGACGCGGATATCCACCGCCATGCCGGCCCATACCCCCGCCCATACCCCCCATGCCCCCTCCCATGCCGTGGTGGCCATAGCCTCCTCCGTTGCCATATCCTTGTTCATCGGCGAAGAGGATGGAATAAACCAAGGTGTCGGCGCGCTGGGCCGCCTCGATGGCGCTGGCAAGGGTTTTCTTACTGCCGCGGTCCACTCCATCGGAAAGGACAATCAAGGCCTTGCGACCCCCCTGCTTCGCCGTGATGTCGTTTGACGCCAGGTAAATAGCATCATAAAGCGTGGTGCCACCACCTCCATATCCACCCCGGCCCCGGCCGCCCGGTCCCCCGCCTTGCCCCTGCCCAGAGTCAGGTGAATCGCCTCGGTCCTGGTCGGAACGCTGTGGTACTTGCAGGAGGCCCAGAGCTGCCTGCAATTTCTGCCGTGAGGAAGTGAGATCCTGGAGGAGTTCCACTTCCCGGTCAAAGTGAATTACAAAGGCTTGGTCCTTATCGACGCGCAGCACCTGGTCGAGAAAAGTGGCGCTGGCGTCGCGCTCCTCACCCAGAACGCGCCGCTGGCTGAGGCTGGTATCAACCAGCAGCCCGAGGGTCAGGGGAAGATCTGTCTCATGCGAAAAATAGCGAATCGTTTGCGGACGGTCATCTTCTTTCAGCTCGAAATCATCCTGGGTGAGGCCGCGGACGATTACTCCTTTTTTATCCCGCACGGTCGCTAACACGTTAACGACTTTCACGTGTACGGTGATCGGCGGCGCCTGTCCTTGCCCTCCCGTCACTTGCTGGCTCTTGAGCGGCTGATCCGCCAGGAATAGTGGCACAACCAAAAGGACAAGACCAAGTCTTCGCCAAACGACGGATCGTCGCTCGAAGTCATTGGCGCAACACCTCGCTGCCTGCTTTGCCGAATGTTTTATCATTATCGGACCTCGTTCCGCATTTCTGTTGTGGGGGCGAACTGATTGGGCACATCTATCCCGCGGCACTCCCTGCTCCTCCCCCGTGCCAAATTCGCTTACGGCGAGGCACGCGAGGCAGGATTGCTGATTTTGGCACACTTTCGCTCTTTGTTTAGATGGGAAAATGAAGATATGAGGTTGTTTGTTCCCTTCCCGCCGGCAAGGGAATAAATGGTAGTGACTCGTTTTAATGTAAGCAAGCCGCGGTCTTATTTGGGATTGATAACTTGGCCTCGCGAGGCCCCATGCCTCTCCTCTTCCGGAAACAATGCGCATGATCAGGAAGGAACTCCGCCCCTACCGTCTCATGTCGGCAGATTGTGGTACGATCATCGCGGTTGGGGCGGAGGAAGGGAGTTTTTATCTCAGAGCGCTGGGGACTACTGTCTCGCGCACCAACCGTCGCAAGGAGGTTTGGGATGAAGGAAATTGCTACCGCACGACCGCTGCGGATCATCAATGGTGTTGCGCCAATTCGAATATGTGACAACGGGGGCTGGACAGATACCTGGTTTGCCAAGCGGGGGAAAATTTTCAATATTGGCGTGTATCCATATGTGGAGGTTCAGGTGGAAGTGTTTCACCGCGACGACCAACCCCAGCAAATTGTGGTTTTTGCGGAAAACTACGGCCAGCGCTTTGCCGTAACCCAGAGGACAGGTGGATGGGGTAAACATCCGCTACTGGAGGCGGCCATTGAGCGTATGAAGGTCCCCTCGGAGCTGGCCTTAAACCTCACAATATTTTCCGAGGCGCCGAGCGGAGCCTCCACGGGAACCTCGGCGGCCGTGGGTGTGGCTCTGGTAGGTGTGCTCGATCGCCTCACCCGTGGGCGCCTGACGGCGCACGAGGTCGCCTACACAGCGCAAGCGATTGAGACCCAGATGCTCAAGCTTCAGTGCGGCATCCAGGACCAGTTGTCTTCGGCATATGGCGGCATCAATTACATCGAAATGTTTGATTATCCCTATGCCACCGTTTCACCCATACAGGTGCCGAACACCACCTGGTGGGAGCTGGAAAGGCGTCTGGTCTTGATCTACTTCGGGAAATCTCACACCTCATCCGCGGTCCATGAAAAGGTCATCCGGGAACTGGAGGGCCTCGGACCGGATTGTCAAAAGCTTCAGGACCTGCGCGCGACACCGGAAAAATCCCGCGATGCCTTATACGCCGGGGACTTTGACGGTCTGGGGAAGGCCATGATCGAAAACACGCAGGCGCAGGAGCGCCTTCATCCTGACCTGGTTAGTCCAGATGCGCGACGCGTGATCGAGATCGCGAAGGCGCACGGCGCTTTGGGATGGAAGGTAAATGGCGCAGGAGGGGACGGTGGCTCGCTCACGATCCTCTCTGGTGCGCTATCCCACGTGAAACGGGCCATGATCCGGGAGATTGAAGCTGAGAATCCCCTGTTCAAAAACATTCCGATCTATTTGAGCCGAACGGGACTCCGCACCTGGGAAGGCTTGCCGGGCGAAGGGGGATGATTTGCCCCGTGGGACCCTCCCGCGAGACACCGACGTTCACCTTCGATGGGCGGGGGGCACGTGCATGGGAAACTATTGTACTCTGTCTACAATCTCGCTAAGATGTGGGTGGAAATTGGATAGTCTCGAGCCGCAAACCGTGCGGCGGGGTAGTCTAGCGTCTGGCAGCCATCCGAGCCGACGCGGAGGCATAATGCGTAATTATATGATTGTGATGGTCGCTACGATGTGTCTGGGGATTGGCTTGGCCACCACGGTCCGGGCCCAGAATGTCGATTGGCCGGCGCAACGAAAGATGCTGAAGTCACAGCAGAAGCTGGAGCGAAGCGCATTAAAGGTTCAGCAGCAAAACAGGAAGCTGTCCTGGAAGGGCCAGCGGGTTTCCAGTGCTGAGCGCGCTCAGGCAAACCATCAAATGAAGCGCGAACGTCGCGACCTGAAACAGAGACAGAAGGACGCGATGCAGGATATGAAGGACCGCCGAAGGTCGGCAAAGGAAATGCAACACGCTTATTGCCATTAGGGCCGTGCGGCTCGGACGGGCTGGGTTCGCATGGCTTCAGCCCGAGGAGGTCGCCATGAAACGGGGTGCTGGGCGTCTGGCAATTTGTCTGGTTGTCGGCTTGGCGATGTGGGCTCAGGCGGGGCAGGATCCCAATCAGTCAACTCCGCAGGAGCAGCCTCAGCAACAGCAGGAGGAGCGCCCCACGCTCGGTCCTCGAAACGGACCGGCATTAGAATCCGGCCCAAACACATCCACCACCACCGACCTGCGGAGATTGATGCGGATTCGCACTCTCTACATCGAGAGCATTGACAATTCGCTGAGCAACAAGCTGGTTGAGGCGCTGGGAAAGGGGGGGCGGTTTCGTTTGGTCACTAAGGCAAAAGATGCGGACGCAACACTCCGGGGATCGTGTTTGGAGTCGCGCCGTCTGAAGCACGTTCACTCCGAGGTTTTTATTTCAGACCGCAATGGTGTGTCTGTGTGGCAGGACTCCATTATTAGGCCCTTCAATCCTCCGGCGCTGGACCAAGCTGTCAGTGATACTGCCACCTTGGTGGAAGCACACCTGGAGCAGACCATGCGGGAGGGCGAACGGCGGTAAGAACACAAGCAATGGGCGCGTGATTTTCCACGGTATGGGTGGTTGGCGGCAGCGAGATGGCCTGCCGAACAGGGCTTCCGAATTCCCAAAATGTCCCAATTGACGATATTTCATAATATCCTTCCAGGATGCGAGGAAGGAAACCTTGAAGCCTGGAGAGCTTTCCTGGCGGATTACACTCCCATAGCACTCCAGCTTTTCGGTGTTTACTCGCCGTGGGCCCCTGCCGTGCGTTTGGATGGTTGGCGCGATTCCCTCCGCGTCTTGTGCGCTAATGAGTGTGCGACCCTGAAGGGTTTTTCGCATCAATCGGAGCGCGAGTTTCTAGTGGATTTGCGAGCATTTCTTCAGGAATGGGCTGCCACAAAGTTCGAATCCCTCCTGGATGCCACGGACCCACCCGCGCCCACGTTTCAAATGCTTGGCCCCCTGCTTAGTGGTCTCCCCTTGCTTCACCAGGAGATCGCTTTCCTGACACTGGCAGGGTATTCCCAAGGGACCATCGAGAAAATTCTTCGGATCACTCCCGCGGTGGCGGGCGAGGGGTTCGAGCGGCTGCGCACCGCCTACGCCCCGATACTCGATCGACCTGAAGACCGGTGCCTCTGGCCCTCCGCCTGGGTCGGCATCTGTGGAGCGGCACGCGCGGACGGACAGAAGGATTGCACCCCACTACGGCAACTCATCCGTATTCTGGATGGCCAAGCAAGTTGGTATGACAAGACTCCGGCGGAACAGCATCGTGCCAAGTGCCTCCATTGCCTCGAACTCTGGACCTCGTTGCTGGAAATTGTTGCGTGGGACCGCACGCGCCAACCCTGGCCGGCAGAGAAGATCGAACCCCTGTTGGCAGCCGTTCCCGTCAAGCAGGAAAGGCGCAAGCCATCATTGTTGGCCCGCATGCTCGGTAAGTAGAATTACCCGCTCAGGATTCGTGTGACGTTCCCCTCATTTTTGCACCCCCGAGATGAAAGGCTTGCCATGGCTCGCTTCCAGGCTGTAGATTGACTTTATCTATGCGTGATTACCGTCAGGAATTTTCGGACTTATCGCCGCTGGTCTATCTCGATTGTGCCTACCAAGGGCCATTTCCGCGGGTCACGGTGGAGCGTCTTCATCAAGCCATTGAGCTTAAGTCTCACCCGGACCGGCTGAAGGCCCCTGAGTACTTTCGTCTGCCGGAACGCGTCCGCGCACGCATTGCCCGATTGACTGGCGCTGAGGCGAAGGAAATTGCGATCACCAACAGCGCGACCCAAGGAATTGGCATCGCGGCGACGGGCTTGGAACTAGGCGCGGGAGATGAAGTTGTGGTGGCGGGCTCGAATTTTCCATCCAACTTTTTTACTTGGCTTCACCTGCGCCGGAAAGGCGTTACCGTAAAGATCATTCATCCTGCCGAAGGGGAGCTGGCCCTCGACCAGGTGGTGGCGGAGTTGACCCCCCGCACGCGAGTCTTGGCGCTCGATTGGGTGACTAGGCTATGCAGCCATGTTTTTTTTTTTTTTTTTTTTTTTTTTTTTTTTTTTTTTTTTTTTTTTTTTTTTTTTTTTTTTTTTTTTTTTTTTTTTTTTTTTTTTTTTTTTTTTTTTTTTTTTTTTTTTTTTTTTTTTTTTTTTTTTTTTTTTTTTTTTTTTTTTTTTTTTTTTTTTTTTTTTTTTTTTTTTTTTTTTTTTTTTTTTTTTTTTTTTTTTTTTTTTTTTTTTTTTTTTTTTTTTTTTTTTTTTTTTTTTTTTTTTTTTTTTTTTTTTTTTTTTTTTTTTTTTTTTTTTTTTTTTTTTTTTTTTTTTTTTTGTGTGTGTGTGTGTGTGTGTGTGTGTGTGTGTGTGTGTGTGTGTGTGTGTGTGTGTGTGTGTGTGTGTGTGTGTGTGTGTGTGT
>CAWGTQ010000003.1:0-244421 GCA_963825395.1 uncultured Acidobacteriota bacterium | reverse complement strand
GCACGCGGTGAGGCTTTTCAGGCCCTGCCCCGCTGGCGTCGCAAGGCCCACCGCCCTTCCTGCCTCGACCTGGTCACCCTCCTGCGCCAAGAAATGGTCGACCACCCCGAATGCGCCCAATCCCTCGGCTTTTCTCTCACCGACCGTGCCCTCACCCACGCCGCTGACGCGTGAAAATGTAGAAACTCCAGGTAGGGGCATGCCATGGCATGCCCCTACGTGCCATGGCCATCTTGGCCATGCCCGTGCCACATCAGGCGCGGTCGGCGCTCAGCTCAGCCGCTCACACCGCCTGCCACAAGCCCTCGTTGTCTCGCTTTCGCAGGGTCGATTCCCGAATCAACAGCTTGGGCTCAACGGCGACGTCGCGCGGCAGCAGGCGGCGCGGGGAGCTCATCACCCGCAGCAGCAGTTCCCCTGCCCGATGACCGGTGAGTTCAGCGCATTGATCGATGGTGGAAAGCGAGACACGTAACAAGTCGGAATAGAGAATGTTGCCCACGCCAATCACCGCAATGTCTTGAGGGATGCGAAGCCCCGCTTCGAGTATCGCTCGCATCGCTTGCGCGGCCACCGGATCGTTGTGGCAGGCCACGCCATCGGGCCGCGGATCGAGCGCAAGCAGCTTGCGCATGGCATCGTACCCGCTGCCATCGCCTTCCGACGCACTGACCATGTAACCGCGCTGCGCCTTGAGGTCGTGATCCTTCATGGTGGTCCAGAATCCATCGGCGCGCGCCGGCCCGGAATCAATGGGCGGATAGCGGATATACGCGATGCGGCTGCAACCTTGCTCAATCAGGTGTTCGATGGCCGCCTTCGCGTAAAGCGGCTGCTCCCATCCCACGTAATGAGCCGGCATGCCAGGGATTCCGCGGTCAATCAGCACATAGGGAATACCCGAGCGCGTGATCTGCTCAAAGATTTCGGTTTCGCCTTCTTTTTGGTACGAACTGATGACCAACCCATCCACCTGCCGCGCCAGCAGCGCCTGAATCTCGTTTCGCTCCATCTCCGGATTGTTGTCAAAGTTGGAAATCAACAACCGGTAGCCGGACGGCGCGATGGCGGAGGTCAGCCCCTTGGCCACCTCGGCGTAGTATGAGTGCATCATTTCCGGAATCACCAACCCCACCGCGAACGACTTGCTGGTGGCCAGGCTGCGCGCCACCATGTTGGGCTGGTAATTCAATTCCTTCACACGGTCCATAACGCGCTTGCGCGTCGCAGGGCTGATGTCGCTGGCTCCGCGGATGGCCTTCGACACGGTCATCAGGGACACGCCAAGGTCCCTGGCGATGTCCTTCATCCGCACGGGCTGGTCAACGGAGGTTCGGTTACCCATAACCCTGGTGCCTTCGTAAGAGTGCCGGCGAGCGTGAATGCGCCGCCGCAAGCTAAAATCCGAACATGGTCCGACCCCGTAAGGGCCAACGGTGTGTTCGGTCCCAACCCATCCTTATGGCGCCGGAGGCCCGTAGGGGTAAGGCTTGCCCTCATAGGCGCTAACATAACGAAGTTCAAGCGCCCCGGTGCTTGTGGGCCGAGTCCCAAGCCCTTCGGCTGACGGGCTGTAAGGCGACCAGCGAGCTTATCCTAGCGCCTATCAGGGCTTGCCCACCGCACTGCGGCCAGGGAGAGTAGGGCGACGTCCCTCCGGGGCACAGCAGAGACTTACGCGTTCCCGCTAACCGTGACCGTGAGCTGGTTGTTTTCCTTCAACACCACATCTTGGCTGAACGCTAAAGTGAGTTCAGGGCCATTACTGCGCAATTCGTGGGCAAGGGTCGCGCTTCCCACCGTGGCGGTTGATGTGGCCTTGCTTCCCGCTTTGGAAGTCACAGTAAGCGTGCGGCACGAAAACTCGCCATGCGCCACCGTCAGCGTAACTTTCGCGGTACGCCGCTGGACGGTGTGGGTAAAGGTTCCCCAGCCCGTGCCCGTCGACCAGAATCCCTGGAACTTGTCCGGCGTAACTCGAGGTTGAATTCGCAGGCTCATCTCGCCGGCATGGAAATCAAATCCACTCAGCGCCAGCACCCCGCCCCAGCTTGCCATGGCGCGGGCGTAATGGTAGCCGCATTCCGCCTCATCCCACGGGTTGCGCTTTTCGCCGTCGTAGCGGCCGCGAATGTTCTCAATGCACTCGATGCCTTCGTCGGTCATGCCCATGTAGAGCATGAGAATGGCGGCCGAATACTCGAAACCCGTCATCACCTCCGCGTAGTAAGGAAACGGCGTTTCGGGGCGCTTGCCATGCGGGTAGTCGCAAATCACCAGCGCGGCTTCATCGTTCAGTGCAAAGATTCTCTGCACCGATTCGTGCGTGTACAGATTGCGCTTGTAGTTGTATTTGTAGATCGACCGGGCCGCGCTCTTGACGTTGTCGCCACCGAGCAGCAGACCCAGGCCCGCGATCTGCGCAAAGTATTGCCCCACCAGTTGATCCACCAGGCAGCCTTCCCCCAATTGGAATGTCGGCTTGATAGTGTCAACCGTGCCCATGCCGGCCTGCAGACCCTTAGCGATGTTCTCCTTCGGAATCGAGCCGATCTTCTGAATATAGAACTCGCCGTTGAACAGGTTCACGTCAATCCATTTGCTGCCTTCGCCAAAGAGCCGGCCATATTCGTCGGCGGATGTCTGATCGCCCACCGCGCGCGCCATCTCCTCGCCCGCCCGTAGCGCGCCCAGGTACCAGACCCCGCACAGCGGGTTGGGGCCGATGAACTCAACGTCGTAGGTGTTGTGTTGCACGCCTTCCATTACGCCGTCGCGGTTGGCGTCCCAGCCGCCCGGAATCCAGGCGAACTCGAGCGCACGCTTGGCCTGCGGCCAGAGCCGCCGCAACCATTCCGTGTCGCCGGAAAGCCGCCAATCGAGATAGAGCTTCATCACCGTGCCCATCAGGCCATCGGCGGCGGCGAACCCCCAGTGCTCGATCTCATTGGGCAGCAGCTCGCGAAAGTCCATGTGGCCGTCGGCGGCGGTCAGAAATCCAAATTGCTGCTCGCGCAACGACCGCGAGAGTTGCGGAAACAGGTGAGCCGTAGCCGGCTCGTAATTCCACACGTGGGTGCAGCTTCCGAAGCAGCACCCGCCATCGTCGAAACACCCTTCAAATCCGTGGAAATTGCCGTCGGAGGTGCGGAAGCAAGTGGGGGAGACCAGCGTGGATAAATTGGCGGTGGCGGCGTCTTTGATGCCCGCCGGCAAGGTCGTCTGCCGCATCGCCGCAGCAAAGGCGCGCGTCTTGGCTTCAAGGTCCGTCAGATGCTGCGCGGTGTACTCGGCCGCCTTCCAAGCGTCGCTGAACCGCGTGCAATAGTAGTTGCCGATCAAGTCGGCACCGTGGCCCTTGGGCGCGCTCCAGCCGCAGCGGTCGGGAGTGCGATTGGGGAAATGCCAACTGAGCAGGAAGGTGTAGTTTGCCTCGCTTTGCGCCGCAATGTCTCGTTTCAGGCAAACCGCGCCTACCGCCCCGCGAATCGCGGCTTCCGGCCCCAAAGCACCGTCACTCGAGAAATCATCCCAGAACAGCAGCGGCCCTTCCCACCAGCGCGCCGAAGGCCAGCCGCGCAGGTAGCTGAGTTGTCCCGAGCCCGCGTCGAGAACTGTCAGGGCGAAACTCCCCGCCATGGGATCTTGCACGGAAAGGAAGGGATTGCGCATTAGCAGGCCGGCGAGTCCGTTGCCTTCCTTGTAGTCGTTTGAGCGGCCATAGGAACCAGTGAAATCCACCCCCTTCACGCGCTGCTGGCCCACCGGATTCTCAATCGAGAGGGCAATCGAGGCCGAGACCTTCGCGGAACCCGAATTCACGGCGCGGTAGCGCAGAATCGCCACCGGTAGCCCCGAATCATCAGCATTGAGGGGAATAAAAGGGGTAAACGCCTCCAGCGTAATCTCGACCGGAAGCTCCGGGTCGTAGAAGGCGATGCTGGCCAAAGGAAATTCACCGGTAAAGGTGCAGGATTCCAGGCGCGGCAGGCCGGGAACGTTGGCGAACCCCAGACCCGAAGAGCCTTCATAAGGCGGCAAGATCCGCGACTCGAGGACGCGCGCGACCGGCGCCTTAATGCCCTGCTGGGCCCAAATTGAGATGAAGGCATACTGCGGGGAATTGCCTTTCTGGGGCTTATTGAAAATCTCCCAATCACGAAGCTGACCGCGGCCTCCCAAGCCCAGGCTGCCCGCGCCGATTCCACCCAGGGGGAAGGAGATCATCTTGGTCTGTGCGCCGGTGGAAATGCGGGGGTACTCGAGAGCGGGGCGTGCGGACTGCTTCTCCGCCTCTGGACGTTTGCCGATGGGCGGCCGACCGCCTGCCGCGGTGCGAGCCCCTGGAATGGCCATCGCGCCCGCCCCGGCGGTGACCGCCCTTAGAAAGGTGCGACGGCCGGTTTTGCCCATCGACTTGCGTGTGCGACTTGCCATCCAACTACCTCCTCCGCGCCCGGGCGCGGTCTGATGCTTGCTGTGTAGTCCCCTGGCCATGGAGTGACCAGTGCGTGCCGATAGGCAACCGCGGCCAGGAGCCAGTCGGAGAGCGAAATTCCTCTACGAAGAATCAACAACTTACAGTGATGGGGAACTCGTTGACCGAAACATGTCGAGAGCCCTTGTAGTGGTCCGCGCACAGAACAGAGTTCCCAACTGTCACCAACTCAGGTAAATGCTCGGGGGCAGCTCCGTCGAGAGCACGTCCAAGGTCCAGGTTCGCTTCATGTAGCAGTTGATGCATTAAGCCATTCATTCTCACTGTCCTGCCTGCACACCGAGATACTTCAGTCCCTTGCGAGTCGCAGGATGAGGAAGAGCCGCGGACCGCAAAGACGGCGGTCCACGCTACGGACTTGCCTTGCGGGGTCCTGGCCGTGGTGCGACCGTCGTGGTCGATTGCTGCCGGTCGTTTGCTGCCGGTTCCCCCTCATCCCGTATCCCTATAAGCGTTAAGAAAACGAAGTGTTGGCGCCCCCGTTACTGATGCGCCGAGTCCCAAGCCCGTCAGTCCACGGGCGACTTCCTGTAGCCCGTGGCGAGCCAGCCATGGGGTAGCGGCAACCCATCAACCCGTTCGCTGTCAGCCCCGGCGTCGCTGGCTTGATTTTCCCACGGCTTCGCCGTGGGCCTGGAGTTTCTACATTTAGGTCTGGCACAGTAAGATTTCTATTGACAGACCGACCTTATTTCCGCTATCTTCCTCCTGAGCTGCCGCTCTGGAGGTGATCTTGCCCGACGATCTCAAGGATTCCATTCTTTCGATATTTGAGGCCTCTCTTGAAGCCCAACTGCGGGCCGTTCGCCGTCTCCGCGGCGGGGCAGAAGTGCCCGCCACGCCGCGCCCCCGCGCAAGTCTGTCCCAAGTGGACATGGCTTTCGACATACTCAAGAAGGCCCGCGCCCCCTTGCACGTCTCCGAGCTCCTCCAGCGCATCCACTCCACCTTCCACGTCCCCGTCGACCGCGAGAGCCTGGTTTCTTCCTTGAGCAAGAAGGTCGCCCGCGGCGATCGCTTTCTGCGCACCGGCAAGAACACTTTCGCCTTGCGCCCGGAGGTCCGATGACGCTCTTCGCCGCCTGGTCCGAGATCGTGGCCGACTGGCACGCCAGTTTCCCGCAGCGCCGCACCCTGCGTCGCGCCACCCGCCAACCCCTGGGCTCTTTGCTCTGCGTGGGCCGACGCTGTCTGTCGCGCATCCTCTGGACCCAGGGCCGCCAGCAACGCAGTTGGTCGAGCGAGTACTTTCTCCACTCGCGTTGTCGCTGGGAACCACAGACCTTGTTTGCGGGCGTGTGGCGGCGCGCCCTGCCCTATTGTCCCGGCCGCCTGGTGGGCGTGGCCGTCGACGACACTCGCCTGCGCAAGACCGGCCGCGCCATTCCCCAGGCGCGCTATCATCGCGATCCCCTCTCGCCCCCCTTTCACGTCAACCTCATGCGCGGCTTGCGCTTTCTGCAAGCGTCTCTGCTGCTGCCCCTGCATCGCCAGGGCAACGTTAGTTGTCGCGCTCTGCCGGTGCGCTTTGCCGAGGCGGCGCCCCTGAAGAAGCCTTCCCGCAAGGCCAGTGCGGAAGCTTGGCAGGAATATAAAAAGATGAGCAAGCGGCATAACCTCTCGCAGCGTTTTGTCGAGAGCGTGGCCCCCTTGCGCCAGGCGCTGGACCAAGCCGGAGGAGCCCGCAAGGTGCTGGTGCTGGCTCTCGACGGCAGCTTCTGCAACCGCACCTGTTTCCGCGCTCTCCGCGACCGTACCGAGCTGATCGCCCGCGCCCGCAAGGATGCTCGCCTTTGTTTTCGCGCTGCCCCGCCTTCGCGGCGCTTTTACGCCCCCTCCCCCTTCACCCCCGAACAGGTCCGGCAGGACGAATCCCGCCCCTGGCAGCAAACCAAGTTATTCTATGGAGGCAAGCGCCGCCGCATCCGGTATAAAGAGGTGAGGCAAGTCTACTGGCGGACCGGCGCCGGCCAGATCCCCCTGCGCCTCTTCGTCGTGGCTCCCACCCCCTATCGCAAACGCAAAAGCAGCAAGCTCTACTACCGCCAACCGGTCTACCTGCTCTCCACCGACCTGCGCCACTCCGCCCCCCCGTTGCTGCAAATCTACTTCGATCGCTGGCAGATCGAAGTCAACCACCGCGACGAGAAGGAGACCTTGGGGGTGGGACAAGCTCAGTTGTGGAACCTCGACGCGGTGCCCAAACAGCCCGCCCTGGTGGTGGCCGCCTATAGCGCACTGCTCCTGGCCGCTCTCCAAGCCTTCGGCACCGAACGCGGCGCCACTTATCAGCCTCTGCCCCGCTGGCGTCGCAAGGCCCACCACCCTTCCTGCCTCGACCTGGTCACCCTCCTGCGCCAAGAAATGGTCGACCACCCCGAATGCCCTCAATCCCTCGGCTTCCAACTCACTGACCGCGCCCTCACCCGCGCCGCCGACGCGTGAAAATGTAGAAACTCCAGTCCCACGGCTTCGCCGTGGGCTACATGACCGCGCCCGCTTCGCAGGCTGTGAGGTGACTGGCGAGCTTATCTTAGCACCTAGGTCCCTTACGCCCTCTCCCCCAACGGGGTGAGGGGAACCGACAACCAACGAGCACTGCCCAACCTAAATTCATACGCCCGACGCTATCGGCACTCGACCCACAGCCACGCGGACGATCCATTCCGCCCTCAAGGGTGGCGCTACGCACCCAGAACTACTCGTACGCGATGCGTCCGCCCGTCCTGGTGCGGCGGGATCACATTCCCCGTCACCCGCTCGCCATCGACTTCCAACGAGGTCACGCCATGGTTCACCCCGTTGGGATTTGCAACTTCAATTTCATACAGGGCGCGGCGGAACGGGCGCTTCAACTTAAAGCCTTTCCACGCGCGCGGAAGCTTGGGATCGACCATCAGTCCGCTCAGCACCGGACGGACACCCAGAATGAAATACGTGTAGGCGCGCCACATTGTGCCCGCCTTGCCAATGCACCACTGAAACTCCGCGCGTCCATAGTCCGGGCCTTCGCCCACCAGATACTCCGGGTAGGCATAGGGAGGAAGCCAGAACCGGTCGGTGTCAGCACTGGGATGGTTGATGGAGGTACGGCGATACATCTCAAAGGCCTGCTCGGCGCGGTTGGCCACACAATTGGCCATCACGGTCCAGCCGGTGGTGCGGTTCCAGATGCCGCCGTTCTCGCGCCATCCCGGGCCAAAGTCTTCGACAATGCCGACGTTGTAAACGCGTTTCGTGTAGGCCGGCGCGCAAATTCGCGTTCCCCACTCCGTCAGCAGCATTTTGTCTACGGCGTTCAGGCAGGACTCCGCTCGCTCGCCTTCCGCTACGCCGCTCAGCACCGCGTACGCCTGCACGCTGTGGTAAATCTTTCCCTCGTCATTGGTTGAGCTGCCCACCGGGTCGCCTTCATCGGTGAAAGCGCGAATGTACCACTCGCCGTCCCAGGCGTGGGTGTTGATCGCCGTCTTGATGCGGTTGTAAGTTGCCATCCATTCCTTGGCTTCTTCCGGTCGGCCGTAGGCGGTGGCCATTTCGGAGCATTCCCGCAGCAGGTAACAAAGCTCGGTGGCGGTCAGAATCGATTCACCCCGGCCATCGCGGCTGACCAGGTTGAGGGCGTCATTCCAGTCGCCATAGCCGGGATCCAGCCGCGGCAAGCCCCGCTCGCTCAACCCGCTCAGCGCCCAGTTGACCGCGTATTTCATCGTATCAAAAAGGCTTAGCGTCCCGCTGGCAGGGGCGGAGGGAATCTGGCCGTGATTCTCAATGGGCGTGTCGAGGAACTTCAGGTCACCGGTTTCCTTGATGTACCAGCAAACCGGGTAGGGCCACAGGCCGCGGCCATCGTGCGGGTAAGGCTGGGGAAACGGCCTGGGCTGCGGCTCCATCCACTTCATCTTCAAGTCGCTCGCGAGCAGCAGCGGGCCGCCGTGCAAATAGTCCAACATGTCCTCTCGAATGGCTTCGAGATCGCAGGTGACGTTCCCGATTTCGCGGATGTCGGACAGTCGGCCGGCTCCATAGGAATAGGCGGGGCACCAGATGCCAAACCCAATCCGTTCGGTATTCAGGTTCTCGAGCATCGAATTGCGGTGCTGGTACTTAATCCAGATGTTGATAAGGCGGTCGATCTCTTTTTCCGGCGTCTCGACCCAAAGAGACTGGGCGGTAAAGTCCGTCCAGTATTTCTGCAGTTCCTGCAGCGCCTGTTCCGCCTCGGCGGGCTGAGCGAACTTCTCGCGAATTCGCCGCGCCTCCTGGCGGTCGCGGACCATTCCGGTTATGATGACCAGTTTTTGCTCGCCGTGAGCACTAAGGTCCAAGGAATTGTGCAGAACGCCCAGCGGGAATCCGGTAAACCCGAAAGCCGTGTTGCTGGTGCAGTGTCCTTTCCGGACGGCTTGCGGGCGCTCCAAGTCGGTCCGCCAGCCGAAGAAGTTCACTTTGTCACAGTCAAAGCTCTTGACCGGCAGGCTGCTGGCCATGAAGGCGGTGTACGGCCACGGCTTCTGGCCCTGGAAGGCGCCCAGTGTTCCCCAAGCACAGTTGTCGCCGTAGACGATGTCGTTTTCGAATGAGACCTTCTTAAAATTGTTATAGATGGAGTGAAAGTCCCCGGCAGGCAACTCGGAGGAGTAGTTGACGTCGCCCAGGCACCACTCGACCAGGCTGAAGACGTCAAGCGAGCGCGGCTTGGCGCTGTTGTTGCGAATCGAGATGGACCACAGAAGCACGTCATCGTGGCGCGGCACAAAATAGGTGGCCGTCACGGTCAGGTCCATCGTCGACTGCGTGACGCGTGTGTATCCCAAGCCCTGGGCGGCGCTCCACGAACTAGCGGGGGCGGGGCGATTCAGGACAAAATGACTTCCACTCTCCCGGTCGCGCAGGTAAATGTACCCGGACTGTGGGTTGGTCAGTCGATTGTTGGCGTTATCGATCAGGCAGCTTTCAACGATGTTGCCGTCATGCGCCGCCCAGGCCAAAAACCTTCCATTACTCAACAGGTTAAGCCACTGAACGGGAGTGTCGTAGCGCTTGACCAGGCACTCCCTGCCGTCGGCAGTGAATTCAAAGTAGGAATTGGCTGGCGCGGGCGGATTACCAGCGCCTTCCGTAGCAGGCGATGCGGCGGCCAGTTCGGGCAAAAGTGCGCAGCTGGCCCTGCCGGCCGCGGTTAGAACCATGAAGTCCCGTCTGTTCATTGGCAATCCTCTGGTAAGTCCAAGCAAAGCAAGGAGATTCGTCCAGCGCGCAACCCGAGGCCATAACGGCGGGACGGCTTCCGGCGGCGTGGCGATTGTGCGGCAGCGCTGCGAACACCCATTGTTGCTAACTCGGACCTTTAAGGTTCTGATTCACAAATTCCAGGGCTTTACGGGCTTGTCCAAGGTTAGGCGCGAGCTGCAACGCCTTCTCAAGCATGGGCTTCGCCCTGGCCAGTTCGCCTTGGCTGGCGAGCACCAGTCCGAGGTTCAGATAAGCTTGTGGGTACTGGGGCGCATCTTCCACCGCCTCCTGAAGCAGGGCGATGGCCTCGGCGTTCTTGCCCTGTTCGGCATCCAGCGTACCCAGGTTGTTTTTGGCTTCCGCGTATTGGGGATTGATGCGAATGGCCGCTTCCAACTCCTGCGCTGCGTCGGCCGTGCGGCCTTCTTGCATGTCCAACAAGCCAAGGGCGTTATGCGCCAGCACCAATCTTGGATTCAGCGCGATTGCCCGCTCCAGCTCGCCGCGGGCGCCCTGAGGGTCGTTCAGGTGGCTAAGCACCAGGCCCAGGTTGCTGTGCGCCGGAGCGCTTTCAGGATCACTCTCAAGGGCTTGGCGGAACTCCTGCGCCGCACCACGCAGGTCGCCGCGCTCAAGCAGCAGGCCGCCGTTCACAATGTGCAGATCCGCCTCACTCTGCCGCGTTTTGCGGGCGCTGAACTGCTCCGCCAAAGCGCTCTCGGCACGAGCCTGGTCATTCTGGCCCAGGGATTGAAGCACCCGAGCCAAAGCAGAGTGCACCTGCACTTCGTCGGGCTTCAGGTTCTCGGCGGCGCGAAGGTTTGTAAGCGAAGCCTGCAGATCGCCGTCGTGCCAAAGTGCCATTCCCAGGTGGTACTCAACGTCGTAATCGTTGGGGCTCAACCGCGCCGCTTGCGCAAACGCCGCCGCGGCCTCGTTGGGCTGGTTCGCATCACGCCAATCGCAGCCGGTGACAAAATATCCCTCGGGGTCGTCCGGCCTCAACCGGGTGTAGTGCAGCAAGTGAGGTAATGCTTCAGCAGGCTTCCTTGCTCGCAACAGGGCCTTACTGACTCCCATCAACGCCGTTGCGTTCTCGGGCTCCAGCCGCAGAGTCTCGCAAAACTGCGCGATGGCCGCGTCAAGCTTTCCCAGGTGAGCGTCGGTGATGGCCAGGTTCAGATGCACATCGGCCAACTCCGGGTGTTCCGCCAGCAGCTTCTGCAGAAGCTCGGCGTTTTGCTTATCCTGGCCCGCCGCTCCGTAAGCCTCCACCAGTAACATTTGCAGCGAGAACGTGGTGTCGTCGCTCGCCCGCCGGCCTGCCAGCGCGGATTGCAATGGGTAAATCGCCGCGGAAGACCTTCCTTGTTGCAGATAGAGCTTTGCCGCGTTAAACGAGGCCTCAGGAGAGTTGGGTTGCCGATTCAAGGCTTCCCGGAACGCGGCCATTGCTCCGCGTTGGTCACCCATCTTTTCCAGGACCACCCCGAGCGCATTCCGCGCCGGGGCCGAGTCCAGCGTTCTGAGCTTTACGGACGCCTGCTCCAGCCTGCCCGCACGAAAGTCTGCCAAGGCTTGTTGGTAGAGTTCGCCGCCCACGCCGGGAGGTGTGACAGCTAGCGAATCTCGACTTTGCGGGAGGGTGCCGGAACCGGCGGTTGCGCGGGTCCCCGCGCCCGTCTGGTACTGATCCAGGTCCGTAGCCTGCGCCCGCGCTGAACGAACGTGCCCCGCAAGCCCCACAAAAAAAAGCAGGAGCACGACGCGCTTTAGGGCCCATGATTTTAAGGCGTAACCTTTCACGTCAGCTCCTGCAATCGCCATACATTACTTCAAAAATGGCGGGAGGGCTGATACTCGCAACACCCTCCCGCCAGCATCAAGGTAACGCCAGCCAGCAACGAGAATTCGCTACGTGGGTTCGCTCCCTGCTGCGTTGCCAATTCAACCAACCCGCCTAGAAGTAGAACTTCGCCGCCACTTGCAGCTCGCGTTCAGTTGAGCGAGTATAGTTCACGGTTCCCGTCTGGCCTGGTAAGCCGATTTGAGTAACGGGAATTCCGTAAGAGGCATGGTTGAAAGCATTAAACGCTTCCACCCGGAATTGCAAACTGCGCTTTTCGCCCAAATTGATGTTGCGGAAGAGCGAAAGGTCGACGTTCCTCAGCCCGTCGGCGCGCAGGGTGTTGACACCTTCGTTTCCGAACGTGTAATTGGCCGGCACCGCAAAGGCATTGGGATTAAACCACTGCGAGATTGTCGGACTGGAAAGCTTGGGGTTGCCGACCAGATTCGGCCGCTCGTAGCAACTTGTGCGGCCGACGTTGGCAATGTCACCACAGAGGAACGGCGTGTAGGGAAGCCCCGACGTGATTTGGACGATCGAGTTGAGCTGCCAGCCACCGATGATGGCGTTGGCAACCGGGCTGCTTGAATTCAGAGCCTTGCCCTTGCCGAACGGCAAGTCATAATTCACGCCGCCGCTAAAGACCTGGGGCATATCCAGAGCTCCGACACCCTTATCCATCCACAGATTGTAAGGATCCTGGGGTTGGCCTGACGACCAGTCTTGGGCGGCGGAAAAATCCTCCGCCTTTGACCACGTGTAAGACAGAGTATAGGAGAAACCTTTGGTGAACTTCCGTTGGAAGGTGGCTTGCAGCGCTTCGTACCAGTTCCGCCCCCAATCGCGCGCCAACTGTGTGCCAATCGGCATATATGAGAATGGTTGGCGCAGCGTGGGATCGCCCGGGCCGGGAGTCACGGCGCTCCCGTAATCACCGCCGATGGGAATGCGCATGCCGCGCTCGCCGACATAGTTTACCGTTAGCAACTGTGACGGCGTCAACTGGCGCTCGACTCCCACCGACCATTCATCCGCCAGCGCATTCTTCATGTGCGGATCGCGCCACAGAGTCGATATATCGAAAGGAGCGTTGGGATCGGGCAGAATTGCCTCGTTAGAGGTGAGATTCAGAGGATTCTCCGCGAAGGACGTCACATCGGTAGTATTCAAGCCTGTGTTGGTGATCGAGTTGTTGTCGGGCCATAGACCCTGCGACTGGAACAGCGCGGAGTCGACGCCGTTGTACTGGTCGAAATAGCGACCGTAACCGGCCCGCACAACGTTCTTTTCGCCGAGCCGGTACGCCAACCCGACGCGCGGCTGCCAGTTGTCGTAGACGTTGCGGAAGATGTGATGGTTCGGCGCAACGATCACGTGCGCGGGCAACACACCATTGTAGAGGCATGGCGCCGCGCCGGTGGTCGAGCAGTTTCCTGGTTCGGCGGGAATAATGTAGACGCCGTGCAGCGGGTCCATTGCTCCCGCGTAATAGTTGGGATTGCCCGGCACGCCATATTGCCCAATTTTGAAGGCATCCCATCGCACGCCGTAGTTGAACGTCAGCCGGTCATTGATCTTCCACTGGTCGTGAACAAAAGCCCCATAAACCCAGTTGGGAGTCTGATAACCGGTCGAGTCGGTCAGGTTGCCACCACTTGGGATACCAAGGAAGAAGGAGGCGATGCCGCTGCCCGTGCTCCCGGGGTTTTCCAAGTCGGCGGTCTGGGTGCTGCTGAAATCAATGAAATTACGCTGGGTTCCCGCCCAGATCAGATGCCTTGAAAGGGTGAACCCCATGTCAGTGTTGTGGTTCCCGTGGGTGTGGGACAAGGTCGGCTTATATTCGAAGAGGTCGGTCTGCCCAACATGGCTATTGTACTCGTTGACGTTGGGATAACCTGGGATGGACATCAGCGGTGCCCAGCAATCGTCGCTCCCAAAACCTGCGGGGACGCCGTCAATCCCCGGCGGGAGGTGGCATGCCCAGGGCCAATACTGTGGAACAAAGCTGTCGTAATCGAGATGGTCCCATTTGCTGGTCAAGTGGAGATTCACATACGTGCGCGAAAACATCATGTGGAAAACCGTTGTCGGCGACAACGACCAGGTATAGTTGGCACCTAAGGTGTACCCATAGGAATCAAAAGGGGCACTTGAGCCTGCGATTCCACCCGAGGATACCTCCGGGCTGTCGAATTTGTTGTACCGCACCGCGATCGAGTGAGCACCATGCTGCTCGTCTCCCCGCAAGAAAAGCTGGTTCTGATGAAACTCCCCAGGGGTCGGGTCCAACCCGTTGGTGCCAGGGACGCCGGTGTTGATGGGAGCGGGATAGAGTGTCTTGGCGTATGCCAGCGTGGACGCGTCGAACATCGAGGTGGGAATGATGTTGCAGGGCGAACCGCCCGTTTGGATGTTGTTGACGGGCGCGATCGGATTCCCGCTTCCATCGCACAAAAAGGGAGTGCGGGTAAAGCTGCCGGGGTTATTGGGGTCAGGCGCTGTGCTGTAAGGGTTATAGATCTGTTGCTGGCCCGTAAAATCGCCGTTGTACATCTGCGCGGTGGGCACTAGGTAGAGCGCGGTGCTCCCGATGCTCTGGCGAAAGCCCTGATAGCTGCCAAAGAAGAAGGTTCGATTACGCCCATTGTAGTGGGGTAACCGCACCGGCCCGCCGACGTCGAACCCGAATTGATTTTGGTGCAACGGGTTGACATTGGGTAGGAATGGATTGCGTCCGTCAAGGTCGTTGTTGCGCAGGAATTCCCATACCGCTCCGTGATACTGGTTTGTCCCGCTCTTGGTCACGACGTTGATGTAACCGCCAAGGCCGCCCGAGTACTCCACCGAGTCAGCATTGGACACGACTTTGAACTCAGCAATATCGTCGACCACCGGGGATATCGAAGGCCCGAAGGTAAAGTTAGACGTGTTGTTCGTTCCATCCAAAAGGTACGTGGTCGTGTTCTGGCTCTGACCGTTGATCGAGGGCTGCACGTACTCGCCGGACTGAGGATTGCCCCATTGGCCGTCCCCCCCGGCATCCGTCACCCCCGCCGTAACCACGAGCAACTCCGTAAAATTCCGGCCATTCAACGGCAGGTCCGTCACTTCCTTCTGCTCGACGAGGGTCCCAATCGTCGCTGACCCCGTGTCGAGCGCCACAGTGCTGGCGGTGACGGAGACTTGGGTGGCCGTCGAACCAAGGGTGAGTGTCACATCATGGGTCGCGGTTTCTGCCACTGCCACAACAATGTTAGTCTCTTCAAAAGTGGCGAAGCCCGCGGCCACTACCGTGATTTTGTAATTTCCGGGCACCAGGCGGGGAAAGGTGTAGTCCCCGGTTTGATTCACGGTCGTCTCACTCGCGATACCGGTTTGGATATTGGTGAGCGTGACTTTGGCGTTGGTGACGACGGCTCCCGACGGATCCGTTACTCTTCCAAGGATTCCACCGGTGTTGATCTGCGCGTTGCCCGTCCAGGGTACCATCACGATCAAAAGAGCCAGGCAGAAGACGAACCAAGCGATCTTCGCCGGCTGCTTCGTATGCTTCGGCAAAAGACTCCGAGACGAAACAATCCTCCTCTTCATTGTTCACCTCTCAATTAAGTTTGCGCCCTGAGAAACGTGACCGAGATCCCGACTTGAAGCAGGTTGATGGGAAAACTGCGGCGCGGAGGTTCGCCACCGACGCGCGCGCTGTTGTCATCCCGAGGGACGGTGGTACCTGCCCGCCACCTCGCTCGTGCCGGACAATTCTCTCACCAGCCGATTAGCGGTACTGCCAGTGTTCAATTAGCTATTGATGCGCCCCTAGGTGGCGATCCGCTGTCGAAGCCGTTAGCAGCGATCGGCTCCGGACCGCACCTATTGCTCAAGAAATATGCACCCGCGACAATTCCGATGTCAAGCGATTTTTGTAGTACTGTAGCGCTATCGACGCTCACTTTAGCGATAACGTCAGACTGAGGCTAGAAGGCCTCTTAGACGGCGGAGCTTATCCGATCTGGCTAGCGGTAGCGGGGATGAAGTTCTCGGTACCTTCTCAAGGCCTTAGACTAAATGCTTGCCAACCGGGCAGAAACTATTCGCGCGAAGCCCTCTTAGAGTTCACCGCTTCCCACTAGTCCGACGCCACTCGGATGCGTTCTACTCTGGCGGCTGGCCCGAATCCCCATTCGAACGGTTAGCAACAACAGATGCACAAATCGCGCTATATCAGCGAGGACGAGCGCACAACTTTCTTTACGGCTCGCGAGGGCAAGCCGCGGGCTCCATGGGCACTCTCGCACAAAGTCCCGCCACTGGCATTTGATGATGATGACGTCGGCAGGACTCGCCTCGGGATTGCCGTGTCGCCGTACGGACCGTAGCTGGACATGCGCCGATAATGCCGACCGTCTTTAGAGAAGTGAAAAGACTCGAGAACTTCCGCAGCGGCTTGGAATCGCACAACGCTATTCTTTTGGCGAACTGCCAGCGTGGCAATCCAAATCGGGATGAGCGACGATATGAAGAAAGAATTTCCCGTTTCGCTGACGAGTCCGCACAGAACAAAGCGCCGGGCGTTGAACGCAAGTTGCTGCTAGCCGTTCGCTCGTTGTTCGCGAACAAGACAGATCGAGTCGAGTTGCTTCAGCTTGTGCCTGGTTAGACCGATGGAGGGAAGGATCGACCGCAGAGGAAGGGGTGTTTCCGGAGCGGCATAAATTGACCTTCCATGGATCTTGGGAAAGTCGCCGGCTGCAATGGCGTCGCGTGAAGAGATGAGATGTATCGGAGAAAATGGCAAAAGACCCCTCGATAGCTGTGCCCAAAAATGTGCCCAGCTGGGCACGATTGCACAATACCAACTCAAGGGCAGGGCTCTTGCCAGAATATGAAATCAATGACTTAGATCGGGGAATATCAGGCTATCTATTGCGGAGTCGTGCCAGGTTTGGGCTCATAACCCAAAGGTCGCTGGTTCAAATCCAGCCCCCGCAACCAACGCCATCATAGAGTTACGGGTCATCAGCAAGAACCTCGGAGTAAAACTAGGTACAACCAGGGCCAGTAATGGCCCCGTCATGCCTATAGATGAGCTGTCACCCGCAATAATTCCGTACGCTCCGGTTCACACGCTTAAGTGACGACAAGGTCCGGAATATACGATCCTGTCGTTGATGCCCAAACTGGATTTCTCATCCAACGTTTTGCTGACCAAGTTTGAACTTTTGCTGGCTACCCTGATGTGCGTCGGGGTCAGCCTGCGGTCGCGATATGCCTTGACCGGTGAGAACCGCTTCCTCCGCAAACAATTGGCTTTGAGCCATGAGCGCAGGGTCAAAGCCCCGCTGGGCGAAGACTGCTAGCCGAACGACAGCGGTCGAGTTTCAATGATGTTTCTCCAGCAACGATATTATCTTGTCGTTATCGTAGACGCAGCCTCCCCAGACACCCCCGCTGGCCTGAACTAAAGCAGCCCATAGACGCGTGTCTTCAGGGAGTGAGGGATGCGGACGCAAATCGGAACGGGGCTCCCGTTTGGCCAGGCGGCGCGAGCCTTCTTCGGCGCCGAACTCTTCGTGAACGTCGCCCACGAGGTGGAGAGTGCCGGTCAGGTGCTTGCGGTCGATCACAATCTCGATCCGGTCGCCCTCCTGAACCTTTCCGATCGCTCCACCCGCAAGTGCCTCCGGGGAGATATGACCAATGCAAGCTCCGGTAGAGACGCCGCTGAAGCGCGCGTCAGTAAGAACTGCGACATGCTTGCAATGCGGGAGTTGTTTTAGCGCCGAGGTGATCTGGTAGATCTCCTGCATGCCCGCGCCGGCCGGACCGCCGCAGATGAGCACGAGCACGTCGCCTTGCGCGACCTCGCCATTCTTGATGGCCTGAATAGCGGAGGCTTCCGTCGTGAAGACTCTGGCCGGACCGACATGCCGATAGACGTCGTTATCGTCGATGAGCGAAGGATCGATGGCCGTGCTCTTGATGACGGAACCCTCAGGCGCTAGATTGCCGATGGGAAAACAGATGGTCGAACCGAGTCCTTTCGACCGAGCGCGATCGGGCGTCATAACCACGTCGTCCGGATCGATGCCGTCCTGCACCCGTAAGCAGCGGCGTAATTCCTGGCGGCGAGGGCTGTCCTGCCACCAGTCCAGGCAGGCTGGCCAGCGTTTCTCCGGTAACGGTCTTGACATTGGTATCGAGAAGTCCCATCCGCCGCAGATTCAGCATCACCTCCGGTACGCCGCCCGCAAGGAACACTTGGACGGTCGCAAAATTGCGCGGTCCATTCGGCAGGGCATCGACCAGGCGCGGCACTTGACGATTCACATCCGCCCAGTCGGAAGCAGTAGGCCGGCTCAATTTCGCTGCAAACGCGATGGCCGGAACATGGAGCAGAAGATTGGTAGAACCGCCGAAGGCCGCGTGAACGATCATGGCGTTCCGGATCGAGGCCTGGGTTAAGACGTCAGAGGCACCGGTTTGTAACTGATGCAGGCGCAAAATTGCCCGGGCCGAGCGGCAAGCGCCGTCGAGCCAAATAGCGTGGCCGGAAGGCGCGAGCGCGGTGTGGGGCAGCGCGAGTCCCAGTGCTTCGCCTACGACCTGCGAGGTTGCCGCGGTACCAAGAAACTGGCATCCACCCCCGGGAGTGGCGCAGGTGCGGCAGCCGACTTCGGCAGCGTACTCGATACTGATCTGGCCTTGAGCAAACCGCGCACCTAGGGTTTGGACCTTTGCCGCATCCTCGCCGGAATCCGGCAGAAGCGTAACGCCGCCGGGGACAAGAATGGCTGGAGATTTTCCTGATGATGCCAGCGCCATCATCATGGCGGGCAGGCCCTTATCGCACGTGGCAATGCCGATCACACCTTTGGCCGTGGGCAAAGAACGGATGAGTCGGCGCAACACAATGGCGGCATCGTTGCGAAACGGCAGTGAGTCCAACATGCCGGTAGTGCCCTGTGTGCGTCCATCGCAGGGATCAGTGCAGGCGCCGGCAAAGGGAATGGCATGCAGTTCCTTCAATTCCCGTGCCGCTTCGGCCACCAGTAGTCCCACTTCCCAGTGCCCCGTGTGAAGGCCGAGAGCGATTGCCTTCCCGTTGTCTGCTCGCAGACCGCCGTGCGTGCTGAGAATAAGAAATTCGGGGTCAAGGAGTCTTGCCGGATCCCAACCCATGCCGGCGCTCTGGCTTAACCCGAAGAGATTTCCCGAAGGCTCGGTGAGCAGCATCTCTGCGGTTAACGGTAGGAGCCCGGCAGGGCCTGGCGCATGGGTGGCCACGCGGCACAGGCTGGGGTCGGCTGTCTCCAAAACGGATGTGAGTGAGATCGTTGTGATCGAGAAACTCGCTTTCAATCAAGCTTTGAAAACATAGCAAATATTGCCCCTGCTCGAAACCTTTTTCAAATTAAGATCATTGATCTTACTGGGAGGCGTTGCTACTGTTCCGGTCTTAAGTTCACTTCCCTGCTCTCCGCGATGATTAGCATCTGATCATGGTTCCGAACCCGACTGCGGTGCAAATTGAGATTCCGGGTCCCCGCCACCGCTGGTCTAGAAATAGTCTAGCATGTCCACGGCATTAGCAGTCCCCGATTTCGGGCCTCAAGGGAGTGCAAGGCGGCATGAGAGGTTGCTTTGGAGTTGGTTTTCCAGTCGCGAAGACAAACCACAACCCCTTAAGCTGGCCATCGTTCTTATCATCAGAAAATATTCAGTCCATTGAATCAGGAGACTTAATGTTTGTCAGATGAGCCTTGACATGTCAAATCATGGGATGTATTACATCACCGGTACCCGCGATTTGTACCCTTCCGTAACTCGTAAACGAAAGGGAGTCTATCTTCTTATGCTGTGCGGACTCGCCCGAAAACACGGCTGGCCAAACTTTGGCGAGAATAGCATCTTTTCGCTTCTCACTCGGGAAGGTCAACAATGATCAGACATTGCGAGGTAGGATACGGAAAATTGGTATCGCTCCTGATCCTATGCTCGCTGCTTCTCTCCACCAGAGGTTGGGGAGAGGCAAAGGCACCGCCGTTTCCTCGCAAGCCTTACCGGGTCCTGCTCATCGCGGAAAGGTGGGACGACCCGAGCAGCATTCTAGTGGATCATGAAAAGGACGATTTTCAGCCGGTTGCGGCGCTGCTGAAAGCCTGGTCCGTGCCTTTTGACATTTTACGGCTAGACCAACAACACCTCGACGCTTCGTATCTTTTTGACCGGTCTGGCGACATCCGATACGGTGCAGTGATTTGGCTTGCAGACCTGCCATCGTTCAGGGACCAGAACACTACCGCGCTCGAAGAAGCGGTGCATGGAGGAACGAGTCTGCTGGTGGCTAAATCCCGGTTTCTCGATCCTGCCCTGGAAAAATTACTGGGTGCCAAGTTTAGGGAAGTATACACCGCGACTGATGCACTGACCATTACACAGCCGCATTTTATTACCCGGGGGCTGTCCGCCGCGGGGATGAGCACGCTGAATACCAGTTGGGATTTCGCCACGCGATTCTGGATTGAGCCGCACGGAACACAAGTCCTGATCGATCAGGCAGGTCATCCAGTCGTAACTGCAAATCAGATTGAGAATGGCGCTTCGGCAATATGGTTAGGCGTCCCAGAAACCGCATTGCTCCGCGATTCACCCTATTGGAGGGAGATTTTCTTTCGCTCCCTCGTTCATGGTTTGGGATACCTGATTCAGCCCGATGTTGACTACTCCCATGCCATCGAGATCGAGATGGACGATTGGGGAACAGCCGACAAAGGTTACCTGTCCTACTGGCATTACCTGGAGCCGAGCGAGGATACCCTGCGCGAACATCTGATTGCCCCGCTGGAAAAGCATCATGCCATCGTGGCGGCCAACGTTATTACCGGGTACGTTGACAGGAAATCGAAACGAATTGTGTCCCCTTGGGAGCAGAGTTTCACCGACGCATGGGGGCTACACCAAGATTACGCCTCGACCCGAAGAGGTCTTCTGGATGCTGTTGCTGCCGGGGTCCTGCAAATTGAGAGCCACGGATGGATCCACATGGACCCGGATCTGGACTCCCCGCCCGGACCCTGGTGGACAGCGGACTTGAAAGGTGAAGCCTCGGCGGACGGCTGGTACTCAGAATTTGCGGATCACCGGCGGCGTACGGAAGTTCCCGCAATCGTGCAACTGTTCCACATGGAGCAAGGGCTCGAGGATATCGAAAAGGATTTCGGTCAGCGGCCTCTCGAGCTGAGGCCCGGGAATGGCGGTTGGTCAAAGTCCGAATTCAACAACTCCGGCCGTTTGGCAGCGAGCGTTGGTTTCGGACTATTCCATGCCGAACCGGATTTCTACTATTATCTGGATCACCAATTGGTGCTCGATATGACCGGCATCTCACCGCATTTCACGGCTGCTTACGACCGCCTGGACGCTTTACATTCCGAACTGCAGCCACAACACCCAGACGGACCCATCATGGTAGTTTTCCACGACCGTGACATTGCCCTTCTGCCGGATTTTGTTGAAAGTTTTCTCGGCGCGCTGCCCGCTGGATACCAGACCCTAAGCGCAAATAACTATATCGGGATTCTGCACGCCCAAATTGTTTCCTCGGCAACCGACACCGAATGGCATTTGACCTTTGACTATGAAAATCCCTATTGCGCATTTTTCGATAAGCACCCTTCCTCCTGGCGGTTGTGGTTTTCGGACCCGGTGCGCGAAAAGCTTGAAAACCACCGCGTTTTCCGTCTGAGCGCAGATAAGGAATCGGCAACGACGATGCAAGCGGTGGATTTGTCTCGCCAGCCGCTGGTGATTCATATCCCCGCGGGTCTGGGTCGGCATGTTTGGAGACTGGCTGGGGCAGACTAGAACGTCGGCGGCAGCTCAGCCATGCTGGCCGATTGCCTCTGCCCTAAGCTGAGTCGATGCTCGCAAGGGTTTATAGAGGGCATTCATGCGGCTCACTTGAAATGTCGTGAGTCGTGGGACACAAAAAAGTCAAATAAAATTACAGTACGAATTCAGACCATGTTGATGGGCGGAACGCTACAGTCGGGAGAAGGAGGAAGGCAAATGGCGACGAACGTTACCCATTCGGATCTCGGGAAAGATAGTGCGACCCCTGCGAGGAATGCACCCATGGTAGGCGACAGTTCGCTCGTTGCTCCCGCGACGGAGCGGCTGGTTTCATTAGACGTGTTTCGCGGGTTCATTATGCTATGGCTTGCCGGCGGGGACGAAGTCATCCGGTCACTCCACGCCGTTGGAAAGAATTTCGTCCTAAACGTGCTCGTTTATGAATTCAATCATACCCCGTGGCATGGCCTGCGCTTCTACGATTGTATATGGCCGTCTTTTATGTTTATGGTGGGGCTTTCGATCCCGTTCGCGGTTGCGAAGCGCGCAAAGACCCAAAGCGAGCGTCAAATCATATGGCACGCCGTAAGTCGCGCGACGGTTCTCTTTTTGCTTGGCTCCATACGCGAATCTGTCTTCTTAGGTCACCCTTACCTTATCGAATTGAGCAGCGCGCTACAACCAATTGCCATTGCCTATCTGGTGGCTTTCCTGCTTGCCAAGAAGTCCGTGCGCGTTCAGGCCGTGGTGGCCTCGCTGATCTTGGTGGGTTACGCCCTCCTTTTGGCATTTGTGCCTGCTCCCGGGATTCCCGCCGGGACCTACGAGCACAACCACAACTTGGTTAACTATGTCGACGTGCTTCTTCTTCCCCAGCATTGGAACGTGTGGCCTTACGCGCCGGAGGGTTGGGGTACTATCCTTTCAACCATCCCGACAATTTCCACGACAATCCTTGGTCTAATTATTGGTGAATTGCTGATGAGCTCACGGTCCAAGAGCGCCAAGGCCAAGATCATTGCCATGGTAGGAGTTGCTGGCGTGGCCCTGGGATGGATTTTAAACCCTTTTATCCCGGTGGTCATGAAGATGTGGACGACATCCTATGGGGTCATGACGGCCGGTTGGGCCTGCCTGATGTTCGCCTTCTTCCTGTGGTTTGTCGACGTTCGAGGGCACAAGAAATGGACCCTACCACTGGTAGTAATTGGAATGAACGCCGTTTTCATCTACATGTTTATGAGCATTATCCCGGTGGGCAAAATCGTTGGAGTCTTTACCGATCCGATTGCGGCAAGGCTCGGTTCTTTTGGGGAGCTTTTTTCGGCCCTCGGGGTTTTCCTGGTAGCATGGCTATTGCTCTTCTGGATGTACAAAAGGAAAATCTTCATTAAGGCGTGAATCTGCGCTTTCCCGGCAAGATCGCGCAGGGTGAAAAAAGGCAAGAGTGCGATCGATATCTTTGGGTGCGGGAAGGCCTATTACAGTTAGGAGATCCCCCGGCTCTGCCGGGGTGGCAGTAGGAGTTTGACATTTTCAGCAGTCTGCTTCACCCAAGCCCTCTCACCTTTCGCCAATTAGTGCCGACGTGGCAAGGCGCGGGTTTTGATTTTGATCGGTTGCGATCAGGCCCCTTTGAGGGGCCAGCAACCGTAATGCCTCCGGCTTTGCCGGAGGATAATTACGTGTGCCGAGCATGTTCGACAGCTTGGAGGTGAAAGTCCTTTTCACAACCTGATGGAGGTGAAGTGATAGCGAAGCGCAACGGCGTCGTCGCGAGACGGGGTCGGAAAGAAGCGGGGAGCAAACGTACGAGCCGATGTACAAAAAGCGGATCAGAGGCATGCGGTGCCGGGCGAGCGGGCGTATGACCGCGAAGCCCATATCCATCAAAGGCACTGGTTGTAAATCCGACGGTTGCGTACGGAAGGCGGTCGAACTTACCTCGGGAGGTCTGCCGTTTGTCTCGGAATCGGGACTGAGGATCGAGCGATCGATCCTGACCGGGCGGCAGAAGTCAGCAGCGGGCAAAGTAGGCAGGCAACTGTCGAAGGCCCAAACGGTCCCCCGCGAGGGGGGTAAAGGGAGCGGCGAGTAGGCAGCGCGACTCATGGGCGACAGGCGGCAGAAAAACCAACTCGAGTTGGCCTGGGGGGAAGAGGTGAAGGGTGAAGCCCCGAAGCTCATCCCGGCAGGGACCGAATCGTCTACGGCGGAGTGCGAGACCGAAAACCCGGCCATTACCGAACCGTTGATGGAAGAAGTCTGCGAGCGGGAAAACTGCAAGCGGGCATTGAAACGAGTCAAGGCGAACAAGGGGAGTCCCGGCGTGGACGGCATGACGGTTCACGAACTACCGGGATTTCTGCAACAGCACTGGCCAACCATTCGGGAACAGTTGCTCAGCGGGACCTACCAGCCGCAACCGGTGAGGCGGAAAGAAATCGACAAGCCGGACGGAGGAGGAGTGCGCAAGTTGGGCATTCCCACCGTGCTGGATCGATGGATTCAGCAGGCGGTGCTGCAGGTTCTGCAAAAGCGCTGGGACCGGACATTTTCCGATCACAGCTACGGGTTTCGGCCCGGGCGCTCGGCGCATCAGGCGGTGGAGGCGGCGCAGAAATATATCGCCGCCGGCTATCGCTGGGTGGTGGATTTGGATCTCGAGAAATTTTTCGACCGAGTTTCCCACGACAAGCTGATGGCGAAAATCGCAGAACGGGTGAGCGACAAGCGTTTATTGAAGCTGATCCGGGCGTTTCTGCGAGCCGGGGTGATGGAAGGCGGGCTGGTGAGTCCGGTGGATGAGGGAACGCCGCAAGGCGGGCCTCTTTCACCCTTGCTCAGTAACCTCGTACTGGACGAGTTCGACCGGGAGTTGGAGCGACGTGGTCACCGCTTCGCGCGGTATGCGGACGACAGCAACATCTACGTGCGCAGCCGACGGGCGGGGGAACGGGTGATGAAGAGCGTGACGCGCTTCATCCACACGAAGCTCAAGCTGAAGGTGAACGAATCCAAGAGCGCGGTGGCGGAGCCGAGGGAACGGAAGTTTCTGGGCTTCAGCTTCACGAGCCATGAGTCGCCGAAACGGCGGATTGCGCCGAAGGCGGTGCAGCGGTTCAAGGAGCGGATACGGGAACTGACGAGCCGGACGCGAGGGATTAGCATCGAACGGATGGCCAAAGAACTGACTCTGTATCTACGGGGTTGGATCGGCTACTTCGGGAAGTGCGAAACCCCCTCGGTGTTGCAAAGCCTGGAGGAGTGGACCCGACGTCGGCTACGGTCGGCGATCTGGAAGCAGTGGAAGCGCGGGACGACGCGGTTTGTCGAGCTGCGGAAACGGGGCGTCAATCTTAAACTCGCCGCCACCACGGCGGGCAGCGCCCACGGTCCGTGGCACCTTGCCCTTAGCAAGGCCCTCGCGCTCGCACTGCCCAATGCTTACTTCGACTCGCTCGGGATTCCGAGATTAACGGTCCGATAGTCGCTCAACCCGCCGAACCGCCGTATACGGACCCGTACGTACGGTGGTGTGACAGGGACAGCGGGCGACCGCTTACCTATGTCTATTTTCCAGTACAGCACCACCCCGGCGCCCCAAACCTATGGTGAGAGATCCGGCCTAGTAATCCGCGTCGTAGGATTGCAGGGGGAGTAAAGCGTCTCCATCGCGGAATCCGCTTTCCAGCTTTCGCAGCCACCGGCTGAATCCATACCAGTACAAGTACTCCCTGTCGAACTTGCCCAAGGAAGCGCCCAGCCGATAAGGGGTGTACTCGGCCAACCAGGCAACGCGGTAATCCTCACGCAGTTCCGTCACCGCATCCATCAGGTCGCCCGCCGGAAAGTGATCGAGGCAACCATTGCAGAGATCATGCAACGTTGACTCCACTTGACTCCGGCTCGGCCGCGCCCCAATTTGTTGCCAGGAATCGGCCGCCTCGGCGGCGTACAGGAACTTCATCCCGGCATAATCCAGCATCTGCGCCCCCAACCCCAAACTGGCTAAGCTGTACGGGTCACCCTTGAGGGCCATGGCATGGTCTAAGTGCACCTGCGCCTGCTCGGCCAGTAACCGCGTTTGGTGAAATTCGTCGTGGTGGGCTCGGCTAAGCTTGAGTTCGTCAGGAGAGAAAGGATCTTCCCACATCGCGATCATGGTCTCTTCGCCGAAGACCTTTTCCAAATGAGTCTCGGCATCGGTGAGATCTTCGAGGGCTGGCGCCACCTCGGCGGCCACCGCCGGGGGATAAACGATGCGAGCGTAGTCAGAGAAGAACTGTTCGTGAGCCAGGGGACCGGGCTGCCAGGAAACCACAGGGCCATAGGCCATCCCTGCCAGCGCCATTCGGTTTAGATCTTGGTTATCATCGGTCCAGAGGTTAATCAGCACTCCGCTGGCTCCATATTTGCGGCCGACCGCCAGCAGACCATCCGTAATGGTAAAACTCAGGTTGAACTCCGGGAAAATCGAAAGGCAGTTATGGATGTAAGTGGACACAAACTCGGGGATGTGCTGGGCGGCCAGGGGCGCAAACCATGGTGAGTAATCCTTCTCCAGAAAATCGTGCCAGGGTATGGCAATTATCCCCGGGGGGAGGGCGGGGATAATCTCGGGGTACTTTTGCAGAACGTTGATCGTGTCCGCCCAGAACATCGCTTGCTTGCCATGCTGTTGAACGAGTTTAACCACCCGGGTTAGCTGCTCGAGATAGAGTTTTCCGGGTGGGACTCCGCTGCGCGAGGAGGATTTTTCAAGATCGTAGGGTTCGTCGAAGCCAATATGCATGAATGGAGACGGAAACAAACCGGCAAGTTGATCCACCCAGTCGCTCACCATGGCCATTACTCGAGGGTCGAGCGCGTTGAAATCCTGCCCATGGGGAAGAACCGCCAGATCGGCATAACGCTCAATCTTGAATAGGTCGTGAAGGTGTCCGTAAAGTTCCACACAGGGAATCACATCCACATGGCGTTCGCGCGCGTAATTGATGATCCTTCCCACCTGCTCTGCGGTGAAGCGAGCCTTGGGACTTAAAAGTGGATACCCTTGCATCTCAATGTTGGTTTCCGAATAAAAATAATACTGGTTGTCTTTCCATCGGGATAGGAAGCTAATCTGCCGCTTGATTTCTTCTTCGGTGGGCAGCGGTCCATGGCTCATGTCCACCATCGTTCCCCGGTAGGCGAGGGAGGGCCAGTCATGGATTTCCACTTCCGGCAGCGAGGCCCCTGCGCCCTCGCCTTCCACAAGCTGCACGAGCGTTTGAATTCCATAGAAGACCCCAGCGGAGGATCTCCCGCGAATGCAGATGCCTGTGGCTGTGATTTTCAGGTCGTAAGCCTCGCGCGAATCCGGCCCGGGTTGTTCGCCGGGCGCGGGCAGAGGATCGACCGCGCCCGTACGTTCCAAGATGATGGCTGGCCCGCCACCGTTCGCCCCCAGCGGCACCTGAACGCCCGTCCGGTCCCACAGGAGCCGGGCGAGTTCCGAGGCAGCAAAGAGATCTTCCGCCGCCGGAGACTGTGAGGCCTGGCGAATCTCCAGATTGCGCACCCATACGTGGCCCGGACCGTATTGAATTTTTTGCGGCTGCGGTAGCAAAGGGTTGTGGTCAGCCAGTGCCCAACTTGGCAGAAGAAAAAATGCGATAAACAGAGAGGGCCATCGGGTTAAAGCCATCTGCTCCTCCTTAATGCTGGTTGGTGGATTTGTCTTCGGCTGGGCTAAAGTTCCCCGCCCCGTTCACTCGGCCCCATCCGGAGGGGTTTCGGGTTGGGCGGAGTACGTTTCCTCACCACACTAACAGCGGCCAGGAGCAGGGGGTTTTCGGGGGAAACATGGCCGTCCACATTCTTGAACCCCGCCGCGGCTCTCAAGCGGACTTCTTTCACGCGTATGCCGCGCCTGGGATTGATCCATTCATAGGCAAACAAAGTCAGGCCCTCTCGGCCGGAATCACCGCAATCGACAAGCTCCGCTTGGTATGTAAGATGGTCCGGCGCATGGTTCTTCCCCCATCCCGCCTCCAGGATATTGACGCCGTACCTCAGCGGAACTGTCTCCACATACCCGTCTTCGTAAGTCACAACGTACCACCCCAGCAAGTCAGCCGTGTCGGCATAATTCCACGTGTAGTCGTCAGCGTTGACATTGCGCGCGGGTTTCGTCGAAGCGTGCAGAAAAATGATGCTGCTGGCGTCTTCTCCGATGGGAATAGCCGCGGACTCGGCGCCTGCGGTGGCGAGAGCGACGGCGGGCTTGTCCGCCTGGCGTGCCAGTTGGAATACCAGATTGCCTGCTTCAACCCGGCCGCTTTTCATGCCCTCCAGGCTGACGCCCTCGACGGATGCCGTCTGCAACGCGGGTTCTATGTTCAAAGGAACCACGGGATCATAGTCGCTGGGAAACGGTACCGCGCTCAAGTTTCGCCGCACGCGGGGCAGCAAACTCTGAATCGCTGCGGAAAGCTCGTCCTGCGCGGGCCCATGCCCGGACCAGAGAAGCTGAGCGCAACCCAAGAACTCAAACATCAGGTCTTTGCCGAAATTGAACTCGTTTGTGGCAGCCCAAGAGGATGGTGCGCCACCGATCACGCCGCGCCGACCGATCCGTCGGTCATACTCGTGAATATTCGGCTCCATGTTGTCGTAGATCTGCTCGAAACCCCATCTGTCGAGCGCGACTTCGTTCGCTTCCCCCTCCCCATCGGCTTGGCGGCTGTCATCCCAGAACCAATTGTAGATAAGGATATCTTTGGGTATCAGCTTTCTGACTTGCTCAGGGGATAAGGCGCCGGGCGTTTCATAGGGTTGGCCCTGCGGGGTCAACTCCTTTTTGAGACGCACACCGCGCAACGGTTCGATGAGGTGATCCCCGTAGATAGACATCTTGATTCCACGCTGGGTGAGGTGATCGTGAATTTTGTTGATGTCCTGGGCGTAGAGGCTCGCGCGGGTCTTTGCCCCGGCAGAGCGGGCAGACGCCCCAGGGCATCCTCCACTCGTCATGTCCAACGTGCACCATACGAGGTTTCATAACTTCAATATATTCATCGACGACATCAAACAATAGGTTATAAACCTGGGGATTTGAAGGGCAGTAGGTGTCGGGCCATTCGGCTTCGGGAATTTCCGCCAATTCCCGATGGCGCGTCAGCAAATAGTAGCTGTGGGTAAGGGAAGGAATCTCCGGGATGACTTCCACATGATTCTCCCGGGCATAGGCCACCAGGGCGGCAACTTCTGATTTCTCGAGCACCTCGCCATCCGCCGTGTCGGCGTTGGCGGAGTCCTGGTACTGGCCCCCGGGGCCGGGCGAGCGGTCGCGCCGCGTGGCATTAAGATCGCGGTGCAGCTCCAGCCAGCCCGCATTCAGTTCCGGATGACGATCCAGCCGCATCGCGGCGTTCATCTCCACGATGACTCGATTGTATTTATAAAGAGCCAGGAAATCGCGCACGAAGCGCTGGAAATAGGCGATGTTCTCATGGCCCGGTAAATAGAGCTTGATGGCACGAAACGGCTTGGCAGGCCAGTCCCGCACACGAATCCCCTGCACGAACTTGTGTGTTGCTTCGCCCTGAATCAGTTGGCGCAATGACTGCAAACCATAGAAGGCACCGGCGGCGTCAGCTCCCACAATGATCACCGCATGCGCATTCACGTCCAGAAGGTAGCCTTCGGGTGCGCGCACAGCGGTCTTCGCTCCGTGGCCGGCGAGATATTGGCGGACGAGAGGGTTTCCGACCGCTCCCATCAAAATGAATGGCCCGGTGGCAGGAAGAGCTGAGGCGCGGCGCGTTTTGAAAGCCAGGCCGTATTTATCGCTAAGTTCCGCCGTCAGGAATCGGGCAAGGGCCAGGTCCTCATGGGAGGCTGCTGGGGGGACCAAGATCGAAACGGAGGGCTCCAAGGGAAAGCGTTCGCTGCGAACCTCGACCTCACGCGGCGCCGGGAAGATCAACGTCCCCGTTGCCGCGTGGCCTGCCGTGGAATGGATGGACCAGAGTAATAGAAGCGGCAGGATCCTGCCCAAGATCCACAACATACATCTATTCATGTTTTGCTCCCACAATGTGCTTCGTCGTAGGAGGGGGATCACCACCCTCTCTTCGCGTCGGGCAATCCCCATCCAACAACGTCTGCCTCAGTGTCCTTCCGCCAGGTTTTCGAGTGAAGGCAGGGCCTCCCCTTCGTGGGAGCTTTCCGAAAACTGCTTCAAGCGCTCCTGCACGCGTCTCCAGTATTGGTATTCCGCATCCCATTGTCCCAGTGCGGTGTCCAAACGGTAAGGTGTGTATTCCGCCAGCCACTCACGTTGGTATATGGGTCGAAGGCCGGTAACCGCATCCATCAAGTCAAATAAACGGGAATGGTCCGGATACGTCACTTGTGAATCCCATTCGTTCCACCACAATTCGTTATTGGGGCGGCGGGGTCCCAGCCGTTTCCACATCGCTTCCAATTCCGGGGCTGTCTGAAATTTTTGTCCCGCGTAGTCGAGAAGCCGGCTGCCGAACCACAAGCATCCGAGCGTGACGGGATCGCCCCCGCGCGATAACGCCTCATCGAGATGCTCTTCGGCAGCCTCGGCTTGTAGTCGCATCTCGTGCAGATCAGCGAGATGCTCGGTGGTTAGCTTGAGCGTTGCCGGAAGAAAAGGGTCCGTCCACATGGCCAGCATGTCTTCCCTGCCGAACAACTTCTGGATGTCGACTTCTGCCTCAGTCAGGTCGTTCAGGGCGGCGGTCACTTCGGGGGCGACCGAAGGAGGATACATGAGCCACGCATAGTCCGAGAAGAAGGTTTGATGATTCAGGGGAGCCGACTGCCAAGCCGCCCCCGCACCATAAGCTATGCCTGGCCAAGCCAGGCGCAACAGATTCTCAGCGTCGTCGGTCCAAAGGGTATTGATCAAACCCATCGCTCCTGACTTGCGCCCGGCGGCCAGAAAAGTATCGATATTATCGAAGCTCCTTGCATAATCTGGCACGAACTGGTTCCAGCATGTCACCCCGGACGCGATCATGTGAGGAACGTGTTGGGCCGCAAGCGGTCCTAGCCAGTGCTGATACTGCGACTTGAAATCCGGATCGTACTCCCAGGCAACCGCGATGAGTCCCGGCGGAAGCTGAGGGACTATCGCCGGATACTTCACCATGATGTCACCCCAAGCCATCACCGTTTTCCCGTGCTGCCGAAAGAGACTATCGACATTGCTCAGTTGCCGGACGAACAACTGCGCGGGCTGTGAGGCGGCCCCATGCTCTTTGGCGGCGATTTCGATTTGAAATGTTTCGTCAAACCCAATGTGGACGAAGGGGCTCGGGAAGAGCTGCACAAACTGATTGACCCAGTTGGTGAGCAGCGTCATCACCTTCGGATTACTCGGGTCGAACTCCACGCCATGGGGCAAGTCGGAGAGATCCGAGTACTTCTCGACCCGGAATAAATCGTGGAGGTGACCGAAAAGCTCGAGGCACGGGACCACGTCGATATGCCGCTCGCGCCCATAAGCAATGATCCTTCGCACCTCATCCTTCGAAAACCGGCCTTCAGGACTGATGAGAGAAAACCCCGTTAACTCGATACTCGCTTCGCTATAAAAGTAATATTGGTTGGATTTCCAGCGGGCCAGAAAATCAAGTTGGCGCTCCACTTCCTTTTCCGTGGGCAGCGCGCCGTGGCTCATGTCCACCATTATCCCGCGATAGGCCAGTGCCGGCCAGTCTTTAATCTCAACGACGGGCAAAACTGCCTGAGCCCCTGTCCCTTCCTCCAACTGTTCCAGAGTCTGGACGGCATAAAACAATCCCGCCGATGAGCGTGCGCTGGCGGTGACGCCGTCTGCGGTGACCTTCAACGAATAGGCCTCGCGCGAGTCCGGCCCGGGGTGCTCGTCGGGGACCGGCAGCGCGTCGATGCCTCCGGTGCGCTCGAGGAGAATTCCGTGCTCGCACTTGTCCCCTTCCCCAATGGGGATGGACTCTTCGGCTCGCGCCGAGAGGGCGTCCGAAAGCTCGCTGGCCGAAAACCTGTCTTCGGAGCTCGGCGTCGAGGCAAAACAAATACTCAGCCCCTGCAATGAAAGCTTGCCGCCTCCATAATGGATTTCCTGCGGGCGCGGCAATAAGGGATTGTTATCCGCCGCGCACCAGCCCGGCAGGATCACCATCAGTGCGAACAGCGTCCCGATTATTCTATGAACCCACCGCGCTTCAAAGTTTGCGGTTGCCTGTCTCAACTTATGCGCTCCTGCCCTTCCCAAATTCCCTACTGGCGCCTCTGCGGCGCGCTCTACAAGTGTCTCTGCCATTACGGTCTCCACCTCCCATAGAAGTAACCAGCATCGGTAGCGGAACTGTATACTGGATAACCCGGTAATGCCCAGGATAGGCCAGCACTAAGGGCTCCGGCTCCAACAAAAGAGAACATCCGATGATGCCAACAACTAACTGAATTAAAATGGCTTAGCAGGAGTTTCGGGACAAAAGTCCGAAAATGATATTCCCAAGCGCCAACGGATGACCGGGGGCAGATGGGCACTGCAGTAAGCCGAAACAACGACAATCAGTCCCCTTTGACTCAAGCCTTGATAAAGATCTTCTTTTTGTACATCCAGAAAAGCATCAGCCACTCGACATCCAGAACCACGACAGCCCGGACCAGCAACTCCACGTGCCCCGAGGTTCCAATTATGCCCTGCGTAAAGATCCTTACCCAGTTATGTAAGGGCACAATGCTGGCGAACATGTAAATGAAGACCGCGTTGCTCCCGATCACAACAAACGGCTGCGACCACCCCCGGCGGCCGCGGACATCGATGGCCCAGTAAAACAGCAAAAACATGAGGCACGCCCATCCCGCCGTTACCAAGCCGTAGGATGTTGTCCAAATCTTCATAATGATCGGCACGATGGGGCTCAAGGCGTAGCCGGCGGCGAGGCAGAGGAAGCCTGCGCCGGCAATCATCTTCACCTTGCTTTCTTTCGACCGCGCGCTCATCAGCCATTCGCCAATGAGCATCCCCAGAATCGTGGTCGAAATGGTCGGCAGTGTGCAGATGACAGTTCCCCAAGGTTCGGTCACGGGGAAGGTCCTTCCCAGCACCAGGAGGTCAGTGTACCTCACGAGGTTGACACCCGGCTGGTAGCTGCCCGCCGGAACACCGGGAGCAGAAACGAACGCCAGGATGAGGGCGTAAGCCGCAAGAATCAAGCCCCCCACCGCGGCTTGAATCCGCTGCGATGTCCGAACCAGCAAGAAGGCCACGAGGTAAGCGACGGCGATGGGCTGCAAGGCGCTGCTGAGTTCCACCCAGTAGGGCTTGCCCAAGTGGACCGACTCCCGTAGCGAACCCAGCAGGAAAAGGACGGCAAAGCGTTTCATGGCATGTCCGAGCATTTGGGGATAGGTCTGGGTGCGCGAGCGCTTGGCGAAGGAAAGCGGCACCGAAACCCCCACCATCAGCATAAAGGATGGCCAGATGCAGTCGTAGAATCGCAGCCCCACCCAGGGTGTGTGGCTGAGTTCGTAGACGAGAGTATTAAACAAGGCATTGGGCCTGAGAGCCTGAAGTCCCACTGCCAGAGCCTCGCCGCCGATAATCCAAAACATGATGAACCCGCGGAAGGTATCAAGAGAGACCAGCCGCCCTTCCCCCGGCGGGGGGGCCGCAGCCGTTTTCCCGGGCACCTCAGCCAACGCAGGCTTCGTCTCTTCCTTTTCCCCAAGGGCGCTCGAGAGATGGGTTGCCATAAGTCGTTCTCCCTTTCCTTTGTTGGGACCCATTACCGAAACTTGGCAGCCGGCTATGAGTCAGACCCGAGGTCGAATGACCCTGCTCAGCGAGCTTGGCGGAGCGTCCAAACATGGTTGCCTAATCCCGCGGGAAGATCAATCGTCACGTTTTCGCGGATAAAGCCCGAGGCGTTTACCGTATTCAATGTTTTTCCATCCAGCGTGATGACCGAACTTCCCAAGGCGCTCAGCTTTTCGCGCAACGGATCAGAGAGCCACACCCGCCAAGATGAGGCATGGCTGCCGAGGTAATCGCAGTAGGGCTCACCAACAAGGAACTTGATCTGCCACCCGCCGTTCACCACAGAATCGATGCGGACGTGAAGCAAGCCAATATACTGGTTCGTACTCACGGTCTGGTACCCTGCGGGCAGAGCCGCGAACAGCCGATCGATGAAGTCCGGCTGGAGGGCAATGTCCCGATCGTGGAAGACGATCATCACGGGGCCATCCGGATGAGGCGGCCAGAGTTCAGCGTGCAAGGGACGATCGTAGGCAGCCAGAGTTTCCGGCGCAATCCCCATCATATCCAGGATCAGGCCATGATCGAGGTAATCATAATACTGAACCCCTACATGGTACATTCCGAACCCCGCTTGAGCGGCGAGGCGGCCCGTATGGTTGAAATAGGAGCTCGACCCGACGAACCCGCCGGGCCTGAATTCCAGGGGGCGTTGCCCGAAGTCCTTTTGCAGATATTCCAAAGACCGTGTCAAACGAAACTGTTGGACGATCGCAGGAATTTCGCTTCCCCGCCGCTCGTCGTTGAACTCCTCGTACCAGCCGCCTGCGGATGCTTCGCCCGCCAAGTCAGCCGTCCACCAGGGACCGGGTGGCGAATCCAAGTCCGGCTGCATATGCGTCCACCCATGGCTCTGGATCTCCAGGACCCCGGCAGCCACCGCCGCCTTCATCCCTCTCTGAGTGGAGGGGTAGTCCTGATGCAAACCATACAAGTCCGTAAATTCCTGGCTCCAGGGGGAGACGATCCGCTTCGACTTGCGGTCCACGTACCCGGTAATGACGTTGGCAGACACCACGGCATTTCGCTTCTCGAGTGGCGCGATGAGGTGTTGGCGCAGGGTCTCCTCGCCGGGCTCGAGATAACGCCAGTAGGACAAGTAACCCTTATCGGATGTCCCCCAGTCGTCGATCTCAATTTCCACGCGGTGAGAGTAGTCCACATTGGGCTGGACTAGGCATCCGAGGCACCACAGCAGCGCCCGAAAGAAAAGACCTCGCCAATACGGAGATTTGAGGAGATAGGCTAAGCGCGGCGCCCCCATCCAGACGCCCGACACGTTCTCGCCCAGCGGATTCACGGTTAGGACAGGATGTGGTCCCTGGGCAATCAGGACTGCCGCTTGTTGCGTTCCCACCCAAATACGGTCCCTGGATTCCTCGGGCGTATCCCATGAATCCATTTTTTGGGCCGCCAAATCACGCGTGATGAAGTGAGGTCGGGACACGCGGAGCGGGTCCGGGGCCCGGTAGATTTCCTTGAACTTCAACCCCAGCAAGCGCTCGAGCGCAGGATCCAGGCACCGGGAGCTGACCGCGAGAACGCTGGTGCCGGCGCGTGCCGCTTCCTCCAGCGAGGCCAGGTTCTGACCCTCATAGGAGGAAGAGTCAGCTAGCCAGATGACCACGCCGTAACGCACCTTCCCGTCGCGGTCGAACAAATAGGAAGCGTCGAGGTGTTGTTGATCGAGTCGAAAAATATCGAAAGGAATTGACCAGGCTTTCAGCAGCGCGGCCTCGGGCTGGAAAACGTCCTTTTCGTGGTCCACCAGAACACTTGCGGGATCGCTCCACCGCTCGACCACCAGCAGGGCGCGGTATGGACTCGCCCACGCGGGTGCCGGAGGCGCCTGCCCGCTTGCCGTGATGACGGTGAGAAAGAAACCGAGAACCCAAATGGCTCGAACCTTGAGCCGAAATGCCATCGCTGCGCGCGCCCGGCTTAACCACACAATGTCATCCATCCCTCTTATTACCGTGCCCCGTGCTTCACACCGCCTGTTTACGCGTGCGAAGCGCTTTCCCCCAAACTGTGAGGCCCCCCACACCCGACACGAGGAATTGCGGGCTAGAAGCTGAGCTTCAGCCCGAATTGGATATCGCGGGGAGTTTTCGCTGACGTGATTTGCCCGAAATCACCGGTATCCGTTGTTGCGGCGGGGTTACCAAAGTTGGCATGGTTAAACACGTTGAACAACTGCGCGCGAAATTCCAGTGAAAAGCGTTCGGTGATCCGATTCCGCTTGATGAAGGAAATATCCCACTCGTCGAGGCTTGGACCGAACAGGATATTGCGGCCGGAGGTGCCGAAGCGGGGCGTTCCGTTCGTCAAAGCATTGGAGAGCGCAGCCGTGGTAAAGCAACTGGTGTTAAACCACTCGGCGACGGTATCGGGACCGGCGCCATTGCAAGTCCGGTCCGGCCGCGGAGAAGCGGAACCACTGTTCGAGTAATCCTCCGGGGAGGTCACCGTATAGGGGAGCCCCGTCTCGAAGGTGAGAATTCCGGCGAATTCCCATCCGCCCGCCAAAGCGTTGACTGCGCCTTTGCTGTTGAGGAACTTCTGGCCGTTGCCAAAAGGCAACTGCCAAATGGGGCTAATGATCAGTTGCTGCGGCACGTCGATATCGCCGACCGAGTAATCCGACCTGGGATCATTGGCATTTTGTAAAAGCGTGACTTCCGATGAATCACCTCCGTTAAAGTCCATCTCCTTACCGTAGGTATAAGACAGAAGCATCGAAAAGCCCTGGGAGAGGTTCTTGGTCAGCCGGGCTGTCAGGGAGTTATACCTCGAGATGCCGTCATAGGCGTTATAGGTGTAGGGACCGAAATCGGGCCAGACTCGCCGGGGGCCAATATCACCCAGCCCAGGCTCGGCCTGATTTCCTGGGGAATAATAGGTACTCTCGTGGACGCCCCTGTTACCGATATACCCAACCTCCAGCGCCCAATTTTGCGCAAACTGCGAATCCACCGTGAAACTCCACTCGTACACGGTGGGAGTAAAGTAAATAGGCAGCGCCTGAAGTTGTCCGCCGATCGAGCTGAGCGGCGCTGCCGCGCCCGCGGCGCCGGCAAACATCGTTGCGGTGGTCGTGGGAGCCCCGCTGGTCAAGGGGGGAGCCTCTCCGGTAGGAGGATTGTAGCTAAGCGTCTGCGAGTCAATAGGATTATTGTTATTGTAGGCGACTAACTGATTGGTTTCAGGCAAATCATAGAAGATGCCTGCCCCCGCGTGGACAACGAGTTTGTTGGAATGTGTGGGCCGCCAGGAAATGCCCAACCGTGGTGCAAAGCTGTCCCAACCGCCACCCAAGCTGGCCTCCTCGCGCTTACCCCCCGTCAGGCCATATTGCCTCCTTTGCGTCGAGGTCATCACGAGGCACTCTCCCGTGGCGGAAATATAATACGGGTTTGAGCAGAGGGCGTCGTTGGCTGCGTCAGGAAGTGCCGTCACGAGAAGTGCATCTCCCGGAGTGTAACTGTTGCTCAGCGGAAACATGGTCGCAATTTTGTCGTGTTTGTCGTGAGGCTGCTTCCGGTACTCCCACCGGAGGCCAAGCTCCAGGCTTAAACTATCGTTCACCCGGAAATTGTCCTGGCCAAACCCACTGAACCATCCTCCGCCGACATATTCGTTGGTGAACGCATTCTTCATATAGGCTCCGGAGGCCGGATATCCCAGCTCCAAATCCGCCAGGTCGGAAATTGTGCTGACGTTTGGGATTTCCCCCGCCAAAGAGGAGTACTGCCCGTTGAAAGCGACCAGGCCATTAAGCTGGGCGGGGTCTTCATATCCGAGAAGTTGAAAAAAGTTCATGTCGACCCCGGTGACGAAGGTGTGCCGGCCGTGAATCTTGGTGAGAGATCCTTCGTACTTTTCCAACATGTCGGGAAGGACGTCCGGATTGAAAGCGCCGTCCCCCCACGTGGCAAAGTTGCTGAAAGTGACCTCAGGATCTATCTCCGTTTGGGGTGAAGTAGCGCTGACGCCTTGTATTCCAAAACCGGCCAGGGTGCCGGGAGGGTGCGGGCACTCTGAACACTCTCGATCTTGAAAACCGCGCGAAATCCCCACCCGCGCATCGGCGAGCAGATTGCCTGAGAAGGTATGAGTCCAGCCCAACACGGCGTTTTGACCCCGGTAGTGCTGATAATTGTTGAAGGGATCAAAATTGCCGGGAAAGAATATGTTGGAGTTGCCGAGCACGTAGTGAACGAACAATTGATCTTTCGGAGAAAGGGTTTCGTCAACCCGCACCAAAACGGTATCGTCCCGCTCGCGATAAGGGGTTTGGTTGATAAAATTAACGATGCCGGGCGCGTTCGGCGTGGGGAAACCGGGCAAAACCTTCTGGGCAAAAGGATCAAGAGTCGTGATCATATTGCCGGTGATCGGCTGTCCCGCAAGCACCGCAGAGCCTGCGGAAGCGCTGCCGGTGGGGCACGTGACCAGATATTCGCTCGCGGGATAGAACAACTGTCCCGAATCAAAGTTAAGATTTGCCGGCCCGCCCGCGCCGCAGAGATTCATAGTTTGTCCGGTGAGGAAGGAACTGAAGTTCCCCGCCTCTTCATCAGCAGTAGGTATGGCCGACGTCCCGGTCTCGCCTTGAATGTTTCGCAGTCCTTCATAGCTTCCAAAGATGAAGGTCTTATCTTTCCGAATCGGACCACCGGCGGCAAACCCAAATTGGTTCCGGATATACTCCGGCCGCGCCGAACCCGGGATGTCCGCTCCGGTATAAGGATTCGTGTTGTCGAGCGCGAAATAGTTGCGCGCGTCGAGCTTTTGGTTACGTAAGTAGTTCCATGCGGAGCCGTGAAACTGGTTCGTGCCGGAGGGGGTGACCATGTTCATCACCGCGCCGGCGGTGATGCCATACGCGGCGTCGTAAACGTTGTCCTGGATTTTGAATTCCTTCACCATCTCCGGAGCAAGGTCCAGCGCAAACCCACCGTTGTTGAGCGCCCGGTTGAGCATTCCGTCGATCAAAACCAGATTGCTGGCGGATGTGCTGCCCACCGAACTGAAGCTGGTCTGGTTGAAGCCCGAACCATTGCCATTCGCCGAAGTCAGTGAGTTTCCGGAAGTGTTTACGACGCCCGGAACCAATAGCGCCAGCTCACTGGTACGGCGCAGGTTAAGCGGCAGGTCGTTGGTTTGCTGCTCGCCAATGAGCGTGCCGACGCTGGCGCTGGTGGTGCTTACAATCGGTGCCGCGCCTTTAACCTCGACGGTCTGCAAGACCTGTCCCACTTGCAGCACCACATCAATCGTGGCTTTTTGGTACACGCTCAGGGTGATGCCGGAAATTACGGTAGTGTTGAAGCCGCCTTTTTCTGCCGAAAGAGTGTAGGTGGCGGGAGGGAGGGACGGGAAAATGTAGTTCCCCGCCGGGTCCGAGGTGGTCTTGACGGCAACGCCCGTGCCCACGTTGGTAGCGGCCAAAGCGGCTTGCGGAACCATGGCCCCGGTCGTGTCCCGGACAGTTCCGCTCAAGGTGGCAGTCACCTGCTGGGCTCTACAGGGGAGCACCGTTCCCAGCAAGACCATCATTGCAGCGCCTGCGGCGAGATGCAGGAGCCGCCCGGCCACTTCCGACGGCATCAGTCGCATGGTTGTCACTCCTTTTGCTCAGGGCACACGTCCGGCGCGTTGAAATTTTACCAACGTGATAGGCTACATATATATGCATTGCCCTGCTAATCGTTATCGCAGGCAAGATACGCCCGGCGCTCCGGTTTGTCAAGGCGAAATGAAGCGAAACGAAGTGATGTAAAGCCCTTGACCGCAAATCGGTGATGGGCTATGGGGGGCTTGGGTTCTTCCGGTGCGTCTTTGCCTAGCGGTGTCTCAGGCGTCAGGCGGGCAAGACGTCGCCGGGGATGTGCCGTGGGCTTCTGAAGATGTGAATAAATCCGCCTTTCACCACAGATACCCATGAACCTGTGGCTCGTCCCTGTGCATGAAAATGTGCGAAGCACCTTGGACTGCGGCGGCTCGACGCCGCCTTGAAATAACCCCAGGGACAATGACAAAGGCGGCGTCGAGCCGCCGCAGTCCAAGGTGCCTTTGGCACGTCCATTTTCATAGCAGAGGCATAGAGGCGCAGATAAAAAGAGGCTTTGTTTACAAGCCTCTGTGTCTCCGTGCCTCAGTGGTGAAAGTGATTTCAGGATTTTTTCACACCTTCGGACGCCGCTACAAGTGTCCCCCCTGATCTGTCCTATTCCCAAAGCCGGAGCATGACCACTCCACCCCGCGGCACGATTACGGTATACGAGCCGTGGAGAGTGCCCAGGTCTTTGTGGGCCCACAGGTCGCGAGCATGAACCGGACCACTGAAGCCGAATTCTTTTAGCTGCACAGTAATCGGATTAGCCTGATCGTCGAGGACGTAGTTGAAAATCGCCACGGCCTTGGCCCCGCCGCGCAACGGCTTCATCCAGATTTGCGGCGGCCCGACGCGGGTTCCCTGGATTTCCAGGCTGTCTTGATCGACGGCGATCACTTCCCTGTTCATCAGGATGCTTTTGGTGGTGCCATCCATTTTGCTCAAGTCGTTGCCGGCAAGCAGCGGCGCCGCCAGCATCGCCCACAGGCTCATCTGGGTGCGGTATTCGTCGGGCTTCATGCCCCCATTGCCCACCTCCAGCATATCCGGATCATTCCAATGGCCCGGCCCGGCGTACTTTTCAAGGCCCGCCTGAGAGAACCCGATCAGCGCCATACTGCGATAGGAATCCGAGATATCATCCGTCGTCCGCCACAGGTCCCCGCCCACCTTCGGCCCCCATTCCCACACGGAATCAATGCCGTACTGGCAGAGGCTGTAAATGATTGGCCGGTGAGTATTTACAAGCGCCTGGTGCATCTTCTCGTACGCCTGCTGCATCATGGCCAAGGCCTTCTGGGGATCCTGGTGGGAATCCCACAGCTTCATGATGGATTCATAGCTGCAGAGGTCGTATTTGAGATAATCGACTCCCCACTGGGCGTAAGTGTTGGCATCCTGCTGCTCATGGCCCCAACTGCCCTCATACCCCGCACAGGTCTTCGGCCCGGGAGAGGAATAAATGCCAAACTTCAATCCTTTCGCGTGCACATAATCGGCCAGTGCTTTCATGTCGGGGAATTTGTTGTTGGACTGAATATTTCCCTGGGCGTCGCGTTGGCCCTCCCATGAGTCGTCAACATTGACGTAGATGTACCCGGCATCGCGCATTCCGCTGGCGACCATAACGTCGGCTGTGGCGCGGACATCCGCATCAGTGACCTTGTCGGAAAAGTGGTTCCAGCTATTCCAACCCATGGGCGGGGTGGAAGCCAGGCGCTGGGATTGGCCCTTCGCTGTTGGACAAAGCGCGGAGATCAGAACAAAGGTCAGTACCCCGCACCCTACCAGAACAAACAGGCGATAGAAACGCATAAAAGTTGTCCCTCTTGGCGAGAAGCTTGTGGCGCGGGCGTTTCGCCCATGCCTGGAGTTTGTGCATTTCCAATGCGCCGGCGACAGCTTTGGGGCTTGTAGTCAAAGCGGTTTCGCCTCGCGGTTGGGAAAAATCAAAGCTCCCAGCTAGTGCGCGGTCATCCTGAGGCCCGGTTCTTGCGGGCCGAAGGACCCCCGCAGTTTATCGTGGCGTACCGGCAAGAATGAACTACGGGGGGCCTTCGCCCAAAATACGGGGTCAGGATGACGGGGGTAGGGATGGTCGCGCAAAATGAAAGCTCCCTCCCCTGAAATCAAGGGTGGCGCACATTGAATTCGATGTATGCCACCCCCGCTTAATTGGAAATGCCTATGTAGGACGGCATCCTAAAAGGTCAGCTTAAGACCAAATTGGATGTCGCGCGGCGTGCCGGCGCTCGTGATCAGACCTGCCGTGCTGCTGCCGAAGGTCGTGCCGGGAATGCCAAAGTTGGGATGATTAAACATGTTGAACAATTCGGCCCGGAATTCCAACCCGAAGCGCTCGCTGAGACGGTTGCGCTTGATCATAGAGAGATCCCATTCATCAATGCCCGGCCCGGTCAAGATGTTACGGCCGGAATTTCCGAAGCGCGGCGTTCCGTTCGATAAAGCAGCGGAAAGCGCATCGGTGCTAAAACAACTGGTCTCAAACCACGAGTCGACGGTCTTGGAGCCGGCGCCATTGCAAATGCGGTCGGGCCGCGGAGATGTTGAACCCGTGTTCGCGAAGTCTTGGGTTGCCAGGACCGTAAAAGGAAAGCCACTCTGGAACGTGATAATGCCCGCGGCCTCCCATCCGCCCGCCAAGGCATTCACGACGCCGCCACGATCCAAGTAAGCTTGGCCTCTCCCCAAGGGTAGCTGCCAGACGGGGCTTACCACCAACCGCTGCCGAACGCTGTTGTCGGACACGCCATAGTCGGCCTGGGGATTATTGTCGTTCTGCACGAGGGAATTCAGTTCACTGTCCCCCGCACCTTCGTCAAGGCCTTTGCCATAGGTATAGGACATCAGCAGCCCGAGGCCTTTGGAAGCTCTCTTGGTAAGCTTAGCGGTCATCGCGTTATATCTGGAGATGCCATTAAACTCGTCGTACAGCATGGTGTTGAAGTCGGGCCATGGCCGCCGGGGTTGCAGATTTTCCGAGGTTCCGGGCACGGCCTGATTGCCGAAGAGGTGAATACGGTCGAGGTGGACACCGCGATTGCCGACGTAGGCGACTTCCAATCCCCAGTTCGGAGTCAATTGGGTCTCGGTGCTGAGACTCCACTGGTACACGGTCGGGGTAAAGTAGTTAGCCGTCGGCGCTAATTGCGAGGAAATTTGCGCGAGCGGAACCGCCGCCGCCCCTGCAAACTCCGTCTCCGTTGTCGTGGGAACGCCGTTGGTCAATGGCGGCGGCGAGCCAACACCGGTATTGTAGGTAGGAGTTTTGGTGAAAACGGGATTGTTGTTATCAAACGAGCCCAAGATGTTCGTGACCGGCAGGTCATAGAAGATACCCGCTCCACCGTGAATCACGACCTTGTCGGAACTCGTCGGGAGTAGGGAGAATCCAAGTCGTGGCGCAAGATTCCCTGCCCCAGGCCCAAAACTTAGCTCCCGGACCTTGTTTCCAGTCAGCCCCACTTGGCGTCGCATCGCCGAGCTCATAATTAGGCACTGGCCGTTGGCGTTGGTGAAATACGCCTGCGAGCACAAGGCGTCATTGGCAGCATCAGGAAGAGAAGTTAGCAATAAGGCGTCTCCTGAGGTGAAGGAATTGCTAAGCGGATAGATGGTGACCAACGTGTTGTATTTATCGACCGGTTGTTTGCGGTATTCCCAGCGCAAGCCCCCTTCCACACTGAACCGCGAGTCTGATCTTGAAGGTATCCTGGGCGAACAGGCTGAACCACCCGCCACCCTCGATTTCGTTCACAAAGGGGTGCTGAGTGTAGAAACCTTCCGAGGGGTAGCCCGTTTCGAGATCAGCCAAGTCCGAAACTGCGCTAACTCCGGGTATTTCCCCAGCCAGGGATGAATACTGCCCGTTGAAGACTACCTGGCCGTTCAGGTACTGAGGATCGGCAACTCCGCGTGTCTGCCAGAAGTTGAAATCACCCCCGGCAACTATCGTGTGGCGTCCGTGGATCTTCGTCAGGGTATCCTCGAGCTTCAACATTTGATCCGGGGCCGTGGTGGGAGTGTAGTTGGAGTCTCCCCATACGCCGAAGTTGCTGGTGACAATGTAGGGGTACTCATCAAACTGGGGCGAGGCGGCCTGGAGGTTTTCGATGCCAAATCCGCCCAGAGTCCCCGCCGCGCGAGGACAATCCTGACAAGTAAATATAAGATAGTCATGCTGAAAACCGATGCGCACATCGTTCAGCAGATTCGGCCCGAAGGTGTGAGTCCATCCCAGGACGGCATTCGAGCCTCGGTAATGTTGAAAAGTGCTAAAGGTGGGGAGACTGGCGGGAAGCACCTGGTTCGTATTCCCATAGAAAAAACGACCAAACAACTGATCTTTGCTCGAAATAGTCTCGTCAGCCCGAACGTCAAAGATGTCGTCTTGGCGGCGGTCGGGTGTCTGGTTGACGTAATTGGGGGCACCGGGCCGGTTGGGTGCCGGGTACAGGGTCATGATCTTCTGTGCCACAGAATCAAGGCTCGTTAGAGTGTTACCTGAAATGGGAGTGCCCACCAGCACCGTGGGGGGCGCAACCGTGGGTGTCGTCGGATTCTGCGGACAAGTGAAGAGGCTCTCGGTGGCGGGATAGAACAATTGACCGGTGTCGAAATTGAGGTTCGCCGGCGCGGCAGATCCGCTGGCTGCGCAGAGGTTGGCAGTTTGCCCGGTCAGGAATGAACTTAAATTTCCCGCCTTCTCGTCGGCGGTCGGAACTTGACTGGTGGCGCTCTGGCCTTGAACCAGCCGCAATCCCTCGTAACTTCCGAAAATAAATGTCTTATCCTTCCGTATGGGGCCGCCTGCCGCAAACCCGAACTGATTCCGGACGTATTGCGGGCGGGCCGTGCCCGGGAGATCTGCCCCGGTAACCGGATTCGTCTGATCCACGGCAAAGAAGTTGCGCGAATCGAGCACCTGATTCCGTAGATACTCCCAAGCGGAGCCGTGCACCTGGTTGGTGCCCGATTGCGTCACCAGGTTCATGGTGGAGCCGGAACTAAGGCCAAACGCGGCATCGTAAATATTGTTCTGGATCTTGAACTCTTGCACCATCTCCGGATAGGGTTGAAGTGAAAATCCGCCATTGTTGAGCGCGCGGGCGACCATGCCGTCAATCAAAATCAGATTACTGGAAGCGCGCCCACCCGCCGCGTCATAAGCATTGTCCTGGAAACCCGACCCATTGGCAACTCCCGTCGCCTGCGATCTTCCTGTCGAGTCCACGGTGCCTGGAACCAGGAGCGCCAGTGTGCCGGTTTCCCGTAAATTGAGAGGGAGATCAAAAATCTGCTGCGTGCCAACCACGGTCCCGATGCTGGCGCTCGTGGTGCTGACCAGAGGCGCGGCCCCTTTAACCTCGACTTCCTGCGTAACCCGGCCCACGCTCAACTCCACATTGACGGTCGCCTTCTGGTCGACGGTCAGAGTGATGCCGGATATGACCGTGGTGCTGAAGCCGGCTCGTTCTGCCGAAAGAGTGTACGTGCCGGCGGCAAGCGAGGGGAATATGTAATTGCCCGCCGCGTCAGACGTGGTCTTTGCGGCAACCCCCGTGCTCACGTTGGTGGCGTTCAAAGCCGCTTCGGGAACCATTGCCCCGGTCGAGTCCTTCACCGATCCGCTTAAGGTCGCAGTCACCTGTTGTGCCACGGAGGGGAAATTAGCACCCAGTAAAATAACAATAATCCCAGCACCTGCTACGCGGCTCAGGAGCCGACAGGCGGCTCCCAACGACATGAATTCCATAACTCTCTCTCCTTCTCCTTTTGCTTAGGGGACGGGTCCATCGTGTTGAAGTCCAACAACCCCACGAAGCAACTAGCCTACAGATTGGTTTGAAATAAGTATCTTGGCGAAGATACGCCTTGCCGCCGCGTTTGTCAAGACGAAACAAAATGGCGGCTGTGCTAAGCCGTCTTCCAGCCGGCATTAAGCCGCCAAGATGGCGGCGCTGCGTTCAAATTAGACAGCACCAAAAATGGTAAAAGTCTTGACATTGTCGCATTGAAGATGTAGAAGCCACTCCGACGAATCCGATTTTATTGCTCAAAGGATTTCGAAAGAAGTCTATCGCCTAATCTTGTGAGGAGGTAGCATGCGCACTGGTCATGGGAGACACGACTTCAGTTCGAAGAGCGTTTTGCTCCTGATCTTCGGACTTCTGGCGGCATCGATTCCGCCAGTATGGGGAGCTGCGAATCCGGTCAAGAATCTGGCGCTAGCCAGCATGGGGACGAGGGCACGATCGTGGGAACCGAGCGTTCACGTAGTTGCCGGGCACGAGCCCGCCCGGGCTATCGATGGCAGTCTGCACACCTATTGGGCGGTGGCGGCTGCGGATTTGCCGGCCGACCTTGGTCTGGAATGGCCTGAGCCTCAAACTCTCTCGAGCGTGGTCGTGCGCTACTTTGACGGCCGCATGGTGCGTGGCCCGGCGATAGCGCGCACCCAGCAGTGGGGGCGGCTCCAGTATTGGGACAAAGGCGATTGGGCGGATATCGACGCCCAGGTCCTGGGGCAAGAAACCTCCTCCGTGCGTTATACCTTTCCGCCTGTCACCACCACTCGTCTACGCCTTCTGTTTACAGAGCCTCCAGACCCGGAGTCGCGCCGCACCCCGGATGATCTGGGAATTTACGTGTGCGAATTGGAAGCCTATCGTGAAGCTCCGTTCCAGTTTGTGATCCCCTCCGGGCGGCTGGTACGGGTCAACCGCTCCGATAAGGATTACAACGAATGGGGAAGTGACAATCCTTACGACATGGCCGGTGCGCTGGTCATCGAGCCCAAGCAGACTCGAATCTTTACCGACACACTCGCACCCACCCTGATTGTTTCCGAAAGCCGCTGGGCCCGCACCTCGTCTAGCGTGGATTCGTCGCGCCGAGGCACCATAGCGCTTCAGAACGGTTTCCTGCGCTTGGAACTCTCGACAGACGGAGCACTGAAGGAAGCCCGGCTCGCGAACCTGGTCACGGGCGAGAGTGTTTCGACGCCTAAGGCGCTGGCTTTCCGCATACGAATGCCGGCAGGAGACCTTCCGGCCAGCGATTTCAAGGTGACGGGAGTCGATAGCTCCGGGTCAAGCGCCGACAGCGCTCATCTGCGGGTTGATCTGACGTCACCCACCGCTGATGTGTCTGTCCACTACGAGCTGAAGCGCGAGGATCACTTCTACCACAAGTGGCTCATAGTCACGAATAAGGGCAGCGCGGATCTTCAGGTGCTGGATGTAACCGTGTCATCCCTGGGATTGCCTCGCCTGCTCGATCTTATGGCCGGACCTGAGCTCACCTATCCGATTTTCCGGCAGGAGAAGGGCGGCTTTTTCACTTGCCTGGAAACCGTTTACTGGGACCATCAGGGAGACGCCCTCACATATTATCCTGGCGTGAAGGTCGAGCCGGGAAAAGCTTATGAGAGCGACAAGGCGGTGCTGGGCGTCTTTCGCAACGCCGGCGAATCGGTGGACCGGTTCGACCGCGGCGTTCGCGATTGGGTCATTGAGTACCATGCGCACGTTTCGCCAATTTCGAAGGAATGGCCCGATATCTATATTGAAGGCTGGTCGGCCAAGTTCGGCATGCAGGAGATGGTCGAGCAGCCCCAGTGGGCGGAGCGCTTCTTCGCTACCGCACACAGAATGGGTGTCCGTTACATGGACACCTATGAGCCCACAAATATTGCGGGGCTCATGCCCCAGGACTTGCAGAAGCGTTGGGTGGAGCTGGCCAATCGCAATGAGATCGGGACGGGGTGGTGGAACGATTTCGGCTCCGAATATGGTTGGGGCTTCATGGTGCCCTACTTCAAGCCGTATCTCTGCAAGCTTTCACCTGAAGCGGATGCGTACTTCCAGCAGATTGTTCAGCTCGTTGGAACGTACAAGCTGCGCGGATTCCACTGGGCGGACTTCTGGACGGTCTGGCCCTGCGACAATCCCAATCACGGGCACCTCACGGGCAAATATTCGATCTACGCGCAAGGACAGCGGATGATTCGCTTCAATCAAGAAATGCACGAAGCAAGTCCCGGGTTGGTTTTAGGGGCGGACAGCGGCCTGGACAACCCGCAGTACGGCCGCTATGCCGACAGCCGCCACCACGGAGGTGGTGAAGACGCAGTGCCTTCCGTGGAGCCGGATATTCACGTGGACCGTCTTTATGCGGAAATGAATCGCGATTACCTGTACGGTCTCGCGCACGAGACGATGCTTCGCCCGTGGTTCCGCCTGCTCAATTGCGTCAATCACTTCGGACAGGTGACCCATCATCATGACCTCGCGGGCTACCGTTACGCCCTGCTGAGTGCCATTAGTCTGGCGCCCCAATTGACCTTTAACGACGCCCCTGATGACATTCCGGATAGTGAAATTGAATTCACCCGGAAGTGGGAAGACTGGGCTAGAGACCACAAGGATTATTTGAAAGAAGGCGATAGACTCTTTGACCGTACGTTCCGCTTTGACGATGCGGCGCGAGGCGGCGATGAGTCCCTGACGGGCTACGCGCACATCCGCGGAGACCGCGGGTACGTTTCCCTTCTCAACCCCGGGGCCATCGAGCAGATCGCGGATCTGACGCTGGCACTGGATGCGCCCGCGACAGAAAAGTTCGTAGTGGAGGAAGTCTACCCCGGCGGAATGACGCTTCAAGGCCCGAATGCAGGTTTATACCCCCAAGGCGGCAAGCTCCGCGTGACGGTCCCCGCCAAGCAGATCCGAATTCTCTGGATTTCCCCGGCCACGGCAGGCGCTAAGCCGGGCAAAGTCCAACCCGAGGACGCTCGAGCTCCGCAATGGCGGCGGTATGTGGGTGATTGGAATATCGTCGGCCATGATGCCGACGCTGCTACCCTGCGGGCGCAATTCGAATATCCATCCAGTGCGAAAGCAAACCTGAACGAGTCGATTCCGGAGTCAGCATGGGCCAAAGAACCCTGGAATCATAATAAGGGGTATCTGGTATTCCTGCTGAAGGACGAGACGAAGTCCGCAGATGAGAACTGGGTACCCGATGGCCTGGCGAGTTCAACAATCAACGAACCAAATCCCGGTTCCATCACCGCGAAGGTCAATGGAATAGCCAAGACGGCTCATCCCTTCTTAACGGGCCGGCGTCAACAGAAAGGAATGACGCGATGCTATTTCATCGACCTCGGCGCCGAGACCAAACCTGGCGAAAGCAACGACCTTGAGGTCAGATTGCCGATCCAACGGGGACTGACTTTTTCCGGCGCGTATCTGGATTTGCCGGACCAGGTGCCGTACGCGTTGCCTCCTGGGTAGTCTCCGGTCCCGATCGTAAAACCGAAGGCTGCTTGTCACCACTCGGGCCCGCGCTGCAAGCTGGAGGGAGGAATTCGTGCCATGGACGCAAGAGTCCTCCCTCGGAGCATCCTCTTCGCCTCCAGACCCGCATGAATATTCGTGACGGCGACGACGATCCGAAAATTCGGAGGTATAGCTTATAATATGGGCTAACGACGGCCACCCGGCCGGGCCGCCCTCACGTCTTTGTTCGCTTTCTTTGAGGAGGCGTTGGTTTGTCGCCCACATCCTCCGGATATTTCAGAGCGAGGGCACGAATTTCATAGGCAAACTTCAGGAATAGCTTCTCCCAGCGTCGCGCCTGTTGCGGCGTGTACTTGTAGAAACCACGATGATTCGCTACTCCGCGAGCGCCCGATTCAACCACGGATTTCATCAGCGGCGGGACTTCAGTGGCACAACTGAGTTCAGGCCAGAGGTCCCTCATGACGGCAGCGTAAGCAGGTATCCCCGTGAGGTCCATAAAACGGAATGGCCCCGCAAACGTAATCCAGTAGCCCAGATCGTTGCGCATGGAGCGATCGATATCATCGACGGACGCGTATCCAGACTCTACCAGGTGGAAGGCTTCGCGGAACAAGGCGTACGCCAGCCGATTCGAGATGAACCCGCGAATGTCCCTGCGCACCAGGGATGGCTCCTTACCCCAGTGCTTTGCTAATTCGACGATGCACTCAGCGTACCCCATACTCGAATCGCGTCCGCAGATAATTTCCATGAAGCGAGTGACATGCGCGGGTTCCGCCCAATGGAGCCCAAAAATTCGTTCCGGAAACTTCGCCCCCTCCTGCAGTATCGTCACGGGAATTGCAGACGTATTCGTGCCAATGATGGTTTGAGGGGAAACGACTTCTTCCACTTTTCTGAGAGCCGCCCTCTTTTCTTCGACGCTCTCCACGATTGATTCAATAACAATCTGGCAATCCTTAAGGGAACCGTAATTTTCTGTCACCGCAAATTTTTTGGCCAGACGCCCTGGGTCACGTCTGAGGAGTCCTTCCTTGACCATTTGTCGTAGGAGTGCTTCCACTTGGCGACGCACGTTTCGATGTTTCGATGGGTTGCGTGATACCGCCAAAACGGAATGTCCGGCAGCAAGTAAACATGCGGAGATACTTACCCCCATTTGGCCAACGCCGATTACCGCCGCCGGAAGCTTCTCCGTTTGGGGAGGCGGCACCTGACCAGGTTCCTTACTTTTCTTTCTTGTGGTCACGTTAATATCCGTTTCAGCCTAAATGACCGCTTGCTTCGATGTCCTTGCCGCAACATCCTGACGGTTACTGACGCCGCCCGAAACGCGGGCATGATTGATCTTAGCACGATTCGATTTTGATTTGACTAAGCGGCCCTGTTGCTTGGACGCCAAGCCTGTAGCAATTTCGGGAAGCTATTCGGGCCGTCGCACGCCGGAAGCACTCTGGCAAACCTCATAGGCAAGGACGATTTCCTTCACGCGTTCAGGAGTGCAGGGGAGAAGGGGCGGGCGCAACTCGTCGGAGCGGAACAGACCGAGATGCTTGAACAGAGCTTTGGTGGTCGAGACTTCGTCACCCATTCCAAACAGGTGGATGAAGGGCAGAACCTGGTCGGAGAAGAGACGCAGGGCCGCATGGGCGTCGCCTTCATGTAATATCCTTACCACCGCTTGGAAGGCAGCCGGGAAGACGCCCGGCGCGATAATCATGCTGCCGTCTACGCCCAGCAGAAGGCTGCGAAAGGCTACGACGTCGTCACCGGAGAAAACCAAAACGTCACGCGCCCGTTTGAGCGCGGTGATTTTATCCAGATCATGATCCGTCATCTTAACGGCACGAAAATGCTCACAGTTATCGAGCAGCTTCAGGATCTCTTCCGTCCGCAACCAGGTTTTGGTGTAGATCGGATTGTCGTAAAGCACCAAATCCAGGTTCATGGAGCGATCCAGGGTCCGAAAGAATTCCAAGACCATGGGGAAAGAGTTGGGGAAATAATAAGGGCAGGAAACCAACCCAGCGGCAATCCCCAGTTGTTCGGCGCTGCGCGCCAGTCTGCTCATTTCGTTCAGGTCAGTATGATTCAGCCCCACCACGATAGTCTTTCCTGGCGGGGTGTTTTTGGCGGCAAAGGCCATCAACTCAAGACGTTCTTCACTCGAAAGGGAGACCCCCTCGCCCGTGCTCCCGCAGAGGGTGTAACCCTCTAGTTCTGGGAAAAGATGGTCGAACAGCTTCAGCAAGCTGTCGAAGTCAACTTTACCCCGATAAAACGGGGTGGGGATAACCGGCAACGATCCCGCAAGTTTCACAGGTTACATCCTCTCACTTCCAGTATGTCGGCACGACGCGCTGGGAGCCTAAATGAGATGTGAAGGAAACCCTTCTATCAGGCTGAAAAGCCTTTCCGAGCGATGATATCGACTGCCAGGAAAATGTGTCAAGTTCGATCTCTCCGTCCCGTACTCATATCAAACCATCGAATAAGGCAATTCAAGGTCCACCCGCTATCCGGATCATTCCATGCATACGGCGGGTTGGGAGCGGCTGGCGACCGAAGCAAGCGATCGACAAAAGGAAGCATTCAAGGCGGGGAATCAGTTGCGAAGTGTACATTGAATATGGTACCGTCCCGACCGTTGACCGTTGGCTAAACACAGCAGAATCGGGTCTCCTTCCACCGTCGACTGCGCTGCAAGGACGGCAAAACGTACCTGAATTGGGAAGGATCAGACCCGGATTTCGTCATTTGAACCGCTCGGACCGATTGACCCGCAAGAGATCACCCTTTCGATCAAGGAAGACGGAAAGCTTACGCCTGCGATGATCAGTTTCACTCTGCATCCGGCGATTCTGGTGGGGGACGAAATCACGGTTTGCGCCCTGCGGCAGCGCAATAGACCTTTTCCAAATGAGGGGAACAAATCATGTCGACCAAGGTAAGGTGGGGAGTTATCGGATCCGGCGGAATTGCCCGCCGCCGAACCATTCCCGAAGGAATCATTCCTGCCAAGAACGCTGAACTGGTGGCGGTCTTTGACATCAATTCCAAAGTCAACGCCGATGTCGCCCGGCAATTTAAGTCCGCAGCCTCGGGGAGTATCGATGACCTGCTCGCAGCGGAGATTGACGCTGTCTACCTGGCGACTCCGGCCAGCAGGCATCACGAACAGGTGCTGAGGTGTGCGCAGGCCCGGAAGCACGTTCTGTGTGAAAAACCCCTGGGGATGACGATCGAAGAGAGCCACGAGATGATAGCCGCCTGCCAGCGAGCCGGTGTGCAGTTAGGCTGTGGCTTCATGATGCGTTTCCAATCTCAGAACCAAAAGGCGTTGAAGCTCATTCAGGAGGGGAAGCTTGGACAGCCGGTCTACGGTCGCGCCCAGCTTTCGTGCTGGTATCCGCCGATGGAAGGCGCCTGGCGGCAAGACCCCGCACAGGGCGGCGGCGGTTCGCTCATCGACATGGGCGGCCACTGCATCGATTTGCTGGAGATGTTTTTTGGGGCGGTAAAGAGCGTTAGTTGCCTTACCAACCGGACAGTCCACTCGTATGCGTCCGAAGACAGCGCCGTAGCGACACTCTTCTTCGCGAATGGGGCCCTGGCAACGGTAGACACGTTCTTTTGTATTCCGGACGATAGCAGTAAGAATGTCCTCGAGCTTTACGGTTCACGTGGCGGCATTCTGGCCAAAGGGACGATCTCGCAGGCGAGCGCTGGAGAGATGGTCGCTTGTCTGGAGCAAGCCGACAGAGGGTATGACGCCCAGCAGACGCGTGCCTCGAGCCGAGAATTGGAAATAACGCCTGAGGCGGTGAATATCTACTGCGGGGAAATTGAGGAGTTCAGTCAAGCTATTTTGGAGGGCCGCCCAACAACGATCAGCGGAGAAGTCGGCCTGCGGAGCCAGAAAATTCTTTCCGCCTGCTACGAGTCAGCAGCGAGCAGGAAAGTTGTCGACGTCATCTAGAAACCCAGGTGACATGCACCTTGAGGCACGGGCTCGATTTTGGCTCCCAGCCAAGTACTGAGACCAGGCGACTCCTTTTGGGGTTGGAGAGGTGAGTGATGCTGCTATCGCGCTGGTGCTGTCTTCCCGGATTGGTGCTGCTGATCGGAATAAGTAATCCTGGCGCGATGCGCGCCGCCAATTACCCGGCACCCCGGGAAGGAAACTTTACCGTCCGCGATTTTCACTTCCAGGATGGGGAAATTCTTCCCGAGCTTCGCCTCCACTACGCCACGCTTGGGACACCGGTTCGTGACTCGGCGGGAGTTGTTACAAATGCTGTGCTCATTTTGCATGGGACCACCGGCTCATGGAAGAATTTCACTTCGCCGCAGTTTGTCGACGAACTGTTTGGCTCCGGCCAACCCCTCGACGCCTCTCGCTTCTTCCTTGTTCTGCCCGACTCGATTGGCCATGGTGATTCCAGCAAGCCGAGCGACGGGCTGAGAGGGCATTTCCCTCACTACAACTACGACGATATGGTCGCCGCCCAGCACGAATTGCTGACCAAGGGGCTCGGCGTTAATCACCTTCGCCTGCTGATGGGTACTTCCATGGGTTGCATGCATTCCTGGGTCTGGGGAGAAACTTATCCGGACTTCATGGATGCGCTCATGCCTCTGGCTTGTCAGCCTGTCCAGATTGCCGGCCGGAATCGTGTGTGGCGGAAGGAGACGATGGACTCCATCCGCCTTGATCCTGCGTGGAAGAATGGCGAGTACGTCGAGGAGCCGCTCCAGGGTTTGCGTTCGGCGCTGTACATCCTACTGATTGCCGGCAGTGCACCCCTGCAGATGCAAGAGCTTTTTCCTACCCGAGAGAAGGCGGACAAATACCTCGATGATTTCATGCGCACTCGTTTGGGTCACTATGACGCTAACGATATGCTCTACGCTCTTGACTCATCGCGCGATTATGATCCTTCTCCCAACTTGGAAAAGATCAAGGCGCCTGTCATGTTCGTCAACTCTGCCGATGACTTTATCAACCCTCCAGAATTGGGTATTGCCGAGCGGGAAATCAAGCGCGTCAAGCGAGGCAGGTTCGTCTTGTTACCCATTACGGAGCAGACACGAGGTCATGGCACGCATACCTGGGCGGCAGTCTGGAAATCCTACCTTAACCAGTTGCTTGCCGAGTCGGCCGGGACGCCGTAGTACCCTCCTTAAAGTGCCATCCATGGGGTTACATCCTAAAATTGCGCAACGATACCTCTCGGGTAACATTTTAGACTTCGCGTTACGCAGAATGGCATTTCGAATACAAGTATGCTACCATCGGCCCGCACTCATTGCTAGTGCGGAGAACAGAGCCGGTCAGATGGAAGTGGGCGGAGGTTGCGAAGGGAAGCGATGCAACCTCGGCCCCCATGTTTGGAGGGTTCAAATCATAGGAGGCCATAGGAATGGATCAGGCAAAACGAAAAGAGATTTTGGCGCGGGGTGGGCTGAGCCAGGCATGGCAGGCGGAGCCCATGCTGGGAGGTTGGTATACGGAAGAGGAAATCGACGCCGCGGTTAAGGCTATTCGCAGTTCGTTAGACCCGGCGGTCGGCTTTGGCTTCTTCTGCGACGAGATCGTAGAATTTGAGCAGAAATTCGCCGGGTACACCGGCACGAGGTACGCCCTCTCGGTGACCTCCGCAGGCAGCGGCCTGGATGTGGCCGTGCACGCGCTGGACCTGGAACCGGGCGATGAGGTGATCGTGCCGGCTATGAATTTCCGGGCGGCCCCCTACGCCGTTCTGGGTGTTGGCGCAAAGCTGGTGCTTTGCGACTCCGACGAGAGGACCCTCAACGCTGACCCGGCCGATGTGGAAGCCAAGATGACGCCGCGGACGCGGGCCATCCTGGTGACGCACATGAACGGCCTCTCAGCACCGATGGCGGATTACTTAGAGATTGCCGAGCGGCATCCGCATCCCAAATACGGCCCGCCGAAGGTGATCGGTGACGCCGCGCGAGCACTAGGCGGCGGCTATCAAGGTGGCAAAATCGGCAAGCAGGGGTGGATGACCGTCTTCAGCCTGCATACGATGAAGATGATGACCACCCTCGGTGAGGGCGGTATGATCACCACCGACGACGCGGACCTGATGCTGCGGCTGCGAGCGATCCGGCAGTGGGGGATCGCCGTGTCGGAGGACCTGGAAATCGCTCGTGGCAAGAAGGGCACCGGCGACATGGGCTGGGGCTCCAACTACAAGATGACCAAGATCCAGGCGGCGGTGGGACTGGTGCAACTGCGGCGGCTGGATTCGATGATCGCGCCGCGCGTGGCCTTGGCGCAGAAGCGCACGGAGATGCTGAAAGACGTGCCTGAGCTGACGCTGCCTTTCGTGCCGGCAGGACACGAGGCGGTCTACTACCTGTATAACTTGCTGGTGCCGCGGGCGTGGGCTGGGGCAAAGCGCGATCAGCTCATGGCCATTCTCCGGAAGGATTACGGAGTGGATACCGTGGTGGCCAATCCGCCGGTGTACCAGAACGATGCCTTCGTCCGGCGCATGACGGCGGGGCAATCCTGCCCGCGGGCCGAGGAGCTAGGGGCTCGCCTCTTCAACCCGCCGATGCACCCGCAAATGCCCGACGCGGACAACGAGTTCATCTGCGCGGCGATTGCGGAGGCCGTGGATCGGGTGAAGGGCTGAGGCAGGAGGCGGGGAAGGGATTCGCGGCGACGTGTATCTCCCTCGCCGCTTAACTCGCGCTTCTCACTACGCCTACGCGCATTTTGGGAATTGCGGGGCTTTACACTCTGCGGGAAAACCCATAAATGCTGTCATCCTGAGCGCAGCGAAGGACCTCTGTATTTGAATGTTTAAGCAAATAGAGAGGTCCTTCCTTCCCGATGCTCAGGACCGGCTTCTCCTCCTCAGGATGACAGTTTGAGGAATTTTTCGGCAGCCCGGTTAACCCCGCCTTTCCAGTCGTGGCGATAAATCCGGGCAAAAGCTCATTTGCTTGTTAGGAGTCACTGCAGGGCGGGCTTCCGAAGCTCATCCCAAATGGTAATGGCCAGCGTGCTGGTGAGCACGAGTATCCCACCAAAGATCGCCATAACAGTCAGCCGTTCTCCCAGCCAGATGGCCGCGATGGGCAGGCCGAAGAAAGTAATCAGGTAGTTGGAAAGAGCGGCCTGAATGGCGTCCAATTGCTTCAGGGCTTTCAGAAAGAGCACCATGGAAAGGAAGTTGTGAAAGAAGGTCAGCGATGTCAAACCAATCCACGTGTGCCAAGTGAAGTGCGGAACCCGGGCAAAGACACCCCTTTCCTGATGGAGAATCAGCGGAGTCATGATGATAAACATTGCCACATAAGTGTAGAAAAGCATCTCCATCGGCGAATAGCGTTCCAATACCTTTTTCCCATAGGAGTTGTAGAAGGAACTACCCATGACTCCTGAAAAGATGAGCAGGTTGCCGAGCAAATAGCCTTTTCCGAAATTCAAATTTCCGAGATTGAAATTAGAGCAGAGTAGAACGCCCAGAATAGCCAGACTGAAACTGACCCACCGGACGCCTGTCATCTTTTCTCCCAGCAAGAGATAAGCCAACAGTGCGGTGCAAACAGGCATTGCCAACATTAGCAGGGCCGCGTTGCTGGCCAACGACATGCGAGTTCCCCAAGTTACCAATACCTGTCCTGGGAAGACGCCAAACAGGGCCAGAATGAAGAATAGAAGTACATCCTTCCAGCCCCGTGCTCCGTGGGGGGATGAATTTTTTCTCTCGGCCCGAATTAAGGGATAAAGCATAATCGTGGCCAAGGTCATTGGCGCCCAGACCGTGAACAATGAACCCACCTGGTCCTGAACCAGTTTGATGCAGGTGAACTGCAAAGCCCACATCAGATTGCAGCTAAAGAGGAAAAGCCAGGATCGCACGAGTTACTCCTTGAATGAAGGGTCAACACGAACCCTTGGGAATGATGGTGCACCTATCGACGGCTGGGGAATGGTATTTGCAGCCCCATTTTGAACGGTATAGGCATTGCGATAAGGTCAGAGAGGCTAGGGAAAACCCTATTGGATCGCGCGCAAAAAACGCCTCTCGCCTACCCTGCTGCCAACTCGTGGCCCTTGCGCATCATGGCACGCATATTTTCCACGGGCACATCGCGCGGGACCATTTCGCCGCTGTCCAGCATGAACCCCGTCCCCTGGCGGCCGATTGTCATGATACGCTCGACTTCCCTTTCCACTTCCGCGGGGGTTCCCCGCAGCAGGACTTCGATAGGATCAACGTTGCCCATGATGCAGGTTTTGCCGCGCGTCAGGCCGAAAACAGCATTTAGGTCAGCGGCAGGTCCGACACTGACGACATCCGGCTTCAGTTGACACTCCAGTTCAATATGGGGGATGGAAATTTCACTGTTGTGCAGGAACACCATCCCACCGGCCTTTTGGCAGGCCTGGATGACTTTCTGGCAAGGCTCTGCTACAAATTCTTTATAATGAGTTGGAGAGAGCATTCCGGAAAAGGCGTTACAGTCGCCCAACCAGATGACATCGGCGCCCGCCTTGATCTGCGCCACGCTCCATCGCGACTGTAACTCCACAAAGAAATCAATCGTGTCCCGCAACAGCCCGGGGTCCTCATACATCAGCATCATGGCTTTTTCAAGGCCGAACAATAGGCCTGCGGAAGAATAGGGTGCGGCATTGCTGCCCACAACGCACGCGGTATCGCCGAATTCGGCCTTCAGCCGGCGCAGCGCCTCCAGCTTGATCGGCATGCGCCCGGCCCGGGCATGATCCGGCAGCTCCAAAGATTTCAACGTTTCCCGGGTGGCGGGCAAATAATCGTGCGTGGCTCGCAGGATATTCCCTTCCCCAACACAGCCCACGCCCAACACTTCGAACTCGATGCAGTCGTCGATTTGAAGCCAAGCCCAATCGTAATCGAACTCGCGCACCGCGGCACTCCATACCTCAACCAGTTTGTCGGCGCTCTGGATCATCTCTTCGTAAGTATACTTACCGTACCACTTGACATCGAACTCCTCACTCATCGGGAGAACCGGAATTCGCCGGGGTTTCTTTAACGCCACACAAGCCCGGATGTCATCCATTACGCCTTGGTATGCCATTTTGTGCCGCCTTATTGTTTGCTGTCGTTGTTAGAATTGGGTTGGCTTGCTTGACTGATGACTCATGCGCCGCGACCGTGGCACCCGCTTCTTGTAGGACAATCTCTAAAATTTCCTTTCGAGTGCGAAAACATGCAACGATAGGCTTGTTCGCCGGGCAAAGCAACCGTTTTCTTTTCGCATATCTTTTCGCACGTCAGAATTCCGACGGTTTTACACAGCCGCACCCTACACTTTCTTGCGTTCCTCGTTCCAAAGCATCCAGTGCCCTTTCGCCCGGAGACCCCTCGCAGATACTGCTCTCTCCTGAGCCCACGAGCCGCCAGCGGGCAACACTTCCTCAACGGCAACAACAGCCTCAATATCCTGGACTGAACGATTCGAGCGATGGGAGTGCGTCGCCCTGACGGAATGCCGACGCGAAGTCGTGAAAGCGTCTTTGGAGTTTCCACCAGTACTGGAACTCGGCATTCCATTTCCCCATGACCGTGCCGAGGCGATAGGGAGTATACGAATCCAGCCATGCCGCACGGTAAGCCAACTGTAAATCCCCACTGTAATCCATCAGGTCCTCGATCCGGCTGTGGTCATGGGAACTGGACTCTCCGCTTACGTAAAATCTCAGTCTGTCGCGGTCCGGATGCGAGCCCAGTTCCCGCCAGAAGCCCGCCATTTCCGCGGCGTAGATGTTCTTCATTCCTGCGTAATCGAGCAGGCGCGATTCCAGGAGGAGATCTGACAAAGTGGAAGGATCTCCGCCCAGGCGCATCGCATGGGAAAGATGATCTTCGGCCTCTTCAGCCTCTAGCCGGGACTGCCGATAATGCTCCTGCTGCGCTGCGGCCCGAGCCTGATGAGCGGGAGTCAGGGGGTCGTCCCAGAATGAGGGCGAAGTCTCTTCCCATTCCGGATGTCCTCCGTCCACAGCCCGAGCCATTTCGACTTCCGACTTGTTCAACGCCGCGAGCCCCAGCGCTACCTCCGCCGCCACCGACGGCCCATACGTGATACGAGCATAATCGGCAAAGAACGTTGCACGGTTCACCGGGTCATTTTGCCACGCCGCGATGCCGCCATACGCAATCCCGGGAAAAGCGGGCCTGAGCAAAACCGCGATGTCGTCCGTCCAGAGAGTATTGATTAGACCGGTGACTCCGTGCTGGCGGCCCGCGGAGACGAAGCTGTCAATGTTGTCGAACGATCGATCGAAGTTGGGCGCAACCTGGTCCCAGATACTCACGCCCGTGGCCACAAATCGCGGCAGAGAGCTATTCTCGAAGGGTTTCCAGTACGGTTCATAGACAGTACGATCGTACCCCCACGGGACCACAATCGTGCCGGCCGGGATCTGTGGGATCAGCTCCGGGTACTGGGCAAACATGTCGCTCCAAACCAGCATTGTTTTACCCCGCCGCTGAATCAATCCAGACACGAGCCGAAATTGCTCCAGATACAACGTGGCCGGCGCCACTTTGGCAACGAAGCGAGCCTCCCGTGTCTCATCGAATCCAATGTGGAAGAACGGGCTCGGAAACAAATCTGTGAGCTGGTCCACCCACTTGCTCAATAGCGCGGCCGCCTGCGGATTTCGCGGATCGAACTCGGTGCCGTGAGGGAGAATCGACAGGTCGGCATAGCGTTCCACCCGGAAAAGGTCGTGGAGGTGGCCATAGAGTTCCATGCAAGGGACCATATCGACGTGCCGCTCGCGCCCATAGGCAACTATGCGGCGGATCTCGTCCTGGTTGAATTGCGCGTCGGTGCTTAGGATAGTATATCCATCAAGCGCAATACTCGCCTCCGAATAGAGGTAGTATTGATTAATCTTCCATCCCGCCAGAAAATCAATCTCACGCTTCATCTCCGCTTCGGTCGGCAACGGCCCATGGCTTGTGTCGACCATTACTCCTCGATACGGGAGCGATGGCCAGTCGCGAATCATGACTTCCGGGAGCTTGGCTTCCGCGCCAAATCCCTCCACGAGTTGGAGCAACGTCTGGGCGCCGTAATACACGGCGGCGGCGGACCGCCCCTGCACCTCGGCTCCCGTGGGCGTCACTTTTATTGAGAATGATTCGCGGGAATCGGGCCCGGCGCTTTCTCCCGGTATTGGCAATGGATCGACACCGCCAGTCCGCCGCAAATGGATGAAGGTCCCGGAGGCGGCACTGTCCGAAATGAGAATCGAAGTTCCTGCTATCCTCGCGAGAGAGGAAGAAAGCTCCTGAGCGGTGAAGCGATCTTCGGGGCCGGCATCGGGCGCCAGATGTATTGCCAGTTCATGCAAAGCAAGTGCACCAGGTCCGTACTGTATCTCTCGCGGTCGTGGCAACAAGGTATTGTGCTCAGCCGACGCGGCCAAAGGCGAAACTAGAATCAGAATCAGGCCCATACCAAACAGCTTTCGACCCATGGATATGTCCTCTCAGGAACGTTGTCAGCTTTGCGGGTAGCGCTGACCCGTGAGACTATAGTCGTGACCAACCCTGACATGCCACCTTAAACTTCTGCCTGCTCCTGGCATTACCATCGAGGCTGCGCCAACACTCGCCTATCTCGCAACATCCAGCGATGATGTCACACACAATTCGCTTTCTGGGCGCAATTCGGTGAACCACGCGGACACGCGAATCTGCCTTGGCCGAAACACGTACAGTCGCCTCTGTTCTCCAACCCATTTCCCAATCGGATACAGAATTGCCGCTAACGGGAGCTTGATATGGAATTCCGGTTCAAGAATGTGTTATGTTTGCACCGCCAAATGTTGCAATGTCTAGTCGCGCGCAAGAAGCCACAACGCATTTTCCACGAGTCGGGCTCGCTGAAGGTGGTGCATCCAGTCAACTCTGAGGCAGATTGCTCCGCAACTAATAATAACTATATCTTTAAACGAAACATATATCATCGAGAGGCTAACTGTGATCAATCTTCTAACCACTTTGAAAGGCTCGTTACTGGAATCCTTTTTTCCGCCCGCTTGGGACTTGGCACAGTGGGACGCTTGTGTAGCCGACGATCCCAACGCCATCTTCGATCGGCAGCCCAAATGGCACAAGGACTTTTCCATTCGAATGGCCAATGACGTGGCGGATTTTGATGTGATGTTGGGCCACGAGTTGGCCATGGAAATTCGCCGCTGCCGTGAAACCGGTCGGAAGTTGGCCCTGATTTTGCCTGTCGGCCCCATGGGCATGTACCGCTGGACAGTCTACTTCCTGCGCGACTGGAACATCCCTTGCGACCACGTCCACGGTTTCAACATGGACGAGTGGAGTGACGGCGAAGGCAATACCCTTGCCAGAAACGACCCCGGTGCATTCCAGAACGCCATGCAATCGGCTTTCTACGCCCCTCTTAAGGAACTCACCGTGCCAGCCCCCCAGCGATTCTTTGCCACGAAGCACCTATTGCCCGAGTACCCGGACCGAATCACCTCTTTGCGCAAGGAAGGAGCGAAGCTCGTCGTGGTTTATGGCATCGGGCGCGTCTGCCATATCGCTTTTTGGGAGCCCCACTTTGGCGCAGAGTTTGCGAGTGATGAGGAATGGCGAAAGCAAACCCATCGTTTAGGGGCCAAGCTGCATCCGTTGACAATCGAGCAGAATGCCATAACCAGCTTCAAGAGTCGGACGACGCTCGTGCCAGCCCGCGCTAACACCATCGGGCCGGCTTTCTTCACCCGCGCCGACTATGCGATTGGCGGCGCCGACGGCGAACTCGGTCGCGGCATGCAATGGCAAGGCCTGTCGTTGTGGGTTACCCTGCGCCACCCTGCCAGTCGCCATATTCCTTCAACCTGGATGCCCACGCAGCCCGGCGTCCTTTACTTTACCAAGGCGCTGGCCGGGCCTTTGGTTGCGGAGGCCAATTGATGCCCTCAAACCCGCGAGTTCCTCGCCTGCTGGCTATTATGGCTCACCCCGATGACGCTGAGATCCTTATTGGGGGAACTCTCTTTCATCTGAAAGCCCTCGGCTGGGAGCTAGGGATAGTCACGATGACAGCAGGGGATTGTGGATCAAACACAACGCCGCGCGAAGAGATCGCGCGGATTCGCTACGCCGAAGCACAAGCGGCGGCGGAGCTTCTGGGCGCGACGTATGCCTGCGCCGGTTTGCTGGATGTTGAGGTGTTTACCAATGCTGGAAATCTTCGCCGCGTCGTTGACTGTATGCGGCGCTTTGACCCCGACATTGTGATCACTCATTCCCCGGTTGATTACATGCTGGACCACGAAGAGGCCTCCCGCCTGGCACGCGGCGCGACCTTCGCGATGGCCATACCGAATTATGACACCCGGCAGAACCCGCCCGTCAAGATCGGCCGCGCCACACCCGCCCTTTACTACGCGGATGCGTTGGAGGGCTTGGACCCTTTGGGGCGGCGGATCTATCCCCATTTCTATGTGGACATCAGCAAACAGCTTTCCAACAAACTTGAGATGCTTGCCCGCCATACCTCGCAACGGGAATGGCTTCGCTCCCACCACGGGGTTGACGAGTATCTGGACAGAACCAAAGCATGGGCGGCGGGTTATGGAAGCGAATCTGGGTTTGCCTATGCCGAGGGTTTTCGCCAACACCTCGGCCATGCCTACCCGCACGCCCCCCTGTTGCAGGACGGGCTCGCGCCGTTCGTCCACGTACGTAAAAACGATGATACAGGATAAGACCCTGGCTGTTTGTGCTTGCTAAAAAACCTTCAGATTGAAATCAGTGATCTTACGGAAAGGCGTGGCTAGACCGGGATTGCATAAAATCAACTTAGCTCTGGCCGGGCATATCTCTTTTTACCTGAACATAGTCTCTTGCCTCCCCGCCGATGAAATGGCTAACTCATACGGCGGCGACCCGCGACTCCGATATTGACAGCACTCTGAGGGCATGTTAAACATTAGTGGTTATCGATTTTCTGGGGGCCTGTGGCGCAGTTGGGAGCGCGCATGACTGGCAGTCATGAGGTCGAGAGTTCGAACCTCTCCAGGTCCACCAATAACCCATGTTGTTTCATGCTGATACCGAGTATAAGTGTTAAACATAGCCTCACATAGTAGCCTTACAGAACAACCCTGGTGGTACTCGTAAGATCAATAAACTGGTTCCGTGAGCAAAACGCATCCACAAAGGGCGTAAGGTCCAAGAACTGTGAGCGGTACGTGAAGCCCAGGGTCTACTCAGGCGTGGCGGGGGAGGTGGGGTTACCGGGGGGGCTGATCCGGGGTGGCGGTGGGGGCGCCTTGGCGGAGTATCCACTGGTCGGGGAGCCAAGCGTCGAGGTCGTGCACCGGCCAAGTGGGCAGGTTCATGAGCAGTTGCGTGAGGTAGAGTTGCGGATCAACCTGGTGCCGGCGGCAGGTGGAGGTGAGGCGGGCCAGAATCGCGGCGGTGCGGCCGCCGCGCTGGTTGCCGACGAAGAGCGAGTTCTTGCGACTACGGAAAGATTACCATAGTCGCAAGAATTCTCTCTTCTATAAAACCCGCAACGGGGCGCAGGTGGGCGACCTGTACATGAGCCTCATTCATACCTGCGAACCGAACGGCGCCAATCCCTTCGACTACCTCACCGTACTGCAGAATCACGCCACCGAACTGGCCTAGCATCCCACCGCCTGGATGCCATGGAATTACCGGCAGGCACTGCAACAGGTCGGTACAAGTAAGCATCCCGCTTAAACCCCCATTGAAGTAGAATGCCCTCTGTCTGACCGAAAACGATCGACTCCGGCCATGCTTGGGGGATACCTCGAAATGGCCGCCAAACCGCATCTCCAGAACGTAGAATCGGCAGACGTTTTTGGCCAGCGACGGAAACCGCCGAAAATGTTCCGCAACGCCCTGTAATGCCCAGGTGCGCAGACACAAATGGTCAATATCCTTGTGTGACACTCGAGAAATGGTGGGGAACGGATTTAGGCTCGATCCCGATTTCCGCAAGCTGTGGATCGGCCAGGCGATCTCGCAAATCGGATCCAACATCACTGGCGTCGGCCTGCCCCTCACTGCCGTCCTCGTCCTCAAAGCGTCGCCCCTTGTCCTTCGCCAAAACGCGATAGTGATACCTTCCCTGTAAAAACAGCCGCCCAAAGACCGCAGTCTCGGCCCGTCGCTCCGGGCCGCGGTCTCTGGTTCGGGATGTCCTCGGGCTGGTCACGCCTCTGAGCCGATAAACACCCGCCTTGGGCGGGGAACGTTGCAGTCTTCCAGGTAAGGAAACGGCAGGCCCCTGCTGCCATCGGTTACGCCGCGCGCCGTTCGTAGCGATGGTGCAGGCCCCCCACCTGCGTGATCTCCACGATCTCTCCTGCCTCCGGCCCCTGCACAATCCGAGTGGCCGGAGCGTCCTCGGCTAAAGAGAGGTGAGTTCTTGAGCCCAGATAGTAATCGAAATAACTTTTCAGGATTCGTCGCAGATGCCTCTCTCCCAGCACGATCGCATGATCCAGGCATTCGCGTCGGATGGAGCCCACCAGCCTCTCTGCAAAGGGATTTTGCCAAGGGCTCTGTGGCGCGGTGAGGACTTCGGTGCTGCCCAGGTCTCGGAGGCGATGGCGAAAACATTCCCCATAGATCTGGTCCCGGTCTCGGATCAAATAGCGGGGCGCCGTGTCTTCCGGGAAGGCTTCCAGCATTTGCTGAGCGGTCCAAGCCGCCGTCGGATGCTCGGTCACGTTGAAGTGTACGACGCGCCGGCGATGATGCGCCAGCACGACAAAAACGAAGAGCACGCGAAAACTCACGGTGGGCACCTCGAAGAAGTCCACCGAGACCAACCCCTGGGCATGGTTATTCAAGAAAGCCTTCCAAGTCTGCGAAGGTGGCTTCCGGTGCTTGGGCATCCGTCGGGAGACCGTGCGCTCGGAAATCTCCATTCCCAGCTTGAGCAGTTCCCCGTGAATGCGAGGCGCACCCCAATACGGATTCGCGGTCGCCATCCGCTGGATTAAAGCTCTGACCTCCGAACGTGCTGGCGGCCCCACCTTTCCGCTTCGAAATTCTGGTCCAATAGATGCGGAAGCCCTTTCACTGCCAGCCGACGACCGTGTCACCGTTCACCAGGTGCAAGGCCTGTCGTCAAGGGGCCCAAATTCGGGAAAGCACCACCCAAAACACCCGGTCTTTCCTCTTCAGTCTCGGCACTCCCTTCCTTCTCTTGAGTACGCCCAGTTGTTGTCGCAAAGCTAGGCTCTCCAGGGCCAAGTCACGGCGCTCTCTAAGAGCTGCAAAGATGAAAATGGCCAGCCATCGCAGGGTCTCGATCATGGGTTGGAGTGTTGAGGTAACGAGCTGAATAATCAACAGATTTCGAGCCGTTGGGGTTTTGGCGATGGACAGCCGCGAAAACCTTCGAATTGGTTTTGAGTTTCAGACATGCGACGGTTCTCCTGAGGTACGGGCCAAGGTTCCAGACTTTCACTTTTTGAGCCAGGATCCCTTGCGCGGTGCCGGTCTGCAGCAGGCCCGCAGAAAGCACAATACTGAATGATTTACGTACAGTCTCCCCTCAGACCATCACGAGATTAGTAATGCGTCTCCGTTTCGTGCTTTAGCGGCAAGCGCAGTCTTGTTCTTGAAACCTGCGGCTTTGTCTTTCCATGGTACGTACTTCTGTCTTGTTCCCCACATATTCAAATCACTGTTGGGCCTCAGCCGGCGCAGGGATTGTGCCGCCCTCCGCCTCTGGTGCTTTTGCCGCAGCGCTGGCTCCGGGCCGGGTCAAGAGAAACAGGGCGCGCCCGCTGACTTCCTCGTCGAATTCCGCACTGCCTCCCTCGAAGGCCAGCCTGATCCCTTCCACCTGGTGTTCGTCAGGCACTTTGCCGAGGGCGCAGTTCACTTCGAGCGTCGCGTTTCTCGCTAACCCCCACACCGGCAGCAGGCGGATGCGCAGCACGGCCAAACCGCCGGCCGCCATGGAGCCGGAGAACATTCCCAAACGCATGGGGCCGAACATTGGGGGGCCGAATGGCCGTCCCCCAGCCATGAGCACCCCCGGCGCGATCCCGTAGGAATCAAAGCTCACGAGTTCTTGCGCGATCCAGACACCCGTCTCGAGCACCACCCCATCGGGGGATTTGTGGGTGAAAGTTCCGGCCGCGCTGGCCGACTTGCTTTGCGGGGTGAGCGTGCCCGCGCCGCTCATCTCGTAGCTGTCACCATTGGCTGACTTGACCACGGCCGGGCAGGCGGAAGAGTCACCGGAATCGCAAAGAAACCCCGAGCCCAGCAGGAGGGTGTAATCACTATTGCTGGTTTGGGCTATCGCCGGAACAACCGCCAGAAATAGGGTCAGGCTCGGCAGTGCCACCCACGCGATGACCCGGTTCAGAAATACCCGTTGGCATGACATAATCTCCTCCCGTCGTCTGCGCAAGCTAAAGGGAACCCGCCAGCCTTTGACTTTCGGCAGCGGGGGAATAGCGCCGCCCACAGCGAAAGAAGCTGTGAAAAATCCCGTTGTACTGGCGGTCTTTGGCCGCGGGCTGCGCGTCGGGAAGCCGCGCAACCGCGCGGTGCATCAGCGTGAGCAAAAACTTTTCGTGCGTTACCTGCTGAACAAATCGCCCCCGGGCGTGCGCAGGAAGCCGTGATAGACACCGTTCGCGTCAGAGTAGTTTCCCGTGATCGCCCCCGAGGGGTTGATACTATTGCCCCAGGTGCCCTGGCCGGCGCCACTGCCCGCGCCCCGAGCGTCAAACGTCGTGAACCTGCCGTCCAGATCGCGCAGGAAGGCGTGAATCACACTGTTCCCGTCAACGTACCCTCCCGTGATCGCCCCCGCTGGGTTGATGCTACTGCCCCAGGTGCCCTGGCCAGCGCCACCGCCCGCGCCAGGAGCGTCTAACCTCGTGAACCTGCCGTCGGGAGCCCGCAGGAAGCCGTGAGACACATTGCTCGCGTCACCGTAGGTTCCTGTGATCGCGCCTGCCGGGTTGTGGCTACTGGGGCTGGTACCATGGTACGATCCGGGAGTAGTGTCTGCGCCCGGAGCCTCGAACGTTGTGAACCTGCCGTCAGGAGCGCGCAGGAAGCCGTGATTCACATTGTTCCCGTCAATGTACCCTCCCACGATCGTCCCCCCCGGGTCGAGGCCTGAGCAGCAGTTGGGAGCTGTGCCCTGTCCGCTGCTACTGCCCGCGCCCGGGGCATCGTACCTCGTGAATCTGCCTTGGGGAGAGCGCAGGAAGCCGTGAGACACAGAGTTCTTGTCAACGTAGTATCCCGTGATGGCCCCTGCCGGGTTGATGCTCGCGGCGACGGTGCCCTGATACTCACCAGTGCCGGCGCCCGGAGCGTCAAACGTCGTGAATCTGCCGTCGGGAGCCCGCAGAAAGCCGTGCATCACCCAGCTCGCGTCAGTGTAGTTTCCCACGGTCGCCCCCGCCGGGTTGATGCTCCAGACCGCGTCGCCCTGGTTGCTGCTAGTGCCCAAGCCCGGAGCGTCCACCGTCGTGATGGCGCCGGAGGGAGCCCGCAGGAAGCCGTGCCATACATTGCTCGTGTCAATGTAAAATCCCACGATTGTCTCTGTCGGGGTGATCTCCATGGGGCTCGTGTAAACTGTGTCCGGGGGATCGAACGTGGTGATGCTGGGCCGGTGCACTTGAGCGCCCGCGGAAACGCCCAGCCCCAGGGTGCACAGGGCCAGGCAAAGGGCGAGCGCTCCTTTCCGTCGGAGTGCCGAACAGAATTGGTAAAAAGCAATAGGGTTGGTCATCATGAGTTCATCTCCTTTTGGCTTTTCTCTGCCAGCATTTCTGTAGTAAGAAATGGCCGTATGCTTCCTCCAGCTATTTCCGGGGAGCGCCCTGCCTAATCGCTGGCGGACACGGCCCAAATAGTGAAAACCACCGCGAGAACACCGATTCCGGCAAGCGCCCAAAGCAGGCCTTTGCCGACCGCCTTCCCGGTCGTAGCGCCTTCAACTTTCTTGAAGGACTTCACATCGGTGAAGGAAACCTTCTGGGTCTCGATCTTCTCGCCTTGCGCTGTGGTGAGGCTGAATCCTTCGTTGGTGAGGTCGCCCAGCCGGCCTCGGATTTTCTCCTTGTTCAGAAGGCGCACCTCGATCATGGTTCCGGGTGGCACTTCCAGAATCCGTTCTTTCAGCGTCAGCTTATGTTCGGTTGCGGCTTGCCCGAGTGGAACCGCGCCGACAGCGCCAACTTTCGCTTCCAATGTTGTGGTGGCAAAAAGCAGTGTTGCTAATACAAGGCAAATAATGTCGCGCATGGCAGAACCTCCGAATAGAGTCCGGTTGCCCAGAACCCTGGGCGGCTACTCTTTAATTCGGTAGACCGTTCGACTGCCGGGAATCGCGCCTAATGCAGCGCCGCCCCCGAAGCCGGCCGCGATGGCAGCCGCACAAGCGGGGCAGCTATTGCCTTCATTGCTGCTGGCCATGAGGGGGACAGCGGTTGCTGCCATGGCAATTCCGCCCAGAATGCCTGCTCCCAGCAGCATGTTGCGCGTGCGATGCGAAGTGTCCCGGACGGTGACCCGCACCACCTTGGCGCGCTCGATGGACTCCTGCTTCTTGCCGACCTGCAGCGTGATGGCCTCCTCGGAAGCTGAAACGAAAGGACCTTGGAGCGACTTCATACTCGTGTCCACCACCTCGATCTTCTGCCCTGGGCGCACTTGCTTGAGGTTGTCCCAGGAATCCCGTACTGATTGGGCCAACCCCACCCCGGGAACCAAGGCCAAGAGAGACAGGCTCCAAATTAGCCTTTGCATGGGTTCCTCCTCATGACGGAGTTTGATCGCAGCCGGCCCGCAACAGGGATGTAGTGTGAATGGCGATGGTTGAACCGCAGCCGTGGTCACTGCCGGCTCTGCGAGCCGCTTGGCGTATATAAGAGCAAGTGGAGTTCCACGCCCCACTCATTCATCATCCGCCACGAACTTAAGTCCTAAAGCGGGATTTGACTGTGGCGCACGCGCTTATTAACTAGTAGGGCTCATGTGTCCGTACCTTTGTTTTGGGTGCCGGATGCTCTGGTGGGTGTCGTTTTCCAAGAGGAACTGAAAGAAGGAGGGATGCGAGCCTCGATCTGGTTCAGTATGAAAGAAGCCTCGTCTGAACTGAGCGGCTCACAATAAGGTCAAAAGGTGAGCGACGATGAAGCCCGCGCTTCCTAGAGCAGCCGCCAGTAGCAGGAATCCGACCGCCAGCCAAAGGGCGCCGCGGAAGCCTGCGAATTGGTTGTGAGTTTCAAACATGCGAGGATTCTCCTAGGGTATGGGCCGAGGTCCCAAACTTCCACGTTTCGAGCCCGGGTCCGTTGTGCGCTGCCGGTCTGCAGCGGGCCCACAAAACACAAAATGCTGAATGATTTACGTATAGTCCCACCTCCGCCCCTCAAGATATGAATGAGGCACCTCTCTTTCGTGCTTTCGCGGCAAGCGTAATCTTCATCTTAAAGCCTGCAGCTTTGTCTCCCCAAAGCACGAACTTCTGTCTTGGTTCCCACGTATTTAAATCACTGCTGGACCTCAGTTGGCGCAGGGTTTGTATCGCCCCCCTGAGTCGGCGCCTTCGCCGCAGCGCTAGCTCCGGTCCTCGTCAAGAGGAACAGAGAACGCCCGCTGACTTCCTCATCGAATGCGACCCCGCCTTTTTCGAATGCCAGCCTTATTCCTTCCACGGGGTGTTCGGAGGGCACTTTGCCGAGGGCGCAGTTCACTTCGAGCGTCGCGTTCTTCGCGAACCCCATCACCGGCAACAGGCGGATGCGCAGCACGGCGAGCCCGCCTGCTGGCATGGAGCCCAAGACCATTCGCATCCGCATGGGTCCGAACTGGGGGCGGCCGAGGGCTAGGCCTTCCCGATTGAGCGCACCCGGCGCGATGCCGTAGGAATCAAAGCTCACGAGTTCACTTGCGACCCAGACACCCGTCTCAAGCACCACCCCATCGCTGGACTTGTGGGTGAAAGTTCCGGCGGCTGTAACCGACTTGCTCTGGGAGGTGAACGCGCCTGCGCCGCTCATCTCGTAGCTCGCGCCATCGGCGGACTTGACCACCGCCGGGCAGGTGGTGGAGTCGGCGGAATCGCAGAGGAGCCCGGAAGCCAGCAGGAAGGCGTAATTCGCAGATGTGTTTTGGGCCATGGCCGCGCCAGCACTGAGCAATATGACGATGCTCGGCACTAAGACCCACGTGACAGCCGGCCTCGAAAACGGTCTTTGGCTAGACAAGATGTCCTCCCCTCGGAGCTCTGGCATGGAAATAGCTTCCCTCATCGCTTGAGGAGGGATGAAAAGGGTTGGGGGCTACGGGAGCAACCGGGGCTATCAACCGCCCCTCAGGCCCACCTTATTAACGAGAGAAAGCGCTCTTACGTTCAGTGCCGCCGTGCTCACGTTCTTGTCCACCTTGGGCAGGCGGAAGGGTGCTCACCGCCGTTTCACATCCGCCCGCCGACAACGTCGCAACTTGCCTCCTGCGCCTTGCAGATCAGTGGATCGCGACAGCAGCCGCTTGCTCGGGACCATCGCCGATGCCGTATCCGCCCACGGCTATCCCCAAGTTATTCACACCATAAGCAACGCTCCAATCGCCTGGGATGCCAAGCGCCTGTGCCGGGGAAAGAGGAGCATGAGCGTTCCAACGCGTGGCATGTGGAACCCAATCGGGATCGTAACAAGTTCCTACGATATCGCCAAATTCGTTGATGCCCCAGGCAATATCCCACATAGGTGTGGGATTTAGAGTAGGGAGAACCGTCACCTCCCAAGTTCTCCCATTTCTCGAATCCTTCTTCCAAAGAACAGGAGCCGCTGCCGATCCCCACACGTCACCCACGATTTCACCTAGATTGTTGATGGCGAGAGGCTCGGTGTAGGGAAAGTCAGCAGGCCTGGGAAGACGTTGCATTTCCCATTCTGTGCCATGTTTCGTGGGGTTCCACACCACGCCAATTTCCCACCATTCGTTCAGTTCAGCGTTATATTCGTAGCCCTCCCCTGCGACCTGACCGGAATCGTTAACCCCCCAGCCGCCCCAGAATCTCAAAGTGACGCCCTCGAAAACCACCCCGGGTTTTTCCAAGCCGCCGGTGGGAAGCGCATGGATCTCCCATGCCAAGGTGGGCCTGCCGTCAGTCCAATTCACTCTTGAAGTCCAGACGACAGCTGTCCCTATCATAAATGGTGCCTCCTGTAGCTGTCGGAAGCTCTGGCCTACGATAAATGTACCCAGGTGATTAATCGCATAGGCGTAACTCGCAATATCGCCCGGAAGCGTACCCAAGTGAAACCCGGCATGGCTCGGCATCCAGGCATATGCCTCGGGGTTGCCATTATCACCGTTGATTGTGCCTGCTATCATATCCGTATTGCTAATAGCCGGTAGCAGTTCGTCCACGACGCTGCTGCTGACGCCGTTTTCGAACCAGTTGCCCGCGTTGGGGCCAAAGAGCGGTACACCGATCATCCGTTGATCTTGAGCGACATCACCCTTACCGACTGCAACTCCAAAGTCGTTGATAGCATGCAACTCGGCCCAGGTTCCGCTGGGGTAATGACCCAGGTCGTAGACTTTGGTTTTTTGCGCCCAGGTCCCTTGCGTGCTGACCATTAGCAATAGGACCGCCGAAAACATAATGCGGAATAATTTACGCATAAACTCACCTCCAACCTTACCTAGATTCGAACTGCACTGCGCCTCCGCATGAGGTGTAGGCGTCGCCGGAGCACTTGTTGCCACCACCGTAAGTAACCACCGCAATCCTGTTGTTGTTCACGCTGAAAGACCAACCCCAGTCCCCCGGCGACGTAAGGACTTCGAAGAAGGTTGGGTTCTTAGTTACCCAATGCATAGGCCGGTCGATCGAATCGTCATCATTCCAACACTCGCCGGTCAGGTCACCCAATTCGTTGATACCCTCGGCGTAGCAGGTCGTGACGCCCTCTGGCACCCCCAGCTTAATCGGGGCGCCATACGTCTTCCTGAGAGGATCGAGTGGTTTCCAATACGCGGGAATCCAGGCAGTAAAGTCCGCTAATTCTAAATCACCCGAGATTTCCCCGCGGTCATTTATCTTGAAGGGTTCTGAAACCGGGTGGTCCGAGACAACTGGAAGCTTAGCGAGCTTCCACTTCCCATTCTTAAGAGGGGTCCAGATCACACCGACTTGCTCCTGACTGTTGAGACCTTCCCCCACGATCTGACCAGAATCATTCACTCCCCAGGCAAACCAATAGGTCATTTCATCAAAACCGTCTGTGTCGAGCTTCTGCATCGTCCATCTGGTAACAGCTTGGCCGTTCCTCCACACAACCGAAGGCGTCCACACAACCGGAAGGGTCGGAGCGCAGGTTATGCAACTTTCCTCGATCCCGCTCCAGCCCACGACCAGCGTCCCCTGCTTGTTCACTCCGTACGCATAACTGGAGTTGTAGGTCGGGTAACCGATGTCGGCGAGGGTGCCAAGATCGACCATGCCGGACTTCTCTGTCCAAACGAAAGCGTGCGCGCGGTCGTTGTCCCGGGAGGCAGCGTGCCCAACGATCATGGCTGTGTCAGAGACAGAAATGACGCCCTCTTCCCAGCCGGTGGCCGTCCCGCCCAGCGTGCCGAGGTCGAACCACTTCCCTGCCCGTGGACCAAAAAGGGAAACAGCCAGGGAATGGGTAGAGCCGTCCGGCAGGTCGCCCTGGCCTACCGCAAGTCCGGAATTGTTAATGTCCCCCAGGACAGCCCACGTACCATTCGGATAGGTTCCCAGCTTCCAAACCTTGTTTTCTTGAGCCCAGGCCCCTTGGCCGCTGAAGATCAGCAGCAGGACCACCCAAAACATAATGCTGAATAATTTACGCATGAACACACCTCCAACCCTTGAGAGATTAACGATGCCTTAACGTGGGTTGGGTGGGGTTTTGTACTCCCCGTGTCCCTGGCCCCCCAGAGTCCAGGCGATGCACAGAACTACACCCAAGTGTCGCAATCCCGCTAACACCGAGGCCAGAAAGGCCGTGAAGGTCTGTATCGGGTCGATAGCATTAGGCGATGTCCAGACAACGGGCAGATGCTTCCCCGCCACATCCAGAAGGTCGACCTTGCACAGAAACTGCACGAACACCACCAATCCTTCTCAAGGCGTGACCGCCCGCTTCGTCTCTCGCAACTCCAAATTCTCTTCGCCCCCCGAGTGGGGTTATTCCGCGGGGCACACTTTTATCCCTCGTCGGTTTTGTCTCAACCCATTGCAATCCAAACTGATTAGACTGATTAGGCCAAAGCAGGGCGACTCAATTTGGGAATCGGGGTCTCCCTCAGCGATAGCCGGGACCACCAGTTCTTTGAGACCCTCATGTGGCGTTTGATGAATGGCCACGTCGAGAGCACAGGCGAAGTGGTAACAGCTTCGGCAAGTGCCTCAAATGAGGCACTTCTGCCGCAAATCGGACAGTCGCCCACTTGGTTTCAAGGCAAGCTCGGTTACTAATCGGGATGTGATCTTGCTTTAGCACGGCAACTCGGGGTCCCGCTGGCTATTTCGTCCTCTGGCACGAGCCACTCTAATGGAGACCTGATTGCACTCTGTGGGTCAGGCGGGCACGGCATCGGCGCTCCCGTGCCCATGTAAGCAATGTAGGGCGGAAGCACGGCACGACCGCACTGATGTTGCCGGATTGAAGATCGAAAGGAATCGGCGTACCCTCAGGGGTGATCGACGATGGCAACGCATTCCAGCACCACATCGGACGCGACGGTGGAAGGCCAGATGTTGCCTCCTATTGCCGAACTGGGTCCTATCGGGAACAAAACTCCGGGAACCCTGGAGGGATGGCCGTTGCGAACCATGCTTTTGGCCATGGTTGCAGCAATCGGAGTTCTCCAGTATGTCACGCCTCTGACTGCCGCCCACTGGCTATACATAATACAGAGGTTGTACTTTATCCCGATCGTATTTGCAGCTCTAAACGCGGGTTGGCGGGGCGGCTTGAGCGTCGGTCTGCTCGCGGGCGCGGCGTTTGCGATCGGTACTCCTGCCATATGGGTGGTGCGCCCCGTCGACATGCTCGACCAGGGCCTCCAGATATGTGTGTTCTGCATGGTGGGAACGGTCGCCGGACTGCTGTCCGATCGTCAGAGAAGGCAGGAGTTGACTCTACGCAGGACAAGCGTGCAATTGGATCAAGCTCATCGGGAACTGCGGGAGAACTTTGAAGCCATGAAGCGCGCGGAGCGGCTCTACGCCCTCGGTCAGTTGTCTGCCGGATTAGCTCACGAGATCCGTAATCCCCTGGCGAGCATTGAAGGCGCGGCCGCGGTAGTGCAGCGTGAGCGCGAATCCGAGGAGCGCCGCCGAGAGTTCCTCGAGATCATTCAGAAAGAGTGCCGCCGGCTCAACCAATTGCTGACCAGTTTTCTCAACTTTGCCAGGCCCAGCCCACCTGATTTAAAGACGGTCGAAATCGACGGTTTGCTGGACTCGGTGATGGTTCTGGCGCAACACGCGGGAGAAACCTGCCAGTGGGATCTGAAGAAGGACATCCAGCCGGGATTGTCGCGACTGGAGTGTGACCCTGAGCAGATGAAGCAGGTTCTGCTCAATCTGGTCATGAACGCAATTCAGGCAACGCCGCAGGGCGGGACCGTGATGCTGGCGGCGCAGGAGAACGGGGACAAGGTAGAGATTGATGTTCACGATCAAGGATGCGGAATTCGTGAAGATTGTCTCGACCGGGTCTTCGATCCCTTCTTTACCACCAAAGAGACGGGCACCGGCTTGGGACTGTCCGTGGCGCACCAGATCGTGAGCCAACATGGGGGGACGCTGAGGCGTGGCCCGCAACTCGCGCCATGGGGTCACGATGCGGGTTTCGCTTCCCCGTCCAGCGAGCCACAAATGAATACGGGCCGAATCCTCGTAGTCGACGACGACGAGAGTCTGCGCCGGGTGCTGCAAGTTGCAATTGGAACAGGACGGCTATTCCGTCGTTTCCGCGGCTTCGGCCCAACAGGCCTTCTCGCTGCTGCAACTTCGAGCGTACGACCTGGTGATCACGGATCTGAAGATGCCCGGCCTCTCGGGTATGGAGGTGCTGAAGCAGGTCAAGTCGCAGTACCCGGAAACCGTCGTCATTGTCCTCACCGCCTTCGGAACCGTGGAGACAGCGGTGGAAGCCATGAAGGCCGGCGCCTATGACTTTCTCACCAAGCCCGTGCACCCGGAGGAGCTGTCGCTGGTGGTGGCTCGTGCCCTGGATCATCTTCGACTCATCGAGGAAGTTCGGGCCCTCCGCACCAATCTTAATGAGAAGTACGGGTTTGAGAATATCCGGGGGCATTCCGACGCCCTCCTGCACGTTCTGGACGTTGCGGCGCGGGCGGCGCGAACGAATTCCACGCTTCTCATTCGAGGAGAGACGGGAACTGGGAAGGAACTATTGGCGCGGGCGATCCACTTTAACAGCTCGCGCAAAGATGCCCCGCTGATCACCATTAACTGCGGAGCGATTCCGAAGGACCTTCTCGAATCCGAACTCTTCGGCCACAAGAAGGGTGCGTTCACCGGGTCGGTCGCCGACAAAAAGGGTAAGATCGAAATGGCCGATGGAGGAACAGTCTTCCTGGACGAAATCGGCGAAATGCCCCCCGACCTGCAAGTTAAGTTGCTGCGGCTGATCCAGGAGGGTGAGATCGAAAAGATCGGTTCCGAAGTGGGGCACCACGTCGACGTCCGCATCATCGCGGCGACCCATCGAGATCTCCAGGTCATGATTGAGGACGGCACGTTTCGCGAAGACCTTTACTACCGCCTCGCCGTGATCCCTCTGGTGCTGCCACCCTTGCGGGAGCGCGCGGAGGATATCGCGGATCTGGTGCAGTATTTCTTTGCCAAGAGCCAGCAAAAGAACGGCAGACCGAATCTGGTACTGCCGCCCGCTCTGCTGCCCTATTTTGTACGCTATCGCTGGCCGGGTAATGTACGCGAGCTTGAGAATGCCGTGGAGCGTGTCGTGGTCCTGACTCGCGGAGACGCGGTTACCCTCCACGACTTGCCGGAGTTCTTACGTGAGGAAAGAGCCGGAGTAGATGCTCTGGAAATAGACTTGCCACCTCAAGGCATCAGCCTGGAAGCGATTGAAAAGGAACTCATCCTGAAGGCGCTCGAGAAATTCGACTGGAACCAGACGCACGCCGCTCGTTACTTGGATATCAGCCGCAAGACCCTGATTTACCGGATGGAAAGACACGGGATCCGACGGCCTCAGGAACGCCAGGTTTCTGACTGATAAAACGATCTGTCTAATTGCAGGGACGGGTTCCACCAGATTGCCCTACTGCTTCTCCTTCAACTGCCTCATCTCAGCTAGCCCGGTGATCACCGGGGGGCGGTCGAGTCCCCCACTCCACCGCGACCGCGTTCGGCAAAACAATTGATTGTCCGGGATTGGGCCTTTCGTTTTGAAGCTACGTCAGCGTTAATCCCTCCCGACGACGCTTTCGATGTGCCCGAACGATGTATTTGGCATAAGAAATGCCCCATCCTAGGGTGAATGCCGGAAACTATTCCCAAGAAGAAGTCCGTGGACGGGCGTCCACGGGTGGCGGTAGGCGCACGTTTGCATTCGGCCGAGTCGCAGGAAGAGATGCCCTTTCCGAAGGATAAAAACGCGCCTTGCGATCACTTCGGTCTCACCCGCCGCGAGCGGGCAGTCGTCGGCAAGCTAGCACGAACAAAGAGATAGCCGGAGATCTTGTGATCAGCGAAAAAACTGTCCAAAGACACGTCGTGAAGATACTTGACAAGCTGGGCGTCTCCAACCGGCTGGACCTTGTGCTTTTCGCAGTTTATCACCAACTAATCGATCCTCGATGACATGGCGGCGCCTCGCCAAAGTCTGCGAGTCTGATGTGCTACCTGCTTCCACTGCCTTATTTGAGCCAACCCACCGATCTCCCAGACGCTCAAGCCCACCACCTCCCCCGCGCCGCGTTCTGGGAGACCGGCCGGGCAAGAGGTATTTGGCCCTATTTTTCAAGTCCCTCCAACGCGATCGCTCCCAGACCCGTGCCCGGTGTGCCCGAACGATTCTCTGGCATAGTAATTGCATTGTAATAGGTGATCTTTTGGAAACTCTATGCAATCGACTTGAAGTCCCCGGTATAGGGCAGTCGCATCTGCCGATGACGCAATCAACGTAATAGCAAAAGGAGCTCATATGCCTCAAGTACCCCTGGCCACTCGTTTGGGTGTTTATGGCATTAGTCCTACTTCGGTGCAATTAGCTGACTTGGATGTCCCCGCAGGGCAGCAAGTAGTCCTGCGAGCCGACGACGCCAAGCTCAGCCGGCAAACCGTAAAGCTAGTGCCGAAGAGCATCAACGACGTTAAACAATGGGTGGGCATCCCGGACGCGGCGTTTAGCCTGCCCAGTCAGCCGCACTTGCAGCCGGTGTTGCGAACGGCATTGCCCGTCGCAACCAACCAGCCGACCCTGACCCATCTTCAGCCAGTGCTGGAGCCCATCCTGCCCGTACACGAGCAGTACTCACCGGCGGAAGATGCCACTCTACGCAATCTGGCCGCCAGCTATGTCTATGGGCACACGGCTACGGTCAACGCCGCTCAACTGCCCGCGCTGAACAAGTGGATTTCGGTGATCGCCCCGTTTATCCCCATCATCCTGTGGAACGATATTCATGTCAATGCAGGGGCAACGTTGGTCGTTTACCACGCCATTCTGTTCGCGCGCTATATCACCATTGAACATGGTGGAAAGATCCAGATGAAAATCACCAGGAGCCAGATCAACTGTACAGGCATCAAAGGCATGTAACCGGGTCGCCGGTTATCAGATTTCTTTAGCGACGGATTCGAGATCACCAAGGAGCGAAAACCATGGGAACCACCAATATTGATGTTCACGGCGATGCGGGATCGGATGGACTGAACGGAACGCCTGGCCAGACGGGCGGAACGGGCGCGGTTGGAAGGGATGCAGCTTGCCACTGGGATGGTAACAATGCCGGCACACCCGGGGGGCCAGCCAATAGTGGGACGAATGGGTCCTCGGGGACCAATGGCTTTGCCGGGCAAGACGGGGGATCGCTGACGATATCCGTCACTGAGTACATTACGGGAATAAACGTAGACGCCCATGGTGGCGCCGGCGGAAAAGGCGGAAGCGGGGGTGCCGGCGGTGGCGGGGGTGCCGGCGGTGACGGTGGGAACGGCAAAGGCTGTGAGGATGACCAGGACGGCGGAGTGGGGGGTGATGGCGGCAACGGTGGTCATGGCGGGAACGGCGGTGGCGGCGGCAATGGCGGAAACGTCGTGATCCAGTACCAGAAGGGGATTCCCACTCCCTCTTATACGGCCGACACGGGCGGGGGGCAAGGTGGAACGGGTGGCACGGGCGGTGCCGGGGGAAGTCCCGGACCGGGGGGAAGACGTGGCGGCACCGCCAACGCCGCGGCGCAGGGACATCCAGGAACGCCGGGCACTCCCGGGGCCAACGGCCAGAATGGTCAGACGGGTACCCTCGTCGTATACCAAGAAGGGACCTGACGGAGGGCGCGCCAAGGTCATGCCAGGGCCGTCCTGCCGCGGCCCTGGCGGCTCGCCGTCGGTATTGGAACTGGAAACGGGGCGTCATCAATGCTGACGGTGAGGTTCGCCATCTGGGCGCTCGCGCCATTTATATTTGGCTTTGTCTTCCTGGCAGCAGGAGTATCGAAGCTTCTGCGGACTTCCTCCGTCGCTCATACGATTTCCAACTACAGACTCCTGCCGCCTTCTGCGGTGCGGGCAATCGCGTGTCTGCTTGCAGCGGTTGAGTCGTCAGCAGGAATTCTAATGTTGCTGTCGCCTTGGCTCCCGGTATATCGGCTGGCGTGGAGTCTGACCAGTTCCCTGCTCCTCATCTTCAGTGCAGCCATAGCCTCGGCCTTGTTGCGTGGGCTGAAGATCCCCTGCGGCTGCGGGCTGCTGCTTAATGGCCATGTCATCAGTTGGATGACCTTGGGGCGCAATTTGCTGATGCTCGCGGTATTGGTGCTGGACTTCTTAGTTCGGCAGTCTGGGATGCTCGCGCTCGGGAGCGGGTAAGCTTCCGCGGATCTCAGACTCTCCCGCTCAAACATGCATCCTTCACTTCGGAGATTGCTGGCACTGGCGACTCGCCTGGCAGGCACGCGTCAGGAAGAAACCGAACGAGTTGCCGCGCTTCTTATCGCCACCCCAGAGCAGGGTTCTTGGGACTCAACGCTAAATAACGACGGTTCCCCGCTGCAGGTCTGTGTCACTCTGCCACAAGCGCCCTCGCCGCCAGCGGTGCGTCTGCTAGCGGACGCCGCAGCGGGCATGGGGGACATTCAAGACCGGTATAGGCGGGCCGATCAGGTCTTACGCGAGGTCGTCAGCTCGCATGGCCCGGGGATGCAACCCCTCTGCGACTCGCTGATCAAAGGCATGCTGCCGGCGGACGCGGCCGGCTGGAGCACCGTGCCCGGGGCAGGGGTGTGGATTGCCATTGATCTTTCCGGCAAAGGGCTGGCGCTCTACGCGACCGCCAAGTGGGACTCAGTGGAAAATCGCTGGCAACGCGCCCGCCGCTGGCTCAACGACATATTGCCGCAGACCACCGCTGCTGACAGAGTGTTGGACTCCCTGTCCTCGCGGACGGTTCTCGTTAGCGTGGGCGTCGAAGGCGCGACATGGAGTAATGCTTGCGCCAAGCTGTACTGGCGAATTGAGGGACCAACGCCCCTTGACGCCCTGGGAATCCCGTTGATCGCCAATCCCATGGTGTCGGAGTTCCTCTCTCTCGTGATCGAGAATCGAAGTATTCCGAGGAAAGGCATTTTGGTCAGCGTTGGCTTCAACGTTGGCTCGGGCCGCCTCAGCGGTGTGAAGTTTGACATCTGCGGCCACTGTGTGAAACGTACGCCTTCTGATTGGGCCGATATACTGGAGCGTTGGGCAGCTTATCACGAGGTGGCACGCCTTCCCGTGGATTACTCCGCCCTTCTGGAGGCGGCAGAACTGGCCTTTATCGGGCTGGGCCTGGATGCCGATGCGATGCCGCACCTTAACATATACCTGAAAAGGCTGCGCTCATGACAGGATTCGCTCGCAGGACTTGCCCTCATCGCGCGGACTGGGATGACCTCCAACGGGGGTAACTCAGATGCATGTGGCTGTGATGACCTTCAACGATATCCCGCAGCAAAACCACACTTTTAAGTATGAGCGTTTGGGTCAAATGGCGATCCAGAACCGGCGGATTTATTGTGACCGGCATGGGTATTGCTTTATTTCGGACGTGCCCATCGCGCGGGATCGTCCCTCCTGCTGGGCCAAGATTCCGGCTCTGCTTGAGGCCTTCGAATCGAATCCCTGGGTATTATGGGCGGATAGCGACACCCTTGTTTTTGATCAGGCTCAAAAGATTGAGGATTATTGTGACCCGGCCTTTGATATGGTCGTCCAATCGCACGAGCAGTTTTTCCTCCAGCTCGGCATTCCCCTTGCGGAGGGTCTTGCGCGGATGCCCATCAACACCGGAGTTTTCCTGATGCGCGCCTCTGCTTGGTCACGGGAATTTCTAGAGCGGACTTACGCGCAAACGCAATTCGTATCGCAGGGCAATGTATGGGATGGCATCGGGGAGCAGGAGGCGATGATTTGGCTTTTACGCCAGCATCCTGAATATCGCCAGAGAATCAAATACGTGGAACATCTCCAAAACCATCCCAAGTTCTATCGGACAGGGGATCTTTTCGTGCACTTTTATGGGAATTATGCACCCTGCCGGATTCCTCCGGAGGAATGTGAGGAGGTGTTCCGGCGTTGGGAGGACGCAAACCGTCAGGGGGTGTCCTTCCCGGCCGACCTTGCCCGCTTTCATTGGTGTTGCATTCAGAACAAGCTGCGGGAGGGGCCTGAAGTTCGCGGCGACTTGGCTCACTATCTTTATGGAGTTGAGGATTTGACTCCGTCGCTCGAACGGGGGCCAAGATAGCCAATGGAGACTCGCCGCGATGGTATGAACACTCCGGCCCCGTCTTTCAGCATTGTTTCCGAAGCGACCTCTTACGAACAAAGGGTGCTGCAGATCTACCGCGAGGATTACGCGGCGAACTATCCATCGCTCTACACACTGCCCTGGCGTCGCAAGCACGAGCTCAATGCGAAGAATCTGGACAGAATATTGGCGGCCTTCCCGTCTCGCATGCCGAAATGGTTGGACCTCGCTTGCGGCCAGGCCTGGCATTTCTCGCAATTTCCGGGATGGGCGCACATGGTGGGAGTGGACTTGAGCGAACCGCAACTGTTGCGCGCGCAGAAGAATGCACCGAATGCATCCTTCGTCCGCGGCGACATGACCCTCATGGGCTTTCGCGAAAGTGCCTTCGACCTCGTGACCAATTTCTGGGCTGGTTACTGTTATCTTGGCAGCCAGGACCGGATCGCTGCGTTGCTCCAAAAGGTGGTGGGCTGGCTCCGCATGGGAGGGTGCCTGTATTTTGAGGTGCTCCTCCCTCAGGATCTGGAAAGCTTCAACCGATCGAAATTCTCTGGCCGGACAGGGTTCCTGGTCACTCCACGATCAAGCGACTTTACTGAATGGCAATATGATGACGCCGGAGGCCGGCATTTGATGATGAGTCCGCCTCTTGAGTTTTTTCTCAATTTGCTCACCCCGCATTTTCGACAGATTGAAGCACACCACGATTTAGCCTTCATGATCCACCTGATTGCAAATGGCAAAAAAGTTTCGGAACAACATGTTGTCAAATAGTTCACCTGCTGTGATTTTTGCCGAAGAGTCCGAAGGACGGAGGACAGAATGGCCCAAAGGGTGTCCGGTCGCTAATCGCACGCCGGTGCGGTTCTCTTTTCATATCTCTGCGACCTCTGCATGGTGACAATATGTCACTTGACATGCTGTTGGTCAAAGGTGTATTGAACGAGCAGCTTCAGTACAATCCTATGCCAGAGGAGAGGGTTTGACCCGCTTCTGATGAGGGAGAGTTGTTATGCTCACCCCGCTCCTTCCCCTTCCGTTTCTCACGACGTTCGTTTTCCGCCCTACAAACGCTCAACAGTGCCGCATTGAAACTGCTCCGGTATATGGGAGGACGTGATGTTGGTGATTGTAAGCGATCTGCATTTTACCGACGGAACAAGCGGGGAGACCGTCCGCTATGGAGCGTTTAAGCTCTTTCGCGACGCCCTGAGCGATCTTGCCTACGGTGCTTCTTGGCGAGCCAATGGCAAATATAAGCCTCTTGAAGATCTCCACCTCATCTTGTTGGGTGATGTCCTTGATGTGATTCGTTCGGCGCAGTGGCTCCAGGTGAACGGAGTCCAGAGCGAGGTGAGGCCCTGGCACGATCCGCAGAGCCAGCCCTTTATCAGCAAAGTCGGGGCGATCACTTCGACAATTCTGCAGAACAATACCGAGTCACTGGCCACACTGAGGAACCTTAGCCAAACCGTCACGATTCCGCAGGCAACGGTGGAAGGCAAGCCAGCGGATGCTGACTGGAAGCCAGATGGCAAAAACCGACAACCCGTCAGGGTGCACATCCACTACTTAGTCGGTAATCACGATTGGTTTTTCCACCTGCCGGGCGACCCGTACGATAAAATGCGCAAGACCATCGTGGACACTATGGGTCTCGCGACCTCGGCCAACGTGCCTTTTCCTCACGATCCCTCCGAATCGCCGTCGATCCAGCAGATTTACAGTGACCACCGGGTTTTCGCTCGCCACGGCGACATTTATGATGCTTTTAACTATGACGGCGACCGCAATAGGTCGTCTCTGGGTGATGCCATCGTCGTCGAACTGGTTGACAGGTTCGCCATGCAAGTCGGCCAGAAGGTGAGCCTGCCGGGGCCATGCCTCGCGGGCCTTAGAGAAATTGACAACCTTCGTCCAACCTTCGTGATTCCAGTATGGATTGACAGCTTGCTAAAGAGGACCTGTCCGGACAGTAGTTTGCAGATGAAAGTGAAGGATGTGTGGGACGGATTGGTGGACAACTTTCTGGCGCTGGACTTCGTCAATAAACATCATTCTTTCTTTCACCTATTTGATAATGTCGGCCAATTAGAGTGGGCGCTGAAGTTCTCTAAGGGGGTATCCAGGGGTAATTTCAGTCGTCTGTACGCCTGGATCACAGAGAAGTTTGCAACTCAAGACAGTTCCTATTACCCCCAGGCGGCTGCTGAAGGGGCGTTCAAGAGTCGGGCGGCACGGGCCATCGTTTATGGGCACACTCACGTGTACGAAATGGTGCCCCTTGATTCCTTAGCGGTCAGCAATGCGTTCCTCGACCAGGTTTACTTTAACTCGGGGACTTGGCGCCCTTATCATCAGTTGTCTCGGGTCCATCCCGAGCAGGAAGAGTTCGTCAAATTCCAACTGATGACTTATCTCGCCTTCTTCAAGGATGATGAGCGCGGGGGATGTCCTTTTGAGACCTGGTCAGGCGTACTCGGCGCCCGGCCATCTTGACAGGTAACGACATGACGAAAGAATCGCACCTTGTCTGAACGAGATTTGATCGCATCACCCGGTCGACAGTTTCCTTTGGGCAACTTTGCCGGAGGGATGACCGGCGAAGAGCAATAAACCGAAGCCATTAGCTTCTTCTAAATTCAATGGGAGGGAGAATTTATGGGTCTCAGTCTAGAGGTTTACGACAATAGTGATCATACATGCCTCGTCTGGCTTCCGACGGACCTAAACCCGATTCCCCAATGCCGGGGTTTCGCTATCCGCCGCTCACTCAATGACGCCGCACCTACTTTCCTTCACAATTATGTTGGTTTTGCGGATGGACAGAACCCGCCAGCTCAGGGTGAAGAATGGAAATGGCCCATTCAGCGGTATCTCTGGTGGGACTATACGGTGAACGTAGGCGACTCTGTCCAATATGACGTTATCCCCGTGGTTGGCTCGAACGCTCAGAGCTTGAGTCTGGCAAACGAGCTGGCTAGCCCCCAATCTCCCGTATTGAGAATCACCGGGCAAGCCGGTAGGAGCGTCTCGGCATATTTCAACCGGGGCATCATCGCCAGCCAGTGGGTGGCCAAGGAGTTGGCCGCCGAGGAAAAGAACCAGCAGGTGAATAGGACAGCCCTCATGAGCGTCGTGCAGAAACCCAATGATCCGCTGCGAAACGGGCTGTCGGGTCTTCTGAGGCCGCAGATACTCAAAATGATGCAGGACGTTAAGGCTCAGGGTGGCAAGGCCTTCGCGGCACTCTACGAATTGAATGATCCGGAGTTGCTCGACGCGATGCGCGCGATCGGAACCGACTTCAACCTGATCCTGGGCAACGGCGCCTTTAAGCCACCCGACAATGACGAAAACGAGCAGATCCGCGCGCAACTCAAGCAACAGAAGCAAATCAACGTGTTTGACCGGCTCGTACCATCGGGTCACTTCGCACACAACAAGATTCTGATCTGCTGTGACAAGAATGGAAAGGCCCAGCAAGTGTTGAGTGGCAGCACCAACTGGACAGTAACGGGACTCTGCACGCAGGCGAACAACGGCCTGATCATCAATGATCCCCAGGTGGCAGACGCGTACCTGCAACAGTGGGAGCGGCTCCACCAGGCGGGAAACGGTTTTCCGCCCGAACTGGTGAAGGCTAACTCGACTCAGAAGACGTTCACGGTGGATGGCTCACAGGTCTCTGTGTGGTTTACTCCTACCGACGCCTTGGAAGACATGCAGCAGGCGCGGCGACTGATTAATCGAGCTCAGCAAGGGGTTCTGTTCCTCTTTTTCAATCCCGGGCCTTTCCAGGATGACCCCGCTCGTTGGACCCTCTTGCAGAGCATTCTCTATCGTCACCAACCGGAATCGAACCCCTATTACAACTCCAACCTCTATATCCGCGGTGTGGTCAACCAGGAGATTCAGGGCGTCACCGAAGATAGTTTGCCGGCGGATCAGAAAACTCCCAATCAGGTCGCCAAAATCCGCAAAGGCGCTCACTTGAACCCGAAGCTGGATCCTGCTAACCCTGTTCATCCCGTGGCGCTGATTACCGGAGGAGTGGAACCGCCACTGCGGTTGGACGAGGACGTTCAGGTCCCCGCCAACATCAAGGCAAAATTTCACAATTGGGTGCCTGAGTTGCTCGGCGCCAGCCAGGTGATGATTCACAGCAAATGCGTCGTGATCGACCCGTTTGGCGAACATCCGGTGGTCATCACGGGCTCCCATAATCTGGGCCCCAAGGCAAGCGGCAAGAATGACGATAACATGGTGATTATTGAGGGCAATGCCGCATTGGCCCAGGCCTATGCGGTGAACATCATCTCGATCTTCCAGCAATACCGCTATCGCCACTACGTCGGGGAACATACCGCTCCGAACGCGTGGCACGGCCTCGAAGATAATGACACGTGGCAGCAGGGCCATCTGACTGGCGATGCCGAGGCAGAAATGCAGTTCTGGCTCGGGAAAACGCCTACGTCGGCCGGTGGCCGCATACAAACACCACAAAAGGCTGTGTCCGCCACGGCAAGCGCTTCGGACACTCCCTCTGCGGCTACGCCTGCCAAGGCTGCGACGGCCGGCGCTGGCACCGCTCGTCATCAGCCCGTCCCTCATGAGACACATTTACAGAATGAACACAAGGCCTCCCAGAAGGCCCATTTTCAGAGCCATCACAATCCAAAGGGAAAGAAGGAATAATCAAAGGCGCCTGCGGCCGCTGCTCAACCGCCTTACCGGTGATATCCACGATCCGTCTGCCCAAAAGCTCCTCCAGCTTCGCTCTCAAAGTCTTATCGTGAATGTGGGCATAGCGGTTAGTCATCTCCGGTGTTTTGTGACCGAGGTACCGTTGATTGATATGCTGAGGCACATCGAGGTTGATCATGCGCGTACCAACCGTGTGCCTGAACTGATGGGATTGAAAATGAAATAACCGCCCATTCGAATCGACGATCTTTCTTCTATAGGCCAGCCGGTTAATGGCGGTGCCGAAAGTGTACCCTCCGTAGACTTTGCCCTTATCGGTGGGAAAAGGGTATTTGTGCCCCTGCGATCCCCTGTGCTTCGCCAAAATCACATCCGCGCCGAAAATGGAGTGATTCCCGTGATAGAATCTTGAGGTACGATCCGCGAGTTCAACCAGGATCCTAAGCCGACATATAGCTCTTTTGTGGTGGCAGCCTATGGACGGATCTGCCCTTTGGATATATGGAGGATGGAGTTCGGGGGTGTGATTTTGGGGCTAGAAGCTTGCCTCAGGCAGCCCGATCGTAACGATGATGCAACCCTCCTAGTCGCTCTCGAGAGAGGACGCGACCAGAGGCTATCGCCCGACTTCTCCAGTTGGGAGTTCCCTTCCCCAAGCCAAGATGCGTGCGGTCCTCTTCATAGTAAGGTGACCTTCGGAACCGTGAAGAAATCCATCGCGGCAATAGCTTCGCGGTGATTGCGAAGAAAAGCGAGCCACCGCTTGCCGGGATCAGGGGTCCGCGGGGCCCGTTTCATCCAGCGGGAGACCGTTCTTTCGGAAACTTCGAAACCGAGCAGGAGGAGTTCGCCGTGGATGCGAGGTGCGCCGCAAGCCGGGTTCTCAGCGACCATGCGGAAGATTAGATCCCGTACCTCCTGCGATGTCCGCTTTCTCTCCACTTCCCTCCTGCCTCTAGAAATCAACCTCCAAAACAGACGAAAACCCACGCGGTGCCAGCGGACGACTGTTTCCGGTGAGACGATTATGAGGGACTGCTTCCAACCGGACCAGACTCGCCGAGCAACTACCCAGAAGATCCTGTCGAAGGTGCCGAGGGTGGGCCGTGGATGGCGCCGTTTCAGCACGACAAGTTGCTGGCGTAATGCCAGGTTTTCAAGGAGAACACTCTGATGTGCACGAAAGAGGCGAGCTAGCGTTCCAAAGCAAGAGGAATTTAAGCATAGTCAGCACTTATACCAAAATCCTGGCGAGACGATGGCAATTATGTCATTTCAAAGTCGGTTGGAATTTTGGCGAACGACAGGTCCTCTACCCTGTCTATAAAGGGACATTCGAGCGCGGAAACGATGCCCTGGTTGCCTTGGAGTTTGGTGATTGGAGTTCCCGTCAATACACTGAGCTATTTGTGCAACAGGTCAAAGATTTCAGAAGGTCCCTCGACTATCTGGAAACTCGTCCGGATATTGACAGCAAGAAGCTTGCGTACCTCGGGTACAGTTTGGGTGGAACACTCGGAGCGATCATCCCCGCCGTGGAGGAACGTCTCAAAGTCAGCGTATTAATACCAGCAGGCTTCCAGGGAGCTGCGCGTCCTGAGGCAGATGCGGTCAATTATATGACGCGAGTAAGGATCCCAACCTTAATGCTAACGCCCTACCCGGAAAGTGGGACGACTGCACTTTCAAAGTGGGGCGCACTCCTACCGGCAGCGGATCAGTAATGAGTTGCCAAGTGTTTAGTAATCGCCGAGGGTCCAGCCACGCTGGGCACTTGAACGTATTACGTTAGGTCTCTATCGTAAATGCCCCGACGGGTAGATGGTTGATGATGACGGAGGCGTGAGTTCGGGGCATTTACGATAGACGACCTACCCGCACATGTGGGGACCGCGATCCCTCTGTTCAGCAAGTCCCATGATTGCGGACAGGTGGTCGCCCACCCGTCAACTCGCCCATATTGGGCCGGTTCGGATTCCGGCAGGGAAGGGCGTTTCATTCCCCATGCTGCGAAGTACCCGTCTCCAAGCGTAGCGCTGGCTTGTTCTGTAGAAGGTCCGCAGCATTTCGTTGTCCATACGGGACGAACCGGAGACCTTCGAATCAGGTCTGCACCAGCCCGCGATCTGGGCAAACTTCCTTCGCCATCTGTTCGACTGCGACGCGGAGGTCATGCATGGACGCTAACCGGCGGGCCTCCAACCCCTCTATCTTGCCCGGCGTGCAGGCCGTTTGCAGCAGCATTGCGCAAAGAGAGATCAGGTCGATATCTCGCTCGCGCGCCTGTGAGCAAGCAGCATGTGCGAAGGTACCCAGCGTCAATATAGTTGATTCAATTACGGAAGCATTAGTCCTTATTTCCCTGCAGGACGTCTGAAAGAGTCCCCCTTTTCCGGGCTCTCCATCGAACAGGCAAAGGGAATCAGGCGAAGCAACTTCTAACCTTGAGGGGCTCGCACCCAGAGGCAGATTTTCGGATCTCGCACTCCGCAACTGCGCTGCTCTTATAGCTAGGTTATCGAGATGAAATCACCTGAGGATGCGTTGGCGGTCCAAACGTCATGCCCTCGCTCGAGACTCCTCGCGGAGTCGTCGCATATCGCGATACCGTGCACAGTTTCGGAATGACTCAGACATTTTCTCCTGTGAAACAGCGCTAAGTGTGCTGTCACCCTCCTCAAGGCTGGGGGGTTTCCCTCAACTAGTCCGCTCATTTCTAGTAATTAGAAGGAACTATTGAAAACCTTAGCAATTACAGGGGGAGGGGCCGGACAACTAGTTCCCTAATCCTGATCTGAGCCCCTTGCTCCTAACCCGTGCTTTGGCAATAGCGTTGCCTTGCCTGTTTATAGGTGCCATCTCCCGGGCGGGGGTGCTATCCCCATGCTGGCGATTCGGGGTCCTAGGGTCGTTGAGGCCCGAGGCAAAACTCTCGATTCCCCCGGTGAAAGGGCCGCGCCTCAGCGGTCAGTTGATAATCTAAACCATGAAGCCATAGCAATAGAGCCGAACCCAGAGCGGCCTGGGCGGTTATCACTGAAACTACCAATCCCTTCAAACGAACCTGCTACCCACGGCTTTCTAAGCCTATGTCACCATCCAAACCCGCCGCATCGGGGGGAGGTTTGACATGTTACCCGTCCCCACCACGTGCCCGTTTTGCGCTTGTGGCTGCGGGTTTTACTTGTTAGCGAAGCAAGCAGGACTGGTGGGCGTGGCACCGACCGAAACCCACCCGGTATCCCTGGGGAGGCTCTGCGCCAGGGGGTGGAGCGCCCATGAAGCTGCCTTGTGGGGGAACCGGTTGAGGCAACCGCTGGTTAACCGCAATGGCAAGCTGGAGTCTGTCACGTGGACCGAGGCACTCGATCACGTTACCGGTCGCGTCAAGGAAATACTTGATGCGGGCAAGCCAGTTGGCATTCTTGGCTCTGCCCGGGCAACCAACGAGGAGAACTACTTGGCCGGCAAGCTTGCCCGGACTGGTTTCCAAACCAACAACCTCGATTTTTCTTACCGTGCCATCTGCGGCCCGCTGTTGACAGGTCTGGAAGAAGTATGTGGCGAATGCACTCCGTCCATCAGTTTGAATGACGTTGAATCGAGCCAGACGATCCTGCTGATTGAAGGTGATTTGGCCAAAACTCACCCGCGGGCTGCTTCGGCGGTGATGGCAGCCGTAGAAAAAGGCGCCCACCTTGTAACCATAGCCCATACTGCGACGCAAATGTCGTGTGTGGCTTCCCTCCCCTTGCCCGCGATTCCGGGAAATGAAGGTGAAGTGATCGATGGTTTGCTTGCCGCGGTCCTGGCTCTCGGGCTGGAGGATCAGGCGTCGGTCAGGGAAAGTTGCGAAGGATACGACGCACTGCGGCGGGGCTTGGAGGGCGTCAAGATAACCACAGTGATGCGCGAGGCAGCGGAATGGATCGCGCGAGCATCGCGGGCGACGTTCTTGATTCCCCCGGTCAGCGGGGAGGGCCCTCCCTCCCGCAGAGAGGCCGCCGCCCTTGCCACCCTAGCCGCAGTCACGGGACATCTGTGCCGACCTGGTTCCGGGCTATTGCCGCTGCTGGCCCGGAACAATGTGCGCGGGGCCGGCGACATGGGAATCGTTCCCGATCATCTCCCCGGATACCGACCGTTGGACGACAGAGAATCTCAGCAGCGCCTGCAATGTCTTTGGGGTAAGAAACTGCCCTCGACTCCCGGTTTGGACGCGGCGAGCATGTTGGAATCCGTGAACGCCCTGATTGTCGTCGCCGACGATCCCCCCTCTGTTCTCCCCATGGGAAAGCGAGCCTTGACTGCGCTCGGGAAGATCGAGTTCCTAGTGGTCTTGGATGCCTTCCTCACGCCCACCGCGCAACTCGCCCACGTTGTACTGCCGATTGCGAGCTTTGCTGAGACGGAAGGAAGCGTCACCAGCATGGAAGGCAGGGTCCAGGGGCTCCATGTGGCCACGGATCCCCCGGGCGAGGCACGCCCCGGATGGCAGGTGCTGGCGGACCTTGGCGCGAGATTCGGATTGCGCACGGCGTACCACACAGCTTCAGACGTCCTCAACGAAGTGGGATGTGCTGCGGAACCTTACGCACAGGTGGGGGAATCCGAGGATCGTTGGGGCGGAATGTCCACGGCAAGATGCTCCAATGGCGGCAAGTTCAGACTTATTGCCGCAAGAACGCCGCCGTTGAACCTTAGTGAAGGTCAGCATGTGCTGGTGCGTGATGGCGATTTTGACTGGGGCCGCGACCCACTTGTGGCGTTTTCGCCGACATTAAGTCGCGACTATCAATCACAGCGCAAGCTTTTCCCCAACGGCTTCGTGGAAATGTGCAAGCAGGATGCCGACGGAGTGGGCGTTCACCCCGGACGGCCGGTCAGGTTGACTTCCGTCCACGGGGAGGCGGTAGTTCCAACCCGGGTCAGGACGGACCTTAAGCCCGGCGTGCTGCTTGTGCCTTACGCATTTCGCGATCATCTTGCCAACGTATTGGGAACACATAGTGTTACCGCCGTTAAGATAGAACAGGCCTAAGGGGCCGGCGATGGTCTTCACGATACCAAGAGAGGGCACCACCAAATGGCTGGCGAAGCTGTTGGAGGCAGGAGAGGTCATCGCTCCGGTTCGCGGCCCTTGCGGCGATGTCATTTTCTCCGCGCTCCGTACCCCCACCGAGGTCCTGTGGGATTTTGAGAACCCCCTTCACCCACCAAAGCAATTTGTCCTGCCTCAAACCGACCCCCTGGTGAAAATCAAGCTCAACGGTCAGCGTCACGAAGTCGAACCCATCTACGATGATGCCCCCCGCACCCTCTTCAACGTGCGGAGCTGCGATGTGGCAGGAATTGCCTTCCTGACGCGCATGCACGAAGCGGAGCCGGCCGATGCTTCGTACCTTCGCCGTGCCCGCAACCTCACCGTTATCAGCCTGGCCTGCACCACTCCCTGCCCGGCAGGTTTCTGTGTCTGTACGGATTCCGGACCCTTCATGAGTAGCGGCTACGACCTGCAACTTACGGATCTGGGCGGGAGTTTTCTCGTCGAGGTGGGCAGCGAAAAGGGTGAGGCGGCCATGGCCAAGGCGCCGGACCTCTTCCGGAAAGCCACCGAGGATGCAATAGCACAGCGCAAGACGTTGGAGACAGCGGCAAAAACTCGTTTTGGGCCGGAGACCTGCCATTTTGGCTCGGCCATGAGGCGCGTCTCGACGGGGCGGGTGCCCGACGCGCTGTGGGAGAAGATGGCGGACTGGTGTCTTGAATGTGGCGGATGCAACTTCGTGTGTCCCACCTGTTACTGCTTCAGCGTGAAGGACCTCCGCCAGGACGGCACGTGGGTGCGATGCCGCCTGTGGGATTCCTGTCAGTACACCGCTTTCACGCTCGAAGCTTCCGGGCACAATCCACGGGCGCAACGCAAGGAGCGGATGAAGCGGCGTTTCTTCCACAAAGTAAGTGCGCAGTACTACACACGCGACAGCGCGGTTGGCTGTGTGGGTTGCGGGAGATGCATCAAGACGTGCTTAGGCACGACGCACATGCCGGCGGTGGTGGCCGCCATCAGGAAGGGGAAATGGCATGAATGATGTATTCCTTCCGGACATTGCCTGCCTCGAGAAGGTCCGGGATGAGACGTACGACACCAAGACCTTCACTTTGCACTTCCGGGATCACGCGAATGGCAACCACTTTCATTTCCTTCCCGGACAGTTTTTTGAACTTTCCGTTTTCGGCTGCGGCGAAGCGCCGTTTTGCATCGCCTCCAGCCCCACTCGGCCCGGCACGCTGGAAACCACGGTGCGGCGCACGGGGCAATTGACCGATCAGTTGCACAAGCTGGGGAATGGCGACGAGGTGGGCATCCGCGGTCCCTTTGGCAACGGGTTCGACGTGCAAGGCGCTCGCGGCAAAGACATGCTGTTCGTAGCCGGCGGCATCGGATTGCCTCCCCTGCGCAGTTTGATTTGGAATGTCCTGGATGAGCGCGACCGTTTCGGCAAGGTGACCATCCTCTACGGCGCCCGCACGCCCGAGGATCTGGTTTACAAGGATGAACTGGAAGAGTGGGGAAAGCGCTCCGATGTTGAACTGCTCGTGACGGTGGACGTGGCCACGCACCATTGGACGGGAAACGTGGGGGTGGTCCCCATCCTGTTCCAGAAGGTCACCTTGCACCCGGAATCCACGCTGGCCTATGTTTGCGGCCCGCCCATCATGATTAGGTTCGTGGTTCGCGATCTCCTTACGCGCGGGTTCAAAGAAACGGCGGTCATTTCCACCCTGGAGCGCATGATGCAGTGCGGCATCGGCAAATGTAATCACTGCGCCATTGGGCATCGCTATGTGTGCCGCGATGGACCCGTTTTCAACTATCAGCAGATCGCGGAGTTGGTGGAGTAGAGAGATTGGATCTAAGAGAGCAACTCGCCAGCATGATTCAAGGCCACGTCGTCGTTATGGGCATTGGCAATCCCTGCCGTGGTGACGACGCCGCTGGCAGTCTGGTGGCCCAACTGATCAGCGACATTCCTGGAGTGCGCGTGATCGACGCCCAGGAGGTTCCGGAAAACTACGTTCGCCAGGTGGTGGGCGAGGCGCCCGGCACCGTGGTGCTGGTCGATTCCGTGGATCTCGAGTCTGCCCCGGGCTCCGTGGCGCTTTTGGATAAGGATCAAGTGGAGGGTTACTTGCCGAGCACACATCGCATGCCGCTGAGCCTGCTGATGGACTACCTCGAGCGGGAAACCCATGCCCGCATATTTCTGATTGCTATTCAGCCGCGTCACGCGGCTTTTATGCAACCGATGAGCGGCGAGGTGCACTCGAGCGTTAAGAGCATTGCCGGCGTCTTGAAAGATGTTTTCGAGATTGCTCGCGGCGGGCGAATTGAGGCGGCTTAACGCCGCCAGATGACGGGGTAAACCCGCCGCTACGACCGGGTTGTAGCGCTGGGCGGAACTTGTCCCGATGAAGTCGGGCGCCCGGCATGTGCGACCCTCCCGACCTTGTCGGGACAGGTGCCGGGCAGCGCTACACGAGCACGTGCTGGGTTGTAGCGCTGGGCTTTAGCCCGGCATGTGCCGCCCTCAAGGGCGGCGCTACACGAGATGAGAAGAAGGGTATGGACGTGATCACCTCAATTGCCGTCCTCATGCTGATTCTGCCCGCGGCAGGAGCCCTCTTGTGCACGCTTCTTAGAAGCCGCGCCCGCCCCGCGGCGGTGGCGATTGCCGCAGTTGTAACCGGCCTGGCCGTGTGGCTCACCATAACCACGTTCGGCGCCTCTCACACCCAAATGCTGGGAAGTCTTCCCTGGCTAAAAGGCATCATCGATGTGCCCCTATTCGGGTTCCTCCTCGATCCTCTGGCTTCCGTGATGCTGCTGGTGGCGGTGCCCATCGGACTGCTCACCGTCCTTTATTCCACTTCTTACCTTACCGACAAGAACGCGGAGCACCCCGTAGGGAGTGAGCACTACGGCCGGTACTATTTCTGGCTCCTGTTATTCATCACCAGCATGGTGGGGGTGGCCATATCGCCGAATTTCCTGCAATTCCTCGTTTTCTGGGAAATGACCACTTTGTGTTCGTGGGCGCTGATCTCTTTTCGCCAGAACGAGCAAAGCTTGCGGGCCGGATTCAAAGCCCTCTTGATGACTCATGTGGGCAGTGCCTTCCTGCTGCTGGCCATCCTTATCATTTTTGCGAAAACCAACTCGTTTGAGTTCTCCGCGCTCGGCCGGCTGCCCGAGAGTCTGAAATCATGGGTTTTTCTATTTCTTCTGATTGCCGCCTGGGCGAAGGCGGCGCAGGTCCCCTTCCAGACGTGGCTGCCTGACGCCATGGAGGCTCCAACTCCCATCAGCGCTTACCTGCACGCCGCGGCGATGGTCAAGGCCGGCGTCTACCTGATGGCCCGAACGGTGAGTAGCGGGTGGGACATTCCACCCAGGATGGCCTTGCTCATGGCCGGCATGGCGCTGGTTACGATTCTTGTCGCTTTGTCCTTCTATTTCGTTCAGGACGACTTGAAGCGGTTGCTTGCCTACTCCACCATCGCTCATCTCGGCTACGTGCTGCTGGGCATCGCCATGGGAGCTATGGGATCCACCCTGGCGTTCCGGGGCGCGGTGTTGCACATCATCTGCCACGGCTACAGCAAGGCGACCCTCTTCTTTTGCGCCGGCTCCATCGCCTATGTCACGGGAACCCGCAAAATATCCGCACTGCGCGGCCTGGGGAAAGTAATGCCCCTCACGGCGACGGCGTTTTTCGTCGGACTTCTGAGTGTCACCGGAGTCCCACCACTGGCCTGCTTCTGGAGCAAGTTCATGATCCTCTCGGGCGCCATGCGTCTTTCCGGTCCCATCGGACCGCTCATCGTTACTTTCATCCTGGTCGAAACCCTGGTCTCTTTCGGATGGATGCTTTACATCGCCCAAAAAATCTTTCTGGGCGCGCCGCTGGTGGCGCTGCCGGCCGATCCGCCGTGGCCTATGGACTCCACTTTGATCATCCTGATGATTGGCTGTGTGGTAGCTCCGCTGGTGGGCATGCCGTTGGTGCAGTTAATTGGGAAATAGAATCGTCGGGGCATGCGGAAAGGCAGAGAAGCTGAGAAGTCTCGGGCATGATTTGTAGCGTCGATCTCCGATCGACGATTCGGCGGTCAGAGACCGCCGCTACAACGGGGAAATAGGATGATTAATGCCGTTCGCAACATTGAAGCCAGCATCGTGATCCTGATTGCGGGGTCATTGGTGAGCCTGCTTTTGGCGCGTAACCGCAAAGTATGCGGCTGGGCCAGCTTCGCCATCGTTTGCGCCTCCTCGGTGTTCACCGGGCTCGCGGTAGTGGGAGCCTGCACGGTGGCCTCCGGCGAACAGACGCTCCTCTCGTTGCCCCAACTGGGCGCGAGTCTCACCCTGCGGGTTGACCCCTTGAGCGCCATCTTCCTGGCCATTGTGGCCGTGATAGCACTGCTGAGCACGCTGTACTCCGTGCGTTACATGGAGCACTACACGCACGATAAGGTGGGGAAGTTCTTCCCCCTTCTTCTCCTCTGCATCGCCAGCATGACGGGTGTACTGGTGTGCGCGGATTTCCTGTTTTTCCTCGTCTGCTGGGAATCCATGACCCTGACGTCCTACTTCCTGGTGACGTTTGAGAGCGAAAACCCCGCGAGCCAGCGGGCGGGCCTGAAGTATTTCATCATCACCCACGGCGCAACCCTGTGCATGGTGGCCGCGGCGCTTCTGCTCTGGCGAACCTCCGGCTCGTTTTCTTTTGATGCCATCCGGCTAACGCTTTCCGGGCTGCTCAGCGTCCGACCGTTCCTGGCGAACGCCATCATCTTTCTCTTCTTCTTGGGGTTCGCCACCAAGGCGGGAATCCTGCCTATGGGCGATTGGCTCCCTGATGCTCATCCCGTGGCCCCTTCCGGGATGAGCGCCACGCTCTCCGGGGCACTGGTTAAACTGGGAATCTATGGGTTGGTTCGCCTCTTCTGCTCTTTTCTTGTGGTGTCACCGTCACTCCGGATGTGGGGAATTTTCCTGGCCCTTGCCGGCACCGGATCGCTTTTTGTGGGGACTTTGACCGCACTGCGTCAGACCGACACCAAACGGCTGATGGCCTTCCATACCATCGGGCAAATCGGTTACATCTGCCTGGGGCTCGGTGTGGGCGTCTACTGTTTGCAGATGTACCCGGCGCTGGCCTCGATTGCTCTGGCCGGGGCGATTCTGCACGCGGTCAACCATGCTTGCTTCAAGTCGTGCTTGTTCCTGGGAGCGGGGTCCGTCCTTTACCGCACCGGCCAGCGCGACATGGACAAGCTGGGCGGCTTGAGCGCTTTCATGCCGTACACCACCGGCACCACCACCATCGCCTCCTTGAGCATCGCGGGAGTGCCGCCCTTCAACGGGTTTACGAGCAAGTGGCTCATCGTCGCCGGGTGCCTCCTGGCAGGAATGCGATTTCCGTTGTTCCTGGTGCTGGGTTTGGTTGCGCTCTTCATTTCGCTCGCCACGCTTGCTTCCTTCCTCAAGGTGCTCGGCTCCGTCTTTCTCGGTAAGGCGGATGAGAGCCGGGGAATCAAGGAAGTCCCGATATCGATGGTCGTGCCCCAGGTGGTGCTTGCCGCCCTGTGCGTTCTGCTCGGCGTCTTTCCCCAGCTCATTTTGCGCATCGTCGGGCATGCCATCCAAGGGGTCACTGCCCTGCCGATGTCGGGACTGGATGCGAGCCGGATTTGGGGTGGCCTGTTACTGACAGATGGGTCGCCGGTCGGTTTCTGGTCGCCGCTGGCCATGCTGGCAGCTTTAGCCATCCTGGCGTTGATCTCCTATGGCATTCAGCGCGCGGGCGGAGCCCAGGTGAGGACGGCCCCGGTCTGGTACTGCGGAGAAGAGCACGCTCCGGCCACGGTCCGCTATCCCGCCAGCAGTTTCTACTTGCCCTTCAAACACGCGTTCCAGGGAATCTATCCCAGCGGAACGGTCCATGTGCCGAAATTTCCGGCTCCCCTGCGCCGCGCGCTCGATTTTGACCAGTGGGTGTATACGCCCTTCATCAAAATGATTGACCGGGCTGCCGGCCGCGTGAGCCGAACGCACGTCGGAACGCCGCAAATCTATCTTTTGTGGATCGTGATTGGCGCCGTTTTGGTGACAGGAATTCTTCTATGGGTGAATCGATGAGGAGATGGGCATGACGATTACCGAGCAGTCGACCGTGACGCGGGTCGAGGAATTAGTCGCCGCACGCAGCGACAGTGCTTTCCTCTCAGGGACGCAACCGCAAGCCGACACCCTCCATTTCAAGATCGAGAAGGCGGCCATGCGCGCGGTGGTGGAGGCGTTGGTCAATGAGCTGCACGCGCGCTTCCTGATTTCGGTGGGGACGGATACCCGGTCCCTCAGCGGCGACTACGCCATCTTGCATCTGTTTTCACTCGACCACGAGCATCTCTACATTCTGCTGGAATCTCCCGTTTCGGAAGACGACCTGAAAATTGCCTCGATCACCGACATCATCCCCGGGGCCAACTGGGCCGAGCGGGAATACCGCGACGCCATCGGAGTGCATCCCGAGGGGCACCCGGATCCGCGCCGCCTGCTGCTGGCAGACGACTGGCCGGAAGGTGTCTACCCACTGCGCCGGGATTTCCCTTATAACGCGCAGCCTCCGCGCACGGAGAATGTGGCCCCGCAGATGCGCGAGCCCCCCAAAGGGGCCAGTGTGGTGCCGCTGGGGCCTTTCTTCCCCGTCCTGGAGGAGCCCTCCTACTGGCGCATGTTCGTTGAAGGCGAGACCATCGTGGGATGCGATACCCGCCTCTTCTACAACCACCGGGGAATTGAAAAACTCGGCGACAGCGTTATGACCTACAACCAGATCCCGTATCTGGCCGAGAGAATATGCGGGATTTGCGGCTTCATCCATTCCTCCTGCTATTGTCAGGCGGTGGAGAAGGCGGCAGGCATCGAGGCGCCGCGCCGGGCCCGCTACATCCGCACCATCCTGCTGGAACTGGAACGTATCCATTCCCATCTGCTCTGGTTGGGCATTGCGGGGCACATCATCGGTTTTGAAACGGTGCTCATGCAGACCTGGCGAATCCGTGAGCCGGTCATGTGGCTCTGTGAAGAGATTTCCGGAAACCGCAAGACTTACGGAATGAATACGGTCGGCGGGCTGAGCCGCGATCTTCACAATGAGATTAAGCCCAAGCTCCTCGAGACCCTTGCCCAGGTGGAAAAGGAGGTCATTGCCGTTCGCAACGCCGTGGTGGGGGACAGCACGCTGCAGGCCCGGACCAAGGAAGTTGGCGTGCTGACCAACGATTGGGCAAAGAAAATCTGTGCCGTGGGCCCGCCCGCCCGAGCTTCGGCGGTGGCCATCGATGCGCGCATCGATCACCCCTATGCGGCGTATGACGAGCTGCCTCCCAGGATCGCCACCCAAGAAGCCGGGGATACGTGGGCGCGCGTGCTGGTGCGAATCAGCGAGTTGGTGGAGTCCATTCGCCTGGTGCGCGAGGGGATCGCTGCCCTTCCCGAGGGGCCGATTTGCGCGGAAATCAAGGAGGCGATACCGCCGGGAAGGGTCGGCGTGTCGGTGGTCGAGGCGCCGAGGGGCGAGGCCGTCCACTTCGTGCTCACGGGCGGTGATAACCGGCCGTATCGCTGGAGAGTGCGTGCCCCCAGCTATCCGAACCTGCAAGCGCTGCCGGCCATGGTCCTGGATGGGAACATCGCCGACGTGCCCATTACGCTGGGGAGTCTGGACCCTTGCTTCTCCTGCACGGAGCGCCTGGAGACAGTGGATCGAAGGACCCATGAAGTCAGGGTCTATTCCCGGGCGGAGATTCTGAAGATGTCCAGAAGGCGCCGCAGGACGTAGGGGTCTGTAGCGGCGGTCTATGCCCGCCGAGGGATGTAGGGCCGAACGGCGTTCGGCCTAATGTAGCGCCGGGCTTTAGCCGGCGTGTGATGGAGCGGCGGGTTTATCCCGCCATCAGGAAAGTGGCGGCGCAGAGGAGTGTGCCGCCGTAAAGGGCGGCGCTACGACGAACGCTGGCGGAGGGGCGCGATGACAGCTTGGCTCATCAAGAGTTTTCTGCTCTGCTTGTTGAACGTGGCGGCCGCGCTGCTGCTGTCGCCACTTGCGGAAGGCCTCATGCGCAAGCTTCGAGCCGCGATCCACTCGCGCATCGGGCCTCCCATCAGCCAACCCTATTGGGACCTCTTGAAGCTCCTGGGCAAGGAGGACGTCCGCAGCACGGGTGGGGCGGCCTACGCAGGCCTGCCGGCTCTCACCCTGGCGTCGGTGCTGCTGCTTGCCGCCTTGATTCCCATGGGGACGGCCGCGCCACTGGCCTTCGCCGGCGACATGATCGTCGTCATCTATGTCGCGGCGATGAGCGGTGTCGCCATCATGTTGACGGGGTTTGCCAGCGCCAGCCCTTATGCCTCCATCGGAAGCTCGCGCGAAATGATGATGCTTTTATCGGTCGAACCCATCCTGGCCATTGCCCTCGTTGTCGGTGCCTTCAAGGCCAAAACCCTGGCACTGGGCGGCATTGCCAACTGGCAAATTCAGAACGGGCCCAGCATCAGCATGGCCATAAGCGGCGTGGCATTTTTCCTCGCACTGCAAGCCGTGGCCGGCAAATTGCCGTTCGACATTTCCGAGGCCGACCAGGAGATCATGGGCGGTCCAATGATCGAGCAAAGCGGTCCGCGCCTGGCGCTCTTCCGCTGGGCGATGTGGGTGAAGCAGCTCGTGTTCGCTTTTTTGCTGGTGGAAGTGTTCTTTCCCTGGCCGCACTTTGGAACCTACTTGTTCGATCTGCTCGCGACGATCGTGAAGGTGCTGGTGGTGCTGGTGCTGGTGACAGTTGTTGATGTCGTGAATCCCCGGCTCCGCATCGATCAGGCCATGGGTTACTTCATGCGCGTCGGGGTTTCGTCCCTGGCGGCCCTGGCCTTTGCGGTGATTGGGAAGTAGGGCCGAGCGGCGCTCGGCCTTGTGAACGTGCGCCGGGCATTGCCTGGCGCCGCGTTGTAGCGTCGATTTCCGATCGACGCGCGGCGGTCGGAGACCGCCGCTACAGCAGCAGGAGGTTAAGGTGTTCCTGAGCAAACTGCGAGAAGCCCTGATTTGCTTGAAAGCCGGGCGCGTGACCCTGGGATACCCGTTTGCACCGCACGACCCCAAACCGGGATTCCGCGGCAAAATCACTCTCGATGCCGATCTCTGTTTCGGATGCGGCGGGTGCGCCAACGTCTGCCCGGCGGGCGTGATTGTGGTGTCGGACCGGGAACAGCACATGCGGCGGCTGGAGTTCTTCTGGCGCCGGTGCACGTATTGCAGCCGGTGCGAAGAAGTTTGCCCCGAGGGCGCGATCCGCCTCAGCCAGCAATTCGAAACCTCCACCAACGCTCCCCAGGACATGTACATGCGGCTGGAGGTTTTCATGGGGCCCTGCCAAAGGTGCGGCCGGTGCTTCCCGCCCCCGACGGCGCTCGACCGCATGATGAAAACTGGTTTCAGGGACGGCTTGAATGGAGGGAGGGCATGAACGCGCAAGCGCTGCACACCGGTTTGATCGAGACTCTGAGCTTGACCCTGGTGATTACCTCGGTGGCGGCGGTGGAGATGCGACACCTCAAGTTTTCCATTGTCGCCTACCTCTGCCAGGCTCTCCTGATTGTGGGTCTGCTTCTGAGCTTTGCCGCCGTCAACCACGCGCTCTACTGGTGGGCGGCCACCGCCTTCGTCACCAAGGCGATCCTTACGCCCTGGGTCCTCTTCCGTGCGATCCGCGGGGTGGATGACCGCGAATTGAAACCAGTGATTGGTTTTGTCCCCTCCGCCGTGATCGCCGCCTTACTGATGTTGAGCTTCTTCCATCTCACCCACGCTCGAACCACGCTTCTCGCGCCCACGGCAATGGGGCAACTCGATGTGTTCCGAACGAACTTGGCAGTAGCGTCCACAGTTTTCGCGCTGGGCCTGTACGCGGTGCTGACACGCCGCGACGCCATCAAGACGGTCATCGGCCTCTGCCTGCTGGAAAACGGCGTACACCTGAGTTTGGTGAGCCTGGCGCCCGGGTTGCCGGAAACCGCCCTCTTCGGCGTGGCGACGGAAGTGGTGGTGACCGTGTTCCTTCTGGTTTACGTCATCGGGGGAGTGCGGCAGGAATTCGGGTCCACGGATACGTTCCGGCTGCATGAATTAAGGTGGTGAGTACGATCAAGCGGTTCGAACAAAGGATGTACATATGGCGGGAGACGTCCTGACAGAAACATCAATCGTCCCGGCGGTTGTATTCCTTCTACCGATGCTCGCGGGCGCCGTCGTGTTCTCGGCCACGCGCATGGGCCGCACGTTTCAACAATGGTTATGCATTGTGACGGCGGCACTAGTCACGGGGCTGAGCGCCTGGATGGCCTACCGCGTCCTGGAGGGGGTGGTGCTGACCACCTGGAGCGGCGAGCTCCGCGTCGATGCCTTGAGCGCCTTGATGGTGGTCATCATTGGCGGTATCGGATTGCTCACCTCGGTTTACTCGGTGCGGTACCTCGAGGAGCGCATGGTGGAGGCCACTGCCGTGCGCCGCATTCGGATATTCTATGGCCTGCTGATGTGGTTTCTCGGGACCATGCTGTGGGGATGCGTTACCAACAACGTGATCATGCTGTACGTCGCCATCGAAGCCACCACCCTCACTTCCGGCCTCCTCGTAGCTTTCTATTGGGATCGGCGCGCGCTGGAAGCGGGCTACAAGTACCTCATGTTGCTCACCATTGGAATTACCTTCGCTTTGTTCGGTTGTGTGCTGCTTTACGCCGGTGCGGCGGCCACGGATAAACTGGCGGGAGTGAGCGCCTTGCTGATCAGCAACATCCGGAACGTGGCGCAATTCATACCGAGAGGCACGGCGGCGATAACGATCGCGTTCCTCGTGATCGGATTCGGGACCAAGGCAGGTATTGCGCCGTTTCATCCCTGGCTCCCGGACGCGCACGCGGAGGCGCCGACACCGATAAGCGTGCTGTTGTCGGGTGTGATGATCAAGATGGCGCTTTATGCTATGGCCCGCACGGTGAGCATCTTCTACCCAGCCTGGCCTCAGGTCACGATCTTCCTCGTGGCCCTGGGCGCGTTCACCATGCTGCTCGGTATCATCCTGGCGTTGACCCAAGACGACCTCAAACGCTTGCTGGCGTACTCCTCCGTAAGCCAGATGGGTTATGTGCTGGTTGGCGTCGGACTCGGAACTTATCTGGGATGCTATGGCGGCCTTTATCATTTACTCAACCATGCTCTATACAAGTCACTCCTATTCATGTGCGTGGGTGCGGTGATGTATGCCACGGGCTATCGGCGAATAAGCGAGCTCGGCGGACTCAGAAAACAGATGCCGATCACGAGCGCCTGTTTCTTTCTAGGGGCCTTGGCGATTGCGGGCTTCCCGCCGCTCAATGGATTTTGGAGCAAGCTGACCGTATATTTGGCCCTTGCGAGGGCTGGGTTGTGGTGGGCGGCAGTCATTGCCGTCGTGGTGAGCATTTTGACCATGGTCGTTATGATTCGGGCGGCGTACAGAGTGTTTTGGGGAGAGCGAGGCTCGATAAGCACCTCCGCATCAGTTGTGAGGGAAGTGCCGGCCCGCATGTGGGTCCCCATGGTGTTCTTGGCCGGAATGTGCGGACTGCTTGGAATTTACCCCCAAATGCCATACCCGTTACTGAACCGCGCAGCGGTAGTGCTGGCCACCTTGGGAAGATAAGAGGTGCGAGTATGTTAAAGGGTCTTTGCCGAAAGGCGCTTGGCAAAGCGCTTTGGGTGTATCACGCCAACTGTGGAGCGTGCAACGGGTGTGATATCGAAGTCATCAATGTTCTAACTCCGTATTATGACGCAGAGCGTTTTGGGATCAAGCTTGTGGGGTCACCCCGGCACGCGGATGTCATCTTGATTTCCGGCCCGGTCACCCGACAAGTCGTGCCGGCGCTCAAAAGGTTGGTGGAAGCCGTTCCCAATCCGAAGCTCACCTTCGCGATCGGCTCCTGTGCCACGGGAGGCGGCTGCTGGTTCGACACCTACAACGTGATGGGAGGCGCCGACAAGGTAACTCCCGTTGATTTTTACATTCCGGGGTGTCCGCCACGACCTGAAGCCATCCTTTACGGGGTGGCCTTGGCTTTGGGGTTAGTACCGAAGAAAGTTGCCGAGGAAAAGCTCAGCCAGGAGACCCTCGAAGAGTTGGCATGCGGCAAATCCATTGTCACGGGTAAGTGCGTCTACAAAGAAGCTCATTGATTCACACTGGCAGTCAGGTATCCCGGATGAACTCAAGGGGAGGAGAATTATGGAGACGTTAGCCTTAGAGAAGATTTTTGAAGAACATCCATTGTTTCGGGGTATGAACGAGCAGCACCTCCGAACCCTCGTCGAGAGCGCCACCGTCGTGCGGTTCGAACCCGGTGACGTGATCTTCGAAGAGGGTGAACCCGCTCACCGTTTTTATCTGATCCGGACGGGCAAGGTGGCACTGCAACTGGTGTCCTATAGAATCGAACCCTTTAACCTCATGACGCTGGAAGAAGGCGACATCATCGGATGGTCGTGGCTCTTTCCGCCCTACCGCTGGAAATTCACTGCCAGAGCGCTCGGTGTCATAAGAGCCATCTCTATTGATGGAAGGAGCGTTTGTACAAGATGTGACGAAGACCACGATCTCGGTTACGAACTCATGAAGCGATTTGCGCAAATTATCGAAAACCGTGTTGAGGCACTTTCCGTCCACCTTGTGGCAGTGGAAAAGTAGCGTGATCGAATAGCCAGCAAGCCTATTCTGTTCAGGCGCGTTACGCCGCAATTGGGTCAAATCTGATCGCATCAATGGAGGAGGATCACCATGGAAACTCTGCAAGGCGTTCTGAGCGTGCACCCGTTTTTCAATGATCTGCCCACGCAGCACATCGAGACCGTCACCGGCTGCGTTTCCAACGTACGCTTCAAGGCGGGAGACGTCATCTTCCGGGAAGGCGAAGAGGCCAATCATTTCTACTTGATCCGCGAAGGGAAGGTGGCGCTGCGGATTCATTCCGAACGCCGTGGCCCCCTAACGATCTTGACCCTCGGCGCAGGTGAAATCCTGGGGTGGTCGTGGCTTTTTCCTCCTTACCGTTGGAAGTTCTCCGCCCGAGCCATCGAGGACACGCGGGCATTTGCCGCGGACGGAAAGTGTCTTCGAGAAAAGGCTGAACTCGACCACGATCTGGGTTATGAGCTTCTGAAACGATTTGCGCATGTTGTCGAGGAGCGCCTTGAGGCCACACGGCTACAACTCTTGAATGTTTACCAAGATCAGTGAGTGATCAAAACTCAATCGTTTGATAAATCAGTAACCTGATCAGTTGAGGGACTTCCGAGCGGATTGAATCTGGGCAGCCGACACGCTTCGATTTCATGTGCCAGAAGGGCCTGAAGCCTTGACGCTCCCCAAACCTCTTCGAGTTTAGGGGGATTTCAAGGTTAACGCTCGTAGACATTCAGGAGTTGTAAGCTCGTTGCCCGAACCCGCTCCTCAATAACGTGAACAAACCGCTTCAAAACCTCGTAACCCAGATCGTGGTCGGTTTCGGCTTTCTCTCGTAAGCATTTCCCATCCAAGGAAATGGCACGTGTGGTCTCGAGCGCGCACGCCGTAAACTTCCAATGGTATGGGGGAGAGAGCCATGACCAACCCAGAACGTCACCTTCCGCAAGGGTCAGAATGGTAAGCGGACCACGCCGGTCAGCGAATAGCTGCAAGGCCACCTTTCCGGTACGAATAAGATAGAACTCGTTGGCTTTTTCGCCCTCACGGAAGATCACGTTTGTGCTTTCGAAGCGCACGTTGCGGGCACACCCGACGAGTATTTGGAGATGGCGCTCTTCCATACCACTAAAAAGGGGATGCTCAGCCAGAATGGATTCAAGTGTTTCCATGGTGATCCTCCCTGTCCAGTGTGGAGGTATTGTAACGCATTTCTCACCCACTCGAAATTTACAGGGGGACATAATATCCCTCATGTAATTCTGTCTGCACAAACAGTCTGCACAAACAGCTTGACGACGCCGTATTCAAGAGGTACATTCTGCTGGTCGGACGCCTCCAGGGTGAGGCGTCCCAGGGCCCTGGAACGGGGAGAACGAAAATGGCTCCCCACGAACTTGTTGCGTCCGAGGCTTGTTTCATCGGCATCCGAGCCGAGTTGAATGCCTGCGAGAGCTAACTCGGATCGCGCCAGCAGAGTTCCCGAACCTTACCTTCAAGAGAAAAACAGGCTCCGTACCAAGAATAAATTACGGCAGAATTGTATCTTCGAGGAAGCGTACCGAAAGCGCTTCCCTGATGTTCCTCTAGCCCTCCCACCTTTTCGGCTCCCTAATGAGATTCCGTCCCAAGCAGATCCAAAGCGAGCCCCCGCGAATATAGTTTTCTCTCGCTCAACCAAGGCGCGTGATATCGAGAGACGCGCCACTCAGAGGGGATGCAATTTTCATTCTCCAGGATTAACTGTGTGGAGCGAACTGTGCCACGTCCCGTCCGCGCAACAAGCGGCGCTGCCGGGGAGAAATATCCTTTTCTAGCGAACGGCGCTCACTCGCACCAAGCACGCATGCGGGGTGAGCGGTCGAAAACCCGTCTCACAAGGGAGGAAAACTCATGGAAAATGAAGTGTTGAGTATCGTAGACAAACGCACCGGGAAGACCTATGAAATCCCGATCAACAATGGAACCATTCGAGCGATGGACTTGCGGAAGATCAAAACCGGTCCCGACGATTTTGGGTTAATGACTTATGATCCCGCGTTCATGAACACCGCATCGTGCCAGAGCTCCATTACCTTCATCGATGGCGACAAGGGCATCCTGCGGTATCGGGGCTATCCCATCGACCAACTGGCGGAAAAGTGCAGCTTTCTTGAAGTTGCCTATCTGGTGCTGAACGGCGAGCTGCCCACCGCAGCGGAATTGAAAGATTTCGTCAGCAACATCACTCACCACACTATGCTGCACGAGACGACCAAGAAATTCCTGGAGGGTTTTCGTTACGATGCCCATCCCATGGGCATGTTCATCAGCACCGTGGCGGCGCTCTCGACGGTGTACCCGGAAGCACGGAATGTGCATGACCCCGAGGTGCGCAAGCTGCAAATCTATCGCCTGATTGGCAAGGTGCCCACCATCGCCGCCTATACCTATCGCCACAGTCTCGGCTACCCGTACGTTTATCCGGACAACGACCTCAGCTATACCGAAAATTTCATGAACATGCTGTGGAAGATGGCCGAGCCCAAATACCAAGCCAACAGCGTCCTGGCGCGCGCTCTCGATATTCTGTTCATCCTGCACGCCGATCACGAACAAAACTGCAGCGCCAACGCCATGCGGGCAGTGGGCAGTTCGCAGGCGGACCCTTATGTAGCAACGGCCGCCGCGGCCGCCGCGCTATCCGGCCCGCTGCACGGCGGCGCCAACGAAGAAGTCCTGAAGATGCTCGATGAGATTGGCTCCACGGATCACATTCCCGCATACATCGAGCGCGTGAAGGCCGGGCAGGTCAAGCTGATGGGCTTCGGCCACCGGATCTACAAGAATTACGACCCCCGCGCCCGGATCATCAAGTGGGCTGCCGATCAAGTCTTCCAGGTCACGGGCCGGAACCGGAGGCTCGACATCGCCCTGGAGCTGGAGCGGATTGCGCTGCAAGATGAGTACTTCATCAAGCGCAAGCTCTACCCCAACGTGGATTTTTACTCGGGCATCATCTACCAGGCGATGGGGTTCAAGCCGGAAATCTTCACGGTATTGTTCGCCATTCCGCGCACGGTGGGTTGGCTGGCGCAATGGCAGGAAATGCTCTGCGACCCCGAGCAGAAGATTGCGCGTCCACGACAGGTCTTCACCGGTCACGACGCTCGAGACTTCGTCCCGATAGAAAAGCGCGGCGTCAAGGAATTTCCTGCGGCCGCATAGGAGGCACTTCCATTCTGGCATGACAAGCCCCTCCGCGGTAAGGTTCGCGGAGGGGCGCATGCCTTCGAGCTACGCTCATCGTCTTGTTCAAACAGGCAGAGGGGTTCGTCCCTGGAGGTGAGTATGGAAAGGGACCCGGCATACCTCCCTGTGGGAATTGGGGCCCTCGTATGGGATCGATTATAAGCCTGGGAATGCGCTATGTCAATACATCTATGGTTTACATTTGATTGTTAGATATTTTATTAATATACATACAACCGCCCCCACTAGTCCTTATCGTCGTTCCGAGCAAAGCCGGATCTCTTAACAGAAATTCAAAATGACTCACTATTTGAATTTCTGGACTCTTGCGCCCGGGCTGGAGCCATGTGATACTCCGAGTCATGGCAGACTGGACTGCTTTATCCGAAGGCGAAAGAAGCGACATTGAGAATAAGCTCATGGTGGCTCTTAATTCTATTGGAATTAAAAGTGCAACAATTCAATGGAACAGGCCTAGGTATTTTCCACACTGGCAGCTCGTAATTGAAAGCTCATGGTGTGCCAGCAAGTCACGAAACGAGGCCTCGATAGCCCTGGACCAAGCGATGGCGAGGGCGGATATCCAGGGACCGACTAACGGCGTAATCCTCAAGAGTCCGAAAGAAAAGTGAATAAAAAAGCCCATGTACGATCCTCAAGGTAATGAGCATGGGACGGTATGGCTAAATGTTTGTTGGTCGGGCTTATGTCTTTCTAATCGAATATTAGACGGGCGTGCCATGAAAGGAATTCTTTAACCTCCCGAAGTTAGTGAGAACTCAAGTCCCGCAAAGGTCCAATGGCTGGACTCATCCTCATCCTCCCGTAACCAAACCACGCGAGTATGAATTGGCCCTAACAATTCCGCAGAAACACGATACGCACAGGAATGATTGTATGTATTTTCAGAGACTTACACGGAGAGAGCCTGTAGGAGTGTATTCCGATTCCAAGGAGTTTGGTAGGGTGAAACGAGTACCCAATCAGTACCACTTGAGTGTTCTTGCGGTGCTTTTGCGTGCGCTTGCGTTGCCAAGCGTGCCGCAAAATCAACGAGATGCACTAGCCTATGCTGACTGGCAGTCATGAGGTCGAGAGTTCGTACCTCTCCAGGTCCACCAACTTACGCGCGCCTGTGTTATATTTGCAGACAGATATCATTTGGCAGGGCTGCCATGGAATGGAGATGTCACATGAACAGGCTGGCGTTGCTGCTCCTCTGCTGTGCCGCGTGGGCCGCACCCTGCGCTCGCGGCGACGACGCGGCGGCGATGGCCGTGCTGCGTGCCGGCTGCACGGCAGACGTCCAAAGGCTATGCGCCAACGTACCGCCGGGCGGAGGACGAATCCTCGCCTGCTTGAGGGCGCACAAGGATGCGCTGTCGGATCAGTGCAAGCAGGCCGCTCAGAAGGCGGCGAGCATGACCGGCACTGCCGCGCCCAACCCAGCCAGTGCACCGCCAGCACCGAACCCGCCCGCCAGCGCGCAACCCCAGCCCGCCAGCCTGCCTGCACAGCCCACTCCTCAACCGTCCTCGTCATCCCCTGCCAAACACGGAGCGGCCGCTGCCAGCAGTGCTTCACGCTCTTACCTGCTCCTGAAGAAGGCGCAGATCATGGTCACAGCCGATGACCAACCCAACGAGGCGCCCTGGCCGGCGATCGAAATGTTGATTCCCAGCACCTGGGACTTCAAGGGCACGGTCCGTATGTACGGCGGAAAGACAGGCTGTTTCAGCGAAAGTTTTTCCGAGCTCTGGGAGGCCAAGAGCGACGATGGCGTCACCAAAATTCTAGGCGTTCCCAACTACGCCTGGCAATACTCCGACGACCCGCAAGAGTTGCACAACCTCACCGATCCCAACCGACGCACGCACACGGGGAACAAGACAAACGATCTCTGCGCCGTGTCGAAGCCCTCGAACGCCGAACAATATTTCCGCCAGATCATGCTCAACGACCTGAAGCCCGCGATGACGGTGGTATCGATCGAGCCGTTCCCCGTCCTCGAACAAATCGTGCGCCAACGCTATGCATTGACGCCGCCTGACTCCGGCAACGGCGGCGCCCGCGTCGATGCGATCCGAATAAGGCTCGAGTATCAAATGGACGACAAGCCGATGGAGCTCTGGTACTCCGTGGCGCTCGTGACTAAGACCTACCACGTCGGTCGAGGAAGTCTTTACGATATGCACGCCGTCGGCCAAATTGCGTTGGGCGCGCCGAAGGGCAAGCTCGATGCCAACGACAAGCTGTTCAAGGTGGTGCTGAGTTCCATTCAATCCACGCCTCGATATAGCGCCTATTCGAATAAATGGATCGCTAGTTATTACCAGACACAAGCCAATAAAGAAGCCAAAATGGACCAGATCCAGGCCGACCTCGACAACTTCGCCACCCAAACGTACTTGCACATGAGCGCCAATGCCCAGCGCGTCTCGGATGTAGGCTTTCACGCCGCCGACCAGAACCTTCGGGATGTGCAAACATACCGCGATCCCTCGACGGGGCGCACGTTTGAGCTGAGCAACCAGTATGGGCACGCCTGGCTCAATGGCGCCAATCAGTACGTGATGAGCGATGATCCGAACTTCAATCCGAACTCGGCGCTGCCGGGAAGCTGGAACGAACTGCAGCCCGTGCAGTAGCCCATTCCGCCCCGGCGGACGTCCGGCCGCCCCCGTTCATAAATCCATAATGACATTGAAATCTGGAAACGACCGCTGGATAACGGCGATTGGGCGGTGGCCATGCTCAATCGCGGTGAAAAGGCGATCGAAATCAAAGCCGTCTGGGAAGACATGCAAATGTCAGGCAAGTTCAACGTGCGTGATTTGTGGAAGCATGAAGACCTGGGTTCATTGCTTGTCAATCAAGTGAGCTGTGCCCCTCCGGGCCCACATACTTGTATGTCCGAACGTATTGAATTTCAAAAACGGCCGGCAGATAAGAATCCACGGGTTTACCGGCATGTCCTTCCACACTGAAAATAATGTGCCTGGGCATGGTCACGAAGTCAGGCATCGCGGACACGTTGTACTCCCAGTACTTCTTCCCGTCCAAGTAGAAGCGTAGCATTCCATCTCTGCGTTCCACGCCGTAATTGTGGAACCCGTAACACAAAGGCGTGGGAGCGTCGTAGGTCTGGTGCCCATCCTGGGTATGGACTCCGGGGCTGGTAGGCCACCGATGCAGAGTAGATTGAACGCTGGTTGGATTTATGGAAAGAAGGTATTCCTGGATATCGATTTCCGGATTGGGGTTTGCTTCCTTCGTCAGCGGGAAATTCTGCTCCCAAATCGCGCAGCAGATATTCGCCCTATAGTCAATGACCTTTGCCCGGACCTCCAGATAACTGCCATTGCCGGGGTCGTTGAACTTTGATTCGAGAAATGCTGAAGTATATGCCTTCCCATTGTAATCTTCTTTTTTGGCCGTGAGTCTCAGGCGTCCGCCGGACACACTGATGTTCTGGTTACTAAAGGCGAAAACCCCGCTTGCAGGGTAGCCACATTTCGTGTCCCACTTTTCGGAGTTCAACGACGAACCGGTAAATTCGTCACTGAGTTCTGGTATCAGCGTCCATCTGCCTGAGGGGACTTGGCAGAAGGCAATGGCAGTCAGATTCAGGCAAAAGGCCAGCGCCACCAGGAGTTTGAATGTCTTTTTCATAGGGATTTGGTCCTTCCGTTGGTAAATGAGATTCGGTCATCGCGCATGGGTGATTCAATGCAAGCTTCGGATCAAGTGCCTGTCTGCGGCACATTCCTCGGCAGCACCTGTGGGTCCGATCATACATCAATATCAATCTGTTTTTCACGCCACTGCCGACGAGCCGCCATCGGCTGGGACTTCCAAAAAGGTTGCCCAGGCGTGCGCCCTCTCCACGCGCCACAGGCCGGCGGAGCCGCACCTGTCTGCTTGTTACTCCTCACGTGTCACCGTCCTACGGCTTCACCCCGAGCTTACGCAGGAAGGTCATCATTGGGCACCAGTTCGTGAACGCCGACTGGAGCAGATTCAGGCCCACGAAGGCTGTAAAGAGATACCATTTCGGACTTACCCAGTAACCCAAGGCCAGGGAGGCCAGAACAAATGACCCTGCCACCATCCGTAACCATCGATTCACATCCATGATGTTTCCTCCGATTTCGAAATTAGAAAATCGCCACCTTTGCTCCGCCGCGATGCGACACCTCGTTTTTGAGAATACCGCTAATCCCCTGCCCATACTTCCTATCGTCCCTCGGTTCGAGGAGCGAAGCTTTGGAGTGCGCGCAGCTTGCTGCCGCTTTCCTCCCCGCGAGCTTGCTCGCGGGAAAGGCTCGAAGGTCGAGCCAGCGAACGGGCTGGGAAACCGTGGAACCTCAGGCCAGCCAGCGAGCGGGCTGGCGAAAAAGCGGCAGCAAGCTGCACGCACTCCAAAGCTTCGCTCCGTCTGCCCTCACAAGCTGTGGGAAGCGGCGGATTCGGGAATAATCAGCTATCCGCTGTGACGGTGAAGGAGCGTGTAGCGCTGTTCTTTAGGTCCGCGGTTCGTCCCCCAATGACCGCATAGGGAGCAGCCCCTGCCCAACCCCGTCATTCTGAGCCCGCTTTTTGGGCGAAGGACCTCGGTAGTTCGCAGGAGGCGGTGAAGGGAGTGCACTACGGGGGTTCTTCGCCCATAAAGCGGGCTCAGAATGACGGCGCGAGCAATGGTCAATCCCAGTGTCCGCGAAAAGCGTGTAGCGCGACCAGTTCTTTAGGTCCGCGGTTCGTCCCCTAATGACCGCATACGGAGCAACCCCTGCCCAACCCCGTCATCCTGAGCCCGCTTTGGGCGAAGGACCTCGGTAGTTCGCAGGAGGCGGTGAAGGGAGTGAACTACAGGGGTTCTTCACCCAAAAAGCGGGCTCAGAATGACGGCGCGAGCAATGGTCAATCCCAGTGTCCGCGAAAAGCGTGTAGCGCGACCAGTTCTTTAGGTCCGCGGTTCGTCCCCTAATGACCGCATACGGAGCAACCCCTGCCCAACCCCGTCATCCTGAGCCCGCTTTTTGGGCGAAGGACCTCGGTAGTTCGCGGGAGGCGGTGAAGGGCGTGAACTACGGGGGTTCTTCGCCCATAAAGCGGGCTCAGAATGACGGCGCGAGCAATGGTCAATCCCAGTGTCCGCGAAAAGCGTGTAGCGCGTCTTTAGGTCCGCGGTTCGTCCCCCCATGACCGCATAGGGAGCACCCCCTGCCCAACCCCGTCATCCTGAGCCCGCTTTTTGGGCGAAGGACCTCGGTAGTTCGCGGGAGGCGGTGAAGGGCGTGAACTACGGGGGTTCTTCGCCCATAAAGCGGGCTCAGAATGACGGCGAGAGCAGGCGCTACGCCCTTTTCTCCTCGTTTCGCGCGTTCAGGTAATAGAGCACGGGCACCGCCATGCGCGAAAGAAATGTCGATGCCACTTCACCGGCCATCAGCGAAATCGCGAGGCCCTGAAAGATGGGATCGAAGAGAATGACGAAAGCTCCGGCCACCACCGCTGCCGCCGTTAACAGCATGGGCCGAAAGCGAACGGCGCCAGCGTCCACCACGGCTTCCGCCAGCGGCATCCCTTGCTTGCGGCGCAGTTCGATGAAGTCCACCAGGATGATGGAATTGCGCACAATGATTCCCGCGCCGGCAATAAAGCCGATGATGGTAGTCGCGGTCAGGAAGGCGCCCATCATGGCGTGCGCGGGGATGATTCCGATCAGGGTGAGCGGGATGGGCGCCATGATGACTAGCGGGATGCGGAAGGATTGGAACCACGCCACCACGATGACGTAGATCAACACGAGGACGACGGCGAAGGCGAAGCCCAGATCGCGGAAGACTTCATAAGTGATTTGCCACTCACCGTCCCACTTCATGCTCACCTGGTCGGTGAGGAACGGCAGGTGGGTTGCGTAGCACTCAATGGAGTAGCCACCCGGGCCGTGAATCTTGTCGAGCGATTTCGAGAGGCTGATGATGGCGTACGCGGGGCTCTCCTCGCGTCCCGCCACGTCGCCCGAGACGTATACGACGCGCTTGAGATTCTTGTGATAAATCGAGGTCTCGATGACCCCGGTCTCAACGCGGGTCAACTCGCTGATGGGCACGAGCGCGCCGGAGGCCGAGGCCACACGAATTTCGCCGAGGCCGGTCAAGCTGCTGCGGTCGGCGCGGGGAACTTCCAGCACGATATCGACGTCTTCCTTCTCCTTGGGCTGATGCGCCAGGCCAACCACCGCGCCGCTCACCGCCAGGCGCAACGTTTGCGCCACCTGGTCGGCAGAGACACCCGCCAGCGCCGCTTTTTCTTTATCCACCACCAGGCGATATTGCGGCTCGGGGGCCTCCACCGTCCAATCCACGTCCACCACGCCGGGAGTCTTCTTGAACTCGTCGCGAATTTGCCGCGCGATGTCAATCTGTTGGCTGTAATCGGGCCCGTAGACTTCCGCCACCAGGGTTTGATACACCGGCGGGCCGGGGGGAATTTCCGCCACTTTCAGTTTGGCCCCGTATTTCTCCCCGATGGGCACAATGGCGTCACGCACGCGCTTGGAGATATCGTGGCTTTGCGCGGAGCGATCGCCTTTGGGAAGCAGGTTCACCTGAATGTCGGCCTCGTTGGCGCCTTGCCGCAAGAAGTAGTGGCGGACCAGGCCGTTGAAATTATAAGGACTCGCCGTGCCCGCATACACCTGGTAATTGACCACCTCGGGTTCCTCGGCCACGCGGCGCGCCACCTCGCGGGCCACCCGCGTGGTCTGCTCCAGCGTCGTCCCTTCCGGCATGTCGATGATCACCTGGAATTCGCTCTTGTTGTCGAAGGGAAGCATTTTTACGCGGACGATCTTGAGAAGTGGGAGGGTGAACACTAAGAGAAGCAGGAGCACCACGCCCACCAGGAATAGGGTGCGCTTGCGCGCATCGACGAGCAGGGGCATCATGAGCCGCCGGTAAACGCGCGTTGTCCAGCCTTCCTGCCCTTCTTCACCTTCGCCATGACCGGCTTTGGCGTTCGCGAGCATGCGCAGTGCCGCCCAGGGAGAAATCACGAAGGCGATGAAGAGCGAAAACAACATGGCCAGAGACGCGCCGACGGGAATGGGACGCATGTAGGGTCCCATCAATCCGCCTACAAACGCCATGGGCAGGATGGCAGCGATAACCGTCCAGGTGGCGAGGGTGGTGGGATTCCCCACTTCATCCACCGCTTCCACCGCAACGTCCGCCAGGGGGCGGCCCTTATTCTCCGGGAGGTGGAAGTGCCGGGTGATGTTCTCCACCACCACAATGGCGTCGTCCACCAGGATGCCGATGGAAAAGATCAGCGCGAAAAGTGTGACCCGGTTGAGCGTGTAGCCATAAATGAAATAGATGAACAATGTCAGCGCCAAGGTGACGGGCACGGCAGCGAGCACGACCATGGCCGACCGCCAGCCGAGCGCCAGGGCGATGAGCAGGGTTACCGAGAGCGTGGCAAGCAGCAGGTGCTGCAACAATTCATTGGATTTTTCCTGGGCCGTCGCGCCGTAATTCCGCGTGACCGTGACCTCGATGCCCGACGGAATCAACGTACCCTTCAAGCTTTCCACTTTCTCCATAACATGCTGGGCCACCGCGACCGCGTTCTGGCCTTTGCGCTTCGAAACCGTGAGCGTAACCGCCGGGGATTCTCCCATTGTGCTGGAGTTTAATGTGTCATTAACTCCCCCCTCGCCCCCTTGGGGGAGAGGGGCGGGGGTGAGGGGGTCTCGCTCAATCAAATTTGTTGTAGAGCCGCCATTGAGGCCGACATCCGCTTGTGTAATGCCGCCCTTGAGGGATTTCTCCAGGACAGCGTTACGGATGAACCCCCTCACCCGTCCCGCCCCGGCTGATGAAAACGCCGGTGGCGGGCCACCCTCTCCCCCAAGGGGGCGAGGGGTTGAGGTTAAATCAACTTTCCCCTTGCGAGCCCCGGCGCCTGTGCCGAAGAGCACGTAGTTGGCGGGCTCTTCGGGACCGTCGCGAACCTCGGCCACGTCGCGCAGATAGACCGGACGGCCGGAGGAAAGACCCACCACCACGCGTCCCACGTCGTCGGCGTCACGAAGGAAGTCGCCGGTTTCAACGTTGTACTCTTGATTGGCCGCCGCGAACTCTCCCACCTGCAGGCGCTGGTTGGCCCGGTCGATGGTACCCATGAGTGCGGCGGGCGCCACCCCGTAACCGGCCATTTTGGTGGGATCCAGTATCACGCGAATCTGCCGGCGCTCGCCGCCGATCAACTGCGTCTCGGAAACATCATCAATGCTCTTGATCTCACGATCGACTTCACTGGCCACCCGGCGCAGCGTGTAGCTGTCATAACGGTTGCTCCAGAAGGTGAGCGCCAGAATGGGAACGTCGTCGATCGAGCGCGGCTTGATGAGCGGCTTCGAGGCGCCGGGGGGAATCAGGTCAAAGTGCGAATAGAGTTTGTTGTAGAGCTTGATGATGGAGTCTTCTTCTTTTTCACCTACTTTGAAACGGACGATGGCCATGGCGAGGCCCGGCCGCGTCGTGGAGTAGATGTACTCGACCCCGGGGATTTCCCAGATAAGCTTTTCCATCGGGGTGGTGACGCGCTGCTCCACTTCCTGCGCCGTTGAGCCCGGCATCTCGACGAAAACGTCCATCATGGGTACGACGATTTGCGGCTCCTCTTCGCGGGGAGTCTTGAGCACGGCAAACGTGCCTAGCAGGATCGAAAACACCATGATCAGCGGCGTGAGCTTGGAGTTGATGAAGTAGTGGGCAATGCGCCCGGCAAAACCGAGCTGGCGCGCGCTCATAGGCCCTCCACGCGCGCGCCGTCACGCAGGCGATCGATTTGGGAGATAGCGATCCTCTCCCCCGCAGCGAGGCCGGAGAGAATCTCCACGCGATTCCCGAAAGTCTTGCCCGTTTTCACCAACCGGTATTCCACATGGCCATCCGCGGCCACGACGAAAATCCCCTGTAACTCGCCGTGGTCTAAGACTGCCGAGCTGGGCACCGCCAGACTGTTGGCTTCACCGATCGGGAAACTTGCCTGGCCGTATTCACCGGAGCGGCAATGGCAGCCCTGGGGGAGATCAATCTTTACCAGGAAGGTGTGACTGGTTACGTCTGCCGCCGGGACGACCTCGACGACTCGCCCTTCGAATTGGCCGTGCCCGGTCGAGACGGAGACGCTGGCGCCGGCTTTAGCACTGGGGAGATACTCCTCCGGAAGGCTCGCTTCCAGGCGATAGCGCGCTGTGTCTTCCACTGTCAGGACAGGCGTGCCAGGCATCACCACCGTGCCCGCGTCCACGGATTTTGCGGTCACGATGCCGTCAATGGGGGAAACAATGCGCGAGAAACTGAGGTAGGTTCGCGCACTATCCTGCTGCGAGCGCGCCTGCTGCTGGCGAGCCAGGACCTGCTGCTTCTTGGCCTCCATGGCGCGTTCGTTCGCGAGCGCCGCCTGATAGCGCGCCTCGGCCCCATCGAACTCCTGACGGCTCAGGGAGTTCTTGGCAAGCAACTCCTTGTACCGGTTAAAAGTTGCTTCCGCAAACTGCCGGTCGGCGGTCGAGGCCTTGAGCGCCTGGTCCACTTCCGCCTCTCCCTGGATGGCTTCGTTCACCCCTGCCTCCGCCCCTTGCACCTGCGCACGCGCGCTGCGGTCGTCGAGCACCGCGAGAAGCTGGCCGCGCTTCACGCGGTCGCCGGCCTGCACGCGGATCTCGGTGACAGTGCCGCCCACCTGCGCCGCCAGGATGGCAGTCGAGGCGGAGTGGATGGCGCCCACGGCCTGGTAAAGCTGAGGCGCGGATTCCAGATGCGCGGTTTCAGTTTGCACTCCGCTGATCACCGGTCCGGGTTGCGCTGGCCGCTTTTCGACGGAACTGCAGGCGGTAAATATGTCCACTGCGGCGGCGATGAGGAGCAGCGAACAGATTGTCTTTCGATTCATGGGCATTTTGTCCTTTGCGACGGTGAAGATGTGGTCAGGCAATACCGGCGTATCCTGGGCATTATCGGACTATCTACAATGCCTTCCTGATTAACCTCTCCTACCCGGCCCGATCCCGCTAACGCGTGACCGCCGGTGAGTCAGGTGCAAGCTCGCCGGTAGCCAATTCCAACGCCGCGTAGCTGAGGCGATAATCAAACAATGCATTCAAGTAATTCTTCTGCGCGCTGGTGTGCGCGGTTTCCACTTGCAACAGGTCGGTGATGGTTGCCAATCCCGCCTCATAGCGATTCTGGATGATGCGCAGACTTTCCTCGGCTTCCGACTGCGCCTGGCGTGAGACCTCCACACGCTGCTGGGCGGTGGTCAGGTTCAGGTATGCCTCGCGCACCTGAAGTTTGACGGCGGCGGCCATTTGCGCCACTTGGGCTTGCGCTTGGCTTTGCCGATAGTGGGCCGCCACCAAGCGAGCTCGATTCGCGCCGCCATCGAAAACGTTGAAGTTCAAGCTGACGCCGGCCGTCCAATTGTTGCCACCCCGCGTGAGAAACGTCTGGTTATCCTCTTCCCACGAGCCGAAGGCATTCACCTTGGGCAGGAACTCCGCATGGGCCATCCGCGATCCGTTGGCGGCGCGCTCGACTCCCATCCCGGCTTCGCGAAGATCGGGACGGCTCTTCAATGCGCGTTGTTGGCGATCCGTCAGCGCGCCTGTCTCAAAGTTGGATTCCTTGCGCCCCGACTCAATGGTGGTGGCGGCGTCCTCGGATATTCCCATGGCCACATTGAGCGCGGCGTGCGCAAGGTCGGCGGCGTTCTGCGCCTGCAACAAGTCTTCCTGGGCCGCGGCCAATTGCACCTGCGCGCTCAGGAGGTCGGAAGGCACCGCCTGCCCCTCCTCTTGTCGAGATTCGGCGCGATGGAGATCCGACTGCGCTGACTTTACCCCTGCTTCTGCCACGCGTGCGTTCTCGTGCGCAAGCAGTTCGTTTGTGTAAGCTTTCACGACATTGAAGATTACTTCCTGCCGTGTGCGCTGGCCATTTTCACCGGCGCCTTGCGCGCGCAGTTTTGCGTCCTTGATTCTGCGGCTGGTCTGGCCGCCGTCATACAAGGGCAGCGCAGCGGTGAACTGCGTGCGGAAAATATCGAGGGGCGGGGGTGTATTGAGAAAGTTCAGGCCAAAATCGCCCGCCGTGAATTGCCGCTCGGTCAGCAACCCCCCGAAAACGTAAACGGGATTGTTGCCACGCGTGAATCCCTCAGAAAAGTCCACCCGCGGCATTCGCGCTGCGCGGGCCTCGGCAATTCCCTCATGTACGGCTTGAGCATAGGCAACCGCAGCTTGCACCGTCGGGTTCTTCTCCAATGCCATGCGGACAGCTTCTGGGAGGGTCAGCTTCTGTGGCGTTGGTGCAAGTGTTTGGGCGCTAGCCAGCAGGGAAGAGCAAATGACTGCCACAAATGTTCGGGTTAAATTCGTGCGTACCGTCATGCTGCCTCGCAATAGGCTTTCGGCCTTTCTTCCGGAAGGATTTCAAAGGTGGTTTCGAGTCTGGCAGTCTTTGCAATCATGGCGCCGACCGCGCAATACTTCGTTTCGGACAGGTGGATGGCCGTTTTCACCGCTTCAGGATCAATGTGACCGTGGAGCTTGTGCTTAATTTCGACGCGGGTGAAATAGGCGGGCGGTTCAGCGTTCTGCTCCGCGCGTAACTCGATTTCGTAACCGGTTACCGTCTGCCGTTTCTTCCGGAGAATAGCAATCACGTCGAAGGCTGTGCAACCACCCAGAGCCAGCAGTGCAAGTTCGATCGGTTTGGGGCCACTGTGGCCGTCGGCGTCGTCCACGACGAGCGCATGGCCCGTGCCCGCTTGCGCCACAAATTGGCGGCCGGTGCCTTCGATGGTAGTTAGTCGTAATTTCCCCTCAATCATGGGCCACCTCAAGATTCAGAATGCTCTGCTCGCGGCAAACCGTTGCGACGGCTGGGAGCCAATCCTCTTGCGGCGTGGCGAGCAGGGTTTCAAACTCCTTCATCGCTTGCTCAAAGATCTCCATCGCGCCGGGGTTATCGCAATTGGATATTTGCCAGTAATTCCAGCCCGCGGCGAGATGTGAGCAATCCGGACAAACCGTAAAGTAGCGGTCGATTATGGCGGGCCGATATGGGGCAAAACGTTTTTCGAAGCGTGCGAACAATTGGGCATCCAGCAAGAATCGCCCGGCAAGTTGGGTCTTCAACGAGTGGGCGGCGTCCGCGAAGGTTGTACGGAAAAGAACCATTTGCACGATGGCGCGGAGTAGGTTGGCGTTCTCCGCAAATCGGCCGTCGCTAACCCGGAGTGCGTCATCCACATGTTCCACGATCCACCCTGACGCGCGGAGGAAGGCTGCGACTTCATTGGCAAAAACGTCTGCGTCCACGATGGCAAAGGCATGCCGAGTTCCCTGCTCGACTCGCTCTCCCAGTTGGCCTGCCCAGACAACTAGACTTTCTGCCTTTCCCAGGCCGAACGCGCTTGCCTTATTCAGGTAAACAGCGCGGGTGCGGACAAGATGGGGAATGAAGGCCCTAACCGCCCGAAAATCCTCACGCGCGGGCGAAACAGGGCATTTGGCGCGTTTGCAGGCATCGCGCACCACCGCGTAGTAGCCCTCCTCAACTCTCTCGATTCGCGGCGTTCGGGAAGAATCGCCCGCACCTAGCAATCGCAACCAGATTTCTTGGACTCGCTGGTTCAAGTGCATTTCCCTTACCTCACACGGATAAATGCAATCGGCGGGAAAAGGTAACAAAACAATTTTGTGGGCATAAAGGCGGGACTTGCCAATCCGCCTTTGGAGGAAACCTGGTCCAGCAGCGGAAAATCGAGAGGGCCAAGCCAGCATCGAAATCATTGGGGTTAAAGTGATTATAGTTAGAATCGTAGAGCCGAATCGCATTCCTACGGGGGAAGTGCGATACTACAAATGAAGAACGATCCCAGGCCGCTTCGTTGGATGGAACCACTGGTGAATACTCAAATCGAACAAGCACGCAAGAGTTCGCAATCCGGGAATCGCCAGGATGCCGAGCGTGCGCTCGAAACTCTGCAAGGGGTTGTTTACGGATTTGGAATGAAGGTTTGTGGAAGCCATGAGGATGCTCAAGATACAGCCCAGGAAAAACTGATCCGCCTGGAGCGGCAAATCGGATAGCCTGAAGCGCAGTGCGCAAAGCCACCTCAATTCGAAAGACGACGGTATGCCTGTTGTCGTCGCATCCGATGGTGTTGGCCGAATTGGAGCGGCTGCTCGCGCCCGCAGGGTTCAAACTGCAAGCGCGGCGGCTGGGGTCGACGCTGGCGCCCGGCCTGGAACGACTGTCGCTACCGCGCGCCCAGGTGTTCGTCACCGATGCCCACGCTCCACATCAAGCGACGGAGGTGCTGGTAGCGGGGATTCAGGAACGCTATCCCCATGCCCGCCAGGTGGTGGTAGCGGAGAAATTCAGCGAAGTCTCTGCATTTCCGCTGCTTCGGCTGGGAGCCAAGGGGCTGCTCTGCTACACAGAAGCGCGAGAGAGATTGGCGGAAGCCTTGCACGTGGTGGCCGCGGGAGGATTCTGGGTCCCGCGGGATTTGCTTTCCCGGTTCATTGATTCCAATCTGGGGGTGATGCGCGGGCGGCACGTGAAACTGAGTCCTGGGAATATCACCCTGCGCGAACGGGAAGTTTTGGACGCCTTGCTGGAAAATCTGGCGAACAAGGAAATTGCCGACAGGCTGAACATTTCAGAAAGGACCGTAAAATTCCATGTTTCCAGCCTGCTGGAGAAGTTTAGCGTGCGCCGGCGCGCGGACTTGATCCTGCTCTGCTTCCAGGAACGCACTCCTGGCCCTTGAACTGTCCTCTTGTTCAGGTTGACCCCCTGCCCCAAAACTATCCTTCTCACCGATTGTCAGCGCGGGCTGCGCATCATAAACTTCTAACCGTTGTTGGCCAGAGGTGTGCGGTAACCCCCTTTTCGAGCGCGAGGGACGCGACGAGCGCTGGGGAGAGCAAGTTATGGTTCGGCAATACTACACCTTCCTTATTTTCCCGGGGGCGCACGGGAAACTCCGCCAGATCCAATTACCTCCCTACGTCGTCCAACTCATCCTGGGCTTCGCCATAGCCGGAGTGATGACCTTGGGGGTTATGGCGAATAGTTACGCCCGCATGCTTTTGAAGGTTTCTGACTACAACACCCTACGAACCGAGCGCCAGTCACTTAAGACCCATTGCCACAACCTGGAAGGTGTGGTCTCGCGGACACATGAAGAATTGATGTCCTTGCAGTCGCTGGCGACAGAAGTTGCGCTGGCTTACAGCTTCACCGAAGGTGGACATCGGCACCTCCCTGCGGACGTGCTGATGGTGGCGAACCGGGGACATGCCTCACTGGGAGCCGACTACGGCGCATCCCTGTGATGCCTTCAACATGATGAAGGTCAGATCGCTTCTCGCCGCTTATCCTTCGGCTGCTCCCTCTCCTTCTTCGCGAAAAGGTCTATGAAGACTCGGCTACTCCTTCGATTTGGCCGGTGCGGGGGCTAATCACGGCGGGCTTCGGACAACGGATGGACCCCTTCACGGGAGAAGGAGCCTTCCACACTGGCGTCGACATTGCAGCTCCTGTCGGGACGCCCATCAGGGCGGCTGCCGATGGAATTCTCTTTCACGCCGGGCCGGATGCGGCCTATGGGAATGAAGCTTTGATTGACCATGGGTATGGCCTCACCACCAAGTATGGCCACCTCAGCACCCTCACCGTGGTCGTGGGGCAGGAAGTGAGCCGAGGCCAAATTATCGGCACCGTGGGGATAACCGGCCGAACCACCGGACCCCACCTACATTACGAAGTTCTTGTCGGTGGCACTCCGGTTAATCCGGTGAATTACTTGCATAATTAGCTGGCCATGATACTGCCTACCCCGAATTTCTAACCCTGCCGGCCCTTTTCGACCGTCTGCCAGCGACAATTTGGCGTTCCATCTGTCGGACAAATTACACCCCATTTTCAGTTTTTGTCGCCTTGATTGTAAATGGATTTAGTTTCAGTAAAAGGACCTGGGATTCTGGTGAGAAAAACCGGCCTGATCCTCAATGTTTCCCGGCACAGTGACCTTCCGCAGCGATGCACAGATCCTTATGTGTTCCTTCTCTTTCGCTTGTCATCAACGCAGAAGAGCCAGACGAGCGCACCGGTAGCGACGACAATGACCAAGGCAATATAAAGCCAACCCGCGAGCCCGGGGAGGATGAAGTGAGTCGACGGCCCCGAAAAACCTACGAGTAAAAACACGAATGTCACTGCAAGCAAAACAATTGCTATGACTCCCCGATCTGAGCCCCGATCGCTGGAGCGCCTGCGTTTTCTGCGCAAACCGCTGACCTGCATTTTCAACTCTCCGGTTGCGTCTTCTGGTGGCGCCGCCTAATGTCCCCGGCCGGATTTCACATAACTCAAGAATCGCCGGGCTAAATTGCTAATCCGGCCCGATTGGCGAAGGTGTAACGCTTCGGGCGGGAGCAGTTCGCGACCGATGCCGAGCGCTTTGGCCCCGGCGAAGATGAATTTGGATGCGTTCTTTTGACTCACGCCCCCTGCGGCGATCAGCGGAATGTGCGGGAACATCCTATGAAGAGATCCAATGTAGGTCTCACCGCCAATCTGGGCGCAGGGGACGACCTTGACAAAGTCCGAATGCGCCTCCCATGCCGTCATAACCTCCGTCGGGGTTAGCGCTCCCGTTAACATGACGACGTCCTGTTTTACCGCGAACTCGATGACAGCCGTATGGAGCCCGTCAGTGGTCAAGAACTGGGCTCCCGCGTCAAGACACTGGCGCGCGACGGCAGTGTCCGTGACACCACCCGCCCCCACCACAACATGAGGGCGTTTTTTCACCAAGTGCGCAATGACCTCGGTGGCTTTGGGTACAGTTAAAGTGATTTCTACGACGGGAATGCCACCCGCGACGATCGCCTCGGCGGCGAAGAGAGCTTCGTCCGCCGAGTACACGCGGACAGCGGCAACAATGCCGGTTTCCTCGATGCAAGTGCGATCTTCTTTCGACGTCATAGAACCATGTCCTTTCGTTTTACAGCGCAGAATGATGGGCAGTGGTCAATTCGGTGGCTTTGCGCCGCCACTTGGCGAGGTGAACTCGCCGCTACTTCGAATCAACTCTTGGGAACATCAGGGCGGTTCCACCACCCGCCGCCCAGCGCCTGAAATAAGGCGGCCGAATCGGCATAACGATTGGCTAGCGCCTGCACCAGGTTAATCACGGCTTGTTGATACGCTGATTCTGCGCTTAGGAGCGCCAGGTAACTGAGGTAGCCGGACCCATACTGTTTTTTGGCCAGCTCCAGGGTGACGCTGGCGGCATCCTTGGCGGCGGCCGCGGCCTTCAAGGCGTCGGCGTCCTGGTACAGCGCATGCAGTGTGTCCGCGACATTCTGAAAGGCGGTCAGCACCGTGCTGCGATATTGTTCGGCGGCCTGCGTGTAGGCGGCTTGCGCGGCGCGCTCGCGGTGCTTCAGGGTACCCGCATCAAAGATGGGCTGGGTGATTCCCGCGGTCAAGTCCCAAAAGCCATTCCCGTGCGAAAACATCCTGCTGATTGCATCCGGCGAGCTGCCGGCATCGGCGCTTAGGGTAATCGTCGGGATCCGGTTGGCAATGGCTACGCCGATGAGGGCGCTGGCGGCATGGAGATTTTCCTCCGCCTGACGCACGTCCGGGCGCTGCTCGACGAGTTTCGAAGGTAGGCTCACCGGCAGTTCCTGCGGCAATTGCAGGCTGGATAGTTCAAACTTCCCGGGGAAGTCCTTTTGCGGGAACCGGCCGGCCAGCACCGCCAGCGCGTCCCGTTGCTGCGCCAACTGCTTCAGCAGCGGCGGCAAGGTGGCGACCACTTGCGCGAGCTGCGATTCCTGAGCGGCCACATCGAGCTCGCTGGCATACCCCTTCTGATATTGCTCCCGCAAGATTTTCAGCATGTCGGTGTTGATGGTAATGAGCTCATCGGTGGCGGCAATCTGCCCCCGCAAGGAGGCCTCTTGGATGGCTCCGGCGGCGACGTTCGAGCTCAGCGTAATATGGGTCGCGATCAGGACAAAACGTGCCTGCTGTGCCTGCGCTTCGAGCGATTCCACGGTTCTTCGATTAAGACCGAAAACGTCAGGCACGTATGAAACACTGACCTCAGGCGTATAGAGGCTGTAATTCTGGATGTTGGCGTTGAGGGCAGGTGAGACGTCCTGCGCGGTCCTCCCCCGGGTCGCCGTAAAACCGCCGGTAACGCTGGGATAGTAGAAACCTCGTTGAGCCAACACATTTTCCCGTGCGACTAACAAAGCCGCCTGCGCTGCCTTGAGATCGGGATTGGCTTTAAGCGCGCGCTCAATCAAATCGTCGAGAGGCTGCGAGTGAAACAAATCCCACCACTCTCCCGGAATTTCTTTCCCGTCCACCAGGTGCTGCGCCTCTCCACCCGTGACATTGGGCGTATTGTTGGTGGTGGTAATCGGCGTGGGCGTATACCCCCCCACATCGGGCGCGGCCGGCCTCTTGAACTTAGGCCCCACCACGCAACCGGCAGTGAGCAATACGCCCAAGGTCGCGATGAATCGGAGCGGGCGCGATGGGCATGCACGAAACATAGAGTCAGTTCCCCTTTGAATGAAAACGCGCGAAGCGCCTTGGACTGCGGCACAGCAATTTCATGGCAGCGTCCCGGTCAGCCCCACTGGCACTCCTTCTAATTACTCTCCTACCGCTTGCGCTTCAGACGGGTTCCGTCGATCACCCCGGCATTGCCGCTGCGCAAACTGGTCGATCCACCCACGACCGCCGGGTTAGGGCTGCGATGGTGCAGATTGCTGAGCGGTGGCGCGGTGGGCCGGGCGACGCTTGACATTCCAACCGGCAAAGCGTTGTGGACCGTTTCGCCTTGGATGAGTCCCCCTTTTGCCGGACCAGCGGATATGTTTGAACCTGACCGATGAAGAGCATTTCCAGGCAGGGAACGTTGCCGGCTATTGGGAAGCGGCTTCGGATGATTCGCCTTGGTCAGGCTCGCATGGCTGGGGGGGTGATTCGTCTTGAAAGTCCGGCCGTGGTCGCGATATTCATCAGTAGCCTTTCCGCCCATCCGACGCCCGGCGCTGTCATTCTGAGCCCACATTTCGGGCGAAGAACCCCTGTAGTTCGCTCTGGTCACTGACTCCGGTGAACTACCTAGGTCATTCGCTTCGCTCAGGATGACAAACGTGGTGGGTTTTTCAACAGCCTGTGAAGCCATGCCCTTCCACACTCGGGGTGAGAAATTCGAACTCGACGGGACTCCGTAACTTGTCCCCTGCATCAACGGAGCCCAGATCATCATCAAGAAAAGGAGACAAGCGGTCTTCATCCTAGTGAACCTCCGCCTTGGGGTCATGTTCACGGTCCTGGCCAATGAATATCATTCTCAGCGCGGGCACAGCGAGGAGTAACATGACGGGGCCCACCAGCATGCCGCCTACGATTACCGTGGCGAGCGGTCGCTGCACCTGGCTGCCGATCCCCGTGGAAATGGCCGCGGGAAAGAGGCCAATGCAGGCGGAAAGCGCCGTCATCAGCAGGGGGCGCATGCGAGTGCTGGCGGCGCGGTACATCGACTCCACGGGGGCAAAGCCCTTTTCCCTTTCGTGTTCGTAAAAAGTAATCATCAGGATGCCATCCATGACGGACACGCCGAAGAGCGAGACGAAGCCGATGGCGGCGGAGATGCTGAAATTGAGACCCGAGACGTAGAGCGCCAACACACCGCCACCAACTGCGAACGGAATTCCAGCCAAGGCCAGAAGGGAGTCGCGCAAGTTATTGAAAAAGCCGTAGAGCATGCCGCCAATCAGCACGAAGCTGAGGGGCACAATGATGTACAGCCGGTGCTTGGCTTCCTGAAGGTCTCCAAACTCGCCGGCCCAAACCAGCCGGTATCCCGGCGGCATTTTTACATTGTCGGCTATGCGCTTCTGCGCCTCCTCCACCGTGCCGCCCAAGTCGCGCCCCCGCACGCTGAACTTGACCGGGATGAAGCGCTGCGTGCCCTCGTGATAAATCCAGGCAGCACCTGTATCCAGGGTGATGGTCGCCAGTTCGCTCAAGGGTATATAGGCATTGGCGCCGCTGGGGGTTTGATAGGCCACTTTGATGTTGCGGATTTTTTCGATGCTGTCACGGTATCCCGGCGTATAGCGGACCACCAGATCGAACTGCCGGTCGCCCTCGAGGACCGAAGTCGCTACGGCCCCGCCCATGGCCGTTTGCACGACCGCGTTGACATCGCCGGAATTCAGGCCATAGCGCGCCGCCTTGGCCCGATCCACCTTGATGTTCAAGTTGGGCTGCCCGAGGACGGGGAAAATGCCGAGGTCCTCGACGCCCCGCACCTGGCTCATCTGGTCTCGAATTTGCTCGGCAATATTGGTGATGGTTCGAAGATTGGGACCGACGACCTTGACCGAATTGACGCCTTTGACGCCCGAGATCCCTTCCTCGATGTTGTCCTCAATGTATTGGGAGAAGTTTAAGACCACCCCGGGCAGCTCGTTATTAAACTCCTCTTGGATCTGGTTGGTTAACTTATCCTTGGTCAAGCCCTTGGGCCATTCGTCAAAAGACTTGAGGGGTGCAAAGAGCTCGACGTTGGAGAAGGGCGAGGCGTCGCTGCCGTCGTCCGGCCGGCCGTGCTGGGAAACCACGGTAAGGACTTCGGGGTGCCGCAGTAGAATTTCGCGCATTTTTTTCGTGGCCGCTTCGCCATCTTGTAGTGAGAGCGTGATGGGCATGGAAGCGCGGATCCAGAAATTACCTTCTTCCAGGTGAGGGAGAAATTCGCTGCCCAGTCTCATCCCCATGAATGCGGTCACCGCCAGGAAAACAATGCCGATCCACACCGTAAGGGGACGGTGATTGAGCGCGAACCGCAGTGCAGGATTGTAAATACGGTGCAACAGGCGGACGACGAACGTTTCGGTTTCCTTCACCTTCTCGGGGAGCAGGAAGGAAGAGATTACAGGTGCGACGGTGAACGTGGCGATCAATGCCCCGATCAGGGCGTAGCCGTATGTGCGCGCCATGGGGCCGAAGATTTGACCCTCGACTCCCTGCATGGTGAACAAGGGCAGGAAACCGGCCACGGTGATGAGCGCCGAGAACAGAACCGCTTTGTCCACCTGCATGGCGCTGATCAGAATCATCCGCAAGCGATCCGTCCATCCGTGAATGGGCGTGGGCTCTTCCGTGGATCGCGTAGGGTCGGGCCCCCAAGTGCCCTCCGCCAGGCGGTGGAGCAGATGGTGTCTTTCTTCCTCGTCGCGCTGAAAATTTTTGAAGATATTCTCCACCAGGATCACGGCCGAATCCACGATGATGCCAAAATCCACCGCGCCCACGGACAGCAGGTTGGCGCTTTCGCCCTGCATCACCAGGAGAATGGTGGCGAAGAACAGCGCGAACGGGATGTTCAATCCCACGATGGTCGCGCTGCGGAGATCACCGAGGAAAATCCATTGGATCAGGAAGACTAGCAGGCATCCGAAGATCAGGTTGTGCAGAACCGTATGCGTGGTGAGGGCGATCAAGGAGGAGCGGTCGTAATAAGGAACGACCTTCACTCCGGGGGGCAGAGACCCGTCGTGATTCAGCGTGTCAATGGCTACTTTGACCTTGGGAATCATCATAGAGGTCTTTTCCGTTCGCCTCATCACCACGATCGATCCCACCACATCGTCGCGGTTGTCCTTGCCCAGAATGCCGAGCCGGGGCCGAAACCCGACGGACACCTTGCCGACATCCCGGACCAACACCGGGACACCGTTCGACTGGGCCAGAACAATATTTTGGATGTCATCAACCTTGTAACCCTGCCGCAAATCATCATTGCCGCCATCATCAATCAGGCCAACGCCCCGGATATTGATCGACTGCTGGCCAATTTTGATTTCGCGTCCGCCGACGTTGATATTGGCATTACCCAGCGCGGTGAGGATCTGGGGCACGGTGACGCTGTAGGCTTCGAGCTTGTGGGGGTCCACCTCGACCTGGAATTCTTTCGTGGGGCCGCCCCAACTGTTGATGGCGGCGATGCCGGGGATGGTCAGGAGGCGGCGGGCCACGATCCAATCCTGGACCGTGCGCAGATTGGTGATGCCGAAATGTTTTGGACCGATAACCTCATACCGATAGATTTCCCCCGTCGAGCTGTTGGCCTGGATGGTGGGCACCAGACCGCCGGGCAGGCTGACGTTCTGCTCGAGCGCCACCGAGGCCTGGGCGTAAGCGAAGTAGTAGTCCACGCCATAATTGAAGTTGACCCGCACAAAAGACAAGCCATAGAACGAGGTCGAGCGGATGACACTAATGCCGGGCGTGGTGTAGAGCCCTATTTCCATGGGAATCGTGTAGTAACGTTCCATCTCCTCGGCCGAGAGGCCCGGGGCTTGGGCGGTAATTTCCAGGATCACGGGCGTGGGGTTGGGATACGCCTCAATATTGAGCATCTTGAAAGCAATCAACCCGGCGAGGGTAAACAACACCACTCCCAACACCACGATCGGTCGGCGGCTCAGGCAAAAGGCGATGAGAGCTTTGAACATAAGAAAATTTCACCTCTCGAGCCGGTCGTAGGGGCGGCCCTCGCGGCCGCCCTGGGGCAACCACGAGGGTTGCCCCCACGGCTTCAGTCGCTCGGCGCCGCCTCCAGCATGTTGCTCAGAAAGACGGCGCCGTCCGTCACGGCCAGTTCTCCGCGCTGCAATCCCGCAAGAATCTGCACCTGGTTGTCCTTGCGCAGACCGGTCTCGAGGACTCTTTGCACAAAGTGGCGGCGATCGGTGGTCACCCATGCCATCATCGTGCCGTCGGATTCGCGGACCACGCCATTCGCGGGCAGGGCGATGGATTCCACCGGATCGTGAACCCGAATCACGAAATTCGCGAGCATCCCGGGATGCAGATCATTGTGGGGGTCCGTGATCTCGGAGCGTATTGTGACTCGGTGCGTATTCGGATCAACCGTTTCGTATATCTTCGAAACTTTCCCGTTAAACACGCGGTTAGGATAAGAGATCACCCGGACTTGAACCGGCTGGCCCAAGTGAAAAAGCGCGATCTCACTTTCCATGACATTCGCCAACATCCATTTGATCGAGACGTCCGCCACCGCGTAAGGCGCCGGCAGGTTTCCCGGCTGCACCAACCATCCCGGCTGCGCGTTCTTCGAGGTGATTTTGCCGGCAATGGGACTCCGCACGACGAGAGCGGGATCGATCTTGCGCGAGGCGATCATCTGCTCAATTTCGGCGTCCGTCTTGCCAAACACACGGACGGCATCGCGCGCGGCTTTGAGCGCGCCTTCCGCGGTTTGTTCGTCGGAGGTCGCCTGTTCCTTCTCGCGCTCGGCAACGCCGCCCAGTCCCTGAACGCGCAACAGTTCCTTGTCGGTTAGGACATAAGTCGCCGCCGCACCGATCAGCGTTGATTCCGCTTGGATGAGGTCAGGGCTTTTAATGGTATAGAGGGGTTGTTCCTTCCGGACTTCGGCGCCAAGTTGCGCAAGGGTCTCGATAATGGTTCCTTGATAATCCGGGAAAACTTGAACGGACAGGTCTTCGTCATAATCAATGCTGCCTATTGCATCCTCCTCAACGGGAAACTGGTAACTTCCCACCGGCTCGATCTTGATCGCGTTCAGTTGGCTGGGTGACAGGTCCAAGGCCGCTTCGGACGGGGACGGGTTGGGTTTTGCCCCTGCTCCCTGTGGCGTCGTGGCGCTTGTGGCCTGACCACGAGTGTGGCCGGATTCCAGAAATCCCATGGCGACAACCATCGCCGCAGCCGCCACTAACACCACGGCGAACCTCTTGCTGATGCGAACCGGATATTTCATAATTCTCCTCCGACCGTCAGAGGCGTTTGAGCGTCAAAGTCTGGACCCATGAGACGGCTTTACTGTGGGCGAACATACAACAGTAAGGCTCCACCCCACCCGTCTTCCAGCTATCTTCCCGGCACCCCAGCCTATCTTTTGGACGCTATCTTCGCTTCTGTAGCGGCGAGTTCACCTCGCCCAATGGCGGCGTAAGGCCGCCTCTACATCGGTTGTAGCGCCGGGCTTGAGCCCGGCATGTGCCGTCCTAAAGGACGGCGCTGCAAATAGCATTGTCTCGCCCGCACCACCTTAAGGTTAGGCGTCCGCTTGTGTGGAAGGCATAAGCAAAGTACAAGGAGTCTGTGAAGGTTAAGCACATAGCTTTTATTGTCGGAATAACTATGCTTTCTGAAGTATTATTCAGGTTGGGCACATCTGGCTCCAAATGTGATTATCTAATGGCCGGCATTGACCTATCTTTCGATCAAATTGAGCCTATCTTCTGGCCAACCATGCCGCGGTAGCCGGGGGTTTTGGTAGAATGGCCACCAGTGCCGGGTCTGTTTTACAGGAAAGCGCAGTCGAGTATCATGCGAGGGATAACGAAATGCTTTCATTCTTCCTTCGACTAAGCCGCACCAAACTTCTCTTCGTCGCAGCGGCGATGATCTTGTCTGTAGCCCTGATCGATTGGCGAGTCGAACTGAACGTCTCTTTCGGCTTTCTATACCTTTTCCCCATGCTAATCGTGGGAAGCTGCCTGCCGCGCTGGCAACTGGCCTTACTGGGAGGATTGTGTACGTTTCTGGCGGAACGCTTTGCCCCCTTTACGTGGGACCCTGCCGCCGGAGTGCCGCGCGACCTTTTCATGTTCGCTTCCTACTTTGGTACTGGGCTCTTCGCCTACGAATCCGCCCGCAACCGGCGACTCGCGGAGCAACACGTCCTTGAAGTCGAGCAAGAGGCAGAGTTGCGGCGCGACGCTGAACAGCAGTTGAAGATTCTCATCGAAAGCAGCCCCGCCGCGATCCTGACCGTCGATTCTGGGGGTAAGATTCTGATGGCCAATCAGGCTGCTCATCGCTTGCTGGGTTTTGAGCCTGAGACCTTGCCGGGAGAGTCCATAAAGGACTTCCTCCCCCCCTTAGCCCGAGTCCCGCCGACTGACGAATCCACCCCCAGCTTCCGTGCCGCGATGCAGTGCAGCGGCCGGCGCCGGGACGGGGATGTGTTTCTTGCCGACATTTGGTTTTCCACCTACAAGACCCGCGCCGGACCAAGGTTGGCGGCCATGCTCGTCGATAGCTCGGAAGACCTTCGCGACAAGGAGGAATCCAGCCTCCATCACCTCCTGGTCGCCTCGCGCTTGGCGGCGGCGGCCGTATCACATGAAGTCCGCAACATTTGCGGCGCTATCTCCGTGGTCTACGAAAACCTCTCCCATCATCGCCAAATGGCGGAGAGTGAGGACTTCCATGCCCTGGGCAATCTCGTGGAGGGTCTGGGAAAAATCGCCGCCTTTGAGCTTCGGCAAAGTACGGGAAGCGAGGACCTGGCGAGTGTGGACCTTGGTTCGGTACTTGAAGAATTGCGCATTGTGACCGCGACTTCGTTGCGAGAGGCAGGGGTGCTCTTTCGCTGGCACGTGCCCAAAACCTTGCCCCGAGTGTGGGCGGAGCGCCATAATCTTTTGCAGGTGCTCCTCAACCTCAGCAAGAACAGCCAGCGCGCCATGCAGGACGAGGAGGTGAAAGAGTTCAGAATCAGTGCGTGTGTGGAAGGTGATCGGGTCGTAGTGCGAGTCCGCGATTCCGGTCACGGCATTCCCAATCCTGAACGTCTTTTTCAGCCGTTCCAGGAAGGGGCGGAAGTTACAGGGCTGGGGTTGTACCTCTCGCGAGCTCTGGTGAGGACATTTAACGGTGACCTTCGTTACGAACCGGGACCTCCAGGGTGCTGCTTTGCTCTGGACCTCATGCCTTGCGAGGAGCAGGGGGACAAGGAGGGAGCGCCAGAAGCGAATGGATAAAATCAGAATCCTTTTACTGGACGATCACGCTCTCTTCCGCGAAGGTCTGAGCCGATTGTTGGAAGGCGAGCCCGATTTGCAGATGGCCGCTTGTTGCGCGTCGGTCGGCGAAGCCACCGATGCCCTGCACCAGAAGCCCATTGATCTCGTTTTGCTGGATTATGATCTCGGGAAAGAGCGGGGCTTCGAGTTTATTTCGCAAGCCCGGCAGCGGGGCTTTCAGGGACACTTCCTCATGGTCACGGCAGGAATGAGTGATGCCGAATCCGTACAGGCGCTCAATCTGGGCGTCAGGGGGATTTTTCCCAAGCACAGTTCGCCCATGGTCCTCATACAAGCGATCCGCAAAGTCATGGCGGGAGAAACCTGGTTGGATGAACATGCCATTCAGGCCTTGGTGAGGGCGTCAAAACACCTGGAAGGGGTGGACCACACCAAACCCTTTACGGAAAGGGAGACGCAGGTGTTGCAAGGGGTGTTTGAGGGACTCAGCAATAAGGAAATTGGGGTGCGCCTCAACATTTCGGAAAGTTCGGTGAAGGCTGCACTCCAGCAACTCTTCCAGAAGACAGGTGTAAGAACCCGCAGCCAGCTCGTCCGGATTGCCCTGGAGGAACACGGCACCCGCTGGAGATAGAGCCACAATAGTAACTTACATTGCCGCCCCAACCCGAAGCCGTTGTGCAAGGCTTACGTCGCTTGCTCGTGGGACCGAACTTGGATCACGGACTCGGAATCGCACGAACCGATGTCGTCCAATGACTCAAGATGGACGCGCCCTGCGACACTGCAGAGTGGAGCACACCTTCGCTGGGCTCGGCAATTTCCGCCGACCCGGCGTGCGCTATGGCCGTTCCCTCGAGAGTTTTGCAATGGCTTCTAGTGCGTGGTGGTCATATCACTGGAAGTTCCGCCCGCTGCCGGTACGTAACATTTGAGCGTGTAGTCCATCACCATGCGGTCGGCGTTAAATCGCCATCCGAGGGTGCGGATGGTGCGCTTCATGCGCTTGATCCAGCCGTGCGGCAAGCCGTCGCGGTCCCGCTGGTAATAGAGAGGAATAACCTCTTCCCGAAGCACGCGATACAAATCCTCGCTGTCGCGCATATCGTGCAAACTCATGTTGGTATGAGTTCTGCCCGTGCCGATGGCGAAGCCATTCAAGCCGTCGTAGGCCTCCGCCCACCAGCCATCGAGGACCGAGAGATTGAGGCCGCCGTTCAGAACAACTTTTTGACCGCTGGTTCCGGACGCTTCCAGCGGCCGCCGGGGATTATTTAGCCACACGTCAACACCCTGCACCAAGTGCCGTCCCACATTGATGTCGTAGTCCTCGACGAAGACAAACCGGTCCCCAAATTGGCGGTCGCGCATGAGCTGCGCCACTTGTTGGAGTATGCGCTTGCCGGGTTCGTCGCGCGGATGGGCTTTTCCGGCGAAAACGAACTGCACGGGGCGTTTGGGATCGTTGGCCAGAGAAGCCAGCATTTCGATATCCGTCAAAATCAGGTTGGCACGTTTGTAAGTTGCAAAGCGGCGCGCAAATCCGATGGTCAGGGCGTCTGGACTCAGAATCCGGCCAAGGCGTTGCCGGACTTCCAAGGGTTCGCCACGGCGCTCGGCCTGCTCGAGGGCGCGGGTGCGGACAAACTCCAGGAGGCGCTGCTTCAGGCTGAGATGCGTTTCCCACAGTTCCCCATCATCGACGTTTTCGATTCCTTCCCAGATGCGCGGTTCGCTGCTGTGCTCGTGCCACCCCGTTCCCAGGTGGCGGTCGTAGAGACGGAACATTTGCGGGGCGAGCCAACTGGGAACGTGCACTCCATTCGTGATGTGCCCGATGGGAACCGTGTCCTCGGGTTCGCCAGGGAAAAGCCCTTTCCACATGGCGCGGGTCACGCGTCCGTGCAGCGACGAAACGGCATTGGCTCGGCGGGAGACCTTCAGCCCCAGCACCGTCAAACAGAAATCTTCCGTCCCGTTGGCGGGATTTTCGCGGCCCATTTGCATCAGGCGATCGAGCGACAGCCCCAGTTGATCCCGGAGCGGACCGAGGTGCTCTTCTACCAGCCCAGCGTTGAATCGATCGTGGCCCGCGGGCACGGGAGTATGGGTGGTGAATACGACTTCCCGGTAAACGAGCGGCGCGGCCTGTTCAAAGCTCAAACCCTCGTCCTGCATGCGTGCGCGGATCGCCTCCAGCACGGCAAAAACACTGTGGCCCTCATTCAAGTGAAGAACACCAGGAGTGATCCCCATGGCCTTCAAGGCCCGGATGCCCCCAATCCCCAGCAGCAACTCCTGGCGAATGCGCACGCGCCCATCCCCACCATACAACCGGGAGGTCAATTCCCTGTCCTCCGGAGCATTCCCCGCCACGTTGGAGTCAAGCAGGAGCAGGACGCACCGGCCGACTTTCAACCGCCACACTTTGGCGCGCAGCGAACCGCTGCGTGTCTCAATTTCCACTGTGACCGGTTCCCCGCTCTTCCCGATGGCCGCTTCCATGGGCAACTGGCTGACATCGGTCTCGAAATATTCTTCTCGCTGCCAGCCATCATCGTCCAGCCGCTGGCGGAAATAACCCTGGCTGTAGAAAAGTCCCACCCCGACCAGCGGAATGCCGAGGTCAGAAGCACTCTTGATGTGATCACCGGCGAGAACTCCCAAGCCGCCAGAATAGATGGGGATCGACTCATGCAAACCGAACTCTGCGGAAAAGTAGGCGACCGGGCGCGGCCTCAACACCCCCGCGTTCTTGGCGCCCCAGGTCCGATCCTTTTGCAGATATTCGCGCTGCCGCCGGTAGGCGTAGTTGATTCGCCCATGCAGCACAAGTTCTCGGGCGCGCCGTTCAATTCCCGCAAGAGGCAGCGGAGCGAGCACCGAAATAGGATTGTGGTTGAACTGCCGCCAACGCACCGGATCGAGGTCCAGAAACAAACCGCCGGAGTCATGATCCCAGCTCCACCAGAGATTGCGCGCCAGCGACCATAGCCGCTCCTGGGCGGGAGCAATGAAGCGATCGAGAGTCCGGGCCTCGCTGACCACCGGGGCAACCTGCATAGCGGCCTCGACGAGCATGCGAATCTCATCCTCCAGGAAGACGCGTGGCACCATCGTTTGCACAGTCAGGACGCCTTGCAGCAGGCCTTGATCAATCAGGGGAACCCCGAGGAATGATCGGTAAGCCTCTTCTCCGGCTTCGCTGAAGTATTTGAAGCGGGGATGATTCTTCACTTCTTCCACAGCAACGGGACGCAGTTGCTCTGCCACCAGACCCACCAAGCCTTCATGCGTGGCCATGCGAAGAGTGCCGATACACTGGGGGCGGAGACCAAGGGTTGCCGCCAGCACCAGATTGACGCGGTCGGGCTCCAATAAATACACACAACAAACATCCGTCCGGAAGCGCCGGGCAATCAAGGCAACGACATTCATGAGGGTCTCCGCCGGTTTGCCTCCGTCCTGCGCGAGGTTAGCGATCTCATCAAACGTCAATACATGACTGGCATCCAGCATGTCTTCAGTTTGGCCCATCCCTGTAAGTCCCCCCGCCGCTCATGATTCTGAGCGGCCATAACCTATCGCCGCAGGGTTGCGCCGGCAATGTTCTGCTGGCTTGAACCAAGAGAACCCCCGACATCCCTGACAAAAGCGCGGCGAGCGAAGACTGCACTTTGAAATAAACAATGCAGAATCCCCAGTGCCCCCACATGCTTCTTTTGGACTCGGACTAAGAACCCGCTGGAGGGTGAGACTTAACGGCGCAATCAGCAGATATGCCCAATTGCCAGCTAGGAGGACCCCGTCCTTCTCGCCACTTGCCGTCGGACCTTGGATCGGTACGGAAGTAGCCTCCTCCTAACTCTTGGGGATCTGTGATCCAAAGATTGAGCCTGCCCCGAAAAAGGCTCAATGTGGCCAATTCTTAACTAACCAACCGCGAAGAACAGCCTTCTGCACGAAGCAGCTGAAAATTGACTCGCCCAGACCGTGCAAGACTGGCAGCAAGCAAAGACGCCCTGCCGGTTCTTGCTCTTAATCCTCATTTTTGTCGGGTCACACGGCCCAGTCTAGAAATGAGTCTACGAAATTACAAAAACAAACATACACGCGAGGCAGCGGGAAGTCAATCGGGAAAGCGGTGAAGATGACGCGGCTGAGTTGCCATCGGTTCCGGTTTTGGGTCCCGGAGGTGGCCCCGCCGGGCACGCCCGGGGCTTTAGGATGGCAACGGATGCAAAAAGATTGCGAGCGGAGGCAAATGGGGGGTATATTTGTTGTCAGCGGGCAAAGCAAAATGGAAATTCCGGTTTAGAGGATTCTACGTTTTCCTGTTCATTGGAGAATGGTTCCGCGGGATAGGCTTGGCGAACCGAATGGCAAGATTGCGCCAGGGAGCCGGGCGCTCTTCGATCAGGAAGACGTAAACCTAATCTTCAACAAGGAGCTTGATTGTGCAGATGCGCAACTGGGGAAGCATGTCTAGCGTGGTGGTTTCGGCGGCGGGCGCAATGCTGCTGGCAGCGCTGATCGGCGGCCTGCTTCGGCCGCAACGGTTGTCCGCGCAGACCGCGTCGCCGCAGGACCCCCAAGTCGCGTGCGCAGCGGACGTGCAAAAGTTGTGCTCCAATGTGCCGGCCGGCGGGGGACGGATCATCGCTTGCCTGAAGCAGCACCAACAGGAAGTCTCGCAAGGCTGCAAGCAGGCCATCCTCGGTGCAATGCGGCAGCCCAGGGGTGGCCCTGGTCCTGCCGCTGGTCCCGCGCCAGCGCCGGTGGAGCAGCCTGCTACCGGCTCTACGATAAGCGTCCCGCCGACTCCCGCCGCGCAGCCCGATACCGGTTCCACGGTAAGCCCCCCGCCGAGCGGTGCAGCAGCGACCAACAGCGGCGGCGCGCAGGCCGGCTTCAAGACCATTACCATGCCCAACGGCGGCCACGTCTATCTGGGCGCGCTGGCCGGGCAGCCCACCCCGGAAGATGCGATGGGAAAAGTGATGACGAAGGTGACGGCCTTATGCGGAGACCGCCCGCAGCTTGGCAAGCTAGCCAAGAATACGACCGGCGAGATTCTGGCCGGTTTTTTTACCGTGACGGGCAAGAACCTGGACGGCAAGGCGATGGAAGGGCTGGCGATTGTGTATGCGCCCAAGACCGGGACTGCCGGCGGGGCGGTGCTGTTGGATGACGCCGACCGGTTTCCGACCACGGTGAACCCAATGTTCACAAGGCTCAAGCAGGAGCTTGGAGCTCCGGCGAGTTCATCGGGGGCGCAGGCTTCGGCGGGCGGGTCGGGGACTGCTGGGAATTCCGGGGGTCCCGCGCCGGCGGGGCCGCCGCAGCCATTACAGACCACCGTCTTTCCGGATGGCACCGGCGAGATTCGCCTGCCCGCGGGATGGCAGGTGCAGAAAGCGCAGATGGGCGATGTGTCCGCCTCGGGGCCGCACGGCGAGAAGCTGCGCTTCGGCTGGACGATTCCGGTGATGGGCAACAGCCGCGGCGCGGCGCCAGGAAATTTTGTGGCGATTCGCTGGGGCACCGATCCGGCCAGCGCATTCAAGGCGGTGATGACCCAACTGGCACAGAAGTCGCGCAAGCAGGCGCCGGACGTCGACATCGCGAACGTGCAGGAGATTCCGTTGCAGGGGGGCAAGAACGAGTTTCTCTACGGCGATATGGATATGCACGACGGCCAGGGCAAGCAGTATCTCGTGGCGCAGATGATCAGCGCGCCGCCGCAGGTGATGGGGGCGTGGCAGATCACTTTGTTTGTCGTGTACGGACCCCAGCAAATGATGGGCCAGGAGGCGGCGACCATTTCGGCCATTTTCCCCAACTACAGCCGCAATTCGAGGCAGGTAGCCGCCATCGCGAATCAGCAAATCCAACAGGGCATCGCCCAGACGAATCAATTTGTGAATACGGTGAGGCAGTACACGGACAGTTCGGACCGCCTTACCGCAGGCATGTCGAACATGCTGCGGGACCAAACCGTCGTCGTCGACACACAAACGGGAGGGCACGCGACGACTTCAGACGACCTGGCGGGTGCGCTGATCAATGCCAATCCCAGCCGCTTCCAGTCTGTTTCGCCGAGCGGTTACATTCCTGGGATCGACTATTGATTTGAAGGGGAAGCGAAGCGGAATTCGCAATTCTCGTTGACTTCGGTTCTCTCGACCGGATTTCTCACCACGAGTCTGGGGACGTATAGGTTGCGGAAATACGCTTCCCCGTTGGCGTACGGAGCGAAGCTTTGAGTGCGTGCAGCTCGCTGTCGCTTTCCTTCCCGCGAGCTTGCTTGCGGGGGTTTCACCCGTAAGCATAATTTCCCGCCAGCCAACAGGCATTTGTAGCGCCGACCTTTAGGTCGGCATGTGCTGAACTAAAGTTCAGCGCTACACACCCACCAGCGAGCTGGCTGGCGAAAAAGCGGCAGCGAGCTGCACGCACTCCAAAGCTTCGCTCCGTAGGCCGTAAGAGACGCTCATTTCAGAACTTCGCTGTACGGAAATTCCGAACACCGAGAAAGCGAACGAGACGGCATTTGGCCGCGAGAACGCCAAGCAGAACAAGGATTTCAAAAGGGCAGGGAGTAAGCTACTCTGTTACTGTGCAGGGCGCAAAGTAAACCACCCGGTGCTAGTGTCGCGCCAGGAAAATAGTCTTACTTATACGGCGGATGTCAACTCGTTGTAGCGCCGGGCTTTAGCCCGGCATGTGCCGCCCTAAAGGGCGGCGCTACATTAAACGCATTTTCCTTACGTGACACGAGGGATAGATGAAGGACCACACCATGCAACAGTGTAAGCATGCTGGCGAAGCGGTTCTGGGGTTATCACCCACCCCACGCTTAGCGCGATGGGCGGTTTTCCTGGTTTTCACCTTCGCCTTACCTCTCGCTGCCCAAGATGTTTTGACCTACCACAATGACAATGCCCGCACCGGCCAGAATCTGGTGGAGTCAATTCTGACGCCGAGCAACGTCAACTCCATGCAGTTTGGAAAGCTTTTTCAACTGACCGTCGACGGTAAGGTTGACGCACAACCGCTCTACGCCTCAAGCGTGAACATTCCCGGCCAAGGCACCCACAATGTGCTCGTCGTGGCCACCGAGCACGACAGCGTTTACGCCTTTGACGCGGACACTGGAATCCCACTTTGGCAGGTATCCCTAATCGGGACGGGCGAGACCACCTCCGATGATCACGGATGCAGCCAGATTACGCCGGAAATAGGAATCACCTCCACCCCGGTCATCGACCGATCGAGCGGGCCGAACGGAGCCATCTATGTCGTCGCCATGACCAAGGATTCCTCTTCCGCCTACCATCAGAGACTGCATGCACTTGACATGACGACGGGGGCAGAGTTATTTGGCGGCCCCACCGAAGTGCAGGCGACTTTCCCTGGTACCGGTGATAACAGCAATGGCACGAACGTTATTTTCGATCCCGGGCAATATGCGGAGCGGGCAGGACTCTTGCTTCTCAATCAAGTGATCTACACGGGCTGGACATCACACTGTGACGATGCTCCGTATACCGCCTGGATCATTGCTTACAGTGAAAGCACCTTGCATCAGGTCAATGTTCTCGACCTGACTCCCAACGGGCACGAAGGTTCGATATGGATGAGTGGGGCGGGATTGGCGGCAGACTCGGCAGGATATATCTACCCTTTGGTGGCGAACGGCACATTTGATACCACGCTCAATCAGGCCGGGCTTCCTTCTCAAGGTGATTACGGCAACGCCTTCATGAAGCTATCCACGGCAAACGGCGGCTTGGCGGTTGCCGACTACTTCACGATGTCGAACACTGTCTCGGAATCGAATGCCGACGAGGACCTGGGCTCGGGCGGCGCACTCGTGCTGCCCGATATGACCGATGCGAATGGCCTCACGCACCATCTGGCCGTTGGGGCGGGCAAAGACCAGGCGATCTATCTGGTTGACCGGGACAACCTGGGGAAGTTCAATTCCAGTGCTGACAATATCTACCAGGAAATCTTCTCCGCGTTACCCGGAGGAGTCTGGAGTATGCCCGCCTATTTTAACGGCCGTCTTTACTATGGACCGGTGGGCGACAATCTCTTAGCTTTCCAGTTTACGAACGCCAAGCTACAAACGCGTCCCGTTTCATCCACCAGCGCCACCTTTACCTACCCCGGCGCGACGCCCAGCATCTCCGCGAATGGCACAAGCAACGCCATTGTCTGGGTGACCGAAAATACTAACCCCGCGGTTCTCCACGCTTATGACGCAACAAATTTGTCCAATGAGTTCTACAACAGTAATCAGGCAAGCGCGCGAGACCAGTTCGGGACCGGCAACAAGTTCATAACGCCGACTATCGCCAACGGGAAGGTGTATGTGGGGACGACGAATGGGGTTGGTGTCTTTGGACTGTTGAGCGTGGGGCCCGACTTCGCCTTGAGTATCGGCTCAGGGAGTTCCGCCTCCGCCACCATAACCCCGGGGCAGACGGCACAATACGCCATCAGCATGACGGCCTCCAGAGGGTTTAACCAATCCGTGTCGTTCACCTGTAGCGGTGCTCCGACCGGAGCAAGCTGCTCGGTTTCGCCCTCTTCCGCTACCCCTAGCGGCAGTTCTGCTAGGGCCCTGGCGGTGACCGTTTCCACGACGGCGGCGTCGCAGACACTGAGATGGCGATGGCTTGGTCCCCAGAATCCTTCGCTGAAGTGGTTGTGGCTGGCAGTCGTCGTCCTGCTGTGTCTCCTGGCCTTTGCCCGGAGACGGGTCCGCTGGCGGACATACGCCATTCTGGGAGCGTGCGCGCTTGCGGTCACACTGTGGTGGGCCGGCTGCGGCGGGTCAGGAGGCGGTGGACCCATGAGCAGTACCAATCCTGGGACGCCCAGTGGCACTTACACTCTGACGGTCACGGGCAGTTCGACATCCGGCACGACGACCCTGACTCACAACGTCACCCTCCAACTCATCATAAACTGAGGAACGCGGATACCAAAGAAGCTGACGACAGCCTCTCGCGAAACCAGAAAACCTGTTCTCCGCAAAAAGTCCCTTCCCTGCAAATTTCGCATGGGGGGTATCCATTTCGCTCTCGTAACCACAAGAGGTGGGCGCATTTTGGCCTCCTCTGCGGCGTGTCCTGCTACCTGCTAGGGCAGTAATCTGCTCAACCAGCCCTGCGGTTGTTGCGCTGGGTCCCCAAGCAAGGCGGTAGCGCAGCGCGGCGAGAGGCCGTACTGCGCTGCCCGCGTCGCACTTTAGAATGCTCCGCCCGCCCCAAAGGGGAACATGAGCCAGGGCGTGAAGAGCACTCCTGTTCCCTCGACGGTCGAGCAACCCTGGGCGCCGGGCCCGCCGGGGCATCCCCACCAATTTTCCGTGGCGTTGGCCGTACCCGAACCGATGTTGTCGAGGCCGACAGCGTCGGAGCCAAGAAGCTTATTCAGATGCACATTCACTTCTGCATCGGTGTTGACCACAATATCGTAGGCTTGGTTGTCGATCACGTTCTGCGAAATTACCGTGCCGGTAATGGCATATGCACCGAAGACATTTATCCCCGCCGTGCCGGGGGTCGCGGCATCCGCGGTATCCGCACCATTGCCGGCGATTTGGTTGCCGACGATGACATTGTCGCTAAGATCCTCGCCTGCTCCTCCCGTGTCGTGCGCGTGGAAGGCCACGCCGGGCAGGCCGTTGTTCATTAGCCGATTGTTGATCACCACATTTCCTGATACCGTCGCGCCCGGCAGAAAGCCGAATATGCCGACTCCCGCGCCTGCTCCGGGGACCTGATACCCATTGTGCAACGACGCATTATTGGCAATGGTGTTGTGAACGACACCCAGAGTTGTACGTGAGTACGCAGGATGCGAGGCGAGTGTGATTCCGCAATCGAACGGATTGTTCTGCACGATGTTTCCCGTAATCAGGTTGTCGTAGGTCTCGCCTGTCTCATCGGTGAATAGGACCCCGCCGGCGTTATTTTCGGAAGTGTTGTTTGCCAAGATGGAGTGATCCACCGCGATGAAGTGGATCCCTTCGCCGCAGTCGTCGCCTTCCGAGGTTTCGAACGGCGGCTGGCCGGGACAGGTGGCAGCAGAAATATTCAAACTCTGGTCATTGTAGGTCACTAAGTTGTTCGTGATGGTAACGAAAGAGGCATTGATCACCAGGATTCCTTCGAATTTGGCGTTCTCCACCGTAAACCCAGTAACCACGACGTTGCTCAGGCCGGCATTGTCGAGCCCGTCGACATAGACGCCATTGGGAAGGCCCTTAGCGTTGATGATAGTGCTTTGGGGACTCGCGCCCACCAGCGAGAGCGGTTTTCCGATAATCACATCTTCCTTATAGGTCCCCGTCGCCACGTTGATGGTGTCATTGGCCATGGCCGCTGATACCGCAACCCCAATCCTTGCAAAGCACCCATGGGTTCCCCCAGGATTCACACACCAGGTGGTCGCGCTTGCCGGTTTCGCTAGTCCCGCCATCAGCCCCGCGCAGAGTACAACGCCTGCTGCTAGAGAACGGATGTTCCCCTCCATAGGTAAGTCCTCCTTATTTTGTTTTTGAATTGTGGTCCCCGAACGAAGAAGCATATCGCCGAGATCGGAATTCGTAAACAAAAAAGCGAAACCGGAAGGGGATTAAAGTGCGTATGCATCTTTCGATTTTCGCTTGCAGAATGAGGGCGAGGTGTGGACCGGCTTATTTTACGGGGTCTTGCTCGGACCAAAACACATAATGGCCGCACTACAGCCGGACTCCCACGCGTCGTTTCTTTCCACCTTAGCCGCGATCGTGAATGGCAATTCCGGCTTTCCAGAGGGCAGACCTCAGGAGGTCGGCCGCACCCACCAATAGACGGCTCGTCCTGCTTTCGCACGCTTGAAACTCGCCAAGATACTCCACGGTGCTTCCCAACTTGCCGGATAAACCGAGCTTGAATTGGGTGATCCCGGGATGGGTCTTTTCGTTGATGCGGTCAAGATCATACCAGCGAATGTTTTGCTCCTTTAGCCACCGGATCATTTGCCATTGCAGCAGATACGATCCCCGAAGATCCAGGCCTGTCGTGCCCGTCGCTGCCACCACGGGGAATGCTTTCGAGCCGATGGCTGAAACCACCAGGCCCGCCACCGGCACACCCGCATGCAGGCACATCATCGCCCGCATCTTCAAAACCTCCGGCAGTTCCCGTTGAGCCTGGGGGAGGTATCTCACCTGCGGAATTTGGCCTGTCCCTTTTCGCCGCCGCATGTCTTCGTAAAGGGAGCAGAAATCCTCGATCAGGGCATCCGTGAACCCCTCACGCACCTCCAAGCCGTTCTTCTCCGCCAGTCTCAGGTTTTGGCGCCATTGCCGCGCCAAACTCGCCCGCAACTCCTCCATTGAATGTGAAAGGTCCAATACCGTCGTACGCAGTCGCTCCGCCGCCGGATTCACCTTAAAGCCCGCATCGTGAACTATGGAACATAGACCGTGATCGTCGAACTCCCAGGGAGTGACGCGAAGGAGCATGCGCCCCTGGTCCGCATAGATTCCCCGCAAGGCGATTAGCATCTCGCGAAGGGCGTGGGGAGACGCTGCCGGCCCCCGCGTCTGCCACAAAGGCCCCCATTTGACGTAAGCCAGTCCCACCGGGAAGACCGGAACCTTCATGGAAATGACCTGGGCTGCCGCCGCTATTTCTCTCCCCCGCCTTAAAACCACGTGGCCTAGATTCTTTCCGCCCCAGCGAAGCGAGGCATATGGCCATGTCTGGTACAGGTTGGCATCGCGGAAGCTTTGGAGGATACCGGCCCATTCCTCCGGGGATGCCCGGCCGGCCTCCACGCTCATGTCCTGACCCAAACCCGGTATCTCGCAAGGACGAAGACCGGATAAGCCACCGGGACGGAAGTCCGTTAATTCACGCTTCTTAACCATGCGCGATCCTTTTCGCCAACGAAGGCGCTGCGCACTTACACTTCACGAGTGGGCCGGAACCCTCGCCCTCCACAAGTACGATTAGATGCGGTCTCATCACCTGCTCCCGCGGCGCAGGACCTCAATGGCACTTGAAGACTGCCGCTTGAGATGCAAAAGGAAGCGGTAAATCCGCCACCGTAAGGAAAGATCCGTAGCCGCCCGTCGATGGAAGTGGGCACGCTGAAGAGCTCGCGAATCCGTGGCAAGTTTGCGCGGATGGTTGTAGAAGTCCGCGAGTTTGTCGGCACCCATGCCGGGACTGGACAACCAACGTGGGACGCACTCCGAGAGTACCTCCACGTCGGTTAGAACCTTGTCGAGGCCCATACCGGTCGAGGGGCAGACGCTTTGGAACGCGTCGCCGATCAGTACGACGCCTGGCTGAGGAACACCCTCCATTCGGTAGAGGTCGACTCGACCGGTTTCGACCCTGCCAATCACTCGAAACTCGCCGGTCACGCGGTTCAGCTTAGGCAGGTAGCGACGGAGCATCCCGTCCGGCTCCTGGATGAACTCACGGACCCACGGGTCGCTGGCGGAACGAAAGACAAAGAGGTTCGCGCGCATGGTCTGGTGAATATTGAAGAGTGTCAGATAGTCGATACAGGCCGAGGGGTCATTGGGGTAGTAAGTAATCGAGTCAAAGTCAAAAGGCTGCGAATCCGCAGCAGCTATGGTAAACCCGAAGACGAGAGACTGGTCTCTCCGGACCACACGGCGGCGCAGCCGGAGGTCGGCTTGGAGCCCGGTGCTGACACCGGAAGCCAACACGACCAGTCGCGAGGTCAGTTCCCCGCCCCCGGCGAGCCCGACGCGTTGGACGTCGCCGCTGTTCACAATGACTTCCGCGCGCCCCATCCGGTATTCGACCCCTTCCGGCATGTGCGCGCGCAGGGCGTTCACCATGTCCGGGTAGCTGATGCCGTATTGTTCGATGCGGATGGTCTTGAAAATGCGGCCATCGTAGCCCGCCCGTATTTCGCGCACTCGCCTGGAATGCGGGAGCAGATGCTCAAGCAGACCGAAACTGCGAAACATCCGCACCTGATCTTGGTCGATCTTCTCGGCCTTGAATACCGGCGCGTAGCTTGAACGAGGGTCCACAAGGATCACCCGTTGACCTTGCCGGCCCAACACGGCAGCCACTGCAGCGCCCGCCAAGCCACCTCCTACGATGATGATCTCCGCGGAGATGTTAGTCGGATTTTCCGTTTTCAACCTCCGGCCCGACCCACGGGCTTGCGGCAAGCCAAGTGGCTCACGAGCGGGTGAATGGGGGGATTTCGCGATGAGGAAATCTCCGGTAATACCCTCGTGTTGCGTAAGGAAAATGCGTTTACCGTAGCGCCGCCCTTTAGGGCGGCACATGCCGGGCTAAAGAGGGTGCGGAACAATGCTTCAATCCTGTCATCCTGAGCGAAGCGAAGGACCCCTGTATTTGAAGTTTCAAGAAAATGCAGGGGTCCTTCGTCGGCTACGCCTCCTCAGGATGACAGTTTGAGGTTTTTTTCCGCAACCTCTAAAGCCCAGCGCTACAACGAGTTGACATCCGTCGCATCAGTAAGCCTATTTTCGTTACGCAACCCTAGGGACAGCTCCCGCGAAGCTGGCGAGAGAAGCGTCACCACCTCTCTCGAGGACCTCTCACCAAAATGAACAGAGCGCGACGGTTACGCAGACGCCTCCCTCGCTTCCTCCCACCGGCGCCGGTTCAGGCATCTCCGCTTGGGTAGCAAGTTGATCAGCGGTTTCCTTGGGATCATGGGGCGACGATTTTTTGGCGTCTGCAAGAACACAGGGCAATATCCGCCGCAACCTGCATTCGCTTTAACCCGCCGGCTCAACCGGGCAGATCTCGACGAGAATCACGGTGATGTTGTCGGGTCCTCCGTTTTCATTTGCCCTGATAATCAGGCGGCTAGCCTTTTCGACGAGGGGAATTTCCAGTTCCAGGATTTCCACGAGTTCTTCCGGTGAAACCACTTTGTACAATCCGTCGCTGCACAGCAAGAGCCAATCCTGAGGTTCGATATCGACGGCCGTCATGATGACATTGATTTCAGGTTGCGCTCCCACCGCCTGGGTCAGGAGGTCCCTGATTTGCGGGCTCACCGAAGCGGGGTCTTCACCCCGCTTGCGCAATTGATTGCCGATGGTCTGATCCTGTGTCAGCAAGATAAGATTGCCCTCGCGGAATAGGTAAGCGCGCGAATCTCCGACCTGGGCCACATCAGCTCGCGCCCCACATACGAGCGCTGCGGTCAGAGTAGTGCCCATGGTTTGGTTCTTCGCGTACTCCTGGGCGAGAGAAAAAACCGCTCGGTGAGTAGCCACGGCCGATTGTTTCAGGGTCGAGGGCAAATCCGGGTGGCCGGTTGCAGAATCGTGCAACTGGGACACGATTTCCTTGGCCAGGTTTTCCACACAAGCGCTGCTAGCCACCTCGCCCCCACGATGGCCACCCATGCCATCGGCTACGGCGAGGAGGAAACCCGGCTCTTTAGTTGATAAAGTGCTCATCCCTCCGGTAGGAAGCGCGCCGCTGCCGTCCAGAGGAAGTACGAGGTGGCTATCTTCGTTGAGCCCACGTTTTCGACCCACATCGGTGAGCGGAGCAACCCGGCCGCAAAGACCTTCCTCTTGGACCGTGAACAACGATGGCTGGGGTTCGTCGAACGCCACGTGAAAGCTTTCTCCCTCACCGTGCTCTTTCAATCTGGATCTTGCGGGTGATTCACCTTCCGTCAGTTTATCTCAAACCTTGAGAATTGCAAGCCACCATCTCCTTCCCTCAACGACACGCGGTGTCTCAGTTTGCTGTAGAGGCCGTCTTACGCCGCCATTGGGCGAGGTAAACTCGTCGCTACATCACCAAACTGAGCGCCAGCCAACAACAGGCTCGACGATACGCTTTGCCGAGGATTGTGGTAGACTAAGCCGAGTCGCCGTCAATATGGAAAACATTTCAATTCTCTCGGAATGCCGGGTCACTCCGTTCGTATGCATGGGAGGCGGATGAATAGCCGTTTCCTGTTTGACTTTGAAAGCCAACTCTTGTTAGTTTGAAGCGTTATGAGACAACTTCAGCCGGTCATCTGGGCAAAGGGGACCTTCCTCACCCCACAGCATTTACAACTCCAGGACCGGTTTATTGAAAGTGTGTTGGAGTTCAAATTAGACGCTCTGAGGTTCTGTCCTTGGGGCTTCGCCGAAGTGCAAATCGACCGCGAAGCTCTTTCGACGGGCACATTGCTTCTGCCCCGCGCCACGGGGCTGTTCCCTGATGGTTTGGCGTTCGAAATTCCTGACTCGGATCCTGCGCCGGAAGCACGATCGCTGGAGCAAGCGTTTGGACCCGACCAGAACACTGTCGATGTATACCTTGCCATTCCTCAATATCATGACCGTGGCCTCAACGTCACAATGGGTCAGCGAAACGGGGATACGCGCTATCAAGCCGAGGTCGCCCTGCTGCGCGATGAGAATTCAGGATTGGCGGAAAGACCAGTGCAAATTGCCAAGAAGAACTTCCGGTTGCTTTTGGAAGGAGAACCTCGCCAGGGAAGTACTTCCTTGCGCATCGGGCGTATCAAGAAAACCACGGCAGGAACCTACCAGTTGGACCCGCAATTCGTTCCACCCGTACTCGATCTATCGGTCAGCGAATACCTAATGGCGATTCTGCGCCGGCTGGTGGAGATTCTGGCCGCCAAGACCCATGCCCTTTCGAGCATACGCCGGCAAAAAAATCAGAGCCTGGCAGATTTCACCGCTTCCGACATTGCAAACTTCTGGCTCCTTTACACTGCAAACAGCTACTTCCCCATCCTGCGGCACATGTTTGAATCAAAGAAGGGGCACCCCGAAAGCTTATTTGCGGCCATGCTTGCCCTTGCCGGGTCACTTACCACATTCTCGCCGACCGTGCAGGCGCGCGACCTCCCGCTGTATGATCATGATAATCTCGGCGCCTGCTTCACCGATCTCGACGAAAAGCTGCGGGCACTTTTAGAGACCGTGGTTCCCAGCAACGTCGTCTCGCTGCCGTTGAAACTCACCCAGCCTTCGATCTATGCAGCGGCGCTTACCAACGACAAGTATCTCTTTAACACGCGGATGTATTTGGCGGTCAGTGCCGACCTGGGCGAGGCGGAATTGCTCAAAAGGGTTCCTCAACTTGTCAAAATCTGCTCCGCTACGCATATTGAAACGCTCATTCGCCAAGCTCTCCCTGGCATGCAGATGGTGCACGTCCCTTCCCCGCCAGGCTCAATCCCGATTAAACTCAACTCCCAGTATTTCAGCTTGAATCAATCCGGGGTCGCATGGGAGGCCGTGCAGCGAGCTCGAAACGTTGCGGCCTATGTCCCCGGAGACATTCCCAACCCCCAACTGGAACTGATTATCCTTCTCCCGCAAGCGGAGTGATCTGCCGCCAAACGCGCATTCCTTCTTAGTGCTTAAAGGCAAAGAATAGGACCAACACCACGGCAGCAAGGAACAAGGCTCCTAGGATCAGGAGCGGCACGAGGAATTTCCCCGGTTTCTTAGTCCCGGCGGGCACTGCCTTCGGAGCTGGCGCGGATGGCATCGCCACCGGCTGCATCTGCGGCATGGCCGGTGGAGGCGCCATGGCATAAGCCGGAGGCGGCGGTGGCTGGGGCTGCGGAGGTCGCGGCATCGCGACTTGGGGGTGAGCCAATTGCGGCGCGGCCGGCCGTTGCGGCATCGCGGGTGCAGGCGGAGGGGCCACAGGAACCGCAGGGAGGCCACGGCCAGCGGGCTGAGCTGCCTGGGGAACTACCTGCGTGGGTGTTGGGGGCGTTCGAGGAACCTCAAAGATACTTGTGTACTCGCCAGGCGGGCGAGCCGGGGGCGGAGGCGGCGCGGGCTGAACGGTTGGCGGGGGCGCAGCGGTTAGTGGCACAGAAGTCGTCAGTTGGGATGGCCGCTGGAACAACATCGTGTATTCACCGGGCCCTTTTTTCTCAGACTCCGCTGGCGGCGGAGGGCTCGACGGTTTGGGCGGTTCGAGGCCTGGGGATGGCCCCGATGCTGTCGGCGGCTTGTATCCCTGCATGAACACTGTCAGTTCACCCGGCCCCTTTTTTGCTCCCGGAAGAGGTGCAGGCGGTTGGGACGGGCTGCCAATAACAGGAGACCGCCTCCCCCCCATCGGTTCACCGCCGCTCTGGAATAACTGCGTAAACTCACCGGGACCGGGCGAATCGCTCCGAGAAGCAGGGAAAGCTAGAGGATTAGGGGTGGCAGCTCGCGATTCCGATCCAGCCGGTGGCATCGTTGACCCTAGCCTTGGTTCTGACTGCGGCGGCTCGACCTTGGAAGGCGCCTGAGCACCGGCCTTAAAGATGAGGGTGAATTCACCTGGCCCCTTTGGGGGTGGCGAAGCGGGCAGCGGCACCGAGGGCATGGTTACCGCCAGTGATGGAGCAGGGACCTCTGACGGCTCCCCTTTTGCCAAGGGTGTGTGGAAGAGTTGTGTGAATTCTCCAGAGCCGGCTTTCTCCGCCGGGGGCTGCGGCGACGGCACATTCGTCGTCCGTACGGGGGGCGATGATGAGGTAGTGGGCTGGCCAGCTTTGTCCTTGCCCACGCCATAAAATATTTGTGTGAACTCACCGGGGCCGGCCTTCTGACTAGGTGGAGGAGGCGCACTCGGCGGCTTGCTCGGGGTCACTGGCGATTCTGCCAGCGGCGCTTCGACTTTGCCTTTGCCCACGCCATAAAATATTTGTGTAAACTCACCGGGGCCCGCCCTCTGACTAGGTGGAGGAGGTGCACTCGGCGGCTCGCCCGGGGTCAGTGGCGATTGTGGCGGTTCGGCTTTGTCCTTGCTCATGCCGGAAAATATTTGCGTGAACTCGCCGGGACTCCCAGTCTTCGCCGGTACTTGCGCTGGAGGCACATTCTTTGGCCCAGGGGGGTCCTGTGGCGCGCCCGCACGCGGTGGTTGCTTGCGGCTCTGAAAAACTACTTCAAAACCGCTCGGGACCTGACCTCGGGGATGCTTGTCAGCAGGCTTTATCGCAGGCGCGAGTTTTGAATCCGGAGTTGGCGGGGGCGCTGGAGGGGCCGCTTTCTGTCCGGCAATGTCCTTCCCGAAAAACATCTGGGTAAATTCGCCGGGGCTTTTCTTTGCTGCCTCTTGTGAAGCCGGAGGCACGGGTTGTGCTGGGGGGCGGAGGGAAACCTCATCCTGAGACGCGGATGACCCAGGGGACTCCTTCTTACTTCCAGGAGCGCTGAACATGCGGGTGAACTCACCGGGCTCACGCTGGCTTCCCGGCGGCGCCTGCGGCAGTGGTGTAACCTCAATGTCTTGCGTCTTCTCAGAATCAGGAGTGGCCGGCTCCGACAAGGCAGATTGAGGAGAGGAGAGAGTCAAAGTTCCGTCTGTCGAGAGCAGTCCCTCTTGCAAACTTTCAGGCCTCAGCCCAGAAAACTTCTGAGTTGCGTCGGGGTCGATCTGGGAAGGCCTTGGGGAGATTCCCCTGTCTCCCTGTAAATCTGCGATCGACTGTAGCCACTTGCGAAGGTCCAGGCACTCCGGTACATCCGCGGTCACGATGAATACGCGGTCCTCATCTTCCCCCATATCAACAAATTGTTCGGGTCCTTGGGCGCCCACCCGAGGGAGATATTTGAAAACCATGGACGCCAAATCACGCTGATGCGGAGAAGTCCGGCTGCGCAAGAGCTGGTGCAGGACGACGGAGCGGCCAGTGGAAGCCTCGCGCGCGCGAAAAGTCCTTGTTTCACCTTCTCCTATCATGGAGACGATTTGGTATTTCCCCAGGAAGCTCATGATTAGGGTTCCACCTAAATTGGTTCTATATTATCACAAAAGACGGCCGAAAAATTTGTTCCCACCGAGCCGGTAGTGGGGATGCCGTTGATTCGTTGCAGCCACGCCTCAAACATCTATCTCCTTTCCTTTCAGTAAATCAACCGGAAAACGTGTTAACTTCTTTATTTTCATCAACTCATTGGGAGCACTTTTTTTGCCCCTTTGTTTTCAATAACTCATTGGGAGGACTCTTCATTTTTAACATTTCTACGTCTCGACACCGAGTTTCGGACCTTGATTAGTGTGTGAGTGGGGTGAAACCCTTGGCGCAGGCGGGAATCCTCAAAGGGCAGTGGACAGGGCATAGTGGCCAGTCGGCGTTTCGGCGTCAGCGCGCTGCCTGCTGTCTCACGTCTGCCGGCATGCGCTGGCCTCACCATCTAGTATATCATGGCTATCATCCTTGTCAAGAACAATCATCAGCTAAGAGGCTACACCCTGTCGATGAAGACAAAGCGTCAGGGCTTTTTGTTGTCGTCAGAAAAAGCTCTTAGGGCGGTTGTCGGACTGTCGGAATCCACGCTCCGCATTACGGTTCAGCCACTGAGCGATGACCTGCGGGTTCGCCGCTTGCTGTGCGGGAAGGCTGCGGCTTTCCGTGACGGGAGAACCCCAACCAACCTCCCCGCGCCGCCTGGAGCACGACGGTTTCGCGCTAATTTGGACAGCGGATTTGCCATGGGGGCATCGGGTATGAGAAAATCCCCGGAGTCAAGACAGCAGTGACCAAGACCCGCTTTTGCAGGGCGATGAAACGGTGTTGAACCGTGTCTCAACCTGCATCGAGGGTATGTATGCCGAGGGCGGGAGGCCCTCCATCCCTCACGAGAAGCTCCTGCGCGCCCTGCACTTGCAGTGCCTCTATACGGTTTTTTCGAAGAACCGAGAGCGGTTGCAAGGAGAAACAGACTTGCGCCGCACGAGCTTTCCGGACGCGTCGGCTTATGATGCCGATGCCCGCAGATCGATTTTAGATATTCGCGACGAAATCGCAGCGGAATATGCGCCGGTCCCGATCGAGACCGCGGAGCTATACTTTTGTGCCCTGGAGACGGCGGGCGTCGTGCCCATCGGTGCAAACTCATTACGCAATCAACACAGGAGGATTTTATGCGGCAACTTAAACTCATCGCGGCCGGTCTTTTACTCATCACACCGTTGTGGGCGGCGAAATTACATGCGGCCGAATTGCGCATTGGCACGGCGACCGCCGACATCACACCATCGCTGCCCGCGGCCTTGGGGGGGCAGTTCAATCTTCGGGTCGCCTACACGGCTGCGACACCTCTGACGGCTAACGTTGTGGCCCTGGAATCAACCGAGGGCGACCGATCGCTCGACATGGCGATTCTCGTTTCCTGCGATCTGGTCGAGATCCCGGACGACTTCCTCGCCCAGGTCCGCGGCGAGGTGCACAAACGCCTTCCCAAGTTGGAGGTGAATAAGATCTTCTTGAACGCAATCCACACTCACACAGCGGCCGTGGTGAAAGACCGGTATCTGATTCCCAAGGGCGTTACGCAGCTCGATGACTACCGGGCTTTCTTCGTCCCACGCGTGGCCGAGGCGATCGCACAAGCCTGGAACGGCCGTCGCCCCGGCAGCGTTGCGTGGGGACTCAGTCATGCCGTGGTGGCCGTCAACCGGCGCGCTGCCTACGCCGATGGCTCGTCGAAAATGTACGGTGATACCAATGTGCCGGAGTTCCGGGGTCTAGAGGGCTACGAAGATCACGACGTCAACATGCTATTTTTCTGGGACCAGGGCGGGAAGCTCATCGCCACAATCATCGAGGTGGCCTGCCCGGCGCAGGAAGTGGAGAATGACACTACGGTGAACGCTGACTTCTGGCATCCGGTGCGCGTGGCCCTGCGGCAACGCTTTGGCGCAGATTTATGTGTGCTGGGTATGGTCGGAGCCGCCGGCGACCAGTCGCCGCACCTGATGTACCGGAAGGCGGCCGAGGAACGGATGCGCAAACTCCGCAATTTGAGCCGTCTGGACGAAATAGCCCGGCGCATCGTTCTGGCCGTGGAGGAAGGCTACGACGCCGTGCAGAGTGATCGCCACGCCGACGCCCCCTTGGTCCACAAAGTGGAGACGCTCGCGCTGCCGATGCGGCTGGTCACGGAAGCAGAATACGTGGAAGTGAAGGCGGAGTACGACCAAGCCGTGGCACAGATTGCCGCAGACCCGAAGGCGGCCGACCAGCTCTACATGCGGATGAAGTGGGATGAAAGGGTCGTAAAGGAGTTCGGGAGGCAGAAAACTGAACCGCAACCCAAATACCAGATTGAGCTACACGTGCTCCGCATCGGGGATGTGGCTCTGTGTACCAACCCCTTCGAGCTTTTCACCGACTACGGAATTCGCATCCAGGCACGCAGCAAGGCCCTGCAGACGTTTGTAATCGAGCTTGTGGGATCCGGCTACTACCTGCCGACCGAGAGGGCCGTCCGGGGTGGCAGTTACAGTGCCATCATACAAAGCAATGTGGTAGGCCCGGAAGGGGGACAGATCCTGGTAGATCGCACCGTGGAGGTGATCAACGGCCTGTGGTCTAACTCATCGAATTGATCAACGGCCTGGGGCTCAACTGGGGGTGGCAATGCTTCTCGTTCCCATGCAAACCCTGTGTTATTGACCCACGAGTCGATACTCGACCCAAGTCGAACCGTCCCCGGGGACTATTGTTCGTCGCAACACAGGGTGATGGCGAAAGTTTGTTGTTTGGCGCCAAGATGTTGTAATATTGACGGCGATTCGTACAGGAAAAGAACTCCCATGTATGGTAGGCTTTGGATATGAAGGTCGCCCTTCTGTTGTCATCTTCGGGGCCGGCCTTTAATAGATCTAAATAGTGTAGCCCTGCGGGTCAGAGGGCGTGGGATCCTGGACGGCCGATCGGAAGATCACGGGACACGCGAGGGGAAGACCTGCCCGATAGCGACTAACCGAAAACTACCGGGTTGACTCCATGAAGCAACTCTCAAAAGTTGTGTGGTCAGAGGGCATGCACCTCGGGCCGCATCATTTTCAGGTGCAAAGCCGCTTTTTCGAGGAGATCACGCATTTCGGGATCTCGAAATTGTGGTTCGAGCCCTATGGAATCGTAGGGCTGGAACTTGATGCCGAGGCCTTGCGGAACGGTACCGTGTCCGTAGTCCATGCGCGAGGGATTTTCCAGGACGGGCTGCCCTTTAACATGCCGGAAAGCGACCCGCTGCCCGCCGCCCGTAGTATTGCTGAATTATTTCCACCGACTCGGGAAAACCTTACCGTGCTCCTGGCGATTCCGCCACACCGGCTCGGCGCGCCGAACTGCGCTCTAACCGATCAAGATAAGAACGGGCTAACTCGGTTCATCGCCGAATCCGCTACGATTCCTGATGAGAATACGGGCACTGATGAAAAGCCTTTGAAAATAGGGCGAAAAAATATCCAAATCCTCCTCGACACTGAGGATGCCGGAAATATGCCGGCACTTCCCGTCGCCCGTATCCGAAGAGATGGCTCGGGCAATTTCATCTACGACGAAGGCTTCATTCCTCCCTGCACTCAGATCAGCGCCAGCCCGGCCCTGATGTTGATGACCCGCCGACTGATCGAGATTCTCCAGGAAAAGAGTGCAACGATCTCTCTCGATAACCGCGGGAGGGGAAAATTTCAAACCGGCTTTTCGGCGCAGGAGATTGGACAATTCTGGTTTTTGCATGCCATCAACTCCAGCCTTGGCCCCCTCCGCCATCTTTTCTTCACCAAACGCGGGCATCCGGAAGAACTCTTCCTCGAACTCCTTCGTCTGGGGGGAGCACTATGTACTTTCGCCCTGGATTCTCAGCCCCGCAATCTTCCCCTTTATAATCATATGGCTCTCGATACATGCTTCGCGGAGGTTGACAAGCACATCCGCGAACATCTGGACCTTCTGGCGCCTTCGAATTGCCTTTCCATCCCGCTTCACACCGTCGGCAATTACTTCTATGAAGGCACCATCACGGATCAACGGTGTTTGGACCGCGCACGCTGGCTGATTTCCGTGCACGCGGCGTTGGGCGACGCAGATGTCATTACCCGGACGCTTCAACTGGTAAAGGTTTGCTCCGCGCAATTCGTTCCCCAATTGGTAAAGAGGGCGCTACCCGGCATGGAATTGACGCACGTTCCGGTTCCTCCCTCCGCCGTAGCCCGCCGGGTCGAAAGCCAGTACTTTTCGGTTAGCCGCGCGGGGCCGTGCTGGGATCACATCGTTCAGACCCGTCACGTGGGAATCTACATTCCGGGTGAAATCCCCAACCCAGAAATTGAATTGCTCGTTATCCTGGAATCCTGAGAGGTCAAGCATGGGTGGACAACAGGCTGGCGGTTCACCGCCGCAGGGCGCCGGATCCCTTGCGTCTGCGACCGTGGCCGGACGCACGAATCTAGCATTGATTTATCAGGAAATTCTGACCGCTATCACGCGCTTGCGCTCGAATCGGCAGGCGGTCGCGGACGCTGGGACATTTCGAAATCAGATCAAGGCTGCGATCGGTGCGGCGGAATCGGAAGCCACGCGGAAGGGCTACGCCCCCGATGATGTGCGTCTGGCCACCTTCGCAGTGGTCGCTTTCCTGGACGAATCGATTCTCAACTCCAACAATCCTATTTTTACAGATTGGCCGCGTATGCCCTTGCAGGAGGAACTGTTCGGCGTGCACACCGCAGGAGAAATGTTCTTCCATTGCATCGACCGGCTCATGGCGAAGAGCGATTCCCCCCAAACGGCCGATGTGCTGGAGACCTATGCCCTCTGCCTGCTGCTCGGTTACCGGGGCCGTTACAGCATTAGTGGTCAAGAGGGGGTACGCGTTGTCGTTTCCACGGTGACGGAAAAGCTCCAACATCTTCGGGGCGGACCGCGCCCGCTGGCTCCGAACTGGGCACCTCCAAGAGACGCGGTCCGTCAGCAATCCTCTGATCCCTGGGTTCGAGCTCTCCTCATCGGCACACTGGGAGCGTTGTTTTTTGCGATTCTGTTTTTTGTAGCATTCGAGTTCGCGCTGATTTCCGGGGCATCAGGATTACACTGATTGGCTCCGTTTACGCCCCAATAGGGAGTCCCCGTGAAGACCAAATTGAAATATTGGATCGCTGCGCTTGCCCTTATCGTGTGGTTGGTATTGGCCTGGTTTATCGGATCATGGTTGCATTTGCAAGGGAGCAGCCTTTGGATACTCCGGATTGCACTTGCCCTCATCGGCATCGCAGCGTTTATCACCCTGATTTGGTGGTTCCGAGTCAAAGACAAGGAACGCGCGGAAATGAGCCCCGCCGGAGCAGCGGGAGGGGAAGAAATTGACGTCCTGATTCGAGAAGCCGAGATGCGGCTCCAGGCATCGCAACTGGGCCGTAGTGCGCGGGTCGGCAACTTGCCTCTCTTTCTTGTCCTGGGTGAGACCGGCTCAGCCAAGACCAGCGTCATCCTGCATTCCGGGCTCGAACCTGAATTACTGACGGGCCAGGCCGTTCAGGACAAGGTGCCGGTCCCCACGCGGACGGCCAACCTTTGGTATACCCGGCAATTCATCTTTGCGGAAGCCGGTGGCCCGATGCTGCAAGACCGTCCGAAGTGGACCAAACTGGTGAAGAAGTTGGCGCCCCGCCAGCTTCACTCGGTATTTGGAAAGGGCACCCCCTCCCCCCGGGCCGCCGTGGTCTGCGTGGACTGTGAAGGCTTTACGAAGGCAGGCGCACCCGAAGCCATGGCAGCCAGCATCGCGCAGATACAGACGCGCCTCCGCGAAGTCTCGCAATTGCTGGGCATCAGCCTTCCGGTCTACGTTCTATTCACGCGGGCCGATCGCTTGCAATTCTTTCACGATTATGTTCGCAATCTAACCTATGACGAAGCCTCGGTAGTTTTTGGTGCGACTCTGCCCATGGTCACCTATTCCACCGGCGTTTATGCCGAGCAGGAATCCGCCAGAATCTCGGGAGCCTTCGACAACCTTTTTCAGTCTCTTGCGGATCGGCGCGTAAAATTGCTTTGGCAGGAGTTTGATGCCACCAAACTGCCGGCCATCTACGAGTTCCCCAGAGAATTCAGAAAACTGCGGAATTTATTGGTCCAACTGCTAGTCGATCTGTGCCGGCCAAGCCAGTTGCGCAGAGGTCCATTCCTTCGCGGGTTCTATTTCTCAGGCGTAAGACCGGTTACCATCACCACAGCGGGGCCTACTCTTGCCCGGGAGGAACCGATCGCCCAACCTTCTGCCGCGCACGGCGGCTTGGACGCAACCGGAATCTTCGATTACAGGAAGGCGGCGGCTCAGGCCGCCCCGCAAGTCCCGGCTACAGAAGCGGGTGAAAGCCGTAGAGTCCCCCAGTGGGTCTTTCTACCCCATGTATTTAGCGACGTGCTGCTCAAGGACGGCTCCGCCCTTGCGGCGAGCGCTTCCAGCACAAAAACCAGCCTCTGGAGACGAATTCTGCTGGCCACGGCGTCGGTGATTCTGCTGATTTTCATCATTGGCTTTATCGTCTCCTTTATTCGGAATAAGAATATGGAAAGCCGGGTGGTCACTGCCGCCCAAGGGATTTCGGATGTCCAGTTGACCGGCCAACAACTACCCACGCTTGACACGCTGAACAAGCTGGAAACGCTCCGCCAGTCCTTCGCGACCTTGTCGGAGTACCATCAGGATGGCCCACCCTTCAGCATGCGCTGGGGATTATATGTTGGGAATACGCTTTATCCCGATGTCCTGAGGATCTACTTCCAGCATTTCCAGCATCTGCTGTTTGGACAGGCGCAGGCAAATTTGGTGCAGACTCTATCCGCGCTTCCGGGTGCACCGGGGCCCAATGATCAATATGGTCCCGCCTACGATACCTTGAAGGCTTACCTCATCACCACCTCCAATCACGATAAGAGCACAAGTTTGTTCCTTTCGCCGGTTCTCATGAAAGCATGGGTTGCCGGCCGCGACATCGATCAAGACCTTACGGGACTGGCTCAAAAGCAGTTCGACTTTTACAGCGAGCAGTTGAAAATACAGAACCCATACTCCTCGGAGTACGACACGCTGGTAGTGGCCCGCGCTCGCAATTACATCTCCCAGTTCTCCGGTGTGGAGCGCGTATACCGGTTCATGCTGGCAGAGGCGGATAAGGCCAATCCGCCGATCAACTTCAACAAGAAATTCCCTGGCTCGGCGGAGGTCGTTGTTGACCGAAGCGAGGTGGGTGGAGCCTTCACCAAAAGCGGCTGGGCCTTCATGCAAAATGCCTTGCAGAATCTGCCCAAGTATTTCAGTGGAGAGCAATGGGTTTTGGGGCAGGAAAGTTCTTCCAACATCGACTTAGCAAGCCTCGCTACGGACCTGCGCAGCAAATATCAACATGACTTCGTCGAGCAATGGCGCTCCTTCCTGAGAAACGGGAATGTGGTTCGTTACGGGGGGCTTGGGGACGCGGCGCAAAAGCTTTTGAAGCTTTCCGGCAATCAGTCGCCCCTCCTGGCTCTCTTCTGCGTCGCGGCTCAGAACACCTCGGTCGACCAACCCGATGTGGTCAAGGCGTTCCAGCCTGTGCAGGCTGTAGTTTCACCGAACTGCCAGGACCAGTATATTGGAGACACGAACAAGCCGTACATCGTAGGCCTCAGTGGCCTCCAGAGCTGCCTGGACAAGGCCAACACGACCCCGGGTGACAAGGAGGCCGCGAAGGCCCAGTGCCAAAACGATGCCCAAAGCGCCAAACAGGCGGCCATTCAGATCGGCCAAGGATTCAAAATAGATCAGGAAGGCCACGTCGACCAGACGGTCCAGAATCTGCTCCTGGCTCCCATTGTGTCAATCGCGGGAGTCCTGAAACCCGGTCCGGTGAGTGGCCAAGGTTTGTGTGCGCAGATGAGCCCGCTCGAATCCAAGTTTCCCTTCACCCCCCAAGCTACCCTGGAAGCCACTCCGCAAGATCTGGCGATGGTTTATGATCCCGCCAATGGCGCGTTGGCTCAGTTCTACAACTCTTCCCTTAAGAGCCTTCTGCTCCCTCAGGGGACGGCTTACATTGTCAATCCTTCGGCAACGCAAACGGTAAATCCCGCCTTCCTCGCCTTTTTTAATCGTGCCGCCGGGGTGCAGCGTGCGCTCTATTCCGGCGCACCTGGGCAACTGCAATTCAAGTACGCACTGCGTCCGCATCCGACAGAGAGCGTCAGTAGCATCTCCATGAATATAGACGGGCAAGTTTTGAGCTATGCCGGTGGCAATTCATCGTTCCAGCAGTTCACCTGGCCAGGAATCACAGGCCAGGGCGTGACGCTCACGGTGAAGATTCAAGGTGGGTCCGAATTGACGTGGCCAAGCTACGGCGGAACATGGGGAGTCTTCCACTTCTTTGGAGATGCTGACAAGACTCAGCAGAATGGGAGTGTTTACAACGTCGAGTGGGTGCTGCGCGTCGCCGGGGGGCGCCCCGTGACCGCTCCTAATGGCAAGCCCGTAACCGTGCAGTTCGACCTGGATACCCTCGGAGCCCTTCCCATTTTGCAGAAGGGCTTCTTCTCCTCGTTGCGGTGTTTATCGAATGTGACACGTTAAGGCAAAACCTATAGGGCGGCTCCATAAGATTCTGGTTGATTTCTCTGCCTTAATTGAATAATTCTATTAGTGCGTACCTTTGATAACATAGCGTGGCACAGCGTCCTTTTGGGGCTATTGAAACTCCGCGGCATGTCCTTTGGGCTCCGAAGTGTGGAGCGGATGGATTATTTGAGGAGGTGGGATGACAGACAGCGAACTTCTCGACCGTATGGACGACGCACTCCAACAGATCAAGGAAGCGATTGAAGAGCGGGGGGCGCTACTCGAACTCGAAAAGAAGCCCGATTTCCGATGGGCCGGAATGGCTCGCACGCCATCCGGCAAGTTGATGATCCAGACTCAAAAGACGGGAAAACAAGCTGGCCCGGACAGCAAGAAACCAGTGGCGGAGGCTTTAGCGCACCTGACCCTGGAGGGGCGGCTCTTGGCTCGGCTTCTCTTTTTCCCGGCCAAGACCGAGGTAGAACTCCCCGGTGGGGCCCGTCGGCCCTTGGATCATTCGGGTGTTGCCAAGATCTTCAGTTCCCTGTAACGGGGCTGTGCCGAATTCCCCGATATCCCTGGAGTATCGTGTTCAAACCCACGAATTGGGGAGGGACTTGTCGTTCCGCGGCAAAGCGCACCCTGGAAGCCTCGCGGTAAAAGTCCACGCAAGCGATAAGGAAAGAATTCCATGCCTGGTCCCCCGCCGCGCGCTAAGTTCAATCCGAACATCAACCCTCTATTCAATATCAATATCAACCCCAAGGGCAACGCATCGCTCAATCCGATGTTTAACCCCTGGATTAACCCGCTACGAATCGGCAGAATCAGTCCTAAATTCAATCGGTCCCTGGACCCGCTCTTCACCACCTCACTCAATCCCACGGCCAACCCTTCGCTTGATCCTAAACAAACCGGCGCGTATTCCGGGCTATGTCGCTGGACGCCCGATTCGGAGTTGATCGGATACATCGTTAACACCCAGAACAAGGCGGTGCTCTTGCTGTTTGATCAAAACCTTGAGTGGGTATCCTTCGCGGTTAACAACCACCGGCAGGGTTACAATATTTTTGACTTAACAGGTGAGTGGAAAGGCTATCTACTGAAGAACGCTGCGGGTGGCCTGAATGAATTCAATCTGGAAGGTGAGTGGGTGGGATTCATCATGTAATCAGCAATCAGAGATTCGGGGATAACCCTGCTCAGGATTGATGTTCCCTGCCCTGCTCTCCTGACAGGCTGATTCGGGACTTGGATACGGGACTCAATCAGCGTACAATTTCCGTGGTCATTCAAATCTTAGTTTTTGGTGCAGTTACAAACTGCAGAGGTGAGGAGCGTCCCTATGCCGGATCGTCACTCCTTTGGTGAGATTCAACTCGATGTGACCGCAGGCCGTGAGAAGGTCCAGGCAAAACCTGAGTCCGAGACCCCCTTCCGAGTCGCCATTCTGGGAGATTTCAGTGGCCGTGGAAATCGCAAGCTCATCGAAATCGGGGACGCGATGGCGAATCGGCGGCCCATCTTAATTGACCGCGACAATTACGATTCGGTTTTCGCGAAGATGTCGCCCCATTTAGATCTCTTTATGGGTGGAAAAGATGGCTATCCCATTACCCTGAAGTTCAGCGATATGGAGGAGTTTCATCCCGACAGCCTTTTCCGAAGGGTCCAACTGTTTCAGAAGCTGCGCGACACACGCGAAATGCTAAGCGACCCGGATACTTTCGCTGAAACCGCGGGCGAGCTCGGCATAAGAGGAACCCCGCCTGCGGCGGCCCCGGTGGAACCTCCAAGGGATTCGAGCGGGGACGTACAGCAAGCCATCTCAGGAAACCTCCTGGACCAGATGGTGGAGGAGACGGAAAAGAAAACTGAGCAGCCTCATCCTTCCCGCGTACAAGATCCATTGACCTCCTTGGTCCGCAGTATCATTGCTCCACACATTGTTCCCAGGGCCGATCCTCGGCAGGCCGAGGCGCTGGGAATGATCGACCTGGCGACAAGCGCACAGATGAGCGCCCTTCTCCACTTGCCCGCGTTCCAGGCCCTTGAGTCCGCATGGCGCGCCGTTTTTTTCCTGGTTCGCAACCTTGAAACAAGTTCCCGGCTCAAAGTGCTGCTGATCGATGTCAGCAAGGAGGAACTCTCTCGCGACCTTGCTTCCTCATCGGATCTCAGGTCCACAGGAACCTTCCGGTTGCTGGTGGAGAGGACAGTTGGGACTCCCGGCGCTGAGCCCTGGGCCATTCTGGCTGGGAACTACACCTTCGACTCCTCGCGCGAAGATGCTGAACTGCTCGGTCGTATGGCGAAGGTGGCGGCAGCGGCGGGCGCTCCGTTCATCACCGGTGCCCACCCAGGTCTATTGGGTTGTGATTCTATTGCGGACCTGCCCGATCGGCGTAAATGGACGAAGCAGCCCCCCCCGGAGGCCGCCGCAGTCTGGGCAGCGCTGAGGGGTCTCGCGGAAGCACGTTATCTTGGATTGGTCTTGCCCCGCTTTCTGATTCGTTTGCCTTACGGCAAGGAAACGGAATCAACCGAACTCTTTGATTTCGAGGAAATCCCTGATCCTACCGCCCATGATGATTATCTGTGGGCGAACGCAGCCTTTGCAGCGGTTTTGCTGCTCGCACAGACTTTCACTGAGGAGGGATGGGAACTCCGTCCTGGAACCGTCGTGGAGATCACGGACTTGCCCCTTCACATTTACACTCAAGAAGGTGAGTCGAGAACCAAGCCGTGCGCGGAGGTTCTGATGACCCAGACAGCGGCAGAGGAGATGATGGCGAAAGGGTTTATGCCGTTGGCTTCCATGAAGGACCAACCGGCCGTTCGCTTGGTCCGCTTCCAATCGCTCACTGACCCGCCAAGTGGCCTCGCGGGACGATGGAGCCATTAGCGTCGGGGACGGAGCTGCAGACGTGCCTCTTCATTCATTCGAGGTCAGCAAGATCCAATTCTTTTCGCGCATGACATCAGCCCCGCCGAAGCTCAAGCTCGATTAGATTCACTACCTCCTGCCATCCCCCGACAGCGGTTTGGCGGAACAGCCGTGCCGTTGGGTACCAGGGACTATCCTTACGTTCCAGGAACCAGCGCCAATCGCAGCCTTTATTCACCATGATCCATACCGGTTTACCCATGGCACCGGCCAGGTGCGCGACGCTGCTTTCGATGCAAATCACCAGGTCGAGATTAGCCACAATTGCTGCTGTATCGGCAAAATCCTTCAGCTCCGGCGCGAGGTCGATCAGCCGCGCGTCCGGCGGCATCCGCTTCACCTGCTCGCTCGCCGAGCCAACCTGTAACGAGTAAAAAGTTGTTCCGGGCACCTTCATCACAGGCAAAAGCAGCTCCAGGGGAATGGAGCGCAGTCGATCGCGTTGCATGGCGGGGTTGCCGCCCCAGACCAGCCCAACCCGCCGCGTATTCCCCTGGAGCCGCTGTTGCCACACCTGCACTTGTGCCGGGTCGGGGCAGACATAAGGGACTCTCATCGGGATCGTATTCAACTCTGTCCCGAAGGCCAAGGGCAGACTAAGTAGTGAGCATTGCCAGGTGAATTCCGGCAGCGTCTCGCCGCGGCTCAGCACCTGCGACGCCCCGTCGGTTCTCGAGAGCAGTCGATGCAAAGAGGGCTGCACTTCCAGCACGACCTCTCCGCCTCGAGCCGCGACCAGCGGAACATACCGCACGAACTGGAGCGTGTCCCCGAAACCTTGTTCGGCATAAAGCAGAATGCGCTCACCAGCGAGCGGCTCGCCTTTCCATCGGCGCTGGACCAACTTTCGGTCATCGCCAATTCCGACCTTCAAGCGGGATTCATATTCCGCCCAGCCGGCAGCCAGATCACCTTGCAGCAGATGAATAATTCCCAGATTGGCAGTTGCCTCGGCGGAGTCGGGCTGCAAGGCGCGCAGGCGGTGAAAGCAATCGGCGGCTTCGGCCACCTCGCCCAGTCCGTAAAGAACGAATCCCAAATCCGTATAGGCGGCAATGAGCTGGGGGTCAAGTTTTATCGCATCACGGTAGGCGTCCGCCGCAGAGATAAGATCGCCCTTGCGCTCGAAAAGATATCCGAGGCCGGCGATCGTCTTGGCACAGCGGGGATTCAGCCGCAGGGAGCGGCGGAAAGCATCGATCGCGGCGCCAAAATTGCCCAGGTTGGTGAGCACGAGACCCAGGTCGTTGTATATTTCGTACCTCTTCGGATCGAGAGCCAAGGCGCGCTGGTACAGCTCCACAGCCGGATCGAGGGAGCCACTTTGATAAAGAACCCTTGCCAGATGGCAATGAAGGTCGGGAGAATCCGGCTTGAGCGCGACTGCGCGCCGATAGGAATCGGCCGCAGCTTGGAGGTTCCCCAGCCGCTCCTCCGCGCTGCCCAGATTGAAATGCGCCTCTGCAGACGCAGGGCGCAAAGCCACGACGCGCCGGAAACATTCGATCGCGGATTGAACCTTGCCCTCAGCAGCGTATGAGTTTGCGCGGTTGTTGAGTGTTTCCGGGTCGTCGGCAAGGGTCGCGCCCAGTAACTTAATGGACTCCTGAGGAGGGGGGGCTTTCCCCGCCAGAAAGTCCAGCATGTGCTGTGCTTCCGTGCACAGGGGGTCGACCTTCAGAGCTTTCCGGTAACAATCCTCAGCCACCTGCGCGCGCCCTTCGCGCTGGTACTTCAATCCCTTCTTAAGAAGCTTTTGCAGGCGTTGCTGGGGAGACAACATGCGCGGCACGGAATAACCTCGATGGCCAGTTTGCGGGACGATTCTCCGGGGCGTTAGCGTCCAAGTCAGATCTCGCTGAAAAGGGGGAGTCTGTCTTGTGCAGTTCGAGCCCCATATAGGGAGCGGGCACGCTCAACCTTACGCGGATCGTAATCCGGCCGGTCAAAGCATTTGTTGAACAGTCGAATTGCTGTGAAAGTTCCTGGTAATGATCAGCGGCGGGAAACTCACGTAGGCATTGACACGTGGGTACACGCCGTTGAGCATGATGTCGAGAGCCCGGTTTGGCACCGCCCGTCCCAGGCCAGGAATGAACACGTCCATATTTCGGAAAGGCAAGCAGTGCTGTTTCATTGCCTGCGCGCCCATCGGAGAAACAGAATAACAGACAATACCGAAAGTGTTAAAGAGCCTGAAAGGCTGCGGCATCAAACGGGCAGACTGGAACGCGTCGATTCCCATCCTCATCCGATCCTGGTCGAAAACGCCAAGGCACGGCGAGACTCCCGGGATCATCTCGAACAAGACGATTGAATCGAAATTCCACCCCCACAAAATCACGTGCCAATCCCCCGGGAGCGCCTTAATCAGCGATTCGGCAGCCGGACCGAAGCCGCGATTGAAGATCGCGTCATCTTCGCAAACCGTGAACGCTTGATTCTTCTCGACCGCAAGATTCCACAGCGCGAGATGCGAAAGGGCGTTGCCCAGCGCACCATCGCCGTAGCCAAGATCGGCAGTGATAATGCCGCGATCGACCAGTGGGCCTCTCGCGACGTTCTTCCCTTCGACTGCAGGGAAGCGCAAGAAATTCGGCTTCAGGTGACCGTTAAGCGTTTCGAACGCCAACAGTCGATCCTTGCTGCGGTCAAGATTGATGACATAAATGTCCAAAGCCTAGCGCTCCAGAACGCATAAAACTTGTGGCCCGGCAATGTGGCGGCTATATTTTCCGGTAGCACGCAATTCTACAAGCCGGCCGAGGTGGGCCGTTAATATCGCCAGAATTTTTGTTTCCATTCTCGACAGACTGATAGCATACTTCCAGACGGCTTCTGAATTCAATTGCGTGCCAGTGGGTCCATTACGGAGAGGCCTGACGGCGCCATGGGGGGGGATAGACTCGCGGCTCCAGAATCGAGTGAACCCACTACGCGGTCGCTACGCACTGTTCCCGATCGGCCGAGACAAGAAACTCCTTGCCCCATCTGTCGGCCGAGGGATCGAAACAAACCTGCGGAAAGAGGATTTTTAACTGGACCGTGGGCGAGGGGCTCATCCTGTGCAGGCAGGTCACAACGGTTACCTGGCAAGATAACTTAAGCAAGATATTTCTAAGGTGGGTATATCCAGTAATCAGACAGACCAATATTATTGACCGAAAAACTTCTCTAAGATTTCAACCTCCCGCTCCGCCAGAGCCATATACTTCTTCGCCGCCATAGGGTCCCCGGCATTCATAGCCGCGTCAAATTTATCCATGTACATTTTCATACGGGTCTGTGAGGCAGATATGTCAGATCGCAAGTTGTTGCCACTGGCCGCCATTTGTTTGCGCAAGTTCTCCACACTATCGTTTGCGGCCTGGGCACGTACGGCCAGCTTGGTATGAAGATCTCCCAGTTCCTCAAGCTCCTGCGCACTTTCGGCGTTGCTCGCCGCGGGAGGTGGCGCAACCTGGCCTGGCCCACCAGCAGCGGGCGGCGAAACGGCTTGCCCTCCCCCCACTGCCAAATTGGAAGGAGTATCGTTGTTCACCGGGGGCCCGTTGGTGGTGTGCGTCGTGTGCCCGCCCCGCTTCGGCGGATTCGCGGTGGACGGCAACGCGGAAGATGTGCTTGTTGAATCTACCGATTCTACCGGCGCTTGACTGGCGTTACCCGCCGGGGATGCGCCAGTGGGTTGGGTTGCGCCGAGGCTTGGAGGGGCAGGAGCGGCTGAGGAGCTCGGCGCGCCCGCGACCGGCGGCGCGGTGGCGTCGGCTGCCGGAGTGTTAGGCGTTCCGGTATTGGGCGTGGTCACCTCGGCAGTTTGGTCTCCGCTAGCATGGGTCTTCATGATGCGTGGAAGCTGCGTCGCGGCCAGGACAATAATCGCCAGGACAATCAAGGCCCCCAGCGTCATGTAGAGCCCGCGATAACCTTTGGAGCCGCTGGGGGGCGGGACGCCGTGAGAGGGCTCCGGCGGAGGGAGCGTCGCTGCCGCGGGAGCCTCCGGCTGCGGCGCCATCACCGTGGGCATATCGCCGGTGATAATGTGACCCTCCGGGGCGGAAGCCGTCCCGCCCACCGCCACCGACTCCTCGGGGGTCGGCGGGGCCGGCCCTGTTTGCGTCGCCATCATTCCCGTCGCGGTGGCTTGTACAGGGCTCGCATTAAACGCAGGGGCGACGCTTCCGAAGAGTGCGCTGGCAGAGGCTTGCACCGGAGTCGCATTAAGCGCGTGGGTGATGCTTCCTAAAGCTATGCTGAACGCCTCAGCAGTCTGAAACCGCTTGGCGGGGTCCTTTTCGAGGGACATCATGATGATGTCATTGAGCGCTTTGGGCAAGTCGGGCATCATTTCCATCGGGGCCTGGGGAATCTGTTGCAATTGTGCTACCATAAGGTCGAAATCACTCTTGCCCTTGAACGGCCGCGACCCCGTGACCAACTCGTATAGAGAAACCCCGACCGAGTACAGATCCGAACGGCCATCCAACTCGTTGCCCTGCACCTGCTCCGCCGACATGTAGAAGAGCGAACCCATGGTAGTGCCGGTCTGGGTCAGCTTCCGGTCGGTTTTGGATTTGGCGATTCCAAAGTCCATGAGCTTGATGACATTTTCGGGTGTTAGCATCATGTTGGCAGGTTTGATGTCCCGGTGAATGACTCCGTGCTTATGAGCGTACCCCAGCGCCGCCAGGACCTGCGCAATGTAGCCGATCGCATTCTCAAGGGAAACCGGCCCCAATTTGATCCTTTCCTCTAGGGTCGTACCCTCGACAAACTCCATGACCATGAGGAGCTGATTTTCCAGGCGAAACGCAGTTCGGAGGCCTGCGATATTGGGATGATTCAAACTAGCCAGTACTTTGATTTCGCGAATGAAACGGTCCGCGAGTTCTTGGTCATCGGCAAGATCGGGCAGCAAGATCTTCAAGGCATCAATGCGGTCGGAAATAGTGTTCTTGACCTTATAAACCTTCCCCATGCCGCCTGCGCCCAACAGGCCGATAATCTGATAATCCCCGACTGTGTCTCCGATTTGAAAGCTCATCGTCGACCTCCTATTTGGAGAACACCTGCTACTGCGCCGTCTCTGCGGCGTCGCCCACCTTGGGAGGCGCTGATCCGGAATACGTGCCCGTGGAGGAAACCTCATCCGCATCGGTAATCGTCACATCGCCCAGTCGGGTCTCAATCGTCTTTAGGACCTTTCCGGTCGCAGGGTCGCGAATTTCCTTACCTTTGCGGAAAATCCCCAAGTGATCGCCTACCTTGACCCCGGCTTTGGTGCCTACGTTCAGAATCAAGGTATTCCCGGTAACATCCGCAACCAGGCCTGAAACCGTAATCACCTTGGTGGGAAGTTTTCCGGCCGCATCTTCCAACTGTTTCGAGGTGTCGTTAACGGCCGCGCTCACGGCCTCGCCCAGGATGGTGGCGCCAAAGTTTGAGCTCCCCATATCATAGCTGCCGCCGCCGCCCGCCGTCGCACTATTGCCCTCTCCCAGCAAGGAAGTGCCCGAGCGCGTCGATTCTCCTTTGCCATTGACCGCCGCCAGGATCTCCGCCGTACTTGTATCCACCATCCGCGCGCTGATGACTACTACCGCCTTGGCCTTATGGGTGCCCACATTGCCCAAACCATGGCCATACTTGCCGGCGATCGAGCCAAACGCGCCGCCCCCGATGCTTTTGCTTTGATCGTCGCGGCCGAATTGAGTGATGCTCCCGATGATGATCGCGTCCAGCCCCAAGATTCGGCCTATTTTCGCGGCCGTATCCGGGTTTGCGCGGTCGCTATTGGAAAAATTCTGCTCCGTAAGGATTTTGTCGATGGCTTTGCGCTCGATCACTGAATATACGCCATCTTGGACCAACTTGGTGACCATCAAGTCGGCGATTCCTTTGCCTACATCCTGATTGCTGCCAAAAATTTGATTCACGTAGGTCTGCACGGTTGCGTAGTCAAAATCCATCAGCGCAACACGCTTCTTGTTCTGCGCCCACGCTCCAGACGTCACCGCCAGCGTCACAATAAGGATCGCAAAAACTTTCCGCATGGTTCCCTCCGGAAAAGAACTTGGACGCCGGACCGAAAGTCGAGCCACGCCCAACTTTCAAGCACGCGGTCGTTTCTGCCTGCTGGGACTCTGATGCTTCAAAAATCCATCGCGGGCCACGGCCCATCCACGCTTACCAATTCAGGATGGTTTTGATCCAAATTTTGTCCGCCCAGGTTCTTAGAAGTCTGTCTACCGAGTTCTAATGGGGACAATATAGCACTTCCTGAACAAGAATAAAAGGCGCTTGAAGCCGTATCAACAACTTCGTAATTTTCGAAAAGAGAAGTCGTCGATCATGGGTGAGGGGTGCATTTTCAGGCCAATCGCAAAGACATGGCCAAGGCAGGCTATTTTCCGGGCGGCTTTGGGAGTGGGTCGCGGACACCGATAGGGAAAGCGGGGCAGGGGGGGAAAGGAAAGGCACCAAGCGCAGGAACTGCCCAGGTCATCTGCTCAACTGGAGTCGGTGGGGGTAGCCGACCGCCAACCCAGGCTGAGTTGGAGAAGCAGGAGCAGAGCGATGGCCGAGTGCACAGGGTGGGTGCCGCGATGTAAGTAACGCAGCCGGTAGAGCCGTTCGACGGTGAGGGCCAAGCAGATCAGGAGCCAGACCACCAGCAGGCTGTTGGCCTCATGGTGGCAGATGTGTGCCAGGCCATAGCGGTTCTTGGCATCGTTGAAGCCTTGGTTCTCAATCTCCCAGCGGCTCTTGGCCAATCGATACAAGGTCCGGCGGCTGACCCGCGCGGAAGGGAAATCGGTCAGCCAATACGCTTCCACGACGGCGCCGTGCGGCTTGTGTTGCCGGTAATAGATCACACGGACCGTTGCCCAGGACAGCGTTTGCCAAGGATCGAAATCGTCGGCGTCCCAAATTTCCACCCGGTCCGAGTCTTCCCAGAAGACTTGCCGCGGCGGCTGGTCCCGAAAGCGCTTCTGGGCGGCGGCGAACAGTTCGGGGAGATTGTCCTTGAGGCGGGCGACGACGTAGAGTCCTTCCTCCCCCGCTTCGTGCAGGAAGGAGGCCCCGGCGAACTTGCCATCGACCACCACGTAATCGGCAAAGCGCCGACCGAGGTTGCCCACCGCGCGGCGGAGCAGCCTCCGACCGGCGCTGTACTCGCTATCCCCAGGGCCGTAGGGTTCCACATCTAAGGGCAGGGTCAGTCCGGTTCCCACCACACTCATCATGACCAACGGGTGATGGTAGCCGACGATCTCTTGCTGCGCGTTCCGGTAAGGTCGACACCCGCCACATCCTCTTTGGCGCGATCGCCCGGCTCCTGTTCCATCCAAGGCCAAACCGATGAAGCGGCAGTTATCGAATGCTTTGTGGCGCTTGGCTTGGCGAACGGCGGTGACCGCGGCCTGGCGCGTGGGCGCCGGGTCCAGCCGCTCGGTGAAGTAGCCAAGGGCGTCATCACCAAAGCGGCGGGAAACCGGCAAGGCGCGGCGGGCGGAAGAGCGCACCAGGGCCTCAATGCCGGCGAAGGTCAGACAGCGCAACAACGCTCCCATAAATAAAGCCCACAACAGGGCGGCAGCGGGAAGGTGCGGCTGCGTACGGCCATCCCCGGGGGAGTGCAGATAGCTTTTCAGACCCAGACACTTCGCCATGTAGCGGCGCAGACGATGGGGCGTCGGCCCTTTCACCGGCCCTGCTGCTTCCGCCAGAGAGCCAGTAGTTGGGCGTTGGCGGCAAAGACCTCGGCCACCGCCTCTTTAAACTCCCTGCCGGCCTTGACCAAGCCCCGCACTTCCTCGACCCAATTGTCGGGAATGCGCTCCACGCGCTTCTTGCCCCCGGCCATAAAGGTGAGCGACCACACCGGGTGTCCCTGCTTGTCCCGGGCGCAATGGCAGGTCGGCTGGCCACAACGGCGATGGGTGAGCGAAAGCGACCCGGGCAGCAGGTGGGGGGGGATGGGGAATTGGCGCAAGAGTTGGAACTTGCGCTGGCGGAGTCGGGCGGCTTGTGGGCCTTTTGGTGCGATGTCCATATGAGTGTAATAATACACACATAAGAAGCCAAGTCAAGCCCATTTTCGCGAATGCGAAAATAGGGAGCCGCCAGGAGGGTGGGGCAGAAACGCCCGGACGGCCGCAGTCAGTGGCTTAAGCCGAATAGGCCAATTTAGGCTTTCCGAAGTTGCTGAAGCCGTATTGACCTACGTCGAGTGACAAATGATCAGCAGTTTTCTCTGGCAGGAAATAGAGACATCCGCAGACTTAACTTAGCGCCCCCAACTTTGTACTCGCCAATCAAAACGGCGGGAAGGCCGAGAACGACGGTCCTCCCGTGGGCGGTCATGTAAACAATGCGAGCGACGGCCAGGCTTTCCACCAAATCCGCGAAGGAGCCAAGCGCGATGAGATCGTGCCGGGTTGGAATTCATGCCGGGTCGCAACACTCTCCGGTTAAGGCACCATCTCCGTAACCTGACCGGGAAAGGTGATTGTGATCACGCCTCCCCACATACACATCAGAGTGGACGTGTTGTCGAGGGCGGGAAACCCGCCCTTGATGACCGTGGGAGTGCCCGGAATCCAAGGGGCCACCGTGGCGGGAATACAAGGCATCGGGGTTAATACGCCGAGCGCGGCCGCGGTGGCGGCTGCCACCTCGGGGTTCGACGGCGTCATACACACTCCGAAGGGCATGATGTTCACCAGCGGGGCAAAATCCATAATGGTGGCAGCCGGCATTCCCGACGTCGTGACCGTGGGATCCGACGTCACATTCAATGTGCTTGGCGCCACGCCGAAAGGGCACATGAGCATTGCTCCGGTGCAAACCTGCATTGGCATTGGACTGACCTCCCGAGCGGCCTGATCCTGCCGCCACACAGCAATTGTTTCTGCGGGACCGAGACATGCCACCTTCAGAAGAGCAAATAATTCCCCCCCCCGAAAGTGACCTTTTGTCCCTTGCCGGTAAAAGTATACTCACATTTGCGCCCAACGAAGCTAGCTTTTTTCCTTTGTCGGCTGCATCAGGCCGGAACTGCCCCTCCAAAAGACCTGGAGACGCGCCAAGCGGGCATCCCCAGAATGCTCATTCCCACTTATCGACGATTTGAATCAACCCTCACTTCTGGGGCGGTTGCGCCATCCGAGCCATTAAGGCCGCGCTTTTTTGCATAAACACCTGATACTTTTCCTTGGCCTTTTCTGGTTCTTTGGCAACGCCGGCAATAAACACGGCATTGGCCACAAATTCCGAGGTTAATTGGTCAGGTGGCGGGACAGGCTTCAGGTTGGGCGCCACAATACTCGGACCCGCGAAAAACGCCGCTTTGGCCAGCAAGCCCGAGGCGGTCTGGGGCTTTTCCTTATCCGCCAATTGCTTGGCCGCCCAGCGATTGTCATCATTGGGAGCAGCCACCCATCGTTCCGCGGCGAGTTGAACTTCCGGGAGCGGTTTGTCCTTCTCGGCTGCCAGGACATGCCGCAAGCACAGGCAACCCCAGCCGATCGCCTCACGTTTGGGAAGCAGAAAGGCCATCATGCGCAGTGCGTCTTTAAATAACTCTTTCTCCACCAGGAGGGCGATAAACTCCTTGGTCGCGGACTCATCGGTGAGCAGAGCTTTGGCTTCATCGCTCACTTTCGCGCGCTCGCAGAGCTGCTGTAATGGCGTTGGCGGTGTTTTCGCTACCTCATCATTTCCCATGTTATGCGCCTGTCGTAAGATTCGAACCAACCAAGCCTGCGACTATTCTCAGGAAGATGATCCGGTCACACCCTAATCTGCCTGGCCAAAGAATTTCCATCAACTGTTGATCGAAACCATACCGCCAGTCACACTCACTGAGGCACTGCCACTTATTGAGACGGTCGCATCTCCGGTAATGCTCACCGTCGGCGCACTGATGGTCACCCCTGAGGGAGAAATCTGAATGCTGCTCCCCCCCACGGTAAGGGTGATCGATTGCATGGCCGTGATCGAGCTCTTACCAGCACTCACCTCGATGGAATGATTTCCCACGCTGACGGTCAGCGAATCGTTTCCCAGGCTGACGGTGGCGCTGCGGTTGCCTTGCTGAACGGTGAGCGAATCGTCGCCGAAAACCGTGTGGGTGCGCTTCCCGTTTCCCCCCTTCGCCCCTTTTATCGTAACGGATTCGTTGCCATTCGTAACGGTCTCCGTCCGGTCATTATCGACCGTGATGGTCTGGTTGTTATAGACGTGGGAGTCCTCATTGTTCTCGACCCGCACCGCCATGTCCTTCTCGGCGCGCATGTAAAACACTTCGCTCCCCATCGTATCGTCAAAGGTTAGGACGTTGGCATTGTGATCCCCCCCACCCTGGGTGCTACGGGTCCGGAAGCCGCTGATGTTTTTATTACCGGGTTGGCTGCCCGGCGGCATCTGATCGGCGTTGTACACCGAACCGACAATAACAGGGTGGTCGAAATTGCCTTCCTCGAAGTCGACATAAACCTCCTGGCCAACCCGGGGAAGAAACAGTGCTCCCCAGGTATTGCCGGCCCAAATCTGTAACACGCGGGCCCAGGCTGTGGTGGTTCCGTCAGCGTCCCAGGGAAACTGAACCTGAATCCGGCCATAGTCATCCGTGTTGATCTCTCCACTGCCAACGACAACTGCGGAGTAGAGGCTGTGGCTGGCAGGCCGCGGTGTAGTACGCAAAGGGCGGAAAGGAACCGAAAGAGGAATGCACGTGAAGGTATTCAAGTAGGACTCCCCTTCCGGAGATCCCTGTGTACCGTAGGTGTCTGTCACGGCGGTGTGTTGTATCTCCGTCAGGACGTAATCCGTATTCATGTCCGAGCGAGGATGATCTTCCAAGGTAAACTTATAGCCGCTGACAAACATGCGGCAGTGGCTCTTTCCACGAGCAACAAGGTGTTGAGCTTCTTCCTCCTGCATGCGAATTTTGGCCAGGGCATCTCCCGCGTCCTTGGTTTTATGCTCTCCGAAGAAATCGTATTTCTCGAAATTGCTGTTTCCTCCGACCTCATAAACGGTGGGTACGCTGGCCATTAAACTGGTACTAGGTGTTTGAAAATTGTAGTCCGTGTGAGAGTATTTCCCCGTGCGCAGTTCCTGTTCGATTTGCCACTCGGTTATGACATCCTCCTGGGGTCCACCTGTATCCGTGACATAGGGAATACTGCTTGCCACGGGACAGGCGCTGTGGGCGGTGGGAGAGTCCGCCATCACCAGTGTGTGTTTCCCCTGCTCGTGCTTGAAAAAGTAGAAGATCCCGTATTGTTCCATCAAGCGGGAAACGAAGTTAAAGCTCGACTCCCGGTATTGCGCACAGTACTCTAGCGGTTCATAAGAAGCTTGCAGTGAGTTCGTGTAATCGTTGGAAACCCAAATCGCTGAACACTTGCGTGATGATATCCGGAATGCTCTTGTTTTTGAAAATGCGGCAATCCGCATATCGGGTCAGAAGCCAAAGCCAGGGCACCATTTCGGCACTGTACGACGTTAACTCTTCTTCCGTCGCATAGCTGCGCAAAGCGGCTGATGATGCCATTGAGGTACCGATAGGATCCGTCGAGTTGTTTCAAAGAGATGGTCACGTTCTTGCCGATGATATCTGAAAACGAAATGGAGGAGTTCTCAGACAGGAGGTCGAGTGAAAAGCTGAAGAGGCGCGAGATGCGCTCGGTGCCCGTGAAACCTCGGAGCAGCAAAACATCCTTCCCCAGTGGAGTGTCTATCTTAAACAGCCTACCTTCTTGAGTGTAATTGCTCATAGATTGACTCTCGTTCGCCGGTCATCCTCACGCGTTTTATTCGTAAATAAACGCCCCGTCGGCTCCGACGCCGACATGGATACTGGTCACTTTTTCGCCTTCGGCCATTCGCCCCAACAACTGCCGGGAAATATCCGGCAGCATGGTGTTGGTGAGAATGTTGTCCACATTCCGAGCGCCGCTTTCGACTTCCGTGCAGCGGGTAGCCACGACGTCCACCAAGGCCGGTTCGTAGGTAAGCCGAATCTTGTGGTTCTCATCAATGCGTTTCTGAATTCTGCCCAGCTTCAATTCGATAATCAGCTTGAGGGAATCTTCGCGGATGGGGTAGAAGGGAATCAGCACCATGCGGCCGAGAAAAGCCGGCTTGAAGATCTTATTCAGCTCGGGGCGCATCGCTTTGATAATCCCTTCCGGGCTGGGCATGGTTTCCTTGTCGGCACACAGTTTCATCATCTGATCGGTGCAAGCGTTGGAGGTGAGGATAATGATGGTGTTCTTGAAATCGATTTCGCGGCCCTCGCCATCCTCCATGTGGCCCTTATCAAACACCTGATAGAAGAGTTCCAGAACATCGGGATGTGCTTTTTCCACCTCATCGAGCAGAACCACCGAGTAGGGGCGCCGGCGAACGGCTTCGGTCAGTACCCCGCCCTCGCCGTAACCGACATATCCGGGAGGCGAGCCTTTCAAGGTTGAAACCGTGTGCGCCTCCTGAAACTCCGACATGTTGATGGTGATGAGGTTGTGCTCCCCCCCATAAAGGAGATCCGAGAGGGCCAGCGCCGTCTCGGTCTTTCCCACACCGCTGGGGCCCACCAGCATAAACACGCCGATAGGTTTGTTGGGATCATCGAGGGCGGCGCGGGAAGTCTGCACGCGTTGGGCGATCATATCCAAAGCATGGTCCTGGCCGATGACACGCTTTCCAAGCAGCGAGCTCAGCGAGAGGACCGTGGCGATTTCATTCTTCAGCATCTTTCCCACCGGGATGCCGGTCCAGGCAGCAAGCACCTCGCCCACGATCTGGGCGTCAACCGCCACGCGCAACATGGGGGTTTCCCCTTGCAAGGCTGCAAGCTCCGCTTCCACCTTGGCGAGTTCGGCACGCATGCTCTCAGGATTCGCAGCCTGGGCGGGCGTAGCAGGTTCTGGGGATATGGCAGTGGCGGCAGCCGCTGCGCCAGCAGCCTCTGGGGCAGGTTGGGGCCCCGCGGTCGGCACTTGAGGCTGCGCCGGCGCTGCGGCAGAAGCCGTTCCCGTGGCACCCTCGATTTGGCCATGGAGCGCCCGGATCTTGGAAACAAGTTCGAATTCCTTGGTCCAGCGTTCGCGCAGAACTTTCAAACGGGCCTCGACTTCGACCTTTTGCTTAGCAATCTCAGCCAACCGTTCCGCATGATCGGCTCCAATGGCCATCTCACGCTCCAGTATCCCCCGCTGAACTTCCAGATCATCCAGTTGACGTCCTGCATCCTCGATGGCAGGCGGCGTGGCGCTCTGCCCAAGGGCAAGGCGCGCGCAGGCTGTATCCAAAATGCTGACCGCTTTGTCAGGCAACTGCCTCCCCGCCAAATAGCGATGGGAGAGCCGCACGGCGGAGGTCAGCCCTTCATCCATAATCCGAACCTTATGATGCTTCTCCAGAGAGGGAACAATTCCGCGCAGCATCACTGAACATTGCAGCTCTACCGGTTCTTCAACCTTGACTACCTGAAACCGCCGCGCCAAGGCAGGGTCTTTTTCAAAATACTTTTTGTATTCGGACCACGTTGTGGCGGCGATCGTCCGCATTTCACCACGAGCCAATGCCGGCTTCAGCAGGTTGGCAGCATCGTTCTGCCCTGCCTGACCACCAGCGCCGATCATGGTGTGGGCCTCGTCGATGAACAAGATGATAGGCACAGGCGAAGCTTTGACTTCTTCAATCAGACCCTTGAGGCGGTTTTCGAATTCTCCTTTGATGCCCGCCCCGGCCTGAAGCAACGCCAAGTCGAGGGTGCGAACGATCACGTTGCGAAGGGGGGGCGGTACGTCTCCCTTGGCAACACGCGCCGCGAACCCTTCCACCACCGCCGTTTTCCCGACGCCTGCTTCGCCGGTGAGGATGGGGTTATTTTGCCGGCGGCGCATCAGAATATCGATAATCTGGCGGATCTCCACATCCCTTCCCAACACGGGGTCGATTTTCCCGGCCTTGGCGTTCTCGGTGAGATTGACGGTGAATTGATCCAGGTTGGCTGTCTTGCCGGTGCCCGCCGGTCGCTGTACACCCGGAGCTCCTGCTGCCGCCCCCACCGGTTCCACCATGCCTTCGTCGGAGCGCTCCATGATGGACAAAAAGTCCTTGCGTAAGACCTCCCCTTCGATCTTCTGGAATTCCTTGCTGACCTCGCGAACGAGCCGGCTGAGCTCATCGTTTGTCACCAAAGCCAAAACTGTGAACCCGGTGCGAATTTCCCCAGAACCGAAATCAATGGACCCAATCGTCCAGGCCTCGGTCAGCATTTTCACCACCGAGGGGCTCAAGGTCGGGTTGCGCGCATTTCCCTTCTTGAGCTTATCGAGGCTCCGGGTCAGCTCGCCGGTGAGGCGCGATTTGTCGATGCCGAATCGATTCACGATCTGGGCAAAGTCACCATCCGGCTGGTCCAAGAGCTTGAGCACGTAATGCTCAACTTCAATGTCATAGTTCGTCCGAGCCAGGCACAGGCCGGCGGACGACTCCAGGGTCTTCCGGGTGTACTCATTGAGTTTTCCGATCAATGACTTTAGGTTGATGGTCATACGCATTTCCTTCCCATAGCTGAAGAATAGTTTCTGATGCGTCCACTTGCATTGGCCGTGTCGTGACATAGGTATGCCATCCGAGTTGAGGAGCGTTCTCCCCTTCCGCACCCAGCACACAAGGCGGCACATCCTCGCGGTCCAAAATCAGTTTGATCTCAAAGTCAAATTCTCCATTGGAAAAAATGGTAGTCAAGGCCCGGAGGGACTCAAAGGCGGAGCCTTGCGGCAGGAAGTCCTGGTATTGCGCCAAGGATAAAGGCCCGATGCCAATACGGACACGAGCCGTTTGGTCCCACACCTCATCCCCAACCACCGCCCCCCATCCCAACTGCTCGGACTCGCCAAGTCCGCCTTCGAGGGCGGTTTGCGTGTCGCGGTCAAGCCGATACCAGCCTCCCGCGAATTGTTCCACCTCGACGGGAACTTCGAAGTAATCGCCGAGAAGATTCCGGAGGGCCTCCGCCGATCGCGGACGTTGGGCCAGAAGCCCGGCGTAATAAAGGAGCGAATCATCAAGTACCGGCAGCCGGTTTTGCAGGCCCGGAGTCCCCAGACCGATCAAATCGAGCAAATGGTGTGAAAAAGGGTCGAGGCCCTCACGCTCATAAGCGACCGAAAACCGGTATTTCTCCCACGCCAGATAAAAAAGCGAAATCATGCGATGATTGAAGATATCGAAAAAATCGACCGCGGAACTATCGCCCGAACGCATGCGTTCGGCTAACAAGGACGTGTAGTAAAGTGGAAGTACGCCTTCGGGCCCGGTCAAACCCATGAAGTTGACCGTCATCCGCCCCGCGCCGTCCTTCTTGGGCCATTCGAGAGATTCCACTTCGCTGGCGGGAAAAGCCAGTGTGGAATGGGCAAGGAACTGGACTACCTCGGCGACGGGAGGATTGTATCCCCCGACAGGTGATTTGTCGGGGAAAAGGCGCTCCAGGAGGCGAACGGCTTGAAAGAACTCAAAGAGAAAGGGTTCCTTCCGGAGTTCTGTCTCCACCGTGGAGCCGCTTACATCAGGATTACTTGGCCTGCCCGTGGTGGCCATTCTTTCAGTACCCCCCTACGCTGTCGAGTCTTGACGACCAGTTGGCTGAAGCTATTGAGCGAAGCGTACAGACCCAGGAAATGGTCAATGACTGCGGCAAACAGATAGACTCCTCCCCCCGAGAAATTGTCCTCGTCAAACTCCATTTGCACTTGGGTCCCGCGGGCGAAGGCAATTCCACTTTCGGAATTGATGCGGGCAAAATGACGCTTGCTGCTCACTCCCACGATTCCGGAAACTTGCTTGTCCAGATCGGCGGAATCCGAAAAGTTATAGAGTCGGAGGATCTCCTGCAAAGCTTCCTTGCCATCCTCGACGACGGAGAGGTAATTCAACGCCAGATGGGATATCAACCTCCACAGCGCATTCCTCCCCATGGGGGGCCGGAGAGTTGGGCTGGGTTTGCGCAATGCGACGGCGCCCTTGATCGACCCAATTCCCTCGACCTCAAAGTCGCCGCCTTCGTTCCCAAACGGCAAGCGGGCAGGAATGTCACGATTGGTGCAGATGCAATGAGCGGTTATCACCTGTGTGTCTGGCAAGCAAGTTTGCATGGAAAGGTCTACCAGAAATAAGGAAACTTCCGAACCCTCGTCCCCCCTCCGGGAGGAAGGCCGCCGCGTGGAGTACCAAAAGGTTTGGTTCTTTTCCATCATAGTCCGGTGCCGGAAGGAATAGAACGGTTCATAGTGAGTAAGCTCATGGGTGCGCGGGTCAGAGCTGACCACGTCCTCGATGGAGAAAACCTCCGTGGCCATCCGCCGCCGCGCATCCGGAACCACGGAATACTCCGACCGCCTCTGGGTCAACATGATAGGCTCGGCAGTTTGAGGAAACAGATTGATAATGGGGGAGCATCCTAGCAGAATCGCCTTGGCCGTGACTGCCACTGCCAATCTTTGCTGCCGCTGCTCGGCTTCAAAAGGGGATATGAGAAAGATGATTTCCGCACGTCCGCCGGAAATCGCTTTCAGGGGTTGTTCCAGGTTCCTAAGTTCGAAGAAGAAAAACTTCTCCGGAAAGGTGAAAAACTCCTGCAATAGGCGGTAGCCCAGGAAGGATCTGCGTGGGTACGGCAACAGCGATTCCGCTTCCGAAAACCCCATGGGCCGCAGCGACTTCATGCTGAGCGTGTGGGGGGGCTTCTTGGGGTTGTCGGGGTCCCTCACAATGATTTGCCGGCAGTTGTTGGAAAGCAGCTCGTACAGCGTATTCACCACATCGCCTTCACCATTCAGGTAGAACCGCAGGGATGAGCATTGAAGCTTGCCAAAACTGCCATCGGAAAAGCAGCGCAATTCCATCCGGAGGGCGGCGGCCGCGTCAGGAGCACGCAAGGGGGGATTGAGTTTGTCAGGGGTGACCCAGCGGGCATCGCCGACCTCAAAGGGCCAGAGGGTGACATCATAACAAGTGCGAAATTTGCAGGGAACCCCATCCACCGGACGGGAATACAGGATCGAATCGCGCGGAATGTCGACACCGGTGGTCAGCTTCCCCTGCTCCGGGTCCAGGCGAAACTGCGCGACCGTCATTGAGGGGATGGGGCGAAGAAAATGGGGGTAAAGGATATTGAGCAGTCCCTCGGTAATCTGCGGGAATTCATCGTCAATTTTCAGGTGAACGCGCGCGGCGAGAAGGGCAAAACCCTCCAGGAGCCTCTCCACGTGCGGATCGGGACATATATTCTGGTCCAGCAGTTGAAGACGCGCGGCGATTTTGGGGTGCTTCTCGGCGAATTCCTTTCCCATCTGCCGGAGGAAGGTGAGCTCGTTTTCATAATAATCGAGAACTTTATCGCGCATTCTAGATGCTCTTTACCCTGTATTCACCCTTCGACGGCTCCAACAACGTATCAAAGAAAATCGGTACCGGGGCCGGGTCCATGCGCAGCAAGCCTTCAATACTGAAGTGGATGCCGCGCACCACGTCAGTGGAGGGTTCGATGGTCACTTTTACTGCCTGGAGCCTGGGCTCGAAGAAGCTGATTGCGTTCTTGATGGATTTCCACAGGAAATCCTGATCCTTGGGCGAATGCAGGTACAAGCTTGTGGTGTCAATGACGCCATAATTGTAGACGGAACGCTCCACCTCCCGCAAAGATTCCGAGGGACCTTCAATGCTGCAGCGCGTATTAAACAGCCACTCCAAATCCCGCCGGAGCGAAGCCCGCAATTCCCGCAACGATTGAGCCCTGGTCATGGGAGGCTCCAGTTTGCGGTCTGGTTCCTCATCCATGAGTCGATCCAGCACCGACAACGTTACGGGGCCTTCCTTGTCGATAGGCGGCATTAGCTTCCCAGATAGGTGATGGCCTGAACGGGATCGAGACGGACCACCTTTTGGAAGAGTCTCTGTTTTGCCGCCTCATCCGCTTGCATTCTCTGGCTGTTCTTCATGATCATCACCAGGGCTTTGGCGATTGTTTTGGGATTTTCCCAGGTCTCCAGGTGATTGGTCTCAATGCTTGCCGTTAAGTCTTCAATGATGGGCTGGGCAATCTCCGACTTCCCGGCTGCGACGCAGATTTCGGCAAGCTGCAATTTTCGGAAGAACTGGCCCCTGCCGGTAAGTTGCCTTTCGACCTCTTGTTTCATGGTGTCGATGGCTCTTTCCATTTCCCCCGCTTTCAAAGCCTCGTTAGCCAAGTCGTAACTGTCCACGAATCTTCGATGCCAACCGGGCGTCGAATGATTTTCGATGACCGGAGCTTCCGCGGGCAGTGCGCCGACCTCGGCGGGGGTGCCGTCCGGCGCGGGTGCGCCCGCCGTGGCGGGACCCGGAGCTTCCGCGACCAGTTCCCGCAACCACGCCTGCGTTTCGCTATTGGCGGCAGGAGTGTCATCGAGCAAGCTGACCTCCAACGCTTGCGGCACATCGCGCGCCAACGTTTTCAATTCACTTCGAATGGCGATGGCGATGCCCGAATAGTCGCTGCCCAATCCCACGCAGGCATCGACAGCAAACTTCTGGAGGTCCAGCCAGCCACGGCTGCATGGGAGGGACATGCAGTTTTCCGCAGCCTCCAGCAGTTCGCTCCACTTCCCTTCAATGGCCAGACGCTTGATATGCTGTCGCAACGGCGTGGGCGGACCTTCCAGCAGGGTCATATCCTGTTTGCTCAAGGCGGCCCGCAGTTCACCCCAACGCAGCCCCCGCATCATCAAATAAGGCGCGGGGCTGAAGGGATCGAGTTTGCGAAGGGCTGCCGCGGCGCTCGCCACCGCCATAATCGCCCCTCGGCGCTCCGGCGGTTCCTTGTCACCAAAAGGAATCACAATGCCCGCCGGAGCCGCCCCCGCCAGCCCGTGCGATTCCTCCGGAACGCCCTCGGCGGCCGCGGCGGCTGCCTCGGGCTGCCCCTCCTCGATGGGGTCCGGCTCCTTCTCGCGCTTTTTCTGGAGAAATCCGTGCATGACCGGCCGGATCTCTCCTAGCAGCGCCTCCAGCTTACCAAGGGAAGGCGCCACGTCGCCAAACTTCGCGTTGCAGCTTTCCTTAAGTGGGGCCAGGATCTCCAAACAACCGTCAAGATCCTTCTCGCCACTTGCGTAAAAGGACTTGGGAGTTTCTTCGAAGCACTTGTCGAGGGCTTCCAGCGCAATCTTTCCATTCTTAATAGCTACGGCGCGGGCCTGTTTAGCTTCGTCACTTTTCGCGTCGCCGTCATACCCCAGCTTGCGGGATTCTTGCACGTCCGTTAAGCCATAGGGTTCCTTTTGCACGAGGGGAATGCTCTTCAGGGGAATTTCGAACCTCGTGGCAAGGAACTCCAACGGGGCAGCCCGCATTTCCACATCGCCATCCTCAATTTCGGGGTAGACCGTATCCCAGAACTTCTCCACCAAGCCGTGGCAAAGGGCCAACCCATCCCTGAGGCCGCCAAAGCCGCGTTGCTTCACCCATGCCTCAGTGAGCCAAGTCGCCAACCACAAGTCCTTGGTCTTCTTGGCTAGAGCTTCTGTGGCGAGTTTGATGACCAGGGGATTGTCCGCCACTTTGCGGTCACTCTCGGTCATCCCTGCGGGTGGAACCGCTTCCTCGCGCCGGGCTTCCTTAATCTTGCTGTAGATTTCGTCGTAGCGAAGGTCGGCGCCGCTGGGGTTGGGTCCGTCGATAGGGTTTAAGAGGTCTTCAACAAGCGACATGGTTCGTCAGTCTCCCGCCGGAGCCGTGCTGAACTCCAGCGAGCGCAGTTCGAGAAAGGGGATCTCCTCATCATCTACCAGCCACATCTTCTGGCCGAAGGGGACTTCCTCGGGGTATCCCTCGCGCTTCTCCCACACGGTGGCTCGCCCGAGCCGGACCGCCTCATCGGAGTGCTGCCAAGAGAAGGGAGCAAGTACCGGGAGCATTACCTCGCCGAGTTCAGCCCCTTTGAATGAGGGGCTGGTGCGAACCGCCGCAGGAGTCCACAGGAGATCTCTTAGCCGCTTCGGAGGCTCGATCTGAATCGAGGCCACGTGCTCGAGGGGAAGCCAGAGGTAGTTGCCCGCTGCAAAAAGTTCGAGCCGGGCTCCAATCCTGGGATCGGCGTCTGAAAATAAGCTAAACGGTTTGCCATTGAACGTGCCCGTAAGAGCTGGCGCAGGCGAGTCGGGGAGCTTCGGATACTCTCCGCGGGTAAACAGGTCCTGGCGCTGTCGCTCGGCGTAGAGCGCGCTACGATAAAGCAGAACTCCTAACTCACTCGACGGTCCCGCTTGACCCAGCACCTCGAGTTGCTTGTCCGCCCGCTCATAATCTCCCGCGAAACATAAAAGCTCGAAAAGGAATGTTCGGCGGCGCACGTCAGTCGGATTATCTCGGACTTCGGTGCTCAGGGCCTTCAGTGCGTCAGCCAACCGGCCGGCTCGAAACAGTTGTTGTGAGTCCATTTCCGGCTCTCCATTCGGGCAAACTATTTTCGCGGCAGCGAGAGGATCTCGCTTTACATATTTTCAAGGTAATGCGAGATTCTTCCTTCGCTGTGCTCAGGACTGCCTGCGGCCCCTCAGGATGATAGTATCGGTGAGTTCTTCCGCAGCATGTGAAGCCGGCGCCTACAAAAGCCAGCCCCCCCTCCTGCTTTGTGCCTAACCCTGCCCGCCGGGACTCGCACAAAGCGCTCGCTGCCTGCTGGTGCTCTTCAACCCCAGCAGACAACGCTCATACGTGTCGAGGTATCTTCACGGCCCACTCGTCGGAGGGCCGTGAAGACACTTCCCACCTCGATGTCAGAACCCGGGACTGCCCGCGTCGCTACGTGGCTTGCACCTGCTTGATGTCATACGTTGCCGAGCCGGCCAGCGTAACCGAGCCGCTCGATGTATCCTGAGTGTAGTATTGGTACTGAATCTTTTCGTAAGCAATGGAGAGACTCGCCGGAGGGACCCCGCTTGATCCGCCGCCGGTGCTGAAGCTGGTAACGAAACAATTGGTCAACGTGATGACGAGATAGGCATAGGGAGTACCGCTGCCTCCCGTCTTGCGGCCCGTGAAGGTGGCCGAGGCAATGTGCGTCCCCTTCGTGAGGTTCTGCACAATCGCGTAAGTGGAGGCTTCCAGCGCGAAACTGCACGAAAAGTCCGATAACGAAGGCTTTCCGGCAGCCAGACCCTTGCCGCCGAGACTGGCGGGATTGGACGCACCCCAACTCCAACTGTCCAGCTCGATGTTGTTCGTCATGCCTTGCGCTTGCGATTCACCATTGATCCCTGCAATCAAGAGATAGTAATCACTGGGCATACCTGCTTCCTCCTTTTCGTTGAGTAGAATCCACGGGTCACCGACACAGACTCAGCATGCCGAAAATCCCGTCACAACTAACAACTGAAAATCATCTCTTCGCTGGTTCTGGCAGGTCCGCGACCAACCTGAGAGAAACACTCAGCTCGTCCAACTGAAAGTGCGGGCGAAGATAAGTAATCGCCCGATAGCAGCCAGGCTTACCTTTGATCTCCTCGACGTCGACACGCGCCTCACGCAAAGGAAATTGGGCTTTTGTGGCCTGATCGGCTTTGTCATCCTGGGTCACGTACTGGCTAATCCAACGATTCAGGAACCGCCAGCAATCGTCGCGGGACATGAAGCTGCCGATCTTATCGCGCATCATCGCCTTCAGGTAGTGAGCGAAACGGCAAGTGGCCATCATGTAAGGCAGTTGCGCCGAAATCCGCGCATTGGCGGTGGCGGCATCGCTGTCGTAGATTTTGGGCTTATTGCAGGATTGAATGCTGAAAAATGCCGCCTTATCCGTGCCCTTGCAGTGAACCAGCGGCACCAACCCTTGGTCCGCCAACTCCTTCTCGCGCCGGTCAGTAATAGCGATCTCGGTGGGGCATTTGAGCGCCACGTCGCCTTCGTCGGTGTGGAAAGTGTGGGAGGGAAGACCTTCCACCAGACCACCGCCCTCGACCCCCCGGATGGCCGTACACCAGGCGTACTGCGAGAACGCCGATGTCATCCTGGCACCGAGCGCGTAGGCGGCATTTCCCCAAAGGTACTTGGAATGGTCCGTCCCATCCACGCCTTCTTCATAGTTGAAGCCATCTATGGGCACGGTATCTTTGCCATAAGGCAGGCGCATCAGAACCCGGGGGCACGTAAGGCACACGTACTTTGAGTCCTCGCTCTGCCGGAAGCCCTTCCATTTGGCGTATTCTGTGGTATCGAAGATCCGCCCGATGTCCCGGGGCTGGTCCAACTGGGTATAGCTTTCCATATTCATGAGCTGCGGAGAGGCTGCGGAGATAAAGGGGGCATGCGCCGATGCCGCCACGGCCGCCATCTTTTCGAGAAGCTCCAGGTCTTCCGGATGTTTGCTGAACTCGTAATCACCAACCAGCGCACCATAGGGCTGACCGCCGAATACTCCGAACTCCTCTTCGTAAACTTTCTTGAACGCCGCACTTTGATCGAATTCCGGGGCGCGTTGGAGGTCCCGCAGCAGGTCCTTCTTTGAGACGTTCAACACCTTGATCTTCAGCATGGCGCTGGTTTCGCTTTGGCTGATCAGGTACCTTAGACCTCGCCATGTGCCTTCCAACTTTTGAAACGTAGGATGGTGCAGGATTTCGTTGAGCTGGATGGAGAGCAAATGGTCAATTTGCGCAATGCGCGCATTGATCATCGCCTCTGTGTCTTTGGAGACGGTTACCTCTCCCTCCAAAACCTGGCTGATGAACTCTTTCACAAGATTCTTGCCGCGCTCCCGAGTAGCGGCGTCAGTTCCCACCCTTCCCGTCTCGACAATTTGATCGAGAAGACCCTTTTCAGCGACCTGCTCGGTCGTCTGCGATGTTGCGGCCGCTTTCGCTTCGTTAGCCATTGCCTCCCTCCTTCCCTTCTTCCTTCTTGGGTCCGATTTCCGACCGCAATTTGTTTAACTTTTCAGTATTGGAGACGGCGTCGAGCAGAACCTCATCCAATTTGTCATTGGTCTGCAATGCACCCTTCAAATCACTGAGACGGGTACGGAGTTCAAGCAATTCGCGCAAAGGTTTCACCTGCCGGGCCACCTTCTCGGGCTCGAAGTCCTCCATACTCTTGAAATTGAGATCGACCTTCAACTGCCCCACATTCTCATCTTCGCTCAGCTTGTTATCTACAGAGAATGCCACGTGGGGTTTCATGCTTTCCACGACGCTGTCAAAATTATCCAGCGTTATTTCAACAAACCTTCGCTCCTTCAGCTTGGGAAGCGGATCGACGGGCTGACCGGAAAAATCACCCAGAACTCCCATTACGAAAGGGAGTTCTTTAGTTTCAATCGCACCACCGGTCTCCACGTCGTATGTGACGTGAACACGAGGGGGTCGCACCCTGGCGAGCTTTTTCTGTACGCTCTCTGGCATAGGTTACTCCTTACCTAAAACATATTTGGTTGATATGTTGCCTGCGCGCCGACATTATCAACAAAATGTTCTGCCGTTGTCAATAGAAAACGAATGGAAAAATGAATGGAACAACCCTGTCCTTTGGTACCACACCCAAGTATCCGGGCCCACCCCCCACCCTATAACGGCACGTGGAGGGTTCCCACCATCCCCGACGGGATGTCTCGGAAACCCAAGCTGAAGCCGGTTGTCCCCGCTGGCGTTTTCATTCGTGCACCCAGCACAAAAACGGCGATCCGGCTGTTTATTGGCAACCCCCGCAAGTATCGGAGGAAGTCTTTCTTGCTCCGCTTGAATCACGCTCTGATCCAGCTTGGTTTGGGGGACCGCTGGCGACTGCAGCGGGAGAAGGAGCGCCAACAGCAAGCCAAATGACTGGGCCGCAAAGGGTCCACAGGCGATGAACGTGGACGGGCGGAACCGGCTAATCTGCATGCAGGCTTCCCGAGCGAGGTATAATTTCGAAGATTATACTATTCCGGGACTGGGACGCGGCGTCAACCACCATCCAAGCCCCGAGTCACCCATGCCGTTTTCAACACCTTGAAATGAAAGGAGGAAACCGTACCTGCCGGCTTTTTGCCAGGATAGGCTGCCCGTTGGCCTCTTTGCAACACTCTTCGCGCGACAACTCTTCGTGCCATGCTTGACTACGGTTCTTTCATCATATAGAGTTTACCGGACTATTTGTCGAGTGCTTGAATCACTTGGCGTCGGGTGGGGCATCTGTGGCAGGGTTCTAATTCCCTACTCTCTTGCCGCCACCGTGGCGGCGGCAATACGTTTTTGCCTCAATCAGGGTCTAACCAAAACCACTCTAAGGAGGTTGTATGCGCTTCCAAAGATTGTTTATGGCGTTGGTTCTGGCGATGTTAGGCGGATTCGTCGTGGTCAGCCAAGCTCAAGCGGATGATGTCTACGGAAGAATTCGTGGCACGGTCACCGACCCCAGCGGGGCGGTGGTCCCCGGCGCGACCATCACGCTCACCAACACGGCGACCGGTGTAACGCGAAGCGTAAAGGTCTCGGCGGCTGGAACCTACGAGGCGCCCAATCTGCTGGCCCCAGCAACCTACATCGTCACAGCCGTGTCTTCGGGGTTCCGCAAGTTCGAGGCGCGCGGTATACCCCTGGCCCTTGATCAGATCTACGTCCTCGACATACATTTGGAACTCGGCCAGACCTCTCAGCTAGTCACTGTGGAAGCAGCCCAATCACAAGTTGAAACCACCAGCATGGAACTCGGCGCAAGGATTACCGGCTCGGCAGTTGTGGATCTTCCCCTCAACGGCCGGGACTGGATTGAACTCCAGACAACGCTTCCGGGTGTGGTCAGCAGCATGGGGGACTTTACTGACGCCTATTCCACCAGCGGATCGCGCGCCCAGGACAATGAGTTTCTGCTCAACGGCGTTGACAATGTCGACCTGGCGTTGAATGTTGTCAATGCGATTCCAAGCCCCGACTCCATCGGGGAAGTCAACATGATCACCAACACCATCAACCCCGAGTATGGACGGAACGGCGGGGCCATCATGAATGCCGTAACCAAATCGGGGACAAACCAGTTCCATGGCGACGCTTTTGAGTTCTACCGTGACACCTTCCTGAACGCCCGCAACTTTTTTCAGGCCACCCCCGCCATATTTCATCGGAATCAATTTGGCGGCACCCTTGGCGGGCCTATTTGGAAGAACCATACGTTCTTTTTCTTTTCCTATCAGGGGACTCGCGATCGCCAGCCCGACACGCCAGGCCGGAGTTTTGCTGGTCCCACCGTCAACGTGTTAACGCAGTCGCAACGCAACGGGAATTTCCCGGATGTGACTGCTGATGTGAATGCTGACGGAGTTCCCACAGTCTCCCCGTTCCCGCTGGTGGGTGAGAATGGAAATACTTATCCTGCCGGCACGCTGTATTCGACGCTCTTCCCCAACGGTCAAATCCCTCCCGCCGATTTCAGCACCCCCGCGGTCAACCTGATCAAGGCGTACATGCCGCTTCCCAATACCGGGACGAATACCTTCACGTGGAATCCCATTTCGACCGATAGGTTCTATCAATACATCAGCCGTATCGACCATACTTTCAGCTCCAAAGACTCGCTATCCGTTAACTGGTTTATTGAAGATGACGACACAGTAGATGACGAGCCGTTTATCGGAGGCTCACTGCCAGGATTCGCCGAGGATGAGACCGCGCGTACGCAAAACATGAATCTGACCTGGAACCACACCTTCGGAACAAGCATGATCAATGAGGCGCGAGTTGGGTACAATCGGCTGGGATTCAACGATGTGAATCCGGTAAAACCGGTCCTGCCCTCCAGCTTCGGATTCGCCATCTCTCCTCAGAGCGGGCCCTCCGGGGCAGGCGTGCCCTGCATCGATATGAACGATTATGAGCCACCCTCCGGCGCTTGCGAGTTCGGGTTTAGCTATGACGGTCCGCAGCCACGCATCGATCAGACCTATCAGGTAAGTGACAATTTCACATGGGTCACCGGGACGCATACTTTCAAAATGGGATTTGACATGCGCCGCGCCGAGGTGAATAACCCCTTCTATTTTGTGAACAACGGGTATTACGAGTTTTATGGAACAGGCACGTTCAGCACCGGCGATGAGGCGGCTGATTTCCTGCTGGGAATTCCCGACCTCTACGAGCAAACCAGCGGCGGTTACATTAACGCTCGGACGCAGGAGTACTATTCGTACTTACAAGATCAGTGGAAGGCCCGCCCGAATCTCACCCTAACCTACGGGGTGGGTTGGCAAATTAATACGCCCCAGAATGACATCTACAACGGCGGGGTGGCGGTGAATGCCTACCGTCCCGGCGTGCAATCCACGGTTTACCCGTCCGCGCCTCCGGGAATGCTCTTCCCAGGAGATCCGGGCATCTCCGAATCCACTTACGGCACCTCCATGCGGCATTTTTCCCCGCGTGTGGGATTTGCATGGAGTCCTGACAGCGCGCGCAAATGGAGCGTCCGCGGGGGATTCGGAATTTATTACAATCAAGTCGAGGAAGAACTCACGCTCCAAAACCTGCAATCGCCTCCTTTCTCCCTTACTGATTACGGCGCTGGTGACATCGGGGCAGCCCCCAGCCTTGCCAATCCCTATTCTGGCTACCTTCCATCCTACGACAGTAACGGGAGCTTAGTGGGGGCAAGCCCGGCGTCACTGTCCAACCGATTTCCCTTCACTCCACCGCCGGCAGGCACCAAGAATGTGGATTTCAGCTTCTTTTATCCGATGACTTTGAAGGTGTTTGATCCAAAATTGACCACTCCCAGCGCTTACAACTACAATTTCACCATCCAACACGAACTCCCTTCCTCCATCGTCGTCCAAGTAGGCTATGTCGGACATCAGGGCCGCCATCTGGAGGAGCGTGTCAGTATCGACCCTGCGGGCCAGGCTCCCGGTGTAAACCCCGTCTGTGCGGCAGAGCCTAGTTGTGGTTATTTCAGTATGGATCCCACGACGCTCGCCAATCCGCTCACCCAAGACGGGGTCATTGTGTATGGGGGAGTCGGTGAGCAGGCCACGGTCGCCAACTCCAACTATAACTCCCTCCAGATTTCGGTGACCAAGAAGACGACACATGGATTGGAATTTCAGTCCAGCTACACTTGGTCGCACTCCTTGGACCCGATTTCCAGCGTGGAAAATGTGGGTGGGGGCGGCGGCATCAACCCCTTCGATCGTCAGGACAATTATGGCGACTCGGCTTATGACGCCCGGAACCGGTTCGTCATCAGCTATTCATACCAGATCCCTTCCATTCGCCACTACGACTCGTTTCGAGGAGTTCCGAGCCGACTGGTGGAGGGATGGAAGATTTCGGGGATCACGACTCTGCAAAGTGGGTTCCCGTTATCGCTTTTGGATAGCAGTTATAACTCACTCACCTGTTGGTACTACTCGGGCTACGGCTGCGCGGACCGTCCGAACGTAATGGGCCCTGTGCAGACTTACAATCCTCGGAACGCGAACCTTGTGAACGCAACTCAGGGAGGAAGCACGCCCCTAAGCAACTACTTCTTCAACCCCAACGTCTTTACCCCAGAGGTTCGGGGAGTGCTCGGCGATGCGGGCAGGAACTTCTTCCATGGACCTGGCATCAACAACTTTGACTTCGGCTTGTACAAAGATACGAAGATCACAGAATCCACGAAGATTGAACTGCGTTTAGAGGCTTTCAACCTCTTTAACCATACACAGTTCATCAACAGCGCCGTGGGAATCGACATTAATTCGCCCAGCTATTTTGGGCGCGCGACTGCCGCGTTTGATCCACGCATCGTCCAACTGGCGGCGAAATTCTACTTCTAGCCCGGCGTATGTCTTGATGGCCTCCCAGGCCCGGGGCGCCTCCCACGGCAGGCACCGTTGCTTTTGTCGCTAGTGGGAGGCTGGATGGACAACTCTGCCCCTTCGCTTCCGCGGTAACTAAACTGTGGAGCTTTACTTCCACCTTCTCATCATCACTGTTGTAGTCCTGCTCCACCAGCTTGATATAAAAGGGGAAAACGTACGTGCCGGCTCGGCGTTACAAAGGATTGAGGGTTGGACCCTTCATGGCAGTGGCTCAATTTGATAATAAGAGGCGGCCTTACGCCGCCATAGGGTCCGTTGGCTGGCAGATAAACCCACCGTACAATTTCAAATTGACCCCCTTCGGACAACCCTTGACCACCGTCTTTTCATCATGTAAGATCGAGCTGACTATTTGTCCATTGTCTGATTCACTTCGCGTCGGGTGGGGGCATCTGTGGCAGGGTTTCTAATTCCCTGCTCATTGACCGCAACCGTGGCGGCGGGAATACGTTTTTGCCTCAATCAGGGTCTAACCAAAACCACTCTAAGGAGGTTGTATGCGCTTCCAAAGATTGTTTATGGCGTTGCTTCTGGCGATGTTAGGCGCATTCGTCATGGTTAGCCAAGCTCGGGCGGACGATGTTTACGGAAGAATTCGTGGCACGGTCACCGACCCCAGCGGGGCGGTGGTCCCCGGCGCGACCATTACGGTCACCAACATGGCGACCGGCGTAACGCGAAGCGTCAAGGGTTCTGCGGCTGGAACCTTCGAAATACTCAATCTGCAGGCCCCAGGTACGTACATCGTCACAGCCGAGTCTTCGGGCTTCCGAAAGTTCGAGGCGCGTGGCATACCCCTTGCCCTTGATCAGATCTACGTCCTCGACGTGCATTTGGAACTCGGCCAAACCAGCCAGGAAGTTACTGTCGAGGCCGCGCCTTCCCAAGTGGAAAGCACGAGCATGCAATTAGGGACGACTATTAACAGCCGATCCATTGTGGACCTACCCTTGAATGGCCGCAATTGGGTGCAATTGCAGCAACTTCAGCCGGGCGTGGTAGGCAGCGTCTGACGGCCGCGGCAATTACGCCACCAACGGCAGCCAAGCCGACCAGAACAGCTACCTGATCAACGGGACCGATAACAACGACTTGATTTTGAACACGCCCCAAGTAACGCCAAGCCCGGACGCCATCGCCGAGTTCAAAATGGTAACGAGCACCATCAATCCTGAGTACGGCCGGAACTCGGGCGCCATTCTGAACGCCGTCATCAAATCAGGAAGCAACCAGTTCCATGGTGACGGCTTCAACTTCTACCGGGATACCAGCCTTAATGCGCGGAACTTCTTCGAACCGTCGCCAGACGTTTTTCACCGCAACCAGTTTGGCGGCACGGTGGGCGGCCCCGTTTGGAAGAACCACACTTTCTTCTTCTTCTCCTATCAGGGCACGCGCGAGCGCCGGCCGGAAGACTCGGCAGATTGCGGTTGCGGCTCGCCGGGCACGACACCCGTGTATTCCTCTGACCAGCGCAATGGGATTTTCCCGGATGTCGCCACGTCCTCAACACTTTCGCCTTTCCCCTTGCAGGGCGAGAATGGCGCCACCTATCCCGCCGGAACACCTTACTCGACAATCTTCCCGACAGGACATATTCCGACGACCGATTTCAACTCGATTTCCTCGGGATTGTTAAAGTACGTTCCAACTCCCAATGTGGGTGCGAACTACGAATTCAATCCGGTTTTCGGCGAATTAGACGATCAATACCTTGGTCGCATTGACCATACCTTTAGCTCCAAGGACGCCATCTGGGGTTATTGGCTATGGGAACGCGAATCTGATGACTCGGTGCTACCGTTTATCGGAGCGACCTTGCCCGGCTTTGGCCAGACCGACGCCGAACACTTTCAACAATACGTGGCGGCATGGAACCACACTTTTAGCGGCTCAATGCTGAATGAGGCGCGTGTGGGTTATACGCGCCTGAATTTTGAAGCGATAGAACCCCAGACTCCCACCTCTCCCGCCTCGGCAGGGTTCACCGGCATCACGCCCCAGCTCACCTCGGGAGAAGGAATTCCCGTGATGGACGTCGCCGGCCTCTTCGATCTAGGCTTCTCCGAAGACGGGCCGCAGCCGCGCGTCGACCAAACTTATCAATTCACTGACAACCTGACAAAGATCGCCGGAGGCCACACCTTCAAGATGGGCTTTGAAATGCGCCGGTTCGAGATCTACAACCCCTTCTCGCACCAGAACGATGGCTTCTTCAATTTCGCCGGTGCCGGTCTTTACTCCACCGGTGATCCCGGGGCCGATTTCCTCCTCGGTATTCCAGACACTTACTCGCAGGCAAGTGGTGACATCGCCAACACCAGGACACAAGAGTATTACTCCTATTTCCAGGACCAGTGGAAGATCAAACGCAACTTGACCCTGACTTACGGCGTGGGATGGTCCATCGATACTCCCACAGTGGACAACTTTCACAACAACCATGCCGGCATCGCCTTTATCCCCGGGATGCAATCCACGGTTTTCCCCACGGCCCCCACCGGCTACGTATTCCAGGGTGATCCCGGTGTTAATGCTTTCGGGACGACGCATTTTAGGGACCTTGGTCCCCGCTTCGGCTTCGCCTACAGCCCGGATTGGGGATGGTTGACGGGCGGCGCGGACAAGACCAGCATTCGGGCGGGATTTGGAATTTACTTCAACCGCTTTAACGGCGAGACCACCACGCAGACGCAGGGGTCACCACCGTTTGCGGATAGCTCAACGGGAGTCGCCGATATCAGCACGAAGGCGCTACCCCTGAGCCCCGGTTTTGCCAACCCGTTTGCGGACATTGCCGGCAACGGTTCCGAGGCCAATAAATTCCCCTACACGCCCTCCGCGACTCCGAATTTCTCCCTGCTCGAGCCCTTTACGATCAGTGTTTACGACCCCCACATCAGCGTCCCGTATTCTGAGAACTTCAACTTCACCATCGAACGCCAAGTGGGGGAAGATACTATCGTTTCGCTAGCCTATGTTGGTTCAGTGGGCCACCGCGAACTCCTCACCATTGAAGAGAACCCGGGACTCCAGCCGGCGGCGTGCGCTGCCAATCCGGCCTGCGGCGGGAACCCCTTTGGCCAGAGTACGAATTTCCCCAACGACTTTCGGTATCCCGGGAATATCATAAGTTCCATCGGAGATGTGGCCACCGTCGGCAATTCCAACTACAACGCCTTCCAGGCGACTTTGGAGCACCATTTTTCCCACGGCCTGCAGTTTCTCGCTGCCTACACGTGGGCGCGCGCCCTGGATAACGGCTCGGGTTTTGAGAACGCCGGTTTTGGGGGAGGCGGCTTCGGAGGTTTCGGACAAACACGAGGGATCAATCCCTTTGACCAGGGCCTCAACTACGGACCCTCGACCTACGATGCCACCCACCGCTTCGTAATCAACTACGTTTACGCCTTTCCCAGCGTTCGCCATTTTGACTCGCTCCACTGGTTGCCCAGCCGGTTGACGGACGGTTGGCAGATGAGCGGGATTACCACGCTCCAGAGTGGATTTCCTATAGACGTCATCGACGGCGCATATCCCTCGTTGACATGCCCCTACCCCTACTTCTATCAATGCTGGGACGTCCCCAACCTGGAGGAGCCAGCCAAGACCACGAGACTGAATCCCAGAACCAATCCCGGGAACTATATCTTCAACCCTTTGGCCTTCGCGCCGCCGGCACTCGGCACGCAGGGTAACGCCGGCCGGAATCTCCTGCGTGGACCCGGCCTCAACAATTTCGATTTTGCCTTGATGAAGGAGACGCGAATCACCGAGAGCACGAGGGTCGAGTTGCGCATTGAGGCCTTTAATATCTTCAACCACACGCAATTTGATCCCGCCGGAATCCTTTCGGACATCAATTACGGGCCCGTCTTTGGAGCGGACCTCGCGGCCCACGACCCGCGATTGATCCAGTTGGCGGCGAAGCTCTATTTCTGACCCGGTCGTGAATCTTAAGGGCACCAAGGGCGTCTGCTCCGGCAGGCGCCCTTGCTTTTTCCCCCCGCGGGAGCCTGGTAGGAGAGCTTACTTCTTCGCTTCCCCCGTAGCGAAACCGTGGAGCTTTACTTCCACCTTTTCCTCGATACTGTCGTAGTACTCCTTCAGAATCGCAATAACTTCGGGCTTGGAGTATTGGGGCGGGACCGTCTTTCCCTCGCTCATGAGTTTGCGGAGGAGCGTTCCCGAAAGCAGCAGGCGGGCGCCGCCTTTATAGTCGCCGCTTTCATCGATGACGGCCTTGCTTTCGTGGGGGCAAGTTTTCATCGATGCCATGCTTCCGCATTCGTAGCAGTAAAAAGTCCAGTCCATGCACAGAGGACGCAGCTTGAGGGCGTCCGCGGGAATCTCCTCGAAGATTTTCTGGGAATCGAAGGGGCCGTAGTAATCGCCCACGCCCGCGTGGTCACGTCCCACAATCAGGTGCGTGCAGCCATAATTCTGGCGGAACACGGCGTGGAGAAGGGCTTCGCGGGGTCCGGCGTAGCGCATCTCCATGGGGTATCCGCCCTGGATCACGCGATCCCGGCGAAAATACTTATTGACCAGCGCGTCGATGGCTTTCACGCGCACTTCGGCGGGAATGTCACCAGGCTTCAGCTTCCCCACCAGTTGGTGGACATAGACCCCGTCACAAACCTCGATGGCGATCCAAGCCAGATAGGCATGGGAATTGTGCATGGGGTTGCGAAGTTGCAGGGCGGCTACCGTGCTCCAACCTCGTTGCTCGAACAGCTTTCGGGCCTCAGCGGGCCGTTGGTAGATCCCCTTGAACATCTCGGGGTAATATGATTCCGAGAGTACCTTGACGGGACCCGCCAGGTTCACCGCTCCCTGTTCCAGCACTTTCTCCACTCCGGGGTGTTTGGGATCCGTGGTCCGAAACACTTGCTTGCACTCGTACTCCTTATCGATGGAGTATTTTTCCGTCACGTTCATCGTGCCCATGATGGATTCGGTTTCCGTGTCCCAGAGCGCCACTTCTTCACCAATGGCAACGGAACTGGCCAAGTCCTCCGTGGCAGAGAGAGTAATGGGGATGGGCCAGAAAAGACCCCTCTTGGTGGGTAGGCTGTAGGTTTCGCAGACGCCTCGCCAGTCGTCCTTGCCCATAAACCCTTCGAGGGGAGTAAACGCGCCAATCCCCATCATGATCAGGTCACTCGTCTCCCGAGTGGTCATGGGAACGCGTTTAAGACTTTCAGCTTTCTTGCTCTCCTCCTCACGCCGTGAGCCTTCGAGCAGCAGGGGTGTCAATCGAGTGCTCCCGTGGGGGAGAATCAGCTTGCTCATTAGAACCTCCGATGAGAATTGCACCGCGGGATCACGCGCCACACGCATGCATGGAATCGCTTCGAAGCGTTGAACACCTGAAGAGTCTTGCACCAAAGCCCGAGCATAAACATGATACCGTTTGCACCGTTCACTCGCAAAGAGGGAAGACTCTATTCGAATTTACCCCGAATTATCGGCAACCCGTGCATTTTCGGCCAAAAAAACAGATGGATTATCGGACATTTTGCCTTCCTCGACTGTGTTTTCAAGCACATAGCCGGGTCGACCTTCATTTTTAACATCTCTAAGGCTTCCTGGGTTCTGCCAAAGATTTTGACTCTATAAGTCCGTAAGTCCTTGGATTGCCTTCGAGAAACGCGGTTTCTGCTTTCTCCCCCCCTGGAAGCGGGTACAGCAGGGCGTTCGGGGGTGAGCCGAAGGCGGGTTGGCACTTGGCTGAGTGTCGATGGCGGCTTCGTCGTGGGACTTGACGGCAAAGAAAAAAGGCGGTGAAGTCTCTCTTTCCCAATTCACCGAGCAGGGAACCGGCCAGGTTCCCGAGAGACTCACCGCCATGGGCAACATACCACGATTGGTGCTTTGGCTCTGCAGAAAATTTACCCGCCAGGATTTGCAGGAACTCGTCCAGCAATTGCAAGAGATCCTCGCCGGCCGTCAGCCCGAGCCGCAACCGCGCGATGATTTTCGCCAGCAGCATCCGCACTACCGCGATTTCTACGTCGATCCTCTGGCCCCCTTGACCCAGCCACCCCCGCCTCCCTCCCGCACCTTGCACTGGCGGCAGTTGTTGGCTCAGTACCAGCGCCAGCACCGCCGACCGCTGTCTCCGATTCAGCGTTCCGGCGCTCACCCCTTGCCTGCCACCTGTCGTTGTGCCCACTGCGGCGCACCCCGCGACTTCCTCTACGCCAACGATGGCCGGAAAGCCTGCCAACTGCGCTGCAAAGTCTGTGGCCGTGTCTCGCAGATCGCTCGCCGTCATCGCCCGACGAAAACTCCTTACTGGTGCCCCTACTGCGGCAACTCCCTCTTCGCCTGGAAGCAGCGTGCCGACTGCACCATCTACAAATGCCCGGGCGAGCACTGCCCTCACTACCGGCAGAAGCAACAAGCGCTGAACTGGAATGAGAAGCTGCTGCAGAAGTTGCGCCGCACGCAATTCAAGCTGCGCTACCAATATCGCCAATACCACTTCCAGCCCGCCCAACTGACCCCTTCCGCTCCCCATCCGCCTCACGTCGACGTCACCCGTCTGCATCGTTCTTCCGACGTGTTGGGCTTGGTGCTGGCCTTCCACATCTCCTTTGCCCTCTCCGCCCGCAAGACTGCGCAAGTCCTCGGGCGAGTCTTCGGCGTGCCCCTCAGCTACCAGTCCGTCCTCAACTATGCCCAGGCCGCCGCTTATTACTGCCACGCCTTCAACCTCCGCCACAAAGCCCCCCTCAGCGACACCGCTACCGGCGACGAAACCTATATTCGCGTCGCCGGCAAGCACCAATTCACTTTCTTTTTTCTCGACCCCCAAGGGCATCACATCACGTCCTATCACGTCGCTCCGGAGCGCGATGCCTTGGCCGCCACGGTGGCTCTGGGCGAGGCCTCGCGCACCCTGCCCGAGGGTCAGGCCCTGCGCTTCATCACCGATGGCAACCCCGCTTATCAGGCCGGCGTGCACTTCCTCAACGCCCACCGCACCGCTGCCCAACCCTCCCACACCTTGCGTCAGGTCATCGGTCTGGAAAACCTCGACGCGGTCTCCAAGGAATTTCGCCCCTTCAAGCAACTCATCGAACGCCTCAATCGCACCTACAAATACCACGTCCGTCCCGCTGGTGGCTTTGCCACTCGCAACGGCGCCGTGGCCCTCACCACCCTCTTTGTCACCCACTACAACTTCCTGCGCCCGCATCTGGCCCTGGGCTACCGAGTACCGGTCCCCTTGCCGGAGTTGAGTTCCCTCACCACCTTGCAAGGCCAGTGGAATAAGATCCTCGCTCTCGCCCTGGCGGCCTGAGCAAGGTGGGAGTAAACTTCCCAGTGGCCGGGGCGGAGGATAGGGCTCCGCAGGGATGCGACCTGAGCGCCGACTCCGGGGCCGAGATCGGTCGGGAGCGAGCCTCACTCGCTCCCCCAGCCCAGACCCATCTTGGCACCAAAGCGATAAGTCCTGGGGGTCTGGGGGCAAAGCCCCCAGCTCTATCCACCTCCCCACCCTTCATTACCTTTCATTAAACTTTTGACAGAACCGGGTCCCGGTTTTGCTCTGCATCAGCCTGACTTCTCTATTTTCCAATACTTGATCTCTTATATTTCCCATCGGTTATCTTCCAATTTCCACTAAGAAACCTTGTTTTCATAAACATCGCCGCCCCAAATAGGGCTTTCGTGAACTTCCGGCTTGCCTGATGCGCATTGAGTCATCAAGAACATTTTTCAGTCGGCAGGTTCGGCACATGCTGGAAACTCCCCTTCTTTTGGAGCTCACAACCGGCCGCTGACAGCAAGCACGTAGTCCACCATCTCCAATCCCGATCCCAGAATCTTGCCCCGAGCGCCGCGCGTTTTTTGATTTACGTCGCCCTGTTGCATAGCTCCACGGTCTTACAAGTCAGCCAGCGAGCGCCAGCCTTATTGACGAGTATACCACGGCTATTTTGCCGGTCAATAGATTAATTAGCCTAGAGGCTACATTATTTATATTCACCCATCATGTCCGGACTCTTCCCTGCTGAGTGGAAAGACTCTTTCAGGGAACAAGTCTGAGGGTCCGAATCGCGTGCAGCCGCCCCGCGTAGCCGGCTATGATGCCAGGCAGGCGTTACGCCGACCGCCGCGACACGCAGCAAGCGGACGCAGTGCCTCTATTCAGAGTGACACGGGAGGTGTATAAGGAAGGAATGACATACAACTACAACGACATGCTGGGGGTGGCAGTTGGGGAGGCGCGCAAGGGTCTGGCGGAAGGCGGCATTCCCATCGGGGCCGCGATCTTTGATGCCGCCGGCCGAGTGCTCGGCTCTGGGCACAACCGCCGCGTGCAGCATGGCGATCCCTCGATGCACGGCGAGACGGATGCCTTCCGTAATGCTGGCCGCCAGCGCAGCTATCGCCAGCTCATTTTGGTCACGACGCTGGCGCCGTGCTGGTACTGCAGCGGACTGGTCCGGCAATTTGGTTTTGGTACCGTTGTGGTGGGGGAAAGCCGCAACTTCCAGGGCGGTCTCGATTGGCTTCGCTCGCTGGGCGTGAAAGTGATCGACCTTGATTCCCAAGAATGCGTGTCATTACTGGCCGAGTTTATCCGCACCCACCCCGAAGTCTGGAACGAAGATATCGGCGAAGAATGAGCCTTCGAAAGGGCGAGGCATTAGCCTCGCCCTTTCCCGAAACAACCGCAAGAACCCGCCTTAGAACGCGAGATGCAGTGACATCTGAATCTGCCGCGGACCTCCTATGGTCTTGTTTACAACTCCCAGGCCGGAGGGACAGTTGTAGAAAGACGCCGACGCCGGGCTGGTGCCGCTGGCCGAACACGTGGGCAAAGGCGTTGTCCCCTGCGTTGGGTAATCGTTGTAGCCGATATTCTGTGAAACGTTATCGATGGGAATATCGAAACTCGCGGTGTTGGTAAGGTTGAAGACGTCCAAAGTGTATTTCAGCGTGACCCGCTCGGTGACTTTCATGTCTTTCACGAGAGATATGTCGGCGCGCCTTTGCCAGGCTTGCCGAAAGAGGTTGCGCCCGCTCGCGCTAAAGTTGGTCTCGAACGTGTCACCGGGAGCAATGGCCCCATTCAAGTCGCCGGGCTGAAGCAAGGGTAAAGTGAAGCAAGCCGGGTTGAGCGCCGGCGTAACGCCCGCTCCCGAAGCGCCGGTCACCGCACTGCGGGAGGTACAGCCGGACTTAAGAGGAACGATGGGGTTGATGATCCCATCGGTTACGCCGTAAAAGATACTGCCCACGGCGCCCGTGTAATCAATCACGCTATAGGGCTGGCCACTTTCGATTACGGCGATCCCTTGAAGGGCCCAACCATTGGCAATCTTGCCCGCCAGCCTATTCCCCCTGGTGAGATTGGGAAATTGGTAGAGGTAGTTGAAGTTCATCACGTGCGTGCGATCAAAATCCGACGAGGCGTAGGCACTGTGCGGGTTCAGGGGGTTGTTGCCGTTATAGAAGAGGCCCATGGCGCTCTGCTCATCCAAGGCGTGCGACCAGGTGTAGGAAAAACCCACTTGCAACCCATGGCTCAACCGCTTTTCCACGTGCGTCTGCAACGCATCGTAATTGGAAACACCGAGGGCGTTGTAACTTTCCGCTTCCGCGGAGTAGCCGATGTAGGGAACGCGCAGATCGTCGTTGCCGCCTTCATAGGTCGACACCATGGCGCCATGTCCTCCGGGCAACTGGAGAGGGCCGGATCCATCCGCCGCGAAGACTTGGTAACCGTACGTGTAGTACTGGCCATGAATGGGGTTGGTGGGGGTGGCGATCCCCGGCTGGTTGAAGGGAATGGGCATGACCTCGTGACGGCCGGAATTGCCCACATAACCAATGTCGATGGCCAAGTCACGGCGCGGCTGCCACTGGATGTCGAAGGTGTAGTTCATCGTGTAGGGCAACTTGTTCGCCCGGTTGTAGAAGGCGAAAGCAGGGAGTTGCTGGGTGGGGTTGGCGAGGATGGCGGCTATATTCGGCAGATAATCATTGGCGGGATTGCCCGTGGGAGCAGCTCCCAGTGAGGTGCCCCAGGGATTCTCCAGTGAGGAAGTACAACTGGTAATGTAGCCCAGATAGGCATAAGGGACATTGGGACAGAATTGCGTGTTCACGAACGGCGGGCTCTGATTGACGCCGAAAGGCCCCGCGGTGGTTTCGCCCGCCGCATAGCCGGGGGAGAGATAGCTGAAAAGCTCGCCACGGTCGTAATAGATCCCCGCACCGGTGCGAACCACGATCTTGTCGTGAAAACTCTTGGGTGACCAGGCTATTCCCAGGCGGGGCGCGATGCCCCATTGCCGGCCCGTAAGTGTGGTATCACTGACGCCCTTGGACGGGAACAACCGGTTATTTCCGGCGAGGATGAAACCATTCGAGGTTATGGTGTCGCTGGTTGGATCATAGCTGTAACGGCTGGGGTCAAAGCTATAGATACGGCCGTATTTCTCCGTCAGGCCACCGTCCCAATCGAACCGCAGGCCGCCGGTAAGGCTGAGGTTCGGGCGGAGCTGGAATTTATCTTGAATGTACTCGCCCGTTTGATTGGCACGGTAGTACCGGCTGGCGTTGCCCTGAAGGAAAGCGGTGGACTGGAAAATGAAGTTGGGGGTTGGAATTCCTTGCAGAAACTGTGAAAAGTCTGCCGAGGAAATGATGCCATTCCCCGTCCTGTCATCGAGCGCGTCGAGCTGGGTATAGGAGAAACTCCCTCCGAAAGTCACCGTGTGCCTGCCCTTATTCCATGTGGCGTTGGCGGAAGGCATCAGGCGGTTCTGGGTGACACCCGTAAAGGCTCCCTGGGAAGCGGACCCTTGACCGATATTCAAGCTTGCGTCACCGAGCGGCACCTGGTTGACGTTGAAGGGAGAGGAAATTCCTAAAATATCCACAATGCTCATTCCCGGAAAACGCGTAGAGCCAAAGGTGTTGATGCTTGGGCCTCCCGGGCCAATCTGTTGCGGCGTAAAAGGCTGTGCGACGGAGCTGTAGATATTCTCCCGCGCGAACCCGATGGTTTCGATGACGCTAAAACTAGGCTGGGGCGTTTGAATGTTACTGATCGACATCACCTGGCTGCCGGCGGTCAAAGTTTGAGGGAACCCGGCAACCATAGAGTAAGCATACGGCGCAACCGTGGGATCGTCCTGGAAATAATATTTGAAAGAAAGAATATTGGTGGCAGTCCGGTTCCAGTCGACGTTCGTGACCAACTGGTCAGCGGAAAACACCGCCGTCCCCGGCACGTAAGCATTCCCCGGTACCGCCAGAGTGGGGACGTGTCCATCATCATTGGGGATCATGTACTGGCCGTTGGGCAGTTTGAATTGGAACATCGCCAGCGCCACGGGATCGACTTGGCTCGCGGATATCGTCGGAAGACCGTAGGGAATGTTGAAATTCGTGTTGGCGATATTAGCCAGGGCACTCGCCGAACGGTCGTCGGACAGTCCGAAGGGAACGGTCAGCCGGGAAATGCCGATTTCACCGTCGCCGTCGTGGAGATGTTGGTAGCCGACATAGCCGAAAAGCTTGTCTTTGATCAGGGCTCCGCCCAAGGTACCACCCAGCAACTCGCGATGGAGCGCCGGCACCTTCTGGTCCTGGGGTACGGTGGGATCGGCGTTGAAGAAATAGGGCGCGGCGTTGAGCCAGTCGGTTCCATGATGGATGTAAAGGCCGCCGTGCGGTTTATTCGTACCCGAGGCCGTGCTCATGTCGATGTGCGCGCCGCTGGTTGATCCCTGCTGGGCGTCGTACATCGAGGTATTCACGCGAACTTCCTGGATTGTTTCCGGAGCGGGTGTGGGCAGCGCCTGACCAATGGCCAGATAGGGCGATGCGGTAGTCTGAATCACGCCGATGCCCGTGCTGGAGACCAAACTGACGCCCGTGTTATTTACAATCCGGGAGGAAGCCACCTGGCTGGTGCTTTTACCATTGAAAACGTTGCTGGCGTCCACTCCATTTAGCAGAAAACTGTTGCTGGTATCCCGCTGGCCATTGGCCCAGATCGGCTGGTTGCCCAGCCCGGCGTTGGCGCCGCTGCCGCTGGGAAGTTCCGCGTTAACGCCTGGAGATAGGATGGCGAGCCCCGTAAAGCTTCCTGTAGGTAAGGGGATAGACTGAATCTGGGATTTCTCGAGAATGTAGCCGTTCGTGGTGTCAACGGCATTCATCAGCGGCGCCTTTTCCTCCACCGTAACCGTCGTGCTGACCTGCCCGACTTTCAGCGACACGTTGACAGTGGCGGTGCGATTGGCCTGCACCAGGATGGAAGGAACAGTGTCGGTAAGAAATCCATTATGAGTGAAGGTAAGGGTGTAGGCACCGATGGGCAGGTCCACGATTTCGTACTCGCCCTCGGAGTTCGATTTCTTCGAGCGTGTCAAGCCGGTTTCGTCACCGACAACCGTTACGACTGTTTCCGGCACTATTGCGCCGGTCTGGTCGGATACCGTACCTCTGATCCCTCCCAAGGTTTGCTGGGCCAGCACACAACGTGTAGGTGTGAAAAACATCAGAAGAGCTAACGCTAGGAAGAAAGTGGAAAGGCCGACAATCCCAATCACTCGGTTTCTCCCGCGCGGAATGGTCATCTAGAATCCTCCCTTGTGGGTATTGTTATGCGAAGGTCTTGCTCTGCTTCCGGCTGCAAATTGTAATCGCTGGGTAACACAAGAAAATATTACAATCCGGCTGGAAAAACCAGAGGATAGTTTTAATGGAATGAATTAATTATTTCTATCAGGCCGTCCTCACCTGCATGGGAACCTGAGCCATGGACGGGCGCTGCTTACCCGCTAATATCTAACCTATAATCAAGAAGATACAAGCATCGTCTGGTTCCATGGATTTCCCTTTGTTTTCCGCTGCTATTTAGGTTATACGTTCAATTTGTCCAAGGGAAATATCATGATTTTGCGCATCACCAAAATCACATTGGTCTTCGCGGTTGCCCTCTTCTACTCCCTCGTCGTCTTCAATAATGTTACGGACTTTAGCCCCAATTATCAGTTTGTCCGCCATGTCCTTATGATGGACACCACCTTTCCCGGAAACCGGGGAATGTGGCGCGCGCTGAACTCCTCGGGGTGGCACACGGCTTTCTTTGTTTCCGTTGTCCTTTGGGAATTGCTCACCATGATCTTCTGCTGGTGGGGAGGAATGCGGCTGGCACACACGCTCAGGAGTCCTGCGAGGGAGTTCCACCAAGCCAAAAGCGTGGCGATTGTAGGGCTAACGCTGGGACTCGCGATGTGGCTTGTGGCTTTCATAAGTGTGGGCGGCGAGTGGTTTCTGATGTGGCAGTCAAGAACCTGGAACGGCCAGGAAGCCGCCTTCCGCATGTTCACCGTTCTCGGCATCGTATTGCTGCTCGTAGCGCAGCCCGATACCGAGGGACAGCCTTAGCCCTCCGCGCTCGTCCGCCGCCTCTTGCGGCCGCTCAGCATAAACCACAACAGTCCCGCACCCAAATACGCCAGGTAAATGTACGGCAGCTTTCCGTAGTTCCCTTCCGGCACGGGATAAAGATTACCCACCAGCGCTAACAGCATGGCAGCACAAGCCAATGCGGGGATAATCACCGCACTCGGTTGGAAGACTCCCTGGTGGCGCAAATAGCGCGGCAGTGCAACGCAGACCAATGCGTAAGCCACGATGAACCCGTAGGTGGCCAGCGAACCGAGCCAGCCATATACATCCAATCCACTTGCTCCACGCGCCGCGAGCACCACCACGGGGAGCAGGGCGGCGAGGCCCGTGACGACCACCGCGTGGCTGGGGGTTTCATTGCGAACGTGGGTGGAGCGCAGCGACTGATGGGCAAGGCCGTGGTGCGCCATCAACAACAGCACGCGCGCAGCAGCCGTAATGCAAGCCAGCGTTCCGGCGAACAAACTCACCAGAGCCCCCACGTCAATCAGCAATCCAAACACCGGCACTCCGCTGAGATCGGCCAAAACATGCATGGGAGCGGGGCTCGCTCCCAGATCTTGCCCGACGGTGTGGAAGCCCAGCACTTCAGCGTAAGCGCAAACCGTAAAAAAGGCTCCGCCCAAAATCGCGGTTAGCAGCACGGCGCGCGGAATCGTTCGCAAAGGATTGCGCGCCTCGGAACCCATCGTCGTCGCGCTTTCGAAACCGCAGAAGCTGAAAAGCGCCATCACTAGCCCGAGGCGCAAGCCGCTGCCGGTCGAGCCGCGCAGGCGCAGTTGGTCCCAATCCCAGTGCATACCATGGCGCGCCAGTAGCAATCCCACCAGCGTGATAATAACCAGAACGGACGAAGCTTCCACCCACAACATCAGCCGGGCGGAGATTTGCACGTCCCGATAGGCGATCCAAACGGAAACACTGGTAACCAGCGTGGCCAGGAAGACCGCCGTGGCCGCTTGGCCGGCGCCATGCCGGAACAACAGGTTGGCGTAGTGATAAAAGCCGCCGATGACGCTGGAGCCCGTAGCAACGTAAGCCAGCAATAGACTCCAGGCGACGGTGGCCGCCAACCACGGGGGGAGTGTCATGGCGGCGTAGGTATACAGCGATCCGGGCGAGGCCGAGTAGCGCGCGTATCGTCCAATGCACCATGCCACCAAAAGTACGGCTGCCATGGCGAGGACGTAAGCAAGCCACGTGGCATTGCCGGCCAAGGCACAAACCAGCGGAATGGTGGCGGCCGGCGTGGTGGTGGGCGCCATAGTGGAGACGGATTGCGCCAGCGTCTCCATGGGCGATAATACCTCTCGCCGCAAGCCATAGCCCGCCGCGGGAGCATCGCGCGGCGCGGCCCGCGCGATGGAAGGCAGATTCTCTGCGGTATCAGACTGTATCGGAGTGTCCATGGCGTACGATACGGGAATCGGCGATCATAATGCAAGAGTGAGTGAAGCGCGGACTTTTTTGAAGGTCCGCGGCCCGTCCCAGTTGGCAAGTAAAAGCTGCTCACCCCCCCGCATATCCCGTTGACGAAATCGTTCTCCCCGCCTATAGTGGCCCATCCACATCAAGGAGAAAAGGCGTCTGCTTCAGCGCATCTTTCATCTCAAGGAAAACGACACGACGATCCGCCGCGAGCTTCTGGCGGGCCTGACCACCTTCACAACCATGGCCTATGTGGTGGTCGTCAACCCACGCATCCTTTCCGAAGCCGGCATGCCTGTGGAAGGGGTTCTGTTCGCCACGTGCATTTCCGCTGCGCTTGCCACGCTCGTCATGGGACTGTGGGCCAACTATCCCATCGCCTTGGCGCCCGGCATGTCGCTGAATGCCTACTTCACCTATTCCATTGTCATCGGGCGCGGCGTTCCCTGGCAGACTGCGTTGGGGGTGGTTTTCATCTCCGGCATGCTCTTTCTTTTGCTCACCCTCACCAACGTCCGCGAGATGATTGTAAATGGCATTCCCGACTGCCTGAAGTACGGCACAGCCGCAGGCATTGGCCTTTTCATTGCCTTCATCGGGTTCCGCAATGCCAAAATCATCGTCGCCCACCCCTCCACCTACGTGGCCTTGGGCCGAGTCTCCGATCCGCAAGTCATCCTGGCCGCGGCGGGCCTGTTGGTGATCGCCAGTCTCATGGCCCGGCGCGTTGGCAGCGCCATCCTTCTCGGCATTGCCGCCACGGCTTTGGCGGGGATTCCCGCCGGCCTCACCCATTGGCCCCAGCATCTCTTTTCCCTTCCCCACCCCGGCGGCACGCTGTTGAAGCTCGACCTCCGCGCGGCCGCCAAGTTTGGCCTCGGCGACCTGATTTTCATTTTCTTTTTCGTCGACCTCTTTGACAACGTGGGCACTCTGATCGGCGTTTGCGAGGAAGGCGGCTTCATGCGCGATGGCAAACTTCCGCGCGCCAGCCGCGCGTTGTTGGCCGACGCGCTCGGCACGATCATGGGATCATTGACGGGCACCTCTACCGTCACCAGCTACATTGAGAGCGCCGCGGGGGTTGCTGCGGGCGCCCGCACGGGCCTCGGCAATATCGGGATCGCCGCGTTTTTCTTCGCCGCCATGTTTTGCGCTCCCGTGATCGCCGCCATCCCCTCTTTCGCCACTGCCCCGGCCCTCATCATCGTCGGTTCCCTCATGTGCCGAGCCGTGGCCAGAGTCCGCTGGGACGACTTCACCGACGCCTTCCCTGCCTTTCTTACCCTGGTCGCTACCCCTCTCACCTTCAGCATTGCCACCGGCCTCAGCCTCGGATTAATCTCCTTCACCTTTCTAAAAGTTGCTACGGGGAAACGACGCGAAATAAGCCCCCTAATCTGGGTTCTTACCGGGCTTTTCCTTCTTCGCTACGCTTTCCTTGGCCTGCATTAGTCCCCCTTCGCGTGCCTGCGAAACCTCGGATCAGCGGTGCACCTAGAGGCGGAAGGGTATTTCAGGAAGGGGGGCTTGCCAGCGCAGAAGCCATGAGGCATTATCATTCGCGCAGCAAGGCAAGCAGACTCACGATCATGAAAAGGAAACCACCTCTATGACCAACCAACTTGCATGTTTGAAAACGAAGTGGAACGGGCGCGAGGCGTACACGCTCCAGAATGACCTGGTGCAAATGGTGACCCTACCCGGGGGCGGCCACATCGCGGAATTTCAGTTTCAGGCAAGCACGGGATTTCCCGCCCTCAACCCTCTCTGGGTTCCACCGTGGAAGTCCATTGAGCCCTACCATTATCGGGCGGAAAAGCACGCTGCAAAATATGGTCCGTTGAATGAAGGGAAACTCCTCTCCGGCATCGCCGGGCACAATATTTGCCTGGATTATTTCGGCCCTCCCTCGGAGGAGGAAGTGGCCCAAGGCCTCTCAACACATGGGGAAGCGCCTTCGGCCAGGTGGCAAAAGACCAAGCTCCGCGCGACTTCGCAAGAGGTCAGCCTGACGCTTGCGGTGCCCCTCCCGGTGGCGGGCCTGCGCTTCAGCCGCGAACTCCGCCTGCGGCGCGGCGAGTCGGTGGCCTATTTTACGGAGACCGTTTTCAACGAAAAGAAAGCCGACCATTTCTTTCACTGGACCCAACACGTTACCCTGAGCCCGCCTTTTCTGGGACCCGAAACCAGCCGCATCGCGATCTCAGCCACCCGGGGTAGAACGGGTGCAGGCAGCTACGGAGGCAAGGAAGAACTCGCCCCCGGGCGGGACTTTCATTGGCCATTTGCCCCAGCACAAAGCGGTGGGAACATCGATCTCACGCGCCCCTTCGCGCGCCAGGGCCTGGGGTTCATCGTATCCGTTTTGTTGAATCCTCGCCGGCAAGGGCAGTACATCGCCGCCCTCAACCTACCTCACCGCCTGCTGGTGGGCTACTGCTTCCGTCGCATCGATTTTCCTTGGGTGGCGATTTGGGAAGAGAACCAATCGAGAGCCGCGGCCCCGTGGAATGGGCGCTGCCAAACGCGCGGGCTCGAGTTCGGTTCAACACCTTTTCCGATTACAAGGCGGGAGGCGTACGCGGTGTCGCCACTGTTTGACACCCCAACTTTTTCCATCGTTCCAGCAAAAGGAAAGGTAACTGTCAGCTACTTAAGCTTTCTCACGCAAGTCCCGGAGGATTTTGGCGGTGTGCGCGACATCCAAGTGGCTAAAAACGAAATCTTGATCCAAGGGAAGGGGCGCCGGTCGTCGCTGCATTTGCCCGCCACAGGTTTCACGGACAGCGGTTGGGCGTAAAGCGGATTTCGACCGGCTCGCTAGGGTGAAGGGACGTTCTCACTCACCCTCTGAAACCCCTCTCAAGCGTAGTGAGAAGCCCAGCCTATCGATACGACTTGAAGCTCGGCCACAACTCTGCCAGAGGTCTCTGGATGCCGCGGCAAACCATAATGGGGATGCCGTCTTCATACGGCATGACCCACGGTGATGTGAAGGTCGCTGCGCGCTTGCTAGTCGAAAACAAATGCTCGCGGGCTCCGCAGTCTCCCGCCACTTCGATGACCACGTTGCCGCTGTAGCCACGCGTTCCCCAAAGATAATACTGGTTGTGGCCGCTGATCACGGGTGGTAAGCCGTACTGACGCCCGAAGAAATCGATCGCCGCCGCTTCACCGTAGTTCCCTGCCACAATGGCCGTCTGCGCGCGGTCACCGGGCGAAAGGGACTGATAGACATTCGCAACGGTCGCGGCCAGTTCGGGCCAGCCGTGCATATCCGCCCAATCGCTGGGAAGGGCAGACGGTCGATGGTGCTCCGTCGCCATGGATTGGCGAGAGATGTGCATGATCCCGAGCAGCCAGTCTGTGTAGGAAGCCGCCTGCTGCTCCGGCAAGATCGGCAACGCGAAGGGGACGAAAACGAGCCCCAGAACGATCACGGCGGTGGCCACGACCGGCCGAAGCGCCTTCCATCGATTCGTCCAGGCTTCGATCGCCGCGCTCCCCGCCGCCATCAGATACGGGTACACATCGGCTGGGTAATAATGTTTTCCATGAAATACCAATATGAAGATTATCAAGATGATATACGTGTAACCCAGGAAGCGCAGGCGCGCATTCGACAGGAGCCAGATCAGGCCGATTATCCACACCATAGCGAGAAACACATTCGTGAGAAGGAGTTGCTGAAACAGGTATTGCGCGGGGCCGACAATCAGGTTCTTCCCGTGCTGGCCATTGCGCAAGAATTCCAGGGTGGGAAACCCGTAATGAGCCTGCCAAAGGAAATTCGGCAACGCGATCAGGCCGCAGACGCCGCAACCCGCCAGGAACCAGCGAGAGAAAAGAATCCTCCGTTCGCGTGTGAGGAGCAAGCCGAGCAGCAAGGCTGCAAGGAAGAACACCACGGTGTACTTGCTTTGAATGCAGATCCCAAACGCAGCGCCTAGCGCCAGCCACCCGCGGGGATCAGCGCCTTTCGCCAGGCGCAGCGTGTAAAGCGCCGCCAGCGGCCAAAGCCAAAGACCGACCATGTCAGGCGAGACCTTCATCCCAAAGCTCATGAGCACGGGGGCGAAAAACACCACAAGCGCGGCGAGGACCTGGGCGAAAGCTCCTCCCCCCAACTCCGCGGCGAGCAAACATGTTACGTACACGGCCGCGGCGGCAAAAAATGCGGGGACGGCGCGCAAGAGCACGAGCGAGTGGCCGAACATTTGCGTTCCGGCGGCGAGAAGCGGCGTCACCGGAGGCTGGTCAACGTAGCCCCACCCCGGACGCTGCCCACAGATGATAAGGTAGAGTTCGTCGCGGAAGTATCCATAGTGCGGGTTTGCCACCAAGTGCAACCCACACGTCACCATAGCAGCAATCAAAGGAATTCGCAGGCGGTCATGAGTCAGCATATCGGCCCTCCGGTGCCTGAAACCAACTCCACTATAGAACCATACGGTCCTTTGCCGTGTCGAGTTCACGGAGTTTCAATAGGGCCAGTTTTCTCATCCTATAAACTCGCGTGCAGCGCCCGGACTTCGCCACTGGCTGCAAAAGTTGTAAGATGGAACGACATGATCGCCTTATCCCGCACCGCCTATGACGATGGCTTGGGTGGAGCCCATTCCCAGCACGACGCCAACTTCATCACTTTCCAGCGCTTCCAGAACTTTCGCGACCTCACCCCAAAGAACACACCGGACGGCCTGGCCGACGAAATCCTGGAATGGAATAGCGGAGCTAAGACAAGGTGGATAAACCACCAATAGGGGCCAAATGATACTAATACTGAAGCGGGCCAGTCATGAACATCCTTGAAACACAGGCGTTAACGCGACAATTTGGCGACCTTACCGCGGTGGACAAAATCGACCTGTCCGTTGCGGCGGGCGAAGTATTTGGGCTGCTCGGGCCGAATGGCGCGGGAAAGACAACGGTCATCAAGATGCTGACGACCTTGCTGCCGCCGACCTCAGGCCATGCCTGGGTTGCGGGGTTCGACGTCCAACGACAGTCAGCCCGCGTGCGAGCGGCGATCGGTTACGTGCCACAGCTCGTTTCCGTAGATGGCTCGCTTACCGCTTACGAGAACCTACTCATCTTCGCCAAGCTCTACGGAGTGCCGCGCTCCGAGCGGCGGGGGCGGATTGCCGCCTCTCTGGAATTCGTGGGCCTGGAGGAGGCTGCGCATAGGATGGTGCGTGGATACTCGGGTGGGATGATGCGGCGACTTGAGATCGCGCTGGCGATGTTGCATCGTCCACGGGTGCTGTTCCTGGACGAGCCCACGGTGGGGCTAGACCCCTTGGCGCGGCAAGCGGTGTGGCAACGCGTGCAATCGCTGGTACAGGAATTCGGCATGACGATTTTTCTGACCACGCACTTTATGGAGGAGGCTGACCATCTCTGCGACCGGGTGGCGATTATGAACCTCGTGCGCGTAGTGGCGCTGGGGCAACCCGAGGATCTGAAATCGTCCATAGGCAAAGCGGACGCGACCCTGGACGAGGTTTTTGCCCAATATACAGGTCATCAACTGGATAACGGGGGGAATTTTCGTGAAATCTCAAGGACTCGACGCACCATCGCCCGCTTGGGCTGAGGCCGCGGCGTCTTCGCTGGAGCCCAACCGTGTCGCGGCTTTTGTAAGGCAGTGCCTGGCGCTGGCGGAGATGGAGCTGCGCAAGCTGCGGCACGACCCAACGGAGCTGGCCACGCGTGCCATTCAGCCGGCGTTGTGGCTGGCGATCTTCGGCGAGGTGTTCTCGCGTATCCGGGGTATGCCCACCACGGGGCAGATGCGCTATCTGGATTTCCTGGCCCCGGGCGTGCTGGCGCAAAGCGTGCTCTTTATCGGAATCTTTTACGGCATCGCGGTGATCTGGGAGCGGGATCTCGGAATCATCCACAAACTGCTGGTCAGTCCGGCGCCGCGAATAGCGTTGGTGCTCGGTAAAGCCATGTCCGGAGGTGTGAGGGGCCTATCGCAGGGAGTGGCCGTCTACCTATTGGCGTGGTTCCTGGGAGTAAAGATCAACTGGCGTCCCACTGCGTTGGTGGGTGTCGCAGTCGCAATCCTCTTGGGCGCTGCGACGTTTTCCACCTTCTCGTTGATCATCGCCTGCATCGTCAGGACGCGCGAGCGCTTTATGGGAATTGGACAGGTGCTGACCATGCCGTTGTTTTTCGCGAGCAATGCCGTGTATCCAATTTCCATCATGCCCAAATGGCTCAAGATCGCGGCGCACCTCAACCCGCTGACCTACGAGGTGGACGCGATGCGCGCCCTGATGGTGCACGGCGGCAGTAGTATTTTCGGCATCGGCTTCGACTTTGTCGCGCTGCTGGCAGCCACATTGGCCATGGCCGGCCTCGCATCCCGCTTGTACGCAAACCTGGTGCGGTAGGCGGGGGAATGAAGCGCAGGCATCCTGCCGGCTGTAGTACGGGCGTCCCGCACATGGACAGTCACGGCCAGGATGGCTGTGCCACGAGGTCAGGGCATTGCGCCTGCCCAGTAAACTGTGCGGAGTTCCGGCTCTACTTGCCGCTCTTCAATTCGTTGACTGCGGGAAGTTTTGAGGCGTTCCAGCCGCCGCCCAGTGCTTCAATCAGAAGGACGCTCGAACTCATGCGGCGAGTCAGAATATTCAGGGCTTGCACCTGGTCTTGCAGAAGAATGGCTTGCTCGGTGATAACAGTAAGGTAGTTGACGGTGCCGGCCTTGTACTGGTAAGTGGAAATATCCAGCGAATTTTGGGCCGCTTGTACGGCCGCATCTTCGGCATTGGCCTCGTTCTCAAGCACGCGTAGCGACACCAGATTATCTTCGACTTGCTGGAAAGCGGTGAGAACGGTCTGGCGATAATTCGCAACCGTGGCGTCATAGGCGGCCCATGTCTGGTTTAGGGTCGCACGGCGCTTGCCGGCGTCAAAAACGGTCTCCTCCAACCCCGGCCCCACGGACCAGAATCGGCTGGGCCAGGAGATCCAATGTAGGAATGATGAACTTTCAAGGCCGACTGGCGCGTTGGTGGTGGTAAGACCAATGGCCGGGTAATAAGCCGCTTTGGCAATCCCGATTTGCTCGTTGGCAGCGGCCATCTGGCGTTCCGCGGTGGCGATATCCGGCCGGCGCTCGAGCAAGGTGGAAGGAACTCCTATCGGCACGGGGGGGGCGTGATCTTGATGGAGCGGGCAGAAACAGAAACCTCCGCGGGGGCCTTGCCCACCAGGACGGCAATGGCGTGCTCGTATTGCGCGCGCGCCACATCATAATCAATCAATTGCGCCCGCGCCGTCTCCAGTTGGGTCTGTGCCTGAGCCACGTCCGAGCCCGACGCCACACCACTATTAAACCTATCTTGCGTCAGCTTGAGGTAGTCCTGATAGGATTTCACGGTGGTGTCGAGTAACTCTTTTTCGCCATCTGTGCCGCGCAACTCAAAGTAATCTTGTGCCAGCTCCGCCTGGTAGGAGAGGCGCGCATTTTCCAACTGCGCATCGCTCACTTGCGCGGCCTCCGCGCTCGAAAGAATACTCCGTCGGATACTTCCCCAAGTATCGGCTTCCCAAGACACATTCACGGGCAGGTCGTAGGTGGTACGCGAAAAGTTCTGGCCTTGGGCTGTTCCGGTAACCGACGTTCGGCTGCCTACAATGGTAGGAGCGACGGATACGGTCGGGTACAGGTTGGAGCGCGCGATCTTCACGGCGAATTTAGCCTCGCGGAATTGCGCCTCCGCCATTTTGATATTCTGGTTGGAAATACTCACCTGTTCTTCCAGAGCATTGAGCTCCGGGTCGTTATAGATTTCCCACCACTTGCCCCGGGCAATGGCGTCGCTGGGCTGTGCCGACGCCCACTCCGACGCCTGGGGAGAATTCGCGGGCGGGAGCTCCTTGTAAGCTGGGGGCGCAGGGGCGGGCGGGCGCTTGTAATTGGGTCCCACCATACAAGATGCCAAGAAAAGCGCGGCCCCGGCCATGGTGATACGAACGAACGTAGGAAGGCCCCACATACTTCCAACCTTGGGGCGCGCGGATTTTGCAAAGTTTGTGGTCATCCACGATATGAGCATAGGGTTCAATTTTCCGTGCCGGTGGCGAGTCGCCTGGCAGCTTCGGGATTCAGTCCTCGAAGCCGGTACCACCAATTCTGAAAGCGGTCGAAATAGAGATACACCACCGGGGTGGTATACAACGTCAGTAACTGGCTCACCGCCAGCCCGCCGATGATGGCAATTCCCAGGGGACGACGGAATTCCGAGCCCATGCCGGTGCCGAGGGCGAGCGGCACGGCGCCGAGCATCGCCGCCATCGTCGTCATCAGGATGGGACGGAAGCGCAACAAGCACGCTTCGTAGATCGCATCGCGCGAAGACTTGCCTTCGTTGCGCTCGGCGGCCAGAGCAAAGTCAATCATCAGGATGGCGTTCTTTTTTACAAGGCCGATCAGCAGAATGATTCCGATGATAGCGATCACCGTGAGCTCGGTCCGCGTGAGCATCAGCGCCAGCAGCGCGCCCACCCCGGCCGACGGCAAGGTGGACAGAATGGTCACGGGATGAACGTAACTTTCGTAGAGGATCCCCAAGACCAGGTAAACCGAGATCAGGGCAGCGGCAATCAGCAAAGGCTCGCTGGAAAGCGATTCCACATAAGCTTGCGCGTTCCCGGCGAAACCAGTGTGGATCGTCGAGGGCAAACCAATCTTGGCGGCCTTGGCCAGAATAGCGTCCGCCGCATCCCCCAGGGGCACGCCTGGTTGGAGATTGAACGAAATCATTACCGACGGTGAGAGGCCCTGATGATTTACCGCGAGCGGCGCGGTGATGGAGCTGAAACGGGAGAATGCGCTCAGGGGAACCTCTTTCCCGTTCGGCGCATTGGCGTAAAGTTGGCGCAGGAACAAGGGGTTCTGCCAAAATTCGTGGCCCACCACCATAATCACATAATATTGGTTGAGCGCAGTGTACATGGTCGAGACCTCGCGCTCTCCGAAAGCGTCGTAAAGGACATTGTCCACAAGTTGCGACGATATGCCGAACCGGGCGGCCGTGGAGCGATCTACCTGCACGTAACTTTGCAAGCCTCTATTCTGCTGATCGGTATTCACATCCACGATCAAGGGAATAGTCCTTAATTCCTGCAACATGCGCGGGCCATAGACTTGCAGGTCACGAAGACTATCACCTTGCATGGTGAACTGGTATTGGGCGGCGCCAAAGCGTCCCCCGACGCGGATGTCTTGCGAGGATTGCATATAAAGCGTCGCGCCGGGAACACGCGCCAATTTCGGCCGTAAACGCGCGATAACCAGGTCGGCAGTGATGTTTCGCTGGGCGGGGGGCTTGAGCATGATGAACATCCGCGCCTGGTTGATGGACCCCCCGCCCGGGCCCCCACCGCCGCAGAAGCCGCTGACGGCATCGATCGCCGGGTCATCTTTGATGATGTTAATCATCTGCTGCAAAATCTTGTCCATGGCCTGGTAGGAAGTGTCCTGGTCGGCGATGATCGATCCCATCATGCGGCCGTTATCCTGTTGCGGGAAGAAACCCTTGGGAACATGAATGTAAAGGTAAAAATTCAGGCCGATCGTGGCCAGCAACACGGCCAGGGTGGTGGCTGGAAAATTCAACACGACGGACAAGGTCCTCCCGTAAAACCTCACCACCGCGTTGAAGGCGCGTTCGGAGAGCCGGTAAAGCCTGCCGTGTGACTCATGCTGAGCGAGGAGATGCGCGCACATGGAAGGCGTGACCGTCAGCGAGACCACCAAGGAAACCAGAATGGCCGCGGACAGAGTCACGGCGAACTCGCGGAACAAGCGGCCGACGATCCCCCCCATCAGCAGCAGAGGGATAAACACCGCTACCAGCGAAATACTCATGGTGAGCACGGTAAAGCCAATTTCCTGTGCGCCCCGCAAGGCCGCCTGGAACGGCGCCATGCCCTTCTCCAAGTAACGTGTGATGTTCTCAATCACCACGATGGCATCGTCAACGACAAATCCTGTGGAAATGCACAATGCCATCAAGGATAGGTTGTCGAGACTATACCCCAGCAAATACATGATCCCGAATGTCCCCACCAGGGACACGGGGACGGCAATGCTGGGAATAAACGTGCTGCGCGGACTCCGCAGAAAGAAAAAAACCACCAAGATCACCAGAATTACCGAGATCACCAGGGTCCGCTCCACATCCCGCACCGAAGCGCGGATGGTCAAGGTCTGATCCATGGCCATCTGCGTGTTAATGGAGGGGGGGATGTCCGCCTTGAGCTGCGGCAGCATGGCCTGGACGCGGTCCACGGTGTCGATGATATTCGCGCCCGGCTGGCGAAAGATCACGAGCATCACGGAAGGCTTACCGTTGGTGTAGCCGGAGGACATCACCGTTTGCGGCCCGTCCCGCACTAAGGCAACATCGGAGAGGCGTACCGGCGAGCCCTTGCGGTAAGCCACAATCAGCGGCCGATAGTCCACAGCGTGGAAGAGTTGGTCGTTGGCCCCCACTTGCCACATGAGGTGGCTGTCGGAAAAGTATCCCTTGGGGGTATTGGAATTGGAGTTACTGAGCACGCCACGAACCTGCTCCAGCCCGATGCCATATTTCTCGAGCAAGTTGGGGTTCACTTCCACACGAACCCCGGGCAGCGCGCCGCCTCCCGCAAATACCTGGCCCACACCGGCCACCTGCGACAACTTCTGGGCCATGATGGTGGAGGCATAATCGTAAATCTGGCTCTTGGAGAGGATGTTGGAGGTCAGAGCGATGATGAGAATGGGCGAATCAGCCGGATTCACCTTCCGGTAAGTCGGATTGCTGGGAAGATTGGTGGGAAGGTACCCGCGGGCGGCATTGATGGCGGCCTGCACATCGCGCGCCGCGGCGTCGATATTCCGCTCCAAATTGAATTGCAAGGTGACGCTGGACGACCCCAAGGCGCTCGCGGAGGTCATCTCGCTGACCGCCGCAATACGCCCAAACTGGCGCTCGAGCGGGGTGGCGACCGAGGAAGCCATGATCTCCGGACTTGCCCCGGGCAAACCTGCGCTGACGGATATCGTGGGAAAATCCACCTGCGGCAGCGGCGCAACCGGAAGCAAGCGGAAGGCCACAGCGCCCGCCAAGAACACGGCGACGACAAGGAGCGTTGTCGCTACGGGCCGCCGGATGAATGGCTCGGAAATATTCATCTTAATTGACTGATGAGTGACAAGTGACGAGTGGCGAGATTGCTTGTCACTGGCCACTCGTCACTTGCCACTGCTTTCCTACTCTGCCGGCATCGGCTCGGCGCCTGGGTCCCCACCATGCCGCCCCCCTGAAAACCGCTGCGCCAGGCGATCAAACCAGAGATATATGACCGGAGTCGTATAAAGGGTCAACAACTGGCTTAACAGCAGTCCGCCAACCATGGTGATTCCCAAGGGCCGGCGCAATTCGGAACCCATGCCGGTGCCCAGCGCCAGCGGGACGCCAGCCAGCAACGCCGCCATAGTGGTCATCATGATGGGTCTAAATCTTAGCAAGCAGGCCTGATAGATGGCATTCACGGGCGTCATCCCTTCCTTGCGCTCCGCGTCCAAAGCGAAATCGATCATCATGATGCCGTTCTTCTTGACAATCCCGATGAGCAGGACCAATCCGATGAGAGCAATCACGCTGAAATCAGTCCGCACGATCATGAGCGACAGCAGGGCGCCCACACCCGCCGAGGGGAGCGTGGACAGGATAGTAATAGGATGAATGTAGCTTTCATACAAGACTCCCAACACGATGTAGACCGTCACTAGCGCCGCCAGGATCAGTATGGGCTCGTTGGAGAGCGAGGCCAGGAATGACGCCGCGGTCCCCTGAAAGGACGCCTGAATGGACGGCGGCATGTGGATTTCCTTATTGACTTTGTTGACGGCATCAATCGCGTCTCCCAGAGAAGCCCGGCTCGCCAGATTGAAAGAGAGGGTGACCACCGGAAACTGGCCCTGGTGATTCACGGTGAGGGGGACATTGGTCTCCTCCACGTGGGTGAAAGCCGCCAGGGGCACTTGACCGCCATTGGGGAACGGCGTCGTGGATGCGATCTGTGCCCCGCCAAAGGCGTTATCCGAGGCGATGGTGGTGGAAAGGCCCGAGGACGAAGTGGAATTGGAAAGGCTGGTGGTGGCCGCGGTCAGCGAGCTGGTCGGCCCGTACAACTGGGTAGATGCCGAGCCCCCCGAGACCAACCCCGAGGAACCCGCGGAACTGGCTGCGTTCGTGCGAATGAAAAGATCACGCAGGTCGATAGGTTTCTGCCGGTAATCCGGATCCACTTCCAGAACGACGTGGTATTGGTTTAACTGCGTATAAATAGTGGACACTTCCCGCTGTCCGTATGCGTCGTAAAGCGTTTGGTCGATGGTCGAGGGCGAGATGCCAAAGCGGTAAGCCGTGTTCCGATCGAACACCAGCCGGGTGCACAGCCCGCCCACCTCCTGGTCGCTCGCCACATCGCGCAACAACGGCGACTCGCGCAGCTTCTCGAGCATGCGAGGGGCAAAGGCATAGAGCTCGTCGGAATTGGGATCTTCCAGCGTGTACTGGAACTGCGTCCGGCTGACGCGGTCCTCGACGGTGATATCCTGCACGGGCTGCATGAACAGTGTGATTCCCGGCACGCGGGCCAGCTCCGGTTGCAAGCGGCGGATGACCTCGCTGGCGCTGATCTCGCGCTCGTCGAGCGGTTTCAGGTTGATCAAAATGCGCCCGCTATTGAGCGTGGTGTTGGTCCCGTCGATGCCGATAAACGAAGAGAGACTTTCCACGGCGGGATCCTTCAGAATGATCTTGCCCAAATCTTGCTGCATGGTGGCCATTTCCGGAAAAGACACCGTCTCCGCGGCTTCCGAGATGCCTTGGATGACCCCGGTATCTTGAATTGGGAAGAACCCCTTGGGAATGTAGAGATAGAGGAGAATGGTGAGGACCAGCGTCCCGGCGGCGACCATCAGGGTCGCGGTTTGATGGCGGAGGACCACCTGGAGCGTCCGGTCGTAGAAGGAAATGATGGCCTTCCAACCATGCTCGGTGATGCGATAGAAGCGGGTCTGATCGGCTTCCGGGGAATGCTTGAGCAGCTTCGAGCACATCATGGGAGTAAGTGTCAAGGACACGATCGCGGAAACCAGAATGGTGACCGCCAAGGTGACGGCGAACTCGCGGAAAAGCCGCCCGACGATGTCGCCCATAAACAGCAGGGGAATCAGCACGGCAATCAAGGAGATGGTCAGCGAAACAATGGTAAAGCCGATTTGCGCGGACCCTTTTAGCGCCGCCTGAAGCGCCGACTCGCCTTCTTCGATATACCGGGTGATGTTCTCGATCATCACAATGGCGTCGTCCACCACGAAGCCGGTGGAAATGGTTAAGGCCATCAGGCTAAGGTTATTCAGGCTGTAGCCGAGCAAGTACATCACTCCGAAGGTTCCCACTAGAGAGAGCGGCACGGCGACGCTGGGAATGAGGGTGGCAGCCAGATTGCGCAGGAAAAGAAAAATAACCATCACCACCAGCGCCACGGTGAGCATCAATTCGAATTCGACGTCGTGGACGGAAGCGCGAATCGTGGTCGTCCGGTCGGTCAGAACGGTGACCTTAACGGAAGATGGTAGGGATTTCATGAGCTGGTCGAGCAGGACCTTGACGCGGTCTACCACGGCAATGACATTAGCGCCTGGCTGGCGCTGAATGTTCACGATCACCGCAGGAGTATCATTCATCCAGGCAGCCTGGCGGACGTTCTCGACGTCGTCATCGACTTTCGCCACGTCGGTCAGGTTCACAGGGGAGCCGTTTCGGTAGGCCACAATCAGCGGCCGGTAATCCGCACTGGAGATCAACTGGTCGTTGGCTCCAATCTGATAGTTCTGGTGCGGGCCGTCAAAGCTGCCCTTGGCCTGGTCCACGTTGGCTGACACGATGGCGTTACGCAGGTCTTCCAAATTGAGGCCATAGGAGGCCATCAAAGTGGGATTGGCGCGAATCCGCACGGCGGGTTTCTGCCCTCCACTGATGCTCACCAGGCCCACCCCCGGCAACTGGGAGATTTTCGGCGCCAAGCGGGTATCCGCAAGGTCTTCAACTTTCGGCAAGGGCAGGGTTTCTGGAGCTGAGCGCCAAGGTTAGCACCGGGGCATCGGCAGGATTGCTCTTACTGTAAATAGGTGGAGTGGGGAGGTCAGGAGGCAGGTAAGTTCCCGCGGCATTGATTGACTCCTGCACTTCCTGCTCTGCCACGTCAATATTCAGGCTGAGGTTGAACTGTAGGGTGATGATCGAGCTGCCGTTCGGAGCTCGTCGAGGTCATCTGCTGGAGTCCCGGTACCTGGCCGAACTGGCGCTCCAAGGGGGCAGTGACCGACGACGCCATCACATCCGGGCTGGCCCCGGGATAGAAGGTGATGACTTGAATGGTGGGATAATCCACTTCCGGCAGCGCTGAAACCGGCAATTGTTTGAATCCTACGGCGCCCGCCAGCAGAATGGCCACCATGAGCAGCGACGTCGCTATCGGCCGGAGGATAAAGATCCGTGACGGGCTCATGAACTTCCTTTTGAACTCCTCTCCGCGGATTTGGATGTCCTCACCTTGCTCCCTTCTTGCAGCCTGTCGACACCCGTCATTACAACCTGATCACCGGGGACCAAGCCGGAGGTAACTTCCGTCTCGTCCCCCTCCGTGGTGCCGGTCGTGATCGTCTGCACCGTGACGCTGGAATCAGGTTTAACCAGCCAAATGTAGGTTGCCTGCGAGTTCCGCTGCACCGCAGCCGTAGGAATGAGGGTTACTCCCGACTTTTCCTCGACCAGCAGCCGGGCATTGACGAACTGGTTGGGGAACAAACTCCCCGTGCGGTTGTCGAAGTCGGCGCGCAGTTTCACCGTCCCGGTGGTCGGATCGATCTGATTATCCATCGTTGACAACCACCCCTGGGCAATCTCTGCCTTCATTTCCCGGTCAAAGGCTTCCACCTTTAACCGCGCCCCGGCTCGCGTCTTGGCAAGAATAGCGGGAAGTTGGTCCTCGGAGAGAGTGAAAATCACGCTGATGGGGTCGACCTGGGTGATGACGACTAATCCGGTAGCGTCGGTCGCCGTCACGTAATTTCCCGGATCGATGAGCCGCAGGCCCACACGGCCAGTAATCGGAGCCGTGATATGGCAATAGACGAGATCCAGTTTGGCAACATCAATTTGCGCTTGATCCGTCTGCACAATTCCCTGGTCCGACTTGACCAAGGCCTCCTGCGTCGCCAACTGCTGTTCCGGAACCGCTTTCAGGGGGGTCAGGACCTCGTAGCGCTTCAAATCCACCCTCGCGTTCTCCAGGTTAGCTTGATCCCGGGCCAATCCCGCTTGCGCCTGCTCCAGCATGACTTGATAGGGGCGGGGATCAATCTCCGCCAGCGCGTCGCCTTTATGAACGATCTGGCCTTCCTTATATAGCACTTGCATCAGGTACCCGGAGATTTGACTCTTGACGGTTACCGTGTAGATCGGGGTCACCGCGCCCAGGCCGGTAAAATAGACGCCGATGCTACCCTTGCGCGCGATCGCGTCAACCACGGGAACCGCACCCGAGCCTCGTCCGTACCCGCCGCCCTGCGATTGGACAGTATCAGTTGCCGCCTTAGCGGAATTTGGATGTGAGCGGTAATAATAAACGCCCAACGCCACCAGTACCAAAATCACCAGCCACAGCCATCCGTATCTCTTGTGCTTTCCGGGAGGGGGGGCTCTGTAATCTGAAAACTCGGCATGGGTTCTTGCACATCATGCCGGTCTAGCGTGTTGGATTTATCGAGATTCATAATCTACAAGCCTCTTAAGGTTGTTGAAGGAAGCTGACAACAACTCACCCGATTATGCGTTTGCGGAAGCGAGGACTTTGTCTTGCTGCCGATATTGCCTCACCTTCGGCTCAACCCGAAGGGGTTTGCAATTATATGCCGTCGCAAAAGGTATGGCCTGAGGTGGCTGAAGACAAGCCTTCCGTCATCGCGCCGTGCCCGCAACCATTTCAAATCTCTTTCCCGGGAAGCCGCCTTAATTTTCGCCTTACAATTTTAACACCTTGATTTCGACGAAACAGAAGCCCTCTTGGTTACGTCTTTGGTCCCCCGCGTGGCTTCATTTAACAAGCCACAGTGCTCCCCTAGCCACTTTCGCCCATCCATGCCCAGAATACCATAAGTGGCATTTCCACAATACATTGCCACGGGCAGGTGGCAGGTACACCTGTAGCAGTGCCTGGAACCACCGAGGGCTCACGGTTTCCCGATGTGAAAGAGGAATCCAGCAGTGTACTCAAGATTATGAGCGTGCCCGGAGACGGGAAAAATCGCTTCACTTTGCGAATTCGGAAGCCCAAAAGCGGGCGAACCGGTAACGTGATCTCGCAAGTCAATGCGGAACGTAAGCCGCTTGGTAAGTTGGCGATCGAGGCCGGCTCCCAGATTTAGACCGAACTTATCGTTGCGGTTGATGTACGCCGTGCTCACTGCGGCGAATCCTTGGCTCTTGGCGAGGGCGATCGCCCCCGGCGTGGGGCTAAACCGATCGTACTCCACCCCCCCTTCCGCATAGGGCCGGAAGTGAAATCGGGAGAAAGGCGCGTGGACTACGCCGCTGAGGCTGCCGATGTAATCGCGTACCGGGTACACCGTCCCCACATGCGGAAATACATTGGTATTGGTCAGTACCAAATTATTCGGTCCGTACGAATACGCCGTCTCAATGGTGAGAAACTTCCCATAAGGCACCGCCACGCCCAAGGTGTACTTGGGGCCTACTTCAAATCGCGAATGGTACAGTCTACCTGCGGAGTCAAAATAAACGGGATCGACAAAAGTCGATTCTCCCCCCAGGGCAAAAACATCAAACTGCACATCCTTGAAAATATCTCGTGCTTGCGCCCCATTTGCACTCCATAACAAAGCCATCAGCGCCATCACCCCCAGCACCGTCTTCTTCACCATGTTCGAATGGACCTCCTGGGCATCATAACCTGAATCTCTCACGACGGGTTTGGGACGGCGCGGCGGCGACTGTCCCGGTTTGTCGGGAGCCCTGCCCTTCCGGCACTCCCCTAAAAGCTTCAAAGCGTGGTGTGAAATTCGGGCACCGGTTAATTGCAAGCGCGGATTTCGTTCTCGAATCTACGCGTGCAGGCCGCACCTGAAGGGCCGCGCTCACCCCCATCCCCGCGCAACCGGCAGGATGGATAGGTTCTATGCTTCGATGCCCGCCGCCTTCCGGCAGTTGGTTTGACCGCCGCAAGGCTCTGAACAGGGAGTGGTCGCCACCCCTCCCGTCGGGCGGGTGCTCACGCTTTCCAACACTCCGCCCTGCCTCAAATCAGGCAAGACAGTTTACTACGCGAAGCCGCAAATGAACCATGGGGGATTTAGAAATTCCTAGGGGGTGGGCAATCGGGTATCGGCATTCGGGTATAGGGCTTGACATCTCCCCCCCTTGCCTCGGATACTACCGCAACTTGAGCGCATGCTCAAAGACGTACGGGACAAGGAGCCCGTCTTCCTCAGTATGAGGAGGAAAGTTTCTACGAGAGCTTTGATCCATAGCCGGCTGCGAACCCTCGTGACCATCGCCGTTGTCCGCTCTTGTGGGAAAGGCTGCTCCCGACGTTGGGCCGGACTTCTCACCACCGTCATGAATGGGCGGCTGGATCCATCACGGGGGCGCGGATGAGCGATGAACAGCAAGAGGTGGGAAATCTGAGTTACAGCCAGGGTATTGGCGCTTCGCCGCTGGCGGGCCTCACCGTCGGCGAACTGTTGGACCGCACCGCCGCCCGCTATCCCGAGCGCCCAGCCCTGATCGTTCGCCACCAGAATAAGCGTTACACGTATCACGAATTCCTGCGCGAGGTCGAGCGCGCTGCGAGGGGACTTCTGCGTTTGGGCATCCAGAAGGGCGAGCGGGTGGGAATCTGGTCCACCAACTACGCCGAGTGGGTGATTACGCAGTTCGCGGTAGCCAAAATCGGCGCCATCCTGGTGAACCTCAACCCCGCTTACGGCACGGTGGAGTTTGAGCACGCCCTTCAGCAATCCGGATGCTCGACCCTCCTCATGACGCGGGGCTTCCGCAAGAGTGACTACCCTTCCATCCTTTTCGAAATCTGCCCCGAGGCCGCCCACAGTGTGCCGGGGGCGCTGCAATCGGCCAAGCTGCCCCACTTGCGCAACCTGATTTTCATAGGAGACCCAGCGCCCCCCAGCATGATTCCCTGGGACGACCTGCTGCAAATGGGCGAGAGTGTTCCCGCCGATGCCTTGCGGGCCCGTGCCGCGACGTTGGAATTTGACGACCCCATCAACATTCAGTACACCTCGGGCACCACCGGTACGCCCAAAGGCGCGCTGCTGAGCCATCACAATATTGTGAACAACGGCCTGCTGATTGGCCAGGGCATGCGGTTCACCTGCCAGGACAAGCTGTGCATTCCTGTGCCCTTCTATCACTGTTTCGGCATGGTGCTCGGCAATATGGCGTGCGTGGCGCACGGCGCGGCCATGGTGATTCCGGCGCAATACTTCGACGCGCTGGCCACGCTCCAGGCCATCGCCGAGGAGCGCTGCACGGCCGTACACGGCGTGCCCACCATGTTCATCGCCGAACTGGAGCACCCGCGCTTCCGCGAGTTCGACCTCACCTCGTTGCGCACGGGCATCATGGCGGGCTCGCCTTGCCCCATCGATGTCATGCGCCGCGTGGTGGACGAAATGCATTGCTCGGAGCTGACCATCGTCTACGGCCTCACCGAAACCTCGCCGGGCATAACCCAGACCACTCCCGACGACCCGCTGGAGTTGCGCGTGACCACCGTGGGCAAGCCCATGGCGCACACGGAAATCAAGATCGTCGACACGCGCACGGGCCGCATTGTTCCGCGCGGAACTCCCGGCGAGCTGTGCGCGCGCGGGTACGCCGTCATGAAAGGCTATTACCAGAATCCTGAGGCCACCCGCCAGACCCTCGACGCCGACGGCTGGCTGCATTCCGGCGACCTCGCCACCATGAACGATAACGATTATTGCAAGATCACCGGACGCTCCAAGGACCTGATTATCCGCGGCGGCGAGAACATCTATCCCGCGCGACATCGAGGAGTTTCTCTATACCCACCCCGCCATCAGCGAGGTGCAGGTGATCGGCATCCCCGACCGCAAATACGGCGAGCAGGTCATGGCCTGGATCAAGCTCAAGCCCGGCGCCACCTCCAGCACGGAGGCCATTCGCGAGTTCTGCAAAGGCCGCATCGCCCACTTCAAAATTCCCCGCTACGTCAAGTTCGTCGATTCCTTCCCCACCACCATCAACGGCAAGACCCAGAAATACAAAATGCGGGAGATCTCCATCAAAGAAATGGGCCTGGAAGAAGCCGCCCACATCGCCACGGCGTAGAGGGTTTATCCCGGCACGTGTATGATGACCGTTTGTGATTGCCCATGAGAATCGACGACCTTGAATGGACGCTTGAACGTGTTGACCATATCGCTCAACATGCCGTCACGCCGGAAGAGGTCGAAGAAGTGTTGATCTCCGCTCCGGTCTTCAAGCGGGGTCGAGGTGGAGTTTACGAAGCTTGGGGACAAACCGAATCCGGGCGATACCTGCTGGTAATCTTTCGCTATCTGGGACATAATCGAGCGTGGCCCATTACGGCCCGCGACATGGATGAAAATGAAAAAAGGTTCTTCCGCAAAAAGTAACGACCACCGCACCCGCAAGAAACTGGTCTATGTGAAATCCGCGGCGGAGATCCCGGATTTCAAGTCGGAGGATGAGATTGCCGCGTGGTACCAGACCCACAGCACGGTCTTGATCCAGGACCAGCTTGAAACGCTGCCCGCCCGAGTGGGCGGCAAACTCCGCGCGCGCCTCGCCGCCCGTCGCGGCAACGGGAACCCTCTGCCCAAAGGCCAGCGTCGCACCCGCTCTGCCCAGTCCACCTGATCCCAGCCCCTTTAAATAGAGTTTACAGTCGACAGTCGACAGTTAACAGTCAGGGCGTTCTCGATGTCTACTTTGGACTGGAAACTATGAATTATGGACTGCGCGCCTGCTGTGGACCTATGGCTTGATGGCCTTTGTCACGGGTGAAAATCCCAACTACGATTGGGGCATAAGCAGTGACACCCAACCCCTGCTAGAGACGGGTGTCCGCGTAAAGGTTCATGCGGCGTTAGTAGCGCTCCTGTTCCCGCGCCAGCATCACTAAAATGGGCAGAACCTTGTCGCCAAAAATTCGACGCCGCCGAGCAACAGCGTCGGGCCAGCGAATCGGGCGTTTGCCTCGGGCCGCGGGCTCCCCTTCCAGCGCCGCTTCCAGTTCGTGGATGCCCGCAAAGAACTTCCGACGCTCCCGAGGCGGCAAGGCCTTCACATGCTCCAATACTTCATTCGCGCTCATGGTCGAAAAATACCACGGGCCGGGTGAGCCGCGCAAGTTCGGTTTTGGCAACTGACAACTGACGACTGACGATAGAGGTCTACAGTTAACAGTCGACAGTTAACAGTCAAAACGTTCTTGATTTTTACTATGAACTCTAAACTGTGGACTGTGAACTGTTCTCTTGAATTCTGGATGATGAACAGAAATCGGGCGCTGGTAGCGCAGACCTGTTTTGGAGGTCTGCGGTTCGTCCCCAATCCACAACAAAAAGCCGCGGACCTACAAAACAGGTTCGCGCTACGCTTGCTGCGCTCTGTGCCAACCCACCGCTCTACCTCAGCTCGATGACACGGTCTCCCGCTTTCAGGAGTGCCTCAATCCGGGGCCAGGAGCGTTCAAAGGTGGCAAGCAACACGTGATTGCGGCAATTGCCGAGGCGCACCCAAACCAGACGCGCTTTGTCCTCTGGCCTCGTCGCGAGGTATAGGAAGTCCTCATCCTTACTGATGACAATGAGTTCATTCTGATGGGCATAGTGCCAGATCACGGAGTCGGTTGCCGACCCTAAGCCCACATCCATGACATGGCCGCAGTCACATCCCCGCGCGGCCAGGAAGCGAGCGGGGGCTATCGGCAGTTGGTTATCGACGAGGAATCTCACGAGGCGTGAATCACCGAGTGGTCGGCCTGGCGAGCCGCGTATTCGATGGCGGCAAGAATATCTTCTCTCTCCAGGAAGGGGTAATCAGCAAGAATCTCTTCGAAGGAAGCCCCGCCCGCCAGGAGATCCAGGACGTCGGAAACGCGCAGACGAAATCCCCGAATGCAGGGGCGGCCTCCACACTTTCCTTCTTCCACCGTTATCCTCTTCAGCCGTTCGATGCTCATGAATTGAAAGTCTACGATGGTTCGGGCCAAAGAGCAAGAAAGAGCCAACCCCGCGGACGCGAATAGCCGCGGACCTACAAAGCAGGTCCGGGCTACGCTTGCTGTGGACTGTGAGCTGTTCTCTTGAATTCTGGATGATGAACAGAAATCGGGCGCTGGTAGCGCAGACCTGTTTTGGAGGTCTGCGGTTCGTCCCCAATCCACAACAAAAAGCCGCGGACCTACAAAACAGGTCCGCGCTACGCTTGCTGCTATCGCCGGAACTGGCGGCGTACGGCCAGCAAGAATAGCGCGATCAAAGTGGAGGTGAGCGCCAGTTCGAACCAAGAGAGGGCGCGCCCCCAGGGATAACTCGGTTCGTAGGCGAGGTCGCGTTGAAGAGCGGCTACGCCCACGCTGGTCATCAGGCTGTGCCCCAACAATGCAGGGAAACTCAGTTTTTCGCCACCCGGCTGAAGGCTCCCATAGTGGATATAGTTGCGGTAACTCAGTTCCGGCGCCCCGGCGTCACGAAACAGGGAGTCGTGAACCGCCGCCTGCCCTCCCCCCGCCTTGAGCGCCGGATGCAGCCCCAAAACAGGATAGAGTGACATGAAAAGTAACAAGAAACCTGCGAGCCACAGGAGCGGCACGTTATAGCTCTCGCCGTACTCGCTCGCATACTTGTACAAGGCAGCCAGTCCGACGTGCCGATGCCAGCTCCTGCGGAAGACTTCAAACCGTGCGCCGGTAAGCCCCATGTTCTTCAGCCAGCGCGATAGGCGATTTGGCTGGGGCGTCGCGAGTCGCTTCATTTCCATCTCGCCGTAATGGAAATCGCCCGCCGTCCAGTAGTCCCGTTTGTCGTCGTAATTCTTCTTGAGCTGTTGGTAGAGTTCGGCAATCAAACCGTAGTTTCGGTCGTCGGCGTCGCCCTCTTGCGTGCAGAGGGCACCGTTTACCTCCTGACTCAAGTCGAGTTCCACGTCATCTTCCAGAACCATACTTTTGCCATTGGAGCGCCGCCGCCAGCGGACGCTGGAGAAGACAAAACGCGAGACGTCGCAATTGTGGAATAATGCTTGGCCCAAGCATGTGTTGTAGAAGAGGGCTAGTTCCGGTTTCGCAAAATGCGCCTGGCTGAAAACTGGCCCGGGCAGTGCCGAACCATCCTCACGGAAAATAGTCCCTCGGAATTCCACCCTCTCCTTGAATGTGGCCGTCCGGAAGTCAACCATTTCCGCGAAAGTGGTTTCTTCAAAGTCCGGGCCCTGCGTGAACATGGCTTGACTGAAGTCAGCGCCTTTCATGAACCTCGCGGAACCGAACTCAGCACAATCGGAAAAGACGACCGATGAGAAATCAGCCACCTGCTCGAAGGTAGCACCCCAAAACTCCGCGCCCAGGATGAATTTTGTGTAGTCGAATCGGGCTTCCCCCGCAAAGTTGCTCTCCGTGAACCCGGCCTCTCCAACGAAATCGGTCACGCTGAACTCTGTATACTGCTGGAATGTGGTCATAACAAAGTCTGCGCCCTGATCGAATCTCGTGTGGCGGAAAAGCGCGTTCTGCATGAAGGTTGCGTCACGAAATCTGGCGATTCCATTGAAAACGGCCTCACTGAAGAGGACGTGCCCCTCGAACCTTGCGTCGAAGAATCTGGCTTCGGCCCTGAACTCCGTCTCACCAAAGTCTGCATTCCCGGAAAATCTGGTTTTGTCGAAGTGAACTCGCCCATGGAAGACAGCGCGGCTGAAGTCGACATCTTGCGCAAAGACTGCACCGATGAAAATACATTCCGCTTCGAAGGAATAAATAAGAAAATTCATGAGCGGAAAAACAAACCGAGAAAAATCGGCTGGTCCCTCGGGAGATTTGAGAAGAATGCGTTGAAACTCCTCCCGGAATTCGAGGTTGTCCTTTTGGGGATCTCGCGAGTGCATCAGGCAAACGGGCACGTCGTCCACGCCAAAAGGGGCGCCATAAATCGGCCGGCCGCAGGGCTGGCCTTTACGCATCCTTACTGGGCAGCCTTGCTCAGGTTCCGCAGTCTGGGTTGCGGGTTGTTCCTCGTCTTCCAGGTCGGCCATATTGAGTGGGATTTTACCAGAATGGAAATAACCCGCGCACAATAGATTTTTGTTGCGCACGGTCGCTGGAGCTATAGGCGGGCTGGCGCAGGACGAGCGGCAGCCCTGCGTTTCGAAAAACGATCAAGGCAGCAGGGCTCGAAACGACGTCCGTCGGTGAGCATATAGAAAGCATCCGCGCACGCGACGAGGATCGCCAGTCGCATGGCTGCGCTCGCCATGCGCCAGCCGGCCGGTTTCACCGCCTGAGCTTTGACTCTCGCTTCCTACATCTTTCCCGGTGCGGCCTTATCGAGGTCGTGGAGAAGTTGCTTCACGATTTTGTCCGCGACGTCGGCGCTGGCTCCCTTGAACTTGGCCCCACGGCTTTCCTGAGTGGTCGACCAAATCACGTCCCCATCTGAGGAGACCAGACGCACGGCCAACCGCGCCTCGGTAATCGTCTCGGTGGAGACCGTGGAGTCATCGATGCCCATGGCTTTAGCCGCGAAGCCACCGTGCGCGCTACCCCCGTCTGGGGATACGTGCGCAGATTCGCTCCCACCCGCAACAGCCACGTGCGTTCCCGACCCGGTGCCGTGCAGTTCCTGCGAGGTCGTTTCGATGGATCGACCCTTCAAGACCGCGTCCGCTTTCTCCTTGTTCTCAGTCACGATGAACCGCTTGCTCTCATCGAGGGCGTTTATGACCATGGCTTGAAGGCTCTTGGAGACGCTGTCGTCACCGAAGCTGTCGACGTAAACCCGTTTCATACCGAGAAGTTTGGCATCCAATTCAGCGCGCGGGTCCGGCGCCGCCTTGGGTGCGGGGGTTTCCGGGGTCGTTGATTGGCTGAACCCGACGAGGCATGGAAAAATCAGTGCCGCGAGTAACAATGAAGCGATTTTGCGGATCATCACGGCCTCCTTAATTCCCCTTCGAACTATTACGGGCTTCCTCATCCTGGTATTCGATCTTGCGGCCCGTACGCGCTTCCAGGCTGGAAAGTGTTACCCGCACAATTCCCTTGCCGAGTTCGAAGACACCAGCCTGCTGCTTGTCGTTATCGTCGACAAAGTTCACCGTAAGGAAATGACGCCGCTTTTTCGAAAGGAGCGCTATGGGCGTGACGGCAATGGCCAGACCCACGCGACGCCTGGCCTTCTGGCCATATTCGAGACTATTAATCCGGTCATAGGGGATTGCCAGCTTGCCTTTCTTGTAATCGAAGAGCAGTTGCTTCTCGTCTTTGGCGGAAAAAGTCCCTTCCACTTGTTCCTTGAGCCCAGAAATCGTGCCGCCTACGTACACGGCCTTATCGCTGCTGACTCCCGCGTACAGAGGTAGGGAAACTGCAACAAAGCAAACGAGCAGAGTTAGGCGCTTCAACATCATTGCCTCCTGGGTGGGTTAACTGTGGGGGGGTGCTGGGTGGGAAGTTGATTCGGGCAGGGGCAGAGCACTTCGCCGTTCGCGCATCCCTTGGAGCGATCGGTAGTGCTGGCCACATGTTGTCACCTTCGATGTTTAATGGCGGGTGTTATACACCTTATGGCAGCCAATGGCAAGCAAGCGCTGGCCTGAGGTACAGCCTGGGGCGGGCAGGCGCAGACCCCTGCTCTTGGGGGTCTGTCATCCCGAAGGGACTTGGGGGAAAGAAAGACAGTCCGAAGTCCGGGGTCACAAGAACAGTGGCCAGTGGTTAGTGGCGGGTGAAGAAAGACGGGGGTACGGGAGACGGGCTACGTGGTACGGGGCCAAAGTACAAGGAGTCAGGTGTCGGGTGCCAGGTGTCAGGGGATTCAAGATGCGAGATTCAAGATTCAAGAGGGGCGAGGTCCCGATAGGATTGGGATATATTCCCTCGGCGCTACGGCAAACTGACCGCCCAAACTGACCGCAACTTGCCACATGCGAGGTTTTCCCGTATTCTGAGGGCGTAGGAAGTAAAAAGGTCGAGCGCATCGGAGCAATGATATGAGCATAGAAATCGAGCTCAAACCTGAGATGGAGGCCGAGTTGAAGACACGCGCGCAGAAAAACGGACTCCCGCTGAGTCAGTACGTGCAGCGTCTTCTGGAGCAGCACGTGCCGGTGCAACCGGTGGAATCTGCTATGTCCCCGGTGGAGAGGGCAAAGGCCTTCCGGAATTGGGTGGAGAACTTTCCCTATCGCCGCCATGAGCCCCTTTCTGACGACGCGATCAGCCGGGAAAGCTTTTATCGAACGGATGACGAATAGAGATTCATGGAGCACCTTGCCGATACCAACATTCTGCTTCGCAGTATCGACCAAACTCATGCAATGCACGCGGACGCGACCACGGCCTTAAGCAGCCTTCTCCTCTCAGGCGATCGCGTATGCGTAACGCCCCAAAACATCATCGAGTTCTGGAACGTATGTACGCGGCCAGCAGACCGAAATGGATTGGGGCTTTCGCCGGGCGAGGCCGACCGTGAAGCATCCCGACTCGAAGGCCTTTTGACTCTTCTCCCCGATGTTCCGGCAATCTACCCCGAATGGCGCCGGCTTGTCGTCGCCCACTCAGTCTCAGGCGCTCGGGTCCACGACGCACGCATCGTCGCGGCCATGAACGTCTATGGGGTCTCCAACCTCCTCACCTTCAACGGCCCGGACTTCACCCGATATCCGGGTATCCATGTGGTCCATCCCCACGACCTAGCGAAATCGGCGAACCCGTAACCAGCGTAGTGGGGTAGCGCCGAGGCAAGCGCAATCTGCATTCCTCTGCGGCTCGTAAAATCGGGATCTCGACTTGTTCATTTCCGCGGAATGACGAACGGCCGCAGAGTAATCCGGCTCGGAGAGGCAGGTGTCAGGTGTCGGGTGCCAGGTGTCAGGGGCGGGATTCGGGGGGCGGGGTTGGTTACACACCCACGCGGCGAACCTCTCCGGGCTTGACCTCTGCAAGGACCCTTTTCAGTTCCGGCGCCAGCGGCAAGAGGAACTCAAGCTTGTTGCGCCCAGCCACCAGCACGATGACCGCTAGGGCAAAAGCTGGGACATTCTATTGATAGCTTAAGCGCTGATCCGTGGTGAGAAGTACGTCGAATATACCGGAGGCGGCGGAGAGAAGGGCGCCATTCTTGAACGAGGCCCAACCCATTTCGGGGGCGGTTCGAACCTCATGCTCGGGGAGTCGATGGCGAAATCTACGCGGGACACACTCATCCAGAAGAATCCGCATGCGCGAACACTGATCGCTTGGCCAACTCCAAAACCGCGAGCGCGTGCTCGCGGCTCACGGTCGGGAAGTCCTCCAGGAAATCATCGAGCCTGTCCCCTTCTTCGAGGTAGTCAAGGAGGGTTTGTACGGGAACCCGCGTCCCTGTAAACACCACGGCCCCGCTCATGACCTCATCCGAACGTGTAACTAGCAGTTTTGTTGCAGCCATCTCAGCCCCTAGCGTACCGCAACTGCAAGCGCGATGCTCCATAAAAACGAGCATGGCGCGGGCGCGAAACGGCCAGCAGCGAGCCACGGCACTCACGCGGAAAGCACGGCTCCGGGGTGTTGCTTGGCGATGGTGAGCAACTTGAGGGCGGCTTGGTCCGGTCGCCGCACCCCCTGTTCCCAGCTTTCGACGGTATTGGGACTGACGTTGAGAGACCGGGCGAAGAGGGCTTGACTGGCATTGAGGGCGAGGCGAATTCTCCTGATTTCCGCCGGCTTGAGGGGCCTCGGAGACGGAGGGATTTCTTTACCGTCAGATGCAGGTCAAGAGCCGCGTTTCGCCCTGGTGGGCTGATAAACGTAGTGACAAGTGCCGAGAGGCGACGAGAAACCCGGTCAGGAGCTAGGGTAGCGCGGCCCTGTTTTGTAGATCCGCGCCACACTTGCTTTCCGGCAGCGACATTTTGTAGGCTCTAACACTGGTGGATTTATCTTGACTTTCGTAATGTCGAATGATACAATAACTGTGCGTTGCTGTGGAGTGCAGCCATGTCCGCGCGCAAGTCTCCCTCCTTCTCGAGGCCCAGCCCGTCCAACCCACGATTTCCGCTGGGCAGAATTCCGGCGTCAGGACCCGAGGGACGAAAATCTGCGGCTCATGCCGAAGATGGAAGCTTCCAGCCTGCGGCTGATTTTCGATTGTCGATTTGCGAAATACCCCCCACTGTGGTGGCTCCCCATCACGCTGGTCAAGGTCCAAAGCGGAGCGGTGACCGGTTCTGTCAAAAGTTTTATGAACGCCCCTGAAGGATGAGGAGGCCGGTAGAGCTGGAGGCTTTGCCCCCAGACCCCCAGGATTTATCGCTTTGGTGCCAAGATGGGTGGGGGCTGGGGGAGCGCGCGGGGCTCGCTCCCGACCGATCTCGGCCCCGGAGTCGGCGCTCCGGTCGCATCCCTGCGGAGCCCTATCCTCCGCCCCGGCCACGAGGAAGTTTACTCCCACCCGGCTCAGGCCGCCAGGGCGAGGGCGAGGATCTTATTCCACTGGCCTTGCAAGGTGGTGATGGAGTTTACCTCCGGCAAGGGGACGGGCACGCGGTAGCCCAGGGCGAGATGGGGGCGGAGGAAGTTGTAGTGGGTGACGAACAGGGTGGTGAGGGCCAGGGCGCCGTTGGGGGTGGCAAAGCCGCAGGCGGGGCGGACGTGATATTTGTAAGTACGATTGAGGCGTTCGATAAGTTGTTTGAAGGGGCGGAACTCCGTCGAGGTGGTTTCCAGATTCTCCAGACCGATTACCTGTCGCAGCGTGTGGGGGGGTTGGGAAGTGGGTCGATGAGCGTTGAGGAAGTGCAGGCCGGCCTGATCAGCGGGGTTGCCGTCGGTGATGAAGCGCAGGGCCTGATCGGCGGGCAGGGTGCGGGCAGCCTCGCCCAAGGCCACGGTGGCGGCCAAGGCATCGCGCTCCGGGGCGACGTGATAGGACGTGATGTGATGCCCTTGGGGGTCGAGAAAGAAGAAAGTGTATGGGTGCTGGCCGGCGACCCGGATATAGGTTTCGTCGCCGGTGGCGGTGTCGCCGACAGGGCCTTTGTGGCGGAGGTTGAAGGCGTGGCAGTAATAAGCGGCGGCCTGGGCATAGTTGAGGACCGACTGGTAGCTGAGGGGCACGCCGAAGACTCGGCGCAGGACCTGGGCGGTCTTACGGGCGGAGAGGGCAAAGGAGATGTGGAAGGCCAGCACCAAGCCCAACACGTCGGAAGAACGGTGCAGGCGGGTGAGGTCGACGGTGGGCCGGTCCGGAGCGGAAGGGGCGAGCTGGGCAGGCTGAAAATGGTATTCGCGATACTGATAGCGCAGCTTGAATTGGGTGGGACGGAGCTTCTGCAGCAGCTTTTCGTTCCAGTGCAGGGCTTGTTGCTTCTGGAGGTAGTGAGGACAACGCTCGCCCGGACATTTGTAGAGGGTACAGTCGACACGCTGTTTCCAGCGGAAGAGGGAGTTGCCACAATAGGGGCACCAGTAAGGAGTTTACGTCGGCCGATGACGACGCGCGATTTGCGACAAGCGGCCACAGACTTTGCAACGCAGTTGGCGGGCTTGGCGGCCATCGTTGCGGTAGAGGAAGTCGCGGGGCGCGCCGCAGTGAGCGCAACGGCAAGAGGAGGGCAAAGGATCGGTGCCGGAACGCTGAATCGGAGACAGCGGTCGGCGGTGCTGGCGCTGGTACTGAACCAGCAACTGCCGCCAATTCAAAGTGCGGCAGGGCGCCGGGGGCGGCTGGGTCAAGGGGGCCAGGGGATCGACGTAGAAGTCGCAATAGTGCGGATGCTGCTGGCGAAAGTCGTCGCGGGGTTGAGGCTCGGGCTGACGCCCGGCGAGAATCGCTTGCAGTTGCTCGACCAGTTCCTGCAAATCCTGGCGGGTAAATTTTCTGCAGAGCCAAAGCACCCATCGTGGTATGTTGCCCATGGCGGTGAGTCTCTCGGGAACCTGGCCGGTTCCCTGCTCGGTGATATGGGAAAGAGAGACTTCACCGCCTTTTTTGCCTTCCGTCAAGTCCCCCGCGAAAATTACCGGCGGAATCGAGCGCCCCGCAACGCGTCACCCCCACAACGATCGGGCTTGGCTCGCCAACCCCCAAGGGGGGAGAAAGCAAAAAATCCAGCTTCTCCCAGCAATTCAATAGGTTATCAGCTTAAGGAAGTAAAATGTTTGACAGAACCCGGTGACCCTTAGAGATGTTAAAAATGAAGATCGATTCGGCTATGTGCTTGAAAACACAGATATGAGAGACAAGATGTCCGGCGCTCGCCGCACCTTTTTGACACAAACTGCACGATTGCGTGATGATTCGGGGCGAAACTGAGAGGGATGGAAGGATGCGACAGGCGAAGCCAGCCTTATTGGGGGGTAGCAAAACTCCCGAATGTCTACCCACCGAGCCATGATCTTCAGGAAAGATGACATCTTGGCAAAGGTTCAAGTCTAACCAACTCCCGGGTGTATAATGACGCGCTCCTCGAAGCAATCCTTCCGGGAGGCACGCTCCGGGTTGCAGGTGATTTCCCCCACCGGGGGCTGTGAAGCGTAGCGTAATCAAGTTGACGAGGACCATATGAACAGGACGACTCATCATCTAATTCCGGCGAGAGGCAGGACAGCCACTTCATTCCGCGCCGCCACCAGCTTGACCGTGCTGGCCATGGCGCTTTCAGCATTTTCCGCTATCGCGCAAGACCAATCGGCCACTGTGCCGCCACCCGCTAAGCCGGCCGCGCACGCGGGACCTGACCTTAACAGGCCGACCCTTTACGTTGTCGGCTACGCCCATTTGGACACGGAGTGGCGCTGGGAATACCCGCAGGTTATCAGCGAATATTTGCCTAAAACGATGCGCGCCAATTTCGCTCTTTTTGAGAAATATCCCCACTACATTTTCAATTTCAGCGGCGCCAATCGCTATCGCATGATGAAGGAATATTTCCCGGCTGATTACGAAAAGCTGCGGCAATGGGTCAAAGCAGGCCGGTGGTTCCCGGCAGGCTCGTCGATGGAAGAAAATGACGTAAACTCACCTTCACCCGAATCGATCACCCGCCAAGTTCTCTATGGCAACGAGTATTTCCGCCATGATTTCGGGGTGGCGAGCGCCGAGTTCATGCTGCCGGACTGCTTTGGCTTCCCCGCTTCCTTACCGAGCATCCTGGCGGCTGCGGGAGTGAAGGGATTCTCCACACAAAAGCTGACCTGGGGCTCATCTGCCCCGGTGGGGGGGCCGACGTCACCGGAAAAGACCCCGAAGGGCACTCCCTTTAATGTCGGAATTTGGGACGGGCCGGGGGGCAAGAGTTTGCTGGCCGCGCTGAACCCAGGGGACTACGGAGGGGATATCGGCTATGACCTCAGCAAAAGCAATCCCCAGTTCAGCCAGCGACCCAACTATGTGGACTGGCCAGTGCGGATCGGGTTAGACGGCAAAGCGACCGGCCTTCCCGTCGATTATCACTACTACGGCACGGGTGACATCGGGGGCGCGCCAACGGAGTCCTCGGTAGAACTCCTTGAAGCCATCGAAACCAAGAGTCGCGCGACTCTTCCCCCTCCCCGTGATCCGTGGGATTTTACCGAAGCGGAAGAGCCTCAGGCGCAGGGCACCCCGATCCAAATGGGCGACGGCCCCGTGCGCGTAATTTCCTCCAAGGCCGATCAGATGTTTCTCGACATCCTCCGGACCGGCAACGCCGGTCACCTGCTGCATTACAAGGGCGACCTTGAACTCACGAACCATTCGGCCGGCTCGCTGACTTCCGAAGCGGTGCACAAGCGTTGGAATCGCAAGAATGAGCTGTTGGCTGACGCCGCCGAGCGCGCCTCGGTGGCTGCCGCATGGATGGGCGGCCCGTCCTATCCGTTGCAGCGTTTAACCGACGCCTGGACACTCGTGTTGGGCGGGCAGTTCCACGACATCATGGCCGGAACCGCAACCCCCAAGTCTTACGAATTTTCCTGGAACGATGATGTGATCGCTATGAACCAGTTCGCTGGCGTGCTGACCAGCGCCACCGCCGCCATCGCCTCCGGCATGAACACGCAGGTCGAGGGCACGGCAGTAATCGTGTACAACCCTCTCAACATCGAACGCGAGGACGTGGTGGAAGCGGCCGTTTCCTTTGCCCAAGGCATGCCCCATGCCGTTCGCGTATTCGGCCCGGATGGCAAGGAAGTTCCCTCGCAGCTCGAGGGAGGCCCAGAGTCTGGACGAGTGCTGTTCCTTGCCAAAGTACCCTCCGTGGGTTTCGCGGTCTACGACGTCCGCTTGGCCGATACTCCCGCGGCCGCCTCTTCCGAATTAAAAGCGAGCGAATCCTCGCTTGAAAATGCGCGCTACCGTATTACGATCGATGCCAACGGCGATGTGTCGAGTATTTACGACAAGAGCATCAAGCGTGAATTGCTTGCGGCTCCAGCTCGGCTGGCGTTGCAAACAGAACACCCGTTCGATTGGCCCGCTTGGAACATGGATTGGGTTGATCAGCAGAAGCCGCCGCGTGGGTACGTCTCGGGTCCGGCCCAGATTCGTGTGGTGGAAAGCGGACCGGTTCGCGCGGCCGTGGAAGTAACGCGCGAAACCGATGACTCAAAGTTCATCCAGACGATAAGCCTCGCGGCGGGCGATGCCGGCAACCGAGTGGAATTCTGGAACATCATCGACTGGAAGACCAAGGAGGCCGCCCTCAAGGCAACTTTCCCTCTGACCGCCGCCAATCCCCGGGCAACTTACAACTGGGGACTGGGCACGATCGAGCGCGGCAACAACGATCCGTTGAAATTCGAGGTTGCTTCACACCAGTGGTTTGACCTGACTGACAAGAGTGGAGCTTACGGCGTCACCGTGCTCTCCGACTGCAAAACGGGCTCCGATAAACCTGACGACAGTACCCTGCGGCTGACCCTGCTCTACACCCCCGGCCTCGGTGGCGGCAACGGCCACGATTATGCCGATCAAACGACGCAGGACTGGGGCCACCATGAATTCGTCTACGGCCTCGCCTCGCACGCCGGCAACTGGCAGCAGGGGAAAACCGATTGGCAGGCGCAGCGCCTGAACGCTCCGCTGATTGCCTTTCAAAGCGCCAACCATCCCGGCCCGCTGGGGAAGAGCGTCTCCTTCCTGCGGGTTGACAGCAATCACGTATTCGTGACGGCGGTGAAAAAGGCCGAGGAGGGCGGCGACATCATCGTCCGGATGCTTGAGATGCGCGGTGAAAATGCCCCGAACCTGCACGTAGCCTTTGCCGGGCCAGTGACTGCCGCGCGCGAGGTCAATGGCCAGGAGTTAGCCCAGGGCCAAGCCACGGTGGTGAAGGGTGAGTTGGAAACCTCGCTCGGGCCGTATGAAATCCGCTCCTTCGCGGTGAAACTCGCTGCCCCCGTCAAAACGCTGCAGCCCACGCACTCGGAGTCCGTCGAGTTGAAGTACGATCTGGCCGCCGCCAGCGAAGACGGCGCTCCGTCCAAGAGTGGGTTCGACGCCGCAGGCCAGAACCTTCCGGCCGAAATGCTCCCCACGACTCTGCCCTATGGCGGAATCACCTTCCACCTCGGACCGCCGTGGGCGGATCATCCCAATGCGGTGGTCGCTCGGGGCCAAAGCATCCCGCTGCCCTCAGGTAAGTTCAACCGGATTTATATCCTGGCAGCCGCCGATGGGGATCAAAAGGGTATATTCCGGTTAGGGGGTACGGACGTTGAACTGAACATCCAGGACTGGCAGGGTTACATTGGCCAGTGGGACAATCGCACGTGGATTGAACACAAGGTGGAAGTCCCCACGCCGCCGGAGCCGGCCGCAGACGATCACAGCCGGGAGGCCGAGCGAGCCCGCAGAATCCGGGCCTACGTTCAAGCGCATGGACCTATCACCCGCATCGAACTTGAATACACGGGACTAAAGCCCGGATTCATCAAGCGCGCCCCGGTGGCTTGGTACGCCTCACATCACCACACTGCACAGGGCGGCAACGAGCCCTATGCCTACTGCTATTTATTCGCCTATTCGTTGGATTTACCCGACGGAGCAACGACATTGACTTTGCCGGATAACGATAAAATCCGAATCATGGCCATTACCGTAGCGGACCAAGCCGGGAGTCTCCGCCCCGCCCAGCCGCTCTATGACACTTTGGGGGGAGGACAACAGTAGACGGTAGGCAGCAGGCGGCAGACAGCGGGCAGCACAGCGCGGCGCAGCCGCGTCCCGCGAGGCGGGAAAACGAAAGAGGCCGCGGGTGGCCCATGCATCGCCGCCGACCGGCTGACACGGCAGGAAGGTGTGCCGTTCATTTATTTCTCCCGACTTCCCGTTGCGGAATGGCGCCGATTCCGGAGGCGGGAGCGGGCTCCGTCATCCAGGCGGATTAATTTGGCATGGCACCGCGCCTGCGCATACTCAGCCGCGAGGGGAGCATGACAGCCCTGCTTGCGTCTGGCCCGACTCCCAGGCACGCGGTCGTAACCATCGCAGCCCCTGCCGGCCGATCCCACAAATCCGCGAAGCCTGAGCCGTGCTTTATGCAGTTGCGACTTCGATGTGCCCTCGCTGATGCCGAGCAATTTCGCGATTTCATCGTGCCGGTAACCTTCCAAGTCATGAAGCAGGAAAATTTCCCGGTACCCCGAAGGCAACTCGGCAATGGCAACATCCAGACATACCTTGTCCAGCGTGGTCGTGGCTGGCGCCCGAAGAGCACTCACCATCGTGAGGATGTCACTCGCCCCGTTTTCAGTGCCCGGCGCATCCAAGGAAGTAACCGCATCGCGCAGCCGCCGATGGCGGCGCAATTGCATCAAGACCGTATTGACCGTCAGGCGGTGCAGCCATGTGGAAAAGCTTGCTTCACCGCGAAAGGTATGGGCCTTTCGAAACAACTGGAGAAAAACCTCTTGGGCCACGTCTTCCGCGTCCTCGCGATTCCCCAACATGCGGTAGCACTGTCGGTACACGCGCCGCTCATACTTGTGGTAAAGGGCATCAAATTCCTGTATCAAGGCCGCCCCGGGCGATTTCGGAATCGGCGGCAGAGGCGACGGCCAGGTGTGTCCCAAGGCGGCCACATGCACCTCCGGCGGCGCCGCGACAGGGCCGAGATCATGGGGCAGAGGAAAATCCACTAGAATTGTGCTCACAAAGCTACCCTCCATCCCTTTGATAGGTTCAGTTGCGACGCCCTCGATGACCATGGCATTCCATGTATCAATCGCCTGCCCAAAACTGAGATCGTCGAAGCCCTGGCAGCTCTATGCACGTCGCATTCACCCCAGCATGCCGACAGCTCAACTGCCGCACTTGGAGTCATCAATCGATTGGAATTAATCAGCGTGCCGCGCGTCCTCAAAAGCGGGGAGCCGACACGGTAATGGGAAGGGCCTAGACGCGGGGAGGAGCTCGTAAGCCATGCGCTTGGGGAACGCCGGCAAATTCCGAAATAGGCAACTCAATTGGGGAAATGGGAGAAAACTGAGAATTGACTTCAGTCGTTATGATAGGTGGGGCGGGCCGAGAATCATCCGTTTGCACCGGCGCCAATTTATCGCCGCCACACTCTGCCATGCGGCTGCTTTTCGATGTGTACCAGGAGGTAGTGTTTTTCCCGTTGCTGAGGATGCGTGATTCGGTGGCTAGAACACCTACGGTCACGATCAGCAGCGCCACCGCAGCGAACGCAATGCTGCCGATTGCAGTCGCAATAGAACTGCCCCGACGGGCCGCACATCGAGCAAATCTAAGCAAGCTGGTTACCCCTGCTGGAATTTGCCCCAGAACTTCACCTGGACTGCCATTGCCCCAACTGCCCATGGACCGCAAACACAACCGCAAAGAAGCACCCATAGGCGGCCGCAGACGGAAAGCCGCTCCTAGCTGTGAAGCCTGACCTCTGGAGATGGTTGCCTGGAGAGTGTCGCAACTTTTCTCCCCAGGGAGGGTTATAATTCCGTTGAGGGCGCTCAAAGAGTATAACCACCGAAGTAGTTCTCAAGACCGGAAGGAACAAAGCTATGCTTCCTTCCCGCTTGATTCTCTCGGCTTGCAAAGGGCTTTTCGATGAAAGAAACAACGATTGCGACGCTTGCTCCCGGCGTGGCTGCCTGGCATTTTTTGAGCCGCACGACGTTTGGCCCTCGACCACAAGACGTGGAAAGATTCAGGCAGGCGGGCATTGGGGCGCTCCTTGATGAACAACTTCATCCCGAGAAGATTGATGACTCCGAAGCGGAACAAAGAATCGCCTCTCTTCCTACCCTGACGATGAGTCCCGCAGAACTGATGGAGGACTTCCCTGCTCCGAAACAGCGCAACACTCCGCAAGTGAAGCAGGAGCGTTTGGGAGCACAGCCAGCCATGACTCCCAACCCGGATGGCACCGCCGGGCTGGCCCCGCTCGAAATGAGTCCGGCGATGGAAGCAGGAGGGCCGCGCCAGATCATCATGGAGCTTGGCCGTGAACAATTCTGGCGCGCGGCCTATAGCCAGCGGCAGCTTCAGGAAGTCATGGTTCATTTCTGGATGAACCATTTCAATGTCTATGCCGCCAAGGGAGTCGACAAGTGGCTCCTGACTTCCTTCGAGCACGATACGATCCGGCCCAATGCTCTGGGAAATTTCTCCGGATTGCTCTCCGCCACAGCGCAAAGTCCCGCCATGCTCTTCTATCTGGATAATTGGCTGAGCGTTGCGCCCAACGCGGGGGCCGACAATGGCTTCGCCCAAGGCAGGCGCGGGCCATTTGGACTTGGCGGTGCGGGCCTTGCCGCAGCATTAAAGGCAAACCGCCAGCGCCAACAAGCCGAACGCCGCGGGTTGAACGAAAACTATGGCCGCGAGTTGATGGAACTGCACACCGTGGGCGTGGACGGGGGCTACACTCAAGAAGACGTGCGCGAGGTAGCGCGCTGCTTTACCGGATGGACCATCGATCGCCCGCGGCAAGGCGGGGGATTTATTTTCCGGCCGCGCTTCCACGACTATGATGAAAAAGTGGTTCTTGGGCACAGGATTCCGGGCCAAGGCGGGATAGAAGATGGCATGCAGGTGCTTCAGCTCCTTGCGTCTCATCCTTCCACCGCGCGTTTTATTTCTCTCAAACTCTGCCGCCACTTCGTTGCCGATGATCCTCCCGCTTCCATTGTTGACCGCACCGCTCGCACCTTCACAAATTCCCAAGGCGATATTCGGTCGGTCTTGAAGACGATTCTCACATCGCCGGAATTCAACTCTCAAGCAGCATTCCGGGCGAAGGTGAAGTCTCCCTTCGAGCTTGTTGCCAGCTCTTTGCGGACGCTGGGCGCAGAAACCGACGGCGGAGCGCCCCTGATGGGCTTAATCATGCGGATGGGCCAGCCGCTTTTCCAATATCAAGCGCCTACAGGGTTCCCAGACCGCGCCAGCAATTGGATCAACTCCGGCACGCTGCTGGCGCGGATGAACTTTTCCATGGCGCTGGCGGCCAACCGGATTCGCGGAACCCAACTCAACCTTCAAGCCCTGACTGCTTCCGATGACCCCCAGACCGTTTGGGATCAACTGGTGCAACGAACACTGGGCGGGCACGTTTCCCAAGAAACCCAGGCGGCGGTGATGAAGAGTTTGGACGACTTGGGCAACCTCGGCACGGGCAACCCACACGCTTTCCCGAGGACAACGCTGATGGTGGCGCTTCTTCTCGGGTCACCGGAGTTCCAGCGGCGATAGACCTTAGGTGTCAAGTGCCAAGTGTTAGGTGCCAGTACAAGGGTTCAGAAGTTAGGTTTCACTGACACCTGCTACCCGGCACCTTCCAGGCGGAAGTGAGGCGGCAATGACCATATCCCGGCGCTATTTCTTGAAAACCACAGGCCTCAGCCTTTTCGGAGCCGGCGCCGTTCCCAGTTTCCTTAGACGGACGGCCTTCGCAGCGGAGCAACCCGCACGCAAGAAAATCCTGGTTGCCATCTTTCAGCGCGGCGCGGCCGATGGGCTGAACATTGTGGTTCCCTTCGGCGAAAAGAATTACTACGCTATGCGCCCATCCATTGCCATCCCGGAACCGTCCCAGGAAAGCGATGCCGGCCCGAGCGCCCTTGATCTTGACGGGTTTTTTGGCCTGCACCCGAGCCTCGCCTCTCTGAAACCTCTGTTCGACACGCGACAGCTCGCGATCATTCACGCGACTGGCTCGCCGGACAGCACGCGCTCCCACTTCGACGCGCAGGATTACATGGAGACGGCCACGCCCGGCGTGAAGGCCACTCCCGACGGATGGCTGAACCGCTTTTTGCAAAGTGCGCCCCAGGCCGAGGCCACGCCGTTTCGGGCTGTGGCCTTTGCCGCTTCCACACCGCGCACGATGATGGGCGCCGCGTCCTGTCTCTGCACGCAAGATCTGCAAGGCTTCCACCTGGCGGGCAAGGCAACCAGCAGACGCGCGGCGTGCAACTGCTGGAGAGCGCCTTCGAAGAGATGTACGCCTCGGCCTCAGACCGGCTGCTTTCCAGCACCGCACGCGAGACTTTTGATGCTATTTCCACCCTGCAACGCATTCAGATCGGAGAGTACCAACCCGAAAATGGCGCGGAATATCCACGCGGCCCCCTGGGGCGAAGCTTGCAACAGGTCGCACTACTCATCAAATCAGGCGCCGGGCTGGAAGTTGCTTTCGCGGAAGTCGGCGGATGGGATAACCATGTGAACGAAGGTGGAGTGACGGGCCAACTGGCAACGCGCTTGAAAGACTTCGGCGATTCGCTGGCTGCCTTCCACAAGGACATGGGAGAACGTATGGCTGACGTCGCGGTGCTGACCATGTCGGAGTTCGGCCGCACCGCGCGCGAGAACGGCAACCGCGGTACAGACCACGGTCACGCTCATGCCATGTTTGCTCTAGCCCGACTTTCGCAGTTGGGGCAGTAGGCGGCGGGTAAGTGGTTTATTTTCAGCAGAGCGATCTCCAAGGTCTACACTACAATTTGAGCTGCACCCGCTGATCGATGACGGTCTCCGCGGGCTTGATGCGGGGTGGCGGTTGCGACGGCAGTGCCAGATGGAGTTGGTGGAGCAGGAGCATCTGCTCGGGTTCCGGCTGCGTGTAGCGCGGCATGATGAGCCAGCGCCCGTCGGTGGTGGGCAGGCAGACGTCGAGCATTTGAATCGTGGCCAGTTTCTCCAGCACGGCGCGCGGTGTCAGCCCCGGGGCGCAGGGGGCTAGCCGCTGCCGGAGGGTGACCGACAAAGCGTAAGCGAGGAAAGCCACAAAGATGTGGGCCTCCACGCGCTTCTCGACTTGGTGATAAATCGGACGCAGCCCCAATTCGCTCTTCAAGGTTTTGAAGGCCGCTTCGATCTGGGTGAGGAGGATATAGAGTTCCCAGAGCACTTCCGGCTTCTCTCCCAGCAGGTTCGAGCGCAGCAGATAGTGGCCATCGCGGAGTTCCGCCTTCTGCAACTTCTCTTGGTCCAAGTGAAAGGAGAAAGTCTGGCGGGTGACTTCCTCTCCCTCGCGGGGCAAGTGTAGAGGCACGAAGCCGAAGGCGCGGCCGGCGTCCTTCTTGGCCGCACCGATGCGCAGCAGCAATTGATCGCGCGCCGGAGCACTGCGGCGCAACTTGCGCAAGGTCTTCAGCAAGCGAACCAACTTGCGCCGCCGTATGGCGCGTTCCTTGGCGTACCGGCCTTCACTCTTGGCCAGCACGTACAGTTCGCCGTCTTCCACGAATAACTTCACTTCCACCGATTCGCGCACCTTCTGCCAGGGCAATTCCAGCCAGCGCTTTGCGTACTGCTGAATCTTGCCGCGCGGCGTCCCCACCAGGTAGAAAACTTCCCGTCCCCCGGTGCGCATCTCTGCCAGCACCTCTTCGGTCGGAATCCCCCGATCCATCACCCACACCCGCCGCGCCCGCCCGTACTGCGCTTCGATCTGGTCGAGAAATCCGCGCAGCGTGGTGCGGTCTGAGGTGTTGCCCGCCAGCACTTCGTAAGCCAGGGGAAATCCCTCCGGCGTCACCACCAGCGCGATCACCACCTGCCGGCAATCGCCGCGATGGTCCCGACTGTAGCCGTGCTTCGCCTTGGGAATCTCCTCGCCTTCGCCTTCGATATAGGTGCTCGTCAGGTCGTACAGCAACACGTCGAAGCGCGCCTGAAACAGCTCTTGCCAACGTTGCCGCAGGTGATCGAACAGCACGGTTTTGTGCTCCCCGATCCGGTCCAGACAGCGATACAAGCGATCTTTTTCCGCCACGGCGAAGCCCGTCCCCAACAGATCTCCCATGGCACTCTGATCAAACCCTTGCCGGTGCAAACGGAACTCGCTGCCCGGCGCCACCAACCGGTTCACCACCAGCAACTCCAGCACCTTTGCCCACGGCACTTCCTCCCGTCCCTGGCCCAGACGCTCTTCCCAAAATTCGCTCAACCCCAACTGCCGCCACAGTTCGCACCCCAGCCAGTAGTTGCCAAACGCCCGCGGCCGCCGCAACTCCATCTCCTTCAGCTTCACCTGCACGCCGTCCAACGCATCGACAGGAATGGCGCGATCCTCGGGAAATAAACTCAGGCTCGCGGCCCGCTGCTCGGCTTCATCAAACACCTCCAGCGTCTTGCGCCACGCCGCTTGCTGACTGTCGTTAATCTCGCCCAAATACAGCACCCGCCGCTGCACCACCCGGCCCGAACGCAACCGCCGACTCTCCTCCACGCTCCAATAGCGGTGCTCCTTGCCGTCTTTCTTGCGCTTGTTCGCACGCAGGTACATGGCTGGCGGCCATTGTGCCAAGCTTGATCGCAGATGAAAAGGGGGTAGGTCTACACTACAAGCCTTTGCCTACAACCCACATTGAAGAGTCAGGACTTATCGCCGTGCCCCCGCCGAATCTCGCCCGAAAAAGCTCCGAACTGCGAAA
>CAWGTQ010000002.1:0-31498 GCA_963825395.1 uncultured Acidobacteriota bacterium | reverse complement strand
TCCTTCTTGAAGAACGCGTCCAGAGCTTCCGGTGTCACCTTTACATCCTTGAGGAACTGGCTGGGATCAACGAGCGCATAGTCGATCTTGGCTTTGGTGTTGCGATGGCGGAACTGCGCCAGGACCTCCGCGGGCGTTACCTGCACTCCGTCCGTAACGATGCTGCGAATCTTCTCCTCCAGGAGGCTGTCGCGCAACATGCTTTCAAACTGGGCGAGCGTCTTGCCGGTGTTTTGCGCCACCATGTCCGCGGCGCGGTCCGTGCCCACGAAGTTTCCGTCCGGGTACAACCAGGGGATGTTCTCGAAGGTCCTCAGCACCTCGGCGTCGGAAACCTCGACCCCCAATTTCCCTGCCTGCTGGAGCAAGATCTGTTCGATCACCATCTGGTCAAGAACACTCGGTGCGACCATCGGCACCATGCGCGGGTCGAAGCCCATAGGTGAGTTCTTGAAACGGTCACGAATCGTTTGATCCAGGTCTGCGCTGGTAATGGAGCTCCCACCGATCGAGGCCAACACATTGCCTTGGGGAGTGGACGTGTCGCCGCTCGGAAGGGGCGCCATTACCACCACCATGCTCAGCGATACGATGCCCAGGAAGAAAATGAGCAAATATTTCTTCACGGCATCTTTGTTTTTCTTCATGGAGGAAAACATGATTGCTCCTGCACTTTGGCCAAAACCTTTTTATTATAGAAGAGATGCGTCGATTGCGGCAAGAGCAGGGTTTGGGTCATCGGGCCATCGGGCGATTTGTGATTGGCGATTTTCGAAGCCGGGAAGTTGTTTCATCTTCTCACGGGAAGTCGCCGATAAGCCGAGCGGGGGATTGTGTCATGCAGCTGAAGTGGCACGGCCATTCTGGCCATGACTAGACACGCGCGGGACGCCCGTGCCGCCTCACTTGCCTTCCCCCTAGGCGAAGACCGGCAGCTTGACAATTTCACCGCCGCGCATTGCCGACTGGTGGGCGCAGATTCCCGCGCACGTCCAGTTCACCGATTGAAATACATCGGGGAACGATGGCCGGCTTTCCACGATGCTGGTCACAAATTCATTAACCAGGTGAGGGTGCGATCCGCCATGGCCTCCGCCTTGTATGAAGGAAAGATGCGCATGTTCGCTGTCGTAAACTCCTTTTGTCGTGAACCGTTGAATCGGATTGGGCAGCAAGTGGGCGAAGTCCGGCACCGTGACCCGTCCGGGTTTTTCTCCCTCGTGAATGATTGACGGCTCGCCTTCAATCCGCGTCCATTCAAAGGAGGCTTTATCGCCATACACGTCGAAGCTCTCGATGTACTGCCGTGCCGTTTCGAACAGCGAGCGGGTGACTTCAAAACAAAGCGGCTGATTCCGGACTTTGAAGAGGGCTGTCTCCACCGCAAAGGGCGAGCCGTACTTTGCCGTCAGATGGTCGGCAATATGCCCTGAACCGAAGCAAGCCACGTAGTCCGCCTCTCCTTTTACGAGCGCCAGGCACGGACTCACCGCATGCGTGGCATAGTGCATGGGAGGCAGACCTTCCCAATATCCCGGCCAGCCGGCCATCTCTTGTTGATGACAACCCCGCAGGAACTGAATTCTTCCAATTTTGCCCTGGCTGTACATCTCGCGGATAAACAGAAAGTCGCGCGTATAAATTGCCGTCTCCATCATCATGCAGTTCTTGCCCGACTCTTGCGCAGCTTTTACGATCTCCTGGCATTCCTCGATGGTAGTAGCCATCGGCACCGTGCAGGCCACGTGCTTCCCCGCTTTGAGCGCGGCAATGCTCTGGGGCGCGTGGAGATGGATCGGAGAATTAATGTGCACCGCATCAACATTCGGATCGTGGATCAACTCTTCAAAATTTGTGTACCGCTTCTTTACGCCGAACTGGTTTCCTACCTCATCCAGGCGTTCTTTCGCGCGCTGGCAGACGGCGTACATGTTGGTGAAGGGATGATGTTGATAAATGGGAATGAATTCCTTCCCGAATCCGAGGCCCACAATCGCCACATTGATCTTTTCTTGACTCATGGTTCTCTCCTTTAGCACCTCGCCATGTTGCCCAGGACCCGCAGCCCGTTTGGGCGTGTGATCCTTGGTAATGCCCGAAGGCAGGGTAGCGCGGACCGCTCCCCGCCCCTCGCGTGCGATTTCTCACTTGCCGCGCAGGGCCTCATCGATGACTTGGAAGTAAGCATCCTCGGAGGGCAACCCAATGAGCATCCTCCCGTTGATGAACACGGTAGGCGTTTGATTTACGCTGAGACGCTTTGCCTCCGCCATATCACGTTGCACACGGGGGAACGAGGATTTGGCGTCGAGGCAACCGGCCAGTTTCACGCGGTCCAGCCCCGCCTGTTCGCCGAAGTTCAGCAGCGTTTCCCGCAGGTTGGTAATGTTGATGAGCTGCTGGTTGCGGAAGATGGCGGTTCGCAAAGGCACAAAAGAGGAAGGGTTGATTTCATAAGCGCACTGGCAAGCGATCGCCGCGGTCGTCGACCAGTCATGCATCGCCAGGGGAAACTCTTTGAAAATGATGCGCACCTTATTGCCGTACCGTGGCACCACGCGAGTTTCCAGGAACTCATGCACGCGAGCGCACGTCGGGCACTCGAGGTCCGCGTACTCAACAATGGTGACGGGGGCGTCGGGGGGTCCCTGCGTGGCTTCGTCGTGGAGCGAAATGGTGCGCAGCGCTTGCTGCTTGGGATCGATGGCTAAACTGAACAGATCGCTCACAATCAAATGTTTGCCATCCCCGCTGAGGAGCACAGGGAACTCCTGCTTGGGTTTCGTGCCGTCCTGCACGGTAAGGGTCCCTTGCTCGATGTCAGGGGAAGGCGAACGCTTGAACCCTCCCACCGAAATCTTGATGTTGGCAGGGATCTTGAGGGCTTCCTGAATACGCTCCGCCATCTCCGCCGCAGAATTCTCGTGGAGTTCAATAATTCCGCTCGGCGGGACCACGATCAGGAACCGCGAGTCCTTGGAAACCATTACGGGTTGCGCGCTCTGCTTCTTGCCGTCGTCCACCCCCACCGTGCCCTCATTGAAGTCAGGGGCCACGGCCGAAGCATGCAGCGGGCCGAGGGAAAGCTTGACGTTATCGGGCACGCCAAAGCGCTCCCGGATGTAGGTCAGGATTTTGTCGCGCTTGGCGTCACTGAGCGCCGTGCCTTGTGCTGCCAGCGCCGCCCGTGTCACCACCCAGGGGACTCCTTCGCAGAGCACCAGAATGAGAATTGTCGCTAGCAACCAGACCTTATAGTTTCTTCCGTTCAAGTGGCCCCTACCCTCTTTCAGAAATGGCTTCACTCATGCCCTTCAGATGATTCTAGTGAATTCGCCTCAAACAAAGCAAACGCGAATTTTGCGGGGAGAGATTGCGGTGGGCTGGAGATTAATCCGGCAGGTCTTACCACTAGGCTGGCGGGCGGTCAAGCCGGAAACGCCAGCCTCATGAGGTGCATCTAAAATAATTCCTGGTCCTATTCATGGCGCCCTCGGCAGCGGGGATTGGCCAGGCTGGGAGTGCGGCCGCAGTGCAAATGCCGCGGCGGCTTACAGGGGCTGGGACGGGACGAATTCAAGACAAAGTCAAAAATTTTTGGCGTACAGGGCAAACGCGATGACAATTTCCGGCTGTCAGCCCCGAGAGGGCGGGGACCACCCCTCGTTTCTTCTCCTGTTCTTAGCGCTTGTCCTATTCGCCGCCTCCGCATCCGCCCAAGAGCGCAGTGCCTCTTCGGCGTCCCCGGCATTGCCGGAATTCCCCCAACCTGCCTCTCTTGATCAGCAAAGCCCGCCGAATGCTTCTCAACCGCAACAGTCCGGGACATCGAGCGCCGGAGGCAATCAGAAGCAATCAACGGAGAAGGCCGGGGATACAGCGACCCCAAAGGCAAACCCGCAACCCCCGCGCATCCTCGGCATCATGCCCAATTTCCGCGCCGTCAGCGCCGGGGTGATCCCGCCGCCACCGACACCCAAACAGGCCTTCGTCATCGCCACGAAGAACAGTTTCGACTACTCCTCGTTTATCTTCGTGGGCATCACCTCTCGCCCTGGCGGAGGGAACAAATACGCACGCGCAACTGGGCAAAGGCCTGCCCGGATACGGGAGATATTATTGGCGAGGGTTCGTCGATAAGACGGATGGCAACTACCTGGTCATCTTCGCCTTGCCCACAGTTTTCCATCAGGACGAGCGTTACTATTCCCTGGGCAGGGGCAGTATCTGAAAGCGAATCGTGTACTCCACCTCCCGCGTCATCATCACTCCGGACTATGAAGGGCACCCCAGCTTTCAACGCTTCCGAAATTCTGGGCAGGGGCATTTCGCAAGGCATTTCGCTGGCATATTACCCTAGCCAGACGCGGACCTTTGGAGGGATCGCCAGCAAGTATGGATATGCCATCGGGCGGGACGCCCTTACGAATGCCTTTCGCGAATTCTGGCCGGACATCGCCGTGCACGTCCTGCATCGCCATCCGTAACCTGTGCAAACGGCAGATACTGCCATCTTATCGATCAAATCTCAAAAATGATTCTTCGTGCTGGTGCTCTGCATCGCAAGGTCGTGAATCCTTGTTTTTTTGATAAACATTTTGCGCGTGATGTAGGGCCGGCGCCGCTGGCCCCTACAAATCTGGTTGCGGCTTGGACTCGATCTGGCGGATTTTCAGATACAGCCCGGCGATGGCCACGAGGATGGTGATGAGGGCAACGCCCAAGCCTTTGCGGCGGAAGTTCAATTCCTGGAGGGCGGCGACGCCTGCCTGGTTCGCTTTCTTGGCGATTTCCATGCCCGGGTCGGTCACCTTCTGAACTTCCGCATCGCGGAAGGTGTGCACGTTGACGCGTCCTTTGATCAGCGCTTCGTGCGCGCTCGCGAGTTCGAGTTTGGCGTTCGACACTTCCATGCCCGCGCGCTCCGCCGTATCCAGAACCGTGTCCGCCTGCGCGATGGCGAGGTTGAGCCGCCCCAAATCCTGGGCGATGGCCTGCGCGCTCTTGAGGCCGGCATCGCCGGGAGCGTGGCAAGTGGAGCAAACCGAATTCGGTCCGGCCCCCACCCAACTATCCGAGGGCTTCACGATCTCGTGGTTCGAATGGCACTGGACGCAACCCGGCAGTCCCATTTTGGCGAAGGCCTCCTGGTGCGGGCTCTTCTCAAAGAGTTGGGCAAAGAAAACGTGGCACGTTCCGCAGACGTTGGCGACGGAGTTCACGCCCGGCGGGGTGGCGCCGTGGTTGCCATGGCAGGTGGTGCAGGTGGGCGCGGAGGTGTCACCCTGCGCGAGCATCGCGGCGTGCACGCTCTTCTGATAGTGCGCCAACTGGTCGGTGGGAATCTTGTACGCCTTCATATAGGCGGCGTCCGCGTGGCAGCGCCCGCACGTGGTGGCGACGTTCGAGGGGTAAACCGGCGCGCGCGTGTCCGAGACGGCGAGAATGTTGTGGACCCCGTGGCAATCCACGCAAGTGGCCACCTTGGCGTCGCCTTGCTTCAGCCGCTTGCCATGCACGCTGGTGAGGTATTGACTCAACTGGTCGGCGCGCATTTTGGGATTAAAGCGGTGCATGTAGGCGATGTCGGAATGACAGCGGGCGCAGAAGTCCGGAATGGCGGCCTTCTTCGGGACCCCGCGAAAACCTTTGGCGGGACTCATGGCGTCCATGGAGTCATCGTTGGGATTGCCGCCGTGGCAGTCCGCGCAGGTCAATCCGGCTTGATGATGAATGTCGCCGTCGTAAAGCTTGGCCGGCTTCAATAATCGCGCATCCTCCAGCATCGAATGACAGTCCATGCAGGAGTTCTTGCCGGAATCCGCCCTCGCCGAGCCCAGCACGCACATCAATACGAGAAGTGTCGCAGCCGCAGTTTTCATTCTTTACCTCAGTGCCAGCCAGGAGAACACCATCATGTAACCGATGACGAAGACTCCCGCGCCGGTAAAGAAGCGCGTCGTTCGTCCGAAACCGATTCGCCGGTCGAGAAACGGGACGGCGACCCAGACCAGCGCCGCCGCCGAGAACCCGAATATTCCCAGCAATTCGCCGTCAATAAAGAGCACTTTGGACGGAAGGTATTTCAAGGTTTGGAACATAAACAGGAAATACCATTCCGGCCGGATTCCTGCCGGGGCGGCGGCGAAGGCGTCGGCCTTGGTTCCCAGTTCCCAGGGAAAGATCGCGGCCAGCGCTCCCAGTACGCCCAGCGCGGCGTACCAGCCGATCATGTCGCGCAAAAGGAAATTGGGGAAGAAGGGCATGATGCGTCGCGGCTCGCGCCCCTCGGCGATGGCCCGCTCGACGCTCGGAGGCGTGCTCATTCCCAGTTGCTGCACCAACAACAGGTGGAGGGCCAGCAGGCACGTGGCCAGCCCGGGGAGAACGGCGACGTGGAACCCGAAGAATCGGGTCAGGGTGGCGCCCGTCACTTCCTCACCGCCGCGCAGAAAAACCAGGAACCACTTTCCCACGACCGGGATCGACCCGGCCATTTCCGTTCCCACCTTGGTGGCAAAGAACGCCAGGGTGTTCCACGGAAGCAGGTAGCCGCTGAACCCGAAACCCATAACGATGAAGAGCAGCAGCATTCCACTGACCCAGGTGAGTTCGCGGGGTTTGCGATAGGCCTTGAGGAAATAGACGCTGAACATGTGAACGAACGCGGTGAAGATCATCAGGTTCGCCGACCAACTGTGCACGGAGCGGATGAGCCAGCCAAAGCGCACCTGCGTCATCATGTACTGCACGCTCTCGAAGGCGTCGTTGGGCGTGGGACGGTAATAAAGCAGCAGGAGAATTCCCGTGAGCACCTGGACGATGAACAGAAACAGCGTCATGCCCCCGAAGTAGTACCAAATGGAGTGGCGATGGATGGGAATGGTCTTGTGGCGGAGGAACTCCTCCACACTTCCGGCGCCGAACCGTTCGTCAAGCCAGGTAAGAGTCTTCCGGTAGAGACCACTCATGGCTAGGCGCTCCTCGTCACCACCACGTCCTCGCCCTGGACGTGGACCTCAAACACTTCCAGGGGCCGGGGGGGCGGGCCGCTCACGTTGCGCCCCTCCAGATCGTAGAGTCCGTTGTGGCAAGCGCACCAGATTTCATGCAGGTCGTCGCGATATTGCACCGTGCAGTTCAAGTGCGTGCAGACGGCGGTGAAGGCGCGATACGTGCCATCCGCCGTCCGCACCAGTAGGGCAGGCTTCGACCCAAATTTGAAAATCTTCCCGCTGTTGTTTTTGAGCTCGGCGGCTTTGGCGGCCACCACCGACCGGCTGGTGGATTCTGCGACCGGCGGGGGGAATGATGTAGCGAAGCGCCGGGTAAAGAAAGGAAACCACGGAGGCGGCCAATCCGCCACCCAGGAGGACGTTTACCCATCGACGGCCGGGTTGCACAGCCTTTTCGGGAACCTCGGGCAGGGACATAGGATCAACTCCTCCTTCCAGCCTTGAGGAAGTGTAGTGCAGACCTGTTCTGTAGGTCCGCGGCTCGTCGCCTATGGGCAAGGAAGGATCGCAGGCCTGCAAAACAGGTCTGCTACACAAAATTGTTAACACCCCTCCCCTCGCGCCGCGACGCCTGCGCGTCGGTCAGATGATCGCTCGCGGGTGATGTCGCCGAACACCGCCCACGCTCCCCAATAAGCGGCGTGGCACGGGCGTCCCGCCCGTGAAAGGTCATGGCCAAGATGGCCATGCCACAGCTTCTAACTGCCCGAGGGGGCCGCGCACTTGGCCAGCGAATGATCGTTGGCTTTATAACATTTGCCAGTATCATTCAGCTCCGGCTTGCCGGCGGTGACGTGGCAATACGTGCACTTCTTGCCTTCCTTCGTAGCATACGCGGGCTTGGCAGTGGAAATCGAGATCATGGAGCCACTGAGAATGGCGAGTGCAACCAGAACTTGAAACAACCTCATGGATTCCTCCGTGGAAAACAGATTTTCTTGCTCAGATTGATGACGCCCGCTACACGGGCTTTCGGCCGCCTCCAACCCTTAGGTTACGCCTATGCCCCAACGGGGTCGAACCCCTTCTCAACCCCCCCAGCGCCGACCCAATTCAACCCCTTCAGGGGTTGGTCGATCATCGGGGCGTATTCTTTCCGTGGGTTTCACCCACGGCTAATGATATTGGACCTCTTCGAGGTCCCGGCCCAACCCCTTTTGGGGGGGCCAGAAATCGCGAATCGACCGCTGCCTACTGTCCGCACTAATTCCCTCCCGCCAGTTCATGCAGAATTTTGGGGTCGGGCTCGTCCATGGCCAGAAGCGCGTGGCAGGCGTTGCAATCCTGCGTAATCTCGCCGCCGCCTTTCGACTTGTGATTGCCATCGTGGCAGCGGAAGCACCCGGGAAAATCCGTGTGGCCCAGGTTGTTGGCATAGGTGCCCCAGGTGATGTTCATTTCGGGGAAGACGTTTCCCTGATAAATGTACAGAATCCCCTTCGCCGCCTCTTCAATCTGCGCGCGCTGGGAATTATAAACGGCGAAGTAATTCTTCCGGTAGTACTCGCGCAAGGCTTGGGGCAACTCGGTCTGAGCCTCCAGGCGGCTGCGGTAATCCCGTTTCAGAAGGTCAACCGCCACCTTGTGAATGAAGGGGAGAGCCGAACTGATGCGGCCGGCCGCCATCTCCCGGTTCACGGCGTTTTCCGGCAAGTCGAAGGTATGCGTGGGCCGGTTGTGGCAATCCATGCAATCCATCGTGCGCCGCTCACCGTGCGCCACCAAATCCGCCTTGGGCGGAGTCTCCGTAGAAGCGTACTCCGTCACCGTTCCGTCCGCGTTGCGATAGCTCACCCAGGGAATCTCCTGCCGCTTGGCGTCTGCCGGAAGGTACGACACCAGCCCCAGATGACGGCCATGAATCCCCACGAGCTTGCTATCGGGATTGCGCCCACCAATATGAACCATCAGGACGGTTTTGGTGGATGAGTTCTTTTCGTCGTCGGCAAATTTCGTCTTGATCACCAGCTTGTCGCCGGAGAAGCGCTCGGGCCAATGGCACTGCTCGCAGGTTTCGCGCGCCGGGCGCAAATTGTGAATGGGTTCGGGAATGGGCCGGGGATAGAGGTTGAACGTCACGGCCAAAACCTGGTAGCTGCCGGAAAGTTTGGAGCGCACAAACCACGACGCCCCCGGACCAATGTGGCACTCCACGCAGGCCACCCGCGCGTGGGGAGACCGCTGATAGGCCGTGTATTCCGGGTCCATCACCGAGTGGCAGGTTTGGCCGCAAAATTGGGTCGACTCCATAAACTCCGTTCCACTGTAAGTCGCAATAGCGAAAATGGGAATGTTGATCCCCGTCATGATGGCGATAAACAGAACCGTCCTCCGCACTCCCTTATGCGTAAAGTCAACGGACGGATAATCCAGCGGCAGGGTGCCCAGCCGCCGGTACTTACGCCAATCACGGTAGATGCCAATGGGAATCAACCCCAGCCCCAAGGCAAAAATCGCGGGCAGAATCATGAAAACCACAATCCCCGCGTAGGGATTGGGTTGGACGCCGAAGAAGAGCAAGGCAAACGAAAAGACCAGGGTGACGCCACTCGTCGTGGCCAAAACCACGCCTGCTCGACTGATGAGATTCTCACTAAGATAGACAGCAGGACGAACCAAACCGCGCAGCTTGTGGAGAACGCCCTGGGTACTCCTACTGATGGGTTCCGGCAAAACCAAAGTCCTTTCTTACCCTTAAGGATCTCTTACCCCAAACGTGGGGCGTATTCTACCACTGCGGAGCTGCCAGGAGGGTGCGGTTTTGCATGCTCCTGGTAATCGCTTTCACCCCCTAACCGGACCTCGGACCGCGAGGGCAGGATCACAGGTGGTTCTCCCCATCCCTCGCGATTGATCGTTCCGAGCTACTTGGCCTCTGGCTCCTTATATCCCTCCAAGGAGTGGTTGTGGTCCTTGTAGTATTGACCTGCGGGGGTGAGTTCCTTGACCTTCCCGGCCGGATGGCAGAAAGTGCAAGCTTTGCCTTCCTTTTTGGCATATTCGGGTTTGCCCAATCCAAACGGCAGCGCCATGATAAGGGCAAAGGTTAGCAGCAATACGGTCTGAACTATCTTCATGGGGTTACGACCTCCTGAAATGAGGTGCGCGGCATTTACAGACACATTGTCTCTCGCTTGGCACACCTGTTGTTGTCGGAGCATTCTGAATACCACCAAGAAATGACTGTAAAGATTTTGTACAGTTAGGATTTTGCAAAACTTAGCAGGCAGTGCGTTGGTGTACCTGATTGCAAGGAAACAGTTTGTGTGAAATCTCCGACACTTTTGCGGGAAATTACACAGCCTTGGAGTGCTCCCTGCCATGAGACCTCGTGTCACAAAACCACCCCAGTCGTTCATCTGCATGAACATAAAGGATGAATTATTGTCTCCATATGTTGAAATTTTACTCAGAAGCTCGGTTCCAGAATGGCAGTTCGCTTGCCTCCTCTCCCCGCGGAGGCACCAAGCATAAGCAATCGATGTTAAGCCCTATTAGTGCCTTGTAGCCGATAGTCAAGGATACGGACTCATGAATCTGGTCGTCGTGGGAATCAGTCACAAAAAGGCTCCTCTTGAGCTGCGCGAGCGCTTTGCCCTGAATGAGCGGGTCATCCCGGAAGCTCTGCGCCAGCTTCAGAGCGAGCCGGAAATCGAAGAAGCGGTTATCATCTCCACCTGCAATCGCGTGGAATTCGTCCTGGTGGCCTTTGAGAAGCAGGATGGCATGGCGGGTTTCCGCCGGTTTGCCGAATCATTTTACGGCGTGCGCTTTGATGAGTTCGCGCACTGCTTTTATGTGCACCGGGAAGAGGAAGCCATGCGCCACCTGTTCCGGGTGGCCGCGGGTCTGGATTCCTTGATCGTAGGCGAGCCCCAGGTTCTGGGCCAGGTCAAGCAGGCGTATTGTTTGGCGAAGGAAGCGGAGACGTGCGGCAGCCAGCTAGAGTCGGTTTTCCACCGCGTGTTCAACACCGCCAAGCGCGTGCGGACGGAAACCCGCGTAGCGGAAGCTCCGGTCTCCGTAAGCTCCGCCGCCGTCGAGTTGGCGGAGCAAGCTTTTGGCGGCTTGCAGGACAAGACGGTGATGGTTATCGGCGCCGGGCAGATGGGCGAACTGGCGGCGCGTCACCTGGTTTCGAAGGGTGCCGCATCGGTTCTCGTGAGCAATCGCACCCACGCGCAGGCCATCGCCCTGGCGCAGCAGCTCCGCGGCCTGGCGATTCACTTCAGCGAGATTTGGCAAGCCATGCGCGACGCCGACATTGTCATCAGTTCCACCGGCTGTCCGCACTTCATTATCACCCGCGACGATATGGAGCGGCTGATGCCGGAGCGCCACGGACGCCCGATTTTTCTGATTGATATCGCCGTTCCCCGCGATGTGGATCCGGCGGTGCGGGAAGTGGCCGGCTGCACGCTCGTCAACGTCGACGGACTGGAAGAAGTAACGCACCACAACCTGCACGAACGGCAGAAGGCCATGGAAGCGGCGGATCAGATTCTGGCGGAAGAAATCGAACTCTTCCGCGAGCGCCAGGAACAGCTCAACGTCGTACCCACCATCGTTTCCTTACGGCGGCGCGTCGAGGAGATTCGCCAGGCAGAAATCAAGCGCATGCGGCGCCTGTTCGGCGAGCTCACGCCGGAACAGGAGCGGGCGCTGGAAGCCTTGACGCAGGGGTTGGTGAACAAAATTCTCCACACGCCCTTCACCGAACTGAAACAGGCAGCGCTTCGGCCGGACCGCTCGGAATTCATCGACGTCGTCCGCACCATCTTCCATTTGCAAGAGGACTCGCCCAAGCCGCTTTCTGCTGCGGTGAATTAAGCCGCCCTCAATCGCCACACTGTTCACTCGAGTTTTTCCATTGTTCCCGATGGAAAGCTGGGAGAGCGGGGGATTCCGCATTCGCAGAGGCGCTCAACAGCCAAAAACTAATGGACGCTTGCATTCAAGCGCGTTCGAGTATACATTACCAGCCGGCCCAAACCTTAAAACCGAAACCTAATATTAGAACTTGAAAAGAGGAGGTCCTCATGACCCAGAAATTTCTCTGGCAGGGAGTTCTGATTGCCGCTCTTAGTGTGGCACTCGCCACGCCCGCTCGGGCAAATCAACTTCAGACGGACGCGGATGAAATCGTAGCCGGAATTGTGGTCGTGGCTGCGGGGATCGCAGTAGTCGTCACCGTTCTGATACTTCATTACCACCATAAATCCAAAAGTGGAACGATTACGGGCTGTGTCGACTCCGGGGCCAACGGGATGAGTGTGACGAACGAAAAAGACAAGCGGAATTACGCGCTGTCTGGAAACACCGTTAGCATTAAGCAGGGAGATCGGGTGACATTGGAGGGCAAGCCGAACGGACCAAGCAATAGGCGTGTTTTTGAAGTGCAAATGGTAGCCAGGGACTTCGGTGCTTGTCAGCCCTAGGACGTGTCCCGCCACTCACAAAGCACCATCTTCCATCTGCAAGAGGACGCGCCCAGACCGGCTGCCGCCGCCGTGAATTAGGAGATGTGTAGCGCGGACCTTTTCTGTAGGTCCGCGGCTTTTCCTGGCCTATCGGGGACGAGCCGCGGACCTACAAAACAGATCCGCGCTACAGCCGCTACTCCGTCTTCTCCAAGTTTTCATCAAACACGCGATAACCAGGATTCGGCGGGAATAGCTCGGCCATCAGATCCATGCGGCGCCGCAATTGCGCGACGGGAAGGTGTTCGGGGCCGATGCGGATCTGCACGTCGTGCCACAATCCGTGGATATACTCCGCGGCAGTACTGACGAAGGATACATCCCGGTAGCGCTCGAATTGCGCGCGGAAGCGGCGTCCGTTGCGGGTGGTCTGGTAAGCTTGTTTCGCATTCAGAGCATCCTCATCAATTTCGCCGCGCACTCCGTGACGGATTTCCTCCTCCAAGATTTGGCTATAGGCCAGGATCTCGGAGTGGGCCAGGCGCGGGCGGAGCAATTCCGCTACGCTCCCGAGGAGTTCAAAACCCGTGTCGTGGGCGTCGAGCTCACGGCAGGCGAGCACCAGATTGATCCGCTCCGGGGTTTCCACCCATGCGGCGGTGTGCGCTTCCCCCTTGGGTTTGAGCCGGCTGATAACGTCGCCGGTATCCAGGCAGGCAATGTAAGCCACCGCCAGCACCCGCACCTTTCCCAACCGCTGGGCTATCGCCACCGGGACGGCCTGGACCGGCTCGCGCACGATGGTGCGCTCCTCCGCCGGACTAAGGGAGAGTGCGGCATGAAATTCCCAATCGTGCATGAGGCGCGAAATGGGAACAAAATTCCCTTCGACGTAATCGGTAATGGGAATCAGATCTTTCGAGCCGGTCGGGGAAAGTCCCAAAATACACCATCCAAGCTGAGGCCCACATCACACCTGCTTCTTGGGCCACGTTGATATTCTGCGGAATTATCCGCCGCGTGTCCAGCGCCGTGTTGTCCGAAAGGAACGTGCACACGGCGTGAATGGGCGAATCGGACAATTAGCCGTCCCTCCTCATAATTTTTTCCTACCCGTAGGAAAAACCGCTAATAATTGCCTTGACTTTATAAGCCTACTGTATTAGCCTACGTCGGCAGGCAGGGGGGTCGGACGGGATTCGGCGTTACCGGGCCACTGCAAGGTGTGGGCCTATCTGGCATGAGACGGGTTGACGAGCATTGTGATGTTGAAGAATGGAAGATTGCAGCCTTCGCCAGGGAGAGATCGACCGGTTCTGTCAAAAGTTTAATGAAAGGTAATGAAGGGTGGGGAGGTGGATAGAGCTGGGGGCTTTGCCCCCAGACCCCCAGGACTTATCGCTTTGGTGCCAAGATGGGTCTGGGCTGGGGGAGCGAGTGAGGCTCGCTCCCGACCGATCTCGGCCCCGGAGTCGGCGCTCAGGTCGCATCCCTGCGGAGCCCTATCCTCCGCCCCGGCCACTGGGAAGTTTACTCCCACCTTGCTCAGGCCGCCAGGGCGAGAGCGAGGATCTTATTCCACTGGCCTTGCAAGGTGGTGAGGGAACTCAACTCCGGCAAGGGGACCGGTACTCGGTAGCCCAGGGCCAGATGCGGGCGCAGGAAGTTGTAGTGGGTGACAAAGAGGGTGGTGAGGGCCACGGCGCCGTTGCGAGTGGCAAAGCCACCAGCGGGACGGACGTGGTATTTGTAGGTGCGATTGAGGCGTTCGATGAGTTGCTTGAAGGGGCGAAATTCCTTGGAGACCGCGTCGAGGTTTTCCAGACCGATGACCTGACGCAAGGTGTGGGAGGGTTGGGCAGCGGTGCGGTGGGCGTTGAGGAAGTGCACGCCGGCCTGATAAGCGGGGTTGCCATCGGTGATGAAGCGCAGGGCCTGACCCTCGGGCAGGGTGCGCGAGGCCTCGCCCAGAGCCACCGTGGCGGCCAAGGCATCGCGCTCCGGAGCGACGTGATAGGACGTGATGTGATGCCCTTGGGGGTCGAGAAAAAAGAAAGTGAATTGGTGCTTGCCGGCGACGCGAATATAGGTTTCGTCGCCGGTAGCGGTGTCGCTGAGGGGGGCTTTGTGGCGGAGGTTGAAGGCGTGGCAGTAATAAGCGGCGGCCTGGGCATAGTTGAGGACGGACTGGTAGCTGAGGGGCACGCCGAAGACTCGCCCGAGGACTTGCGCAGTCTTGCGGGCGGAGAGGGCAAAGGAGATGTGGAAGGCCAGCACCAAGCCCAACACGTCGGAAGAACGATGCAGACGGGTGACGTCGACGTGAGGCGGATGGGGAGCGGAAGGGGTCAGTTGGGCGGGCTGGAAGTGGTATTGGCGATATTGGTAGCGCAGCTTGAATTGCGTGCGGCGCAACTTCTGCAGCAGCTTCTCATTCCAGTTCAGCGCTTGTTGCTTCTGCCGGTAGTGAGGGCAGTGCTCGCCCGGGCATTTGTAGATGGTGCAGTCGGCACGCTGCTTCCAGGCGAAGAGGGAGTTGCCGCAGTAGGGGCACCAGTAAGGAGTTTTCGTCGGGCGATGACGGCGAGCGATCTGCGAGACACGGCCACAGACTTTGCAGCGCAGTTGGCAGGCTTTCCGGCCATCGTTGGCGTAGAGGAAGTCGCGGGGTGCGCCGCAGTGGGCACAACGACAGGTGGCAGGCAAGGGGTGAGCGCCGGAACGCTGAATCGGAGACAGCGGTCGGCGGTGCTGGCGCTGGTACTGAGCCAACAACTGCCGCCAGTGCAAGGTGCGGGAGGGAGGCGGGGGTGGCTGGGTCAAGGGGGCCAGAGGATCGACGTAGAAATCGCGGTAGTGCGGATGCTGCTGGCGAAAATCATCGCGCGGTTGCGGCTCGGGCTGACGGCCGGCGAGGATCTCTTGCAATTGCTGGACGAGTTCCTGCAAATCCTGGCGGGTAAATTTTCTGCAGAGCCAAAGCACCAATCGTGGTATGTTGCCCATGGCGGTGAGTCTCTCGGGAACCTGGCCGGTTCCCTGCTCGGTGAATTGGGAAAGAGAGACTTCACCGCCTTTTTTCTTTGCCGTCAAGTCCCACGACGAAGCCGCCATCGACACTCAGCCAAGTGCCAACCCGCCTTCGGCTCACCCCCGAACGCCCTGCTGTACCCGCTTCCAGGGGGGAGAAAGCAGAAACCGCGTTTCTCGAAGGCAATCCAAGGACTTACGGACTTATAGAGTCAAAATCTTTGGCAGAACCGATCGACCCTTAGAGATGTTAAAAATGAAGATCGACCCGGCTATGTGTATGAAAAAAAGGCGACACTGACAAAATGTACGGTTATTAATCCGGTTTTTGGCCGAAAATACACCGACGGCGCGAAAATCCAAGCGATACTCTGGCCGGAAATACGCGGATTTCGCCACAAATCGAGGGAAACAGCACCGGCCAGACGCTTCCCTGAGCGCCGCGAACGGGTCGGCACATGCTGAACTAAAGTTCAACGCTACATTAAAGGCCGCAGTTTGCCACGATATTGATGAAAAGAAATGTGGTTAGCGGTTAGGTATCAGGTGCTGGGTATCAAGGGCTAGGTTATGGGGCTAGGGATTACAGGCCAGAATCTCAAATCGCAAATTTAAAATCCAAAATGGCTCAACGATTCGATGACCCGATACTTTCAGGCCATGTGGAGCTTGCCCTTCGCGGCCCGATGATGAATAATCCCAACCAGGAGGACACGAATGATTCGCCAACAGTTTCTCGATTATTGCCAAGGCTTGAAGCAGGCGCTTGACGTTATCCCCACGGACGCCGCGGAGAGATTCCTGAAACTTTTAGAGACCGCTTACTTGGATGGCCGCCAGGTATTTATTATGGGCAACGGGGGAAGCGGCAGCAGCGCCTCACACGCCGCGGGGGATTTGGTCAAGGGTGTATCGTACGGCCGGGAGAAGCGGTTTCGCGTGATGAGCCTGAACGACAACATGGCAACCGTGACTGCCTATGCCAACGATATTTCCTACAGCGAGGCGTTTGTCGAGCAGCTCAAGAATTTCCTTAACCGCGGTGACGTGGTGATCGGCATTTCCGGCAGCGGTAATTCTCCCAGTATTCTGAAGGCCATTGAATACGCCAACCAGCAGGGCGCGGTCACGGTGGGCCTGTGCGGCTTTAGTGGGGGGAAGCTGGCGGGCTTGGCGCAACTGCCCGTGCACATTCCGGTGAACGACATGCAAAAGGTGGAGGACATTCACATGATGCTCTTCCACGTGGCCATGCAAGTCCTATGCGCGCGCATGGATGCTCCCGCCCAGGCGGCCTGCGGCCCCGCGTGCTGACGCGGCACTGCCCGCTCGCAGCAGATCAAATTAAGAGCGAATCGCCATGAGGTCACCCGCGCGCTTTGACCTGGATTTCTCACCCCGCTGGGACGTTAGTGGGAAGCCGGCGGAAAGGTGGATCTGAAAAAGTTGCGGAAGAACGCGTAGGCGCTGTCATTCTGAGCCCGCATTTTGGATGAAGCCCCCCCGTACTTTCCTCTGTTCGGCAACCCCCGCGAACTGCTGGGGTCCTTCGCTGCGCTCAGGATGACAGGGGTGATGGGTTTCTCCGCAGCCGTGGACGGAATAATGAATATCGCTATCCTCGGGCTCACGGCGACGTCCTACGGCAGCCTGACGTACTTGAAGAATTTTCTCCCCCACTTAGCACAATTGGATCGCTCCAACCATTACGAGATTTTTCTTCCCCGCGCCAACGTTCGGGATTTGAACGTGGGGCAGTCGAATTTCCGCATTCACTCGCCTCGCTGGGCGTCCAAGTCCGGCCCCTTGCGCGTGCTTTGGGAACAGCTCATTCTTCCCTGGATTCTCCGCAGGCAACGTGCCGACGCTGTTTACACGACTCACAACATGGCGATTCTCCTTTCACCCACGCCCAGCATCATCATCGTGCAAAATGTGGAACCCTTTTTCGCCGGGAAATTTCCCAACGCACTTTACCTGCGGCCGCGGCTTTGGCTGCTGCGCATGATGACGGAGCTCTCCCTGCGCCGCAGCCACAGAATCATCGCCATATCCGATTGGGAGAAGGAGTTCCTGGTCGAGCGTTTTCACCTGCTGCCGGATAAAATCATTGTCAGCTATCCCGGGGCGACGGAAGGTTTCCATCCACCAACCGCGGGCTCCGCCGCATTGCTCCGCGAGCGCCTGGGGCTGGAGCCGCCCTACATTTTCTCGGTGACACGCTTGGCGGGTTACGGTAATTTACTGAATCTGGCCAAAGCCTACGTTTCACTGGTAAAGGCGGGCAAGGTCACCATGCCGCTGGTGATCGCGGGCGGCGTGTGGGACCCGCAGTATATCGGCAGAGTCAAGAGACTGCTCGCCGAGGAAGGCTGCGCTGACCGGGTTAAGTTTCTTGGCTATGTTCCCCACCAGCACATGCCCTTGCTGTTCGGGCACGCCACGTGTTTCGTCTTCCCTTCCCTGCTGGAAGCATGCGGCACAGTGCTGATTGAGGCGCTCGCTTGCGGTGCGCCGGTTCTCTGTTGCCGGCGCCGCCCCATGACCGATATTTGTGGCGACGCCGCGGTTTTGTTTGAGGGTGAGGACTCCGGCGACATTGCTGATCGGATGTTCGAGGTGCTCTCGGATGCATCCCTCCGGGAAGCGCTCTCACGCCGGGCGGTGGCGCGCGCCACGCAGTTTTCCTGGCAGCAAGGGGCGGAAAAGGTACACCGGCTTTTCGAGCAAATCGTACCTGCGCCCACCGTAGCAAGCCGTGGGATCTAGCCAATCCGGCAGGAAAGGAGGATCTAACCGCAGCCATACTCCCCAGGCTCGGGCCACAAAAATCCCTTGCGTCTGTTGATCCACAGCATCCAGTACGCCCCCGAGTTCACGAGCAATGCCATCGTGATCACCGGCCTGGCGCAGCAACTCGCCGCACGGGGAAACCAAGTAACCGTGCTTGCGGGCACGCCCCATTATCAACTCCCACGCATCCCTCCGGGTTACGGGTGGCGGCCATTCCGGCGTGAAACCCTCGAGGGCGTGAAGGTGATCCGGTGTTGGGCGTTCCCAAAATCGGAGGGAAAAACTGCGAAGTTGCTGAACTATGCCAGTTTCACGCTAACCGGCTTGATTGCAGGCCTGTTTACCGAGCGCCCCGATGTGGCCATCATCGTTTCGCCACCTTTTTGGTTAGGGCTCAATGGTCTATTCCTGCGTGCGCTCCGCCGCTGCGCGGTGGTTTACAATGCCCAGGACTTGTTTCCAGATGCTTATCTCGCCAGCCAGGAAGTCCGGGCGGGTTGGCTCATGCACGCCATGAGCGGTCTCATGGCTCGCATCTACCGGAGTTGCGACCGGATCACGGTAATTACGGGATCTTTTGCGGAGGCTATTGGGGCGATGGGCATTGACCGGGGCAAAGTAGTCACCATCCCGAACTTCGTCGATACCGCCGCCGTCACGCCTCTTCCCCGAGCCAACTCTTTCAGCCGGCGGCACTCGCTCGATGACCGGTACGTCGTCATGTATGCGGGCAACATCGGGTACACGCATGGAACAGAAATGCTCATAGACGCTGCAGCGAAGCTGATATCAATTCCCGACCTCCATTTTCTGATAATCGGCGGAGGATCCAAGCAGGCAGATCTGGCGCGGCTTGCCCGCGAGCGCCGTCTGACCAATATGCAGTTTCTGCCAACGCAGCCCCGCGAGGTCCTCCCTGAAATGCTGGCCACGGCTGATGTCTTCGTCCTGACCTCCAAGCCCGGGGTGGGCAAGACATCCTTTCCCGGCCGCATTTATAATTTCTTGCTCGCCGCGCGCCCTGTGGTGGCAAGCGTGGATGAGAACTCTGACTTGGCACATGTTTTGCGCAGCGGGGGCGCAGGCATCGTCATTGCGCCGGGGAACGTGGAGGATTTTTGCCAGGCCCTTACAACCCTTTACCACGATGCCGCGCTGCGCGAACGCCTGGGGCGGAGCGGAGCAGATTTTATGGCGCGTCAATATTCCCCGCAAGCTGTGGTTGAGCTGTACGAAACCTTACTGAAGGAATTGGCCGCTCGCTGAAGGAGAACTGGTACCCCGATGAAGGCCCCAATGCGGATCAAAGTCAAACTTACTCTCCTGGTGGGAGACCTTTTTCTATTCAGCCTCTGTCTGCTCGCAAGCAGTTACATTCGCCGCGGTGAAATTTCGCCTTTATTCGGGCAGTACAGCACAGCGTGGGTCCTCTGCCTCATGATTTACCCTCTGAGTTTCTACCTGACCCGGTCCTACGAAGTGCAGCCGGAAGCGAGTTCCGCAGAGAACCTGCGCCGGCCGCTTCTGGGCTTGCTGATCGCGGTCGCCGCCACCTCTTTATTCTTTTTCTTTGCTCCGGACGTTCGTTTCGGCCGCGGCATCTTCGCCATTACCAACACTCTCTATGTCATCATGCTGCTCGCGTGGCGTTTGGGAGTCTTTATACGATTACGCCATCGAAGCCTGTCCATCCTCCTCATGGGGAATCCCGGCGCGGTGGAAACGGCTCGCCAATTGATCCGGGAATACTCCCCCCTTTCCCAGACCCACGTCTGGCAGCCGGAATTGGAATCAGGAAGCACCACAGACCGCCTCGATCCCCACGGAGTGCCCACCGCTGAGGACGGATACGATCTCCTCATCCTGGCTGGCAATACGCTCGATCCATCCACTCTCCGCAAGGCTGCCGCGCTTCGCCTGCGGGGAGTCTTGGTTTGGAACCTGCCGCGCCTGTTCTCCGAATTTGCCGAGCGGCTTCCCGCGCGGTACATCGACGAACGCTGGCTGGCCACCGCCGAGGGTTTCCGTTCGCTCAACGAGACGAGCTTTCAGGTCATCAAACGGCTGGTGGATATCAGCCTCGCCTTTATGGGATTGCTTTTAAGTTCTCCCTTACTGGCGTTGGCGGCAGCCCTCATCAAGTTTCAGGACGGAGGAGGGGTGTTTTACTCTCAGGAAAGGGTGGGCAAAGGAGGAACGGCCTTCCGCACTCATAAGTTGCGCACCATGGTGGGCCGGGCGGAAGAGGTCACTGGCCCTGTATGGGCCTCGCGCGGCGACCCGCGCGTAACCCCTGTGGGGCGCTGGCTGCGCAAACTTCGCATCGATGAGATCCCCCAGATGTGGAATGTTCTCAAGGGCGAGATGAGCTTTGTGGGCCCGCGCCCGGAGCGCCCAGTCTTTGTCGAAGCCCTCCAAAGCAAGTTTGCCATTTATTCGCTGCGGCATTTGGTGCGCCCAGGAATCACCGGCTGGGCCCAAGTTCGTTGCCCCTATGCCGCCAGTGAAGAGGATACGCTCCTTAAACTCGAATATGATCTCTACTACCTTCAAAATGCCTCCATGCTTTTCGACATCCGAATCATCCTCCAGACCATTTCCACCGTCGCTACAGGATGGGGGTCCTGGTAGTGCCCATGGCCGCAGGCTCAATCTTCATCCAAGCTCCTCCGGGTGCCTCTCCAGCTATACGAGGGCCGATGGCCTCTCGAAATCTGGTAGCTGCTGATGTCGTGAACCATTTTGACGAGCGCCACCACGTTTTCGTAAGGGGTGTCCGGCAACAGGCCGTGGCCCAGATTGAAGATGTGGCCGGTGCGGTTGGCGGCTTGGTTCAGGACGCGCTTGGCGCGCATGCGAATGAAATTCAGGTCGCCGTAGAGGACGATGGGATCAAGGTTCCCCTGCACGCCCACGCCGTCGCCCAGCCGTTGCCAGGCCTCGTCGAGTTCCACGTGCGAGTCGATGCCGATTACGTCCCCACCCGCATCGCGCATGGCTTCCAGCAGCATTGCCGTCCCTGTTCCAAAGTGGATAATAGGAGTGCCCGGCTTGACGGCTTGCAGCATCATCCGCGTATACGGCTGGACGTAATCGCGGTAGTCCGCGGGACCGAGGCAGCCCACCCAGGTATCAAAAACCTGAACGGCCTGCACGCCGGCGTCGATCTGGCCGTTGATATACCTGGCCAGGCTGCGCGCCAGGCGCTCCATCAGCGTGCGCCAAGCACCCGCGTCGCGGTACATCAAAGCTTTGGTGTGGCGGTAGTTCCTGGACCCGCCCCCCTCAATCAGGTAGGAAGCCAGGGTGAAAGGGCAGCCGGCAAATCCGATGAGGGGAATCCTCGGGTTCAGATCAGACCGCGTTTGGCGGATGGCGTCGTAGAAATATCCCAGCGATTGTTCCGGATCGACCTCGTGCAGACGGTCAATGTCGACAGCCTCTCGCAGTCCCGGGCTGATGACCGGCCCTTCCCCCTTATCGTATTCCAGATGCAAACCCAGCGGCTCAACAATCAACAGCAAGTCGGCAAAAATAATGGCGGCGTCCACACCCAACTTTTCTGCCGCAGTGACGGTGACTTCTGAAACCAGTGCGGGATTCTTGCACAACTCCAGGAAGGGCACCCGCGTCCGCAAATCCCGATACTCCTTCATATAGCGGCCCGCCTGGCGCATCAGCCAGACGGGGGTCGCGTCCACCGCTTCGAATCGGCACGCCTTCATGAAGCGTGAGTTTTCCCACGCCGCGTGTCCTCGGGATTCGGGACTCGGGACCCGGGACTCCGGATCTTCGAAGTCCCGACGCCTGGCTCCTGACTCCTGACTCCTAACTCCTGCCTTCGGCTTTCCGCCTTCTGACTTCTTCTTCAGAAGCTCCCTTGCGCGTTGCGCGGTTTCCTGCACCAAGGGTCCCATCTTGGGATGGATGGGCTCAAGATCAATGGCGATCCCATGACTCACCAGCGTCTCGCTGCAGGTGGGACCCACCGACGCAACCACGACTTTCCCCAAAGCTTCTAGCAATCGATCCTTCGCGCCGTCTTCCGCAGCCACGCGCAGAAGATGTTCCACTTGCGCCGAGTTCGTGAACAGCGCCACCTGCGCCCGGCCTTCAACCAGCGATTGGATGGCTTCGCGAAGGGGCTGGATATCATGAGGAAGCGTCCATTGATAGACCGGCACGCGCAGCACGTTAACGCCACGCTCGCTGAGCCCAGCGAGGAAGGCCTCATTGGGCACGCCATATTCCTGCACCGCCACGCGGCTGCCCGTCAGCGGGAATCCGCGCGGGTTTTCATCCAACTCTTCGAGGACTTCTCGCCAGGTGTTGGGCTCAGGCACGGTGATGGTAATAGGCACTTGGAACTCGCGCAGAACCTTGACCGGCTTGGGCCCGCGCGCCACGACGGTAATTCCCGAGAGCGCTTGTACGATTTTCTCGCGCGGTTGCCGCGTCGTCAACACCTCGATCAGCCGGCGCGTACCGACCCCCGTCATGAAAATGACCGCGTCGAGCCGCCCGGCGAGGAGCGCCGTTGCAAACGCCAAGGCGGCGGCATCTTCCTCCAGCGGCACCTCGCGCAGGGCCGGAGCTACGCGTGGCACGCCCTCGAATCTGGCAATCAGGGCGGCCATTTCCCGGGCATGACGACTTTCAAAGGCCACTACTTCCAAGCCTTCGAAATTCCGGCTCGTAGGTGTGCTTTCAGTCATATCAATCGCTCTTCTGTCTGCAGAACAAGGTCTGCCCCCTTCGGCCATCGGGAAGGCGCGAATGCCCCTTGACTACCGTGCGGGTCACGCGCGCCTGACATTTGGGCAAGTGGAGCCCGCTTGTACGACCTCTCAAAATATGCCCTATGGCTTTCCGGGCGTCAACGTGAACTTCGGCCACTAGCGAGTGTGCCGCTGAGCATCAAGGGGTTCCGTCCAAGGCATGGTTCGGCGGGAGTGAAAACTCCCCGTGTCAAACTACAAAACGCGGGTCAAAGCTCAACCCCTCGCTCCACATAGAGGTCGGATTTGGTCTCGGAGTGACCTAGGGCTGGCATCCCTTCATACTGAACTAAGCTCCAGGCAAGAGATTTGTGTAGGGGGTGCCAATCTGTCGTCTCTGGAGCGAGAGACGCCAAAAAGTGTCGCGCCCCGGTGGACAAGCTTTGGCGACCAGTATTGAAAGTTAGTAGCTAAAAGATAGGGTATTGCACAGAAAGTGACGAGAGCCTATCCCCGAGAAGTCGATAACCCCAACGAATTCATTGCGTAGGAGGTCCTGTCTGGAGGAAGTCCGGGAAATCGCCACAAATCACTTTTACGGATGTCAATCTGGACCCTCAAATGCACATTGAAGAATGGAAAGAGACCATCATCGATGGTCTTCGGCGCACGGATTTTCGCTCTCAGTGCTCCTCAGCAAGTTCGGCAGTCTGGCGCCAACTGTAGCCCCTCTGACAGATCCCGGAAGAATGTTCCGATGCTCTCATTCTGAGCATGGGCAGGCCCCCGTCTGCCTGCCCGAGTCCGCAATGAGAAGTCGTGAGAGTGTTTCTGCGGTCTGCCAGCCCGGCTTTAACCGTTGGGGACGACACAAGAGAGGCAATACACCAATTTGGAGGATGGAATGAATTCAAGAATAGATCTTAATAAAATTGCAAGAAGGGCTCTCTATCATATTGCCATCATTATGATTGCGAATAGCTTGGGCTCATTAGATTTATGGCATTCCGCAATTTGCTGGGCCGGGGCAACGATCACCGTCAACCCCGGGGACAACCTGCAAACACTGGTCAATGAAAATCCCACGTCCACCACCTTTTCGCTCGCGCCAGGAATCCACCGCCTTCAGTCAGTTGTGCCCAAAAGCCACGATTCCTTTGTGGGGCAGGCGGGGGCAATTCTCAGCGGCGCCGCGCTGCTCACCGACTTCACGCAGAATGGCTCATACTGGATTTCGCACGCCCAAGTCTCAAAGGCCGCGTCCTACCCGGGCACATGCGATTCCACCCACCCTGCCTGCTTGTTTCCTGAAGACCTCTTTTTCGATAACGTTCCGAAAAGCCGGGTCATGAGTTTGTCCGCTGTTGAACCCGGTAGTTGGTATCTCGACTACAGCACGGGGAATGTCTACATGGGTGACGACCCGTACGGCCATACGGTGGAAATCAGTCTTCTGGGGTATGCCTTTACCGGCGGAGCTGCCTCCGTCACTATCAGCAACCTGGTTGTCGAGAAGTACGCCTGCGTGGCAGATAATGGAGCCATTCATGGTGGAGACGGAACCGTATACTGGGATGTCGGCGGGAACGAGGTAAGGTACAACCATTGCATCGGAATTCGTAGCGGCGACGGGATGTTTATCCATAACAACAATGTCCACAACAATGGACAGATGGGTATCGGAGGAACCGGGTCAGCGGTACTGGTACAAAGCAACGAAATCTCATTCAATAACTACAGTGGGTATTCATATTACTGGGAATCCGGAGGAGCAAAGTTCGCCCGCGTCGAACATCTCACCTTCAGGTACAATTATTCTCACGATAACGGGGGGCCCGGTTTTTGGACCGACATCAATAGCCAGGACGTTCTTTGCGACCAAAATGAATTCGCCCGGAACAAAGAGGCGGGAGTTTTGATTGAAGTCAGTAACACCGTGACCGTCAGTAACAACTACATTTGGAACGATGGTTTCAATTCTGATGGAACCTCCATTTGGTGGGGCGCTGGGATCCTGATCAGCACTTCTTCATATGTATCAGTCTATTTTAATCGCCTAATCAAATGCATGAATGGTATCGGGGGGATCGTCGCCAATCGAGGTAATGCGCCGAATGGTCAACCTTATTCGTTACAGAACGATGAAGTAAACAATAACACCATTACCCAAGATACAGGTATGGCCGCAGGCATCGTGGAAGAAAGCGGTTTTGACAATTCAGTCTACACAAGCTGGAATAACCACTTTCTGTCCAACACATTTATATTAGCCAATCCGGCCGGCGGCTATTTCTACTGGCTGGGACAACCCATGACATTGGCCACCTGGGATTCCAGTGATGCAACTGAATGAGGCGCTGTTAATGCCTCAAACCCGCGTTAGGGGGCGACAGAGAAGCTGATGGAGACCGATCATTTCTGTCGCCCCCTGCGGGGGCCCGCCCGTCCTTGCGCACTGCGCTCCCATGGCAGTTGAAGCTGTTAAATAATTCCTGCACGCGCAAAAGCATCTCACACAAAAAATAGAACGGGTAGAAGGCGCAAAACAACCAGAGCATCGGTTTTTTTCGAGTCTTCGCCCTGTCGCGCGCCGTTACGTGAGGTTGTATATCTTTTCACGCCTTCTGGTGCCATGGCCCACATCCTGCCGTCGCTGCGCGGCTCGCATCCGCTCCCTTTCTTTCTCTGAGGTGCGCATTGGTCAGGCGAATGAGAACGCGAGGATTTGAGGCTGAGAGCAGTGGATCTCAGAACCAGTTCTGCTACGCTCGCTAAGCTTGAGTCAGAAGATCTGTGCGGATGAGTGCCATTCTGTCGCCCTGCCCGGGGAGAGGCGCCAAAAAGTGTCGAGATCTAGTTGACATGCTTTGGCACCCAGCAATGAAAGTGGGCACGTAGAAGACAGGATTGTCGCGCCCGGAGGAATGAGAGTCTAGCCTCGTGGAACCGATAACCTCAACGAATTCATAGCGTAGGAGGTCCTTAGCAGGGGAGCCGGGGAAACCGCACCAAATCACTTTCAAGGATGTCAATCTGGACCCCCAAATGCACATTGAAGGCAGGAAAGAGACCATCAGCGATGGTCTTCGGCGCACGGATTTTCACTCTCAGTGCTCCTCAGCACGTTCTCCAGCCTGGCGCCAACTGTAGCCCCTCTTAAAGGTATCGGAAGAATGTTCCGATGCTCTGATTCTGAGCATGGGTAGCCCCCCCCTTGGCTATTCATGTTCGGGATGTCAGAGCCTAGGGATACCTCTGTCTGGATCTTGGGTGCGAAAAAAAGGAGCCCTCCCCCGATGTCGAACTCTGACCCTGAACAAAAAGTTCTGCCCATCTTTTCCTGCCTCATGTTCAGGTGCCAAACACGGAGGACGAGGACTCCATCTCAAGCTGGCAACGCGCACGTCATGGAGGCATCTTTCAATCAAACCCAAACACTGCAACAGCCACGTGTGATCGCAGCAACCCTTCTGGCGACCTTTATCGCACTTGCCATTTTCTCAGCTTCCTGTGGAGGGGGAGGAGCGACAGAAGCTGCCCCTACTACGGTTGATCCTCCCGCTGTGAGTTTGTCTCCTGTCAGCCTGAGTTTTGGCAGTCACCCCCTTGAAGAGTCCAGCGGCGCGCAGTCCGTCACCCTGACATATGGCGGCAAAACCACTTTGAGTATCACCAGCCTCGCGGTGACGGGGACTAATGCCGGCGACTTTGTTCAGAACAATAATTGCGCTAGTTCGGTGGCAGCCGGCGCCAACTGCACGATCAACGTTACCTTCACGCCTTCCGCCAGCGGGGCTCGCACGGCCTCACTCAGCATCGCCGATAACTCCCCCGGAAGCCCACAGAGCGTGAGCCTGTCCGGAACAGGTACGGCAACCGCCGCCAATCTGTCACCCACCAGTCTCACCTTCGCCAGTCAGGCCGTCGGCACCACCAGCGCGGCCGAGGCCATAACCCTGACGAACTCCGGCAACGCGGCCTTGACTATTTCCAGCATCGCGCTCACTGGCGCCAATCCCGGTGACTTTACCCAAAACACCACCTGCGGCAGCTCGGTGGCGGCAGGCGCCAAGTGCGCGATCACCGTCACCTTCACGCCTTCCGCCAGCGGGGCTGCTACGGCCAGCCTGAGTGTCGCTGATAATGTCAGCGGTAGTCCGCAGACGGTGAGCCTTTCCGGAACCGGCAAAAGCACCGCGGCGGTAGTCAGTCTCTCCGCCACCAGCCTGGCCTTCGGGAGCCTGCCCACCGGTACAGCCAGTCCGGCTCAGACGATTATCCTGAGCAACTCTGGCACCGCGGCCCTGAGCATCACCAGCCTCGCGGTCTCAGGCGCCAACGCGAGCAGCTTTGTTCAGGCCAATACTTGTGGCACTTCGGTGGCGGCAGACGCCAACTGTGCCATCAGCGTCACCTTCGCGCCTTCCGCCAGCGGGACTGCTACGGCCACCCTCAATATCTCGGACAACGTCAGCGGTAGCCCGCAGACCGTATGCCTGGCGGGCACGGGAACAACTACCGCGTCCGGACAAACCATCACCGTCGAGCCCACGGACGACCTGCAAACGCTCGTCACTGAATACCCTGCGTCCACCACCTTTTCACTCGCCCCCGGAATCTATCGTCTTCAGTCGGTGGTACCGCAGGACGGCGATTCGTTTGTGGGGCAGACGGGGGCAATTGTCAGCGGCGCCGCTCTGCTCACAACCTTCGTGCAGGATGGCCCGTATTGGACAGCCGAGGTCTCCGTCACCCAGCATTCATCCTATCCCGGCTCCTGCCTCTCCACATCTCCTGTCTGCATGTATCCCGAGGATCTGTTTTTCAACAATGTGCTGAAGACCCGGGTTGCCAGTTTATCCGATGTCGGTCCCGGCACCTGGTACCTTGACTACACCAATCAGACGGCCTACATAGGGGACGACCCTTCGGGGCAGACCGTGGAAATGAGTGAATTGCCTTCTGCCTTTAGCGGCGGCGCATCAAATGTCACCCTCAGCAATCTGATCGTTGAGAAGTACGCCGCCGTAGCCCAAAGCGGGGCTATCCAGCCCGTTGGTACAGGTTGGGCCATCGAGAACAGTGAAATCCGGTATAACCACGGTCGGGGCATTACAACTTCCAGCAGCATGAATATCTCGAACAACAATGTCCACAACAACGGCGACCTTGGAATAGGCGGGGGGGGGTCGACCGTAATCTTGAGCGGCAACCAAATCTCTTATAACAACGCTAGCGGGTACGACTGGGGATGGGAGGCGGGTGGGGCCAAATTCGGCGCAGTCACAAATCTGACCGTCCAGAACAATAATTCCTACGATAACAACGGCCCCGGCTTCTGGAATGACATAAACAGCCAGACCGTCACCTATACCGGGAACCAAACCTCCGGGAATGTCGTGGCTGGCATCTTGATCGAGATCAGCGACGGGGCGACGATCACCAACAACACTATTGTTAATGATGGGTTTGTGCCTGGCGAAACGACGATCTGGTACGGCGCTGGGATTCTGATCAGTACCTCATCCAACGTCACTATCTCAGGCAATACTGTAACCAATTGCATGAACGGGATCGGCGGCATCTACGACGATCGCGGTGACAATCCGAGTGGTGTGCCGTATGCTTTGCAGAACGTCGTGGCCAATAACAACACGATTACGCAGGGTACAGGCATGGCCATGGGTGTCGTTACGGAGGGCAGCGAAGACGGAACCACAGCCGTTTATACGAGCATGGGCAACAACTTCTCGGGCAATACGTTTGTACTGACGAGTCCGTCCACAGGCCTGTACTTTTACTGGATGGGAGAGCCCATGACGCTGGCCACCTGGAATGCCTACATCAACGCTTTATGAGGCAACGCCAACTTGGGACAAACCGGTTATCCGAAGCATGGGGCGGAGGGAGCGCACGTACTGCCGGGTGGTGTAGTTGCCGTGAACATTTGAGCCGCCGCCTGGCATAAGTTCATCATTTTTGAGCAGCGCGCGGAGTAGGGGGCGCCATGCCGCCGGAATCGTGCCGGCGCCATAATCAAGTATGGGCTTACGCTACAGGAACGTTTCATACCGATCGCCGCACGTCTCCGCAGATAAGGGCCAATAGCCCCCAAAAAGGCCCGTCAACATAACTTGATCACCAGTGTTGCAGCCCGCCATCGTGTCCAATGATTAGAGCCAGCGGGGCGCGAACCCGTTATTTGGGTCCGCAACCTTCAGTTTTGGCCTCTAAAACCAGCCTTTATTTCCCACGATGCCGGGACGCTCTTGGCTGCTGGAGGGGCGTGGCCTCCGCCCGGGCCTTCCGATCCATGGTAAAAAGCCGGGCCCGGCGCAGGACGGCGTACCGGAAATGGCCGGGCCTGGAGGGGGTTGAACCCCTGCCTTTTTTTCCTTTCGTTAGGCAAAATGCGTGCTAGAATCCCCCTCGCAGTTTGGTAATACCGCTGTGTCTCGCGACAGGCATCCGGCTAAGACGGCATCTGCTCTCGTGGCCCGCGGCATTACACAGGGTTCTGGTCTTCACGCATCGCCCCTGCTTCGCAGATTGCTATTCCAGGAACGGGTATGTGTTTTGCCGAGTGCGATGAAATCATTTCCTGCCAAGGCGGAGAGGAGAGATTTCATTCACCCACCGGCCAATACAGGTAGCGGGTCTCGCTCTTTTCCGGAAGGTGAGCGCCATAGATTCGGGGTCCACAATCAGATAGAGCCGTGTAAATCCAACAAGGCGAAGGTGGTGGATCGAGACCACCTCGCCATCGGGAGCATCTCATGCCGCAAAAGTTGTTCGTGGGGAATCTTCCTCACGAAGTGACAGACAATGAACTCAGTGAATTCGTCAGCAGTGCAGGCTTTCAGGCAGCTTCGGCCGTGGTCATTCGCGACAAGGCCACGGGACAATCGCGGGGCTTCGGATTCATCGAACTGGCGGAAGGCGAGGATATGGAGCGGGCCATTGCCGGCCTTAACGGGCAAACCTTGCAAGGTCGCCGATTGACCGTCAACGAAGCGCGTCCGCCGCGCACCGACTTCGGGGGGGAGGAGGACGTCGCCCTGGAGGTGGTGGAGGTGGCGGCGGTCGTGGCCGCGGGCATTCCGGCGGTGGCGGCGGTGGTGGTGGCGGCCGCCGCCGCGACTGGTAAATTGCCGATGTTCGATTGTCGATTGACGATTTTATCTAATCGTCAATCGGCAATCCTCAATTGAAAGTGCATTGCTACTCTGAACCTACCAAGCGGCGGTAGACGTAGCGAAGTTTCTGTTGTGTCTCATGAAGCTTCCCGGCCAGCGTCTGCTCCTCCGAAATCAGGTTCCAGTGGTGCCCCAAGCTTTCCGCCGTCTCCGTGTGGTATGGGATTTCGGGCAGACCATTCGGCGCCTTACCTGTCACCAACCGGAGAATGTGGTCCACGGAGCGTAGGAATCCGGCGCCCTCGGTCAAGGCGGTGGCGTCCTCAGCAGAAATGACTTCCGCCGCTCGCAGGGTGGCAATCTGTTCCGCCATATTTGCTCCTGCCGAGGCCACTATCCGCCGCCGCAGCCGCGTGTAGGAAACGGCAAAGTCCACGTCGTAATAACCCCCGGGGGCGGTTTTAGTGTTGCTGCTCGGGACCGTCACTTCCCGTTCCAGCCGCCTCCGCATTTGGTGGAGTTCACCTTCAAAATCATCATAGGTCGAAAAGCGATCGTAAATCGCCGCCTGGAGCCGATGCACGGCCGCCTGACCCAGTTGCAGATTTCCTGCCAGAGGATGAGCCTTTAAGTAGGTAAGCAGTTCCCATGCTTTCGCATCCTCGGCGATGTAGTTGAGAAGCTCTTCCAAGGTCACCACCAATTCCCCTTCTTGTCCGCGCGGCCGCAAGCGTGTATCCACCGGGAACAACGTACCATCTTGAGTGTAGCTTGATAGCACTTCAATCGTCTTTTCGGCCAAGTGGGTCCAGTGTTCCAGTTCCTCTCTTTTCGCCTCCGACCCGCCCACGAAAACCAAGTCTGCGTCCGAAGCCAAATCAAATTCACCCAGTCCCAAACGCCCCATGCCCAGAACGACGAAGGGCACATCGTCCTCGGGTGTCACCTTCTCGTGCATCCAGGAACTGCGCGCAATCACCAGGGCACTCGAAATGCAACGCGCAGCGTTGAGCGTCCAACGCCTCAACATTGGGAATGCGGAGCCACCTGTGGCCAAGTCCGCAGCGCCCAACTCCAGGACTCGGGCGCGGTATTGGCGACGCAAAATGGCCATCTTTTCACGCAGATCCAGCCCTGCTTCGGAGGCCCACGCATATGCTTCGGGGATCGAAAAAGTCTCCAGACCCATGTCCAACTGTCCTACCGCGGCGCCATCGGAGGGCACGAATTCAGCGGAATCGAGGATTTCCAGGTCCTCGGGATGATGAACCAACAGGTCCGTCAGGTAGGCGCTTGCGCCAACCGCCTCGATGGCGCGTCCCAAACTTACCGGCTTGGCGCGCGCCGGGGCAAACCGTTCCGGTGAACTGAAGCAATACGTGGAT
>CAWGTQ010000001.1:0-51392 GCA_963825395.1 uncultured Acidobacteriota bacterium | reverse complement strand
CTCGCTTTATCGACGCCGCTTTGAGCCGGGACGAAATCGCAGGGCTGAGCTCGCCCTGCGCCAGCCTGCCTCCGCGCCGCCTCAGACGTCGCCAATTATCTTGTGCTTTCGCTTTGTCTTCGCTATACTGTGATTTTAAGTTGGTGGAGGTGTTTGTTGGACACAAAAAGTAGATGCACGAATCAGGATTGTGGCAAGAAATACGCTATTACGTTGTGGTCTCGTCCGTATATTTGCCCGACCGCTCCCTCTAGCCAGATCCATATGGCTTGAAAAGGGGGTATCCAGGGTGTAGATTCTGAGTCGCTGTGAGAGGGAATGAGAAGTTTCCCGGATGCAACTACACGGAAGATAGAGGCGTTAAAGGGGGGTTGAAGATGCCAAGGAAGCGTGTGATCCTAGCGCCTGCGGGCTCCGACGCTCCCGCGTTTGAGCCTCAACCGGTCATGCCGGAATCAAGAGGGATCCCAGAGGGTGATGCGAGCCCCAAAGTCGAAGTTGAGCAGAAGACTCCTCATTGGCACGTTTTCTTGAAAACCGCAACGCACGTTGACATCCAGAAACGCTTTGCTGGAGAGGTCTTTGGGATTCTCCAGAAATACGGGATGGAGAAATATTGCACACTAGCTTTGCTGGAGCCAGACGATAATATCGATGCCTATGATTTAGATAAGGTATTTGGTGCTCTTTCGGAGCTTAACAGTAAGCGCGACAAGGATGTAATGCTGCTGTTGCTGAGCAGTGGAGGAAAGGTCGAGCCCGCATATCAAATAAGCAAGCTCTGTCGATCCTTTGCTTCAAAGCGCTTCCTGGCAGTGGTACCACGCCAGGCGAAGTCCGCAGCTACGCTTATTGCCATCGGCGCAGACGAAATCCATATGGGCCCCCTAGCTCAATTGGGCCCCATTGATCCACAACTTGGTCCCCTTCCTGCGTTAGGGGTAAGCCAAGCCCTAAAAACCATAGCCTCCCTCGCCCAGAAATTCCCCGGTAGCGCCGATATGTTTGCCCGCTACCTGCAAAGGGTACTCACAGTTGAACAAATAGGTTACTGTGATCGGGTAAGCGAGTCAGCTGAGCAGTATGCTGTCCGCTTGCTATCGACTAAGGCATCGCTGCCGAAGTCGGCAGAACTGATCGCAAAGGAATTGGTGCACGAATATAAGGACCACGGATTTGTGATTGATATAGAGGAAGCGACGATGCATCTCGGCACTGGCTGGATCAAGAGTGGCACTGCTGAGCTAGCGGCAGCTGAAGAAATTTACTCCCATTTTGAGATGGTGAATTTCTTCCTTGGGTTTAGCCAGTCAAAACGGTTAATCGTGACTGGCGGCGCGGGCCTCCCAGATTCAATAATACTTTTGGAAAAGAAGGAGTAGCGAGGCAGTCGCGCAGTGCAGTTCTGACCGTGGACTTTTCCGATACCAAATACTACAGCAGCAACCGCACGTCGCAAATCTGGATGAGGCACGCCGCTGCCGCTGCCCTGCATTACCCGCTACGCGCTGAAAGAAACAGGTCTGAACGGAGCCAGGTGGATGTACAATTGACTGCGCCGATGAGGCCAAAGCTAGAAATGCTTGCTATGAATCTTCCTGATGAAAGTCGCTGAACAAGAGCAACCTACGGTGCAACTGGCCTACCCTGAGGCCGAAATCGTATTCGGCCTGGTCTATCCGACTGGAACTGATTACACGGGGGTCCAGCTGGCTCTTGAAAATTACGTCAAGCGTTTCAATTACAAACCCAGTCGTATCCGTCTAAGCGACTTCATCGGCACAATTCTAAGGAAAATCAATGTAGGAGTTTCTCTCAATGACAGCACCGAAGCGACTCGCATCGACACGCTGATGACAGCCGGAAACAAACTTTGTGAAGTGGCAAAGGATGAGGCTTTCATTGTCTCCGCAGTGGTAGCGGATATCAGCCGACAGCGAAAGGTTGCTGTCCAGGCGAACACCCAAGAACCGATACCGAAGACCGCCCATATTCTCCATTCTCTAAAGCGGCCCAGCGAGGTCGAACTCTTAAGAGCGGTATATGGCTCAGGCTTCTACCTGATAGGCGTATTCGCTTCGGAAAACGACCGTTTTCAATACCTGACGCGTGACAAGAACATTCCGAAGAGGGAAGCCACGCGCTTAATGGCACGCGATCAAGACGAGAACCTTCTATACGGTCAGCGTTCTCGTAAGACTTTCGAGTCTCGCTGATGTCTTCATTAATCTGAAAGGTGAAGAATATAAACAGCATCTAGAGAGGTTTCTTGACCTATTGTTTGGCAACCCTTATTTGACGCCCGAGCCCGACGAACATGCCATGTTTCTGGCATATTCCGCTTCTCTTCGTTCGGGGCAACTAGGGAGGCAGGTGGGGGCCGCAATTAGATCATCATCTGGCGACATCATCGCCTTGGGCTGTAATGACGTACCAGCACCTGGAGGTAGTCTTTACTGGCCGGGGCCCAACGATGCCCGCGATCACATACTTGGTTTTGATTCCAACGATGTCGAACAAAGTAACATCGTTCAAGACCTCTTGAAGCGCCTAGCCATAAAACTGGACCTTGAGGAAGCTATCAAACTCTTAAAGAACAGTCGCTTGATGGATATCACAGAGTACGGGCGAGCTGTTCACGCTGAAATGGACGCGCTTTTGGCCTGTGTTCGCACAGGCGCGATTGCAAGTGGGGGAAGCCTGTTCGCTACGACGTTTCCATGCCACAATTGTACGCGTCACATTCTCGCCGCAGGCATCAAAAGAGTGGTATATATTGAGCCGTATCCGAAAAGTATGGCACACAAACTTCACAAGGATGCCGTTGAGCTCACCGGAACGCGTGAGTCTAGGAGGCAGGACGGCAGGAGCAGAATTCCATTTGAACCATTCGTAGGTATTGGACCGCGCCGGTTCTACGACCTGTTTTCCATGAAGATGAGTAGCGGATATGCGATTCAACGGAAAAAATCAGACGGCACTATATTTCGCTGGAAACGCGACCAAGCCTGCCCACGCATTCAGATGCTGCCGTCATCGTACATTCAAAGAGAAAAAATAGCCGGGGCGAAATTTATGTCCACAATCGAGAAACTTGAGGAGGAACAACGTGGAATCCAACGACTCTCCTTTCCAGGAGCCTAAAGAGTTCTGGAAATACCTAGAGGAGAACCGGAAAGAAGTATCAGCATGGCCGACCTGGATGCGTGGCGAAGGCATAACTTGTAGTACATTAGAAAATAAGAAATCTTCACAACAACCCAGCCTAGATGGCGAAGGATCAGAGCAAGCCGCCGCCAAGCCTTTGCGGGCAAAGGACATCCGAGATTGAATGCCCGTCAGCCGCGGGTAGCGCAGACATTGGGGTTGACGTCTGCGTCCCGGGCCTCGCGTTGCGACCTCTCGCACTCAAGTGTTCACGGCAGCCGATGTGAAGGGCAGGTGTCAGGTATCAGGTGCCAGGTGTCAGAAAGGCCGGAATACGGGACACGGGGCACGGGATTCGGGACTCCAAGAACAAGGTATCAGGTGATGGGTTTCGGGTGTGAGGAGACACGCGCCTCATATCGGCTGCCCAGAAGTACAGATGTCTATATCTGACGTTTGGTGAGGAATCCAATCGCAGACGTTAAAAGGCGAACGTCTGCGGCAACCCCGTGTTAGAATCAGAAAATGAAGGCTTGAGCCGGGGCCACCGGGCGGAGGAGGTTTAGAAACGACCATGGGTTTCGTAGGTAAAGTCACCAAGGGCAGCGTGCTTTTGCCGCCGGAAGCTAATCTTCCCGAGGGCACTCCGGTTCGTGTGGAACCGATCGCTCCCCAGACGCTGGCGGAGCGCCTGAGAGACCTCATTGGGGCAGTTCATGATATGCCGCCCGACTGGGCGGAGAACCACGACCATTACCTTCATGGGGCTCCCAAGAAGTGAATTTGATCTTTGCTGATACGTTCTACTTCCTCGCTCTTCTGAATCGCGATGACGCCGCTCATCCCCGGGCGCGCACCCTCTCCGACGAACTGACTGAACCCATTCTAACCACGGCATGGGTGCTCACCGAAGTGGCCGACGCCATGGCGGGACCCGGTCTGAGGCAAATCTTTCTACACCTGCTGGAGACTTTGAAGGCAGATCTGAACTGTACCATCGTTCCACCCACCGAAGCGCTCTTCGAACAGGGCGTGAAGTTATATGGCGACCGGCCCGATAAGGACTGGTCCCTCACCGACTGCACTTCTTTCGTCGTGATGCGTCAACATGGCATGGTGCGGGCGCTGACGGGGGATCGCCACTTCGAGCAAGCAGGATTTCAGGCATTACTCAGGTAAGACGGGATAGCGCGCGTGTCCCTGCCCGCGCGGGTGGCGCATACATTGCTGCTTATGTATGCGACCGGAGCCGTCGCCCTGCGACCTCGCGCACCCAGAGTTCAGGGGCAGGTGATCCTTCGCCAAAATAGACCTATCCTCCCGCGAGGCATCGTGGCAGCTTGCCTGAGGCGGCAAGGGGACGCATACATAAGCAGCAATGTAGGCGCCACCCCATCATTCTCTCATTTCTCCGCAACTCGCGATCACCATGACGGTTAGCCGCTATATCGGAAGCTGGGCCGGCCGTGTATAGGTAGCTTGAAAAAACAATAGATCTCCGCTGGTTGCCAAGGGATTACCAACCGCCGAAGTCCCGCCACGATGGGCGCGACGAGAAGCCGCCCTGATGACGCCTGTATCCGGCAAGGGCAATCGTGACGTTTTGTCACCGAGACGCCGAGCCTCGAAAGCCCATTTCCTACCGGCAGGAAATTTGCGGCGGGAATTGTAAAATCTTTTCCTACCGGCAGAAAATCCCGCAAGAATTCGGTTGACAACTTCCTGCCGTCTGACCCGGGTTCGCACCCTGTGCCTCCAGGCTAGGAGTCTTATGGGAGGGCGGGTCCGGGGCCGGCTTTGTAGACTCAATTTCTTCTTGACAAAGCCTAGGCTTGTCGGTATACTAGATGGGAAGTCGGTGCCTCTGGACGAAGGGACACCGCGGATGACCGGCATGGAAGATTCTCGCCTGCGCCCGTCGTGGCGGCGGATGGGCACCCCCCAAGAACAAGAAGTCATAAACCAGGCACAGTTCCGGAAAAAAGATGTTATTTTTATGGTGAACGAAGCCGCTATGTGTATGAAAACAAACAAAAATAGGCCAATTTGTCCGACAGAAAAGGCGATATTTCTGCATAATTGACAGCCACGAGGATTACATTTTACACAAAATGACACGTACTTTTCGGGAATCGGAGGCCTTTTTGCCGCTATTCGAGCGCTAAGGAACGAATCGCTCCCTTCAAAATGCAGAAACTCGAGGGACGGGCGCGGCGCGCTCCTGCCACCGGGTAGCCTCCCTCTCCCCTTGGGAGGTCGATCGGGAGCCAAGACGAGACGCAAGAGGATGCGGGCAAGACGCCCGCGCCACAGCGGGCAGGACGCCCGCACCGTGGGCAACGCTGACAACCATAGCTTCCAAATCGCCAATCACCAAATCATCCGATGAGCCGATGGCCCGATCCCTCAATCTTTCTTGCGTGATAGAATTAGCTGAAGACATCCCATGCGCGAATTTCCAACACCGCAAGAAATTCTCAAGGTCTTTGAGCGCGAGCCGGGCAAGACGTTTCGGCTTCGCGAGTTGGTGGTGGAGCTCGGCTTGCGGTCGAGCCAGGCGCGCGATCTTAAGAACGTACTGAAAGTTCTTTCGCGCAATCGCCGAGTCGTTTACCTGAAGAAGAATCACTTCGCATTGGCGGGAAGGGAGCGGCAAGCCGCCGACTCGAGAATTGATGATGCGCGAGCAGCAAGTACTGATTCGAAGACAATCGAAAATCGGCAATTGAAAATCGGCGATGGCCGCGGCTCTGGGTTACCCGCCCGGGGCGCTAGCATTGTCAGCGGGCGCCTGATTGGCCACCGCGACGGTTACGGTTTCGTCGTGCCCGACGCGCCGCTGGCGGGCGCCGATCAGGACATCTACATCTCCTCCGACGGTATGGGCTCCGCCATGAACGGCGACCGCGTGGAAGTGCAGGTGCTCCGCGCCAAGCCCGACGGACGCAGGGAAGGCCGCATCCTGCGCATCACGGACCGCGCGCAGAAGACCGTGGTGGGCCAGTTTCACTGCGGCCAGCGCTACAACTACGTTTTGCCCTTTGACCATCGCATCCCGTTCGAAATCGTTATTCCGCGCGGGGAAGAGTGGCCGGGCGGTGAGACCCCTGCGCCGCCACGCAGTCGCGACCGTCAGTTTGGGGGTGAGTCGGAAGGCCGAGCCGCGGGACAGGAGGTGATTTCGCGGCGCTCAACCCGCGATCTGGATGGCTTGGTGGTGGACGTTGAGATCACCAGCTATCCCCGCCCTGCCGCTTTGCCGCGCGGCCGCGTGGTGGAAATTCTCGGCCGGCGCGAGGATTTCGGCGTGGACGTGGAAATTGTCATCCGTAAATTCCACCTGCCCCACCGCTTTCCCCCGGAGGTGCTCGCGGAGGCTGGCGAGGCGCCGGAATACATCCCGGAGCATGACCGCGAAGGCCGGCGCGATTTCCGCGGACTGCCCATCGTGACCATTGACGGCGAGACGGCCAAGGACTTCGACGATGCGGTGCTGGTGGAGCGGAGGGCGAATGGGGATTATCTGCTGCACGTGCACATTGCCGACGTGGCTCACTACGTTCGCGCCGGCACCGCTCTCGACCGCGAGGCGCGCCTGCGGGGGACTTCGGTCTATTTTCCCGACCGCGCTGTGCCGATGCTGCCGCTCGAGCTCTCGAACGGCATTTGCAGCCTCAACCCCCACGTCGATCGCCTGGTGATGTCGGTCCTGATGCAGATTGATCCTCAGGGACAAATTGTCGAATACGAGCTCGTTCCGGGGATCATCCGCAGCGCCGAACGCATGACCTACACGGCCGTCCGCGACATTTTGTCTGGTGAGCACTCAGCAATCGCAGGCAATGCTGCCCATTACCGGGATTTCCACATTATGCAGGAGCTCGCGCTCATTCTCAATCGTCGGCGTGTCCAACGCGGATCCATCGATTTCGATCTGCCGGAGCCGCTGATTGAGTTCGACGAGTTCGGCCGCATGGTGGGCATTACGCGCTCGGAACGGAACATCGCCCACCGCCTCATTGAAGAATTCATGCTTGCCGCCAACGAAGCTGTCGCAGGCTATCTTGAGCGCCGCGGGATTCCCTCGCTCTATCGTATCCACGAAAAGCCGGATGCAAAAAAGGTTATCGAATTTGAAGAGATCGCTGCAACCTTCGGCTACTCACTGGGAGTGGAGCTGCCCGCGGCCCAGCGCTTCCGCACGAGCAAGCGCGACGAGCGCGACCGCCACACCCGCTTCATCGAGCGAGTAGAGGCAAAAGAACTCCAGATCAGCCCGCGGCACTACCAGCGGCTGACCCAGCGCCTGGAGGGTAAGCCGGAGGAGCGCATCCTTTCCTACCTGATGCTGCGGTCGCTTAAACAGGCCCGCTACTCGGAAGAGAACGTCGGCCACTTCGCGCTCGCGGCCGGGACCTATACCCATTTCACTTCGCCTATCCGCCGTTATCCGGACCTGATCGTGCACCGGATTCTCAAAGCTGCGCTCGAACGCGAGGGCGGCAGCGCGCGGGTTGCCGGGGACGCTGAAGATCATCTCCCTCCGGTGGCAGCAAAGCCGGAACCACCGGGGAAACGCCGCAGTGCGGCGGAAAGGCGCCGCGAGCCGGCATCCGCCAGTCCTGGAGCGACTGCCACCGGTCAAACGCTCGCTGGTGGGGCCTTCGTGTTCCCCCAGGAACTCCACGCCCTCGGGCTGGCAACTTCGGAGGCCGAGCGTCGGGCCGCCGACGCCGAACGCGAGCTCCTCGAATGGAAGAAAGTTTCCTTTATGGCGCAGCATCTCGGCGACGAGTTTGACGCCCTCATCATCAGCTTGATCAAGTTTGGATTCTTCGTGGAGCTTACCGACCTGTTTGTGGAAGGCTTCGTGGCGCTGGCCACTCTGGGCGATGACTATTACGTCTACGAGGAGCGCCAGCGCGCCATCATCGGCCGGCACACTCACCGCGCATTCCACCTGGGCGAACGGGTGCGCGTGCGGCTGGACCGCATCGATCAGTCCGGCAATAAGCTGGAATTCTCTTTGGCGAACTAGAGCCCACCAACCCTGGGCGCCGGTTACCTCTATGCCTCTTTATACAGCCAGGCGGAGACCAGGGTGGCCAGAATCGATCCCACCCAGAGGTCGAGCATCCACCCGAGCGTGATGCCGCGGCTGAAGGGTGCCCAAGCCGCCAGCGAGAGGCCCAGCGGGAAAGCCATTACAAAGCCTACCAGCAATCCCACGCGCAGGGCGGTAATGGGTCCCGGCCCAAGCGTAGCGCGCGCGGACACATACACCCATGTCAGAATGTAGGTCAGGAGGAACAAGGTCACAAACCAGTAGAGCACAAAGAGCGGGTAGCGCGGTTGGGGTAACAACACTTGGTGCAATTGCGCGAACTCGTATTTCGGCCGCAGGATCACCATATTGATGATGGTGCTCCAAATTCCCCAAACGACGCCGCCTGCCAGGGTACCTAGAGCGACACGACGTAAGCCGATTGCAACCATAGGGGAGCCTCCTCTCAAGGTCTATCCCGGAGAGAGACCTTGGTTGACGGGCATCGTACCGGCACCGGAAAGACGTGTCAAGCAATTGCCGCGTTGACTCTCCGTGGGGCTGTCCGGGCATGCGAACCTTTGCAAGGCCGGCGTGACTTCTGCTAAGCTAAGTTTAGTCTTTACTGTTGTGCTCTCCAAACTCAGGTGAGGATTCCGAGGCACGACGATGATTAAACTCGTAGAACTGCCGGACGGATTCCCCGCTGAACTTTCTGACCCCCAGCAGCGGGCACGGTGGTGTTGCGCGCAACTCGAAGAAGGTAACATCCTGTTCTTCCCGAACCCACCTTTTGAAATGCCTTTTGAGGAAGTTGAGTTCCTTCTCAGCCAGCAGCAAAGCGGAGGGAATTTTCACAAGAACATTGCCTATCGTCCTGCGCAGGATCGGTTGACGGGTTATGCCGAGCGCGATGTCGCCCAGGTCGCCAAGCTTCGTGCCGCGCTCAGGGGTTATTCCCAGCGCGCCGTCGGCTTCACTGCTAAGCTTCTTACGCCCTACGCCGAGAGTTGGCGAGTAGATTTCACGAGTTTCCGCCCATACCGGGAAGAAGGCCGCCAGATCCGCCTCCGCGCCCGCAACGACCTGATCCATTTCGACTCGTTCCCTACACGCCCCACGAATGGCGACCGGATTCTGCGAGTCTTCAGCAACGTCAATCTATGCGAACCGCGAGTGTGGAACACCTCCGAGACCTTTGATAAGCTCGCCGAGAGGTTTGCCGGAAGAGCAGGCCTGCCGCTACCAAGAAACTTTGCTTTGCCGCAGCGGGCGTTCCTCAAACTCGCCCGCGGCCTCGGCCTGCGTGGCCTCGCTCGGTCTCCCTATGACCGCTGGATGCTTCGCTTCCATCACTTCCTCAAAGAAAACGGAGAATTCCAGCGCGCTTCAGTGCGTACGCGCTGGGAATTCCCGCCCCGCTCGACTTGGCTGGCCTTCACAGACATGGTCAGCCATGCCGTTCTCTCCGGCCAGTACGCGCTCGAGCAAACGCTCATCGTCTCGAAAGACTCTCTGGTCGTGCCGGAGAAAGCGCCGGTCAGAATTCTGGAGCGCCTCGCGGGATGCAAGCTGACCGTGAACTGAGATCCTCGATGGATAGCCTGCTGGGCGTGGAGTTCACCGGCAAAGACCTTGTGCGCTTGCTTGCGGCTCTCCGTGAAACCCGATATTCTAGGTTCTGCCTGAAGGAGCCGCAGGCTTTGCCAATCGTCGCCGCCTTGGATCGAGAAGCCGTCGCATGAAGCGAGTTCTGATACTTCACTACCATGAAATCTGGCTGAAAGGCGGTAACAAGAAATACTTCCTCAGCCGGCTGCGCGACGCCATTCGCCAAAGCGTAGCGGATCTGCCGGTGGCATCGCTGGAAGGTGTCTCCGAGCGCCTGATCCTCACACCTGGTGATGACGCGGCGCTTCCCCAGATCATTGAGCGCCTGCGCCGGGTATTCGGTCTCGCTTACATTGCCCCGGCGCGAGAAGTGCCGAGCCCGCTCGAAGCTCTGGGCCCGGCGGCGTGCGAGATGATGGCCGAAGCAAATCCTCGCAACTTCGCCGTGCGCGTCAAAATGGCGGATTCTGCTTACGGCATTAATTCCATGGAACTGGAGCGCGAACTGGGGCGCATTGTGTTGGAACACCTGCGCTCGCGAGATGCGAGCGTGCGCGTGAAGCTCAATGACCCCGAGGTGACCTGCCAGGTGGAAATTGTGCCGGGGAAGGCGCTGATCTATGCCCATCGCGTCGAAGGTCCCGGCGGCCTTCCCGCCGTCACCAGCGGACGCTTGGTGGCGCTGCTTTCCGGGGGATTCGATTCTTCCGTGGCAGCCTATAAAATGATGCGCCGCGGCTGCCACCTCAGCTTTGCGCATTTTTTCGGCGACCCTTCGCCGGCGCGCAATTCCTCTGCGGGGGTGGCGGAGGACCTTGTCCGCACGCTCACGCCCTATCAGTTTACCTCGCGTCTGTATGAGATTCCCTTCGACTCCGTCCAGCGGCAGATTGTGGTGGGCGCCCATGAGAGTTACCGGGTGCTTCTGTACCGGCGCATGATGGCGCGTATCGCCCGGGAGATTGCGCGTGCCGAGCATGCCCTCGGCCTGGTCACCGGCGACAGCGTTTCCCAGGTGGCATCACAGACGCTGCATAACCTGATGGCGATCGATCAGGGAATTGACCTGCCGGTTTATCGCCCCCTCGCTGGCGACGACAAAGCGGAGATTCTCCGGTTGGCGCGGCAGATCGGAACCTACAAGATTTCTTGCGAGCCCTTCGAGGATTGTTGCCCGCGTTTCATGCCGCGCGCTCCCGCAATTTTCGCCCGGCCTCAGGAACTTGACGAGGCGGAATCCCGGCTGGATATCGACGCCCTAGTTCGCTTGGCCCTGGAGGGCGCTACTTGTGTTGATTACAAGTATGAGGGGGGCGAAGTCACGGCTCGCGAAGGTTCCTCGCGCCGCCTCGAGGGTCGTCTGGCAGGAAAGAAAGCAGTCGAGGGGCAACCGGCTGCCCACGATGCAGCTTCCAACTGACAGTGAGGAACCCCTCCCTGCCGGACAAGATAAAGATGCAGAGGGAATGCGTTCAAATTCTGGTGTCCGTTCGTTCGCGCTGCGTGTCGATGATCGTTGACGGTTCTGGGGGCGCTTCCTATAATTGCTTGCTGAAAGCGGAGTTATATAATGATTAAAAGAATTCTCGGCACCCTGCTTGTGCTCAGCGCCCTTCCAGGATGGCTCCCGGCACAAGAGACAAAGCCCAGCACGCCTCCGAGCACGGTGCAAACCCCCACCAATCCCACGGTCATCAAAATTCCTGTTTACCTGGTCAACGTGCCATTGACGGTAACGGATAAAAAGAATCGTCTGGTCATCATGATGACCAAAGACGACTTCAACCTTTTCGAGGACGGCAGGCCGCAACCCATCCAGTATTTCAGCCGTGAAACGGACTTGGCGCTGCGCATCGGTCTCCTCATTGATACTAGCAATAGCATTCGTGACCGCCTGCGCTTTGAACAGCAAGCGGCCACCGATTTTCTCTCCGACACGATCCGGAGGGGAAAGGACCAGGCTTTTGTGGTGGGCTTCGACGTGGAGCCGCAACTGGTTCAGGATTACACGGACAATGTCGAGAAACTCTCCGCCGCCATCCGCGGCCTGCAGGCAGGGGGCGTTACTAGTCTCTACGACGCAATTTTCTTTTCCTGCAAAGAAAAATTGCTCTTTTTCCCGCCTCCCGAACCCTACCTGCGCCGCATGATGATCGTAATTAGCGATGGTGAGGACAACCGGAGCGAGCACACACGCGAGGAAGCACTCGCCATGGCACAACGTGCGGAAGTGACCATCTTCGCTATCAGCACCAACCGCACCGGGGCCGAGCAACGCGGTGATAAGGTGCTCAAGCGGCTGGCAGAACAAACCGGCGGGCGGGCCTTCTTCCCCTTCGAAGCTAGTGACTTGGCAGAGGATTTTCGAGCGATCGGACGCGATCTACGTACGCAATTTTTGCTCAGCTATACTTCCACGAATACCGCCCGGGACGGAACTTTCCGCAACATTTCGATTCAGGCCGTTGATAAGAGCCTGCACGTTCGCGCCAAGTCGGGTTACTTCGCTCCTTCTCAATAGCGGACTATTGGCAACCAGTGCCTGGGGGTGTGAGGCCAATAAGCGCCAAGATAAGCGCGCTTGGCGGGATCGCCTGCTTGGGAGGGCTTTCGGCCATCCCGCATAGTTATGCTAGCGCCTATGGGCCCGAGACCGCCAAGTTGACCCGCGCCTCATGGCGAGCGTAACTCCCCGAATCGGCATTGCGACCAGAATGACCAATCATCTTCGGCGAGGCCAGAAGGCCCAGTACCCGTGGTTAGGGTGATGCTGCGATCACGAGCGCTATCAATCGAAATGCGGAAGGAGAATCGGCCGCGGTCATCGGCTCTGGACAAAGGCTGAAGGAAGCGGTCAAGTTCCAATCGGCGTTGGCCAGACCGGTCCTGTACTGCAATGGAGATCTCCACACCCTGCGTCTTGCCATCGCCGGTGTATGCTTCCTCGGGGATGCCAAAGTAGCCTGAGAACGACGATGCATGCTCCGGGATTTCCACCACGACCGTGCTGGGAGCGCGTACCGTCAAGGCAGGAGTACCGTGAAAAATCATCACCCGCGTCGGGCCCGCGCTTTCCATCGATTTTGGCTCCGGCCAGAAAACCCGGCCCTGCACATCTGCGAGCATGCGGCGAATAGAAATCCCCCGCGCAGCTCGTAGAAATGTAGGAGACGTGTAGAGTCGCACGGTAAGATCATCCCGGAATTCAAAGGACCCCCGCCAGGGACGCTCGAAGGTAACACTTTCCGGCTCCTTTCCGGGATGGGAAGCATAAAGATTCATTACGTCGTAATTGCTGGCCAGCAGGGGATTCACCAGAAACGGCTCCTCTGCCATGGAGGGAACGATGCGGTATCGTTCCTCCGTCTGATCCGTCGAAACCCGCATGTAGAGTGGGTGCTGCTGATACAGGAAAGTCGCAAATCTTCCCAGCAAGCTGGGAGTGATCACAACCGACATGAACAAGGGTCCTTGCGCCCAGGGGCGCAGATCCAACTTCGCGCCGAATTGCACGTGCTCCTCGTGTACAAGCTGGAATGCGGGGTCTTCCGCGGTCCGCTGCTCCAAAACCAGGAAGAGCCCGTCCCGCGCGACGGGAACGTAATTATTGAGCACGTAATTCAACGCGGCAGAATCCTCCAGCGTGGGGAACCGGCCATCCGTGGCCTCCTGGCAAAGCATCACAAAATGCGGTCGGCCGGCACTTCGGAAGTATTCCGCGTTGAGGCTCTGTAGCGCCCGTGTATACGCCACGAACCCTTGAATAACCGGGCGCGGCTGGTAGTTCATTTTATTGACCAGGGCTGCCAACAGGAGGTAGTTCATCACGTCCACGGATTCATTCCCAATCACGTCTTTCGCGCGGTCGAGAGCGAGCATTTCAGTATTTTTGGTATCGCGACAGTCAGCATAGATGTCGCCGGTGCGTCCCCTCAAGATGGCAAAAATCATCTCCGCGTTATGGGTAACCCGTCGTGGCCAGCCGGTAATTTGCTGCCAGGCGAATCCCGGAATCTGAAAGTTCGCCGCTACCAGGCACAGCGCCATGGTGCTGGCGAATGTGACATTCAACACCCAGCGGTGAAATGCCTTGGGCGCGCTCGAAAGGTCCCCGAGGAAACAAAAAACCGAACCCAGAGGCAGAAACCACAGGAATACAAAGGTGTGCCAGTCTCCGGGACGCGTGAATCCCTCCTTCCAGGCAAAAAAAACATATTGGGCGAGAGTGATCAGAAACCCCCAAGTGAGAATTCCCCCGCGCGTCCACGCGATCGTCGCGATGAAGGCGCCCACAAACATCGCCAGCGCCGCCACGGCAGCGCAGAGAACTGCGGTCTTGGGAACCAGGTTCATTGCCGCACTGTAGCCTGACGTCAACTCGAGCGCGTGCCGGAGCCAGGGAGCAAGATGGGAGGGTGACTGCCCTAAGCCCGCCCAGCATGCGACGAATCCGGCTGGCGCCGCAAGCGCCAGTACGATCGCCTTCAGGGTTTTTCGCTGCCATACCCAGCAGACAACCACCAGGGCAAGGCTCCCAAGCGCCGCAGTTAGGAACGAAACTTTGATGAGGGACAGGACAACAAAGGCGAAGACAAAGAGGGGCGCTTGCCAGCGCTGCTTGGGGTTGTCGACGAGCAGGAGTAATGCGCCATAGGTCATCACGAAGAAAGCGGTTTGGTCGAAGCCTGCGGAAAGAGTGAAGACTACCAGCCATGCGAGAAACGCGCAGCGGACCCATCCCGGCAAACGCTTTGCCAGTGCCAGTTGCCGTAAGGGCAACGAGCGCGCTCCAGAACAAGGCGAAGGCGATGCGTGCACCCAAAAGATGTCCCATGCTGGTCCGCGTGCTCAGGAATCCCAAGGGGCCGAACGTAAAGACAATCTGGGTCCCGAATTGCAAATGGTGCGCGGTGGCGTATTCGAGTGCCGCGTGCCAGGAGGGATCAAGTTCGAGCGGCGGTCGCCGCGTCCCACTGAGGAAAAAGGCAGACACAAAAACCAGGGTGAAGCAGGCAGGCCAACCGATCCTGCGGGCGGTTTGAGGAGAGAAACTCATCGCTAGGGCTTTCGCGCAATCACCAGGAACTGCTTTCCCCATAGGCGCTGCGCCAGGGGAAACAGCAAGTACAGACGAACCAGGAACGCCCGGTGGGGCACTCGGCCGCTCATCGTAAAGGGAAGGAAGCGCGGTATGACGCAGTTCCCTTCGAAATCCGGCGATTTCCAGCGCTTCCACCATCGAGCGATCGCTGAGAGGCAAATGGTGATCCACAAAATCCCAGTAGACATCGAAGCAAAACCGGATGTTCGGCCCCAACGCAATCAGCAACCCTTGTGGGCGCAGCACCCGGTACGCCTCCGCGAGACAGTGGGCAAGATCCTCTTTGGTGGGGAGGTGTTCGAAGAAGTTGCTGCTGAATACCACGTTGACGGACTCCGAGGGCAGGGACCACGGCTTAGTGGCCTGCTGAGAAAGCACGGTAACGCCGGGGGCGGCTTTATCCGCGGTGGCAGGGTTTGAGTCCAGCGCATACTTGTGAGCGGCTGAGATGCTGTTGATGAACTCGCAGTATCCGGCGCCCACATCCAGGACGGTGTCCGTGGGCTTTACCCATCGATGAAAGTAGTGGCGGGCGAGGGTCTGCCACACCTCCGCCCGGCGCTGCTCGATTCCGGCAAATCGGCGGCTGTACACGGCCTGTTGATGTTCCTGGTGCGTCATGCCCTGATCATTCGCCCTCGGACCGTCAGAAACCCCGCTTTCCTGCATCAACCGTCTTCCCGGATTTTCTGCCGGGGGTCCGGGGGCTTCCTCCTGTGACAACCGTACAGTATCGCTCAATTCAAGGGATTTTGCGCTTTGGGAGCAGCCCTCACAGCTTGATTGCTCCACCCATATCCTATTGGAGTAATAATGCTTTGAGATATTAATCCATGTATATACTCACAAAATTATACTCTTTCGTAACTAGGCGCGTCTTCCAACCTATGCTAGAATTGCTCGCAATCATGGCCTCTCAATCGATTTGCCCTAAACTGCGGTTCGTCCCGGATTGGACCCTCGCCGAGTGGCTTTCACCTTGTCTGTGCCGATTGCCAGCGCATCATGATTCAGGAGCGTGTCAGAAAACCGCGGGGAAGAAAGCCCCGTGGCAAGTCCTTGCGGCCTGAGTCATCGTCTAATCCCGGAAGCAAGAAGGTGTGAAGTTCGGGATCGCGCTCAAGCGGTCGCGCCGCGCGGGAAATTTGGCCCTGGAGTGCGTACGTTTGACTTCCTCCGCTCAATATGCCACGTTGAATGGCCATGCGGTGCATTTCAGTGGCATTTCGACTCTGCAAATTCAGGGGAAGTCTAGCCATCCTTCTTGCCGCTCTCGCCGGCGGAGCAGACCTGCGCGCGGCGGAGACCTTGCAAACCTTCGTCAGCCGGCTCATGCAGGGAAAGGCGGGAGCGATCATCGTCTCCGATCCCCGAACCGGCCGGATCCTTGCCATTTGGAATCCGCAAGGCGCATTCAAAGAAGCTTACACTCCCGGGTCGACAGCGAAGTTAGTGGTGAGCGCCGCCGCCCTTGAGGAAGGCATCATCTCGCCTTCGGAAAAAATCCTGTGCCGCCGCGTCCCGCGGCTTCTGGGAGAATCCTTTCATTGCTCCCATCCGCCTGCTGCCCAACCGTTCGATCTGGCCGGGGCGCTGGCGAACTCCTGCAACTACTTCTTTTCGGAGTTGAGCACTCGGCTCTCCTCCTCCGCTCTGGCCCACTGGTATGCAGTGTTTGGCTTCGGCGCCGCCGGAGAAGAGGCTTCGCCCGGCGAAGTACTCATCCCGGATAAACCCAGGGAAAGAGCGCTCGCGGCGCTCGGCGAGCAGGGGGTGACGGCGACGCCGGCGCAAGTGCTGTTGGCGTACTCAGCCATCGCCACGCAAGGCAAAGTTTTCCGCCTCATCATGCCCGGGCAACACAAGGCGCCGAGCCTTGAGCGCGTGGTCGCTTCTGCGCAAGAGCACCTTTGCGGTTCTGACGGAAGGATTGCGCGATTGCGTGGACAGGCGGTTCCTGCCACGCCGCTGCCGTTCCCGGGGTGACCGTCGCCGGCAAAACCGGAACCGCTCCCGCGCTGGACGGAAGCCACGTGACGCACGCGTGGTTCGTGGGCTACGCCCCCGTGGACGCGCCGGAAGTCGCCCTGGTGATTTTCTTGAAGCGCGGCACGGGCGGCGCCGATGCCGCGCCACTGGCGGCGCGAATCCTTCGACAGTACTTCGCACAAAAGCCCCACACGCCATGAGAAAACTGCTGTTGGCATTCCTGGCCCTGGCAGCGGCAGCGCTTCCGGCACGTCCGGCGAGTCCGGAGTTCAGGGTCGAATTGTTTTCCCACCGGGCTCGTCAGAGCGCTGACCCTGGAAGCCACAGAGCAAAGCGTGAACATTTGCGGCGCGAAAAGGGATGGGCCCTGTTGGGTCCTGCCGCCCACCAAGAAAATTTCCTGCCGCGCCGAGCACCTTGTCCACTGCCGCCTCGAGGCGACGGACCGGAACTTCACGCTTCTCACGGTTAATTCCACCACACCGTTTCGTCTTGCCCCCACATTCGCCAAGGTGAATGAACCGCCGCAAACCTTTCTGATGCGGAATGCGCGCGTCACCCTGACCAGCGCAGGTTTGCAGGTCATCACGCGAGTGGATTTGGAATCGTACGTCTCCGGTGTCCTCAGGGGGGAAGCTTCCGTGCTCCAAGCTCCAGCGGCACGCAAAGCCATGGCGATTCTGGCCCGCACCTGGGCGCTCCGATGGCAGGGGCGTCACCGGCGGGCAGGGATTCGATTTCTGCTCGCTCACGCACTGCCAGGTTTTCCGGCTTCCGCAGGACCGGGAGGCGAATGCCAGCGAACGGCCTCGATCCAGCCGCTCGCGCCACACGCGGCCAAGTCCTGCAATATCATGGGGCGCTGGCGGACCCTTACTTCACGGCGTGCTGCGGGGGAATGACGGAAGCGGCAGGGAATGTCTGGCCCGACCGCGCCCAACCGTATTTGATTTCGATTCACGACCCTTATTGCCTCGCGAGCGACCACGCCTCGTGGAAAAGAGCGCTAACCGCCGAAAGCTTACAGCAAGTTTTGCGTGAAGCCTTGCATCTGCCGATGGCTGCCCCGCTCGCCGAACTTTCCGTCGAGAAGCGCGATTCCTCGGGCCGGGCGCTCGTTCTGCGTGCCGTTGCAGGCGCCACCTGGAACGTTGATGCCAATCAGTTCCGTTACGCCGTTGACCGCCGCCTGGGCTGGGAGCAGATCAAAAGCAACCTTTATACAATTCAACGCCAAGGAGACTCTTGGGTATTCATCGGGCCACGGGCTCGGCCATGGTGTGGGACTTTGCCAGGCGGGCGCTGAGCAGATGGCGCGGATGGGATCATCGGCCGGGCAAATCCTCAGCACCTATTTCCCGGGGACGGAGATTGCTTTGCAATCCCCGGATGATCCCGACCCGATTGCGTCAAGCGAACACTTCGAGCTTGTTTACCCGGCCTCCCAGGAACCCTGGGTGAAGCAAACGCTGGATACATTGGAACAATGGCGAAAGGAATTGGGCGCGCACGCGGAGATTTTGCCCCCGCGTGAACGCGTTGAAACCTGGGGCTCCGTGGGAGAATTCATCGGTGCTACGGGACAACCCGGATGGATGGCGGCCATCAAGCGATGGCCAGTCCATTGCCTTGCAACCGCTCGAACTGCTGGCGCGAAAACACATCCTGAACCAAACCTTGCGGCACGAGTTGACCCATCTCGTCGTGCATCGACTCCGCGCGAAAGGTGTACCAAGGTGGTTTGAGGAAGGATTGGTGCTCTATTTGACGGGAGAGAGAATCGAAGCGCCGGCCACCGCACTAAAGACCACGGAGGAACTGGAAGAGGCCATCACCAAGCCGCGTTCGGAAGCCGAGATGAAAACCGCTTACGCCCAAGCCCTTGAGCGAGTGCGGCAATTAGCGCGACGTGAGGGTGAAGCTGCTATGTGGCGGTTGCTCGAGCATCCTGGCGCCGAGGGCCTTCGCTGACTTTAAGAGCAGGTGTAACGGCTCGTCCCCTGGGGACAAGGAAAAGTCCCCTATGGGCAAGGAAAAACCACGGGTCTACAGAACCGGTCTGCTACCCTTCCTCCAGTTGCGCACTATCCTTTGCTGGCAGGCCGAATTGTGGGCGATCCCACCGCAGCTTTCAATTCCGGATCGCTGTTGATAACCTGCACTACTTTTCTGGCCATCTGATTATCGATCTCCGATTCCCGCTGAAGCACCACGGGGTATCGCACAACAAGATCCAGGCCGTTGTCCGCCAACTGAAGGCGCGCATGAGGACTGGGGGCCAAGAAGGGAACGGTCAATAAACCTTCGAGAGCTTGATGCTGCTGCTCAATGCTGTCACGGTATTGGGAATAAACAGAATTGACGGCTTCCAGCAATTTGCTTTCCGCCAGACTGTAATCGCCGCCACGCTCCAATTTCACCGCCACTTCGTGCCAGGCATAGGCAGTGCCCGGGATTTGTTTGAAGAAGGGCGTACCCTGAAAAAGCACTGAGTTCGAAACCACCACCACGCGCCCTGTGGGATGCAGATCGGAGCCGGACCCGCCCAGTTCCATCAGGTAAAGCCGAACCGGCCCTACATCGATGACATCACCCGTGACCCCGGCAACAGTAATGCGGTCACCCACCTTTACGCCATGCCGCCCAATCAGGAAGAAATAGGCGGCGACCGAGAGGATGACAGTTTGCAGAGCCACGGCAATTCCAGCGGTAAGGAAGCCGGCGAAGGTTGCCAGCGAACCGAACTCGCTGACAAATCCCAGAACAAGGACAATGGCCATGAGGAGGCCGGTGACGATGCGGCGTAGTAGCAATAGTTGATGTCGCCTCCGCGCTTCGCGAACGTACCGGAATGTTGCTTTTCGCCAAAGCTCGGAAAATCCCAACACGATTCCTATCCCGATCAGGAGGAGCACCACACGGGATAGGAACAATTCGAGGGTATGGGTGTACCCCCTGCGCACAGAGACTTCCCACTGCTGCAAATTAGCCTGGCTTTCATCCAACAAGATAATTTCCTGGGTTAGTGGAAGGGTAGCGCCGGAAAGCTGCTTGAATTGCGCCGTGAGCGAAATCATTCTCACCCGATTTGCTTCTATACCTGCTGGATCCTGCGGTGGGGGCTGGTTTGTCAAATTGCGCCCCTGTGCAATAGTGGCGCGCAGCTTGGTTCGGAGCGGGGATTGTACTTCGCGGGCCATTTTACTGACGTTATTGGCACCATCGATTAACTGGTTAATCGCGCGCAGGTCTCCCAATCTTGAGAACAGGATCGCCGCTTGACTGAACAACCCTGACCCATCGGAAGAGTTAGGGGGCGGGCTGGAGGGTGCGGATGGAGCCTCCTTCGCCGGAACCTTGGTAAAGAGATCGGGGACCGATTTCTTTAAGTTATCGATCTCCTTCTGCAATCCACCCGCCTTTCCCTCGCTGCCGCTCATGAATGTGGACAACTTCTGAAGTGCTTCCAGAAGCGACTTGGTGAAATCCATTTGCTCTTGCAAGCTGTCCCGTTTGGAAATCAAATCCTGGCGTTTCTTCCCGGACGCAGCCGGGATCTGGCTGTTCAACTTCTCAATCTGTGCCTGGGCCTGGCTGATCTGCGCGGCCGTGTCGGCAGCGGACTTGGCGACGTTTTGTCGCTCGCCCGAGGTTTGAGTAGGGAGACCGAGCCCCGCGCCTGCCGCCTCGCCCCCCTTTTCAGTAAGCGAAAGCGCGGCTTCTGCCTCCGCGGATTGGAAGGCAAGTTGCATCGCCTGCTTGGCAAGACTGCGCGCATTGTCGAGGAAAAACGCATCGCTGGGCTGACCCGCGGATTCGTTAGCGCTGGTTAGCTGCTTATACCAGGTGATGGCGGCGTTGAGATGCTGGACGATAGCAGCGTCTTCAGAGTGGGCCTCCTGCGCCGGAGTTGCCTGCGGCACGGCCAGACATGGGAGAATGGTCACCGCAGCCACCGCCACATCGAGAAGACTTGCCGGGACTCTGAACCTTCGCCTCACCAAATTGCCCTCTTACACTTTGTTAACACGAATGGTTAACGACCGCAATACCACACGCCAAGGGGTAGTGTGTCAATTTGATGTAGAGGGGGCTTTACGCCGCCACTTGGCGAGGTAAACTCGCCGCGACAACATCAAATTGACCCACTACATGCCAAGGCTGCTTAACTTGGCGCTCATGGAGATGTGGCCTGCGAATCACATCACGTTGCGGTTGTGGGACAACTCATCCCGGGGCGCTTGGGCTTCGAGCCAGTTGCAGCCTTTATCCGTGAGGAACCACAGATTGCGTGTGGGTGTAGTCTTTTTGCCGGCCAACGCCTGCTCGCGCATTCTTTCCAAGCGCCTCACCGCGTCGGGTTCTTCCATCTGGACCTCTTCGGCAAGGCTCGTGACCGTCCGATAGGAATACTGTCCATTGAGCAGCGCCTTCAGAAGTTCGCGGTCGGTATGATCGACGGGAAGGTCCTGAAGTGAAGGGGGAATGCTGTTCCGCGCGGACTCGGGCAATGGTTCGGTCCGCTGCTCGATTTCTTGTCGGAGCACGGGCTCGACTTGGCTGGCCCTTTCTTCCGCCAGGGCGGCGCGAGTTTGGGCTTCCTGGGATTCCCGCTTGGCCTTTTCAATTTCGGCCGCCAGCCGCTTGGCGACGGTCTCCGCAAAGGTTCGGGAGAAGACTGCCGCCAGCAGGCAAAGGCTGGCAAAGACGAAAAAGTCGAAGGGAATTCCCGACCCGTAGCGAATGGTCGAGATCTTGTCGATCATGTCGCTGGCGGTGGTCTTGAGGAACAGGGGTGCAAGAAGGGAAGCCACCAACCCCAAGACGAAGCTCCGCGAGCGTTTCGCGTACTCCGGATCATCCTTGTGTAATAGCAGATAGTTAGAGCGTTTCCATTTATTATGTATCGTATTGGGCGCTAAAAAAGAAGCCTTTGCAATCGGCGGTGGAAATCGAGTTAAAGGCGGCCTTGGCCGCCCGTAGTAGTTCGTTTTCGGTGCGCGCAGCGTGCGTGCGCAGGACCTGTTTGATCTTGCTCCACATGGGCTCGATGGGGTTGAAGTCCGGCGAGTACGGCGGCAGATAGAGCAGGCGCGCGCGGGTGGCTTCGAGGGCCTCACGCACACCCCGGATCTTATGCGTGCTCAGGTTGTCCAGGATCACCACGTCGCCGGGACGTAGGGTGGGGGCCAATCCTTGCCGGACCCAGGCCAAAAACATCTCGCCGTTCATCGGGCCACTAAACAACCATGGGGCGCAAGGACCTCCCAGGCGGATGCCAGAGATCAGCGTGCTGGTCTGATAGTGCCCGTGCGGAACACGCGCTAGCAGTCTTTGGCCGCCCAAGGCACGGCCCCGCAGCCGAGTCATTTTGGTGTTCGCTCCGCTTTCGTCCACAAATACCAGAGCGGCCACCGGTTCGTCGGCCAACTGCTCATGCCAGCCGGCCCTTCTTTCCGCCACGTCGGGTCGGTCGCGTTCGGCGGCGGCCAGAGTTTTTTTTAAACCTCCAGCCCAGCCGCCGCAACCAGAGATCCATCGTGGAGGTGCGGAAAGGGCGGTCCAAACGGGCACCCAACTCGGCCAGGGTGGCATCCGGCTGCGCTGCTAAGAGGGCGCGCAACCGCTGCTTCCGCTCTTCGGTGAGCAGCGTCTTGCGCCCACACCGATGCGTCTGGGGCTCCAGCGTGCGGCGTTGCCGAAACTGCTGGCGCACGCGGCGCACCGCCGCCACACAGAAGCCCGCAAACCGCGCGATCTCCTGCGTACTCTTGCCCTGCTCGTATAGTTCCAGAATGCGCTTGCGGAGGGGAACAGGTATGGCTCGCATGCCTCCACTCTGCCACAAGTCTTAGCTTTTTGCAAGCTACATTATTTATGGAAATGCTCTAGCTGCTCCGCCGAGCAGTCCCGAGCCAATCATGGCTACAAGCAAAAGAATTATGTTGTACCTGGTCATTCCTGCTTTCCTCCTAATTCATGCACACTTCACCGGGCGCCGGGATTTTCCTGCTGCAGTGTGGCGTTAACAATCCCACACGCCCGCCGCACTTATCTCATCGGACGCTTTATTTCCGGGGATGAACGAATTTGTTAGACCGGAGGGTTCACTGCTTCAGATACTTGTCGTACCAAGCCAGGAGGCGGGTGAGCACGTCCACTTGGTGCGCACGCTCGCTGAAGCCGTGGTGTTCGCGCGGATAGGTCACCATCTCGGCCGGAACACCCAACATGCGCAGGCCATTATAAAACTCCCATCCCTGGCTGGTGGGGACTCGCTCATCCGCCTCACCGTGGAGAATCAGCGAAGGCGTTTTGCAGTTTTTCAAAAAGCTCATCGCTGAGTGCTGGTCGTAGTCGGCGCGCCGGGCGAAGGGAATATCCAGGAAGTAGTTGCGTAGAAAACTTGGCGTGATGTCGGTTGTGCCGTCAAAGCTGAAAAGATTCGTCACGGCGGCTCCCACCACCGCCGCCTTAAAGCGGTTGGTCTGGGTCACAGCCCACGAAGTCATAAACCCACCGTAGCTCCACCCGACGATGCCCAGGCGATTGGGGTCGGCGATCTTCTGGCCGATCAAATAATCCACTCCATCCATGATGTCTCGGAAGTCCCCACCACGCCAATCGTCGCGATTGGCTTCATCAAACTTCCAGCCCTGTCCCGTGGACCCGCGCGGATTGGGCAGGAAAACGACATAGCCGTTCGAGGCAAGCAACTGCGCCCATTCGTGCCACGAACCCAGCCAGCCACTCCACCACGCCCACTCGGGGCCGCCGTGAACTTCCACAATCGTTGGATACGTTTGTCCCGCCTTGAAATCCGGCGGGGTCACTAACACGCCGTAGAGGGTTGTGCCATCTTTCTGGTTTTTCCAACTGATTTCCTTTACCGCACCCAGCCGCCAATTCTTAGCCTGGGGATTCAATTCCGTGAGCCTTCCAGGCGATCCGCCGGTCGTATAGGCCCAGACGTCCGGCGGAGAATCCGTCTCCCCGCGCTCGTAGGCAAGAGTCCGCCCGTCCAAACTGCTGGCGAAATCTGCCGCCGGCAAAGCCGTCTCTGCCCGGGTTTCCTCACCCGAGCCGTCAGAAGAATCCACGCGCAGGAACTGATCGTGAGTCCGCTGGTTGACTTCCGCCACCAGATGCTTTGAATCCGCCTCCCATTTGAAGCCGCGAACGGTCCCCGGGTAGTCCTTGAGCAGCGGCCGCACGGCCCCACCGGCAGCCGGAACTACGACCATCCAGGAAGCAATCCGGTTGGGCGAATATTCTTCGAAGGCAATCGTCTGCCCGTCGGGGGACCAGCGCGCGTCTCGCGCCACGTTCTCGCTGAGGCTGCGCACGATTTCGCCCGTAAGCCGGCGCACTACAAGGAGCCGCGCATGCCAGTAAATGTCGTCGTTGCGAGGCGTTACAGAAGCGGTCAGCGCCAGCTCGGAGCCGTCCGCGGACCAATCGAAACCGCTGATGTGCAAGTCCTGCTTGGTCACTTGCTGCGCCTTGCGCTCGGCCAGCGCCAAAACCCAAAGCCGCGCGAATTTGTAGTGGTGATCCACGAAGTTCTCGTCGTAGCCTTCCTTGTGGGCTTTCTGCTCGGCTTCCGTGTTCGGGTCGAGAACGGTGAAGGCAATCATTTTCCCATCGCGAGACCATTGAAGGTCGGTAACGCCGCCCTTGAGGTTCGTCAACTGCTCCGCTTCGCCGCCGTCGGTGCGCAGCAAGTAAACCTGGTTTTTCGCCTCTTTCTCTTCCCCTGCGGGCTCGCCCCGGTCCGAGAGAAACGCCAGATAATGGCCGTCCGGGGACCAGCGCGGGTGCGTGTTACTCTTCGGACTCGCGGCGAACATTCGGGCAGGGTGGCTGCCATCGGCAGGCGCCACCCAGATGTTCGTGTTGCGCGGTTTCTGCGGCTTGGTGGGATCCGCGGGTTCGGCCACAACGAACGCCACCCATCTGCCGTCGGCTGAAATCTGGACATCACTCACGGTTCGAATATCGACCACGTCTTCAGGCTTCAGCGGGCGCTTTTCCTGGGCGAGCACAAGGCTCCCGATCACCAGGCAAAAGCAGGATGCAAGACCCATGCCTCTTTTCAGATCAAGATTCATACGGCCTCCCCGAGAGGACAAGCTCCGTCCCGTTGGACATTCGAAGGGTGTTGAGGCACTGAAACTATCGCAAAGGGCCGGGACTGTCAATGCGCGCGGCGTTAGAAAAGCCGCAAGGCTGGAGAGCGAGTCTGGCGCTGCATTTTCGCACTTTTCACCCGCGCCGCAGGCGACGACCATGGGCAAGTAGGCTCGAAATAGTTCTTGACAATGGCCAGCGAATAGGCTATCCTTAAGACACGGACGGGCATCGTGCCGGTCCTTTGCGCCTCTCGGATTCTCCCCCACGAGAGGACAGGAAGTCATCAGTAAAGAGCAAAGGCAAGTTTCGGCCCGACTGAGCAGGGAGTTACTGAAAACGGAACACTGAGTTCTATTTGGAGAGAATGACCACAAAGGCACCAAGAGGGATGATTCCAGCCTGCGCCAACTGCGACGGCTCACCAACATGCTGATCGAGGTTAGAAACAGATGGGCTTAAAGATGTTAAAAATGAAGAGTCCTCCCAATGAATCATTGAAAACAAAGGGGCAAAAAAAGTGCTCCCAATGAGTTGATGAAAATAAAGAAGTTAGCGTGTTTTCAGGATGAGTTACTGAAAGGAAAGGAGATAGATGTTGATCACGACGGGGCACTCGCGGCAAGTGCCGAACCAAGGGGTGTTAAGCGCTGACATTTAGACCCTGCCGTGAGCCGATTCGTTTCACTTAAGGGTAAACTTCTCGAAGGGTTGATCCGCACGAATGTAGCGCCGACCTTAAGCGCGGCAGGTGCTGATGTAGCGCCGACCTTCAGAGCTTGCCCTGAACGCTACGAACGGGTCGGCACAGGCTGAACTAAAGTTCAGCGCTACAATAAAGGCCGCGGTTTTCCACGATGTGCTAGAAAAAGAAAGGCTTAGGCGTAATTAGAGGAAGTCTTGCAAAATCCTCAGGGTGGCAGTGCAACAAGGACGGCGGGCCCGATTCGCCAACGCTCGGATCCGCTAGGGGCGGGTGGGAACGGCCTCTCAGGAGTTATAGTTCAGAATCCGCCGCACGCGGTCGCAGTTTTCCTTGACCTCGTCCTTAAAGCGGGGATACATGCCCACGACAATGCAATCCTGCGGCTTGATACTGTCGAAGGCTTGCTTAAAAGCCTTATCGATCGATTCCGGAGATGCCACGACGCGGCCGGCGGCGAGGATCTTGAAAAGGAAGCAGGTCTTGGGAGTTTGACGCGCCACCTGATAGGCGCGGAGGGGATCGGTTTCAAGATAAACGTCCGAAGCGGGCAGGGGCAGCACCCCCAGCAGCTTGCGAAATTCCTCCGGGGTGCGCGTGCGGTTGTAGACGCACAGCATATAGAAATCCACGTCCCATCCGTGCTCTTCCGCGTATTCCACTACTTCCGGTTTGTGCGTTCCGATGCCCACGCGAACCCCGGCTTGACGCACCTTCTTGGTGTACTCCTGCGCCTGATCCATCTTCCCTTCGCGGAAGAGGACGTCGGTCCGTTCTCCGTGGAGGTAGAGCGCCATGGCTTTGGTGCGCCGCACCACTTCCTCCAGGGGGCCAAGAGTGGGGTCTGTGGCGATCAAGTGCATGTTTCCACCCTTGGAGCGGAAAAGCTCCAGATCCTTCAGGGGGTTTTCGCGGTGGGCATACTGATAGGCGTTGATGCCGTTCTGCTGGCACTGGAGGAGCGTTTGGCAGATGCGGTCAGACGTATTCCAATCCACCATCAATTTATCGAGCAGCCCGTTGAAGTGGGAGTATCCATAAAACTGGTTGCAGCCCATCACCATGCGGCTGATTTCCACGTCGCCGAAGCGGACTTTGGGAAGCGAAGCCGCGGGCGGCGCCTGCCCTCCGGCCAAAGGGCGCACCGCCAAGGTCGCTGCCAAACCGGCCGAGGACTTCAGGAAGTTTCGTCTGCTACTCATGGATTTTGCACCTCGCTGAGTTTGTGGTCAAATCTTTGTGAGCGAACCCCGCAGACTACTTACCCTGCTCGACGCCGCAAGCACGAATCCAAATCACGTACATGCGCACAGAGGTCGAGGATGGCCCACTCAGGCGTTATAGTTCAGAATCCTCCGGACACGGTCGCAGTTATCCTTGATCTGGTCCTGGAAGCGGGGAAACATCCCCACGACGACGCAATCCTGCGGCTTGATGTTGTCGAAGGCTTCCTTAAAAGCTTTGTCAGCTTCTTCCGGAGATCGCGCCAGACGGCCCGCGGCGAGGATCTTGAACAGGAAGCAGGTCTTGGAAGTCTTGCGTGCCACCTCGTAAGCGTGGGGAGGATCGGTTTCGAGATAGAGTTCCCCAGCGGGCAGGGGCAGCACGCCCAGCAGCTTGCGAACTTCCTCCGGGGTACGCGTGCGGTTGTAGGCGCAAAGCATGTAGAAATCCACGTCCCATCCGCGCTCTTCCGCATATTCCACCACTTCCGGCTTGTGCGTTCCGATGCCCACCCGAACTCCGGTCTGGCGCAACTTCTTCGTGTACTCCTGCACCTGGTCCATCTTTCCTTCGCGGAAAAGAACGTCGGTGATTTCCCCGTGGTGGTAAACCCCGGCTGTTCCACTGCGCTCCACGGTTTGCTCCACCTGGTCGGGATTGGAATCGATGGCGATCACGTGCATCTTTCCACCCTGGGCCCGAAACAGTTGTTCTCCCTTCGAGATTTCGCGGTAGGAGCCCTGAAAGGTGTTGATACCATTCTGCTGGCACTGAAGAAGCGTCTGGCAGATGCGCTCCGGGGTGTTCCAATCCACCATCAATTTATCGAGCAAAGTGTTGAAGTGGGAGAATCCAAGGAACTGGTTTTGGCCGATTATCAGGCGGGTGATTTCCGCATCACCGAAACGGGCCTTGGGAAGCGAAGCCGGAGGCGCCTGCGCGCCGGCCAAAGGGCCCGCCGCCAAGGTCACTGCCAGACCCGCGGAGGACTTCAGGAAGTTTCGCCGGCTATTCATAGATTTCGCACCTCGCTGCGCGCGTGGACACACCTCGGTGAGCTAAGGTCCACAGGCTGCCAAAGACGCTCGATTACATAGCAAGATATGAACCAAATCGGGATGGCAGGCACGCGACTCGGGATAACGGACAAAAAGTAGCGCGGGAGCACCATGCTGGCGAACCATCCGCGCGCACACACGCCAAGAAGTCTGACAAATTGGCGACGCCAGCACCGGCCCTCCCTGGGTGGATGACGACGGGTGTAGAATGGGGAACTGCTCAGGTTACTGACAACCGAGAGCCGATGACTGATGGCTGAACACTGCCTTCCGACCAGGAGTCCGATCATCCCAATGCTCATCCAGTTCGCGGTGCTGATCGTCCTGGCCGCTCTGCCGCTGTACGGCCAAGGCAACTACGAGATCCAGGTTTACGGCTCAGACACGGTGGCGCCCGGACGCACCATGGTGGAACTGCACAGCAACTTTACCTTCGAGGGCTTCAAGACGAGCTACCTGGATGTTCTTCCTGACGAACATCAAGAACACGAAACGGTGGAGATCACCCAGGGCTGGACGAGCTGGTTTGAAACCGGACTCTACATTTTTACCAGCTATGGCCCTAACCAGGGCTACAAGTGGGTGGGCGACCACATCCGCCCACGGGTGCGCGTGCCCGACAGTTGGCATTGGCCGGTGGGAGTGAGCATTTCGACGGAGATTGGCTACCAGCGGCCCATTTTTTCCGCGGACACCTGGACTTGGGAAATTCGCCCCATCGTGGATAAACAATGGAAGTCCTGGTATGTTGCTTTCAATCCCGCCCTCGAGCGGTCGTTCCATGGGCCGAGCGTGCCCGAAGGCGTCACCTTTTCCCCTAACTTTAAGGTTGCCTATTCGCTGACGCGAAAGCTCAGCGCGGGCCTGGAATATTACGGAGCGCTCGGGCCGGTTACCGGCTTTGATCCTTTATACCAGCAGGAGCAACAGATCTTTCCCTCCATTGACTATGACTTCGGCCCGAATTGGGAATTCAACTTCGGGGTGGGGATGGGCGCAACGCGCAGCACCGATCATCTGCTGGTGAAAATGATTATTGGCCGGCGCTTTCGATTCATCACGCCGCGCGTTCCTCGCATTTTGAAGGCGAATCCGGCGGGCGGGGAGGAATAGTTGACGCGGGTTTCGAGAATCGCGTGCGCGGCGGCGCTTCTGTTGCTCGGCCTCTCGCCGGCCTCGACCCAATTCACTGCAGAGGGGCAGAGGCGCGGAGGGGTGGAGGCAGTTGGCTTGTGCTCCGCGTCTCAGCGACTCAGCGGTGAGCCAGCTTTGATTGCACAGCCTCGATCCCCTTCTCAGCAGCCAGCCGATTACTCCGTGCCTTCCGGTTTCCCACCCATTCCCTGGCCGGAAGACAACCCTTATTCGCCCGCGCGCGCCGAGCTGGGCAAGATGCTTTTTTTCGACGGGCGGCTTTCCGCCAACGGCGTCGTATCGTGCGCCTATTGCCATGAGCCGGCACATGCCTTTGCGGGCGGCGCGCCACTTTCCGTCGGCGTGGATGGCAAGCTGGAAGTTCGTCACACTCCGACCCTCATCAACCGTGCTTGGGGCAAATCGCAATTTTGGGACGGCCGGGCGCCTACGCTCGAGGCACAGGCGGTTGTCCCCGTCACCAACCCGGATGAAATGGGCATGACCATGGACGCGGTGGTGCAAAAGGTTCACGGCATCAAAGGCTACGCCCCGCTTTTCGCCGCGGTTTTCGGTGACGGCGCGATCACCTTTGACCGTATCGCTAAATCAATTGCCACCTTCGAGCGTACTATCGTAGCTGGATACTCCCCTTACGACCGTTACTTGGCAGGCGACAAGAGGGCGCTGACGAAACAACAAAAGGACGGCCTGGATTTCTTCAACAAGAAAGGTGAATGCGCCGAATGCCACAAGGGGCCGAACTTCTCGGACGAAAAATTCGCCAACCTGGGCGTGGGCATGGACCGGGCCAACCCCGATCTCGGCCGCTTCGCTATAACCAAGAAACGCGGTGATATGGGGAAGTTTAAAGTGCCCACCCTGCGCGACCTTGCCCACCGCGCTCCTTACATGCACGACGGGAGCATCAAAACTCTCGGAGAAGTTCTGGATTTGTACGCGAAAGGAGGACTGCCCAATCCGCACTTGGATACGCGGCTGGCGCCCTTTTATCTGGACGAGGAGACTAAGCGCGATCTGTTGGCCTTTCTCGATTCCCTGAATGGGGAGGGGTGGCAAAAAATCACGCCACCGACCGCGCTCCCACAGTAGGATGTCTTGTAGGGGCGGGCTGGCATTGCCCCAGGGCACCCCATGGGGTACCCCTAACAATGGGTCAATACAGGAGCCACGACTATGAAAATCATCAGGGTTACCTGCTGTTCTCTGGCAATAGCTTTCCTGCTCCTTTCCGGCACAGGCTGGGGCGGTGACTGGCCAACTTTTGGTCACGACCCCCAGCGCTCCGGTTGGGCAGTCGAGGAGGATTCCCTAAGCGTCCAGAATGTTTCCGGCCTGAAACTGCTCTGGAAGATTCCGGTTAAGAACGAGCCTCGATCTTTATCGGCGCTCACGGCCCCGGTGGTGACGGACCGGGTCACGACCCCCACCGGCATCCGCAGCGTGGTTTATGTGGCGGGAAGCTCCGATAATCTCAACGCCCTCGACGCCGCAACGGGTGAGCTGATCTGGAGCCAGACCTTTGAAAGTCACGTGCTTCCCAAGGACGCGGGCATGTGGCTGTGTCCGAACAATCTGAACGCCACGCCCACTATTGACAAGGCCCGCGGCTTGATTTACGCCATCGCCGCGGACGGGAAATTTTACGGCCTTGATCTGGGCACAGGCGAGACGCGCATCGGCCCCGTGCAGTTTGTCTCCGCTTACTCCAAAGACTGGAGCCTTAACCTTTCGAACGACATCGTCTACACCTCGATTTCGCAGGGTTGCGGCGGCGCGCGGTCAGGTATTTACTCGTTGGATCTCCGCCATCCCAACCGGCCGGTGATTCATGATTTGCTGGTGGCGAAAAGAGGGGCGGGGATCTGGGGCCGCGGCGGAGTGGCCATCGGCGCGGACGGGCGAATTTACGCTTCCACCGGCGACGGTAACTTTAATCCTTCGGATGGCGAATACGGTAGCAGTTTGATCGCCGCTCGCCCGGAAGACCTGGAGGTGACCGACTACTATTCCCCTCTGAATTTCCAGCAGCTCACCAAGTTCGATCTGGACATTGCGGCCTCCAGCCTCATCTGGTTCCCATTTCGCAGCAGTCGCCTGGTGGCCGGGGGCGGAAAGGAAGGCGCACTCTACCTGCTGGACGCGGATTCCCTGGGCACGGAAGACCACCAGACACCGCTTTACCGCCAGAAGCTCGCCAATGACCAATTGGAGTTTGAAATGCAAGGCATCTGGGGAGAACTCTCCTCCTGGCGGGACGAGGATGGCGACACTTGGCTTTATGTACCCATCTGGGGGCCGGTCTCGAAGGATGTTCCACACTTTCCTGTCACCCACGGCCCGAATCCGCACGGCAGCATCATGGCTTTCAAACTGGATACCAGTCCTTCGACGCACAAGCCGACACTCGATCCCGCGTGGATTTCTGGCGACTTTGACGTTCCGGAACCCGTCGCCATTGCCAACGGCGTTATCTTTGCGCTCGCGACCGGCGAGAACACACAGCAAACCACCGGGCCGGCCGTCATCTATCAAGGGCAGAAGCTACTGACCGACCAACAGCGAGGCCAGAATACCCACAACGCCGTTCTTTATGCGCTCGACGCCAAAACCGGCCAGGTCCTTTACCAAAGCGGCAACGCTATTACCAGTTGGGTTCACTTCAGCGGATTGGCCGTTGCGGACGGCCGCGTGTACGCGGTGGACCATAATTCCACACTTTATTGCTTTGGTTTGGCGGAGCATTAAGAGCGTGGAGCGCGGACCCTCGGTCGTAAGCGGTTGCTTTGCTGAAGACCTTGCCTCTTAGCATGACTACAGAGATTACCAAGCTGGCAAATTCTATGGGGGAATACCCGCGCGGCTTTGGCCCTCAGCCAACATTGCCTGCCTTGCCGCGACGAGTAGAGATCTCTGCGCATCCGTGGTAGCGCTGACGTATTGGCTGCTGAGGGAAAGCATCGGGAAGGCTCTATTGCTTGCGGTGTAGACTGCCACCCCCAAGAAGAAAAGGATCGTGCCGAACGCGGCGAAAGGTTCGTTGTCTCGCCTGAGGGCGAAGTAGATAGCAAGAAACGTCGGGGCTAATAGGGCTGCTCCAATGATATTCCAGAGACCGAGGTTGCGGAGTCCGAGAAACCAATGGGTCTGAAAAAGTGTGAACCAGTCGATTACGTTCACGGTCCGCTGCGACACGCGTGCCACTCCCGGGCGGAAACCAATGACGATTTCGGCAAGTGTGACCCCTACCGTAATAAGAACAGTGGTTCCGCCAACCTTGTAGAAACCTTTCCCGCCGGACGCTGCTGGTGCGGCGCCAGTAACCTGCTTTATGTCCAATTGCGGCACTTAATTCTCCCAATATTTATCGGGAATTTCCATTATTGCGTCCCCGACTGCCGCTACCATACACTCGAGCGCTCAAACGAACTTATACTGACCGGGCACAGCAACCGGAGGCACATCCATCGCCATTTTGTAGTCGAAAGCTTTGGGTTGGAGATCCTGTTGGGAGGCCATCGCCTGGTCCCAGGTAATCTCCACACCGGAATAAGCCGCCTCGCGGGCCATGATGCAGGTCAGCGTGCTCTCTGCTACTTGCACACCCTCGTTCACGTAGGGAACGTCGCCACGAATGCTGGCCACCAGCCTCATGTGCTCCTGGACGTAAGGGTCCATTCCGTGCGAACCCATGTCAACGCCGTCGCTGTGCCCTTTGGTGCCCACCACGGTATTCCACACTTTGCGATACCCACCTTTCGGGTATTGCCGGCAAGCGCTATACAGATGCACACCATTTGCGTACACATAGTCGGCGGTCAGGTGATCGTAAATATTTCCGTACAGTTCCTCGCGTGGGCGCCAGGCGACTCCGCCGGAGGCGACCACGCTCACGGGATGGGCGCCCATCACCCAATTGCAGAAATCAATGGTGTGAATGTGCTGCTCCACCATCTGGTCTCCGCAGATCCATACAAACGAGTACCAGTTGCGATGCTGCCATTCCATGTCGCCCCAGGCCGGATCGCGGTGGTCAACATGCAGAACCGGTCCGCTGAGGTAGCTGGCGCTGAGCGCTGTCACTTCGCCGATGGCGCCGTCACCGATTTTCGCCACCGTTTCGACGTACGCTTTATCCGAACGGCGGTTGGTGCCGGCGACCACGGTCAACTTCATCTCCCGGGCTTTCTGGACGGAAGCGAGGAAGCGGCGTGTTCCCACCGCGTCGGTCGCGATCGGCTTTTCCGTGAAGATGTGCTTCCCGCCATTCACGGCGGCTTCGAATTGCGCGGGCCGATGGCCGGGAGGAGTGCACAGCAGCACCACGTCAAGCTCCGAAGCGATGACCTTGCGATAGGCATCAAACCCGACAAAGCAATGTTCCGGATCTACCGTGACCCGCTTCCGGATCGATTCCACCAACTCTGCCAGGGGCTGACCCGTGAAGGCCGCGGCGTTCTTCGGGCTCGCCTCTGCCAGGAACTTGGGATCGCGCAGCTTGGCGAGGGAGGCCTGGAGTTTGTCGTCGAAGATGTCTCCCATGGCCACGAGTTCAACGCGCGGATCAGCACTGAGCAGGTCCGCGGCTGCTCCCGTGCCACGTCCACCGCAGCCGACCAAGCCTGCTCGCAGCTTCTCGCTTCCGGCGCCTCGGACCAGTTCGGGTCTCAAGATCGTCAATGCCGAAGCCGCCGCTCCGGCTGCCAGCGACTTGCCGAGGAAGGATCGACGATTACAATTAGTAAGTTCGTTTCGCGCCATGTTCACCTCACAAAGCTAATTGCCGTGCCCACAAGCATGCGGTGAGGAGCTAGCCTTGTCTCTTGTGGACGACAACGGTCTCTTCGGGATGACAAACTCGGGGATCACATTTTGTCGCTGGTTATCATAGTCCCCGTAGAAGGAATGTCAAGCCGCGACGTCAGCATCGACTTGCGACCCTCATCGTGGTAGAAGCTATGGTTAGACTATCATAGGATTATCGTAAGGTCTGAGAGGAGGCATAATCCTAACACTTGGTCGCTTGATTCCAATTCCCAAAAAATCGAAAGAGGTGCGTATGAATCGAAATGTGTTTTACGTTCTTGCCTTCGTACTCATGTCGCCCTTCATGATGAGGGCTCAAAGCGCGCCAGCCGGCTATGATCGGATCACCTGCCTGAAAGCGCAGCCCGGGAAACAAGCCGAACTCGCCCAGTTCCAGAATGACGTCTGGAAAAAACTCGTTCATGTCGAGGTGGACGAGGGGGAGGCAAGCGCTGCATATCTCCTACGCACGGTGTTCCCCGGTGGCGAGGAAGCTTACTGCGACTACATCACTGTCATCGTGTATCCAGGCGTCCCTCCGCCGCCGGGGCCGGAGCACCTTGCCGGACTGATAAAGAAAGCCGGCATCGATATGAATGTAGACGCCTACGATGCGAAAGTCCGCGAACTGGCACAGGTCGTGTCATCGGAGTTGTGGCGGCCTCTGATCATCGTGGGCACGGCTCAAAAAGGCGACTACCTTTACCTGAATTTCATGAAGGTCCACGAAACGGACGCGTACTTCGGTCTCGAGCGCAACATGTGGAAACCGATGGCGGAGGCCTTCATCAAAGACGGTATCATGTCCGCGTGGTTCTTGGTGGTGCCCTTCCTCCCATCGGGAACGGCGGGATATCAGGCCGTGAGTGTGGACGTGTTCCCCTCGTGGGAGAAGGCGCTCAAAGGCATATATGAGGTGGAGAAGGACACCTTCAAGAGGGTACACCCGAATATGCAAATGAGCGATTTCGAGGCGAAGATCATGAAGGCACGGGACCTGGATCGCCGGTACCTTCTGACCGTCGAGGAAAAAATCACCTCTTCTTCGGCGCAGAGGTAATGCCGTCACAAAGAGCGGAGCGCCGCGGAGATGGGGCGAAGCGCAGCGTGGATTGCCGGGAGCAAGCCGCCAGTCACACCCATTCCCAGCGCGAAGATGATTCCCCCCAAAAGTAGGCCAGGGGTAATCTTGAAGGCGAAGGCCATGTGAGAGAACGTCTGCCAGTTCATGGCACCGGTGGTGAGGCCGTTGAGAGGCAGAACCGCTAGGCAGCCAATGGCCCCTCCCACAAAGGAGATCAGCACGGCCTCAATCAGAAAAGAGAAGACGACCGCGATGGCGCCGAAACCCAACGCCCGCATGACGGCGATTTCACGGCCGCGTTCTGCGACCGCGGAATACATGGTATTGAGAGCTCCGAAAACTGCGCCGATGCCCATGACGGCCGCCACCAAGCCGCCCAGAACCGTGATGAGGCGCGTCATCATCTGCGACTGCTTGGCGTAGTAATCAATTTCGCGGCTGACATCCACGTCGAGGCGGGGGTCCTTGCTGACCGCATCTTTGAAATTCTGGAACGCTTCGGGCGAAGAAAGATGGACGGTGGCCGATTGGAAGATATTGCCGGGGCGTTTATACACGTCGTCGAGGACCCGGCCATCGCACCAGACCTCGGAATCAAAGGCCGAGCCGCCCGCGTCGAAAATCCCCACCACGGTCCATTCCCCACCGCCGAAGCGCACATGGTTTCCCACGGTCAGGCCGGAATAACTGTGTGTGGCATTGCGGCCGACGACCAATTCGGATAGACCTGGGCGGAACATGCGGCCCTGGATGATCTTGACGTTCCGGCGCACAGTGAGGACATTGGGTGAAACCCCGCGGATTTGCACGTTAGCGTCCGTGCCGGTCGAGCGTAGAGGGAAGGGCGCGACAACCACGACTTCCGAAGTCACCAGGGGCTCGCCGTTCAGGCGCGCCACACCCGGCTCATCCTGGAGGATCTTGACAGTATCCAGCGTAATGCCACTCATCATCTCGGCAGTGGCGCCGGCGCGCATCACGATGGCATTGTCATACGAACCTGATGAAACCAGAGTGGCGCGGAACCCGCGGGCCAGAGAGAGCATGGCGACAAAGACGCCGACGGTTCCGGCAATGCCGAGGATGGCGACGATGGCGGAGGTCCATCGGGCCTTCACACTACGGAGGTTATAGACAACAGGAATGGCCATAGTTGAACACCAGTGGTTAGTTATTAGTGGCCGGGGAATAGTGAATAGTAAATAGTGAATGATGGTAACTCTTTAGGTCGAAATGCAACCCACTAACCGCCACTAACCATTTACTATTCACTATTCACCATTCCTTGCCTTTCTCACACTCTTCGAAACGCTTCCACCACGCGCAGCCGCATGGCGCCGATGCCTGGCAGGAGCCCGCTCGACGCTCCCACCACCAGGGCGAAGCCGAGCCCCGCCGCCAGCACCGATTTGGACAGGATGAGGTTGGGCAGCATGCCGCTCAGGGACGCCCCGAGCACGGGAATGGCGAGAACGGCCAGAGCCAGACCCAGACTGCCCCCGAACAGCGCGATGGCCAGAGCTTCCGCGAGCACGAAAAGAAGCACGGAGCCGTCCTTGAACCCGATGGCCTTGAGAACGGCGAGTTCACCCGTACGCTCCCGCACGGAAATGGCCATGGTGTTCCCCGTAACGAGAAGCAGGGTGAAGAAAACGACGCTGCCGATGGAAATGATGAGGAGTTCGATGTTGCCGAACTGTTTCACCCAGCTTGCCGCGAAGGCGGATTCGGTGTCGGTTTTGGTTTCGTAAGGGGAGTTGGCAAACTCGGTGTCAATGGCTTTGGCCACGCGGATGGCGTCATCCGGCGAGCCGAGCTTGACGGTATACCAGCCCGTCTGCCCCTTGAGCCGCTCGGGGACGCGCTCCTCGAAATAGTCCCACTGGAACCAGAACTGCGTCTCGTCGTCCGCCTTACGCTGGCCATGATAAATGCCGTCGATATTGAACTCCCAGGCCCCCCGCTGCCATAGAGCGTGGTCTTGATGGGGATGCGATCGCCGATCTTCCAGCCAAAGCGTTTGGCCGTACTGACGCCCACGATGGCGCCCTGGCGGTCCTTGAGAAAGGTATTCCACTGGTCATCGGGAACGACCAATTCGGGAAATACTTGGCGTTGGTCCGCAGGGTCAATCACGAACTGCGGGAAGAAGTTCTTTTCGTCCTGATAGACGCCGCCGAACCAGTTGTCGTGGGTCACGCTTTGAACGCCCGGAATGCGCGCGATTTTGTCGCTATAAGAGAGTGGTAAGGGCTGAATGATGGAAACGCGATTGATCGTGACCAGCCGGTTGGCGCTGGCGATGCCCCCGCCGCGGGTGAAGGCATCCCTTACTACGGCGAGAAAGGCGAAGAGGAATAGGGCCACGGCAAATGAACCGAGAGTGAGGATCAGCCGCACCTTCTTGCGGAAAAGGTTTGCCAGGATGAGCCGGCTGAACTTCATGCCCCACCTCCCGCCATGACATTCTGCCGAGACTTCGACGCCTCCACCAGGATACCTTTCTCAAGATGGAGCACTATGTGCGCGCGGGCTGCAACCAGGGGGTCGTGCGTGACCATCAGGACGGTCTTGCTGTGCTTGCTCACCAGTTCCTCGATGAGCGCCATGATTTCATCGGCGCTCTTGCGGTCGAGGTCGCCGGTGGGCTCGTCGCAGAGGAGAAAAGTGGGATCGGAGACGATGGCGCGGGCGATGGCCACCCGTTGCTCCTGCCCGCCGGAAAGCTGGCGGGGAAAATGGCGTGCGCGGTCTCGGAGCCCGACGATGGAGAGCGCGGCTTCCACGTGCTCGCGGCGCGCGGATCGAGAGAGCCGCGTGAGAAGGAGCGGGAGCTCAACATTCTGGTACGCAGTGAGAACCGGGACGAGGTTGTACATCTGAAAGACGAAGCCCACGTGGCGGGCGCGCCATTCGGTGAGCCTGCCGGAAGACATGTGGGTGATCTCATCGCCCGCCACGGAAACGGCGCCGGAGGTGGGAACGTCGAGCCCGCCCAGGAGATTGAGCAGGGTGGTTTTTCCGGAGCCGCTCGGCCCCATGAATGCCACGAAGTCGCCCTTATCCACGTCCAGATTGAGGCCTTGCAGGACCTGAATCTGCTCGCCACCCCGCCGGTAGGTCTTGTTGAGGCCGCGGACCTGGATCAGGGCCGAGGAATTCCCATTGGTATTAACGCTCACCATGTTTCTCTCCTACTGGCGGATTTCGACTCGCTCGCCGTCTTGCAGGTTCTCCGGACCGCGCACGACGAGTTCATCACCGGCGTTCGCGCCAGCCATGATTTCGACATCGCCCGCGATCCCGCGCCCGAGGCTGACGGCGCGACGCTCCAGCTTGCCATCGCGCACCGCAAACACATAGGTGTCGCTCCCCTCGCCATGCACGGCGCTCTTGGGGATGACGGCCTTGGCCGCAGGCGCTTGATCCTGGGTCTTAGCCTTCTTCCGAGAGGGCTCTTCGCTGAGGAAAGCCACCTTCACGCCCATGTCAGGGAGAATTCTGGGATCAAGCCGGTCAAAAGAGATGCGCACCTTGACGGTAGCCTTCTGGCGGTCGGCGGTAGGGATGATGGTACGCACGTGACTAGGGATCTGCCAATCGGGATAGGCATCGAGCGTGGCAGTAACTTTCTGTCCAGGCTGAACGCGGGCGATATAAGCCTCGTTGACGTCCACTTCTATCTCATTCGAGTTCATATCGACGATGGTGGCAATGCCTGTACGTGTGAAGCCACCTCCCGCGGAAAGGGGCGAAACCATCTCGCCCACCTGGGCGTCTTTCGAAACGATGATTCCGCTAAAGGGCGCCCGAATAACGCAGTTGTCAACGTTCTGCTGGGCCTGTTCGATGCGGGTTGCCGAAGCATCCACTTGGTCCTCAGCCAGCGCAATCTTGGCTTTGAGGCTGTCCACGTTGGTACCGGCGACGTCCAGAGCGTCCTGGCTCTGCACCTGCGCATCGTGGAGCTCCTTGGTGCGGCGCAGCGCGATTTCCGCATACTTTAATTGCACCTGGTAATCGGTGATAGCCGCCTGCGACGCTTTACGATCGGCGATGGCAGAGTCGAGGGCTCGCTTGGCATCCGAGTCGTCCAGCGTAGCGAGAAGCTGGCCTTCCTGGACGCGCATGCCTTCGTCAAAGAGAACGCTCGTAACGCGACCGGTGATTTTTGCAGCGACCGTGGCCCGTCGGCGGGGCGTGACGTAACCGCTGGCGTTGAGCAGTGTCTCAGCCTCCTGGGTGTTCGCCGCGCGCGCAGCGGCAACCTCCACCGCAGGCTCCCGGGACCGCAAGGCGAAAACACCCCCGGTGATCAGAACCAGCACTCCCAAGGAAGCGGCAAGTATGCGCCAGAGCTTCCCCCCCGACCCGCCCGAGCGGTGGACGTCATCAATCTTCAGCGAAGATAGGTCGGCGACTGGCATAGATAAATTGATGCCCCCCGAAACCAAAAGTTTTGAAAAGACTGCAACGCCCTGCGGCAGAAAATTTACGGGGATGCGAAAGTGCTCAGGACTCTTTCGTATCCTTTTCCATCTTGCGCCAAGGCACGCATCCCGGCCAGTGAAAAATCTGCAACAAAGTCCGCCATAAAATCAATACGCTCCGGCGTGAACTGCAGTTCCGGGAACATGCGCTCGGCGACCTTGCGCGAAGTCCGATACCAGAGGCAAAGTCCCTGAATGGCACTTGCGCCGAGAAAGACACGGGAGTCGTTGACAGGCAACCCCATAACCTCGCTGACCAGCTTGTTAAGGCGCTCCGCGGCGGGTTTGATGCCTTTTTCGATAATCAAATCCACCGCTGGCGTCGGCTCCGCAGTCTCCCGGGCAATGAGCTTTTCCAGCCAGCATGTTTCCTTCGGATTCTGGTCGAGGAGTTGATGCAAAAAGCCGCGAATATAGGCGCGCAACTGCTCTTCCGGTGGCCGTCCCGCGCCTGCCTCCAAAGCACTGGTTTTGCCGTCGTTCATTCCTTCCGCGACAACTCCAATCAATTCCCGGTAAAGGCCCAACTTGTCGCCAAAATGATAGTTGACAGACGCCACGTTCGAGCCCGCCTCCTTGCAAATGTCCCGGATGCTGACGTGGTTAAAGCCACGCTCAGCAAAAAGGCGCGCTGCAGCTTTCAGCACGCGGCCACGAGTTTCCTTGTCTTGAATTACGCCATTCTTTGCCATCAAAGGATCGAAACGCTTGTTCGAAACAGCAGTATGAAACAAGTGTTTCAACTTTATCAAGCGAAATTCTTTTGCGGTAAGGGGGCAGCTTGTTGTTGCGGCGCCCTATGTGGTCGGAAAGTATTGAATCAAAACCCGGCAGCTGTAGATCGGCATTATAATAAAAGTCAACGCGACCCACCTGTTGTAGGGAATGCTTTCGAAGCAACCAAGTGAAACAAAGGAGTTAGGACTACAATTCAATGAAAGGAAAAGAGACAAATGGTCGGGGCGCCCAGATTTGAACTGGGGACCTCTTGGTCCCGAACCAAGCGCGCTACCAGGCTACGCTACGCCCCGAATAACCAGGTTAGAGGGGAAAGGCGGTAGGTTACAGGAAGAAACCCAAGCAACCACGGCCTTCCCTGCAACCTGTGTCCTGTTCCCTATTCCCTATTCCCTCAAATTGGTCAGGACGGCCAGGGCTGAACTGGCGACCCCTTGCGCCCCAAGTCCATCCCAGACCACTAGGACAGTCTACCACAAATTGATATTGTCCACTACCATTGCGGAGGTCCGACAAGCCAGCAAGGATTTGTCGAGGTTGCGGCCCAAGCACCAAAAGGGAAACGTTCACTCCACCAAGGCGACTGCGTCGTGGGGTAGAATAGCCTCCGGTACAACCGGAGTGCAACTTGCGATCGGTCAACCATCACTAGGGAAAAATGGAAAAGGAAAGGGGATGCTACCCAAAGCCCAGCCTGCGAACCGCCGTGGATTCATGAAACTCGCCGAAGCCACGGCCCTCGCCGAATCCATTTTGGGACGACGAACGGCCGGGGGTGAGGCGTCGCCACCCACTTCCACGCCGGGTCGGCCGCGATTCAAGATTACTAAGATTCGCATCATCGTCACCCGTCCTGACCGCAACGGCCTGCTGGTGAAGAACCTGACCAGCGAACCGCGCATTACGAAGTGGGCGACACCACGCTGAATGGGCACGAACTTGCCGCGCCTCCTGCGACCATCACATTGACGCGGCAGTAACTTGGAAGTACAGTTATCGGTTTCCTACAATGCGATGTCATCGCGTGCAAGCATCATAGGAACATCGCAGAGAACCCGGAGAGGTTCATAACGCAGGAGAAACCAGGACATGGAATTTTATGCAGTCACTACCGCGAGAAGGCGCAACGCACTTTCCCAGGCTTATGAAGTGTGGTGCATCGGCGCACTGTTCGCGAGCCTGCTGATGATGGGGGGGTGTACACCCAAGGCGGCGAAATCGGAAGGCATGGGGATGGAGTTTCGCGTTCCGGTCACGGTCGCCAAGGCCACGGTAAAAAGTGTCCCGGTGCAAGTGGAAGTCATTGGCAACGTGGAAGCCTACTCCAATGTTTCGGTGCGCACCCAGATTGCCGGCGAAATCGAGCGAGCCTACTTTACGCAGGGCCAGGACGTCAAGAAGGGCCAAATGCTTTTCACCTTGGATCGCCGTCCATTCCAGGCGACGCTGAGCCAGCTTGAGGCAAACCTGGCGCGCGATCAGGCGCAACTTGCTAATGCCCGGGCCCAGGCGGAGCGCAATGAAAAGCTCTTTCAGGCGGGCATCATATCGAAAGACCAATACGACACATTCCGAACCACCGCTCAAGCTCAGGAAGCCACTGTGCGCGCTGACCAAGCCGCCATCGAAAGCGCCCAGGTGAACTTAAGCTACTGCTCTATTTACTCTCCCATTGACGGCCGCACGGGGATCTTCCAAGTTTATCCCGGCAATATCGCTAAGGTGAATGATACGGTTCTGGTGGTCATCAATCAGGTCCATCCGATCTATGTGACTTTCGCAGTGCCGGAGCAATACCTTGCTGAGGTGAAAGAATTCCAGGCGCGGGGCCCTCTCGCGGTCGAGGCTCATATTCCCAACGATCCTCGGGCGCCGGCCTTGGGCCAGCTCATCTTTATTGACAACGCCGTGGACACTGCCACGGGCACGATCAAGATGCGCGCTACGTTTCCGAACCCGGACAATCGACTTTGGCCGGGGCAGTTCGTTAATGTCGTCATGCGGCTGACCTTGCAGCCCAACGCCACTGTGGTCCCGTCGCAGTCGGTGCAGACGGGCCAAGTTGGCAAATACCTGTTCGTCGTGAAGCCCGATTTCACCGCCGACCTCCGCCCGGTGGTAGTGGGCGAAACCGTGCAGGGCGAAACAGTGATCGAGAAAGGCGTCGCGCCCGGTGAAACCGTGGTGACTGACGGGCAGTTGCTGCTGGCGCCGGGGTCCAAAGTGGAAATCAAAAAGGGCTCCTGAGCCCAGGCAGGGACTTGTTTTTATGAACTTAGCGGAACTCTTTATCCGCCGGCCCATCATGACGACGCTCACGATGTTGGCCATTTTGGTTTTTGGGATCATTGCCTATCGGGAACTGCCGGTCAGCGATTTGCCCAACGTAGATTATCCCACCATCCAGGTGAGCGCCTCCCTCCCGGGCGCGAGCCCCGAGACCATGGCCGCCGCCGTAGCCACCGTGCTGGAGCGCGAGTTCTCCACCATTGCCGGCTTGGAGTCCATGAGTTCCATGAGCACGCAGGGCGGCACACAAATCACCATGCAGTTCAGCCTGAGCCGCAATATTGACGCTGCATCGCAGGATGTGCAGGCAGCCATCGCACGCTCTCAGGGCAGGCTTCCGGCCGACATGCCCGCGCCACCCTCCTACCAGAAAGTGAACCCGGCGGATCAGCCGGTGCTTTACATGGCCGTTCACTCCGACACACTTGCATCCTCCACCGTCGATGACTACGCTGACACGCTCATGGCGCAACGCATTTCCATGATCAACGGTGTGGCGCAAGTGCAGTTGTATGGAGCGCAGAAATACGCGGTGCGGGTGCAGCTTGATCCCCAGGCGCTGGCCACGCGCGGCATCGGGATTGATGAGGTGACGGACGCCATCAAGAATGCCAACGTCAACCTACCCACCGGAACCCTTTTCGGCACGCACAAGTCCTTCGTGGTGCAGGCCAACGGCCAACTCCAGAACGCCGCCTCTTACCGGCCGCTCATTGTCGCTTATCGCAACGGCGCGCCGGTGCGTTTGGAAGCGCTGGGCCAGGTGATTGACAGCGTGCAGAACACCAAGGTGGTCACCTGGTACAACGGGGTCAACTCCATGGTGCTGGCCATCCAACGCCAACCCGGCACCAACACCATCGAGGTGGTGGACAACATCCAGCGTCTGCTGCCGACCTTTCGCCAAGAGATCCCGCAGTCCATCCACCTGGATACCCTCTACGACGCCTCGATTTCCATTCGCGACTCCGTGGACGACGTCAAGTTCACCCTTTACCTGACGCTCTGCCTGGTAGTGCTGGTCATCTTCCTTTTCCTGCGCAATGTGTCGGCCACGGTCATCCCCAGCCTGGCGCTGCCTATGTCGATTGTGGGTACGTTCGCAGTGATGTATCTGTTCGGTTACACGGTCGACAACCTCTCGCTGATGGCGCTGGTGCTGGCGGTGGGCTTTGTCGTGGACGACGCCATTGTCATGCTTGAAAACATCGTCCGCCATCTGGAAATGGGCGAGGGCGTCATGGAAGCGGCGCTGCGCGGTTCGCGAGAAATCAGCTTCACCATTCTCTCCATGACCCTTTCGCTGGCCGCAGTCTTCATCCCTGTGCTTTTCATGGGAGGTATTCTGGGGCGGCTGCTGCACGAATTCTCCGTAACCATCATGTCGGCGGTCCTGGTGTCGGGTGTGGTCTCGCTCACGCTGACGCCCATGCTGTGCAGCCGCTTCCTGCGCCATGCCGAGCCGGACGAGCATGGCTTTCTGTTCAACCTTTTCGAGCGCGGCCACCACGGCTTGCTGGCCGCCTACGATTGGAGCTTGCAAAGGGTCCTGCGGCACCGGTTCGTCACCTCTACTGTTCTCACTGGCCATCATGGCCGTCACCGTTTGGCTCTTTATCCGCATTCCCAAGGGATTCCTTCCCAGCGAAGACGGTGGCTTCATCTTCGGCATCACTATGGCGCAGCAGGGCATTTCCTTTGACTCCATGAAAGACCACCAGAAGGCCATTACCAGTCTCGTTGTGACTGATCCCAACGTGGAAAACATCATGTCTTTCGCGGGCGCGGGCGGGCCGGGGGGTGGCGGGAACTCCGGATTCTTCTTCATAGACTTGAAGGCACGCCCCAGCGGCCGCGTGCAGATGATGAACTGGTTTAAGGACCGGCTGCACATTCCCTACCCGCACGATCCCAAGTATCGCTATCTCGATACCGACCAGGTTATGGAAGAGTTGCGCCCCCGGCTATTCGCGGTTCCCGGCATCATGGCTTTCATGCAGAATCCGCCCCCGATTCAAATCGGCGGCCACCTGACCAAGAGCCAGTACCAGTTCACACTTCAGGGGCCAGAAACCAAGGAGCTCTATCGTGAATCCCTGAAGTTAGAAAACGAGCTGCGTTCAATTCCAGGACTTCAGGATGTGACCACAGACCTCCAAGTCAACAACCCGCAAGTGAATGTGGAGATCGACCGCGACAAGGCCAACGCCCTGGGAGTTAGTGCGTTCCAGGTGGAAAACGCGCTGGAAACGGCTTACAGCTCGCGTCAAATTTCCACCATCTATACCCCCAACAATGAGTATTGGGTGCTGGCCGAGCTCCTGCCAAAATACCAGATGGACCCGCAGGCGCTCTCCCTGCTTTACATCCACTCCAGCAGCGGCCCCCTGGTCCCGCTCAGCGCGGTCTCAAAGCTCACCCAGTCACTTGGCCCGCTGGTGGTCAATCACGCGGGACAGTTGCCGTCCGTCACCGTGTCGTTCAATTTGCAGCCCGGCACGTCGCTCGGAGATGCCGTCAATCGCGTCGAGCAGGTCGCCCGACAAACCCTGCCCTCCGACCTTAGCGCCAATTTCGAAGGCACCGCACAGCAGTTCCAGTCCTCTCTGGTCGGCTTGAGCGTTCTGCTGGTCATTACCATCCTGGTTATCTACATTGTGCTGGGGATTCTGTATGAGAGTTTCATTCATCCACTGACGATTCTCTCTGGGCTGCCTTCCGCGGCACTCGGAGCCCTGCTCACGCTGATGTACTTCGGCTATGAACTTGACCTCTACGGTTTCGTCGGGATCATCATGCTCGTGGGTATCGTCAAGAAGAACGCCATCATGATGATTGACTTTGCCCTCGATGCGGAACGAAACTCCGGCAAGACGACGCAAGAAGCCATTTACTACGGAGCGCTGGTGCGCTTCCGGCCCATCATGATGACTACCATGGCGGCACTGATGGGAACGCTGCCCATCGCGCTAGGGTTTGGCGCCGGCGCGGAATCGCGGCGTCCCCTGGGCCTGTGCGTTGTGGGCGGGTTGGTTTTCTCTCAGCTCATCACCCTTTACATCACCCCTGTCTATTACACCTACCTCGACTCGTTCCAGAAATGGATGCAAGGACTCTTCGGCCGCAAGAAAACCCCAACCTTGAAAGGATCAGAGCTTGTAGGGGACCGGAGTTAGGGAAGTAGCCACAGCAAATTGTGAACGTCCCGCGAAGCGCTGGAGTGCGACAGCAAGCTGCCATACTCCAAAGCATCGCATCCATGCCAGACGGGAGTGCAATGCGCTCCTAGCGTCAAGGGGCGTTTTCACACACACTAAAACCTCGCCCTTCTAAACCCATGGTGAAAAGCTTGGTTGCCGGGTTATGATTTGCAGAACGCTGTCGTTTTCGTCCGGGGCGGTAGCGGGCACCTGAATGGTCAACTTCGCGTCATCCTGCCGCCATCGCAGCTTCCTTTTGTCTCCCAGCACGGATATCTGTGCGATGCGCCCCTCGAGCCCCCGCAGTTCCAATTGGCCATCCGGAGGCCATTCGAACACATGGATGTACACAATCTTGCCCTTGGCTGTGGTTTTGCCAAACGCCAGGTTTTGCAGCGGTCCGTAAGTTGTTCCGTAAATGGAATCCCCGTAGACCTTCATCCATTCTCCTATGGACTGAAGGCGATCCACGAATTCCGGCTGAATGGTCCCCTCCGGAGTCGGGCCTACGTCCAGTAGCAAATTTCCACCCTTGCTCACCACGTTGACCAAGTCCCGAATCAGCTCTTTTGCGGACTTGAATTGCGTGTCGTTCTTGTTATAGGCCCACGTGTCGTTGATGGTCATGCAGGTTTCCCAGAGCTGAAAGTCGTCCGTGGCCGGCACGGGGGCCGGCGTTGGCTCGGGAGGCTTCGTGGTGCCTTGCAGCGTGTTAGCGGCGCTCTTGGTGGGAATCCGGTCAGGGATGAATTGCTCTGGAGTGGCAAAATCACCCGCCACACCGATCCGATTATTCACCAGGGTGGCGGGCTGAAGATGGTGGATGAGGTCCAGAACCTCCTGGCCTTTGTACTTTTCCTGATGATCGAGCCCGTCAAACCAGATCAGGGCAACTGGCCCGTATTCTGTAAGGAGTTCCCGCAGTTGGGCTTCCATGTAATCGAGGTACGTCGCCCATTCCGGCCGGGTGGGATCGCCGTGCCAGGTGTTCTTGACGGGTTTGGAAGTATCACGGAAGCCCGCATGATGCATATCCGGAGGTGAATAATAAAAGCCCAACGGCATTTCCGCGTCGTGAGCAGCTCTGGCGAGCATGGCTGTAACATCCCTGCCATAGGGAGTTTTCGTGATTTTATAGTCGGTTAAGGCGGTGTCGAACATGCAGAACCCGTCATGGTGCTTGGTGGTAAATACCATGTAGCGCATTCCCGCATCTTTGGCCAAATGCACCCAGGCCTGGGGATCAAACTGGACAGGGTTAAACTGCTTGTAGAGCGCTACGTACTCAGCCTCGGTGATATTCCAATGGGCCTCAGGTGTCATGATCGGCCAAGAAGCCTCGACGCTGGCAAGGGAGTACGGACCCCAGTGGATGAACATGCCGAATTTGGCTTGCCTGAACCAAGTGGTCCGCTGCGTCTCCGCTTCTCCACTCGAGGGAGGCGTGGCAGCTTGCTGGGCCTTCCCCCCGGACGAAAAACTGAGCAGCAGAGTGCACGCAGTCAGGCTAAGAAGACAACCTAATCTCCTGACTTGGTTATTTGCCATACGGTCGCTCCTTGATTCCAGGATAGGTGGTCGGCTCCAACGGGCGTGGGGCTCGCCACGATGACACCCTGCTTATTAAATCAGATTTGATTCCATAGCTCCCTCCCAGACTCACGGAGGTCGTGCCGCAGCAGTGCGCCAAAAGCAAGCCAAAACGTTAAGGTGAGAATCCGGACAGCCAAACGCTCGCGCACTCCCCCAGCAGCAGTGAGATTGATAGACCTGCCGGACTTGACGAAGCATGAGGAAAAGGGAGCGCCTTGGAATGTCTCGGCCTTTGCCCCCCCCCGCTCTTTTCGGACGAGCAGTTTTCGTCGATCGATCTTCGCACGGCCATGGCGCGGCTAAACGACGGTGACTTTAATCCCGGCCTCCGTGAGCTCGTTTAAATCGGCCTTGAGAATCTTGTTGTCAGTAATTACCTGGTGAATGGAGGAAGGCGCGGCGATTTGGGAAAGACTGCGGCGCCCGAATTTGCTGGAGTCGCACACACACACCGTCCGCCCGGAAATCTTGATCATTTCACGATTCACCTTGGCTTCCAGTAGGTTGGGCGTGGTGGGGCCATAGTGAACGTCAAATCCGTCCACGGCGAGGAAGAAAATATCGGCACTCAATCGGCCCAGGGTTTCCTCGGCGAGTGGCCCCACCAGCGAGAAGGAGTTCTCGCGCAGAATTCCTCCCGTCAGAATCACCTCGATGGAAGTGCCGGCAAGTTCAGCGGCAATGTTCACCGCGTTGGTTATCACCGTAAGCCGCCCGCGATTGCGTAAGGCCCTGGCGACCGCCGTGGTGGTGGTTCCAGAGTCCAGGATGACGCATTCCCCCTCCTTTATCAGGGCCGCTGCCGCTTCGCCGATGCGCTGCTTTTCCTTGCGGTGCTGCTTCTCCTTTTCCCGCAGACTGGGGTCGAGCAACGCGCCCGCCCGCACCGGCAAAGCCCCACCGTGGGAGCGTTGAAGCAGGCCTTCGCTGTGAAGCTTCTCCAGATCCTTGCGAATCGTTACCTGCGATGTTTGTAGCCGCGAAGCAAGATCCGTGACCACTCCACGGCCTTCTTCCTTGATGACCTCGAGGATTTTTCGGCGTCGCTCTTCGTTAAGCATGTTTACCTGTGGAATCTTGTCTTCCTATGAATTCCAATATTACCTTCGCTTGTCTCTTAATATGATTGCTTTCGCTTGTCAATGAAAACCTGTCTTCTTCGCAAATGATCGAGTGTTAATAGGAGGGCACTCGCGGCTCCCCTCCTTCGTAAGGATGGGAAAGGGCGGGATTTTAGCACATACCTTCCAACCGTTTGATGAGAACTGTTCGGGCTGATCAGAAAACCCAACTTAAATCTTGGCCTAGGGAATTGCTCCCGGTCCAGGGAGAGTATATATTCAGCTGGCCGGGGAGGCCGAAATCCCAACCCTGTCGTGAGCGGGCAGCAAAAAAGGCGTCTCCGGAGCAAGCATTTCTGCTGGGAGGAAAATCTGTGCGCCAACTCATCGTCATCATCTTGATGGCTTCATGTTTAGTTTCCATAACTCGAGCGCAAACACCGCCCCAGCCCAAAGACTACACCGCCCACGTGGTCGGTTACGCTCACATGGACATGGCTTGGCTGTGGCGCTGGGAAGAGTCCATCCATGACATCATGTACAACACGTTCAGCAACCAACTCAGGTTGATGGACCAATTTCCGGACTACACTTTCGCGCAAGACCAGGCAGTGGTTCTGGACTCGATGGAGCACTTCTACCCGGAGGTTTTCAAGGGGCTGCAGGAAAGGGCCCGGACCGGCAATTTCGTTCCCGCCACCTCGGGTTGGGTGCAGATGGATGAGAACGTCAGCGACGGAGAATCGCTCGTGCGGCAGTTCCTCTATGGGCAGAAATACAGCAAAGAAAAATTCGGCCACTACGTCCGCATGGCTTGGCAGCCGGACGTCTTCGGCCATCCCGTCACGATGCCGCAGATTGCGCACAAAGCCGGCATAGAGCTTTACGTATTCAATCGCCCCCATGACCCGACCCGCCCGCCGATCATCTGGTGGCGGGGCTTGGACGGAAGCCGAGTCCTGGGATATACAACGCCCGGCGAATATACCCAGACGATGGACCACGAGCACACCACCGTTCTGGGAATTCGGAACGCCGATCGCGCCGGAGTGAAAAACATCATGGTGCTTTACGGGATGGGCGATCACGGTGGCGGTCCCAATTCTAATGATATCGCCGGCATTGCCAAACTGAACGCCTCGCCGGATGATGTACGCGTTAAACCCACCAACGTCGCGGAGTACATCGATATCTTGCTGACCGAAAAAAAGGACTTTCCGGTTTACGAAAAGGAGTTGAATCCTGTTTTCCCCGGTTGCTATACGACTCAGGTGGAGATGAAGCGGCACAATCGCCAGACGGAGCAACTACTCCTCAACGCCGAAAAGATGTCGGAGTTGGCGGTGTTTTTCGATTATCGCGATTACTATCCGGTCCGCGACATCAGCGAAGCTTGGAAGCTGGCGTTACTTAACCAAGCCCACGACCTGGCGGCGGGCTCGGGCATAGGTCCCATTTACGCCGACGCGGCGCTCCAGTACCAGGAAATTTTCGAGCGCGGCAACCGCGCTCTGAAGTTCTCTCTGGAGAACCTGGGACTTCAAGTTGATACCCGTGGCGAGGGCGTGCCGTTAGTGGTCTACAACCCGCAGTCGTGGGATCGCACCGGCTTGGTAACCGAAGAGGTTTCCGCCTTTTCGCTGCCAGCGCGAATGGTGGCTGTGCATGGCGAGGAAAAGGCGGCGGTCCAGATTCTGAGGGCGCCGTCGAAGGCAGGGGCTCACGAGACGGCTACCGTGGCCTTCGTCGCGCAGAAAGTTCCCCAGATGGGGTTGAAACTCTACCGGCTCGTGGCTGACACCGGCAATTTCCAAGCGGCGGCTTCCTCCTTGCAGGTGGGATCGAAGCCCCGGCCCTATTTGGAAAACGAATTCTTGCGCGTCGAGATCAATCCTGAAACGGGCAACATCGCGCGGCTCTATGACAAGACGAACCGGCGCGAAGCGTTTCACGGGGAGGGGAATTCCCTGACTGCTTGGGAGGACACAGCGGAGCAGGCCCTTAAGACCTCCAAGGAATACGCGGGTCCAGCCTGGGATATCGGCTTGACGGGTAAGAAATGGGATATCGATAAAGCCGCCCGCGTTGAAATCACTGAGCAGGGCCCGGCACGCGCCACGATTCGGGTGATCCACCGCTTCCGGGACTCCGAGTTCATTCAGGACATCAGCCTGATCGCGGGCGAGCCGCGCGTGGATGTCACCATGACGCTGAACTGGTACGAGCGCGCCACGTTCCTCAAAGCGGGCTTCCCCTTGAGTGTCGCGTCCAGCAAAGTGTCGGCGGAAACCCCCTACGGCGTCATCGAACGCGACCAGACGGGTGAGGAAGCCGTCATGGGAAAATGGGTTGATATCTCGAGCCCTGACTACGGCGTGGCCATTCTCAATAACGGCCGCAATGGTTATGATGCCAAAGGCAACGCCCTCCACCTCTCAGTGATTCGTGGGCCGTGGGGCCCTGACCCGCGCGCCGATGAAGGCGAGCACGTTTTCAGCTACGCAATTTATCCCCATAAGGGAAGTTGGCGTGAGGGCAAAGTGCAGTTGCAGGCACTGGCTTTCAACTCGCCGCTGCTGGCCATGCAGGAACCCCAACACGCCAGCCCGCAAGAACAGTGGGCCGGAAAGAAGGGTGGCTTGCCCGACGCCTACTCCTTTATCAAAACCGGTAGCGATCACGTGGTTCTGTATGCGTTCAAGCAGATGGAGGGTTTCTATGATACCGATGCCATCGCGCGCTTCGTGGAATGCGAAGGCCGCGAGGGCGACGTGACCCTTGAACTTCCGCGCAAGGTCCGCGCCACAGAGACCACCCTGCTGGAAGACGTCAGCGTGGGACCGGTGGGGGAAGGAACTACTATTCAGTTCCACATGAAGCCGTGGGAGATTAAAACTCTGCGCTTGGCGCGGGTACACTAGATGCCGAAACGCTGGATCGCCAAAATTGCGGCGTGCGGACATTATTAG